>NZ_JACZDX010000001.1:0-1636901 GCF_015903925.1 Fictibacillus sp. 23RED33 | reverse complement strand
AAACGGAACCCTTTAATATATTATCACTTGTTCTTTTTCATTTATAATGTTTTCGTTTGGGTGTCTTCTTCATAATGTACCGAGAATCTACTTACACTTTTGTTACATAGCGTTTTACTTCCTCCCAATAATCCGTCTCCTTTTCAGGAACTTTTGCCCAATCTTTATCTGGATAATGTGCTTGTACATCCGAAAAACGATGATTGTCAATAAAGTGAGGATCTACTGTGCAACCTTTTAACGCGCTTATTGGGGAAAAGAAAAGGTAACCATCAAAAAGATCTTTTAAACAAAAATTCATATAACCCGATGAATAATAGCTAGCATCTTTCAGATCTCCAATACAGGTACCCAATAGATCGAATCCCATTGGAGTATGATCAAATTCAGCCATCAATTCTTCAATCTGCCCATTTGCTGGAGATTGGTCTTCAGCTAGACTTTCTTTATGTGAGAAGCGCTGATGTAACAGAATAGAAAAAACATCATGCGGATAACTTTGATAAATTAAGTTACCTAAGAAGCCATCATTGAAACGAATAAAGTTAGACGCTGTTTCATCATATTGAGGGTAGTGATACCTTGTAAATGCATGAACGGTTCCAGTTAGAATTACGATACGCTCGTTCTTTTTAATGATTTCATCTTCAATAATCTGAAAACGATATTTTTCTGTATTTCCCTTGTGAAAAACCTTCGAACAACTTTCTGGTGTGCGAACTCCGGAGAAATCTTTCCAATTGTACTTATAACTTAGATTAATGATTCGAAACTTCCGATCACCTTTTTCAAGCTTAGAGTTAAGCTCCCATGCAGCACGATACAAATCCCAATATTCTTTATATGGCCATTTCACGTTATAATTGAAAATCAGCCGTCTTGCTATTTCTTCATCAAATCTTTCACCCGTTATCAGTTCATCTAAAGCATCTTGGTCTTCACTTGCACCAAATTCCATTCCTAAATGATAAACGCCACAACGGTACAATTCAGGAATCATTTTATTAACAAAATCTAGATTCTGTTTCACCGCATGCCTTTCTGCTAATAGAACGATAGGATATTCCTTACATTTACAATTTAAGTACTTTTCTGGTGCTAACATGTTTTCTTTTAAATGATGAATCCATTCCGATTTCATTTGGACACCTCTAACTTTGATCCTTTTTTTCGTATACTATTCTCATCCACTTCTCATTATATCCTGACCTGTTGCTGGATACATCCGAATCTTGGCTAATCCTTCTTCAAGAAGGAGAAATGCTATTTTTATGGAATTTGAACAGGTGAGAAAATGAGGATATAAAGATTAAAGAGAACCTTTATGAATAAACTTAGCAATACCTCTTTCTCTTAGAGTTACTTTATAACTCTCTATAGTATTTGCAAAAGGAAAGCCGCCCCTTATTTCTTGAGTAGAGTGAATTGGAGGATGTAAAAAAATTTCTGTTTGGTGGGATTAATATATATACAACAATCTGGTGCGTTGATCCAGGAAGGATTAACGCCTTTATTATGGAACTTATTGAACATTGTGGAATAAGCAAGACAAAATGTTCGTTAAGTTCAGGAGGTTGAATAATATGCGAAAGGTCACAAGGTTTAGGACCGAATATATTACTATATTGTTAATGGTATTGATAATTATTGTTTTTTTTATATCACTATTTACTGGGCTAACATCAATTAAAGAAGCAATTACATATACTTTAATAATTGTACTACTTTCTTTTTTAACGGCAGATATCAGAAATGATACAAAAAAGAAGAAATCGTCAATTATGGCTTATAAGTATGTTTTGTTGATATTTCTATTCTCTTTTTTAACTTTATTCTAAACAGCCATTATTCCACTAACGAGAGCTATAATCTAAGATCGGCTGCCAAAATTGGTGGCTTTTTGTTTTTTGAAAACGTACAACAAAAATAGGTAATAAACGTTAAAATAGGAATGAACAATTTAAGGAGATTTAAAATGAAGAATGTACTTGGAGAAATAAGAGAGTAGCAACATTTTGTGCCACTCTATTTGTCAGTATCATTTTATTGATAGTTCCTTTTTTCGAGGGGAGACACTAGGTCCAAAATTATAGTTTCTTTTATTATATTTTTATATGCCGGTATGAATATCTTAATCTTTGGTAGTTATGTATCCTATTGTTTAGAGTTTTTGTTGAAAAGTGGGGGGGATTACACGAATCTCAGTTTATTGATGTATATACTACTTCATGGTTTTTTAATAGGGATAATTTTTAAAACAGTTTATCTTGCCATCATTGGTTTAATAAATAACGATAATGTTGGGGATAAAAGATATCGATAGTACAAAGTTGCTGAAAAAACAAGATATGTTAGATAAACAATTAGGACGTAAGATGATGTTTGGAAGAAGACAGGGGATATAATGTTGTTAGTTTTCATACTTCATATTTTGATAAGTTTCATGGTGTTATGAATAGCATTGATCCCAGCTCAAATAGTAGAATTTAAAAGAAGTACTCTAAATAATATGGTTGGGATAATTGGATTATCAGGCATTTTTTTAGTGGGTAGAGGGATTTTTATTGGGATTGGAGAGTCTTTACATACTTATATTTATATAACATTGATTTTACAATTTATTATTCTATGTTCATTCTATTTACTTTACCGTATTTTTAAAAATATGGGGTATTCAAGTTTAATAAATCTCAGCTCCATTTCCTTAGTCATAATTAGTTATTTAACTTATGTTTACTATATTATAGGGAGCTTTTTGTATTAATGGGTGCATTTGAAATAGATTCAAGAGAACAAAAAGGATTTCTGATTAGGTTATAAAATGTACATATCGTCAATGGGAGAGATTATGATGACTGAAACAATTGTACCAATGACATTTGATAGAATAGAACAATGTGTTGAATTATATATTAATGTTTTTAACAAAGAACCATGGAATGAGACCTGGACAGATCGAGATGCTAAAGAAAGACTAACGGATTTAATGCATACACCTAAATGTCTTGGCTATTTGTTATATGAAAACGATGCTTTAATAGGATTCATTGCCGGAAATAGTAAACAATCGTATGCAGGATTCACTTTTTATTTAGCTGAATTTTGTATTAGTAATCAGATCCAAGGCAAAGGTTACGGTTCGAAACTTCTTCTGTATTTAGAAGATGAATTAAAGAAAAGAGACATTTCAAGCCTTTATTTATTAACAGCTAATGGAGGACTTGCAGAAGCGTTTTATCTCAAAAATAACTACACCATAAATGAGAATAGAATCGTTATAAAAAAGGATTTATAATTTGTTTACGATATCTGTTTACTTCACAAACGGGTAAGGTTTTGTGGTTTTTTAATTCATTGGACAGGTGTTAAATTTACATGATCATACCCTACTATGTGCTGAATAAGCCTATTTTGGTAAGATTAAATTTCATATAAATTTGAATAAAGAGGAGTAAGAAAAGTGAAGAAAGCTAACCTTTGTTTTATAGGTGCGGGGTTCCATGCATCTACAAATATTTATCCATCTGCTATTGAAGCTGGAGCGGAAATTCAAGCCATTTCTACAAGAAATCTTAATCGTTCGAAAGATGCACTTCGACGCTTCGGAAGCAATGGAACACCGTATGATGATTATAAAGTTATGCTCAATTCTGAAGAGTGTGATGGCGTTGTAGTAGTTGCTCAACCTGAAGATCATTTCTCTTTAGTCATGGACTGTATTAGAGCGGGAAAAAATGTTTATGTAGATAAACCTCTTGGCATGAATGCTGATGAAGCTGAGGAAATCGCGAATGCTGCTGAGGAAGCAGGGGTCATATTAATGGTAGGATTTATGAAACGCTATGCGCCCTGTTATAAGAAGTTAAAAGAATTAATCAATAGTGCTACCCTTGGACAAGCTCGCTCTTTTCAAGCGAGATTTACTGTAGACAGCACCCCTTTTTGTAAAGACGATGAGCAGTTTATGAAGCTCGCTGCTATACATATAGTTGATCTAGTCCGCTTTTTGTTTGGTGAAGTTGTTCATATATCCGGTTTTAAAAACAGTAACAGTGAATTTATCTCTCAGAGTATTTCATTAAAATTTGAAAATGGAGTCGTGGGTAGCCTTTATTTTACAGGAATGACAGCTTGGTCAAGGGAAAGCGAAAATGTGACAGTAACATTCGATAACGGATTTGCGATTGCAGATGAAGTTCATACACTTACTGTACATAAATCTCAGACCTTTGACCAACTACCTTGGAAATCACTTGCAGAGAATGATACCGTATTTGCGCCTTCTGCATCTCCTATGTCTGGAGGTTACAGGGATCTTTATTTGCGTGGTTTTGTTGGAGAAATGTCTCATTTTATAGAGAGTTGTATAAATGATAGAGAAGCATGTTCGAGTGGACGTGATAATGTTCGTACGATGCTACTCTGTGATCATATCCTAGCTGAATTGGTTTAGGTTGAAAGAAAGTCAATGAGTCAGAAGAAAGGGTTGGAGGCTTTAAAGGTCCAACATTTATCATTTAAGATTTTAAGAATTTACTATTTGTTGAAAAGGTTAATAACAAAAACTCTAATGGGTGTGGTGTTTTTATGAGCCTATACTACGGAAGTTATCCTACATAATACTAACACTACTTATTCGACGTAATCAGCAAGTAAAATGTCGTTCTTTGCTAGTTACAGAGTGACATTGGATAGGTAATGTATAAACTGTACTGCTAGTCATATCCAATAATAGTGATTGTGTAAATAGTAACAGGGAGGACCTATATGTATGACGTCTCATTCTCGAATAAAAATCCCGGCAGGATTTTGGACAGGATTTAATCAATTGGGGATTGCCTCCCACGATGTGGTTAGAAAAGCACGGCTTCCGCTCACCATTATTACTGAACCAGATGTCACCACCGCCCAATATTTGGCGATCTGGCAAGCTTATTCCGATCTCATTGATGACAATGCAAAAGGAATTATCGAGCTTACGAGCGGTTTTGAAACAGCTCATTACCCACCTAGCGTTTTAGCTACTTACCACGCTCGTGACTACCGTGACGCTCTAAAGCGAATGGCCCGGTACAAACAACTTTGCCCCCCTGAAAGTTTACGTATCATCGAGGAAGGTGAGAACTGTACAATCGAACTGGATTGGTTGGATATCGATCAACCTGGTCCGCCCCTGCTGGTTGGGATTACGCTAGCATTTCTTCTGGAGCTAGGACGCCGTGGCACTGGTAAACCATTAACGCCGAGGTTCGTCGAATTTTCACACGCTATGGGCGATGTACAGGTACTTGAAGATTACTTTGGCTGCCGTATTCAGATCGGTGCAAATTATAACAGGTTGACATTATATAGAGGAGATCTGGATCGTCCGTTTGTTTCGTACAACGCGGAGTTACTGGAGATTCTCACTCCCATACTAGACCAATCGTTAAACGAGCAGCAACGCAGTCGCTCAATCACCGAGATGGTTAAGTGGATTACGAAACGGAGCTTAACAGGGGGGCGCCCTGACATTCAGACTGTCGCTAGCGAGTTGGGGATGAGCGATCGTACCTTACAGCGTAGGCTTACTGACGAAGGGACGAACTTCAAGCATCTTTTGACACAAGTGCGACATGAGCAGGCACGAGAGTACTTGGCAGACCCCTCCCTCGATATTAAAGAAGTGGCATTCCTGATTGGATATGAAGACCAGAACTCGTTCTACCGTGCCTTTCGCCTTTGGGAAGGCGATACTCCTTCAAATTGGCGTAATGAACATCTAGGTAAACACTCGTTAAATAGGCACTATCTTTAAGAATAATATTTTTCACACTAATTAAATACAGGGGAGAAATGAATTGTGGATATGAAATTACACAATAAAACAGCATTAGTTACCGGGTCGACGAAAGGGATAGGTAAAGCAATTGCCATTGAACTTGCTAGAGAAGGTGTTCATGTACTAATTAATGGACGAAACTATGAAGAAGTAGAACGAGTTGTAAATGAAATTAAATCAGATTTCCCAGCTACATCTCCTCAAAATGCTACAGCTGATTTAGTGGATATTCAACAGAGAGAAGTTTTGTTTGAAAAATATCCCAATATTGATATTTTGGTTAATAATATGGGGATTTATGAAATCATGCAATATGAGGATGTAGACGATGAAGTATGGGAAAAATATTTCCGCACTAATTTTCTTGTTGCAAATGGATTATCTAAATTTTATTTACCTAAAATGCTGAACAATGATTATGGCCGCATTATCTTCATTGCGAGTGAAGAAGCAATGATGCCTTCAGGACAAATGCCTCAGTATTGTACAACAAAATCAATGCTATTATCATTGTCAAAAAGCTTATCTAAATTAACAAAAGGAACAGAAGTAACAGTTAATACAATCATGCCAGGACCAACGCTCTCTGAAAATGTATATCAAATCATTGAAGGGATCTACCCAAATGAAGACATGAATTTTTCAGAAAAAGAGAGAGAATTTATGACTACAAACCTACCTCAATCTGAAATTCAGCGATTTATCAGACCTTCTGAAATAGGTAGATTAACTACATTTGTATGCAGTCCTTATGCATCCGCGTTTAAAGGAGCTCCCATACGTATGGATGGGGGAATGGTACCGACTATTTTTTAATTTCTATAACTAAAAGTAATTCTGTGAGTTTGCAGACACCTATATGTCTGCAAACTCTTCTTTATTGAGCTCTGTTAAAGGTATATTGGTAATCTTAAAAATGTAGAAATCACATTAAAAAAGAACACTAAATACAGAAAATATTCTTTTGTGATGAGCTATACTAGAGATTGGATCTATAGAATATGATTTATGAAGAAGTGGAGTTTTCTTATGCCTAAAATCGACAATATGCTAGCCGTTTTATGGATGCTTCGGTCAGGTGAAAAAGTCACTGCCAAACAAATCTCAGAGAAGTTAGAGCTCAATATTAGGACGGTGTATCGATACATTGATACCCTTTCAACAAGTGGTGTACCTATCATTTCAGATTCGGGACATAACGGTGGATACTCTCTATTGAACCAATTTATAGAGGCTCCTCTTTTCTTTGATATTGAAGAGCAGACGTCACTGTTTCACGCAGCTGTTTTTGCAGGTGAAGCGGGCTATTATGGAGGTGAAGCACTAAATAGAGCCGTATCTAAACTAGGTAGACACTCAAATCAAGAACAGGAAACAAAAAGAAACCAACATTTATCGAGTCTAGAAGTAATCAGCCACTTACCTTCGTTCTTTGCAGAATCTACGTTAAAGGAGTTGGAGACTTCAGTAGCTGATGAGTACTCTGTAAAGATTACCTACCAAAACAGTAAAGAGAACCAATCAAGTGATAGATTGATCGATCCATACAGAATCATCTATTGGAATAGGAAATGGTATGTGATTGGCTTTTGTCATCGTAGGAAGGAAGTCCGTAGTTTTAGAATAGATCGAATCGAAAGGCTCATTCAAACCGAAGACAAGTTTATTCGGCCAGAAGATTTTTCAGCTTCTGACTTTTTTATGAAAAGCCTACTGCCAACTCTTAAAGATAAAGATAAGAGCACCACTTTAGTTATTAATGGGAGTACAAATGCCTTGGGAGATATTGTCCAACATTGGTTTTTGGGACATTATTTACAGAGTCAATCATCAAATCAAGCAACATTTCTTCTGGAAAAAGATATTTTACATACATATGTTCCTCACATGCTTTTACCATACGGTACTTCGATTCAAGTGATTGAGCCTATAAGTCTTAAGAAAAGGATTATTGAGGTTCTGTCTGATCTAATAAACTTTCATCAAGTATGATAACTTCCCTGACGTTAACTGTCAGGGAAGTTATTTTATAATTGTCTATATTACATGTGATGAGGAAGTGTTATGGGATGGAAACAAGAAGAGTGTATCTGTATGTATTTAATACAATGTCAGACTGGGAGTATGGTTATTTAATTGCTGAGCTACATACAGGGAGGTACTTTAAAAAAGATACAGCACCTTTAAACGTAGTAACTGTAGGGGCTGATAAAGAAATGGTCACTACGATGGGTGGACTAAGTATACAACCAGATATATCTATAGAGGAGTGTAGCCTAAAGAGTAAAGATCTTTTAATTTTACCTGGGGGTAATACATGGGGAGAAGTTATTCATCAACCCATCATGGAAAAAACAGGCGACGCTTTAAAGCAGGGTACGATTGTTGCGGCAATTTGTGGTGCAACAGTGGCACTTGCGAATAGGGGTTACCTCGATACAAGAAAGCATACGAGTAATAACTTAGACTACTTGAAAATGGTCTGTCCAAATTATGAAGGAGAAAAATTATATGAGGAGGGACCAGCAGTTGCTGATGAGAATTTAGTTACGTCATCAGGAGTAGCTTCTCTTGAATTTGCGAGGGAAGTGATTAATAGATTAGATGTATTTACACCGAATACCTTACAATCGTGGTATAAGCTCAATAAGACTCAAAAGCCTGAATACTTTTTTCAGTTAATGAACTCAATGGAATAGTTAAGTTTGAAATATTACCGTAGGATAGGACTGCTTGAAAACGTAAAAGTGTATAACTTTTATAAAGAAATACGGTAAGACCTAGAGATACGTCTTATTTAGGAGTCATTGATAAGTCTTCAAAAGAGAATTTAAACAGATAATTTCCAATAAAGGATATCTTACCATTCCTTACGCATTAAGGCAGAAGTTGATCTGTAATACCTTTCAGATCATTATTGAACAGAAAGATGAAAGAATTATATTGGCTCCAAAATAAAAAGAAAGCCTCCATAAAAAAATCTCTGCAATCAAGTGCATTTCTTTAACTAAAGGAATGCGCTCTTTTTTATTGAAATAAGAGATTAAAGGTTTTTTAAAAAATTTAACATCTTGTCGATTATACAGATTGTTGATCGTCGTATGAGTGTATACAAAATTTTGAGTAATCGAGGAGAGAGGATCATGATATTTTTATGTATGGGCTATTACAACCCTGAAAAGATGGATGCACGTCCAAGGGCAGAGATTGAAGCCATTATGAGTGAATGTCAACCACACATTGAGAATTTTTATAATAGCGGTGAGGTTTTGCTTGATGCCGGTCTTGACACAGAGTCTAAAAGCTTGCGCCGTGTAGACGGCAAGATAATCGTAACAGATGGGCCATATACAGAAACTAAAGAAATGATAGGAAGTATTTTCATTTTTGAAGCAGAAAACATGGATGAAGCAATTCAACTTGCTTCTTTACATCCAACAACTCAAGTGAGCAAAGGTGAAAAGTTTGGCTGGCGCATAGAAATTCGTCCTGTGCATTATTTTAAAAACAATAAATGAATTGGGTAGAATTTTATATTCAATGAAGACACAATAATCTTTCGTAGTTGATTTGTTTTTCCAAATAATTATAAGGTTTCTTTTAGCAAACTAAGGTATAGTATATAAGATGAATTGAAGATATAAAAGTAGGTGAACAATGTGGGGAAATATCAATTGGATGACAAAGCTCAGGTAGCTGTGACAAAGTTTCATGAGAAACAGACGCCTGCCAGGTTTGATAAAAAGAAGCATCTTGAAAAACTACGCATGGAGTTTTTGAAAAAGAAGCAAAAACAAACAGATAAATAATAGGATGAAAACATAGGAAGTGATATACTTCCTATGTTTTTTATTTTATGTACTTTTTAGTAACTTCTGTAAAATCGTGAATTCTCTAAGAAGGGTAAACTTAATAACGCTATATCACTCTTTCTACTTTAATTATACTCCGAATGCTAAAAAAATTATAGACTACTCTTTCTTGCATTTTGCTTATATACTGTTCTAAACAAATCATAAAAAAGTTAGAGGTGTCTATGGATGAATGATAAAAAAGAAGTCTTAGATAAAGGTCCTTTCTTTCATGGAACAAAAGCAGAGCTGAAGATTGGAGACTTATTAGAACCGCTATACCAATCAAATTACCAAGACAAAAAATCTAACTATATTTATTTTACCGCTACATTAGATGCTGCTAAATGGGGAGCTGAATTAGCAAAATCTCAAGCGAAAGAGAGAATCTATATCGTAGAACCACTAGGTGAATTTGAAAATGACCCGAACGTGACCGATAAAAGATTTCCCGGTAACCCAACAAGATCCTACAGATCTAAATCGCCTTTAAGAATCATAGCTGAATTAAAATCATGGGAAAGACATTCAGAGCAAGAAATCAATCATATGCTTACACACTTGAAGACTTTAACTGAACAAGGTAAGAATGTTATATATGATTAACCACTTTTCAAACTTATTAACTAAATTCAATATGTAGACAAATCCCATTATAACTAAAATTGTAAAGCGGTTTGTTCTACGTTCTGGCATCCTCACTGATAAGGTGAGGATGTTTGTGTTCAAGGGTTTAATATTCATCAAATCCGTAGGAAAGAAATATTTTTTAAGAATTTAATGTTATAGAAGACGTTCGCAGTATAGCTGGTTTCAAGGATACGTTTTATTAAATTAATTTGTTAAATTTATGAAAAATTTGACTTTTTCTTATATCGTATGTAATATATAAATTGCATATGTAAACTATATTTAACATCCAACTGGGGTGAGAAATGAAGAATAACGTTAAAATAACTAGAATGAATGCTGCCATCACTCAGGAACAATTAGCGAAAAAAGTTGGTGTGACTAGACAAACGATCGGTCTTATAGAAAAGGGCGAGTTTAATCCCAGTCTTCAGTTGTGTATTGCAATAGCTAAAGAACTGCAGAAAACGTTGGATGAATTATTTTGGGAGGTTGATGCGAAATGAAATCTTGGATGTCTTTTTTACTACCGGATGATGAATACAAAGAAAGAAAGATGTTATATTTTTTCTCTGAGGGTGCAATCCTTCTTTTTCTTTCCCTATTTGTTATGCTTATCGGCAACAAGTCTTTCCATTTAGATGCACAAACAATCTTACTGGTAGCTATGGGTATCTTTCTTTTTTATGTGTCGGGGAGATATATCTTATCTGGCATTGAATACACAGATATTTCAACAGAGAGAGCCTACAAAAAAGAGTTAAAAGCTACAATCATGAAAACGGTTGGTTTTATTGCTATCTTTTTAACAATCTATCTATTATTTATTGGTGTACCTACGAGTCTGAACAAATGGCTAGAAATATCGGGGTTGTTAGTAAGTGTTAGTGTAGTAAAGTTTTTATCTACATATATATCATTAAAGCGATCTTATCAGAAGAATAAGGAACTACTATAAATTACTTTTGAATGATTACGATTTTTTAACCTTACGAGATCATGTTTTCGTAAGGTTTTTTTGTTGTGATCCTATTTACAAGCATAAAATTTCTAATTATTTCCTTCAGTTATTATAATTTGAGTTAGAGAGATAGAAGGGGGAAATATCGTGCATAACTATATTTGTAAGACGTGTGGGGTTCAAAATGAAGCAACATTACATGAACCATCGTCATGTTCCATCTGTAAGGAAGAAAGACAGTATGTGAGCTCAAAAGGGCAATCGTGGACAACATTAGAAGCGATGATGGAAAGCGGCAACTATAAAACAGAAGTTAGTGTTGAAGAAGAGAATCTGTATCGTGTTCAGACGAGCCCGAGCTTTGGAATCGGCCAGACGGCATACCTCGTAAAGGGCAAGGGGTATAACGTGTTATGGGATTGTGTGACTTACATAGATGAAGGTACGATTGAAGCGATTCAGCAGCTCGGTGGAATTGATGCGATAGCTTTATCACATCCTCATTATTATTCCACTCAAGTGGAATGGGCTGAAACCTTTAATGCTGCACTTTATATACACGAAGATGATAAGAAGTGGGTAACGAGGTCGAGTGAAAGAATCGTGTACTGGTCAGGTGACACACTCGAACTAAGTGAAGGAATCGTTCTTCAGAGAATTGGTGGTCATTTTAAGGGGGGCACCATCCTTGAATGGAAAGAAGGGAACCAGCAACAAGGTGTTCTTCTTTGTGGTGATATTGTACGTATTGTAGCGGACCGGGATTGGGTCAGTTTTATGTATAGTTATCCTAACTTTATTCCTTTACCAGGTGCTACGGTTGAGAGGATCGCTCAGCGGATGGAAGAACTAAACTTTAATCGTATCTATGATGCTTTTAACCGAGTGATCAAAGAAGATGCTGCAGAGTCCGTTCAACGATCAGCGAAAAGGTACGTTGATGCGCTGAATGGGGTGTTGTTCCAAACTTAATTTTTTACAATACCGTTCTCAGTAAGTTGAACGATGCCTGGCTAACAAAAAGATAGGTTTCCAAATTTGTTATAAATTGAATCAAATAATTCTACTAGGCAAGTCATCCGCTAGGAAAAAAGGTGGAAAATGTTAAAATGAATAGACTTTGGAAGCTCAGGCTGATAAAAATTTTGCTTTGAATGTAATTTTTTTGCATTAAATTATTCTTTATTTCTTTCAGTTTATTAATAAATTGGTTCAAAAACGTCTAACAGGTCGTTGTACAATTTGTTAGACGTTTAAGCTTACAATATTAGTGTTTTCGTTAGGTAGCGTAACATTTTATGGTTAGGGGACATTTTATGCCGAGTTTTGCCCAGGTCTCTGTGATCTCACGGTGAAAACATTAATTGGAATCCTTTTCTATAACCACATCACCATTTTCGTCTAATAATGGTGTAAGGGAAGTTCCCTGTGTAGACCAGGTATGCAGGTAATGGACATTTGTTGCTGTATCGACGAGTACTAAGATCATTCCGTACTGATAATGTTGCACGGATTTTTCAACAAACCTTTTTTCATTGTCATTTTTTTTTCCGAACATGATTATCACTCCCTGAATTAATTATCCGATACTCACCTGTCACGTGCGTTCAGTAAACTAGCAATAGCAGTCAAATTCGTTTAGACCGTTAATACTTCATATACCCACTGTTACCTTTTACAACTCCTAATTGTTCATAAATACTTTTTTCAGAACACCTCCATTAAATTGAGTTGTACCAACCTTACAATGGATTAATCATTAATTCAGTCATAACAAGCTCTAATGTACATATTTGGAGCTGAATTGTACTGATCTGAACTTAAATGTATGAATAACGATAACCAGCCAAACTTACCCGATTAGTCATCAGTCATGACTTTTCGAAAACTAACATACGTAAACAATGCTGCTCCGATTATCCATATAGCGATTATACATAATGGTAGCCAAAAGCTTTTTTGGTACAATTCGATTGCTTGCATGATGGGAAACGTATTAGTGACTCTAACTATCATACTGTCTTCCGCAAACTGAAATGTAGCAATCATTGGCGTGAAACCAAACAGGAACATGACTGGCATCAGATAACCGGATGTGGCAGCAAGCGATTTTGAAAATAGTCCAATACCGATACCTAACAAAAGAAAGAATAGGAACAACAAGATTAGTCCAATGATCGCCCTGAAGTTCAAAAACGGTTCAATGCCCACGATTATTAGTGAAACCATTAGGGAAATAACTGTGATGATCCCTGTAACAAGACTTTTCCCAATAATGATATCTAATAGCGAAGCAGGAGATTGTATCAAACCTCTCATTGTGTTCTTCTCATTTTCTTCGGCTATCATGCTCATCATGATGCCTGAAGTAACCATTGATAAAGTTGCCCCAATAATTACATATAGAAGTTTAATCGGAAGTTCTCCGTCAAAAGTTAGGGAGTAAATTAATGCGAGTAACGCATTACTTACTGGCAACATCAACAGCGCCATATTTTTTGGGAAATCTTTTATGTCTTTTTCAAAAATTGCAAGTATTCGTTGAACACTCATTATTCTAACTCCTTTCCAGTAACTTTTAGAAAGATCTGACCAAGTGTCGGATTATCCGTATGCATGGTTTTAACTTCTCCATTTGAGATCAGTTCCCTGATTTGCTCTGCCTTATCCGGTTGATTACTGATGACCAACCGATTGCCTTTAAAGGTTTCCACATGAAATGCGTGCGTGGAATATTTATAGCGGAGTGAATTCGGGCTGTCTAATTCCTGCAGTTCTCCATTATGCAAAAACGCAACCCGGTCACATAACTCAGTCGCTTCCTCCATATTATGAGTAGTCAAGAAAATGGTTGTACCTGCTTCATTCAGCTTTTGAAGTCCACGGTGAATATGTGCCATATTTCCAGGATCCAGAGCAGATGTTGGTTCATCTAGAAATACCAGTTTAGGATTGTGAATAAGCGCTTTGGCCAGCAGTACACGCTGCTTCATTCCTTTTGACAACATCGATACTGTTTTGGATCGTTCATCATGCAAATTAACTTCTCGCAGTACCACATCGATTTGCTTCAGTGGTGCACGATATAATTTACAAAATAATTTCAGATTATCATAGATCGTCAGTCGCTCATATAACGAGCTGTTATCTGATAATATTCCGATCTGGGATTTGAACTCTGACGTTCCGAAATTTGCTGAATCAATACCAAGTACTTTAACATCACCCACAGTTTGTTTCAGCTCTCCGGTTAATACCTTAACAGTCGTTGTTTTACCGGATCCACTTGGACCAAGAAATCCGAAAATCTCCCCCTGCTTCACATTAAAACTCACATTTTTAATGGCGGTATGTGCGCCAAAAATTTTCTGCATTCCTTTTACTTCAATGACATGTTCCAACTAAAACACTCCTTTCGACGATTTCCTTTATCGTAAAGGAGTGAATTACTGAATGCAGTCATATCAGGCTGAAATGTACGAAAAGGAGATTGAACTGTACTTATATCAAGTTAAAGTATCTTTAAAAAGACCTTCTAGTTAAGGTGAACTGTGTCTATTTGAGGATTAATTTTTCCTGGATATCTTGAATTTTAGAACGAGACAGGGGAATAGTTGACTGAACCTTATTGCTAATTCTGAGTGAATACGTGTTTTTTGACCATGTAATAATCTCACGTACCTTTTGCAGGTTTACTATGTAGGACCGGTGACAACGATAAAATCCAAAAACCTCTAACTTCTTGTCTACTTCAGCCAGTGTGTATTCCATCGCAAAAGATTCCTCATTAATAATAATCATTGTCTTTCCATCCTGACTTTCGATATAATCGATCTCTGTCGGATCAAATAGAATTATTTTATCTCCTACACGTGCAGAAATTTTGAATAGATTTGCAACAAATGGTTCTGTGGAACTTTCCATTTCAGGCTGTAATGTGGCCATTTCATCAACTTCAACTTCTTGCAACCCATTTTGTTGAAGCTTGTACACACTATCTCCAAGTAAAACTGCATGTTCCATGCTGGATACTAAAATAAGCACAGGTATCTGTAGATGCTTTATTTTTTGAAGCATATTAATAAACGTATTAACTGTTATAACATCAACACCGTGTATCGGCTCCAGGAATGCCATTTTCTTGTATCCGCTTATAAAATATTTAGCAAAGTATACTCGTCGAATTTCAGATTCGGAGCATTTGTCCAAAGCTTTCTTTGCACATGTATGCAGTTCAAACTCCACCAGAATTTGAGGTAATGGCATTTTACATTCGAACCATTTTTTAAAAAAAGCGATATTGTCTTCTACTGACAGGCGCATGTATAACCCCTCCTGTAGATCAAGAACGGGGATGCTAGTATTGCTGCGTAGGATTTTCACCAACTTAGCCTGCACATCAGCATCACTGTAAACTGATGTTGCCTGCGAATCGTTGACGGTAAGGGAAAATAAGGGAAGCGACTCGCCATTAATCACTTGTTCATCGATAGTAAAACATGCCATTTTTCTCATCCTTTCTTTTCCTTTTAATTACATTTTCGTAAGCTGGTTTAAACATTATGATTCCCTCATAACATTATCATTTAGAAGTTTGATAATATAGAAGGAATTAGCACATAGATTACATTTTTTAGCTTCATAGCAGTCATGATTGCCGCATCTCTTAATTCTACTCACTGAAAATTAAATACTCAATCTATTTCATAAGGAAAGCCTTTTCTTCATATTCACTTACCGACCTTTCTGAAAAAGACACAACTCCTTGTAATCCGAAACCTAGACGAATATATTTCTGCGTGTCAATTGGGTCAGATAAGACTGTTCTTCATGGTAAGGTATTGTTCAGTGAGGTGAATGACCTTTTTGGTCTCCACCTGAGTGATGAAGATGTAGATACGATTGGTGGATGAATTCTATTAGAAAACTTGGACATTGCAAAGGGAGACGAGGCATTCGTAGAAAATTACTGCTTTAAGGTCCTCGAACTTGAAGGCTATCATGGTAAATCACTAGAGGTCATTAAAATGCTCCTTGGACAAGATAGATAAACAAGATAGTGTTAGTTAAAAGGTTGTGGTTAAATAAACCACGGCCTTTTTTCGTTGTTGTGGGTAATTAATCAACATCTATTTCAACATACGGCAAATGAAGTTAGGCGTGCTTTATATGGATACATGGAAAATCCCATAAAAATATATAACTTAATGTACTAATGTTTCTTTCAGGTTTTTTTATAATAGAGATTTTCATTAAAATCAAAGTAATTTGATTAAAAATTAAAGTAATTTAAAACAAAGTATAAGTTTACTTTACTTTTTGTAAGAAATTAGTTTATAATTAAATAGAAGAGGTGATGTCATGAAGAAAGATTTTGGTGATTCCATTTCAAATAAGGTTTATGAATATCGTGTACTTGCCAGATTGTCGCAGCAAGAATTAGCAGAAAAAGTCGGGGTCTCCAAACAAACCATCTTTGTAATGGAAAAGGGAAATTATGTACCCACTCTGTTGTTAGCTTTTCGAATTGCTGAATTCTTTAAAGTGGATGTAAACGATATTTTTACTTATAAGAAAGGAATTGATGAAAATGGAAATTAAGTCGATTTCAGATATCCCTGGTGTAGCTTTTTATCCTTTGAAGTCATGGGCTGAACAGTCTACTGGCAATTGGAACATTCTCTTAGGAATTGGTTTTTTATTGTTAATGGTTAGTATGGTTTTAGCCTATGTGTTTTATAAGAAGATGGGGAATGAAGATGAACGGACAAAAAACATTTATCTGAAGAGCAGCTACTTTATGCTGTTGACAATCATTCTTTGTGACATCGTTTTTCCTACTGAGTATATGGCGAACATCTTCTTCTTATACAAATACGCACTAGCCATTCTAGCATGTGGCATTTATTTGGCCGTTCAATATAAAAGGGATTTTTCGTAAAATATGGTTGAAGCTCGCAACGAAATTCGTTGCGTTTTTTTATGTGGCTGAATTGTAACTAGCATAACTTGACTAGATTGTTGGAAAGGAAACTATCATTAAACGTCGTATTATTAAAATTACAGAGGCATGGGAATATGGAAGGCGCTTGTGAAGAAGTGGGATTTTATGCGGGAGGAGTAAATTCTGGTGAGAAAGACAGAGATACTTCCATGGACTGAAGAATGGAAGAACGCTTATTTAAAAGAAGAAAGTAAACTTAAAAGAATTTTTAAAGATGAGCTGATTGAAATTTATCATATAGGTAGTACATCATTACCTTTAGTTGGTTATGCAAAACCAATCATTGATATCTTAATCGTTGTAAAAGATATCGAGAAAGTTCATTTATACAATGAGGAAATGTTTTCTTTAGGATATGAACCAAGGAATGAACATGGAATAACAGGAAGAAGATATTTTACAAAAGGGAAACGTAAAAGATCCCATCACATTCATATTTTTCAACTTGGAAATGAAAACATTGAAACACATTTAACATTCAAAGATTACCTAAACAACAATCCAGAAGATGCAAAAAAATACGGAGATCTTAAAAAGGTGTTGGCAAAACAGTTCCCTGATGATACGCATAAATATCAAGAAGTTAAAGAAGTATTTGTTGATGAGTTAATTAAGAAAGCGGTTATCTGGAAAGAAAACTAAGATCCTTGTTCTTCCGCTATTGGGTGCATTTTTTTAAAAGTAGAAATGATCTTACTGCTTTTCATAATTAATCTAAAATAATAAAGGCGAGGAAGATACGATGAACCCCTTGTTATTAGATATTCCTTTACAATTAGAAACGGAAAGACTAATTCTTCGAGCACCACTTCAAACTGGAGATGGAGAGACTGTGCACCAAGCCATAAAAGATTTGTTTGATGAATTAAAAGCGTGGCTTTCACTCTTTCAAGAAATCCCTAGTGTTGAAGAAACCGAAATACTATTAAGAAATGCTCATATACAATTTTTAAAAAGAGAAGATTTTCGTTTTCTTATGTTTGATAAAGATGGAGGGAAGGACTTTATTGGAACAGCTAGCCTACACAGGATTGACTGGGATATTCCAAAATGTGAGATGGGCTACTGGATTCATACAAAACATAGCGGACATGGATATATGACCGAAGCTGTAAAGGAGTTAGTTAACTTTGGGTTAAATCACCTCGCATTTAAGAGGATTGAAATAAGATGTGAATCAAGAAACGTTAAAAGTCGCTCTATACCAGAAAAACTTGGTTTTACATTTGAAGGTACTTTAAGGAATGATGACCTATCGGCAGATGGCAGCATGCTGACAGACACTTGTATTTACTCTAAAACAAATGAACCCAGCTTGAGTTAAAGGTAATTAATTCAAGTCTTCAAGAAAAGGGTGCTTAAATGAAGCACTAAATAATAAATGTTAGGTTGAAAAACAAGGAGTATACTAATGAATGATTATATTGAACGTATTCAAGCAGTCTATCCTGAACTTTTAATTGAGGATGTTTATCCTAATGATATTGGTCAAAATAACGATGTTTTAATAATTAACAATTCTCTTGTATTCAGATTTCCCAAGTACGATAAAGGAATTGTAAGTTTAATAGAAGAAACGAAAATCTTAGAACTTATTAGGGGCACAATATCCATCCCAATTCCATGTCCAAAATATCAGTCATTTGACCTATTAGAACCTGGTAAAGTATTTACTGGTTATGAACGTATTGAAGGTGATCCTTTTTGGAATGAACATTTAGTTAGAGTTGATAATGTGGATTCAATAAAATTTGCAAAACAACTCGTAACATTTTTAATTGAAATTCATTCCATATCAAAACAGAAGTTGAATAGGGATCTAGAATTAAAAGATCGTAACCCTTATGAAGAAATGAAAGAACTCTTTAAAAATATACAGGACAAGCTCTTTCCGTTTATCAATGAAAAAGCTCAAAAGGATATCTTTTATTCATTTGAGAGTTTCCTTAATAATGAAGAACATTTAAAAACGACTCTTATACATGGAGATTTTGGAGCTTCGAATATCTTATGGAACCCCAAAAATTGTGAAATTTCAGGGGTCATAGACTTTGGTGGTACCCGTATTGGTGATCCTGCCTTTGATTTTGCAGGAATACTATCAAGTTATGGTGAGGATTTCTTTAACAAGTGTATAGACCTTTATCCAAATGGTTCAGAAATAGCTCAGCGTGTTACATTTTATAAGAGCACGTTTGCTTTACAAGAAGCGTTGCATGGTTTGATAAATAACGATAATCGTGCCTTCGAAAACGGAATAAAAGAATATCTCTAAGAATACGGTGGCTTAATGAACATAGTTTTTTAGCTTAGTCATTTTTTATTTAACATTAGGGTGCGATTCTAGAGAAGTAAAATGCACCATTATAATGCTGTAGTTAATAATTAATTTGAAAGGTGGGATTATGATAAATAATAGTTTCTGGTACCCTTTTAAACGATTGATAGAAAAAAAGTTTATCATAAGAGCCTCCTTCGTTTCGAAACAGAAAATATCTTATGAACTCTTCTATTCGTACAACACAGTTTAAAAGAGCAAAGAAAAATGCAAGATAAAAGTTATCCTGCATTTTTTAAAACGCTTATTTACTTCATCCTTTGGACGTAACCTTTGTTATTTTTTTACTTTAAGAATCTTTATTACTTCTTTAGTTGCTTCAGCAATAAGCTTGTCGTTATAATCAGCATCTTTTTGATCACGACTGGAAAGTACAGCAAGAACGATAGGGTCACTTTTTGGCGGCCAAATGATCGCAATGTCATTTCGCGTACCATATGATCCTGCCCCAGTCTTATCAGCTACTTCCCACCTTTTTGGCACTCCTGCTCGAATTAAGGCATCTCCAGTAGTATTTCTCTTCATCCAATCTATTAATAGTTCGCGTTTTTCTGTTGGGAGTATATCTCCCAGAGCATATGCTTGAAGACTAGTAGCAAGTGCTCTTGGTGTACTTGTATCGTGAATTTCACCGGGATTAACTTCATTTAAATCAGGTTCATAGCGTTTAGGGTAGGTAACATAATCACCAATTTCCTCCAGTGATCTTTTAAATCCAGTTGGTCCTCCCAGTTGTTTAAGAATAAGGTTTCCAGCAGTATTGTCACTGTATCGAAGAGAAGCATCCGAAAGCTCTTTAAGAGTCATCCCGGTATCAACATGCTTTTCGGTAATCGGACTATAAGTAACAAGATCCTCGCGTGTATAGGTAATTGTATGATTAAGGTCTTCTATTGATTTCTGTTGCAATAGTGCTCCTACAGCTAGAGCCTTATGAGTAGATGTATAAGCAAAACGTTCATCTGGATGATAGTTTACGGTTTGGTTGGTACCAGTATCCAAAGCATAGATTCCAAGTTTCGCATCAAATTTTTCCTCAAGCTTGGAAAAAACATGATGATTTGCAGTTCCTTGTTCATCGGGTCTTGTTACTTTGGCATCAACATGGCTGATTGAACCTACAAGAGTTGCACTAGAAAGAAATAGAACAGGGACAATTTTTCTAAAAGTGGATGAACGAAATATGTTGCTCAACGATTTCATAAAAATTCAACCTCTTTCTATTAATTATTTTCTTTCAAATAATAAATCTATGATAACTAATATATCAACAATGAACATAAATTGTAATCAAACTTAAGTATTGAAAACTAGAACAATAAGAATGTTCGAGTTTTATATGGTTACTCTACCAGGCGGTGCTGTAGAAACAGGAGAAACTTTAGAAAAAGCAGTTATCCGTAAAGAAAGGGGGAATCTTGTCTGAGAAAAGTCATTTTTATAATTATATGTATCTTAGTCCTTGTGGCATGTAATCAAGATAGTTGGAAAGAAAGTACCTTATTTGAGTCTGGTAGTTATACGATGATTGGTGAAAAAGATAAGATAGGTTTTATTTACGATGACTCAGAAGTCACTAGATTTTTCCCTAACAAAGAGCAGAAGTATATGTGGCATTTGTGGGAATCTGAAGACTTACCTGGTAAGCCGTTTAAAGTTATTGCCACATCACAAAAAACAGATGAAGAAGTGTCTCTTGTAGATTCAGTTGTAGGCGGATCAAACAATGGAGCTGATGCACATATCCCTTCGATGATGTCACTGCCTCATTCAGGGATGTGGAAGTTGAATGCGTACGTTGATGATAAATTGTTTGGTTCAGTTTATGTTAAAGTGCATAGTAATTAACGAATTATATTCCACTGCGGGTGCATTTCTTCAAGAAGGAGAAGTGCATTTTTTATTGAATGTTGTTAAACATATGTACAGAATCATTAAAGGAAATTGACTTCGTAGTTACAAACTTTTTAATCGTTTTAAACGGTTTAGGTAAAGAAAAATACTTTCTAATAATTCATTACTGTTAAAGGTTAGTAAGGGAAGGAATATTAAATATGAATAAATCCAAAAGCGTAACCTTTCTAGCAACACTGCTTCTTACTCCTTTTTTGTTAACAGGCTGTATTGGTGAAGATTACTATGAAAGTCCTCCAGAAGCATTTCTTCAGGTGGGCGATGAGCTATATAAACTTAAAGAAGGAAATCGAAAGTGGAACTTTACGGAAGGTGAATATGATAAAGAATACATAAGTTTAAAAGAACTTGCTGCAAAAGAAAAGCAAATTTCCGTTAACCCTGGAAGTAGCGGGTTTTTAATCATTGAACAAAATGAGATCGAAGGAATGAATCCATATTCGGGAGTAAGTATTGGTGTGGTAGCTCGAAAAGGTGAGGATCTCACAATGTTAAATGATGCTGACAAGACTTTCTTTTTCCCTAAAGAAAAGGGTAATTATGTTCTAGAAATAGACTTTGATTCTGATCAAGGTGATACAGAGTTCGTTGCTAATATTAAAGTAGAATAACTAGTGCACTCAGTGAAATTTGAGAGGTGAGAATAATGGTGAAAGCAGATAAGTAAGCCTCCTGAAACTTAAAAAAATATTTCAGGAGGCGAAATACATGACATTTCATGCAATCAATAAAGAGAATTGGGATAGAACTCCATATTTTGAACACTATTTACGTCAAAAATGCACCTTTAGCTTGACCGTAAATATTAACATTACAAGCTTACTTGAACAGATTCGGAAAAAAGGCATTACGTTTTATCCGACTTTCATTCACATGGTTAGTAAAGTTGTTAATTCTCATAAAGAATTCCGCACCTGTTTTAAGGATGGAACACTAGGTTATTGGGAAGAGATGCTGCCGAGCTATACAATCTTTCATAGTGATAACAAATCGTTCTCGAGCATTTGGACAGAGTATTCCGATCATTTTCATCGTTTTTACAAAAACTATAATGGTGATATAGAGCGATATTCTAGCATAAAGGGGCTATTCACGAAACAGAATGAACCACCAAATTCATTTCCGATATCCATGATTCCTTGGGTTAGCTTTACAGGATTCAACTTGAACATAAATGAGGGGAACAGTTATTTGTTACCGATTATAACAAGTGGAAAATATTTTAAACAGGATTCGACAATATTGCTTCCATTATCTTTACAAGTGCACCATGCGGTATGTGACGGATATCACGCTAGTATTTTCATAGAAGAGTTACAGCATTTAGCTGACGATTGCTATGAATGGCTTTAAATAGAACCAGGGTAAGAGCGTTACAGAGCTACAATGTATGATACGGAGTATTTGTATCGTAACTATAAAATCTAACAGATATCCATTTATTAAATAATTTCCAAGTGGATTAAATTATAGGGTTTGTTATAATGGTCTGCATATTCTACTAAAAGCGAGTGATTGATTTGAATTCTACAGAACGTGAATTATTACAACTCATTGAAAAAAATGGACGTCTTGAAACAGCAACAATCGCAAGGTTAATGGGAATTACAGATGATGAAACAAAACAAATACTAGACAAGCTTGAAAAAGAAAAAGTGATTCTAGGCTATTCGGCCATTATCGACTGGACGAAAGGTACCGAAGACGGTGCTGTAACAGCTATGATCGATGTAAAGGTCACACCAAAACGAGGTGTTGGCTTTGATAAAGTGGCGGAGCGCATTTACCGTTTTCCTGAAGTTAAAGCGGTATATCTCATGTCCGGCGTTTACGATTTGTCAGTATCGATCGAAGGGAAAACGATGGCGGAAGTTGGACGATTTGTTTCGGAAAAACTCTCGACTATCGATTCAGTCATTTCAACAACCACTCATTTCATTTTAAAAAAATACAAACATGACGGCCTTGTATTTAGTGATAATGATGAGGATAAACGAATTGTGGTGTCACCATGATCACTGAACCTACTTCAAAATATCTATCAAATACCGTGCAATCCATTCAGCCGTCTGGTATTCGTCGTTTCTTTGACCTTGCTTCTTCTATGGAAAACGTTATTTCCCTTGGTGTCGGTGAGCCGGATTTCGTTACACCATGGAATGTGATTGAAGCAAGTTATCACTCGTTAGAACAAGGCTATACGGCTTATACAGCTAACGCTGGGTTGTTTGAGCTCCGAAAAGAGATCTCTCGATATATGAAAAGACGTTTTGGTGTTATGTATAGTGCGGAAGAAGAAATAGTCGTTACTGTCGGTGCTTCACAGGCGATTGATATAGCATTGCGAGCGGTCCTTAACCCAGGAGAGGAAGTTATTGTTGTAGAACCAAGTTTTGTCTCCTACGCACCAACGGTTACACTCGCCGGTGGTGTTCCTGTGCCCGTAAATACCTACAGTGAAGATGATTTCAAGCTTCAGCCTGAACAAATCGAAGCGGCTATCACTGACAAAACGAAAGTACTTATGTTGTGCAGTCCGAATAATCCTACAGGCACTGTTTTATCTAAAAGTGATTTGGAGAGGATTGCGGAGGTAGTGGAGAAGCATGATTTGCTCGTTATTTCAGATGAAATATATGCTGAACTTACGTACGATGAACCGTATACGAGTTTTCCTGCAGTGAACAATATGCGTGACCGCACGATTTTGATTTCTGGATTTTCAAAAGCATTTGCTATGACGGGTTGGCGTTTGGGCTTTGCCTGCGGACCTAAAGCTATCTTGCAAGCTATGCTAAAAATCCACCAGTATACGATGATGTGCGCTCCTACAATGGCTCAGCATGCTGCCCTTGAAGCACTCGTTAACGGGCAGAGAGATGTAGTGAAAATGAAAGAAAGCTACCGGCAGCGCCGTAGTTTAGTCATTCATGCTCTAGAAGAGATGGGTTTATCATGCCATGTTCCAGGTGGTGCATTTTATGTATTTCCTTCCATTGAAAAGACAGGACTGTCATCGGAAGAGTTCGCCGAACAGCTTCTGTTGAAAGAACAGGTGGCAGTTGTACCAGGCAGTGTTTTTGGAGAGAGTGGAGAGGGGCATGTTCGCTGTTCCTATGCGACCTCTGTTCAAAAGCTTGAAGAGGCAATGCGCAGAATTGACCGGTTTTTACAAACGTTATAAGCATTTCTTTATCGAAGATGCATTCCTAGCACAAGGAATGCATCTTTTTTAACGAGGTTAACGTCATATTCTTAAACCCTTTAAGAAGGAAATCTACTTAACGATAGGGAAGTATTCGTAAGTTCAAAAAGGAGAGTGAGAGTATGAATTTGTTCAGAACTCAGTATGATTGGGTACGTTCAACGAGAGAGACTCTTTTTCAATATTGCGAGACATTAGATTCAGCTGATTATGAAAAGAAACTTGAAGGATTTAGTGGTGAATCTGTTCTCAGCCTACATGCCCACGTAGCAGGTTGTTATCAAGGATGGCTCGGTGATCGTGCTCTTGGAAAGTCACTTCCAGATATTACGCCCGAGTCCATACATAACGTTCAAGAGATGCGTGAGCTTTTCAGAAAAACAGATGAGTTGGTCTATGAATTTCTCGACAAATTTGAAGACAATTGGGATCACACAATAGAAGTGACGTTTAGAAATGGCAGTCAAGCAGACTTTACAGCATTGTGGTTATTTACGCACACGATGACTCATGAATTCCATCACAAAGGACAGATTGTAAAGATTGGCAGACAACTTGGATACGCCCCGCCAGATACAGATCTCGTTGAGCCTATGATAAAAAATCCGACAAATCATTAGGAGGGTTAGTAACTTGAGCAGAGCCGAATTCTTACTAAAAGTGTTAGATTCCACGTTTGACAAAGAGAGCTGGTACGCGCCGCTCAAACCAGCTATAGAAGGCTTAACGGCGAGGCAAGCGAGCTGGAGACCACCGGGCGAAGCAACGAAATCCATCTGGGAGAACGTCAATCATCTCATTTATTACAAAGAACGACTTGTTGCCACATTGGAAGGACAAGAATGGACGCGAATTGATGGAAACGATACCTTTTTTATCACCAAACAAACAGAAGACGATGATGACTGGTATCTTACCACCAATCGCGCAGAAAGCGTACACAATAAACTAAAAAGATTGCTAAGTGAGATGTGTTCTGAAGAATTAAAAGAGAATGAATTAGAAAGTGATCTAATCGATATCTTTTTACATGATGCTTATCATACCGGTCAGATCATGCAGCTGAGGAAAATGCAGGGATCATGGCCATCACATCGTTAAATCAGAAGAATATTCCTTGAAGTAGGCACATTTATTTAACTAATAAATGTGCTTATTTTTATTGAACACATTTTACTGAAATGATTGACACAAAGGCAGAATAAACATATTATGTAATTAGATAGTTAGACATTTATCTAAATATCTAATAATGGGAAATCATCCTGAGGTGACAAGATGTCTCTTAATGAAGCATTTAAAGCATTATCCGACCCAACCCGAAGACAGATCTTAACGCTGTTAAAAGAAGATGAACTAACCGCAGGAGAGATCGCTTCACATTTTGACATGCAAAAGCCAAGTGTATCTCATCACTTGAAAATCTTAAAGCATGCTTCGTTAATCGATGATGAGAGAAGAGGACAGCATATCTATTATTCTTTAAACACAACAGTGTTTCATGAATTAATGAGCTGGTATTTTACGTTTACAACGAAGGAGGAAAAATGATGAAAAAGTATGGATGGAGTTACCTTCTTATTGCACTTAGTATACTGATCGGTGTATTCGCATATCCTTACCTGCCTGATCAAATGCCGATGCATTGGAACATTCATGGTGAGGTGGATGGATATTGGGATAAGCAATATGCTGCATTCTTTCCACCACTGTTAATGATTGTTTTGATGGCGTTGTTTATCTTCATGCCAAGAATTGATCCGAAGAAAGAAAACTACAAGAAATTTTCTAGCAGTTATACGATTTTTATTACGATTATGAACGTGTTCTTCTTACTTCTCCAATCCATGACCATAAGCTATGGTTTAGGTGTTAATATAGACATCTCATTGGTTGTGAACTTAGGTATCGGGTTACTTTTTATCGTACTCGGAAATTATTTGCCACGAATCAAACACAACTACTTTATCGGAGTACGCACACCGTGGACGCTTGCGAACGAAAAGACATGGAGAAAGACGCACCAATTGAGCGGGAAGCTCTTTGTAGTTGCAGGAATTCTGCTTGTCGCTATCTCCTTTTTGCCAGGCATTTATAAATTTACGGGCATGCTCGTTGTGGTTCTATCAACGGTTCTCATCGCAACCATTGCATCTTATGTTTTTTTCAATCGGTATAAGAATGTAGATAACAACTAGAGTTAGATATTGAAGACATCTTCAAGTGAAGGTGTCTTTTTACATGCTCTTAACGCATTTAGGGGTACATGCATAGAATAAACACATATATGTTTGTTCTAAATTGAACGGTAAAGAGGAGAAGAACATGAACGAACCGAATCATAGCATGCATTGTACGTGCGCGTTATTGAAAACACTGAAAACGGGCACTTCAATTTCCATACTATTAAAAAACACATCCCTTCCCATCGTGATAAACTTTCAAAATTATGATGATCGAACAGGATGTGTTTCAGGAATTTTAAGAGATGGCAGAGTATTTGTCACTAACTGTGATTGTATCGCAGGCATATTTCTTAGCCCGGTTCCGCCACTAGCATGCCAAGTGTTAGCCTATGTTACAAATACAGGTGATAACACAGTATCTGTTATTGATACGGAAACAAATACAACGATTAATACGATATCAGTTGGAGAGTTACCATTACTTGTGGCGCTATCACCTAATGGAAGAAGAGCTTATGTAACTAACTTTACTAGCAATACCGTTTCAGTTATTGATACGCTAACTAATACAGTAATTAAAACTATAGATGTACCTGGAGGTCCCACCGGAGTTGCTGTGACTCCAGATGGAACGACGGTTTACGTCACAAATGCAAATGATGGAACACTTACTGCAATCAGTACAGTCACAAACTCTATAATTAACGTATTTCCCGTAGGAAATGCACCTAGTAATCCAGTTAATATAGCAATTTCTCCTGATAGTCTAACAGCATATGTGACTGATCAAACACAAGGAACACTATCTATTGTTGATCTTGTTACGACCACACAGACAGTTATTACAGTTGGTGCAATTCCTCCTGCTGGTGCTTTTGGGGTTGCAGTAACTCCTAATGGTGCAGAAGTTTATGTTACGAATAGTTTTGAGGGCTCTGTGTCCGCAGTTGATACAACGACACTAGCTGAAACGCTCATACCGGTAGGAATTGTACCAGGAACAAGTGCTCCTTTAGGAATAGCCATTACTTCAGATGGTAGCACTGCTTATGTCGTGAATTTAAGTGATCCATCAATTTCTATCATAGATACAATAACGAAAAGTGAAACGACGTTACTTACGAGTCCTGATTTAGATCTTCCAGCAAATATCGCGATTACTCCAGACGATAAATTTGCCTATATAACTAACAATAATTTTGGTAGTACTACAGTAGTTGTTCTTGATCTTACAACAAATACATTCGTTGGAGAGATCACTGTAGGTCTTGAGCCTTTTGGTATCGCGATCGGTACGGTTTGTCCAAATCAGCTATAATCTGTCACTATAGAACGCTAAAGCCTACAGCACAATCGCCACAGGCTTTTACATATTTAACGGACTTTGTAGTCGTGCTGGGGGCAGGTGGTAACCCACTGGAATCTGAAGCAAACTCGTTCTTTCGTGAGCCCCTAGTTGGAACAAGCCATCATACCAAGGAACATCAAACCCTAGAACAGGATGACCGTTCATGTTTCGTGCAGAGGCAGCGAGAAGTAATTTATGAGATAGGATACCCACTTCCATGTGCTGAATCCGATGCCCTCGATAACCGTACAGTTCCTGGTAGTGGTTGTTGCTGCCGCTAAAATTAAAAGAAAGAGGGATCTGCGCCATGTTCACAAAATCGGAAAGCAGTCCATTTTGTTGAGACATCCGATAATCTCCGTGTGAGATTTGCTTTATCTCATGAGTAGAATTACAGAATTCATACATACCGTTAGAAAGTCCAACTACACCATATGAAGTAAAGCGTAAGGAAACACGGGACGTTAAGAGTGAAAGATCTTGATCAATATCGTTTCGATAGTTACTCATTAAAGTAAGTTCATTTAAAAGGTGTGTTAGAGTTTCGAATTGTAGTGGTTTTAATACAAAATCTTGTCCTGGGGAATATCGATCTTTGCATGTTTTTGAGAACGAATAAGTTAAATCGTTGGTTTGCGGTACCTTTACAAGAGAAGAATCATTATTGATTGAACGCTTTTTATCATTAGTTAAAGCATGCAACATACATGCTTGATTCATTTTGAGCAGCATTGGATAAGGGCGAACAACCTTTGACTTCATGTAATGTTGATGATGTATGGGTTCAAGCTTTTCACATAGTTTTGCTGAGGTAATCTGAACGTCTTTTATATCCTCAAACCATTTCATTTCATTGTCTATGGAGAGAGGCAGAACAGCATACACACTTTCTTCATCCTCATGAACCCCAAGTAGATGGTTGATTGCCCCATCTAAAAATTGATAATAAACGCCAGTCTCGAAATCCTTACGTTTTCCGATTTCTAACATCTGGCCGAGCAAAAAGCCTGCATCGAGTCCTTGAAGACGGTATGAAAAGTTATGATATTTAAAGAAGTTCTTCCAAAAAAAAGTCGATACAAATACAGCTGCAAAACATTTCGACATATTGCAGCGATTTCCTAAAGCATGATCCAAATACTCATCAAAGTTGCCTTCACGCAAACAAATTAACGAATGATGTGCAGCATCGTAATGATAGATGCCAGTGGGTATTTCTTGGAGCTTCAGATACAGATAAACTTCACTCGGATAGAGTGCACCCCCAGAAGGAACGTAGCGTCGATATGTCATCCACGTTTCCACTGAATCGATGGAAAGAAACGACTCGCTCACTTGTGTGATTGCATAGGAATACCAAAGAAATTGACTTAGATCAGCTAGAGTTGGATGAGTACTAGGTGAGTGCGTGTCAGAAAAATTTCTGGTTAATTCAACTTCAGGCAGATCTGTTGTGTACAGTTTATAGGGAAGCGGGGCATCTTCCCAGTTCACTTCCCAATCGGGAGGCGTGATCTTTGCGGTCTCGTAATGAAGGTTGAATAAAAACTTATCGAGGTTCATGTGTACAATGCCCCTTTCTTTCTATCGTACAGTTTTAAGGAAACGGGTGAGGGTGTGGATTCAATTCGTTCGGTGATAACGGTTGTTTCACATATCCGAGCTTCATCGGTACCGTGAGCACGCGGTCCAACCCTTGTAATCGAATAAGATGATGTCCGAACGTCATCGGCAGCATGCCAGGTATGATAACTTTTACACAATGTAGGCCGTTTCGTTTTAATTCTGGTCCAGTTTGATCCACAATGAATACTTCAAGATTTAGTTTCTTAAAGATTTTCAGCACACTATTTAGGTCCTCTAAAAGATTGTCAGTTTGACGAACCGGTTTGAACTCTTCTTCAAAGTCTCGCACCTTCCGCTTATCTAGTAAAAAATATAATCTTTTCTCTGCTTCCTTTAAGCCGTACACCATCGAGTGATCTTCCATATGACGAACTAGACTAGAGTCTTTATACATCTTTTCGTATTTCTTACGGTCTTTCAGAAAGCTTTCTTCCATATTAAGAAGCATGCCAGAAAGCTCTTGAACAGCACCTTTGGCTGCTCTAAGTGGATCAAGATGGGCACCTGCTGCACAGAGCAAATTTAAGCCATCGTTCTTCGTATTCTTTGCCATCGCCCAAATGCTTGGAATTCCGTTTTCAGTAGTAGCATTAAATAATTGAACCTCAAACCCTGTCACATGGAGGATGCGCTGAACCATGAGCTGAAGCTCCCAGTCATCAATTGATTTCATGTCAAGACGCGGAATGGGCAGTTCACCGTACCACGTCATAAGAAACGCATCGCGTTCCACGATCTCGAAGATTCCATACAGAATGGCTTCTTCAAAACTTCCACCAACTGCACAGCCATTTGAAGTCTCATAAACGAAGCCTTCTCCTCCACCCATGCTGTAATAGGCGAACGTTTCAGGTACTAAGGCAGGGCGATTTTCAGATAAGGAATATCCCCACACCCAGTGGATCGGTCGATCTGGATCAAACGGTTGAAATGGAAAATGGTGCTGACTGTATTGTTCCTGTGCATGAGTTCCGATTGATAGGGGATTCATTGCTACATTTTTCACTTTGTTGTATGGTTCGTAAACGATTGTTCGTTTTCCTCGTGGCGCATAACCACAATACCTCTCGAGTCCTTCTAAAATACCCGCTTGTTCACTATGCACATACGAATGTGTCCTGCCGGCATTCAGTTCGTTACCAGAGAGCAAAGGCAGGTTTACAACAGTGTCGGCGAAAGGTGAGATCAAGTCATATCTTTTAAAGTTGAGAAGACCCGTACGATTATCTAAATAATCTCGACTTAATACGTTTTGAAGGTCATCTATCGAACGACAACGATAAACGTCTCGAGAGATTTTCGGACTAGATTGAAGAGAAACCTTAGCATGATCATCGGTATCAAGTAGTATGTCACCACATGTTTCACAATACGGATCTGGTAAAAAGAAATGCTTCGTAAGTTTGAACGTTTGTAGGTTCATCAAGTATACGTGTTCATGGGTGAGAGGAGTACCAACATGCATGAGACGCTCGACCTCATCACAAATGAGGGCTGCTGTCTGGTTGATTGCGAGATTAGTAGCCCAAACATCTCGCGGTAATTCTTCTTTTGAACATTGATAGTCTTTCATGTGAAAATGTTCTCTACGATCTTGACCGGTCATGAAAAATCGTAGATCCGCGCATTGTGAGCAGCCTGGTTGATCTGGCTGAACGAATGGACCAACATGTGCTTCACCAAAGAATACAAATCCTCGCAACCATGGAATATTGCTGTTTCGGAACAATTCTTCTGCTTTAACATGCTGAGCCGGATTCCAGCTATCATGAAGGACTAATGCTAGTTTTTCATTATTGATTTCAACATCTTCCACTGTCTTAAAACGAGAGATGTGATAGGTTTCATATAGTTGTTGGTAGACTTCGTTTGCTAGACTACCATTTCCGATCAAAATGATTTTTTGAGTCATGATTGAACCTCCGAAGAGAGTGTGATTCCAAACATGCCAGAAGTATTTTCGTTCAGAATGGGTTCTGCATGCAGCGTGTAAAACGTTGCGTTGCAGTTGTTGCTCTTTAACGTTTGTAGAGTTGATGCTAATGTTTCTGTTAGTGGTACTTCTTTTGTTTCTGAAAGGGTAATCGTTTGAAGTGCGGTGGTTGAAATGGTATCTGATGACTTTATGCATTTCTTGCTAGATGCTTTTTCTTTATTTTGCCGATCCATTAGAGCTCCTTGAAGTGCGTTTTGTAATGCACGGTTTTCATCTAGACCGATAGAGCCGAAACATTTACCATGCTGCTGAACCCATACCACTGGAAAACCATGAACTTTCTTTCCTAAAAAGAGCTTGATTTCATCACTAAGAGTTGATAGTGCTCCAATCAAAAACGTGGAGTATGAATCTTGAATGGATCTCGGATCAATTTCTGCAGAGACTTGCATTTTTTTATGAGACTTCATAAAAATTTCTTGTAGCTTGTTTTGCAGTGCTCTACACATTCCTTCTGCTGCAGACCGGCCGGTACCAACACTCATATTATGGGGAGAATGATGAAATAACTTCTTCACATACGTTTCAAGTCCAGATAAACCTGCTTCTAGTCGGGCATCTTCGTGTGTTCTGCCTGAGGCTGTGATGAGTTCTGGCTCACTTTCACCGTATGGGTCTGCCACTTTTACTCTGCACTGTGACAGTGGAAGCTGGGATAGATCTTCTTCTTCAAACAAGCGGAATAGTCCGGTTTCCCTTGATGTAATTTGATAAAACAACGAGTGCAGATCAAGTTCTCGGTTGGGTGAATCTTTTAAAAACAAGTGAGGGTCATCGATCTGATCAGCCTTCATTTTTTTGTTTATGAAAGGGTGAGGAGAAACCGGATGCCAGTTTCCTTCTAAGGTTTCCACGTTCAGTTGATAGATAGAGTTTTCAGAATTTTCCTGAACGCCGGTTATCTTTTTGAACAGCATAAAAACAGCAACGTTCGCAAGCAGGCTTGAAGCTGTTCGCGATGATATGGATTTGTTTCCCTCGCTGCGTTTTTTGTTTAAGCGTAAAGAAGCTGTTTTCCAGCATGCTGCAGAATCTGATAAGACAAAAGGACCAACAAAAGCTTGATTATTTTGTAATGTAATAGGTAGAAAAGATATCGATTGTTCCCTGCATATATTTTGAATCATAGAGAGTATGTCTGTGTTCACATCTCCGTTTGCATAAAGAACATAATCAACGTTTGCTAAATCTTCTTTACAGTTGTTTTCATTAAACGGTAAGAGTGTAATGGCCGATTGAGGTTCATTCTTTTTTGCAGCGTTTATTTGTTCTTGCAGTATTTTAGTTTCATTTTGGTTTACCGTACTGTGAAATATTGTGAAAGCAGGAAGTCCTGATTGTAAAAGTGAAGCTGTGAGAGAAGTGAGAAGTGGACCACAGCCTATTAGAGCGACTTTCGATTCACGATAGTTTTGAAAACGATGCGCGCCAGAGTGGCTAAGGTGATCAATAAATTCAATCTGTGAAGCATATTTTTCTAAAAGAGCAGGAGGTAGCTGATGTGGAAGGTCCTGACTTGTATCGCGAACAAAACCATTTTTGTATAACACTTCAGCGATCTTAAAGACTTGCTCTTTATATGGATCAGGCAGCCCGTCCGTAATTTCCTCCATGGACCGGTTACCATCTAACATAGGAATTAATTTTTGCAGCCATTGCTCAATCGTATTTCCGTCCATTTGTATAGAAGTCACGTTATTTCGGAGATAAACGCCGCCGTTATTTTGTGGATAGACGAACGTGTCTCGGTTGATTTTCAAACACATCGAGAGAGTGACGCCTGGCATAATACCCCTCCTAACCTAATGCTCATCATCTATACCTATGGATTCTGCTTGTCCGTTATGTCATATGATTAATAAGTAATTGAGTAACGTGAATATAAAACCAATTACCGTGAATAAATTGAATTACCGTGAATATATGTATGTGTGTCATTTTGAAAAATACATTTGTAGGAATTGTCCACTTGAGGTAGACGAAACCATGATTGTAACAGCGTGAAAAATTAAATAGAGGACTGATGCTCAAAAACTTGAGCAAAGCCCCCTGAAATTCTTCGAACAATGCATCTATCTGATTATCTGCCTCCGCAACGTCCGCCACATCCGCCACAGCGTCCACCGCAACCACCACAACGTCCTGCGCAGCCTCCGCAACCGCCACAGCCTCCACAACGACCAGCACAACCGCCGCACCCAGCGCATCCGACGCAACCTGCGCAACCTCCACAAAAGTTAAAACAGATTCCGATTACACAGCCTGGAACGATAAGACGAGGGTCTTGTGCTTGCTGTTCTTGGGGATGATGTGGCTGACCGCCACTAACTTGAAAGTCTCCAGTACTTAATCCATCCAAATTCCATTGGTGTTTATTGTCCAATACAAACACCTCCTTGTTTTTTGTCAGATCTAGAACGAGTAGAGAATCTCTGCTCAAATTCCTCATAATAAAATATGGATACAGTCTGTCCACCGTTACAGGATTGGGTGCTGGAAATAGAAACAGCCTGTGTTTTTGGGAAAACACAGGCTAGGAGTAAATTAAAATGATCATAAAGTGATGGGAAAAGATTTGCTTGAAGTCACTTTTTGCTTTTTGAAGAGAACAGTAAGTTGTAACTAGAAGAAAATGTGTAATTATGCTCCATTTTAGTGGCTTGTTCTTATCAACAATACATACCATGTAGGGTATTCAACCACTTTATTCAAGAAATTTATAGCGTGAATCCATAAATTTCGTCAATAATTCCACAAGTTTGAATAATAATTCCACAAGTTTCAATCGTTTATCGACGAGTTGCTAAATCTCGACAAATTTCGCATAAATTATACCCCTTAGCTAAAGCACTTAGTCACGCTATTCCCAACCCTTGCGATTGGAGAATGTTTCATAATCACAACCCGTTTCATATTCGAAGTCTTTACCTGTGCGAAGCTCATACGCTTCAGAAGCTAGATCTAGTAGGGGCTCACACGTATCGTTTTCAGGCATATGTATAGGGTTCTGTAATACCGATTCATAAAAGTCTCTTCCTTTGGTAATGACAGCGCATCGAAAATATAAAAATAAATCGACCGAAAAATGCTCATTTTCGTCCTTATAGGAATAAACTCCAATGTTTCGTGCGTGTTCTTCTGTATCTAATTGAAAGAGTTTATAAGACAAGGTTTCTTCAAACTGCTTAATATTCCGTACACCTAGTCCTGCTAACTTCTGAATGGCTTCTTCTGTATCCTCACCATCTACTAAAGAGATGATAAACCAAAACATCTCTTCACTCATCATTTTCTTAGGTGCTTGAACTTCAGCGAGTGATTCTCTCGCCATTCGTTCTTTATCTTCCTGCATCTCTTTTTCAAAGTTTTCTCGATCATGTTTCCAGCGCCATTCATAATAAGCTTCTATTCCCGTTTCTTTATCCCAAACGCCACTATAACCGGGAAAGCGACGTTCTTCTTTCATCTGAATATGACCAATAAAAATTAACTCTTTAGGTGGTTTACAATCAACAATCGATCCCGCCTTTTGTCCATCAAAGAAAAATCGATTTTGGACTAGTGTTTGTTTTAATTTTTCATCATCAATGGTAGGAAGTCTATCACTAATATAGGGAGTGGTTACGAGAGTTGTAGATCGATTTTGTCTATCAATAATTCTGATTGCTCCATAGCGGCCATCTGGTAACTTGACGGCATAAACATTGCCCACAGAAATCGGAAAATTTTTATTAGATTTAAACATACAAACCTCCAAATGAAACACATTTTATTGTTAAGCCTATTATATATCCATTTCTTCAACTTTGTGGGGGCCCAAAATTGTAAAATCTCTCAACAACCACTCTCACACAACATTTACACCAATCAAACACTATCTAAAAATAGCCTTGCTACTCTTAATCTTGTAACAAACAATCCAACATACATATTACGGAGGGGTAGCAAAATGAGTTCTAAACAAGTGAATCGTCGTGATTTTATTAAGATAGGTGGAGCGAGCACTTTGGCATTAACACTAGGGTCGCTCGGTGATACATCCAACTTATTCACTGAAAAAGCTCATGCAGATCGAAAGGAAGAAAAAGTGTTAAAGTTTCATTCCAATGGCACTTTCAAGGTCGTTCAGTTTAACGATACACAAGACGATGAGCGGATCGACCGTCGTACGATTGAGCTGATGGAAAAAGTGCTAGATGCTGAGAAGCCTGACTTTGTGGTATTGAACGGAGACGTAATTACGGGTGGATGTGACACAGAACTAGAAATGAAACAGGCGATGAACAATGTTGCTGGGCCGATGGAGAAGAGAGGCATTAAGTGGGCCATTACATTCGGAAATCATGATGAAGATTCTACCCCAAAAAGCGGTGTGGATGAGAGTAAGATGCTTGCATTCTACCAATCTTATAAACACAATGTGAACGATAAGGGAGCGAAACACATCACAGGAACTGGGAACATGAACCTTCTTGTTTGGGACACGAAAGGAAAGAAGCCCGCTTTTAATTTCTGGTTGATGGATAGTGGAAGATACGCACCAAAAGAGATTGCGGGTCAAAATTTTGAAGGTTATCCAACATGGGACTGGGTTCGTTTTGATCAAGTCAATTGGTACAATGAAACGTCTCAAAAGATCGAAAACCGTTTTGGATTTAAGGTGCCTTCTCTCATGTTCATACACATTCCGTTATGGGAGCACCGTTATATGTGGTATTCGAGTGTAGATGGCCGAACTGAAGCTGATCATACTCGAGCTAAAAACAAACATCAGATTACAGGTGAGAGAAACGAAGATGAGTGTCCGGGTCCGATCAACTCTGGATTATTCTCAGCGATGCAGCATCGTGGTGATGTAAGAGGAGTCTTTTGTGGACATGACCACATCAACACGTATGCCGGAAACTATTATGGCATTATGTTAGGTTATGGCGGAAGCGCAGGATTTGGAGCGTATGGACTTCCTGGGGTAGAGAAGAATCGCCTCCGTGGTGCGCGTGTCTTTAACTTGGATCTGAATCACGAAAACGTTCTTAAAGAGACACACATGGTGTTTGCAAAAAATTATGGAATTGACTTATCGCCAAACGACCAAAGCATGGAACCGGCTCCTTTACCAGGAGAAAAACAGCCTGCGATGCAATAGTGGAATAACACAAAGAGATAATTATATTTTACTATAATGCTTTTCGTGAGTGGAATTGCCGTAGAAAATCCAGACTATCCACCTATATCTAAGGTCTAGATTATGTTTAATTGATTTAAAGGTAATGCCTTTTTCTTAAGAGATGTTATAAAATTATAACGATTCAAAAAACTACATATTGGAGGATTTAAGCATGTTGAAGAAATCGATGTTGTGTTCGTTTATTTTTACTCTGGTGATGTCTTTTGTCGTCGTATCATCTGATGATAATCAAAAGGCATGGGCGCTACCGCCAGGAACGCCTACTAAATCTGCTGCACAATCTCAGTTGAACGCATTAGTGGTTAAGACAGAAGGTTCAATGACTGGCTATTCTCGCGATCTATTTCCACACTGGTCGAGTCAAGGTGGAGGATGTGATACACGTCAAGTTGTTCTTAAGCGTGATGCTGACTCTTTTAGCGGAGATTGTCCAGTAACATCCGGTAGCTGGTACAGCTATTATGATGGTGTAACGATTACGAATCCATCTGACCTTGATATTGATCATGTTGTACCCCTCGCTGAGGCTTGGCGTTCTGGTGCAAGTAGCTGGACAACAGACAAACGTGAGGATTTCGCGAACGATCTTACTGGTCCGCAACTTATTGCCGTGACGGCAAGTTCTAACCGATCAAAAGGTGACCAAGATCCATCAACATGGAAGCCAACTCGGACTGCAGCTGGTTGTGGATACGCAAAATGGTGGATTCAAACAAAGTACAACTGGGGCTTAAATCTTCAATCAGCAGAAAAAACACAACTACAAAGCATGCTTAACACTTGCACGTATTAATCAATTTAGAGTATAAACAATGTACTAACTTGTTTAATGGAAAGGAGCTGCTCCAATGGAAGAGAAATCAACAGTCTTTACGGCAACTCATGGCGTAATGACTACAGAGGTGGGTGTGATCAGCGGAGAGCTCGAGCTTAAGACAAGCTGCAATGAACAAGGTATTCTGAACCTCGCTATCACATACGCGGGGGCAGCAGAGTGGTATACACTACCTGGTGAAGAGTATCAATTGCATGATCCACGAGATCACGAGGTTATTCACCGTATGCTGGCTAAAGTGCTGGAACGTGCTTAGTAAGTTTAATCAATTGATTCGTAGAACCGTCTTTAAAATGAGGCGGTTCTTTTTTATTGATAATGGAAATGGTATATTAATAATTTAAAAGTTATTGAATGTAATTTACATAAACTTTACGACGAAGTTTTGGAATAGAAGGAGATATTACATGACGAGGGAAGGTCTAGAAAATCAACGAATATGGATTTATGGTATATCTTTACTAATAGGTGGCTTTACCGGTCTTACCTTTGAAAATTTCGGAGCTGGACTTCAATGGACAATCTCTCCACTAATCGCTATCCTCATGTACGGGATGTTCGCCCAAATTCCTTTTTTAAAGATAAGAGAAGCTGTTTCAAACGTCAGATTTATGATAGCTTTGCTAATCGGAAATTTCGTAATCGTACCTACCATAGTATGGGGTCTAATTTCCATTTTCCCACAGCCTGCACCAATCGTATTGGGGATTTGCTTAGTTCTTCTTACTCCGTGTATTGATTATGTCATCGTCTTTACTCAGCTAGGTAAAGGAAACGAAAAACTGATGCTAGCGGCAACACCTATTTTGTTTGTTGTCCAGATGGTGTTGCTTCCTCTTTATCTATGGTTATTTATCGGTAAAGAGGTGATGTCAATCGTTCAGATCGGACCATTTTTAGAAGCCTTTTTCTTATTGATCGTGGTGCCTTTATTATTAGCGGTTCTAACACAACTATGGGCGAGAAAACAGACTATTGGTGATAAAGCATTAAACCTGACAGCATGGTTACCCGTCCCGTTTATGGCTCTTGTCTTATTCGTCATAGTCGCTTCACAAATAGGAAAGGTCTACAATGATTTTAATAGTATCGTTCAAGTTATACCGATCTATCTATTCTTCTTAATCATCATGCCAATTGTTTCTCGCTTTATCGCACGCGTATTCACTTTTGATATAGGTGCAGGAAGAGCACTAATCTTCAGCATGGGAACAAGAAATTCTCTTGTCGTTCTTCCGTTAGCGCTTGCGTTACCAGAGTCTTGGAGAACATTAGCGGCAGCAGTTATTGTGACGCAAACGATTGTTGAGCTGATTGGAGAATTAATCTACATTAAAATAGTGCCAAAATGGATTTTAAGAGATCCTAAATAAAAGGTGCACAGAAAAAAGGCAGGGAGCGTATCCCTGCCTTTTCCATGGTTTCATCTTGCTAACAATTAGGGGTTAAGGTCTTGCTCTATATCTTTCGTGCGTTGAACGGTAAAAGTGTATGTATGTATAAAATTATTTTTCATGCATAGAAGTATGAGATTTCAGGCAGTTGTACAAGCGTTTAGGAGAGGAACGAATAAGATATATAAGGCATGTTATGTAAATAGAAAAGGTGATCTATAAAAATGAATAAAAAAACAATAAGTCCTTTTTTCTTTAATTCGTTTCCAAAAAGTGGAACACATCTTATGTTTCAAATATTAACAGGTATTCACTCAATAACATTTGATCAAAACCTGCATCTTTACGAAGGTGTTTCTGCACAATTGGCTGAACATCAGCGTGAGTTAGAGAAACTAAGCAATAATGAGTTTTTGTCAGGGCATATCTATTATTCCGGATCATGGGCAAGTCTTCTACAAGCTCTCAATATGAAACAGATTTTTCTATATCGAGACTTGCGAGATGTTGTGGTCTCTTATAATTATTATATTGAGAAGGTGAATGCTCCACTTCATCAATATTTCAAGAGTAAGCAGCTGTCCAAAAAAGAACGAATGCTATTTATCATAAGAGGAATTCCTGAATTGGGTCATCAAGATATTCACGATTGGTTTTCTGAATTTAAAGGATGGTTATCTGCACCTAACGTGCTTTCCATTAAGTTTGAAGATCTACTAAGGAGTGAAGGATCATTAGACGAATCGGTTCAGAAGATCGTTCAGTTTGTTACAGAAGAGGATAAAGAGAGCATCGATCATACCGTAATTAAACGTGCAAAAGAAAACATATCAACTCAAGACTCCGCTACGTTTAGAAAAGGAACGATTGGCAACTGGAAAGAGGAATTTGACGAAGAGATTACCCTTGCATTTAAGGAAAATGCTGGCCAATTACTCATTGAATTAGGATATGAATCAGATTTACTTTGGTAAGTAATTACCTCAATAACAAACCAAAATTATGCAACCAGTCAGCTAGTCTATATTTGCTTAGCTGCCTGGTTTTTTGTTTATGTATTGGTTATGTAGGGCAAAACCATTTCTTTATGTAGATTAATAGTAGCAAAGTGGCATGTTCTTGTGTTTCATTGTTCCATTCACGACTTTAAAAGGAGTATAGAAAGCTAAATCGAAAAAGTAAAGTGCCAAAGAATTAAAGTTCAAGAATTAAATTGATGTAGTTATCCTTGTTTAAATAATCATTTTACTATTTCATTTTTGTTGATAGGAGTGTGAAAAGTGAGTACAAACTTGATTATTAAAGATATTGTAGACCGTGTGAAGGATGTGCCAGGAGTGGAAGCGATTGTCCTTGGCGGATCTAGAGCGAAGGACACACATACTCAAGCTTCAGATATTGATATTGGAATCTATTATCGTTCGGCTGATTCGTTTGATATTAAAAAGCTAGATGAAATTGCTTCAGAAATCGATGACTTCCATAGAGAAGGTTTAGTTACTCCAATTGGCGAATGGGGACCTTGGATCAATGGTGGTGGTTGGTTAAAGGTGAATAATATGCCAGTGGATTTTTTATATCGGGATCTAAACAAAATTTCTACCGTTGTTGAAGATTGTATGGCTGGGAATATCTCAATAGATTATCAACCTGGGCATCCACACGGCTTTCAAAATTCTATTTACTTTGGAGAGATAGCCATTTGCAAACCTTTATGGGACCCCTATGAAAAAATAGAGAAGCTAAAGTCTTATACCGTTCCTTATCCCAAAGCGTTAAAGAAAGCGATCATTAATCAGTTTTTTTTGGGAAGCAAATTTCTCATTGGAAAATGCTAAGAAGGGGGTCGTTATTAATGACCTTTCGTATATCTCAGGTTGCTTTTTTCGATGTGCCTCTTGTCTAACTCAAGTGTTATTTGCTCTAAATGAAACGTTTCTTATAAATGAAAAAGGAGCTATCAAGTTAGCAAGTCGCTTTAGATATACTCCTGAGAATTTTGAAGTTCGCATTAATGATATTTTTGAATCAATTACTAATAAACAAGATAATTTGTATGGTGAAGTGGAAAAATTCAAGAAAGTTGTGCAAGAGGTAGAGACCTTGATTCAGCACAAATTAAAATAAAGTACCCTCCAACACCTAACTGAGTAGCTAGGTGTTCTTTCTTGCTCTAGATAAGAAAACTTTTAAAAATGAGAGTATTGCTTTCTGCAATGCTTTTTTTATTTGTAGTTCATTATGTAACAAATTTGTAAAATCCTATTTCTTTTTAGTTTGTATGAGAAAAGAAATAATGCTGAATAATATGTGCAGATTGATTTTCAGTTTTTCTAAAGTATATTATAAACTTTTGTGTTGAAACTAATGGTCGAGGTGAGGTTATGTTTAGAAAAAGAGAGATCAAGAAGTTACTTCAAGAAAAACCATTTGTTGAGTCACAAGAAACGAATACTTCATCAGATATACCACTCGATTCTGTAGAGTTTCTAAAAAAAATTCAACAAAAATTACATCATTCAGCAGATTTTAAAACGCTTAAAATTTCAAACCTCACCATTATTTATATCGATACTCAAGTAAATATAAAAGAACTTAATCAGAATATAATTGGACACTTAAAAAATGTACAGGTCTACACAGAAAAGAACGTAATAACGGAAATTGCAGTTTCAGAAATACAAAAGTCTTATAGTATGAAGAACGGAATGGTGTCGATACTCAAAGGTAGTGTGGGAATACATATTGATCAAACAAGCACATTATTGTTAATTAACATTCCTACAGATAATAATCGTTCTTTAAGTAAACCTGAAAATGAGTCACAGGTAGTAGGACCACAAATTGGATTTAACGAGTCATTAGCTACTAATATATCTCTAATCAGACGTTATATTACAACAACTGATCTTCGTAATGAACGATTTGTAATAGGCGCTAGGACGAATACGGAAGTGTCGTTACTTTATATAGATGGCCTTGCTTCACAGGCTATGGTCACAAGGATTAAGGAAAAAATAAAATCTATTGATGTGGATGGTTTATTAGACAGTGCGGTATTAAACCAGTTAATTAGTGATAATGCGTTATCCATCTTCCCTCAAATGTTATTAACTGAGAGACCAGACCGTATATGTGATGGATTACTTAATGGGAAGTTAGCTATTTTGGTAGAGGGAAGTACGATGGCAATTCTTTGTCCATTATCGTTTATAGAGTTTTTTGAAAGTAGAGAAGACTATAACGTAAGATGGCCAATCGCTAGTTTTATTAGGTTATTACGTATTATTGCAATGCTTTTATCCGTATTTTTTACAGCGCTATACGTTGCAGCTCTCTCCTTTCATTATGAAGTTATTCCACAAGCCCTTTTAGTACCATTAGGAGAATCCAGATCACGAGTACCATTTCCTCCATTATTTGAAGCGTTACTTCTGGAATTTATCATTGAACTATTACGTGAAGCAGGAGCCCGTTTACCCACGAAAGTTGGACAGACAATGGGTATCGTGGGAGGTATTGTTATTGGAACAGCAGCAGTCCAGGCTGGTTTTACGAGCAACATTTTGATTATTATCGTTGCCCTTAGTGCTTTGGCGTCTTTTACTACACCAAGTTATACGATGGGAAGCTTAATTCGAATTATTCGTTTTCCACTACTATTTCTTGCTGGTTTTTGGGGTTTTTATGGAATTATGTTTGGATTCTGTATTATTCTTATACATCTTTTAAGACTAACGACATTGGAAAGTCCGTACTTAGCACCGTTTTACCCGCCAAGATTCGCTGACTGGCTAGATAGTATTGTTCGTTTGCCTATCAAATTTACCTTTCGGCGGCCACAATTAGCAAGGCCACAAAACAGAAATAAGTATAACCCGGATAAAGTTAAATAGAAAGGAGTGCCTAGCATGGAAGTTATCCTTAAGATGAAGCCAAACCAATTGGTTAACGCGTTCCTAGTCTTCTTTATCATTCATACGACTCAGGTTGGTGTTGGCCTTCAAGGATTTCAACGTATCATCTATAGAGATGCCCAACAGGATGCTTGGATTTCCGTTCTTATTTCTGGGGTTGCGACGAGCCTTCTAGTCTTCATCATCATCAAGACCTTAGAGTTGTATGGTTCCACTGATCTTTATGGAATTCAACACGATGTATTTGGAATTCTGATCGGTAAAGTTTTGAACTGTTTTTACATTTTTTACTCACTTCTTAGCTTTTTTGTGGTCTTGCGAAACTATATTGAAGTTATTCAAGCATGGATTTTCCCAGAGCTTCCATTATGGTTTCTATCTATGTCCATGCTGATTCTCGTTACATATGGCATTAATTCTGGAGTTCGAAGCATAATCGGCATTTCCTTTTTTAGCGTTATTCTATCTCTATGGTTGTTGCTCTTTATTAGTTATCCGATAAAATTTGCGCGAATTGATCATTTGCTTCCAATGTTTGAAGCCGATCTTATCAGTTTGTTAAAAGGTGCATATAACATGACTTTTACAGTCCTAGGATTTGAGATCCTTTATATAATCTATCCGTATTTAAAAGAAAAGAAGAAGGTTATGAAATTTGCACAGCTAGGCATCTTATTTACCACGTTCATCTATACAGCGTTAATGATTGTAGCCATTACTTATTTTAACGGAGTTCAGTTAGAGAAAACAGTATGGGCAACTTTGTCATTGTTTAAAATTGTGCGACTGCCTTTCATTGAACGGTTCGAATATGTAGCGATTACATTTTGGATGCTCATTATCCTGCCTAATCTAATCTTCTATATGTGGTCTGCTTGTCGTGGAATGGAGAGGGTATTCAAAGTTTCAATTAAGAGAAGCGTTTGGCTATTTTCTCTAATCGTTATTATCTCCGTACAGCTAATTATAACAAGAACACAAGTCAACCATCTAAATGATCTCTTTGCGAAGTGTGCTTTTTTCGTTGTGGCTTGCTACCCATTTATTTTGTTTTCCTTTGCTTGGCTAAAAAAGAAGGTTTTCAATAAGGGGATAGGAACATGAAGCGTCTTAAAGTTTACATAATAATATTATGGATATTCATACTCCTTACTGGATGTGCGGATCGAAAAATTTTAGAAGACATTGGATTAATAACCACAGTAGGCTATGATTTTGTAGGGAATAACAAAATACGGTCGACCATGGTTGTATTACAAATCGATCCAGAAGCTGTAAGAAATATCGATGTTGTTTCAAGTGAAGGTTTGACAAGTAAAGGGGGAAGGTTGAACGCGAACCTGAAAACCTCGAAAGAGTTGCAATCTGGGCAGCTCCGTGTGGCTCTCTATAATGAAGAGATAGCAAAAAGAGGGATTAAACCATATGTTGACACACTTGCGAGAGACCCGTCCATCAGCGACCTTACCTACCTTGCCATCGTTGAAGGTTCAACAAAGGATTTATTGGAGCATGAATACCGCAATATTCCAGACGTTGGACAGCAGTTGTTTAATCAGATTGAACAGCTGACAGATAAAGAGCAGATATCGAATTCTACTCTTCAAGAAGTTCAGCAAAGTTATTATTCAGATGGAATTGATCCAATTTTGCCTATCTTAAAAAGAGATGGAGAGTTAATTCGCGTTACCGGAAATGCAGTCATGAGGAACGACAAGATCGTCGGAAAGCTTTCTCCTGATGATAGTTTTTATGTGAAACTAATACGAGATCAGTATCATGCTGGCAGTATTGAGCTTCCGTTTGAAATGAAGGATGAAAACGGAAAAGAACAAAAAGTTACAACTGTCATTGATATGATCGTGAGCTCAAGGGATCTCAGCCTAAAAGATAAAAATATTCCGCAATTTGCTCTGCAACTGAACATAAAAGCGCGGTTGCTCGAAATTCAAGGTGATGTCGATCTGACAATACCAAGAAACGTGAAACAACTTGAAAAAGCCTTAAACAATAAGATTAAGAATGAAGCAAAAAAAGTTATTACTTATTCTCAAGAACGCAACTCAGATATTTTTGGATTTGGCGAAGTTTATAGAAGTACCGTTCGTCATTCAGACTTATCAAAAGGGAAATGGCACGAAAAATACAAGAATATGACTTATACTATGAAGGTAGATTTTAGACTAGTTCGTACAGGTATTACTGAATAAATGTTCTATTGTATGGAAAGGGAAGATGTTCACCGAAATATGAGACACACCTTCATGTTCTGCTCATTAACACGATTATCTCTTAGATGTCATAATTTGAATAAAATCTTCTAAAAATGCTTGATAATTAAATGAGATGGCGATAAAATCTGTAGCTTCAGTAGTCTCTTCTGTAGACCTTGGTCTGAAATCAGCAATACTTACTCCTTTTGTATTATCAAAATTGATTGAAACGGAAGCTTCCCGGTTAACATACCTAACTAGTTGTGGGTTAACTAAGGCAAACAAAGTAAACACATCATGCAACGGACTACCGGAAAGGCTAGGGTCTAACTTTTTATAAGCATCGTTATAATAATCAAATATAGGTTTTATTAAGTGAGAGAAAGAATTGAACGGTTGAGAGGTAATCTGATCGATATTCTCAGGTTTAATAATCGCATAGTTCGTAACATTCAAAGGTGTGATATACACATTTCTTCCTTTGTCGAGGATCAAGTTGGCTGCGATCGCATCTCCATGAAAATTTGCCTCGGCTAATGAAGTTACGTTCCCTGGAACCAAAAAGGCACCGCCCATACAATAGATGCCACGTACTTTACGTAATTGTTCTTCTCCTCCTAACAAGAAAGCAATGGCCAATGAGGTAGACCTTCCAACATCCACAATGAAAATATTATGAGCATAGTTATTTATAATCTTGAAGATTTCGTCAAAATTTACGACTTCTCTTTGAACGGTGTCTGGTGGGCGTATCGGTCCAAGACCTTCTTCACCGTGGATTTCCGGATAAAAGATTGCGATCTCACCACTAAGCGGACTTCTTGCACCAGCGATGATTGGAATATCCTCTCTACCAGCTAGCTGTAGAAGATAAGCAACATTTTGTATGGCTTGTTGTTGTGGTACATTTCCATAGCTCGAAACGATTCCTACAACATTTACTTTAGGATTTAACAGTGCGTACATAATCGCAAGAGAATCATCGATTCCTGGATCACAGAACAGTAAAACGTTATACATACTACCGCCCCTTTAAAATAATTCAGAAAGTTAATTTTACGAAAAAAACATGCTACTTTGAAAGTATTCTGGAGCATGTTCCTAAATGACTAAAAGAATCATCTTCAACTAAATTGTTGCAGGTAATAGGGGATGTAGGTAGGAATATCGTTTTAGGTATCACTTATCACCGTTACAGCTACTAGAGCTTAAGTTCCTTGCGAAAATGAATGTCTGCCGCATTTGGAGTCGGTAATCCTTCCCAACGAAACAGTTCATCATAGCCATGTCGTTCATAGAAACCAGGTGCTTGAAATGTGAAGGAAGTAGTAAATACGTGTGTACAACCTCGTTCTAGAGCTTCTTGTTCAAAATCATGTAGCAATTTTGTGCCAAGACCGTCTTTTCTCACATCTTCACGGACCCATGTCATCGCGATACCAGCAGCTACGCCCCAAGTCCATCCACTCATACCGGCTGCAAGCTGACCACAATGATCGACAATTTGTACCGTCAACTCCCGAGCAGGAGAGATGCCAGCCGTAGCTGCAGCGTTCACTTTATCTAATTCATCAGAAAGTCGTTGATCTAACTCAGCATTACCTTCACCAACAATCGCCTTAAAATTATCATTCATTTGTTCTCTCAACTCCTGTAATTGATAGAAAATTCGAATTTTATGTACGTTTACAGTATATCAAAATCAAGAATTACTTGTTTCTATAGAAAATGAATTTTTAGTGAGGTGTTTCACAGGAGAGTGTAGCATACTAATGTCTATTTTATGTGACTTGTACCATTTCAGGTGGTCAGCTCAAATGCCTAGGTGGTTAAGATTTATTTGCCGGTGAAGTTTTGTACAACGTAGGTGATGGGGACAATTTTACAGGTGGTAACAACTCATTTATCGGCCAACGTGTAAGACTTATAAAAACACGTACCGTAAAAACTTCTATCTCAAAACAAAGCAAAACCCCCGAAACATAATGTCGGGGGTTCCATTCAGAAAGAGTAATTATACTTAGAAATTACTTCTTTTTGCTTTTTTTCTTACATTTTTTGTGTTTTTTATTGCAATCGCATTTAGTTGGAGAACCAGGATCGATTACTTCGTTGATTACTTTCTCCTCATACACGTCACGGCGAACATACTTAATGTGTTCACGTTTTACACGTATGATCGGATGAACGAAAGTAACTTCTTTCTCTGTATATGAATCCTCAATGATATAAACAGGATCACAACAGATTACTTTTTTCTTCTTTTTCTTACAATGCTTGTCTTTACCCAAGATAGCACCTCCTACATTTCATACTTTAGTAGATGCAGTTGGAGGGTAAAATGATCTAGACAAGTCACTATTTTACTCAAAATGTGTTAGAAATTTATTTAAACATCCCAAAAATCACTTAATTTCGCTGTGTCCTCTTTCTTTTTTACAATACTTAGTACAATTCTCATCGTAGTACCGTCTGGTTTATAAAGGGGGTCATTTAACAGTTTCTGCACTTGATAGGAAGGAAACTTACTAGCTTCTTGCAGCCATTGTAGATCTAGATTGTGTTTTAGTATCCACGTATTTAATTTTGTAGTCATCATTGTCTCTCCTATAGAGTCTTTATGTTTATAATAATATATCATTACTTTAATTAAACTTCTACATATTTTGTACATGTGTTAAACATCGAAGCATCAACTTCAAACTAAGAGGATTTATTTAAGCTAAGTTGAACGTAAATAAGGTAACTACCAAGCATGGGGGACACATGATGAAGAACATATATATTAAGCCTCTAACAATAATTAATCTACAAGCTTTATTTGATATTGAAAGTAGGAACAAGGAATTTTTTCAACAATACGCACCAGAGCGGGATTCAGATTTTTATTCGTTAAATGGGCAAGAAAGACGCTTAAAAGAAATTGAGGAACGAAGAGAAAGCGGTCTTGGGTACTCTTTTGGAATTTTTCTTCATGAAACTCATGAACTAATCGGACAGATTGGTCTGTTCAAGATTGAAAGAGGACCTGCGCAAAAAGGAATGGTAGGTTATTCTCTTGATAAGGTTCATAACGGTAAAGGTTATATGACAGAAGCTCTTCCGCTTATTATAGACTTTGCGTTTAAAGAGCTTAAACTTCATCGGCTAGAAGCAGAAGTGATGCCTCACAATATCGGCTCAATCAAATTATTAATGAAAAACGGATTTCATAAAGAAGGAGTTTCTAAGAAAAATGTGAAGATTAATGGCAGGTGGGAAGATCATCAGGTACTTGCCATTATTAATGATGAGGATATATAAATTTAATAGGTATGAATGCAGGCTGCAATCCTTAAGGCCTGCATTCATTAAACTTTTTTCTTAATGAGATGCTTGGGAATCGGTGCGTTTATCCAATTCCATTTCACCGTTCTCAGCCATCGCCAACTGATTTACATATGCGGCAAGTGCTAATTCATACCTTACTCGCTTACTTGCATCCACAAAATAAGCTTCCTTTACGAGACCAGAAAGTGAATATCGGTGTCCTTTATAATCTACATTTAATTCGGTAATTTGGTTGAACTTAAAACCCTCAACGGGTTCACCGTTCAAATCCTTTAAGAGGTAATCACTATATTTCTCGTTGCACGTTCTTGCGACTTCTTCCATCACTTTAAAAGCCTCGTCAGGGTTTTGTCTATAGTTTAGAATAAGACTTTCGTTCACACGGCGCATGCCACGGTTTCCGTTCTGAAGTTCATTGATACTTCCGTAGGAAACGGTATAGAGATAACCGTCGTATTGACGAATCTTCAGGTGACGCATGCTGATCTCTTCTATTTTCCCTTGTCTGTTGCCGTTGATGATGACATAATCGCCAAGGTTGATCTGTCTCTCAAACAGATAAGCAAGTCCCATAATATAATCACGGATAATATGCTGGAAGATCAATGCCAGGGCACCGGCTACAACGACCGAACCAGTAACAAGTCTAGTTAGATCATAGAAATGGCTTAGGACATAAATGAAGAAGAACACCAAACCGATGACTTTCAGAACTTGATCTGTAAAATGCATTAACGTTTCTTCACGGTTTTCATCTAGAAAACTCGTCTTGTCAAAGAAAAGCTGAACAGATTTTCGGATAAAATAAGCGGTTACTACAATTAAAACGGCTACAATTAAAATTTTCACAGGTAACTTGTTAAACAATTCTAAGTTAAACATTCTTTCAACTCCCACTCTTACACTATACCAATAGAATGCGGATAATAAGCAAAATTATTTTCCGTTGGTGAACGGATTTTAAAACTTAATGAGAGAAAGGTCAATCATTGAATAGTTGATATACAAAACTTCAAAAATATACTCACGCGTTAATTAGTAAAATTTGTTTACAAAATAGTTCAAACTAAAAACGATTTCAATAATAGAAACCGTTTTGTATTTCTATGTACTTTTTACGATCCTATATTAGCGATGTAGCTTTTACTATGCTGGTATTAAAACAAACTGTTCGGTTTCTTGTATCGCGATTAATTGATATGTATGGCTTTTTAATTCTTGTCTAATTTCAATCGGAATTGTAAGTCTTCCTTTGACTCCGATTATTGGAGTAAACCGTCTTGCATCCGTTTTATCAATGATAATTCTTCCGTCTTCAACATCTACGCCTACTTTTTCTCCAATTTGAAACTGAAACTCTTCTCGCCATACAACAGGGAGGTGAAAATATCCTTTCTTGTTGTCGTAAAATTTATTTAGTACAACTGACATCGTGTCACCCCTTAAATAAATTCCAAATTATGTATACTTATACTTATTTGTTTATTTTTATAAATGTTACCATAATATCTCTATAATGTTCAATATTAATTGATTTTGAAGAAAGTGTATTGGTAATTGAAAAGAGGAGCAATGTTGCTTCTAAAACGCAAAAAAGTGGATGATTGAAAATCCATCCACTTACATATATCAAGAATCTATTTTTGTGTAGCAGAGTACCGTTGTATAGGGGTAACAAGATTTCCTTGTATCGGTTCATAATCACCATGAAACCGAATTCGAATAGACTTACCGTTGTTATGATCGCGTGAGTTCATGACCTGGAAATGGATATGAGCCTCAGAAGAGTTTCCGGAATTTCCGCATAACCCTAGCAATTGACCTTGTTTGATAACTTGATCTTCCTCAACTACGATTGAATACTGTTTAAAATGAGCAATCAGGCTATACTCATCGTTTGCATGTTGAATGATCACATAGTTCCCCTCAGGTTTAGAAGCATTCGTTTTCTCTGGAATATTATCATCGATAGAGTTTACTACTTTTACAACTCTTCCTTCAAGTGGAGCAATTACTTCTTTATTAAACGCGTAAAAATTATCATTGGATGTTGATACGTCTTTAAAAGATTGTCCATCTTTAACAATGACGAGATCGTAAGCATAGCGCTGTTCTTCAACCTCATAGTGATAATTGATAAATTGGTTAGCACCTCCCCAAAAAACAAACCATTCTTCATTTATTGGCATCATGTAAGTGTTTTTAGTTAGTTCGTCGTCCGTTTCAGGGAAGGTGATAAATGGTGCAAGTAGAATACCATGGATGATATTTTCTTCATCAAAAACAACACTGATCGCTTTTTCTCTTTCGTTGTCTACCCATAAAAAGTGCCTTAGATGATTGGTAAGAAGTGTATTGTTTTCAAGAGTGTAGTGTTGGACATCTAAATTAAACGAAGACGATAAATCAATAAATTGTTCTAACGTAACCATTTCTTTGAAGCTCTTTAAAGTTTGTTCATAGATCTCTTGGAAATCGCCTTTTAAAAAGCTAGCCCCAAATGTTTCACCCGTAATGCTTGAAGGTGTATTCTTCATATTTGCTCCTCATCCTTTTCATAATATGTGGTCAATCCTTTACTTTCCGGTACAAAAAATCCACTTTAACTGTATGAATTTATTCTAACATTATATTCCATTTAATGTTAATTTAAAGTAAATGGATTATAAAGGGGATAAAGATCGTGGCAAATATTCATAAGGGTAGACATGTGGCAGTAGTGGAAGGAGACTTTGTCGTTTTTGTAATAGGGATGCGAGTGAATAAGTTGCTTTCATTTTCTAAGTGGATACCTGTATTTAAAGCAATGGGACCGATGATAAGAGAATTGTATCAAAACCCAGAGATCGGCTTCCTACATACAGAATTTCATTTTAGTTGGAGAAGAGTAACACTCATTCAATATTGGAGAAGCTTTGATCAACTCGAAGCTTATGCTCATGGTAAAATGCACTTAGTAGCATGAAAAGAATTCAACAAGAAAATTGGTAACGATCGCAGTGTTGGCATATTCCACGAAAGCTATAAAATTGTAAATCGAGGGGCTGAAGCCATCTATAACAATATGCCAAGCATTGGACTCGGAAAAGCTTATTCATTAGCTGCTGTAACTAAAGAGAGTCAATCTGCAAGAGAGAGAATGAACGTTTAGTGTTAGTCGATCTATCCTCCGTTGATAGATCTTTTTTAATTTCTCCACTCATTATGAAATAAATGCTGATTAACACTTGAAACTGACGTAACGTCATTTTGTATACTAATAGATAACGACTTACATAAAAAGGATGATGAGATGAAACGTGAAGATGTTGTTATCTATGGATGTGTCATTATCGGAGCTGGTGTTGGTTTAATTATAGATCAAGCGTTTGCTGGTGTTCTCATTGGTTTAGGAGCAGGTTACTTGCTGAACACTTTTATAAAATAACAATAGATCTTGAGAGGTGGGTTTATCAATTGCTGCACATTCATAAGGTAAGTGAGATGACAGGGGTCACCGTCAGAACTCTGCGGCACTACGATCAGATAGGATTATTACAATCAACATCCAAAACGGAAGGCGGACATCGTCTCTATAGCAAAGGTGATTTAAAGAAGTTACAACAGATTCAATTCATGAAAAAGATTGGATTTCGTTTGAACGAGATTAAGAACATGCTAAATTCGAGTGACTGGGATTGGTCAGATAGCCTAAGAAATCAACTTTCTTATATAAAACAAGAGCAAGAAAACTTAAACAAAATGGAGAGTGCGCTACGGGAATTAATACATGGTATGGCAATTGAAGATGAGAATAATGAGATTGCCATTCAAAAGGTTATGCAATTAGCCAATAACAATAAAGAACTTCAGCAGAAATATAGAAAATCATTGTTTAAAGAAAGAGAATTAAAGCTTTGGGAGAAGGTTCCAAACATGACTAGCGACAACGCAGATTCTTTAGAATGGATTGCTCTTATTGGGCAGTTAAAACGGTTTGTACATACAGACCCAAGTTCTCCTAAGGTTCAAAACATTATTAGAAGAATGGAAGAAAAGAGACTAGAAGCATTTGATGGTGAAAAGGAATTCATAGATAAATTATGGGAAATGAGGATGTCAGAAACAGAATCAGAAAAACTGGGGTTATATCCCATTGATCAAGATGTACTTCAATTCATGAACTCCGCTTATGAAATATTTATAACGAAAAAGGCTGAGGCTCATTCTGAATAGAGGAGGAATTTGGTGACTGTAGATCTACTTCTTTTAATTGGTGGATTAGCTGTATTAGATATGCTAAGTCCTGCGACAATAGGGGTTACGGTATATCTCCTATTAAACGAGAAAGAGAAACGAACATCCCGTATTTTCATCTACCTAGTAACCGTTGCTGGTTTTTATTTTATAGTCGGTGTTTCACTCATGTTAGGAATATCAACTTTGCTTGAGAGTGTCTCTAACATTTTTCAAAATCAAACCATAAGTTGGACTATCTTTCTCATTGGAGCCATTTTGTTTATTGCGAGTTTCTATGTTCCCCAAAAGAAAAATGCGGATCTGCCTACTCCAAAGTCTAAACGTTTGATTTCTTTCATAATCCTTGGGTTGTCAACTTCGCTTATTGAAGTAGGAACCGCTTTTCCTTACTTTGCAGCGATCAGTATTTTATCTACTACTAATCTTTCAAGTATGGAATGGGTTTCTATATTAGCTGGATACAATTTAATCATGGTTTTGCCACCGCTCTTGTTGTATTTCATTTATCTTTTGTTTGGTAGATGGATGGATAAACCTTTAAAAAATCTACGTGAAAGCCTGGTTAAGAATTCTGGTTCAGCTCTTTCATGGATCATGTGTATCGTTGGAATCATACTGATTTTTAATAGTTTAGATTATTTATAAGCAATGTAAAAAAATGATACTAGGGGAGTGTGTGCTACAAATGATAAAAGCTGCTATGTTTGATTTAGATGGTACACTATTAGATCGGGATGAGTCTGTGAAACTATTTATTGAAGAACAATACAACAGATTTCCGCAGCTAAAAGGTTATGTAACAAATGACATGTATGTTAAACGATTTATAGAATTAGATAACCGAGGATTTGTTTGGAAGGATAAAGTATATCAGCAAATTACTAATGAATTTTCATTACCTGAACCTTCTTGGGAAGATCTTCTTACTGATTACATAAATGAATTTAAGAACCACTGCCTTCCTTTTCCTCATCTTATTGAAATGTTAGAGGATTTAAAACGTAATAACTTCAAGCTAGGAATCATTTCAAACGGATTCGGACAGTTTCAGATTGATAATATAAATGCGTTAGGAATCAAAGAATATTTTGATGTGATATTAATTTCTGAATGGGAAGGGATAAAGAAACCAGATCCTCGAATTTTTAATGTAGCCTTAAAGCAACTACAAGTATCTCCTAATGAGGCTATTTTTGTAGGTGATCATCCTGAGAATGATGTAAAAGCTGCGCAAGATGTTGGGATGAAAGGGATTTGGAAGAGAGATGCTCATAGGGAAGATGTTGAAGCGGATTATATAGTGGATGGTCTGTTGGAGATTCCTTTAGTTATTCAGGAATGTAATAGATTAGGTAAATACCAGATTTCATCAGGAAAATAGAACTATAGATAGAAATATTAGCCCTTCGTATACTTAAGAAAAGGAGGAGTCATCACATGTCTGATAACTGGAATTTTTATATCGATGAATTGGATGGGAATCTTGCTTCATTTGTTGTTGATTTGGATGTAACTGAAGAAATTAATATTAAGAAATACAATTGGTTGTTTACAGTAAAACTTACTATTAAGTCCCCTACTGAGTTAGGGTTCCCTGAAGAATTAGAAGATGAATTACTAGGTGAGCTTGAATACGATTTGATGGAAAACTTGTATGATAAAGATATCATTCAAGTTGGACGATTAACTACGAATGGAACACGAGAATTCTTCTATTACGCTAAAAAAGAAAAACAAATCAAAATTATAGATAAACTGACATTCACTATTTTTGATAATAATAAATACGAAACGGAAATCTCAAGTATAGAAGAAGAGGAACCGTGGTCATTTTATTACGAATTCCTTTATCCAAATGAATTTCATCTTCAACAGATGAGTAACCGTGATTTAGTGGAATTGCTTGAGCAAGAAAATGACGATCTTGAACAACTCAGAGAGATTCAGCATTGGATTGAGTTTCGTACATTAAAAGATTTAAAAGCATTTGAACAAGACATTATTAAAGAAGGATTTAAAACGGAGGATTTCGAACAGGAAAAGAATGAAGAAGGAACATTTAACATCAAAATCTCTCGAGAAGACGGTGTAGATTACGACTTGATCGATTGTGTTACAAATCTGATTATTGAAATATCTCAGAAACATAATGGTGAATATGACGGGTGGGAATCTCCTGTTGTTCTTAAAAAGTAAGTTATTTTAATTGAGGAGCAATCTGATGACAGATTTAGTTAGCGGATACCAATGCACATGTTGTGGAAAATATCATGATGAACTTCCCTTAAATTATGGAATTAAAGCACCTGTATATTATGAAGAAGCTACAATAAAAGAGAGAAAAAAGCATTTTGAACTTACTAATGATTTTTGTGTAATGGACGGTGAACATTTCTTTATAAGAGGTTGTATTGAGATTCCCATTATTGGATCTACTGAACTCTTTGTATGGGGTGTATGGGTGTCACTTAGCAAAGAAAACTTTGAACTGACTTTAGAGCAATGGGATGACCCAAATAGTGAACAACTGGATCCGATGTTTGGGTGGTTATCTACACATCTTCCCATGTATCCTGAAACGGTAAATTTAAAAACAAATGTACATACCCGCTCACAAAATTTGCGACCTTTTATTGAGCTCGAGCCTACGGATCACCCATTATCGATTGAGCAAGTACAAGGAATTACAATGGATCGGGTTAAAGAAATTGCTCAATTTCTTTGCGAACTATGAAAGTAAGTCTATAGAGAAGTTTATGTAAGAGATCTGATAAATTTATTCATTGGATCTCTTTTTTTTATTGGGTCTCGTCGATTCATTACGTTCCTTATAAAAGGGATCATTCGTGGACTTACTACAAACTTCCATTATAATAATGCTAACAAGCTTCTTTCTTAGGAGGAACAATGATGAGCGCTAAAAAAATTCTGATTGTTGAAGATGAGAAAAAGATAGCAAGAATCATTCAACTTGAACTTGAACACGAAGGATATGAAACGGAGACAGCAACAACGGGCATGGAAGGATTAGAAAAGTTTAAATCTGGTAAGTGGGATCTTATCCTACTCGACGTGATGCTGCCTGAGCTAAGTGGTTTGGAGGTTCTTAGAAGAATCAGAGCAACTGGTAGTCATATTCCAATCATTTTATTAACGGCCAGAGATGCCCTGCCAGATAAAGTGAGTGGGCTGGATCTTGGCGCAAACGATTATGTGACTAAACCGTTCGAAATTGAAGAACTGTTAGCTAGAATCCGTGCATTTCTCCGCATGAATCAACACTACACAGAAGATCAAGAAAGCGAAATGTTTGAGCTAGGTGAACTGACCGTTGATTTGAAAACAAGGGAAGTTAAGCGAGATTCTTCCTTAGTAGAGTTAACACCAAGGGAGTTTGATCTTCTTGTTTTCTTGATGAGAAATAAAAACCAGGTATTAAACCGTGACCAGATCTTATCTAAGGTATGGGGTTATGATTATTATGGCGATACCAATGTTGTAGATGTTTACATACGTTATCTGCGAAAGAAGATTGATTCTACTTTTTCACACCCCTATATTCATACGATTCGTGGAGTAGGCTACACGATGAAGGAGTAACCCATGAACATAAAAAATCGGATAACCTTGTTTTCAACGGTATGGCTTTTAATCATTCTACTTATCACGAATAGTGGCATTTATCTTTTGTTTCAAAAGAATCTATATGATAATGCTTTAGAAGGTTCAGAGACAAGAATGGAGAGCTTAACAGAAGCGGTTAAAACGTCATCTGAGACAAAAATGAACATGACACAGCTTTTGCGTGCCTACCTTCCTGCAGATTCAATGATTCGTATTATTACTAGTGATAACCGTGTAGCTGCTACTTCATCAAGAATCACTGATGACGATAAGCTTCAGGAAATCAAACATACCTATAGATCGAATCAATACAGTGATGTTAAGAAGTTAGACGGAATGATATATACGGTTTCTCAACACCCGGTCATTTGGACGGACGGAGAGGTTGTTTCTTTACAGTTGATCGAAAAAGAAGCATCCATTCCAAACACAATGCAGATCTTAAGAATCGTTTTAATCCTAGCTACATTACTCATTTTAATCCCCTCTTACTTGGGAGGGCGATTCTTGAGCCGGTTGATCTTAGTACCGATCAGCAACTTAACGCGAACGATGGAAGAAAACCAGAAGCGTGGGACGTATAAACGGATCACGATCAATAAGAAATCGAATGATGAGCTGAATAAGATGGCAAGAACGTTTAACCATATGATGGATCTTCTTGAAAACAACTACAAAAAGCAAGAACAGTTCGTATCTGATGCTTCACATGAACTGAGAACGCCGCTTACTGTAATTGAAAGCTATGCGAAAATGCTGAAGCGCTGGGGAGGAAGTCGGCCAGAAATTTTAGAAGAAGCTGTAGAAGCGATTCACTCAGAATCCATTCGGATGAAAGAGTTAACCCAGCAGATGCTAATTCTTGCAAGGGATGAATCGCAAGTGGATCTGAAACTTGAACAAACCGATTTGGTTGAAATGGCTAAAAATGCAACTAAGAATATGAACAAGGCGTACGAACGTGAAATACATGTTCAATCCAACATAAATGAAATCCATATAGAGTGTGATTCATTAAAACTTAAGCAAGTTCTTATCATCCTTTTAGATAACGCCATTAAGTATAGCTCGAAGTCAATTGAAGTGGAGTTAACCAAACAAGGAAACTCTGTCAGTATCTCCGTAACAGACTATGGAATCGGCATTCCTAAAGAAAATCTCGAAAAAGTCTATGATCGATTCTTTCGAGTAGATCAAGCTAGGAGCCGTGATACAGGTGGAGCGGGGCTAGGACTGTCCATCGCAAAACAAATCGTTTCTGCTCACCAAGGGAAGCTTCATCTGGTGAGTGAAGAAGGAAAGGGAACAACGGTTACAATGGAGATTCCTGTGAAACAGAGTTAATTCTCATCATTTTCTCATCTAATTCTTATGGAGCTTTCATTCTTACATGAGAAAATCCATGTAAAGGGGGAATACGTATGAACAAAAAAACAGCAATGATTTCTGGAATAATAGTCGTTATTCTCCTTCTTGTCTTCGGAACAAGAGAGTGGGTGAACGGAAACCAAGGTAGTACATTAGAAAAAGAGAAAATGAATCAAATCGTAAGCGCGAAATATCCAGGAGAGATTCTATCTACAGAATTAGCGAATAGAGAAGATACACGGCAATACAAAACAGTGTTGAAAAGTGAACAAGGTGTATATGTGATCTGGTCTGATGCGGTTTCTGGAGAAATTCTCGACATGAATCGAACAGAACATGAAGAAACTTCAGGAAAACGTATAACAAAGGATGAAGCAGAAAAAATAGCTGCCAAACACGGTGAAGTGATGTCTGCTGAATTTAATGAAGAAAACAAAGTCTATCTTGTTTCTGTCCAGAATGAAGGGAAAACTTATCGTTTGGAAATTAACGGGAACAATGGGGACATCAAGAGTAAAAACGAGGTTGAATCTAGAGATGAACCGGCTGAGCCAAAAACAAAAATAACAGAAGAAGAAGCTAGCCAAATCGCCCTAAAAGAAGTAAAAGGGACCATCACAGATATTGAGTTAGATGATGAAGACGGTGTGATCGTTTATGAAGTTGAGATTGAAACGAAAACGAAAGAAGCACAAGTAATCATAAATGCGTTTTCGGGTGAGGTAAACTCTGTAACGATGGAAACAAAAGATAATGACTAAGAATGCTCTAATCTAGAGCGTTCTTATTTTTTTGAGAAAAACACCAGCTTTTCTCATCGTTTTCTAATCTTCTCTTCTCTTTGTTCTCATTTTACCTGTCTATTATAAGGTTATAGTTAAAAACAAGGAGGAAACAACAAATGAAAAAACTAACAAAAATTATTGCAGGTACAGTATTAGTCGGTGGTATTGGAGTAGGAACATATACTTATGTAGAAAACACACCTAGCGCGTTTGCTGCTAAGAATGTAATTTCAGAGAAACAAGCAAAAGACATCGCTTTAGAAAAAACAAAAGGCGGAACAATTGCAGAGATGGAACTTGATCGAGATGGTCTAAAAGACAAGTATGAGATTGAGGTTCATAACGGAGACAAGGAATACGATCTTGATATTGCGGCTGAAACCGGTAAGATCTCTAAAATTGAAGAAGGTATGAAAGATCAAGATGACAACGACGATGATGGTGATGACGATAACAATAGTGGGGATGACAATGTTAGCTCGGATCGCGATGATCAGATAGATCCTGCAAAAATTAAAATCACTTCTGAACAAGCGCAGTCCATTGCACTGAAGAAAGTATCAGGAACTATAAAAGAAATGAGTCTTGATGATGATTATGTTTACGAGTTTGAGATTCAAAAAGACGGTAAGGATGTAGATGTCAACGTAGATGCTGTAACAGGTGAAGCTGTCGTTGATGAGAATGATAACAATTAATCACTTTAATCACCAGAATAAACGAGGCTGCCTAATAAAGGCGCCTCGTTTTTGAGTATGTAAGAATTTTATCAACTGTTTTTCTGTTCATTTCGTTCTCTGTGTTTTCAAGTAGAATTCACCATTTAAAACGCAAATACCCATGAGTAAAAAACAAGATAAACCCTTTAAATATCTAACTTTGTTAAGTTTTAAATTCGCTTAAATAAGGTAAAAATCTAAAAAATAATATATAATCTTGTAAGTATAGAGTTGTTCCTAGTAGTGCAAGTATATTCTCGAAGAGTATCTTGCGACTAAAATGGTCATTCTATGGATATTACATATTATTTGTATGATTTGAAAGGAGATTCATGGATGGATTCAATTTGGTTAGAGTACGGCTGGGCATTATTGATATTAATTGGACTAGAAGGTTTGTTATCTGCTGACAATGCCCTTGTACTAGCGGTTATCGCAAAACATTTACCTGAGGATGAGAAGAAACGGGCGATTAGTTATGGGATTCTTATGGCGTTCGTTTTCAGATTTGGTGCACTTTTTGCCATTTCATTCATCGCGAACGTTTGGCAGATACAGGCGATCGGAGCAGCTTATCTTTTATACCTCGGATTAAAGCATGTAATACAAGCTAAATTCGGTAAAGAGAATGAGAAGATCCAAGAAGAAGTAGAAGAAGAAGCAAAAGGTAAAGGTTTCTGGCCAACAGTTGGTAAGATCGCTATCGCTGATTTGGCGTTTGCGATCGATTCAATTCTAGCAGCCGTTGCATTGGCACTAGGACTTCCAGATTCACCTCTTGGCGACTTCGGTGGTATGGATGGTGGACAATTCATAGTTGTTGTTCTCGGAGGAATTGCGGGTCTGGTCTTAATTAAGTATGCAGCAACTTGGTTTGTTCAGTTACTAGATCAACGACCAGCTTTAGAAACAACAGCTTATGCGATTGTTGCATGGGTAGGTGTAAAACTTGCGGTCATTACACTTGCTCATAATGATATTGGAGTATTAGATCACGATTTTCCACATAGTACGGTTTGGACGATTATCTTCTATGGTGTGTTAGTGGGTATTGCGGTAATCGGATGGTTTGCACCTGCTAAAAAGTCCGGTAACGTAACTGACTCTTCAAATTAATAAGGTTCAATGTGGTGTACCATTTCATATGTGTACACCATTTTTTTATCTAAATCAAACATATTTCAGTCAAAGTGCATTCATAGAAGGAATGCACTTTTTTATATGGAAAGTATAGTGTTGTAAAAAAAGAAATGGTATTTGATTTAGGGGTGTAGAGAAAATGAGTTTAATTGCAAGTAATGTGTTCTTAATTTTTTCTATCTTTTCAATAGTGATGTGTTTTTATTTTACCTTGTCCTATTTTTATTATTTGAAATTAAATGATCATCGCACCATCAAGCAAACAAAATTTGCAGCAGTTATATCCTTGGCGCTTGGTTTTGTTTTCCCAACCGTGATTTTATGGAGTTAAAAACAACCTAAAAATTGCAGGGAGATCAAATCAGCTGATGCTAGATGTTCAATACAATGATTAACCATCAGCTACTACTAAAGAAACGATGAATAATCGAAAAAACACACATTAAAGGAAGTGGAAACTTTGGAAGCAACTGAAATTTTAAAAGTGAATAAACAAAGGTGGGAGGTATCAGCCGAACGCTTTTTTGGTAGAACGGCACTTCCGGAATATGGACCTTTTGCTTTTAATGAAAAACAACTAAAGTTATTTGGCTTAATAAAAGGTAATAAGGTGTTGGATATAGGGTGTGGCAGTGGCCATTCACTGCAATATATGGGTAGAGAAGGTGCCAAAGAATTATGGGGACTAGATTTGTGTACGAAGCAGATTGAGACAGCTAGAAACCTTTTACACGATCAACAAGTAGAGGTTACATTGATAGAATCACCTATGGAGGAGAACCCGGGATTACCAAACAATTATTTCGATATGGTTTATTCAATCTATGCTTTGGGCTGGACAACAAATTTAAGTCTTACGTTCGCAAATATTTATAGTTATCTCAAACCAGGCGGCGTTTTAATTTTCAGCTGGGAACATCCTCTTCATGATCGGTTGAAATACGAAGAGGAACAGTCTACGTTCATATTTAACAAATCTTATGTGAATGAAGGCCCGGAATATAATGAAGGTTGGCAGAATTTAGCTGTCATTCATCATAGAAAATTAAGCACTTACATAAATGCTTTAATCGAAGCAGGTTTTATGATAGAAAAAGTAATAGATGATGTTTACTTACCTGAAGAGCCCTCGGAGAATCCGTCCAGATGGTATTCCACTCAAAAAGCAAACCTTGTTCCTGCAACATTTATAATAAAAGCGTCAAAAAAGTAAAAAGCATTTCAAAGGAGTTCACCAATGACTAGATGGAAACCTCATGAATTTACTACAGAGAATAGATTACATGTTGCAAATGAGATCTTTGAAACGCTATTAAGAAAGTATGGAGAACGTTTGATTTCTGTCGCGGTTGAAGGATCAACAGCTAAGGGAACCGATCGTCCCCAGTCTGACTTGGAGTTACGAGTGGTAGTAAAGGGCAAAGAAAGTGAATGGTACCCTTTCTTTTATAAAGGAATGTTCGTAGGTATTAGTTTTAATACGGTTGAGAAAATTCATTCTAAAGCCAGAAGCATAGACTATGAATGGTGCGTTAAAGGTGATGTATTGTTCACGTGTAAAATCATTTATGATCCGACAAATCTATATGATTCGCTAAAAAAATTAGCTGTGGAAACTGAGTTGCATACAAATTTCAATGTTTTAATGAAAGATGCTCTTGCGGATATGTATGAACATGTATATAAAGTCTTTACTTTAAAGGATACAGACATTATCATTGCAGCACACGAGGCACGCCAAATCGCCTATTGGGCAACCATGTTGGTTGGATTAAAAAATAATCACAAATTCTTATCGAGCAGATCCATGTACGAAGAATCATTTAAACTGCCTAGTTTGCCGAACCATTATGAAATGAACATTAAAGAAGTATTATCCTTACATACAGATGTACAAAAACTAAAAAGCTTTGTTGGTGACTTATGGAGCTCTACAGCTGAATGGGCAGAAATGCATGGTATCAGCCTTAAAGAGGATCGTTTATCATTCTTATAAATGACGGCTTTTTTAATATGTTTAACGCAAGATTCTTATAGATAAACGGAAATTTCAATGGAGATGAGACTGTGAAACCACGAGTTACGGTCATTACTTTAGGCGTTGAAAACTTAGAGAGATCGCTACAGTTTTATCGGGATGGTTTAGGGTTCTCGACTAAAGGAATTATAGGTAAAGAGTTTGAGCATGGAGCTGTTGCTTTCTTTGACTTGCAACAGGGATTAAAGCTTGCCATTTGGAACCGCAAAGATTTGGCACATGAGGCTAAGGTTTTAGGTGGAAAACCAAACCCTACTGAATTTACTCTCGGTCATAATGTTGGAAGTATAGCAGAGGTTGATAAGGTCATGGAAGCAGCGGAACGTGCAGGAGCCATCATAACAGATCCAGCTCACGAAACGTTTTGGGGTGGATATTCTGGTCACTTTCAAGATCCAGATGGACACTTGTGGGAAGTCTTTTGGAACCCTGATTGGGAAATTTTAGATTGAAAATTTAATGTTGAATGAAGGAATAAAATGAATGTGACATCTTGGAAAGGAGAACGCATATGACCAGTTTTGTAGATAGTCCCAACGGTATTTTTCCATCGGTCTGTTCTTTAGACTGTCCCGATCAGTGTGGGTTGCTCCTCCATAAAGAAAACGGAAAAATTGTAAAAGTGGAAGGTGATCCGGATCATCCGGTCACGAAGGGCTTTATTTGTAATAAAGTTCGAAATATGACTGAACGCCTATATGATGAAAAGCGTTTAGAATATCCAATGAAGCGTGTTGGAGCGAAAGGTGAAGGACATTTTGAACAAATCAGCTGGGATGAAGCGATTAACACCATCACTGCGAGATGGAAGAACTTGCTTCAAAAAGACGGTGCAGAGAGCATTCTACCTTATAGCTTTTATGGGAATATGGGTAATCTTGCTGCTGAAGGAATGGACCGTCGTTTTTTTCATAGACTAGGAGCTTCAGAGCTTGATCGAAGCATCTGTAACTCAGCAGGGGCAGCCGGTTACAAGTATACGATGGGCGGCAGCTATGGAATTGATCCTGAAGATACGATTCATTCCAAACTGTTCATTTTCTGGGGTATTAACGCTGTTAGTACGAATATGCATCAAGTATCACTTGCACAACAAGCACGTAAACAAAATGGAGCGAAGATTGTTGTCATTGACGTCCATAAAAACCAAACTGCTAAATTTGCAGACTGGTTCATCCCTATTTTACCAGGAACCGATACTGCTCTTGCATTAGGCTTGATGCATATTCTATTTGCTGAGAACATGGTGGATCATTCATTTTTGAAACAGTACACCGTTGGATCTGAAGAGCTCCGTGAACATGTTGAACAATATGACCCTATTACAGTTTCAAGCATCACGGGAATACCAGTAGAGGATATACTGAAGCTTGCTCGGATGTATGGCCAAACGTCTCCTGCGTTTCTACGGATTGGAAACGGTTCACAGCATCACGATAATGGCGGTATGTTTGTGAGAACGGTATCTTGTTTGCCGGCTTTAACAGGTCAATGGGCTGTTAAAGGTGGAGGGGCGATCAAAGGAAATTCGGCTTATCTCGCGTTCAACACTGATACCCTGCAACGGCCGGATCTGCAACCTAACAAAAACACGCGTGTAATAAACATGAATCTGCTTGGAGAAGCATTGCTTGCTTTAGATCCTCCCATCAAATCACTTTTTGTATATGGGACGAATCCTGCTGTGGTTGCACCTGCAGGGAATAAGGTTCGTAAAGGATTAGAACGAGAAGACCTATTTACGGTGGTACATGATTTGTTTTTAACAGAGACGGCATTGTATGCAGACATTGTATTACCAGCTACGTCTTCTTTTGAGAATACAGATTTTTACACGTCGTACTGGCACCATTACATTCAGCTTCAACAGCCTGTGATTGAAGCTTACGGAGAATCGAAGTCTAATGTAGAGGTGTTTCGATTACTTGCTAAAGGCATGGATTTTACTGAGAATGCATTTGATGATACAGAAGAAGAACTAATTGACCAAGCATTAGATTCAACAGAGAATCCCTATATTCATAGAATAAACTTTGACGTATTGGATAAAAAACAATATGTAAAGGCAGAGGTGGAATTTCCAACTAAGCTTCCAACACCGAGCGGAAAAATAGAACTGTATTCTGAGAAGATGAAACAGGACGGCTATCCAGCGCTGCCGACATATATCCCTTTGATTAATGATTCTGATCATCCTCTTCAATTTATTGCAGCACCGAACCATAATTTTTTAAACTCAACGTTTGCAAATCAAGACAAACATGTGCGACTTGAAAAAGAACCTGTAATTGTTATGAATCAGTTTGACGCTGATCTGGCAGGAGTAAAAGATGGCCAAAAGGTACGAGTGTGGAATGAGCAAGGAGAATGTGTACTAAAAGCGAGCGTTGGTGATAATGTTCTACGGGGTGTAGCTGTTACTCAAGGTCTTTGGGGAGCAGATGATGATACGAAGCATCTAGTCAATTCTCTCACCCCTGATCGCATAGCAGATATGGGTGGGGGAGCAACCTTTTTTTCAGGGAGAGTTAGCGTTAATAAACTCTGATAATAAGACTGTCTAAAATTAAGAAAGCTCTTCTTCACTAATGAAGAAGAGCTTTCGACTTTATTAAAGAGTGAATTTAATCATCACAATCTTCAATCTCTGTTTCTGATGAGATACCGGATGTGAAGGTAGTACTGAAGGAATCACCAGCTTGGTTTGTAGCAAGAATGTTCCACGTTGCTGTGCTGCCAGAACGAGTAAAACCGATGAACACGTCAAAGAGCCCTTGAATGGTAGACGATCCTGTAGCAATAGCTGTTCCTTCCAATGTCGCTCCTCTTTCACCGATACAAGAGAACCTAATTCTTCTACCTTGAGCCAAGTTAAAGGTAAATGTTGCGCCCGAGAATGAGATACTAAAGTTGTCAACCGTCGGATCACATCTCTCTCTTCTGCCATAACATTGATTCGCTGTAACATTTATGTTACCGGTAACAGTTGAAGGGACGCCCTGATTCACTACATTTGCAGTAGCTGGGGCACTAGATCCTCGTACACCAAGTCTGAACTTACATGGACAATTTGTTGCACGACAACTGAAATCAATGTCAATAGATGAGGAAACAGTTTGGCCGGCAACGATTGCTGTTCCGCTAACTACAGTTGACGTTAAGGCTGTACCTGGTGGAACGGTGATATTGGTTGTGAAATTACCGGAAGCGTTTGTAGTTGCGGAAGGTATAGTGGCGACTGCTTCAGGGAATTGAGTAAAGGTAACAGTTACACCTGATTGAGGTACTCCGCCACATAATAAAGTACCAGATAATACACCGGAACAATCAATCTCTGATGCAGATGATAATGTTAGGGCACAAGTATTCGCACATTGGCCAGAAACAGATATCGTTGTACTCAATGTTTGAGTACCTATTGTAGCTGAGGCTGTAATATTTGCAACTTGGGAAGGAGTATTAGGTGCGATATTTAACCCCGCTGCAACATCACCTTGTGAATCCGTAACGTCAGATGTTGGGTTGAGAGTAAAGTTTGGATTATCACTACTAAAGTCAACCGTTACACCTTCGACAGGTACTCCTCCACACGTTACCACTGCAAAGACATTACCCGTACAATCAATGCTTTCACCGGATGCTGTTAATTCGATTGAACATTGTGAGGAAGGACACATGACCATGCAGTTGTCTATAGCTGAAACAGTCTCGCCATTTATTACAGTTGTACCAATAATATTAGCGGGAGTTTCAGGTGTACCTTCTGGAATATTTACTTCTACAAGGATTCTACCAGATGAATCAGTTATTGCTGGATTTGGCGTATATGTTAAACCGGCAGCGATATCATCTGTAAAAGTAACTGGAGCTCCGGCTACTGGGATACCATTGCATGTTACAGTCCCGCTAATAAAACCAGTACAAACAATAACGGCTTCAGATTGAAGAGTTAAGTTCCCGCCTGTACTTGGTCTTAAATCAATTCCCGCAATACACTCACAATCAATTATTTGGGATCTTCCTAAAGGATCAATTCCTCTAACGCAATGATCGATAACATCTATAAAAGTTAGATTAAAAAGACCACCACGATCTGTGACAATAATAATGCTTCTTCCACTAGGAATCTCTTTTAAACACCCACATATGCAATGTCCCTTGTTTGTCATCAGAATTTTTCTCCTTTGAACTTTTTTTAGCATTTTAGTATATGAAAGGAAATTTTTCATGTATAGGTAAATATCTCAAAAATGTTGCCATCTGAAAAACTCTTTCTAAGTTGGGAAAAACAATAAGCGACACCTGTCTTTACAAGGCCTTTTCGACTACGATTTTCCCAAGTTCATAATCAAATATTATAGGTATAATTAACCATATAGGACTGATTTTTATAGTTCTTTTTTATTATGTAATTGTATTTTATAGAGAAAGGGTTGAAGAGTTTGAAGCACTTGATATTACCGAATAAGCTATTATCACAATGGCATCCTACAAAAAATCATGGAATTGAACCGTGCCAGACTAGTTTTGGCAGTTATGAATACATATGGTGGGTTTGTTCAAAAGGGCATGAATGGGGAGCGACTATTCGGGAGCGCTATAAGAAGAATTTGGAATGTTCGGATTGTGTAAGAGAAGAAAGAGCGTTAAAACGATCGTATCAGTTTGAAGAAGTTAAAAGTGAAACGTTAGCAGCCGCAGATCCTGAGCTATGTCAGCAGTGGCATCCGACTCTGAACAAAAATCTTACCACTGCGGATGTTGACAGCAAGGAAGATTGGCCACGGAGGTGGTGGATTTGCAAAAGAGGACATGAGTGGGAAGAAACCGTGATTGATCGAGTACATAATTCTAAAAGTGTATGTGTGTATTGTTCAGACAAAAAGGCGTATGAAAAGAACTGTTTGGCGACGATCCACCCCGAACTTGTAAAAGAATGGTCTAGAGTGAACAATGGGAAAAGTCCACATGATGTCGTGTATAACTCAAACGAGGAAGTGGCATGGGTATGCGAAAAAGGGCATGTTTGGCGAGAGAGAATTCGTAAAAGAATTAAAAATAAATCGCGATGTCCAGAGTGTGTGAAAATCGAGCAATCACTTTTCAATATGTTTCCTGAGATTGCAGCAGAGTGGCATCCAGATCGTAATGGTACAATGTTCGGGGTTCATAAAACACCTAAAGATGTTTCCGTTACGTCATACAACAATGTTTGGTGGCGATGTAGGAAATGTGGTGACGAATACACAGCAAGGGTGAAGGATCGTGTGAAGGGAGTCGGGTGTAATTCTTGTTCTTCATAGCTTGTAGACACTAGTAATCGTAACGACAATTTGATTGTCTGCTTAAGCAATGATAAGTAGAAAAGAGAAGCCTCTTGATTTAGAGGCTTCTCTTTTTGTTGAGTAACTATTTTCTTTTAGTTATTGTGGACACTTGGGTAAACCCCATCAATTTCGTCTTGTCTTTCTTTCTTCATCCATTGAAAGAATACATATCCTAACGCCACTCCATAGACCACTTCTTGAATAATCTTCATGAGCACTCCACCGAGATGCTGATCTTCTACTAAAGATAAAGGCATAATCATATCATAAAAATTTTCTGGCATGTGAGTTCCTGGCATTACGCATAATCCCATAACCTTTGCCCAAAATTCCGGATTAGAATATGTAGCATAAAGGGGATGTGACGAGAAAATAATGAGTGCGCATGCAGGTGTTAATAATAAGCCGCTTCCAAAGATATAACCGGTCTTTTGAAGATTTGAAAGACGGTTTGACTGCAGCATGATATACCATGTCATCAGTGAAGTTAAAAACAAGACAATATTGTAGAGATGATGTAAGTGGTAGTTAACCATCATAAAGTCGAACACTTGTGGTAGGTGATAGATTGAGAACAAAGCATTAAAAGCAATCAATGAAAATAAAGGGTCTTTACACAACCTTACAACTCTATTAGATCTTATAACGTTTGGTATGGCTTGGAAGAGCCATCTTGGCATTCCGTAAATGATAAGTGGAGGTGCAATGATAAAGCAGATAGCCATCTGAGTCATATGAACACTAAAGAAAATATGCCCTAAAAAATATAAAGGTCCACCAAATCCTAGATATGCTAATAATAGACCAATAAAAAAAACGATCTTTTTAACAGGGTGAACTTTAGTGCTGCCTGTAAAATCTTTCTTGTACGGACCTGTTGCGATTAAATACAACACATAGATCATCAAAAAGAAAAACAGTAGTTGCAAGTCCCATAAATTTCTTAGTTCAATATTACTCCGTATCAATTCCCACATGTTGGTCCTCCAGATTAGAACACTATTTCGTATAGTAAATTAAATCATACTTCATAAAACTAATCATCACTCAATGGAGGGATTTTGATAGAAAAAGATTCGATTACTCACCCATAATGGTGATGGCATTTATTAAAGAATGTGGCAACATGATAATAAGTGTAGAAAAGGTGAGTGAAAAAATGACGTATACCCAGATAAAATGGCTGATCTTATTATTACCGACTTTCTCGATTGGATTGTGGGAATACTTTAGGCATACATTCTTACTTCCCTATTTATCTATGGAGGTGGGGAATCTATTATCTCCAGTAATAGTCTTTGCCATTACTATCGTGTTTTTATTGAAACTTTTTGACAAGCTCGAACAGATCCAACAAGAACTTAATGAGGAAAAAGCAGAGTTATCTGCACTACAAGAAAGAACTAAAATATCAAAAGAGCTTCATGACGGAATCGCACAGTCCCTTTTTTTCTTATCGGTTAAATTAAACAAGCTTGGAAAGCAGGCAGATCTAGATAACAACGTTCACTTTATTAAAATGAAGAAAACCTTACATCATATCCATCAAGATGTGAGACAGGCAATTAATAATTTACGTTTTCCCCCCGTTGAAACGAATTTCAATTGGACAAATACCCTGCTCTCGCATATTAAAGAAATGGAAAGTGAACATAGTCTAAATGTTGATTTGAACTGGCATGTCAATGAATCTCTTTTATCTACAAAAGACAAAATTGAACTGTTTGCTTGTATAAAAGAAGCTCTAATGAATGTAGTGAAGCACGCTAGCACAAAACAAGTATGGATCGATGCGCAAGAGCTTGAGGACGGATGGTTTTGCCTCATCAAGAATAAGACAAATACAACTGATTTAGTAACGAATCCAAACGGCTATGGACTCCAAATTGTTGAGGATCGAGTACAAGCTATGAATAGTAGATTAGACATTACCATTGAAAATGGAGAATTGCGTATTCTAATTACGAAGGAGAATTAACTCATGGAAAAGCGCAACAGATTATTGCTAGTGGATGATCACCAGCATGCACGAGAAGGTATTCAAGATTTACTAGAAGACTACAGTGAATTTGAAATCATCGGACAAGCTAAAAACGGAGCAGAGGCAGTGGAGCTAGCGGGAACATTAAGCCCTGACTTAATCCTCATGGATATTAGGATGCCTGTTATGGATGGGTTGGAAGCAACAAAAATAATCAAATACAAATATCCTTCCATAAAAATAGTAATGATGACCGTTTCAGATGACATTACAGATCTTTTTGAAGCTGTAAAGCGAGGAGCACAAGGGTACCTTCTTAAAAACTTGAACTCCAGTGAATGGTACAGCTACTTACGAGCATTCGCAGTTGATGAGGCTCCTATGTCACAAAAAATGGCTTTTAAAATATTGAATGAATTCACACAAGAAAAAGTAGAAGAAGAAAAGACACCATTATCTGCACGTGAAAAAGAGATTTTGCAGTTAGTTGCACAAGGTAAATCAAATCGAATGATTGCTGAAAACCTTTCAATCTCAGAGCATACCGTAAAAAGTCATCTAAAGAACATCCTTGGTAAACTTCATCTGGATAATCGAGTTCAACTTACAAGCTACGCATTCAACAAAGGATGGATTGAAAGAAATTAACACATAGGAGAGAATAGTATGTTTCTTACCAATGAAGAAGCACTGGTTAGACTGAAAAAGACAGGGAATAAACTCACAATGGCGAGGGGGAATTTTCTAAACTTCTTACAGTCGAATCAAAAAGTTACAAAAGAAGAAGTTATGTCTTATTTTGCTAGAAAGTATTCTAACATTACCCCTATTACCATCCAAAATACACTTAGGGTATTTGAGGAAGCAAATATCATTACTTTGTATGAAGCAAATGAAAATACATTTATTCAGCTTAACGATAAGAATGATAATGAAGAAAGCAGAAAACCATTCTGCTTCTGTATGGTATGTGGCAAAAAGACTGAATTAGAGCCTATGATGATTAGAGATATTAAGAAAGCTCTTAATACAAATTATTTTCTTATTCAAAATAAATGTAAGAATTGCGGTAACGTAAATTAATGTTTTTGATGTAATAGTGAAATCTTACTATGTTCAGGCATACTCCAAATAAGAGTATGCTTTACATAGATAAATATTGTGAAATTGTGAACAATCTATTTCGATATTGTTAACTCTATAGGCAGTACAAATTTTGTATTATATACTTTGCCTGAAGAACTCGTACATTCATACACTATCATGTGAAATACTTCACAAACTATAAAGTTCATTATTAACAGCTATTTTAAACTGCTTAATACAGAAGATTACTGTAAAAGTAAAAGGAGGAAGTACTTTGTTTGATTATGATCCAGTTTTATATAGTAGGATTTTGACAGGTTTGACACTTGCTTTTCACACCATATTTTCTACGCTTGGTGTTGGAATACCACTCCTCATTGCTTTAGCAGAGTGGATAGGAATACGTCGTAAAGATGAGCATTACCATCTGTTGGCAAGAAGATGGGCTAGAGGATACATTATTACAGTTGCGGTAGGAGTTGTAACAGGTACAGCAATCGCTCTTCAATTAAGTCTATTATGGCCAAAATTTATGCAAGTAGCGGGACAAACGATTAGTCTTCCGTTGTTCTTGGAGACATTTGCGTTTTTCTTTGAAGCCATTTTTTTAGGTATTTACTTGTATACTTGGGATCGTTTTAAAAATAGGTTGTATCATCTCTTATTACTGATTCCTGTAGCGCTAGGAGCAACATTATCCGGTTTCTTTATCACAACTGTAAATGCATTTATGAATGCACCTCTTGGCTTCAAGCTAGAAAATGGTGTTTTGACGGGGATTAACCCAGTGTTAGCCATGTTTAATCCGGCAACTCCGACAAAGATGGCTCATGTGCTATCATCTGCTTATTTGACATCAGCTTGTGTAATAGCAGCCATAACCGCATTTATGATTTTAAAAGGGAAACAGCATGTCTACTACAAAAAAGCATTACACCTTTCTATGACTGTAGCATTTGTTTGTGCATTAAGCACAGCAGTTATAGGAGACTTGTCAGGAAAATATTTAGCTGAATATCAGCCGGAAAAACTGGCTGCGGCCGAGTGGCACTTTGAAACAACGAAGGAAGCTTCGCTCATTTTGGGTGGCATTTTAGATGAGAACAACGATGTGAAATATGCTCTTGAGATTCCTTATGCCTTAAGTATTCTCGCTCATGCAACACCAGATGCAGAAGTAATCGGACTTGAAGAGTATCCTAAAGAAGAATGGCCGCCTTTGATTGTTCATTACTTCTTTGATCTTATGGTAGGAATCGGTATGTTTCTTGCAATCATTTCTTTTATCTACGTTTTTATGAAGTGGAGAAAGAAGGCTAATGAGCTAAATAGACCACTTTTATGGTTCATAGTTAGTAGTGGACCTCTCGCGATGCTTGCGATCGAAGCTGGATGGTTCTTTACAGAAGAAGGAAGGCAGCCTTGGATATTAAGAGGCTATATGACTACAGCAGAGGGAGCTACTTCTTCAGGTTATGTAGATATTATGTTGTATTTGTTTATTGGATTATATTTGATTTTAGCCATTTCAGCAGTAACCGTTCTACGTAGAACCTTTAAAGCAAATCCGGCTGAACGTGAACTAGATAAACGGGGAATGGAATAGGAGGAGAGTATGATGAACTTTGAAATCCTTGGAATCACGGTTCTCTGGACATTCTTATATGGATATCTTATTGTTGCATCTATTGATTTTGGTGCTGGATTCTTTAATTATTATTCAACCGTTACGGGCCGTGCCCCTATCGTGAAAAAAGTGATTAATCGTTATCTATCACCTGTTTGGGAGGTCACTAACGTTTTTTTAATCTTCTTTTACGTGGGACTGATTGGGTTTTTCCCTTCACTTGCGTTCTATTATGGAACAGCCCTTTTAGTTCCTGGTAGCATTGCAATCATATTAATTTCGCTGAGGGGAGCATATTACGCTTTTCATCACTATGGACATCGTGAAAGCAGCTGGTATCAGTTTTTATATGGAGCAACTGGACTATTAATCCCTGCTTCTCTTTCCGTTGTACTCACCATTTCAGAAGGCGGATTTATTAATGCTGAGGCTAACAATGTTCGTTTGGAGTATGCAGACTTATTTTCAAGCTCTTATGCATGGTCTGTTGTATTTTTAGCAATTGTAAGTGTTCTGTATATATCAGCTTGCTTTTTAACCTACTATTCATACAAAGCAAACGACCATGGTGCATTTCAGCTTTTGAGAAAATATGCATTGTTTTGGAGCCTACCAACTATACTTGCTAGCTTGCTCGTATTTTTATCGATGAGGGTGCACAACCCTGACCATTTTTACAAAATGCTAGACTTGTCATGGTTGTTTGCTCTATCGTTCTTATTTTTCACAGGAGCTGTGTTTTTAATTTGGAAGAAGAAAAAACTGGGTAGTGCTTTCATTTTAGTCATGCTTCAATTTGCTGCAGCGTTCTATGGATATGGAGCCGCGCATTTGCCTTATGTGTTATACCCGTATGTAACAATCTATTCCGGGTTTACGAATGAAACAATGGCTATTGCGCTAACTATCGCGTTCATCGCTGGGTTGGTACTGTTAGTGCCTTCACTATATTTATTATTACGTCTATTTTTATTCAATAATGATTATGTGAAGGGTAAAAAATAGGAGGGTCATCTATGCATACATTCTTAATAATGGTTGCACCGGTTTTAATAATTGTCTTTACTCTAGCGGGTCTGTTTGTTTGGGGAGCATTCGGAAAGTCTCCTTACGAAAAATAGTCTCTAAACTTAATCGTTACAATCAAGCATCGTAAAGGAGTTAGCGATGAAACAAATTAGGAAAATGGCATTTGAACAGAAAAAGTGGATTAGGCGAATTTCTCTTTATGCAGTGTTAACTGGTTTGGCGATGGTTTTACAAGCCTATTATTTTGTAAATGTGGTGGAATCGGTATTTTTGAAAAGTGCCTCATTTACAGATGTTATTTCTGACTTGATAATCTTGCTCACAGTATCGTTCATACGAGTACTTGTTATGTATAGGGGTAGAAAATCAGGAATCTCTTTAGCATTGGATGTTAAGAACAAACTTAGATCTGACCTTTTGAAGAAACTATCCAATAACCCTATACAGACTTCACTTAGTGGACAGACAGGCAGAAAAGTTAATATGGTTCTGGACGCAGTCGATGAAATGACTCCGTATTTTAGTGTGTATATACCGCAGATGCTACAAACGATTATCATTCCTTTGATTATTTTGATTGCTGTGTTTTCTCAACATATGATATCAGGCTTTATTCTACTAATCACGGCTCCATTTATTCCATTGGCTATGGCGCTGACAGGAATGAAAACAAAACAAAAGTCAGAAGAACAACTTGAAAAGCTATCTATGTTTTCAGGACACTTTCTAGATGTACTTCAAGGACTAGTAACACTAAAGTTATATGGGCGTTCAAAAGTACAAAAATTAGAAATCGAAAAAAGCAGCATTGAAATTCGCGATGCTTCTATGAAGGTCCTTAAGATAGCCTTTCTTTCTGCTCTTTCACTGGAGTTCATTTCCATGCTAAGTATAGGGTTGATCGCGTTTGAATTAGGACTTCAAATAGTCGTTTTTAAATCAGTATTATTTTCAGCAGCTTTCTTCATCTTGATCCTTGTTCCTGATTTTTACTTATTACTAAAAGAATACGGAAGTGCTTTTCATGCTGGTAAGGGAAGCAGTGGAGCAGCAAAGGTGATTTTTAGTGAGCTTGAGAAAGAAGAACAAGGTGTCAAATGGGGGAAGCACCCTTTCCATGGTTCGTCTCTAAACATTTCTCTTGAAAATACTACATTTTCATATGCTGAAAGTTCTTTTTCACTGAAATCTATAAATATGGAAATACATTCGCATCAAAAAATAGCAATAGTTGGTCCGAATGGGTCTGGAAAAACAACACTTCTTCATATACTCGGCGGCCTGTTAGAAGCAGATGAAGGAAAGGTGTTGATTAATGGAAAGGAACGAAATCGTTATGATGAAAAAAGTTGGTTTGAACAGATAAGTTATATTTCTCAAAGTCCCTATATATTTTCAGGTACGATAGCTGAAAACATATCGATCGGCAGCAGTAAAAAAGTAGATATGGTAGAAATTAGAGCAGCTGCAGAGAGTACAGGGTTATCTTCAATGATTGAATCATTAGAATCTGGTTACAACACGATCATAGGTGAAGGTGGTCGAGGTCTATCAGGTGGAGAGAAACAAAGACTTGCTTTGGCAAGAGCGTTTGTGAAAAGACCAAAGTTCATTCTTTTTGATGAACCTACTACAGGTCTGGATCTGATGACAGAAAGTATCCTGCAGCAATCTATAAATGAGCTTGGAGAGAACGCCACCATCGTTACTGTAGCTCATAGATTAAACACAATAATAGATGCAGACCAAATTTATTTTATACAAAACGGAAAACTTATGGCGCGAGGTACACATGATGAATTAATCATGCAGAGCGACTCTTACCGAGAAATGATTACTATAAGTAGGAAGGAGGCAGTAACATGAAAGACTTAGCTCACATAATTCAAATAATGTGGAGAGAGAAGAAAGATATCTGGTTAACAATTCTTTTTGGTTTTTTGGCGGGAATGCTTGGTTTTTCTATGTTTGCTTCTAGTGGTTATTTAATTTCTAAAGCCGCTCTGCTTCCTCCGCTGTATACATTAACAGTTATGTTAGGACTCTTAAAGTTGATAAGTATTTCAAGAGCTTTAAGTAGGTATGTTGAACGTTTAGTTTCACACCGAGGAACATTTTCTATTTTAAAAGAAATAAGATCTTCCTTTTTTGAAAAAGTCGAGCGATCAATTCCTAGTATTTTGAATAAATACAAAAGTGGAGATCTTTTGGCAAGAATTGTCGGAGATGTAGAGAGCATGCAAAATTTCTTTCTTCGAGTGGTTTACCCACCTATTGTTTTTATTCTTGTTTTTTTGAGTGCCATATTCTTTATGTCGTTTTATTCAGGGTATATGTCACTTTCCCTCTTGATAGGGATGATCGTTTCAGGAATTATTGTTCCGGGATTTTTTGCTTGGACTCAAAAAAAGAAGGAATCTAATATAAGAAATACGAGAAATGAGTTTTCAACAGAGGTTACAGAATTTCTCTACGGATTTAGAGACTTGAAAATGTACGGTATAAATGAGGAGAAAGCAGCGAATCTACAGACTCTTTCAAGGGACTTAACGAACGAACAAGCTCATATCGACAACCGATCAAATTGGACTCAATCCATTAATTATGCTGTATCAGCATTGATAAGCTGCTGTGTATTAGCAACAGGTGCATATGAGGTAGCACAAGGTAATCTTGATGGGATTTATCTAGCAATGCTTGTAATGATTTCATTGAATGTATTTGAATATGCTGTACCTATGGCGGCATTTCCTGTCTATGCAGAAGAAAGTAGAAGGGCAGCTTCGCGTCTTCATGAAACTGTTAACAAGGAACCTGAGAAGGAAGTAAGCGATATTGAAATTAGCAATTTGTCACATTCTATTGAACTAAAAAATGTGAAGCTTTATTTTGAGCCTGTAATTCCTATCTTGGATAATATATCAATTTCGTTTGCAGCAGGTTCAAAAACAGCTATTGTAGGTCCTTCTGGTTCTGGAAAATCCACTTTGCTTATGCTGCTTATGAAATTGTACAGTCCTGATAAAGGAGAAATTACTGTAAACGGAAATCCCATTCAAGAAATAGAGAGCGAAAGCTTATGGCGAAATATGAGTATTGTTTTACAGGAGAACCATTTCTTTTTTGGAACAATTCGTGAAAATTTACTAATATCTAATGAAAATGCAACAGATAATGAAATGGAATCAGCTCTCCTTGATGTTGGGTTGCAATATAAGAATCTCAATGAAAGGATACAAGAAAAAGGAAGTAATCTATCAGGCGGTGAAAAGCAAAAACTTGCGATTGCTCGAGTGCTTTTGCGTTCTAGTGGGTTATGGCTTTTAGATGAACCTATGTCTTCTATAGACATGTTAGCCGAACAAAGTATATTAAATAAAATTTTTGAGAAGGCAAGAAATGATACGGTCATACTTATAAGTCATAAGTTAAAAAATCTTGAGCAAATGGATCAGATTATTGTAATGGATAGTGGTAGGATTGTTGAGGCGGGATCATTCGAGCAACTCTTGTCAAGAAAGGGCTATTTTTATCAATTAAGAGAAATAGAGAAAAATGTTATAGTGTAAGAATTGAATTGTAAGTTCTAACAAAGATATTTTAATACATGGATTGCAATATTTAAAAAATGGGCAACCTTTTCGAAAGATTTTTCAAGAAAAGGGTTTGTCCATTTTTCTTATTTAACATTTAAATATCACCCATTGGAGGGATGGCAATAAAAAATGTGTCGCTTATACTCGTAGTTGGGCTGAATAATACAAAAATTGTAACTTTATGCAGCTTGAAACAGCGGATTTTCCGTTATATGTAAACAAATTAGAAGGAGATTGCCATGAATAATAATACTTTTAATCCATTTCGAAGACTTCATTTTTATGCTGCATGGTTCATTACACCGCTATTAATAACATTAACTCTTTCAGGGACTGGCTTTCTTTTCTATCCTGAAGTTGAGAGTTATCTGTATGAAAAAGAATTTTTTGGAATGAGTGAAACAAAAGAAACTCAAAGCATGGACGAAGCCATCAAAGAAATTAGTGCAAAATACGAAGGATATTCCATCGGCAAGATTAGCATGATGGAAGAACCTTATAACAGCCGAGTGACCATAAGTAACGAGAATGGTGATTCACGAACGATATTCCTAGATGACAGCAATCAAATTGTTTCTTCACAAGATCCGAGTAATACATACTCTTACTTTATGAGAAACTTCCACAGTTCTCTTTTAACGGAAAGTACATTCATGCGTTATTTAGTGGAATTGACAGCTTGTTGGACAGTGTTTCTTATCATATCCGGAATATATATGACATTTAAAAAGAAATTACTTGCTAACAAAAACAAATCCAAATCATTAAAATTTCAAAAAGCACACGCGATTTTGGGAATTGCACTTGCAATTCCATTAATGGTAATTGTCATAACGGGTATTCCTTGGTCTGTATTTATGGGAAGCCAAATTGCCAAGTTCGGTCAAGAACACCCTGAGATTGGAAGAACTGAATTACGCTACACTCCTCCGCAATCGGATGTAGATGAGATTCCCTGGGCTACAAGAAGCCTGAATCAACCTGCTTCAGATGATAAAACAGAGGCTAACAATAATCTAAATAATCCTGGTCAGCAGAGTTTAGAATCTGTAATTGCTAAAGCTCAGGATGAAAAGATAAGCAGACCGTTTTCAATTGTATATCCTGCTGACGAGAAGGGCGTTTTTACGGTTTCAAAAGGAAGCAATACCGGTGTTCCAGGACTCGATGTAAGTCCATACGAGGAAACAACAGCTTATTTCGATCAATATTCAGGAAACGTAATTGCTAAAATAAACTTCGAAGATTACGGCATAATCGGTAAATGGTTTACATGGGGTATTCCACTTCATGAAGGACATCTATTTGGAATGCCTAATAAAATATTGAATTTAGTTGTCTGCATAGCGTTTCTTGGTGCAATTACGATGGGCTTTTTATCGTGGATGAGAAGAATGAAACAGGGCGAATCAAAGACACCTAGACGAGTTAATAAACAATGGTCTTTAGTTGCGATTCTAGCATTGCTAATACTGGGGATAATCATGCCTCTGTTTGGTATATCTATCTTGATCATATTTGTTATAGAAACTATCGTTTACTATTCTTCTAAAAATAAAAGAATTTCTAGTGAGTTATCAAAATAATAGAATTTATTTCTCGCTAAATCTGGTCAACCAGATTTAGTGAGAATATTAACTGTTTTTTAGAATAAATGAAAACGGTTTATTACTAATCGGCGGCCATTGATAGGATGTTAACATGTTTGATATTGCTGGCTCAATCTCGTTGTTATGTACACATATCAAAGCGTAACAATAAACTTTTTATATGAATGGAGGCTAAAAATGAAATTAAAGAGATGGCAACTTTTAAGTGTAATTTTTGCAATCTTGTTAATTTTCGCAGGATGTAGTCAAGAAAAAGCTGAAAATAAGCAGTCTGATAGAAGTCAACCAAAAACAAAAGAAGAATCAACAAAGACTATAAGCTTTCAAGATTCTACAGGAGAGAAAATAGTATTAAAGGAAACACCAAAAAGAGTTGTCTTACTTAATACACAACTATATGAAATCTTCAATGATTTGGGGGGAAAGCCAGTTGGCATTTCTACAGTACCAGAACTGAAAATACCTGAAAATGCTAAGGCAGCAAAGCAGCTTGGAATGATTAACGACATCAATCTTGAAGAAACGCTGAAATTAAAACCAGACTTGGTCATTGGACAATCTGTATTTCATGGAAAATTAAAAGAAGCGATGTACTCGTCAAATATTCCTCTTGCATTAACAGCAATTAACTCAGTAAATGATGTGAGAGAAAATGCAGAAATTCTTGGTAAGATCTTAGATAAAGAAAAAGCGACTGCAGAAAAGATAAAACAAATGGATCAAAGAATCCAGCGTGTTTTAGAAAAAGCACCAGATAAACAAGTTACCTACGCTGTCATTACAATGATGATGGATACCGTGTCCCTTCAGACTGACCGATCCATTGCACTTGATATAGCAAACTCATTTAAAATGAAGAACATCGCTGAAAGCTTAAAAGAGAAAGACTCAAAAGGAATGGGCAGTGTGCCATTCAGCATGGAAACTCTTGTGAATGAAGATCCAGATTATGTCTTTTTGATTGTTCATGGCTCCAAAGAGGAAGGACAACGCATGTTAAAAGATAACTTGGAATCCAATCAAGCATGGTCTTCTCTATCTGCAATTAAGAAGAATCAGTTTCGCTTTATTCCAGGTGAACTTTTTGTAAATAATCCTGGTCTATCTATGGAAAAATCATTCGAATATATGGGGAAAGCTGTATATCCTGAAGTCTATGGAAAACTTCCTGAGTAATCAATCGCTCGGATTAAATCGATAAACTCAATTAATGAAATAGTTATCATAAAGGAGATAAAAACATGAAGAATGGGATAAAACTTATAATCATCAGTTTAATCATGCTAGCAATGGTCAGTGGTTGTCAGAATGATACTCAGAAGGAAAGAGAGGGAAAGAAAGATAGCGCTGAGGTTAACCAATCAGCTGAGCCTTATCTTTCCTTTAAAGACTTTGATGGGGAACTCGTAACTTTAAAAGAAAAACCTAAAAACATAGTAATTTTGAAGGATGAGGTCCTTTATTCATTTTATCAAGTTGGGGGTAAAGCAGCTGGTATAACAAATGCATTTACTATAGATCCACCTGAGGAAGCTAAGGATGTTCCAAAAGTAGGATTCATGCACGAGGTTAATATCGAGAAGGTGTTTGCATTGAAACCCGATTTAGTTGTTGGTCAACGTTTTACACATGGTAATCTTAGAAAAACATTTAAAGAGGCTAACATTCCTTTTGCAAACCTTAACACGCAATCAATAGAGGACATTAGAAAAAACACACTACTTATGGGAAAAATCACGGGGAATGATAAAAAAGCTGAAAAACTTATCAATGAGATGGATTCAAAAATCAATCAAGTGATTGATCAGGTTCCAGATAAGAAGGAAAAGCCTACTTATGCAATCTTGACAGTTATGGGTGATGCCTCATTTATTGAACAGGGTCCGACAATATCGGTGGACATGGCTAACCAGTTGAAGCTACGAAATGTAACAGAATCATTAGATGGAGAAGTTATGGCAGGCTATATCCCGTTCAGTATGGAAGAGATGGTGAAGATTAATCCTGATTACCTGTTTGTGCTTTCTCATACAACGAATGAGGACGCAAAAAAGATGATAGATAACAATTATAAAAAGAATCCAGCATGGAATTCCCTTTCCGCTGTTTCAAATGACCAAATTTATTTTCTCCCAAGAGAAAAATTTGTCATGGCTCCTGGTGTCGATGTTGTGGATTCTTATAAATATTTGTCGGAATTGGTTTATTCAACCCAAACAAACTAATCTTGAAACTGGCTATTATTCTGCTTAAATACACCCACGTGGGAATGGAAGGGGCCAATTCAGAAGTTTATGGCAAACTTTCTGATTAAAACTATGAAGGTGAATAAGGGTATTAATAGAAAGATAGGATGGAAGCTTTCCGTCGTGGGACTTTTCTTTATCCTAGCAATAATCAGTGTAATGGTAAGTTTAGGATTCGGAGCGGTATCCGTAGATGCAAAGTCAATTTTGAGTATTTTATTTGGTTCTACTGATTCTCCATATTACACAATTATCTGGAATATAAGGCTTCCACGCACACTTGTAGCAGTGTTTGTTGGAATAAATTTAGCTCTTTCTGGTGCCTTATTGCAAGGGGTTATGCGTAATCCAATGGCTGATCCCCATATTATTGGAATCTCCTCTGGAGCTGGTTTATTTGGAATCACATTGTTACTAGTTTTTCCCGCGTTTTCCTATTTGTTGATTCCTGCTGCATTTATTGGAGCGATGATTTCGGCATTGCTCATCTATTTGCTTGCCTGGGACAAGGGAGTCTCTCCTATGAGGATTATTCTTGCTGGTGTTGCAGCCTCTGCATTTTTAAACTCCGGAGTATCGGCACTGTATACATTTTATAGTGATCGTATTCAAGGGGCTGTTTCTTTTATGATTGGAAACTTGTCGGCCAAAAGCTGGGGGCATGTAGAGATCATCGTTCCTTATAGTCTTATTGGATTAGTATTGGCTTTGCTTAGCGCTCAGCGGATGAACGTCTTACTACTTGGTGATGCTGAATCAAGATCGCTCGGACTAAACACTGAAGGCTATCGTTTGTGGTTTATTGCCATAAGTGCGCTGCTTGCTGCAAGTGCAGTAAGTATCGTTGGTCTACTAGGTTTTGTTGGACTAATTGTGCCCCATGCTGCAAGACTCCTCGTAGGAAATGATTATAGAATATTGCTTCCAGCCTCAGCTCTGCTAGGAGTGACCGTTCTGTGTTTATCTGACACAATCGGCCGTGTTGCCTTTGCGCCGATCGAACTTCCTGTTGGTATTATTATGGGGGTTATAGGTGCTCCATTTTTCTTATATTTGTTACGAAAGAAGAGAACGATATGACACTTGAAGCAAAGAATGTTCATATTGGATATCACGATAATGAGATTATTTCGGATTTAACGCTTCAATTTGAAGCAGGAAAGATCCATAGTATACTCGGACCGAATGGTTGTGGTAAAAGTACGCTGTTAAAAGCGCTTGGAAAGCAACTTCCAGCTTCTAGTGGAAAGATTTTATTTAAAAATAGTGAAATCAATCAGTGGAATAGGAAAGCTTTTGCAAGAGAGCTTGCTTTCTTAATGCAAGTTCATGAGAGTAACCCTGAAATTACGGTTAGACAATTAATTGAATATGGTCGTTTCCCTCATAAAAGGAAATTTGAACGGCTAAATCAAGAAGATCAGGCAATTGTTGATCAAGCCATTACACTTACTCATTTAGGGGAATTGTCTGAGAGAGCTGTAGATCGCTTGTCTGGAGGAGAACGTCAGAGAGCATGGATCGCAATGGCACTTGCTCAGCAGCCAACTGTTTTGCTGCTGGATGAACCTACGTCGTATCTCGATATCCACCACCAACTTGAGATCATTGAGCTAATTAAACAGTTAAATGTAGAACAGGGAATTACGATTATCTTAGTTCTGCATGATATTAATCAAGCGGCTATGGTTTCAGATCGAATGATTGTCCTTCAATCTGGACGTATTTATGATAGTGGTATCCCACAGAATGTCATCTCCAAGAAAATGCTGGGTGATGTCTTTAAAGTTGATGCGGAAATTAAAGTATCTGAAAAAGAACCGATTTCAATCTACAATTTTCAACTTCTAAAGACATGATAACTTTTTAAAAATGGAAACCGAGTGGTGATATTGTGCCTTCGGTTTTTTATTTTTTTATGAGCTTGCATAAATATCACCCATTTGAGTGATTACTTTACACTTAGTTTCAAATATACTCAAAAATGGTGATTTAGTTTATAACGTTTAATTTACACTTACTATACATTTGGATAATTGTTGAGATTCGCTAAGTTCACCTTTATTAATTTGGAGATTTTGAAACTTATTAATATTACATCTTGAAATACAGAATCGGAGGAAACATGAATAATATTCAGCGAGAAGAAACGTATGAAGTTAGTCAACCTACTCAGAATGAAGAACGATCAAGAACAAATTTTTACCGTACTATATGGAGATGGCATTTATATGCAGGGATTATTTTTGCTCCTTTTTTAATAATCCTTGCTATTACAGGGTCAGTTTATCTATTTAAGCCGCAGATTGAAAATATCATTTATCAGGAATATTATGAAGTAACACCAGAAGCTGATCGTATATCTGCGACAGATCAAATTGATTCTGTTAAAAATAAATTTCCTGACGCAACAGTTACACAATATCGACCAGGCGAATCAAAATCACGTTCTAGTGAAGTCAAGATTTCTACTGAAGAAACAACCTCAACCATTTTTGTTAATCCTTATACGGGGAAAATCATTGGGCAGTTATCAGATGATGATCGTATTATGAATAAGATTGAGGAGATACACGGGGAGTTAATGATTGGTACGACAGGTGACCGAATCGTAGAATTAGTAGCGTGTTGGGCGGTCGTCCTCATAGTTACTGGTTTATTCCTATGGTTCCCACGTAAGAATAAACAATTATCAGGAGTTCTGGTCCCTCGTCTTAGTCAAGGACGGAAGATACTTCGAAGGGACTTGCATGCAGTACCTGCTTTTTGGATTACTGCGGGTATGTTATTTCTAATTCTAACTGGTCTTCCTTGGTCAGGCTTTTGGGGTGCAAACTTTCAATCTATTGCTACAAATAATGGAGTGGGTTATCCACCATCTATTTGGGGTGGTGAAGCACCTGTATCTGCCGTTCAAACAAAAGATGTGGCCGAGGTTCCATGGGCAGCTGAAACTCTTGAAGTTCCGGAGTCCAAGGTGGAAGGTATTATTCCAGTATCAGTTGATGATATAGTCACAATTGCTGAACAGCAAGGAATGGATCCGTCTTTCTCAGTGAGTATCCCAAATGAGCCAACCGGAGTATACACGCTGTCAGCTTATCCAGCAAAAGCTGAAGACGAAGCAACGATTCATTTAGACCAATATTCCGGAGCAGTTTTAGCGGATTATCGATTTGAACATTACGGTATAGTTGGGAAAATTGTTGCACTTGGTATTACGTTACACAAAGGAACTCAGTTTGGTTTGATCAACCAATTCGTTAGTTTACTCATCTGTCTTGGAATCATGTTGGTTGCTGTAAGTGGATTTTATCTTTGGTTGAAGCGCAAACCTAAAAAAGGCACTGGCGCACCTAAAGGACCTAGCGCAAAAACAATGAAGTTATTTTTGTTTACCTTAATATTCTTGGGGATTCTCTTTCCTTTAGTCGGGCTATCCTTACTAGTCATTTGGTTGATTGATTGGTTAATTATTCAGAGGGTTTCATCAATAAGGAGGTTTCTAAATGCCTAACCAACCAATAAAAAAGAACATACATGTCTTAAGAGATTCATATTTCCTTATTGTGTTAGTTGTTGCATTTAGTAGTATCTTATCAGGGTGTTCGGTGAAATCTGATGCTGCGATTCAATACAAGCAAGAGAGACCACTGCTGGTTAAAATTGTTATTCCGAATGAATTCCAACCAAATCAGTCAGAGAAATTGGAAGCCATATTGACACAAGAGGGAAAAAGAGTCACTAACGCGGATTCTGTATACTTTGAAATTTTGAAAGCTGATGGTTCAATACATCATGACAAAAAATTGGCAACAGAAGAAGGTAATGGTGTGTATTCGTTAAGTGAAGGATTTGATCAGAATGGTCTTTATTATGTTAAGGTCCATGCAGAAAATGACAGCTCTACAGTAATTCCTAAAAAACAATTTGTTGTGGGTGAACTTTCTAAGCAAGATTTGGAAGTACTGAAGAAGAATAACGTAAAACTGAGTGAAGAAATGGAACACCATCACTAAGAATTATTAATACGAAAATGGGGACCGATGAATTCTATAAAATCATCGGTTCTTTTTTATGAGGCTATTTTCTAAGAGGATATTGTTTTTACCCTTTTTATTCTCTTCAACGGAAATATAATACTTTTGAAAGCAACATTATATAAAAGTTCCACTAAATATCACCCGTTAGAGTGATTACTTTGAAAATGCTTTCACATATACTCTAAGTTGGGTCTTACATAGAGGGAGACCAAGTAATTAAAAGAGGTGGAAGAATGAAAAAAGTTACTGCAATCCTTATTCTGGCAATGGCACTTACAGCGTTAACAGCATGTGGTTCTGGAGATTCTCATGAGGATCACAAAAACCATGAAAATCACGAACAGCACGAGAATAATTAGAAACCAGACGTTAATCAGGTGTGGGGTTAAGGGAGAAAGAACAAGAAATGATGAAGAAAACTTACTGGTTAATTACACTCTCAATTATGCTTTTGATGTCCTCGTTGACACCGGCAGCAGCGGAAGAATCCAAAAAAGTAGTTAAGATTGGTATAACAGGAGATGAGAGCACCTTAAATCCATATACCTATATTACGGGTTACCCTGGTCTTGACCTTGTTAACTTATTATATGATAACCTGTTTCAGCTGGATGAAGAAAATACGCCACAACCTTGGCTAGTAGATGAATATAAAGTTAGCCAAGATGGTTTAAATTATGAAATGAAACTTCACGATGATGTATTATGGCAAGATGGCAAGAAGCTTACTACGGATGATGTTGCATTTACTATTCAATACTTTCTAGATCATCCCAAATCAAGATTTACAAGCCCTTTAGAAGAAATAAAAAAAGTAGAAATCAAAGATGATAAAACGATCATCTTACGATTGTCGAAAGCAAATCCGAATTTTTTAATTCAACCACTGGCGGACCTGCCTATTTTACCAAAACATATTTGGAAAGATATTAAGAATCCTGATGAATCAAGTAATTCTTTAGGTAGCGGTCCTTATCAACTGAAAGAATATAAATCAGGTCAATATTATAAAATGGTGGCGCACCAAAAGTACTTTAAAGGTAAACCACAAATTGATGAGCTTATTTTCCCAATCATAGAAGATACAACTGCTTTGTACACTGCATTACAGGCAGGAGAAATCGACGCTGCATCTTCAAGTGTTTCTCCTGAATTAGTGAAGCAATTTGAAGGTGCTTCTAATCTGAAAATCATGAAAGGTGCAGGTTACAATACTTCACTCTTTCAAATGAATGCGGAAAAGTATCCGATGACAGAAAAAGAATTTAGACAAGCCATTGCATATGCTATTGATACTCAATATCTAGTAGATCATGTATTGTTGGGTTATGCAGAAAAGGGAAGTCCCGGATTTATTCACCCGTCATCACCTGCATATAATTCAAGTTTAACTTTTAAGCCTAGCAAAGAAAAAGCAAATCAAATATTAGATGATGCAGGTTTTATTGATAAGGACAAAGATGGTTATCGTGAAGACCCTAATGGAAAGAAACTACAACTAACTTCATTAGTGTACGCAGATAACCCAATCCGTATAAGAACAGCTGAAATTATTGCAGATTGGCTTAAAGAAGTTGGAATTAGAGTATCTGTAAAGGCAATGGATGCTACTACAGTAGATTCTCTTATGTGGCCAGAATTTGATGTGAGTAAGGGAAGAGACTATGACCTCGGATTATGGAGCTGGTCTAGTACGATGCAATTGTTCCCTGATCGATTGGTTGATCTGTTCCATTCTGATCCGGCAATTGGCACAGTAAACATTGGCGGCTACAAAAATAATAAATTTGACAGTATGGTTTCTGCATTAAAAGATGCAAAAACAGAAGAAGATAGATTGGCGAAAATTAAAGAAATGCAAGCATTTGTAAGTGATGAAATGCCGATTGTGCCTCTTTACTATCAAGAAATCGTTAATGCTTATAATCCTAAAGCTTATGACGGATACACATTCCAATTAGGAAAAGGCATCATACACAAAGGCTCTTTTATACCATTTGAAAATGGGGAAAAGTCTGCACAAACACAAGATGCGGATTCAGGAGATGTAAAGAATTCTGAGACAAATACGAATTCTAACAAGTCGCTAATCATTTTAGGTTTATTGGTTATAGTTGTTATAATTGGTGTTTTCTTCATTAAGAAGAAAGTAAATGGAAAAAAAGGTTAAGAAAACGGAATCCCGCAAAAGTCATTAATTTGCGGGATTTTTAGCGTGTAATACATTAAAAAGAGGTGAAACGGTGTTAAAGTTTCTAACTAGTAAAGTGGTTCAATACTTCCTTGTCATTATCCTTATGCTTACATTAAATTTCTTTTTGCCTAGGTGGATGCCAGGAAATCCCCTCATGTACTTAGCGGGAGAAGATGTAGGCTTTCTTACTACAAAAGAAAAAGAAGCCATACTAGATAAGCATGGCTTAAACGATCCCCTCATACAGCAATATGGAGTGTATATCGCAAATATATTTACAGGAGATTTCGGTTATTCGTATCAACAAAAACGTCCGATTACTGATTTACTAAAAGAGAGAATTCCTTGGACACTTTTGTTAACGGGTACAGGTTTGGTGGTTTCTACGATTCTTGGGGTGATCTTTGGAGTCATCTCTGCTTGGAAAAGAGGTACTAAGACAGACGTTAACCTTCTAATCTTTTTTATGTTTCTTAGTGCAATGCCCTCTTTCTGGATTGGAATGATGTTAGTTTCCGTATTTTCTGCTCAGCTAGGTTGGCTTCCTGTTTTTGGTGCTGCAAGCGCTTGGAATAATTTCACTGGAATTGAGAGAATTCTTGATATTGGACGCCATTTAATCTTGCCGCTAACAACATTAGTTTTGATATCAGTAACAAGTACCTTTATGACTATGCGATATTCGATGTTAAATGTACTAAATGAAGATTTTATTATGATCGCAAAAGCAAAGGGCGTTAAAGAAAAGGTCATCATGTATAAACATGCCATGAGAAATGCATTGCTTCCCGTAGTAACGGTGTTCATGCTGAATCTCGGCTTCTTACTTGGTGGAGCTACAGTCATCGAAACTGTATTTGCTTATCCAGGCGTCGGTAGATTGATGTTTGAATCTGTTCTAAACAGAGATTATCCGCTCATACAAGCCACTTTTCTATTAATTACGTTTAGTGTAGTTATCGCGAACTTTATTGCAGACTTAATGTATCCTTTTCTTGATCCGAAGGTAGGGAAAGCTAATGAATAATGGAAGAAATAAAAATTTGTTAAAAGTTATCAGTTCTAGCAATCTAGGTCTTATCGGACTTGGAATTTTAATACTTTTCCTGTTTATTACCCTGGCAACACCTTTCATTTCTCCATTTGATCCTAATGAACGAGTAGGTGCTCCATTTATGGAACCGAATTCACAGTTTTTGTTAGGAACAAATGATATCGGACAAGATATTTTGAGTGAGTTGATTTATGGTACTAGAATTTCTTTACTTATTGGAATTCTAGCTGCTTTCATATCGATTACAATCGGCTGTGTTATTGGGATTATGGCGGGCTATTTTGGTGGGAGAATAGACACGTTTTTTATGAGAATCGTGGACCTTATTCTAGTAATCCCATTTCTTCCTTTAATGATCCTTTTAGCTGCATTTATTGGTCCAAGTTTTTGGAATATCATTTTTGTAATTAGTTTATTGTCTTGGGCTAGTCCCGCTAGAATCATTCGCTCGCAAGTCATCAGTATTAATACTAAGGGTTATGTGGAAGCCGCCCGATCGATTGGTTTAAACCATACTACTATTCTAGTAAAACACATCTTTCCAGGAGTTATTACGATTGCTGTCTCACAGTTCGTCCTTGCTGCGAGTCATTCAATCTTGATCGAAGCATCTCTCAGTTTTCTTGGTTTAGGAGATCCCATTCAAAAAAGTTGGGGTACCATTCTGTATTACGCACAGGCTAGAGGTGCATTACTTACGGATGCTTGGATTTGGTGGATACTTCCACCAGGAATAGCGATAACCACATTAGTCATTGGTTTTGCATTTACCGGTTATTCAATAGAAGAAGCGATAAACCCTAGGTTAAGGAGGCGTAAATTAGTTGGAAAAGATATTGCAAGTAAATAATCTTACAACACATTATCATACAGATAAAGGAACTGTAAAAGCTGTAGAGGGAGTTAATTTCTCGGTTGGTAAAGGTGAACTCCTTGGATTAATCGGTGAATCAGGCTGTGGAAAGTCTACTGTTGCGAATTCATTATTAAGGTTGATTGAGCAACCAGGTGAAATCGTAAACGGAGAAGCTTTTCTAGATGGTAAAGAATTGCTAAAGGCTACTGATTCTGATCTTCAGAAAGTGAGATGGAAAGAGATCTCAGTCATACCTCAAAGTGCCATGAATGCACTAAATCCTGTATTTAAAGTAGGAGATCAGATAGCAGAAGCCATTCTCTTGCACGAGAACGTATCAAAAAAAGAAGCACTTCATAGAGCTAAGAAGTTACTGAACCTAGTTGGAATAGAAGAACAACGGTGGCAAAGTTATCCTCATGAATTTAGTGGAGGAATGAAGCAAAGGGTAGCAATTGCAATGGCATTATCGTGTAATCCAAAACTCGTAATATCCGATGAATCAACCACTGGATTAGATGTTTTGACACAAGCACAAATCATTGCTTTGTTAAAAAAGTTACAAAAACAGATGAATTTATCCGTATTAATCATTTCACATGATTTACCGATGGTCACTTCAATATGTGATCAAATTATTATTATGTATGCGGGTAAGATCGTTGAATGGTGTAGCAACCGCTCTCTACTGGAGAATGTTCTTCATCCATACACTCAGGGACTTATAAAGGCTACACCGTCTCTATTAAACGGTGATAAAGAAATTGAAACGGTTGCTGGAAACGTACCAAACTTAATTGAACCTCCAACAGGTTGTAGATTTCATCCCAGATGCGAATTTTCAATGGATAAGTGTAAAAGTCATGTTCCTCCATTAAGTGAAGTAAAACCTGGCCATTATACAGCTTGTTTCTTATATGACGGTGAAAAACATGAACAATGATGTTCTTATACAAGTAAAGAATCTCTCCAAAGTATTTACGAAGAAAGCGGGTATGTTTAACAGAAAATCTACTCGTATTTTGGCTGTAAATGATGTGAATCTTTCCATACACAAAGGAGAAGTACTAGGAATCATCGGTGAGAGTGGCAGCGGTAAAACAACAACAGCCAGAATGATCATGAAACTTATCAACTCTTCTCATGGTGAAATTCATTTTAATGGGTTTAACTTGGATGAGCTTAAGCCTAAACAAATGAGAAAGTTAAGAAGTCAGATGCAAATGGTTTTTCAAGATCCTTATGAAACGTTAAATCCATCCATGAGAATAGTTGATATCTTGGCTGAACCTATTACAGCACATGAGCCACATTTAGGGAAAAAGGAGCAATTACAAAGAATAAAAGAAACGGTAGAATCTATCGAGTTAGTACCAGCAGAAGATTACATCTATCGATATCCACATGAACTAAGTGGTGGCCAAAGACAACGAATTGCTATTGCAAGGGCAATTATCTTAAAGCCACAATTTATTGCGGCTGATGAGCCCACATCCATGCTAGATGTATCTGTTCGTGCAGGTATATTAAATGTTTTAAAAACTTTGAAGAAAAAAATGGGTCTTACTATGATTTATATCACACATGATCTAGCGACAGCTAGTTATATGTGTGATCGGATAGCAGTCATGTATCAAGGTGAAATTGTAGAGATCGGCCCAACTGATAAAATCATCAGAAATCCTTCGCACCCATATACGAAAGCTCTTGTATCTGTCGTGAGCAACCTTCTGCATTTTATTGAGAATAGGAGTGATTTTATTTATGATGGTGAAGTCAAACCGTCAGAAGTAACTGAGGGATGTGTATTTGTAAATCGCTGCCCCTACCGAATAGAAAAATGTTTCAAAAACACACCTTCCTTAAAGGCGAAAGAGGAGCAACATCATGTTTCTTGTCACTTGAGTGTTACAGATGACGAATAGGTACAGCGTTTTACTATCAAGGAATCTTCATATAAACTGATAAGTAATGAGACTCTGTAAATTTTATCAGTGATAAGGAGATATTACATGGAAATCTTTTCGCAATACTTAGCTGGAATTGATAACCCCGATCATAGACCCCGAATGGAGGAGGTTTTGGAGTGGATCGCTCAAAAATTTCCTACATTGGAACCGCAATTCAAGTGGAACACACCGATGTATACCGATCATGGCACATTTATCATCGGTATCTCAATGGCAAAGCAACACATGAGTATTGCTCCTGAAGAAATAGCTATGGTGCGGTTTGCCGAGAGTATCAAAAAGTCTGGTTATAGCTCAACTAAAGGCTTGTTTCGTATTCGCTGGAAAGATGAAGTGAATTATGAGCTGCTTGAGGATATAATAGCGTTTAATATACAGGACAAAGCAGAATACACGAAATTTTGGCGTGAGTAACGATCGAAAGCATGATGTCAGAGTCATGCTTTTTTTTATTTAAATAAATTGCTCTGGAGTTTAACTTTACCATTCGCAGACCAGAATACGTTTTTCAACTTACTACGTAATGATGATTATACTTGCTAGGTGCTACCCCCATCCATTTTTTAAACACCCTATTAAAATACGATTGATCACAGTACCCAAGATATTCAGCGATCTCACTGATTGTCATCTGTGTATTTTGTAGTAGATGTAAGGATGTGTTAATTCTTAATTGGTGTAAGTATTGTATGGGTGTACTTCCCACTACTTCCTTAAAGATCCCTGATACGTAGTTAGGGGTTACACCTGCAAGTGAACTCAAGTCATCAATGGTTACATTACTTCTAAAGTTGCGGAGAATATAATCTTGTATCTCGTTTGCAATCCGCTCTTTTGAAGGAGCCGTTCTTACTTCAGATGATTCTTGCGCGATTTGAGTGAGTAATTCTGACAATATACACCTTGCCATCCATTCAAAATAAGGTTTCTTCAACAGGATTTGTGTAAAAAGTGATGAAAATCTTTGTTCAAAATAAGGGGTGTTAAAAGTCTTATAACGATACATCTCATTCTTAGTTGTATAGTGCAAGATTTTCCGCAGATTTTCACTTTCCCATAAAAAAACCACTGTATATTTTTGGTGACTTTCATCGGCGTGGTTTTCCCATGCGCGATCTACACCAGATGGAATATACAGGATCTCACCTTTAACCAATTCCACACCGACCCCATCGATCCAATACATCACTTTACCTTGTGTAACATAAACAAGTGTTGCGCATCCACGGTCTTTTCCTATCCTCCAAGTAGGATTAACGTCATGATAAACGCCTTGAATTTCCATATATTCAACTCCAATTGAAAAATTAATGGTGAATTATACAAATGGAAAGGGTTTTGTTAATTCCATTAGTAGCCTCAATGTTGATATTATCAAAATAATCAGAAAATATCTATAATGAAGTGGGGTGAGCTGATTATATTTACACACGTTAATGACCTATTAACTGTTCAGGTGAATCTGAAAGGTAAGCAGTATAAGGTATTTTTCAAATTGAGTTTTGAATTATCCAAATTCCATTTTACAAGAATCTTGAATTAAACGGGAGGGCATTATGAAATATACAGTTGCTTCGTATTCATTTAATGGCTTATTTAATCAAGGGAAAATAGATCTTTTTGGGTATTTAGAAAGTGTCAAATATCGTTATCACCTGAACTCAGCTGATATTTGGAACATGATGTTAACAAGCTATGATGAGGATTATCTCAAGAAAATAAAAGAAGCGATGGATGAGAAGGAGTTAACCCTTGCTAATCTTTGCGTTGACTGTGCAGAGGTATGGGACCCAGATCCAAATGCTAAGGAAAAGTGGTATCAAAACGCACTTAAAAATCTGCGAGCTGCAGAAATATTAGGAGCACGTACCGTTAGAATCGATATGGGTGGAAGAGATTTGAAAATGACAGATGAACAATTTGAGTATACAGTGAACCGTTATCAAGAATATGCAAAAATAGCACAGAATTGCGGTTTTAAAGTAGGGCCTGAAAACCATTGGGGAGCATCAAGGGATCCTGAAAACATTAAAAAAGTTTATGAGGCAGTTGATCATCCTTCATTCGGTATTCTTCTGCACTTTGATAATTGGGATGTGGATAAAGAGAACGGTGATGTACTTTGTGCAAAATATGCCTTTCATACACATTTAGCAGCTTGGGTCATACCTGACTGTGAAGAAAAGATTAAGATTCTGCAAGATGTTGATTATCAAGGATATCTTGGCATCGAACATCACTCAGGAGAAAATGAATACAGTCAAGTGGAATGGCAATTAGCTACAGCACGTAATACGTGGAGAAACCTAATATCCGCCCAGCATAAGAAAGTAGGGGTATAAGGTTATGAAAAAAGTGCGAATCGGTATTATTGGTGTTGGCATGATTGGTAAAGTTCATCTAGAAAACTATGAAAAGATATCTGGTGCAGAAATCGTTGCCGCATGTGATATTGATGAAATTGAACTCAAACAAGTAGCGGAAAAGTTCAATATTCCTGACACGTACAGTGATTATAGAGAGCTGTTAGCACGTGAAGACCTGGATGCAGTTGATGTTTGTCTGCATAATAATTTACATGCTGGGATTACGATCGAAGCATTAAGAGCTGGTAAGCATGTATACTGTGAAAAACCAATTGCAGGCTCATACATGGATGGAAAGAAAATGATTGATACTGCAAAAGAATGCGGTAAACAACTGCATGTTCAACTAAGCTTTCTCTATGGGATCGAAACGAAAGCCGCAAAGATGTTAATAGATGAAGGAAAGCTTGGCAGACTGTATCATGCTCGTTCTACCGGATTTAGAAGACGAGGTAGACCGTTTGTTGACGGATATGGCACGAAAGAATTTAATCAAAAAGAGAAGGCATCAGGTGGAGCGTTGTTTGATATGGGTGTATATCGAATATCCCAATTGCTGTATTTAATGAATATGCCTTCTGTTAAAACGATTACAGGTAAAACGTATCAAGAAATGGATATGGATGAAAAACGTAAAATGATAAGTGGATTTGATGTTGAAGAGCTTGGTTTAGGATTTGTTCGGTTCGATGGGGGTCTAACACTTGATATTATCGAATCCTGGGCGATTCATTTAAATGGATTGGGAGGAAGCAGTTTAGTAGGGAATAAAGGTGGACTATCCCTTCACGGACAAGTAAACGGAATAAATACGCCATTAAGCTATCATACTACGATGAGTGACATGGATATGGATGCTACATTTGATTTAGGTGCGGCGAATTATCGATGGCATCAACTTCAAGAGAACCCGGATGCCTATGACTCCTCACAAGAACATTGGATTGCCGCGCTTCAAGGAAGAGTGGAACTGCTGCCGACCGCTGAGATTGCACTTCAAACAATGTTAATCAGTGAAGGAATCTACTTATCAGATTCATTAGAGCGAGAGGTGACGGCTGATGAGGTTATTAAAATGTCTAAATCGACAATGCTTCAAACTAAACCTAAAACTGAAAATGTAAGCGATTACAAAATAAATCAGGAGCAATTAAGTTAATCGTTTAAGCAGAATACTAGAATTGAGGTGTGTTCATGAAAGGTCTTAAATTAGCCATAAGTATTTTAATCATTACAATGTTGTTCGGATGTAACACATCGAGCGAAGGTGGAAAAAGTAATGATGCGGACGGCAAAAAGGTAACCATTTCTTATGCAAGTTGGGGATTAGGGACAGAAAAAGAACAAAATATAGAAAGACTCATGATCAAAGCGTTTGAAGAAAAATATTCAAACATCGAGATAAAATTAGTTGAGTCGATACCTAATGATAAATGGAATGATGGATTAGCAGCTGCGGCAAGTGCAAATGAAATGCCTGATGTATTCATGCTGTCCGAAATACCACCTGGTGTAGCAAATGACTGGTTATTAGATCTTTCTAAATTGTCAGCTGATGATGCTGATCTTGCAAAAGTCCCTGAGGCCGTAAGAAAGGCTGCAACATACGGCGACACTCTTTTCGCACTACCTGCAGGTCAGCAATTTTTAGGATATTACGTTAATAAAGATATGTTTAATGACGCTAATTTGGATGCGCCAGAAAGTGGTGCAAACATAAATGAGTTCGTTGATTCTGTAAAACGTATAACAAATATCAGTAAAGGCAAGGTTGGTATAAACAACCCAATGGCAATCCTTGACTGGTATCCTGCAGCAGTAAGTAAGACTCTTGGTTGGTATACCTACACAAAAGAAGGATATCATTTAGACAGCACTGAATTCAAAGAAGGTCAACAAATTGCAAAAGATATCGTTACGAACGAATATGCTTATGAATCATTAAAAGAGGAACAAAAAAGTAACTTCGATGGAAGTAATGCAGGAGAGGTTTGGGCATCAGGAAATATGGGTTTAATCTGGGATGGGACATGGGCATTGACTGCGTTTGAGGAAAACCTTGATTTTGATTATGATTTCATTGGAATTCCCGGCGGAAGAACCGTTGTCGCAAATGATTATATGGGAATATCAAAGAATACGAAACATCCAAAAGAAGCTTATTTATTTTCGAAATGGATGTCTTTTGGAAAAGAAGGATATCTGAAACGAATTGATATTGCTGCAGAAAAAGGGAAAGTACTAAATGGTGTGCCAGTCACAACAGATCAAGATGTGCTGGATGCATATTTTGAACTACAAGACCTTCCTGGCGTTCGTACAGCGTTTGATAATTTGGACAATGCTATAGTCGAACCCGTAAAAGCTGTACCTGGTTACGTTCAGTCACGTTGGGAAGCTCCAACAGGAGTTAGTATTTCAGAGCAACCAAACGCAAATATTCATAGTCTTCTTGAAGCATCGATTAAGGGTGAAATTAAGTTAGAAGATTATCTTTCACAGATTAATAACCTAGCAAATGCGAAGTATCAAAAAGCTAAGAAAGCGATTGAATAAGAAAAAATAATATTTTGCTGGTATGCATTTCCCGTAGCAGGGAAATGCATTTTTTTGTTGAAATAGTTTTGAGCATTGAGTTAATAAATTGTGAGTGACGGAAAGGTGGTTTATGTTATGGAAACAAGTAATAAAGTAACCATCACGGTGGAAACAACCGTGAACAAACCAGTTGCAGAAGTTTGGAAATATTGGACCGAGCCAAAGCATATTACAGGTTGGAGCTTTGCTTCTGACGAGTGGCACGCACCAAAAGCGGAAAACGATTTGAGAGATGGCGGAAGGTTTCTTACCAGAATGGAAGCAAAAGATGGCAGCTTTGGATTTGATTTTAGCGGGAAGTATGATGAAGTCAAAACAAATGAATATATTGCTTATACGCTAGATGATGGAAGAAAAGTTACGATTACTTTTGTCGGTTTAGAAAATGAAACGAGAGTCGTTGAAACATTTGAAGCCGAAGCGACGAATCCAGTTGAAATGCAAGAAGCTGGATGGCAAGCCTTCATGGATAATTTTAAAAGGTATAGTGAAGCTCAAAACTAATAGTGTTTTAAAAGAGAGTGCATTTCTTTAAATAGATTTGCGCTTTTTTGTTTGCCTATCTTTTGAATTATGGAACATTATGAGTCTTAAGAAAGTCTTAAGATTTTTGCTAACTAAATGTAAAGGATTGCTGTGTAGAATAAAGATAATTTCAAATATATGCCATGCTATAATGCAGAAGGGAGTGTGAAAAAATGAATAATTTTAACGTACTTGTTGTTGATGATGAAAAAGAAATACGCGATGCGATAGAGATCTATCTGAAAAATGAAGGAATCACAGTTGTTCAAGCTGGAGATGGCATTGAAGCAATAGAAAAATTAGACGAACATCCGATCCATCTAATTGTCATGGACATTATGATGCCAAAATTAGATGGTATCTCGACCACCTTTAAAATTAGAGAGCAAAAAAACATACCGATTATTATCTTAAGTGCAAAGAGTGAAGATACAGATAAAGTACTAGGACTGCAGATCGGTGCAGATGATTATGTGACAAAGCCGTTCAATCCTTTAGAGCTGATCGCTCGTGTTAAATCTCAGCTACGGCGTTACGTGACTCTTGGTACATATGAGGGAAAGACAAATCTAGTTAATCTGAACGGTTTGACACTTGATAAGGAAGCAAAGGAAGTCGCCATAAACGGGGACTCAGTAAAATTAACTCCGATTGAATACAAGATTGTGGAGTTGCTCATGTCTTACCCTGGAAGAGTTTTTTCCATTAATGACATATATGAGCGAGTTTGGAAAGAACCCAGTTACAATGCTGAAAACACAGTGGCTGTTCATATCCGAAAGATTAGAGAAAAGATTGAGATCGATCCGAAAAATCCTAGATATTTAAAGGTGGTATGGGGAATTGGATACAAAATGGAAAAATAGAAGCAAGTGGGTTGTTTGGATCATATTGTTGACTTTTGGGTTAAGTGGAATCGTTTCGATCTTAGAAAATGGTCATTGGTATTTTAAAAAGGATTATTTTCATACAGAAGAATTTAACTCACAATTTGAGGAATTTATCAATTATATAAGTATTTCTGAAACCAATTATCTATCTGAAGATGAGCTTAAGGACAATATAAAAGTTTCTAAAGAAGAGATTGAAGAACATCGCATGCGCTATGGAAGTCTATCAGAGCAAATAGCCGATATCAAAAGTCAGTATGAAGAGCAGATTGATGAAGCGAAGGCTGCTAAGAACGATGATGTTGTTAAGCTTTATGAAGAACAAAGAGATGCAAAAGTTAAAGATATCATGGAGAACTTCAAAAGTGACGATCATATCAAAGCTAAGATCGTGAAGGAAAAAGAAAAAGAAGTAGAGACACTTGTTAAAGAAAGACAAAGTTATATTTCTGATTATGATCCTAACCTTTTGGGTTTCAACTACTATTTGGTGGATATGAACTCAAAAGAGGTATTTACTAATCTTTCTTCAGCAGAAGGCCCTAAAGATCTTAAGAATAAAACAAATTTGTTCACTAGAGAGTATTCATCATCATCTGAAAACGGCAACTTACGTATTAGTAGCCCAGATACTTTCATAGAATATCATTACGAATATTTTCCTCAAAAGTCAAAAACACTTCAGGGCATAATTACTCTTCCTGGACAAGGAAGTTGGTTACAAAAACAAGTAGATGATTTTGAGAAGAGACAAACGGTGTTTTACATTATATCGATCTGCAGTATTGTGATTCTATTTCTTGTGTTTTTATGGGGCAGAAGACTTCATCCTCTACAGATGGTTACTTCATCAGAAAAAGTAAATATCTATCGTAAAATACCTATTGATATTCGGTTAGGTTTGTTATTGTTAAGTTTGTTTTTTGCAATCATGGCAATTGTTATGAACGCACAAAACTACGATAATTTGGTATTCTCATTCATGTATAGTGATGGTCTATTCGAATTTCTGGTCACAGCGCTTATGTTGAGTATCACTCTTATCCAAACGACTTGGATCTACCGTGATGTGAGAAACAAACAGTTATATCGAGATGCGTTTATCTCAAAGTCAGCCCAATGGTTTCACCGATTAGTTTCTGACGCTTTTTACAATAGAAGTGTTGCTATACAAATCATGCTGCTACTTATCGTTATTTTCTTGTCAGGTTTCGGTGCTGCAGTCGTATTCTTTCATCCCATGGCTTTCATCGTTTATTTCATTCTGTTTTTATTCTTTACTGTACCGGTATTAATCTACCTTTTTAAAAGAATCGGGTACTTTAACAGAATCATCCAGCACACGAATGAGCTTGCGGCAGGACAAATGGAACAAGATCTTCCTCACAAGGGAAAATCAGCATTAGCCATGTTAGCTGGAAACCTAAACTTACTCAAGCACGGTGTAAAAACTTCAAAACGAGCTGAAGCAAAAAGTGAGAGGCTCAAAACGGAGCTGATCACGAATGTCAGTCATGACCTGAGAACTCCTTTGACATCAATCATTACGTATACGGAACTCTTAAAGTCACAAGAGGTAACAAAAGAGGATCAAAATGCTTATTTAGAAATTATTGATCGCAAGTCGAAGCGTCTAAAAGTTTTGATTGATGATTTGTTCGAAGTATCTAAGATGGCAAGCGGGAATCTGGAACTTATTAAAGATAAAGTAGATATTGTCCAGTTGCTTCAACAAGCCATGGCTGAATACAGTGAAAACATTAAAAAATCGTCACTAACTTTTAGAGTAGCAACTCCTAATGGCCCGATTTTTGCTCATGTGGACGGACAAAAGATGTGGCGTGTGTTTGAGAATTTGATCGGCAACGCCTTAAAGTATTCTATGGACAATACAAGAGTATATATATCCGTTACAGAAGAAAATCAAAAGGTCGTCGTTTCATTCAAGAATGTCTCGAAGTACGAACTAGGCGGTAACTTTGAAGAATTATTTGAACGATTCAAACGCGGAGACACATCACGTCATACAGATGGCTCTGGCCTCGGTCTCGCCATCGCAAAATCCATCGTAGATCTTCATGAGGGCAGTATGGACATCGACGTTGATGGTGATCTGTTTAAAGTGACAATTGAACTGGACGCGGTGAAATGATGAAAATAAACAAGAAATTCTTACTTGGTATGACGATTGTGTTGTTTAGTATTTTTGGATTTGCGGATAACGCGGGTAGTCCTAAATTGAAAGAAACCGTTAAAGTTACTGAGATCCTGCAGACAAGTGAATAGGTTGTGTGGAGCACTTCTTCAAATGGGAGGAGTGCTTTTTAATATGTTTGTTCGCATAATGGTTTGAGGGTATTATAGAAGTGTGTTGTTGTCGGAATATGTCGACTCGCCGATATATGTTAAAACTCGCTGAATTATGGCTAAAACTCGCCGGAATATATCCGAAATTTCTAGAATTATTTCCAAAACTTCTTGAATTAAGTGTAAACATACCCCGTGTGGTATGGATTAAGAATGCGATATTCATTTCATTTTGGCCATAAACAGGGAAATTTCACTATGCAACTAGGAGTTGCGCCTCTATGCAACTAAAGTTATCTTTACTTTTTGACCATAAATTCACAATAATGAGTCTATACATACAAAAAGGTGGCTACTATCGATGGTTTTTGGTGAGAAATTGAAAAGCGTAAGGAAGGCGAGAGGCTGGTCTCAGGAAGAATTAGCAGAAAAGCTGTTTGTGAGCAGACAATCTGTTTCTAAATGGGAGAACGGACAAAATTATCCGAGCATTGAAGTTATCATTAAACTAAGTGATCTGTTTGAAGTAACGATTGATGAATTACTTAGAACGGACGAAGAACTAAAAGAGAAAGTGATAAAAGATAGTAAACAACTAGCTCATCCTAAATTAAAGTTTCTGTTTGATGTTGTGTTCTTACTCGGTGTTACCTTGTTAATCATTAAACTAGGATTTCTAGGGATTAATAAATTTACAAATGTAGATTTTTCATTGCCTGAAGGAAAATTTCTGTGGAACTTTGGACCTTTGCTATTCATGGTTGGTGGAGGAATTGGATCCGGAATCGTTAAAGAAAAATATAAAGTGGAATAAACATTAGAAAGTAGGGTTAGGAAAAATGAATACACAAACCCAATCTAATGCGGAAAAAAAGAGAGCAATCTCCTTGGATGTAGCAAGAGGATTCATGCTTTTATTGATCGTGTTGGCTCATGCTCCTTTATTTTTATATGAATCTGATCCAGGAGTCATGAGTCGTCCTGAAAGTTTGAGTGCTCTTGAGAGTATTTTTAATTCCGCAGGTGAGCTTCTTATTGATAATCGTGCACGGCCATTATTTGCAGTGTTGTTTGGTTATGGAATGGTCATGATGTACGAAAGTCAATTATCGAAAGGAAACTCGTCCAACATAGCAAGGAAGACGATTAACAGACGCTCATTATATTTAATCTTGTTTGGAGTCGTATTAGCAGTAGTTGTTGGTGGGCAAGATATTTTAATGGCTTATGGAATTGCGGGTCTACTCACTAGTAAACTACTTATGTATAATAACAAGGTCTTAGCAAAGGTTACTGTTTCTTTGACCATAGTCTTTATACTTTATATACCGGTCATTTGGGGCTTTTTCCTAAAGGAAATAGGTAGTTACGGATTTGGCAATGAATTTTCTTCAGATCAGTCATATAGTCAGTTGTTTTTGGAAACTATCTTCTATTTCCCGACTATTCCTGTTCTTATTCATTTCCTTTTCCCAATCCTTCCTTCTGTACTTATAGGGATTTGGATGGGAAGAAAACGATTTTTAACAGAGTCACATAAATACACAAGAGAATTAAAAATGATTGCTCTAGTGGGAATTTCAATATCGTTATTAGGTTCGATTCCATTAGTACTACTTGATGAAGTATGGGAACCAAGTTTATTTATAGCAGGAAACATTTACGGTTTTCAAATGATTACAGGTATTGCGGGTGGTTTTGGATATGCAGCGTTATTTGGGCTGTTTGGCTGCCAAATTAAAAAGCCGGGTCCCTTAACAAATTCACTCATTGCTCTAGGAAAACGCTCGCTTACATTTTACGTCTTGAATGAAACCTTATTAGTGCTCTTACTATCACCAGTCGCTTTTGGTTTAGGAGGAGAATTAAGCATCATTAGTGTGACAGGGGTTGCCTTTTTGATATGGTTAACGGGTATATACATGGCTTCTCTCTTGGAAAAATTTCAGTTGAATGGACCACTCGAAACCCTCATTCGCTATCTTGTCTACAGATAGTAACTAATATTACGAAGAATATCTCAAAAACAACGACGACTAGAATTCATCTAGTCGTCGTTGTTTATATATCTTATTGATCAATCTCAAACATATAACGATTCGTTTGCACACTTACTCCGAGTACGACCCCCATTAACATCATATTGGATAATAACGAACTCCCTCCATAACTTAAGAACGGGAGGGTGACTCCTGTTACCGGCAACAACCCTATATTCATTCCCACATTCTGAAAGATCTGGAACGAAAGAAGTCCAATTATCCCTGAACACATATATCCGCCAAAAGAATAGTTTGACTTCACACCTAATATCACAATTTTGTAGATTAATAAGAAAAACAGACTGACTACGATGGATGTCCCTAGAAAACCAGTGTCTTCGCCAATAATGGAAAAGATAAAGTCTGTATGTGCTTCGGGTACATACATGATCCCTTCCATCCATCCTTTACCTGAATACCAACCTGAACCGATCGCTGTAATGGCTTGTTTTGTTTGATAACCTTGGTCTGTGTATTCAAATGGATTTAACCAGCCGTTTATTCTACTTCGTTGGTGAGGAAGAAGTAAGACGAGCAGTTTCGTCTGAAAAAAGTCATTAAATTTAAAATAGATGACAATTAATGCTGTTAGGACGATAGATGGCAGTGAAATAACGGCCAAAATAATCTTCCAGCTAACACCTGATATGAAGATGATGGACAGAATGATGGATAGGTAGAGCATAATCATTCCGGAATCGGGCTGGATGGCGACAAATACAATCGGGGCAAGACTAGCTAGTCCCATTTTGTAAATGAGATACAGATCCGATTTAATCGTACGTTGAATATATTGATAATTATGTGATTCAACGATATTACTAAGAACTAAGATCAAAGCGATCTTCATAAATTCAGATGGCTGAAAAGAGCCAAGAAAAGGTAATTGATACCACGCTTTTGAGCCGTTGATCGGTTTTGCTATACTTTCCGGTGCGAAAATTAACATCACAATAAAAAATAATACGATGCCATAAAAATACCAAGACATTCTTTTAAGCTGCTCAAAATCTAAGCGCGCTATAGCTAGCATTAAAATGGTACTTAAGGTGTACCAGAAAATCTGTTTAGGAACAAAATTACCGTTATATTGACCAGACTGTTGGCCGCTATATATGAACATAAAGCTAATAATTGCTAGTAAGAAGAGTATAAATAGAATTCCATAATCCAATTTATCTATAAAAGTTTTACTTTTTGGAGTCTCCATGTACCGCACTTCTTCCTGTTTTCATTATTTTACCAAAAATAATGATACCACATTTTGGATGGGTTGATAAAAGATTAAGTCATTTCGATATGTTGACTTCAAAAAATAGTGTGATAAGATTACCTTACGACCGTTCGGAAGGTGATTAAACAATGACATATGATCAATTGAAACAAACAGCACTCATTCAGTTTGCCCAACTAGGGTATGAAGGTGCTTCTTTATCTGTAATCGCAAACGAAGTGGGAATAAAAAAACAATCGATCTACACTCACTTTAAGAGTAAGGATGATCTCTATCTACAAACGTTTCATGAAGCAACAGACTGCGAAATCGATTTTGTAAAACAATTTATTGAAGATCAGGAATCTCTTCAATTAAGAGAAGTATTGTCCAAATTTTTAACGGAGTATTTAGAGCGATTTGAGAAAAATAATAATATGAAATTTTTTATGCGTACGTCTTTTTATCCACCAGTGAAGCATGATGAAGTGATAAAAGCGGGAAGTAATAGGTTTGTTGATCGTTTGGAAAGTTTATTTACTGCACTTTTTGAGCAACATTCGGATGAGTTGAGACACGATGTTACTCCGGAAACTGCAGCTTTAGCATTTCTTACAATGTTAGACGGACTTCTTGTTGAATTAATCTATGGTATTCCAGAACGTCTGCAAAAAAGATCTAAACAATCGTGGTCCGTGTTCTGGTGGGGTATTAGTATTGAAAGTGGTGAATTGTAATGAATCGTGCTTGGGCTTATGTATTAATAGGTTCAGTGTTTGAAGTGTGTTGGGTAATCGGCTTAAAGCATTCGGATAATATCTTGACATGGACAGGAACCACTGTAGCCATCATCTTTTCCTTTGCTCTTCTTATATTGGCTACGAAACAACTGCCTGTTGGAACGGTATATGCCGTATTCACGGGATTAGGAGCAAGTGGAACTGTTTTGATGGAGATGCTTGTATTCGGTGAACCTTTTAAAATGTTAAAAATTATACTCATTCTTGTTCTACTTGCAGGAGTTATGGGACTTAAATTGGTAACTGGAAAACCAAAATCAGAAGGAGGGGTTCAATAATGGGCTGGATCTTTCTGGTGTTTGCAGGTCTATTTGAAGTAGTTGGTGTAACAGGCATGAACCTTGTTGCTAAGAAGAGAAACATCGTATCTTTTCTTGTTCTTGTTCTAGGGTTCAGCAGCAGTTTTCTTCTGTTGAGTCTGGCTATGCAATCTTTGCCTATGGGTACAGCGTATGCAATCTGGACAGGAATCGGTACAGTAGGTTCTGGACTCGTAGGAATCTTGTTTTATGGTGAATCAAAAAATGGATTAAGAATTCTTTTTATGGCAATGGTACTCAGTGCCGCAGTTGGACTTAAACTCATTAGCTAAGGAAGGATATCTATGTTCTTAAGTAGAATATAACTCGCTATACATTTTAAGTAGAAGAGGGATTACCTTGGGAATTCATGATACGTTTCGATTTGGTTCTCATGCTATGGTATTTAATGCAGAGAATAAGGTGCTTTTGTTAAAACGAACTTACGGTAACAAAGGTTGGAGTTTGCCTGGAGGTGCTGTCGACCCTGGTGAAACGATACATCAGGCATTGTTTCGTGAGTGTAGAGAAGAGCTTGGGATTAATGTAATCGATCCTGTTTTAACAGGTTTGTATTATCACCGTTCAATTAACACACATGCAGCAATATTCCGATGTATGATTTCAGAAGATGCTGAAATTATTCTAAGCTCAGAACACTCTGACTTTGAATGGGTTGATATAGCAGAATTGAGTGAGAGTCAGCAGATTCGAGCACAAGATGCTTTGGATTTTCAGGGACAAGTTTTTAGTAGAGCTTTTTAATCGATTGATTTATGTAAAAAGCGTGCATTTCTTCCTATGAGGAGAAGTGCTTTTTTTATTGTGATTTATAGATAGTCATACCTATAAAATATGTTTTAATCACAAGGATATGGCAAGAAGTTGTCGAAAATCATGTAAGACAGGTAAATCTAGGAAGTAGGGAACAGAATGTTAGAGTCTATCCAAAGCATGTGCTTACACGTGGTCTTTATCCTTTTTACCATCCTTATTTATCAAGTGTTTTTTAATGAAAGAGATGACGAACGAAAACGAATTACTTCGAAGTTCTTTCTGCTTATGCTGATCATTTTAGTTTTCACGATGAGTCAGCCAGTCGTTTATTCTGAAATCTATAAGTACGACTTTAAATCGGTTGCTATTATTTTGTCCTTCTTATACGGAGGAAAAAGGGTGGGGTTTTCGAGTCTTTTAGCACTTCTTATGGTGGGTTACTTCACTGATCAGAATCTAGCTATTTTGCTTGGAAACTACATGGTGCTCTGCTTATTGTTATTGCCCATTACAAAGCTTTTTCATCGCTACGGTATCAAAGGCAAGGTTACCGTAATTAGTTTATTCTATTCATTGATACCCATTACTAGAGGAATCTCACTACTTATAAACGGGGATGAGCAGGAACTCTTTTTCGAGTTGAGTTCTTCCCTTATCGTATTGGCAACGTTAATTGCAGTCGTGCACTTAATCGAGAATATGAAAGAACAGATGGAATTGAGACAAGAGCTTCTTCGAACGGAAAAAATGAATGTCGTCAGTCAGCTTGCTGCTTCAGTTGCTCACGAAATTAGAAACCCCATGACTTCCGTACGAGGGTTTATGCAACTCATGCAAAAAGAAGATTTAACGAAGGAACAGCAGATGTACATAAGTATCTCGATTGAAGAATTGGATCGGGCACAGGAAATTATCAATCAGTATTTGGCGTTGGCTAAACCTCAAACAGATCAATATGAAACCATCGATCTCACATTAACTATTCAACAATCAATTGATGTGATGCACTCTTATGCCATTTTGAACAGTATACATATTGCACAACACGTAGAATCCTCTCTTAAAATCGAAGGACTTAAATTGGAGATTCAACAAGTCTTGATCAACATCATCAAGAATGCTATTGAAGCAATTAAGTCGAAAGGCGAAATCAGGATATTAGCGTATAAAGATATAAACAATTTTGTTTGTATCGAAATTAAAGATAACGGCGTAGGCATGTCTAAAGAACAATTAAAAAAACTAGGCAGTCCGTATTACTCTACTAAAGAAAAAGGAACAGGACTTGGTTTAACTGTATGCCACCAAATTGTAAAACAGATGGGAGGAAAAATTACGATTCATAGCGAGTTGAAAAAAGGAACAACATTTACGATTAAACTACCATCTAAGTGATGTTGCGCAGTAAAAATTTTCAATGAATAGAAGAGGAGACAAAAGTTATTTTACAAAGAAAATTAGTAGCGGCTTCTTTGTCAGGTACGATTTATGCCATCATTTTAGGGTTCTCTATGCCTAATCCCTTTGGAGATGAATCATTCAATATTTCTGGCGCATTGCATATGATTTTCGGGTTAATCTTGCTTTGGTATAGTCTAATGGCCGCTGTCTTGTATTATATTACTGATAGGATATTAAGAAAAAGAAATAAAGAAATTAAATGGTATGATGCGTTAATAAGTCTATCCATACCTTTCCTTACATGGATCGGCACTATGGGAACGGTTTGGATTAAGGAATTGTGAATAAAGGGATAACGTTTACCCCACAGAGGTGTGCAGATGAAATTGAAAGTTGTAAAGTACAAGGAAACTGATACAGAGGAGATCATCAATCTGTTTTATGAAACTGTACATACCGTAAATGCCAAAGATTATTCTTCACTAGAGTTGTATGCTTGGGTATCCTTTGATGAATTACAATCTAAGGTGGAATCGTGGAAGGAATCATTGAGTCGAAACATAACTTTTGTAGCTAAGAATAAGGATAAAATTGTTGGCTTTTCCGATTTAACATATAGAGGACATTTAGATAGACTGTATGTTCATAAGCATTACCAACGGCAAGGGATAGCTACGACATTAGTTAATTTAATAGAATCTGAAGCAAGGAAATTAGATTTAGTGTGTTTGGATACTTATGCCAGTATTACTGCTAAACCTTTCTTTGAACACCGAGGCTACCAAGTAGTTTGTCCTCAAAGTGTAGTCCGCAAAGGTGTTTCCTTAATTAATTTTAAAATGACTAAAAATCTTAAGTGATTGAACTATTCTAGGTTTTGAATTAAGATGCTTTTCATTCCCATTTCGGCAACACAAAAAAACGATCAGAAAACCTCTGATCGTTTTTTTGTTAACAGCTTGTTTTATAATTTTTGAGAAAGAGAGAACGTTCTGCCATGCTCAGCTTGCTCAACTGAATTTGTGGATAGTCCAACAAATACAGCCGTAAGTGCTAGTGAAGTGATGATAATACCTGCAGCGAATTTTTTCATTTTAGTGCCTCCTTTTTTTGTAAAGCGCGTTTTGCTTCGTAAGACTCTTTAAAATAATAACTAGCTTTATTGTGGTTCTCTTTGTTGAAGAAGACCTGTGCAAGTTCTCCAGCATAATCTTCTACGAAACCAAAGAGTTCGTGTTGTTTAAAATAGTCATTTCCTTCTTTAACAGTTCGTTCAAGCTCGTTTATATCTGTTGCCTGATTTAAGGCGTTCAGAATTTTGAAGTGATGCAAATATTCTTCATTCGCGAGCTCGATTCCTTTATTGTAGAAAGGTATTGCTTTTTCTTCTTTATTCAATCGATAGAATTCTCGAGACAATAAGAAGTGTGTCTTATAAAAGGCTTCTTCTTCTTCAAATACCTCTAACAAATAACGTACTGCCAGTTCGGACATGTTTTGTTCAGCATACAGATAACCAATATTGTATTTGATCAGTGAAGTATATGACTGATCAATGCGTTTAGCGAGATCAAGTGCGCACAGAAAATGTTCTTCTGCTTTCCCGTATTGTTTCAAAGATAGAGAAGCAAGACCCAGAATATTTTCACAACCGGATTGAAGCAGTTCGAAATCTTCCGCTTCAGATAACGTTTTCAAAGCTTCGTTCGCATAATCCAGAGCAGTGAGTGGCTGACGAATGTGATAATACAGAACAGCAGCTTTATGATAAAAGTCTGCTCGCACGATTTCATCCGTCATGCTGCTTAATACATTTAATAAGTTAAATGCCCTGATAAAACGCAATTCTGCTACTTCATAATTTCCTTCAGCTGTTAATAGCATTCCGGTAATTAAGTTCATATAGTACCCAAAAATATCTGTTCGATTTAAATGAACATCATTTAGCGTATCTAAAATCGCGTGTGCAGAAGTTAGCTCTTTCTTCAGAATCAAGTAACGGCTGTTTAACAATTGATAATACAATTGTGTAGACGGGTCTTTGATCTGTGAGATCTCACTCTTAATCTCGTTATGTATACTCTCTGATTGTTGTATGTGATTTGTCCGAATAGCTGTATGCCACCGCTCGAGTGACTGTGTGATGGGCTCTCTAGTTCCGACGTTCATGGAAAACTCCTTTCTATAAGACTTGTAATTTAAATCTAACATAAAATGGAAAAATAAAACTTGGGAAAATTCCGTGCTAGAGGGTAGCATAAAGTGACATCTTTTTCATCAATTTTCCCAATAATCTGACACTATAGTGGATACCTTATTGTTTCGTTTAATGAAAACATGATTATGAGGGTGGAAGGACTATAATGGCTTTTATGGAATTAAAGTTCATAGAGTCTAAATAGTAACGATAGAAAAAGAGAGTAGCGAGGAGTTGGCAGCTTTGTTTTTAAAAAAATCATCTCAATCTGGAGAAATTCACAATGTTACTTATCTAAATGGACAGGTGCGTTTTCAAGGCGTCTCTCTGAATGTATATAGTTTTCTTGTTGATGGCGTATTAATTGATACTGGCGCGCAATCTTTACATCAATACTTCAAACCTTTTATTGATCAAGCTGATTTCGATCACGTATTCATAACGCACTTTCATGAAGATCATACAGGCTGTGCTAGTTATATTGAAAAAACGAAGAAAGTCCCAATCTATTTAGATGAAAAAACAATTGATTATTGCGGTAAACGAGCACATTACCCCATATATAGGCAGTTCTTTTGGGGAAGAAGAAAACCATTTCATGCGCAAATCATGCCAAGTGAATTTCAATCTAGGAATGCACGTTGGGATGTAATACCTACTCCTGGTCATGCAAAGGATCATCATGCATTTCTTAACCGTGAGACAGGGCAGCTTTTCACAGGTGACCTATATGTAATGGAAAAGACTAAAGTGGTTCTCGAAGAAGAAAGCATTCCTTCCATTATTCAATCATTGGAACGTGTTTTAACATATGATTTTCAGGAAGTGTTTTGTAATCATGCAGGTTATATTCAAGGCGGAAGAAGGGCACTACAACGAAAGCTCGACTACCTATTAGGTATACAGAATCAAGTATTAACATTACATCATAAAGGGGATAGCCCTGAAGAAATTCGTCAAAAACTGTTTCCTAGAAGATTCCCTATCATCAAATTTTCTCGCGGTGAGTGGGATTCTATCCACATTGTTCATTCCATCATGAATGAGAATCATGTCGTCAACTCATAATTATTTAAGAAAAAGAGGTTAACACCATGTCGACTAAACAAGAAATGAAATCAAACATCAGGATTGTCCGTGTTGAGGATGCAGAAGCTATTCTTCAGATTCAACGTGAAGTGATTTCTGAACAGAATTATTTTATTGCGGTATCAAAAGAATTTAATAAGGCGAAAGAAGATCATGAAGAATGGATACGAAGCATTCTTGAGCATGAACGTGAGACGATGCTTGTGGCAGAATATGAAAACAATGTGGTCGGATGGATCGTATTTAGGTCACAAGAAAGAATGAGAATGCACCACACTGGCTCTTTTGCCATCATGCTTCGTAAAGAATTTAGAAATAAAGGGATTGGCAAGCTAATGATTCACGAGCTATTATCTTGGGCCGAAAAACATCCGGTCATTGAAAAGGTTACGTTAGGGACGTTCTCTACCAATACTAGGGCAATAGAATTGTATAAAAAACTTGGATTCATAGAGGAAGGGCGAAAAGTAAGAGAGTTCAAGTTTAGTAACGACGAGTATGTGGATGATGTGTTGATGTATAAGTTAGTTAAATAATGTGATATGAATCCAATCTAAAACAATGAGAAGCTGATTCTTTGAATAGCTTCTTTTTTCGTGTGAAGCTACGCTATAGAAAAAAATGGTAATCATTGCAAGGTTTCTCCGCGTATATTAAATCGATGTTAATTTTTCGCCGGAGGTGTTGGGATGTCTTTTCCCACAAATAGTCAGTTTACAGCCATTACTGTAGGCGGTGTTCCTTATGCAGATGTGATACGTGATATTTCTCCTGCAGGAACAGATATCGTAGGGAATGCCAGTTTTCCTTCCTTTTACTTCGCTTATGATGAAATCAATGTGTACTTTAGAATGCGTGTACGAACAGATCCAAGAAATAGCGCCAAGACCGCTTTTGCAAACTTTGCATGGGGTGTTTTGTTAAATACGACCGGCGTAGCGGGGACTTATGACTGGCTGCTTGCAGTTAATGGTTTAAACAAAAGAGTGAATTTGGTTCAGAACACAACTAAACAAGTCAACTCTTGGAGTGATCCTGCAGAAGGGACGGATGGTAAAGGGAACCCAAACTATTCTCGGTCCATCATCAATTTTGACGTCGCACGGGTCGTTCAGGCTGACTCTACATTGGATAATACACAAAACTATTTTATCGATTTTCTAGTTCCAGCTTCTACATTTTTCTCATTGCTCGGTATTACTGCTCAAAGTTCTGTACGGATGGTCGCGTTTACTGCTTCAAATAACAACAACTACAATAAAGACTCTCTACGTGATTCAGAAGAGTTTCAATTTCAAAATGCATTTTCCAATCCAGTTACAATAAATTCGGGTAATGTCCGAGCTAACCTGCAGGTTTCAAAAGTACTGCTTTCAGGACCACAATCACCTCTAGCCGGTCAGGTTGGGGAGTGGACGGGAAGAATTACTTTATCGAATACAGGAAAAAGTGCTGCAAATATCCTCAATGTTACGGATATCGTTTCATTAGATGTGGTGTCACTCTTTTCAGTTCTTAGTGTTTCGCAAGGGACAACAGCATACAACTCTTCAACGAAAACACTTACGTGGTCCGTTGGTAATATCGCTCCTGGCGCTAGTGCGACTCTTCAGTTTGCACAGAACGGAATCTTTTATACAGCAGGAACGAAAGCACTTAATACAGTACGGGCAACAGGTATTGATAGCTTTACTGGAGGAGATCTTACCCCTGCTTCTGCTTCTATTTCCGTGAATGTTCAAGCAACAGGTGGAGCTGCAGGTACGTTATTGGATAGTTCAAACGCTCAGCCAGTAAATGCTGCAACTGTAAGACTTTTAATGGGTCAAACACCAGTGGCCGTTACGCAAACAGATCTATTCGGAAAGTATAGTCTTACGAATATAGCACCAGGTACTTATACGATTGAATTCTCAAAAGCAAATTACACGAGTTTGGAGCAATCGGTGGTTATTCAATCTGGCACGATAACGGTCATCAATCCTGTCCTCATAGCTATTCCAGGAATTCTTCAAGGAACGGTTACCTCAAACACAGGTTCTGCTGTTAGTGGAGCGACCGTCTTGTTATCAGATAACCTTGGTACAGTTATTGCAAGTGTAACAACTTCTCCAACAGGAGCTTATACATTTGGAGCTGTAATCCCAGGGCATTATACACTCACGGTCTCTGCTAATAATTTTCAGGCTGCAACAATTGGGCAAAATGTGCCATCTAATCAGACAACGACAGCAAACTTTGTACTGCAGCCGAATCCTGGAACGGTAAGTGGAACGATAACAGGAAGTGGAGGACCTATAGCTGGTGCAATAGTTGAAGCTCTTAGCGGTACAGGGATTGCCGTGGCAACCGCAACGACGGATGGGGCAGGACAGTACACAATAAATCGTCTTGCACCAGGTTCTTACAGATTACGCGTGAGTGCACCTGCTTTTCAAACATTTGTTGTCGGTTTCTCGGTGAGTGCCGGTCAAACTGTGGTAGTAGATGTGAATCTATTAGCAAATCCAGGTTCAATCATCGGAACAGTGATTGATGAAGATAGCGGTGTTCCACTTCCAGGTGCAAGTCTAAAAGTTGTAAACAGCTCTGGGATTACGGATGCCTCTGTAACAACTGATGTAAACGGACAATTCTCAGTCGATTCTCTAGCTCCCGGTACGTATGTAATCACCTTTTCTTCTGATGGTCATGGTACAAAAACGATCGGTACGTATGTTCAGTCTGATCAAACTACAACGGTAGATGTCACACTTAGAAGACTAGCAGGTGTTCTTACAGGTAATGTTTCTTCAGGTGGAAGTACAATTAGTGGTGCTTCAGTGGATGTCGTTCTCAATAACATCGTGGTAGCGAAGACCATTACTGACAGCAATGGAAATTATACGATAAGTGGGTTAGCACCAGATCGATATACCGTTATTGTTGGGGCAGACGGGTTTTCACCGGTTACGCTTGGTGCTGTTATTCAGGATAATGAAACAACAGCGATCAGCACAGAACTTCAGCCTATTTTTGGTTTACTTTCAGGAAGTGTACTGGATAATGAAGGAAACATTCTTCCAGGTGCAGTCATACTTGTGAAAAATGCAGATTCTGATGTGCTTATCTCTAGAGCTGTAACAGATACAAATGGAAATTATGTGATTGGTGAATTGCTCCCTGGAAGCTATGTTGTTACAGCAAATATTATTGATTATCAAACAAACTTAAGTGGAGCAATCATTACAGCTGGTGTGACTTCTGTTGTTAATTTCTCATTAATGCCAAACCCTTCTTCTATCTCGGGAACGGTTATTAATAGTGAGACTGGAGATCCTCTTGCAGGTGCTTCCGTAGAAGTACAGCTGCTTGATGCTAACGGTCTTATCATAAATACAACTTTTTCAGACAATGATGGTGTGTTCATTGTTGAAGATTTAATGCCGAGCACATATACAGTCATCGTTGCTGCAGAAAGTTTCCAAACTTCTTCTGCATCAGTTACGTTATCACCTGGAAACGTTTCTTCTATCACGATTAGCCTTGTTCCGTCTCCGGGGTTTGTTTCAGGCAGATTAATCGATTCTCTTTCAGGTCAGCCGGTTGTTGGTGCAACTATTAATATCAGCAACACACTAGGAGCATTTGTTGATTCAGCCTTAACGAGTGCGGATGGAACGTTCATTTCGCTTGGATTGCCTGGAGGAGTTTATTCTCTTACTGCAGTTGCAAAAGGATATGAAACCAGGATCATAGGTGTAGTTGTTCCCGCTGGATTAAATAAGTTTGTTAACTTTGAACTTCAACCTAATCCTGGGACCATTACAGGAACAGTAGCTCCAGCCGCTGACGGACTTGTGCTTCAGCTGTACACAATGGATAACCAGTTCGTAAACACAGTTGCAGCCACTCCGGAAGGAAACTTTTTGTTTCAGAGTTTGGCTCCTGGTAACTATATTGTAAAAGCTGTTGCACTAAATTATTCAGTTGGAAGTACGGGAGCCTTTGTTGTTTCTGGTCAAACAACGAACATCTCTTTATCGATCCAACCGAATCCTGGAACTGTTTCAGGTACGTTAATTTCTGATCTTGGTACGCCGATAGCTAACGGTACCGTTTCTCTTCTTGATGTAAATGAAACACCTATTGGAAATGGAACAACAGATGCTGATGGAAATTACACACTCAGCAATATTCCGGCAGGTTCTTATGCAGTCGTCATACGAGCAGGGGGCTATGCAAACGCGACTGGGAACGTTGCGGTTGCCCCAGGTCAGGACATCACAGCGCTGAATTTTGAGTTAGTGACGATCCGTGGTTCTATCTCTGGAACGGTTTCAGATTTAATATCAGGTGCACCAATTCCAGGTGCGGCCATACTTGTGCGTGATAGTCTTGGAATTTTGGTTCGCTTCTCAACAACTGATCAATTCGGCAACTTTTTGCTACGGAATTTTGTTCCAGGTTCCTATGCTGTTACTTCATCTGCACAAAACTACTCTACAGAAATTACAGGTGTGATCGTACAAAGTGATGAGACTGCGGGAGCTGATATTCAATTAACAAGTACTGTAGGAAGCATTTCAGGGCAAGTCACTGACGGAGATGGAAATCCGCTGTCTGGAGACAATATTCAATTAAAATTGTTTGGAGCTAACGGTGAATTGCTGCAAGCTTTAATTGCACACACTGATGGTTCGTTTCAAATTCCTGAACTGTCGATTGGCACATATTTTGTAAGTGCAGAATTTGACGGTTATTCTCCAAATATGACAGCTGTTATTGTCAACAGCAGTGCAGTAAGCAGTATTACAATACCGTTATCGCAAATTCTTACAACTCTAACAGGATCCATAGCAGATTCTGCAACTGGAAATCCGATCAGTGGTACTGCCGTTTCTGTTACTTTAACAAATAATACGGGCATGTTTGTGGCAAAGCAGTATCCAGGTATCGATGGCACATTCACGTTCGACTCGATTGCACCGGGAATTTATCTGTTAAATGTTAACGCAGTGAACTATGGAAATGAGATTATTACGGTTACTGTGCCTATCACTGGGTTTAACATTGCGGTTTCATTAACTCAAAACCCAGGAGCGGTTACAGGGTATGTCACAAATCAGTTAACGGGAGATCCATTATCCAATGCCATCATTATCGTTTCATCTTCAGGAAAGCCACTAGAACGAAAAGGAGTCTCGGATAGTTTCGGTCAATTTATATTTGCCAATCTGTCACCTGACACGTATCGTGCAATCGTTAGTGCTGATGGTTATTCGAGTCAGAGTGCAACATTTACCGTTTTACCTGATGAAACAACTTCCTTGAGCTTTATTTTAACTCCTGAACCTGGGACTGTTTCGGGAACTATCACAGACGCCGTAACAGGGATTCCGATTTCTCAAGTCATGGTTCAAGTCCGTTATTTATCACCAACTGGCCCAGTTATTGCGAATACTGTAACGGATCAGCAAGGCAATTATGTAACTCAAGGTGTGTATTCTGGCCCTTATACAATAGTTGCTTTTACTGACGACGGCTATGGATCATCGAGTGCTTCTGTTTTTGTACCTCCAAACGATACGAGAGTTGTTGATTTTGCACTTGAACCGTTCCCAGCTACAGTGGAAGGGACGATCACTTCCGATTCTGGTGACCCGTTAGTTAATGTTTCAGTAAGGCTTTTAGATGTTTACGGTTTTACTGTTCGAGTTGTTAATACCGACTCTAACGGATTTTATAGAATACTAGGTTTTACGGAAGGACAATATCTAGTTACGGCTATTATCCCTGATTACCAGAGACGGCAAGTTTCAATCAATGCCGGACCAGGCGAGACACTAACAGCTAATATAAGCTTAGTTCCAGAACCGGGTCAAATTTCAGGTGTGATCCTCGATGAACAAACTCTTGCTCCACTCGTTGGTGCACAAGTAGAAGTGTATGCACCAAGTGGTGTTACACCAATTGCAAGAAGAACGACAGGTGCAGCAGGAGACTTCTTAATAGAAGGCGTGGCTCCAAGATCATATACGTTAAACGCCTTTCAGCTAAACTATAGTATTCGCTCTACAGGTGTAATCGTAACTTCGAATGCTACAACTAATGTACAGATCGCTTTAGTGCCTGATCCAGCATCGATTTCAGGAACCATAACTGATGGTAATGGAATACCTTTATCGAATGCTAGTGTAAGAGTGGTTGATGAAAATGATAGTGAAATCGGAAACGGAATCACAGATTTTGAAGGAAACTATGTGATCGGAAACTTGCCAGAAGGGTCTTATACAGTAATTGCTGGAGTAGAAAATTATTCATCATCGACTGCCGGAGTTTCGTTGCAGCCGGGAGAGCAGCTGACGGGTCTAAATGTGATCTTAACCCCGGTAGGAGGATTGATCTTTGGGACAGTTGTAAGTGCAGAAACGGGAGAAGGATTACCAGGCATCCTCATTTCTATTCTTACACCGGAAGGAATTCCAATTATATCAACTAATTCAGACACTGCGGGTAGCTTTACATCCATCCTTCTGTCACCTGGAACGTATACTGTTATTGCAAGTTCACCTTATTATGTACAGGATCAACTCGGTGTTATTGTTCTACCGAATCAAACTTCTGCGGTATCTTTTGAATTGTCGGAAGTAGGAGGATCGATTGTTGGAACTGTTACTGATCAATCGGGAAATCCGATTTCAGATAGAACAATCTCTATTCGACTTCTCAATGATGGTGGTGTATTGCTGCAGACGCTGATCGCTCTCTCAGATGGGAGCTTTGCATTCCAGAACTTATCAGCAGGAACGTATCAAGTGAACGTAATAGCAGACGGATATCAAACAGCAACAGTAGGTGCAATCGTAGTGAACGGGGAAACAACAAATCTAATAGTCCCGGTTACAGAAGATCGTGGTGCTTTAGAGGGCGTTATTCAAGATGTTGTAACAGGTTTACCGATATCAGGAAGTTTCATTGAAGTATCTGATGTGAGTGGGATTCTTGTTGCAACAATTACAACAGACCAGAACGGATTTTTTAGACTAGGTAACCTTCAAACTGGTCCACTAAACATTCGTGCAATAGCAAGTGGCTATGGTGCAGCGTCCATTGGAGTCATAATCAATTCTTTGTCTCTATCAAATGTAACCCTTAACCTGCAGCCGGATCCTGGCATAATCATTGGAACGATAAAAAATCCCAGTGGAGCACCGCTTAGCAATACCACGGTTCAGATATTAGATCGAAAAAACACACCTATTTCAACGGTTATAACGAATGGAAATGGCTCTTACGAGGTTGATAATCTGGTTGAAGGCCAGTATACAGTGACTGCTAAAGGAAATGGAACGGGAACAGGAATTGGCAGTGGTGTTGTTTTACCCGACCAAGAAACTGTCGTGGACATTATCCTCATTCCAGAAGGTGGAGTCATCTCAGGTAACGTAAGAAATTCAACAACAGGTGATCCATTAATTGGAGCTTCTATTGAAATTAGGGCGATTTCACCATTCGGTCCTGTAATCAACACGGTTCTAACAGATAGTACTGGAAACTATAGCTCGGGATTGATAACAGCTGGAACTTACACTTTAACCATTACAAAAGAGAATTTTGGAACGGCAACAGGAACAGTTCTTATTGAAAATGGCTTAACAACATTCCAGAACTTTGCTCTTACACCAAGTCTCTCGAATGTTCGAGGCACGATTTCTGCAAGGATCATTCAAAATGAGAGTTTAACAACTACTATATCTGCTCAAGACGTTGTGATTCCACTTATCAATACGGTTATTAGATTAATTGATGAATCGGGTGCAGAACTAGCAGAAGTTCAAACAGATGATCAAGGAATGTATTTAATCGAGAACTTTTTATCAGGCATCTATTCGTTAGGAACTTCTAATCCGGATTATGAGACTAATACAGTTGGCTTTTCGGTGGATCCTGGTCAAACACAAATTGTTGATATTGAGCTCACTGCACTTCCAGGAATTCTAACTGGAACAATAATTGATCAAGAAACAGGTATATTGAACGCTGGAGCGATCGTTCAGTTGTTTTTTGGAACGAGTGTTCAGCCTGCTGGCAGAGCAGTGACAAATAATGCAGGTGTGTATGTGATTAACGGGCTTTCTCCAGGGCAATATACCGTATCGATGACAACACCAAACTATAATACGTTTTCAGCTGGAGCAACGATTCAAGCGAATGCAACTACAACAGTTGATGGCTTCTTATTGTCTAACCCAGGTGTACTAACAGGTATAGTTAATGGTCTGAGTGATGTAATAAGTGGCGCAAGTATTAAGGTTATCGATGTAAATGGAACAGTTATCGGCTCTGCTGTCTCAAATGATGATGGGACGTTCTTTATTGGAAATCTACCTGTTGGAACTTATGCCTTAACGATTGTGGCACTTGACTTCCAAAGTGAAACAGAAGGGATAACCATTACACCAGGGGAGACACTAAACGTTTCAATAAATCTGATCCCTGATCCTGGAGCTATAACAGGTATCGTTACTGATGAAAGCGGAATTATTTTACCAGGGGTTGTAATGAACATCCTGTTGAACAATATTATTATCGCATCTACCGTTACTGAACAGAATGGAAGCTTTACCTTTAGAAGTTTAAAGCCAAACTCTTACCAAGTGACTGCAAATCTCTCAGGGTACGCTGTATCTTCAGTTGGAGCAGTTGTGAGCAGTAACATAGTAACAACTACGAATCTATTTTTATCAAGTCTTTATGGCAGTATTTTTGGAACGGTTATAGATGAGGATGGAAATCTCATCACTCAACAAAGTATTAAAATTAATCTTTTTGATCTCAATAACAGTTTAATAACTACCGTTCTAGCACAGTCAAACGGAACCTATATTATTCCAGAAGTCACTGAAGGTAATTATTTTGTTACTGTTACAACTGAAGGTTATAATGCTGCTACTTTTGCTGTAACCGTTAACGGAGGAGAAGAGGTTTCTCTTGATCTCCAACTTATTGCTCTTGGAGGTACGCTTACAATTAGGGTCATTGATGCTGCGACTAACAATCCGATATCAGGAGTTAAAACGAACATTTTTAACGAAACAGGTATACCTATTACTTCGGGTATAACTGACCAAAACGGTGTATTTATTCAGCAGAACTTGGAAGAAGGCGCGATAGTTATTTCAACTGTTAAAGGGGGCTATGGAAGTCTTTCGCAAGGCGGAATTATTGTGAATGGTGCCACTACAGAGGTCAGTCTTGCTCTTACTTTGGAAACAGGTAATCTTATCGGAACGATCTCCGATTCGAATGGTGTTTCAATTGCTGGGGCAGTGGTGCAAATTCTGGATGCCACTCGAGCTGTTGTTACAACTGTTCTAACGCAGTCAGATGGTGCTTATAGAGTTTTGGACTTACTGCCTGGCATTTATACAATGATCGTGAATGCACGCGGTTTTGAACAGCGTTCACTAAGTGTTTTTATTGTAGCGAATGAGACTACGATTACGAATTTACCATTAGCTTTTGAACCGGGCAGTGTAGAAGGTTTCGTTACAAATGAAGGGTCAGGTTCTTTTATAGCTAGAGCTAGTGTTGAACTTCGTTTAATAAGCCCGTCAGGACCAGTCGTTGCCTCAACGCTTACTGACGAACAAGGTAGATATCGTTTTAGCCAAGTGAGAAACGGAAACTACACGATTATTTCTACTAAACAAGGATTTGGAAACGACTCTGCTGAAATTTCAGTTATCCCAGGAGACACGACTTTCGCAGATCTTCAATTGGCACCTGTTACTTCAAGTGTTAGAGGGACGGTTCGAAATGCTGGCGGTTCACAGCCTCTTGTTAATACCTTGCTTCGTTTAGCGGACAATAACGGTGTTGTGATTGCAGAGGTACAGACTAACAATGATGGAGATTATTTAATAGAAGGTCTTCTACCAGGTGATTTTAGCCTTGCTGCCATCAATGCAGATTATAGAAGCAGCGTACTGGATTTTACGGCTGTTCCCAATGTTCAAAGCGTTGTGAACTTTAATCTAGTTGCCGTTCCAAGTTTGTTTACCGGCTTTGTTACGGATGCAGATACAGGACTGCCGATTGTAGGGGCGATTGTAGAAACCTTTGATCAAGTAAGCGATCCAGTTGAAGCGAGTTTACTAAATGCTGAAGTTAATGCATTAGCAGTCAATGGACGTCCAGTAGCGGTAGCCTTAACAAACATCGACGGTTTTTACACGATTCCTGGATTGAATAATGGATCTTATACGCTACGAGCATCTGCATTAGGATATGGTACAGATAGCAGACTATCGGTACTGCCTGTTAATACAACTGTAGAGCAGAACTTTGCATTACCTGGTCAACGTCAAACTGCTTCAATAACGGGTACAGTCATCATTTTAGGAAATGGACCATTACCAAATGCTGAAATAAATGTATTTGATGAAAATGGTGCTCTTGCAGGAAGTGCGAGAACGGGTAATGATGGAACGTATTTCATTAGTAATCTTGGTTCAGGAAGATATGTAATAACAGTGGATGCCCAAGGGTTTCAGCAAGAAACACTCATTATTTCCCTTGCAGAGGGAGAGCGTTTAACAGGTGTTGACTTTGCTTTAAGTCCTGGAGCGGATGGAGATATTTCGGGTCAAGTATCTGAGCGTCGAACAGGTCTGCCAGTAAGTGGAGCAGTCATACAGTTGTTTGATCTAAGAGGGGTTTTGGTTAGGGAAGTAATCTCTAATGATGCAGGAGTATTTTCAATAACAGGCATTCCTTCTGGCTCTTATGAACTGCGTGTTGTTGCAAACGGGTTTGAACCGTTTTCGGTGGCTGTAAATGTGCGAGAAGGGGAAGAACTACTTATTCCAATTTCACTTATTTCAACTACTCCGGATCCGGTTCCTCCGTTTGGTGAAGCACAATTCTTAATTTTAATCGGAGGTAAACCGTTATCTTTAGACAGCTTAACATCACCAACACTATTTACTTTAGTGCGTATTGATTCAAACAATAATTGTGCTACATTTTCTTATGAGGCAGAGGTACAAGAAGGAACTATCAGAAGGTTTATCACTTTTGATCTTTCCTGTATTGATTTAATCCGATTTATCGATTGAGATAATATAAAGTAAGTTATCAACATGAAATTGTTTTAGGAGGGAACTTCCTTTTGTGGAGTTCCTTTTTTAAAAAGATAAAATAATAAATAGGATAACCACTTCAGTTAAAATAGATGAATTCATCAATCATGCAACCCCTATATTTAAATTAACAAAATATTGTGACAAAATTCGCTAAATATATAGATAGTTACATATTTAAATGGTAAAATATTACTATACAGTATAAATATTAGGGACATTTGTACTGTCTTTCATTTCCATGGGGATTAAAATATTGAGGAGGTATTGAATGAAGCGTAGAATTGTGCACGAGAAAGTGGAAAAGTATTTAATTACGAATAGGACCATTGCTATTCATCCATTTATTAATCAATGGGGAAGGGTATGCGCAGAAATTTATGAAGAAGATGCTGTCTTTCTTGTAGAGAAAAAGCCTTTTCGAATCATCAAAGATTCCTGTCCTTATTATGGAAGTACATACGATGGCAAGAAAGATGCAACACAGATCATATTAGGGAGGATGTGCTTCCCTCCGATCATGATTGACACGAAACTTGATATATTCTTCTTTCCCACGAAATCACCACGAAAAGACTCCTGCATCTGGCTCTCACAGCCACACATTGATGATATTGTATCCATTGACCGAAAAAAGGTTAGAGTCATTTTTTCAAACGGAATGGATCTACCTATTGAAAGTACCTCCACATCCCTAAAAGGGAAACTCCATCGAGCCGCTCATTACAGAAGTGTACTAATAACTCGAACGAACCGAAGTCTAGAAAAGGATAGTGAAAAAGGATTGAAAAACAGTGATTTACTCTTAACTTAGATCATTTTAAGCGTGAGCGCCTGATGAAGTAATTCAGGCGTTTTTGATATGCAAAAAAGTTAAAGTTACATATATTAGTATGTGATCTTCTGTTAAAAATTTTCCTGAAATCCTATATAAACTCTGATGGTTAGAGAGTTTGGGCACACTATTCATATAATTATCACTATTTATCGGCTTTCAAATAATTTATAATTATCATATAATAAAGATATTAAAGACTTGAATTTTAGCAATACTAGTTGATATGGTTTTCATGGAAACAGGAAAAGCAGTAACCAAGTTGTCTCTTCTTATACATGAGACGATGGCTTTTTTCTGTAAATTTTAGGTGAAAAGGTTGATAATGATGAGCAACAGAGAAACGAACACAGACGTCCTTTTAATTGGCGCTGGAATCATGAGTGCTACATTAGGAACGATCTTAAAAGAAATAGCTCCAGAAATGAAAATTAAAGTATTTGAGAAACTTGATAAAGCAGGAGAGGAAAGTTCAAACGAGTGGAACAATGCTGGAACTGGGCATGCTGCACTTTGTGAACTAAATTACACATCGGAAAAACCGGATGGATCTATCGATATATCGAAAGCTATTGAAATTAATGAACAGTTTCAAGTGTCAATGCAGTTTTGGTCCTACCTTGTTGATCAAAAGTTGATTCATAATCCAGAAGACTTCATCATGCCATTGCCACATATGAGTATGGTTCAAGGTGAAAACAACGTTCAGTTTTTAAAGAAACGTATGGAAGCGCTAACAGAGAATCCTCTTTTCCAAGGGATGGAATTCTCGGATTCTCCAGAGAAATTGATGGAATGGATTCCACTAATCATGGAAGGACGTTCGTTAAACGAAAGTATCGCTGCTACAAAGATCGATACAGGAACGGATGTTAATTTTGGTTCTCTTACTCGTATGTTATTTAGTCATCTTCAAAATAAGAATGTAGATGTTAAATACAAACATAGTGTAGAAAACCTGAAGCGTACGCCCGATGACTTATGGGAACTGAAGGTGAAAAATCATAACACAGGTTCAATTGAACGCCATACAGCGAAGTTTGTGTTTATAGGCGGTGGTGGTGGAAGCCTTCATTTGCTCCAAAAATCCGGTATTCCTGAAGGAAAACATATCGGTGGATTTCCGGTAAGTGGGATCTTTATGGTATGCAAGAATCCAGAATTGATTGAGCAGCAGCACGCGAAAGTATACGGAAAAGCTAAAGTCGGTGCTCCGCCGATGTCTGTTCCTCACCTTGATACAAGGTATATCGACAATAAAAAATCTTTGCTTTTCGGGCCGTTCGCGGGCTTTTCACCAAAATTTTTAAAAACAGGGTCGATGCTCGATTTAGTGACTTCAGTAAAACCTAATAACGTGTTGACTATGTTGGCAGCTGGTGCTAAAGAAATGTCATTAACCAAATACTTGATTCAACAAGTATTATTGTCAAAGGAACAGCGCATGGAAGAACTTAGAGAGTTCATCCCAACTGCTAAGAGTGAAGATTGGGATCTCGTCGTAGCAGGGCAACGTGTTCAGGTAATTAAAGATACTGAAACTGGTGGTAAGGGAACGCTTCAGTTCGGTACAGAAGTAATTACATCCGCTGATGGTTCGATCGCTGCATTACTCGGCGCATCACCAGGAGCTTCAACAGCTGTTCACGTTATGTTAGAGATATTAAACAAATGCTTCCCGCAAGAGATTGGTAAATGGGAACCAAAGATCAAAGAGATGATTCCTTCTTATGGTCAGCGATTAATGAACAATCCTGATTTGTTGAAGAAAGTTCATGCTTCTACAGCCCGTTCTCTTAAACTTGATACGAAAGAACCTACCTTAGCAGACTTTTCGCATATAGATGCTACAGTGTTACAAGAAAAGATTTAGGATTATTTATGTACTTGAAATCGGTTAATTTCCATTTCAAGTGCTTCCATTTTCCAAGTTTTTAAATAGTACTCCCAAAAGAGCCATTCATTTTTATAGGCTCTTTTTTTTCTGCCATTAGACGGCTGTTCATTTATATCTAATGAAGGATTTTTATACCTTATTATGGAATGTTTACTATGACTATACAAAGAGTAGGAGATCTAAAGATGAATACTGTTAAACACAATAGCAAAGCTTGGGACAAAAAAGTTGAAGATGGTGTGAGCTATACGAAGGCTGTATCTAAGGACATAATTGACAGAAGTAAGTTAGGAGATTGGCGTATTACCGTTACAACAGAAAAACCAGTTCCTAGACGGTGGTTTCCGGAATCGTTGACAGGACTAAAGGTTCTCTGTCTCGCTTCTGGAGGCGGACAACAAGGTCCCGTGTTAGCAGCGGCAGGTGCAGACGTTACTGTAATGGATATCTCAAAGAAACAGTTAGAAAATGATGAGATGGTAGCAAAAGCAAATAATTTGAGTCTGACGGCTATCCAAGGAGATATGTGTGATCTCTCCATGTTTAGCGAAGGGGAGTTTGACTTGATCGTTCATCCAGTGGCCAATGTATTTGTAGAGGATATTTCTCCTGTATGGAAAGAAGCATCACGTGTGTTAAAAGATAGAGGGATACTCATATCGGGGTTTACAAATCCATTGTTGTTTATTTTTGATGATGAAGAAGATCAAAAGGGAAATCTAGTCGTCAGTAACAGGATACCTTATTCAACGCTCGATTCTATGACTGAAAAAGAGAAGTCTGACTATCTTATGTCTGATGAAACGATAGAATTCGGGCATACCTTAGAGGATCAAATACAAGGACAGATTGATGCAGGTTTTGTGATTGCTGGATTATATGAAGATGACTTTGGTGGAAGAAGACCGATTGATACTTATATTAAAAGTTTCGTTGCAACACGTGCTGTAAAAATGAAGGTTGAATAAAGAAAAGAGGACTAGCTTAGAAGTAATATTACTAAGCTAGTTTTTCTTTGGAAAGGTAGTTCTTTGCTAAAAAATAAGCACTTATTGTAAACAACTGAGTAATTTTTTTATCTTCTATTAATCCTTCCATCTCATGAAAAGGGATCAGCTTAAGCGTTAAATCTTCATTTTCATCTAAGTTTTGAGAAGAAGACTGGAAAGCATCCAAGATTAGAAATGTTATAACCTTGTTGGTTTGGGTAGCAGGGTTCACCATGAATTCTCCGAGTACAATTGGTTTGTTATGGGAAGTAAAACCTGTTTCCTCTTGAACCTCTCTGATAATGCCTTCCTCAAAGGATTCACTTTGTTCGACTTTTCCAGCTGGAACTTCTAAAAAGAAGTCTTTACCTGGATGACGGTATTGTTCTACAAGTACGACTTGTTTATTTTTAGTTAGAACAAATGCATTTACCCAATTTGGATACTCATGAACATAATAGTTATCGATTTTCTGCCCGTTCGGCAGTTCACAACTGTCTTTTCTTAAATGACCAAACGGCGTTTTGTAGATATAATCTGATGTTATGGTTTTCCATTTTGCCAAGAATTTTGTCCCTCCTCATGGTTAGATAAATTACGAAAAATAAAATGAAACAACCGGATTGCGCTATTATAATCTCCCTGGTCTTATCCTCCTAATATGGTTGACTCCCACTCTTCTCGCAGAATTCCCATACGAATCGAGTCATAATATTCTCCGTTATAATACCGGCACTTTCTCATTCTGCCTTCCATTTTCATGCCAATCTTTTCGCCAACTTTAATCATTCGCTCATTTCCTGACCATGTTGTGTAGCCAACACGGACGAGTGGTAGCGAGTTAAACAGATGATTGATCCACAGAATAATAGCTCTTGTTCCATATCCACCGCTCCAATAGGTAGGATTGTAGATACCGATGCCCATCTCTAACCAGTGAGAGGGCTCGTGTTCCCAATAGTAACTCACTGTTCCGATCAACTCACCAGCCACTACAATTGCCCAGCGCTGATCGTGATTGACATAGTGATCTTTGTTCCACATAAATTCATCAAAAGGAATTTGCTTGTGATCAAAATATGGAGCGTCCCATTTTTTCCATTCAGGTGCTTTGTCTTTATATATCAGTTCCCAAAGTCTTGGAAGGTCTTCGTTAGTAATCGGTCGAATCTTTAAATCGTTATCTTGATATGACATTCAATTCCTCCGTATTTTTTGAACATTTACTTTTTATTTTATGATACCATTATTTGTAAAGGTAATCTTATATAATTTTGGGGGATTTATGAAATTAAAAATCATACATACGAACGATCTTCACAGTCATTTTGATAACTTTGCGAAAGCAGCAACGATGATTAATCAACATAAAGACGAAAACACTATACTAGTTGATGCAGGTGATTTTGCAGATTTTAAAAGTATTGAACTACAAGGAACAAGAGGAATGGCCGCGGTCGAGCTTCTAGATGCAGTTGGCTATGATGCTTTAACGATCGGCAACAATGAAATGTTTAATGGGGCAGAGACGTTAGAACATATGGCTGTTCAAAGTTCCGTTCCGTTTATCAGCAACAACCTATTTAGAAAAGACAAGACTTCGATTCCTGGTGTTCGTTCAAGTGTAATCCTTTCTAAAAATGGACTACGAATTTTCGTAACTGGCGCATCACCTGACTTAGGTGCTTTTAATAAAGGCTTAGGGTTTCATAGTGAAAACTATATTATCGCCATCGCAGAAGAGTTGGAGCGTAATCGAGGAAAATACGATCTGTGCATTCTTCTAAATCATGTCGGAACGGTAGCGGATATGGATCTAGCAAAAGAGATATCTGGCATTGATGTAATCGTGTCCTCACATGATCATGTTCTCTATCAAGAAGCGAAGGTTGTTAATGATACATTCATCGTAAGTGCTGGAAACTTTGGTGAACAGATTGGTGTATTAGAAATTGAAGTGAAGAAATCACATAAAATCCTTTTACAATCTGCCGTCTATAACACAAAAGATTCCAAGCCAGACGAAGAAATTGTAGCTATCCTTAAGAGAAGTAAAGAAACGGCGATCGAGATCTTAGGAAAACCACTATATACGATTAATGAACCGTTATGGCACGATGTGATCGGTGAGAATCCGATCACAAACCTTATCGCAGATGGATTAAAAGACATGCTGAATACTGACATAGGCTTGATAAACAGTGGCATTGTTAACACAGGAATCTTTTCTTATGTTTCTAATAAAAAATTGATTGAGATCTGTCCATCTCCCTTAAATCCAACTTCCTTCGAGATTCAAGGTAAATACATATTGGAAGCCATTCAACAATCACTTGATGTTCAACACTGCTTATTAGATGGAAGAGGTCCTGGCTTTAGAGGGAAGTATATAGGGGGACTGCATATTTCAGGTGCACAAGTGGTTTATGATGGATTGAAAGTGGTCGAAATGAGGATTGACGGTGAACCAATAGAGAAAGAAAGATGGTATTCCGTTGCATCTTCAGATTATCTTCAGCGTGGATCAGGCTATCCTTCACTAGCCCACAACCGAAATGAGTTCTACCGACCAGAAGAGATCAAAGAAGTGATTAAAATGTATGCCATCAAGCCCGAATTTGTAAATCGTGCTTATGATAAAAGGATTAAAGAACTACTTAAGATTAAGGGGTGATCAAGATGGAATGGTTAACTTTTTTAATGGCTGCAACAGCCTTCATTTTTGTGTTTCAAGAAGTAGAAAAGCGAAAGAAAATTGAAAAACGACTTCAGCAGTTGGAGGAACAACAAAAATAAGATCGATATTGAAGCGGGGTGGCTGCTATGGAAAGATGTGTGTATTTTAAAGATACCTTTTTCTCATCAGGCAGAACGGATATTTACAATGCAGAGCAACAGAAACGAGGAGTTCTCGATCTAAAAAGCGCATTTTCTTCAGGCGTGAGTATCGAGAATGAATCTGGAAGGGTCCTCGTTGAAGGTAGTTTTCCTTTCATGTCAGGAAAATGGATCGTGAAGCAATCTGATGGTAAGGAATTAGGCGTGGTAAAATCTGCATTTGCATTCTTCTCCAAACGTTATCGGTATATAACGAATGGCCATACATATGAAATTGAAGCTCCCGCTTTTTCAAAAGAATATACCATCTTTGATGAAAGTAAGTCGGAAATTGCTACATTTAATAAAGTAAATGGATTTTTCCAAGCTCCTGCTTATGAGCTGAAAAACAACTCAGATGCTTTATTAACAGAAGAGCTAATCGCTGTTGTCATGGGAGTCAACGCGATCGAGAAACGCAACCAATCTTCTGCAGGAGCAGGAGCTGGGAGTTAATATCGATTAATTAAGATAGCTTTTATTCAACTAAACTAATATGTTGAATAAAAGCTTTTAATTTTATATCGTAATGTCCATATGAAGTAGACATCACCATGAAATGTGCACACGATAAAAACACTTTGATAGTTGTCAATCATATATCCACGGTAATTGGAAATAATTTCACGGTAAACGCCAATATATTCACGGATAAACGCTATATATTCACGGATAAAATTTTTTAAACGATTTTCGACAAAAAAGCCATTTCCCCACTCAAGAAATGAACGATAAAATTAACAACGTTATTCTGTAATCCCTGCCTGAGTAATTTCCACCTTCATATTAACGTTAATCGGCATGTCAGGGTACTGTTCATCCCACCGTTTAAAATCAAATCCTCTTGTTCTGCTCCTCGCCAAATCGCCTAACCCGATCGTATCTACATTCAATTTTTGAAGTTTTTCTACAATCTTGTTGGTTCGCCTATCCATTGCTTTCTCGGTTGCTCTTTCTAGTTGTTCGATGAGTGACGGATCGCTTACAGGAATCTTCGGCGCTTCACTTACGCGTCCTTTTATTTTAACGAAAATGTCTACGGATGGAGATCGTTTCACGTCTTTAAAACGATATTCTACTTTAGATGACAAATTTTGAATCGTAAAGAATTGATCGTTTTTAAATTTCACTTCATAGATGCCTTTTTCAAAAGGTTCCATCAGCAGCTTTAAGAGAAAGGAATCTTCGAGCTTCAGTTGCCCGACCATTTTGTCGTCTTTTAAGAGGGCTGTACCTTTTACTCGTATTCGATCCCCCTGCATTTCCAAGAGTGGCAAGTTGGGATCCATCCCTTTTCCGTAATACGTATACAAAAAATCATGTAGATTTGACTTTGGTATGTTCGCGTTCATATTTTGATTTAGAAGCTGGAGCAAATACTTAGATGGCGTTTCACTAAGCGGATACTGCTCTTTTAACAATGTTTTCGTACTTCCTTTAACGACTGCCAAATATAGGTCTCGACCTAAGGAAGGATCACGCTGAAGTGTGTCAACTAGATCATATATGCCTTTTTCAGCTAATCGGTCATTATATAGAGCAATTTCTAAGCGACCGATCTCAAATGGTTTTGGAGATTCAGCTTGTTCTAGAGCTCTTGCCATCTTGCTCGTATTCGTGGTTGCTGTAAACACTTGAGAAATTGGAGGAACATCTTCTCCTCGTTGTGGAATGGCTACCATCCCGTTCAACTCTACTTGGTTATTCGTTTTATAATCATATCCAACTGCTGATACGAGTTGAACATCTTCTAGGATTTTTTTGCTTGGAAAGCAGCCAGTTAATAGCATTAATGTGAAGATAATGAGAAGCTTCTTTTTAGCCATTTTTTGTTTTCCTCACTTTTCCTGAAATCAGCTGGATCACAAATAAAAACGGTATATAAGCATAGAGAATATAAAAACCAACTTGAGAAACTTTCGTATTTAGTATGTCTACTTGTTGGCGATCAACGACTAAGATGCAACATATGAAAATAACGAAAAGCATTGTGCGCAGCGCACTTTTTTGTTTGATCTTATATAAACGGTGAATTCCGCGGCTTACAGACCACAAACCTATACAGATGTTAGGAAGAACGACGAAAAGCCAAAGAGCGATACCGGCATATTCGAATCGCTGGGCGAATGGGAGGTCTACAATTTTCCATAGTGTTAGTGTCGCCCAAATCGTATGTTGAAGTTGTTCTTGATTAAAATAGACAAAAGATACGAATACAGTAATGAGGTAAGTGAACATGGTAAATAGATTTCCTAAGTGAGCCCACTTTTGTGATTTTTCAGGTTGTTTTAAAAAAGGTAAATACAACAGTATGAGCTCGAATCCTAAATAATCAAGAGTAACTCCTTTAGTAGCAGCCATGAGGTCGCTAAATGAATGATCTAAAATAGGTAAAAGATTTGTATAGTGTGCATTTTTAAGTGCGTAATATTTTAATAAAAATAGAGGGAGGGTGATAAAAAAGCCTAATACAGATAGTCCTGCGACAACGCGGATTCCTCCAATAACATACGAATAAGCTAATCCTAAGAGGATGATGGCAATAACAGCCGTATTCAGCTCGGGAAACACCCAAATTTGAATTACTTCAATATAAGTCCTAAGTACGGTTAGAATCGTAGAACTAAAATAAATCAAGAGAAGAAAACTTAATGCGCCGCCAATCCATCTGCCGAACAAGTTTCTATGGACGCCAATGATATCAGCGTTCTCTTTTGAAAGAACACGATAGATCATCCAGATCAGCGCATTAAATGAAAGACCTCCGATGATTACAGAAATCCATGCATCATGTCCTGCTGATTTAGCGATATAACGCTCAAATCCTAGAATTCCCACTCCAATCTGCATGGTTGTAACCATATAAAAAGCCATATAAGGTGATATCTGCTTGTTTTCACTGATCTGAGACATACATACCCCTCATTTTTTAGTCCTCAATGTCATGCTTTGCTGTTGCCCGCTTTTTATTCATCCTTGCCTTATCCTGTGGTCTTAATAAAGATGGTCGGCTATTTTGCATACTGAACGGCAGTCGTACAAGAGCATCTTTTAGATCATTTGCACGAAGCGGATATAATGGTGCGATATAAGGTCTTCCTAGAGATGTTAGTTTCAGCAGATGAGAAACGATAAAAGCGAAACAGATACCAACACCTAGAACCCCTAAAAACTGGGCAAACAATAAAAAGGGAAAACGCAATAAACGAATCGTGTTACTCATCTGATAGACAGGTGTTGTAAAAGAAGCAAGAGCGGCTAAAGCAACAATGATTAACAAAACGTTACTTGTTAATCCTGCTTGTACCGCTGCCGTTCCGATAACGATACCTCCTACAATACCGATTGTTTGACCGACCTTAGAAGGCAGCCTGGCACCAGCTTCTCGAAGCAACTCGATGGAAAGTTCTAGTACGATAGCTTCCAGTATAGGTGGGAAAGGAATATCATTACGTGAAGCAACGAGTGTAGCTAGTAGATTTTCCGGAATCATTTCATAATGAAACGTTAATACTGCTACATACAGAGGCGTTGATAACACGGAAAACATGACAGCCATGAGTCGAATCAATCGAAAGGCAGAAGCGAGCGTCCAATTTAGAAAATAGTCTTCGAAAGCGGAGAAAAATTCCACGATGGTTGTTGGACCCGTTAACGCATGGGGAGATCCGTCAGCCATAATCGCCACTTTTCCTTCAGATAAAACACTCGCTACCCGGTCTGGCCGCTCTGTATCAATGAGCTGTGGAAAAGGAGAGTTCTCATTGTCGGAGATCATTTGATTGATATAAGAACTATCTACAATATGATCGTACTCGATATCATTGACTCGCTGAATCGCCGTGTTCACATTTTCTTCATCCGCGATTCCGTCGATATAAATGATGGCTACTCTCGTTTTTGAGAGTTTCCCAACCCGTACTTCCTTAACTGTGAATTCAGGAATAGGAAGTCGTTTACGAATAAGATTTAAATTTGTGTCTAATGATTCAACAAAAGCTTCCTTTGGACCTACAACGCTAAACTCAGTTTCAGGGATAGAAATCTGCCTGTTTTCGGTCGATAGACTTGGAACAAGCAATCCTTCCGGGTCCTCTTTATTCATTTGAATAAGAATAAACCCCTCTGTTACTTTGTTAGCGATGTCATGCACATCATTCGTTTTGACCATCCCATCTAACGGCAAATGCTTTTGTATGTCATCTAAGTTCTTTAATTGAATGTCTGTTATATAGGGTAATAAATCCCGATGAACAAATTCGGGATTTACAAGTGTTTTATAATAAGAGATATAAAATGTGCTGAGTGATGATTGCTTAACGGTAGAAAAGTCTGCTGAAGCTCTTAGCTTTTTCATGAGCTCTGGGAATGTCAATGTACCTTTTGTAGGATCTGTATTTGATTCTTGTTGTTTTTTCTTTTTCTTCTTAAAAAATATCATTGAAATCACCCGTTCGTTGTTACGTCATGAACTACTACATTTCTTTATCATCTCCTCGTCATTTAATAATATTCTGTTGGCAAACTTGATCATGGTTTGTTTTTTTATTGACAACAATTAGCAAGTAGCCTATGATTATCCTTAAATTAATAATGAAACTCTTATTAAGAGCAGGCGGAGGGAATTAGCCCAATGAAGCCCGGCAACCATCGGATGAACTATGTTTTGACCGAAACGGTGCTAAATCTAACAGCAGTTTTTTGCTGAGAGATGAGAGAACGAACGGATTTTATGTATGGAACCGTGTTCTCTAAGGGAACACGGTTTTTTTGCGTTTATCATACTGGTTAAGTGAATTTCAATAGAGAGAAAAGGAGTGGGTGATATGGTTATGTCGAATTGTATATGGTGGAAAGACAGAAAATTGGCTCACACCATTCATTTTCCTAATTGGAGTGGTGAAGGTGAAGAGAAGTTTCCGCTAATCATTATTTGTCACGGTTTTACGAGTACACGAATTGGTGTAGATCGTCTGTTTGTTAAAACGGCTCAAGAACTCGTTAAACTAGGGTTTGCTGTATTGAGATTTGACTATGCTGGCTGTGGTGAGAGTGAAGGGGAATATGGAGATAATGAGTTTGCTTGTTTTATCGATCAGACGAAGGAAATTATTTCTTTTGGTAGCAAACTACCTAACATTGATCAAAATGCAATAACGTTAATCGGTCATAGTTTAGGTGGTGCGGTAGCGATTTGCACTGTAGCTGATGATGATAGGATTGGGAATGTGATCACTTGGTCTGCAGTAGGGAATCCATTTGAAGATATTAAAGAAATAGTTGGTTATAACGGAGAGCACCCCGTGATTGATCATCTAGGGTATGCGATAACCGAAGAATTTTTACTTTCGCTTCAAGCTTATTCACCGTTAGAAGACATCAAACAGTTTCGTGGTAACGCACTGTTCATCCATGGCTCGGACGATCCAGTTATATCTTCAAGATATTGCTCTCACTATTTTGAAGAATCAAGAAAGAGGAAAATTGGTAGAAGCTCAATAGTACTAATAGAGGGTGCCAATCATACGTATTCTTCAATTGTCCATTTCGATAAATTAATTTCTTCTACTTCTGAATGGTTAGTAAAGAATGTTAAAGTTTCTGTTCAGAATAATTTGAAAAAAGTGTTTGACATTTTACAAAATTCCTGTGATAATACAAAGTAATTTGATAGGAATACTCTTATTAAGAGCAGGTGGAGGGAATTAGCCCTATGAAACCCGGCAACCATTCATGTTGAATAATAATCAATATGAAAACGGTGCTAAATCTAACAGTGGTCACACTGAGAGATGAGAGGATTATCGGAATCGTTTTCGAGAAGCCTTCTGTCTCTGTTATGAGAACAGGAGGTTTTTTTGTACCACCTCTTAAAGAGCATCTTTTATCAAAGAACTTATAGAAACTAAAGGATAGGGGATCAGATCATGAAAAGAATCATCCAAGTATTACTCGCAAGTTTCGCAGTATTTTTATTAGCGGCTTGTGGCTCATCAACAAGTGGTGGAGAGAAAACAGAAAAGCTAGTGATTGGAGCATCAAATGTACCACACGCAGAAATTTTAGAGGAAGCGAAGCCGCTTTTAGAGGATAAAGGCATTGAATTAGAAATCGTTAAATTCCAAGATTATATCTTACCGAATAAGTCTTTATATGAAAAAGAAATTGATGCGAACTATTTTCAGCACATTCCATATCTAACACAGCAAGTGAAAGATAATCCGAAGTATAAATTTGAAAATGCAGGAGCTGTTCACTTAGAGCCGATGGGCGTTTATTCGAAGAGACATAAGTCATTAAAAGACCTACCAGAAGGCGGGAAGGTTATCTTAAGTAATTCAATTGCTGAGCACGGGCGTATCTTGTCAATCTTTGAAGCAGAGGGACTGATCAAACTAAAAGAAGGAAAGGGCTACGAAGCGCAAATAAGCGATATTGTAGAAAATCCGAAAAACTTAGAGTTTGTGGCAGACATTGATCCAGGGCTGTTGACTAAAGCATACGAGAATGATGAAGGCGATGCGATTGTGATCAACACAAATTATGCAATCGATGCGGATTTGAACCCGAAGAAAGATTCCATCGCACTTGAAGGTTCAGATTCACCATTTGCGAATATTATCACAGTTCGTGAAGGCGACAAAGAGAAGAAATCTATCAAAACCTTGTTAGAAGTGCTTCATTCGAAAGAAATTACCGATTTTATTGATAAAGAGTACAAAGGTTCAGTGCTAGCTGTTAAAGAATAAGAATAAGGATGAATGAGCTGACTAGATGAGTGAAATCCACTCATCTAAGCAGCTTTTTTCATTTACAGATGTTTTAAGGCATCCGATGAACACCTTTTTTTGAATATTAAGTCTAAATAAGAAAAATTAAGTCTTACTCAGAAAAATTAAGTCGTTCTGATCATCAATTAAGTCAAACTAGACATGAATTAAGTCTAAACTCAAAAATAAAGGCCGTTCGACAATATCAGCATCTTTCATCACCAACAATTGGCGATATGATATGATGAAGACAGATGAATACAACATATAAATCAATGGAATAAGCGGGTGGAAAAAGAAATGGCAATAGATTTTTGGTCACCTGTCAAACTATCACTTGGCATAGCGGTGACAGCTTCACTGATTGTGATCCTAGCCGGCTTATTTTTCGGAAGGATCATGGCTCACCAGAAGTTTAAAGGGAAAACGTTAATCGAAACAATATTCCTACTTCCACTCGTACTACCCCCAACTGTGGTAGGTTTCTTGTTAATCGTTTTGTTCGGTCGAGATGGTCCCGGGGGACAGCTCGTAGAGTGGCTCTTTAATCAGCCGATCATGTTTACATGGTGGGCAGCCGTCATTGCGTCTGCAGTTGTGGCATTTCCACTCATGTACCAATCCGCAAAAGCGGGGTTTGAATCTATTGATGCAGACATCGAAAACGCAGCGCGAGTAGATGGAGCCAACGAGTGGGATGTATTGCGAAAAATCTCTGTTCCATTATCTGTTAGAGCTATCACATCAGGTGCTATTTTAAGTTTTGCTCGCGCATTAGGTGAGTTTGGTGCAACATTAATGTTTGCCGGAAACATACCTGGAAAAACACAGACGATATCCACTGCAATCTATATCGCGATCGAATCAGGAAATATGGATCTTGCATGGATGTGGGTAGGAAGTGTTATTGGTATTTCATTCTTAATGCTTGTTGCTGTAAATCGCATAAGAGCTTAGCAGAAAAAAGAATCTGTAATGATTGTATTTTGAAACTACAAACATGGGTATGGTAGGCGGTTCTGCATTAGTATTAAAACCAGTGAATAAAGAAAACACAGCTTCTCTAAAGAGGGCTGTGTTTTTTTAAGCTCTAATCCCATGTGAAATACTTATTCGTTTTTTTCTATACTTACCGCAAACTTACTATGAGAAAGGTATTTTAATCGAATGGATTTGCCTTTGAAATGATCTTTGTAAGACTTAGCCGTTATATTCAAATGTGCAACATTAACTTTTTTACTATCAATCATTATGGAAGAGACATAGTCAGGACCATTTTTCGAGCCATACGTTAAGGTTGAAGGAATTCCTTCTATCACGTTGAATTTTCTAGCTTCATAGTCACCAATGTCTTCGTAGAGTTGAAATACGGTGTGTGCAAAAGCAATCGCAGCTGCAATGGATCCAATGATTACAACCAGAATAAGTAGGCGTTCTATCCAGTTGTGTATTCTTGAATAACTGGCAACAAAGCCAATAAATAATGATAGTAGAGACATGGCTAAAAAAAGGAAAAGCTCAGTCAGAACAAGGTGATCTTGAAATACTGTCGAAGATAAAAATAAACTTATAGCAGAGAATAGCAGAATCACAAAAAGTAAGATGAGAGGAAATGTATTCGGAGTCTTAAAGCTTCGAGATCCTGTAATTCTTTTCTTTTTTCGATAACCCATAATGATCCTCTCCTTTATAAAATATATTCCTTAAAGCTAAACCACTATTCATGAGCGTGAAGAGTCACTTTATTGGTTCTTGAATAACATCATTTACCGACGGAACGGAGATTATTATATGAAATTAACTGGAGCCCAACAATCTGCAATAGATTATGTTGAGCGTTATGCTGCAAAACATAAGGACGATGCTCAAGCAACGATTCAACATTTATTAAGAATGTCTAACATAACCACTGATGTCTTTCATAAGGCAGTCCATATAGTAAAAGAGCATGCCCGAATTGCTCTTCACTTTCATCCGGATCGGCCAAACTCTTCAATGAATTGTATTGCCGAAGCGTTACATCAAGAAGGAATATACAAGAGTCAGTTTGAATCGTTGCTTTCAAACGGAAGTGTATCTGCCTATCCCGGAGGTTTGCGTGATCGGTGGGAAGAACAATTATTTGGAGGAGCTTACCAGATAAAAGGAACGACCCTTAATGAGCGAGCAAAATATGGTGCGTTAAACATTATGATGCATGCCGATGGGCCAGCGCCACGGTTTGGTTCGTGCTACTTCTTACTCAAGCCTGAAGTTTCAAAGCGAGCTACTTTTACATACCTTGATTCTCATCAAAATCCAAAAGAAAAAGGGACTATTAGAGAGTTCGATATGATACTTGCAGCATTATTTGAGGAAATCTTCACGAGAGATTATGCGCTCGGAGAATCAAATCTTATGATAGGTTCATTGGTCCAGCATCTTGTTCAAAAAATAAAATTACCGTTTGAAGACCCAGCTGAAAAACAAGTGTATCGAAATCTAAATCATTATATCGAAGCACAAGTTCACGGTGATCTTGTATTAAAAGAAGATGTGGAAATTCTTGTTGCAGACCCCTCATTTTTTGGAACGAAGGTCGGAGTTACGCTTACAAGTCTTTGTGCAAAATATGATATTAAGCTTTATTATCATTCTGGATTTCAATTGTCTGTAGATCAGGTTCCTTCAGATTTTAGAGGTTCTGAAATGCCGTCCTTAGCAAAAAGAATCGCTAAAAATCAGGTGATTGATGCATATCTTATAGGTGAAGCTGTAATGGATTTAACGAGAAATCCAGTGACATGGAGCGACAGAGGAACGCAGAAAGAAATAGTACAAGAGCTTAAACTTCTATGGCATGTGTTGGTGAAGTATGGAAAACCCTATAGGAAAAGAAGATCAGTTTGAATTGAATAACATCTTGCATTTACTATTTTTATCTGTTACTATCGTTTCAATGCTAACGATTATGAAAATTGATAAGGAGTGGATCATATCTATTCTTTTGATGAGTACGGTGAATTGTTGCCCGAAGAGAAGGACACCATCAATCAATTGACTAAAGCACCGATCGAATCACTCAATCTGCATTCTATTACAGTGGTTACAAATCTGTATCGAGCTGCTCAAGGATTGCGTAATAAGATGGAGCGAGAAGTATTAGCAAAGCATGGGTTATCTTGGACGTCATTTTCTATTCTGTATGATCTGTGGATATGGGAATCCGTTGAAACAAAAAAACTAGCATTATCCGCTGGAGTTTCAAAAGCAACCATAAGTAACATTACGAATACATTGGAAAGAAAAGAATTATGCTTTCGTAAGGTGGATAATCGCGATCGACGCATCACGTGTGTTGTTCTGACCGATAAAGGCAGAAAAGTGATGGAGGAACTGTATCCAAGGTTTCATGAAGGTGAGGTTGAAGTCGTTTCTTCCTTGTCCGTTGAAGAGCAGAAATTAATCTCAGGCTTGCTAAGAAGAGTTATTCGAGAGAACGACTTTTAAATTTAATAAAAAAATGCGATGACAGGAAACTCAGTAGCAATGATCTCCCTGTTTTAGAGAGCTGGTGGTTGGTGTGAATCAGTACAAAGATCATGTGAATTACATTTCCAAGAGCTTTCTTCGTCACTTATATTAGAAACAGACGAAGAACGGGAAAACCGTTATTTAACTTGAGTGGAAGAATATTTGTTCTTCAATTAGGGTGGTACCGCGTGTAAATTTAGACCACGTCCCTTGTGTTATAGGGATGTGGTCTTTTTATAATTTCTTGAGAATTAGGTTTTTACAATAATTAGAGGAGGAAATAAGGATGATTCCAGTTTTAGAACAACTAACAGAGCAACAGCAAAATGAAGTGAAGAGGCAAATGGCAATCTATAAGCAAGGCGTTCAGGATATAATCCCTACCGAAGAGTTAGAAACAAAAGTAGCAAAGTCCATTTTAGAGAATCGTCCACTGAAAATTAAACTTGGACTTGATCCTTCAGCACCAGATGTACATCTTGGTCACACAGTGGTGTTGAATAAGTTAAGACAGTTTCAACAAAACGGTCATGTCATTCAATTGATCATTGGAGATTTTACAGGCAAGATCGGTGACCCTACAGGAAAGTCTGTTGCGAGAAAACAATTGACAACAGAAGAAGTGGAGCACAACGCGAAAACATATTTCGAACAGTTTGGAAAAATCATAGATATGGAAAAAGTAGAGCTGCACTACAATTCTAAATGGCTTTCTAAGCTGAATTTTGAAGATGTAATAAACCTTGCTGGTAAAATTACAGTGGCAAGACTGTTGGAGCGGGATGATTTTGATGAGCGTATCTCAACAGGAAAGCCGATCTCACTGCACGAATTCTTCTACCCGCTCATGCAAGGTTACGACTCTGTTAGGTTAGACTGTGATATTGAATTAGGTGGAACGGATCAACACTTTAACATACTAATGGGAAGACACTACCAAGAGAAATTTGGAAAAGAAAAGCAGGTTGCTATGCTTATGCCCCTCTTAGAAGGTTTAGATGGCGTTGAAAAAATGTCTAAATCCAAGAGAAACTATATTGGTATTGATGAAGCTCCCAATGAAATGTACGGAAAGTCGATGTCCATTCCAGATACGCTGATGATCAAGTACTTAGAACTCATAACGGACTTAAACAAAAATGAGATTGATACAATAAAGTCAGATGTTGCGACTGGGAAGCTTCACCCTCGAGATGCAAAGATGCTTCTTGCACGAACTATTGTCCGCATGTACCATGGCCAAGAAGCAGCGGAAGAGTCAGAGAAGCATTTTATCTCCGTGTTTCAACAAGGCTCTCTACCATCTGATATTCCAGTCATCCAATGGAACGGTTCTTTAGAAATTTCAATCATAGACTTAATTGTTGAGTTGAAGATGCTTTCATCAAAAAGCGAAGCTCGTAGAATGATCCTCAACCGTGGTGTTAAAGTAGATAATGAGAAAGTGGAAGATGCAAGTTCTTGCCTCATCTTATCTGAGGGTATGGTCATTCAAGTTGGGAAGCGAAAGTTTGTCAAAATTACATTGAATAAATAAAGTAATAGATATTTTAACATGCTTTAAAAGAAAAAAGGCGGTTATCAAAAATGGGAATCACTTGGAAAGAAGTCACGTATTCAAATCAAGAAAATTTGAAAGAAGCACTTACTTTGTATCACAACTCTTTTCCGATTGAGGTTCGGGAACCAGAATCGGTTTTTCTTCAAAGTCTGAAGAATGCTGAAGCGAACCAGCCAAATCATTATCGTTTTCTAGTTGGATATTTGGAAGATGAGTTAATCAGTGTTGTTACAGCTCACTATTTAGCTGATGTAAATGCAGGTTTTATCGTGTATCTAGTAACAAATCCTCAAATAAGAAGTAAAGGGTTAGGAGCAAAATCTCTTCAAAAGATTGAAGAAGTTCTACAACAAGATAGTATTCATGCTGGAAATGAGTCATTAAAAGCAATCGTTCTTGAAACTGAGACGCGAGAGATGGTACACAGCGAAAAAGAAAAGGAAGACTGCGTAAAGCGAACGAACTTCTTTATGAAAAACGACTTTTATAAAGTGGAGGATTTTCTCTATTTTCAGCCACCTATACATGATGATGGCGTAGATGTACCTCTTCATCTATTCATGAAACAGCAAACAGAACAAGAAATATCGAAATCTGAAGTAAGACGAATAGTTAAAGCTATGTATGTTGAAAAGTATCATCATGGTAATGGTATTGCAAAAGAGGTTCTAAATCGTTCATATCGCAAGATGAATTTGGAAAAAAATAATTTGTTTTGTGATTAAAAAGTGAGGTGTCCTGGCATAAAAAGACTACTTACTATAATGGTTTGCGTTATGTTCTTATCTGCGTGTCAAAAAGAAGAAAACAGAAAGTATGTTCATTGGGGAGAAAAAACGGAAATTGACATAAAACGATTAACCGATAACGGAATTGATTTTAAAGTGAGAAACGAAAATCTTTACATTCCTGAAGATCAAATGAAAAAGGCTGTAGCTTGTTGTACTTGATTAAACAGTAATGACAGTTACAAGTATAAAACACAAGGCACTTCCGATTGGGAAGTTGCCTTGTGTTTTTTTGGTTAAGCTATAACATTTCGTTATCTAAATATATGATGGTATTTACTTCCTTGAACTATTTCTTCTGCTCCAAGTTTGGTCCATTCTTCAATTGAAAGATGTGAATGGTTTTCTAAGTAATTTTTTGTCATTTCATAACCTACCTTATAATTCGACCATTTGGGAATCTTTTTCACAGCATTCCCATCAAAATATTCATTATATAAATATGGATCTAATGAATTCGCATTTGTACTTAACTGGGTCAAAACATGATTAAAGTCTATCTCAGGTAAAGGCTCTGTCCAGGCTGTTCTATGATGAGGGTAGATGACAGTAGCAAAGTTATCTGCTTTACCTTCAAAGATAAATTTGTCTATTATAGTGAAGTTTATATCAGTTGTACTTTCTAAATTTATTGTATGATGATATTCGTGTGCAATTGTATACTTTAATGCATTCTCTAAAAAAGAAGGGTCAATTTGTATTAAAATCGCATTTCCGCTTAACGTCCATCCGGTTACACCTTGCATTTCCTGAATCGCTATAGTGTTTTCGGGATTAACCGGCATAATAAAAATCGTTTTGTTTGTTCCAGGGAGTTGTTCAGCAGATTTAATTAATGCTTCCTTAATATATGAGTTTATTACTTTTTGATTTTGAAGAAGCTTATTCGTATTATCTGCAAGTTTTTTTGAATCACTTGTTGGAGCGAAAAAATTAAAATAACTGCTTTTTATGTTTGCTTTGACTTTAGAAGCTTTATTTTGGAACGGAATAACAACGGTTTTGTTGTATTCTTTTTTGTTGTTCATTGAGGGAGTTTTCTCTACTAGACTCGTATAATCTAATACTTCCTCATAAAGGGGAATAATCTGAAAGGTTTGATGATCATGTGAAAAATCAAATAAAGTTTGCTCTGTTAGAGAATTTTTATTACTTTTGACTTGTAATGTCTTAGTCGAACAACTTATTAATAATAAAGAAATGAGAAGTAGAAAGATTGTTTGAAATACTGTTTTCATTTATTCAAAATCCCCCATAAATAAATTACCTCAATAATACCATAAATAGGGAATTTAAATAGATACATAACGACCGAATTTGGTCATTATAGAAAAGAATATTTCGTATTAAATGATAACCGTCGGCTCCATAACAGTCAAAGTACGATTCACCGTATTCATGTTCACATTTACACCTAGTGGGATCGCCGCTTTATAATAGCCGTGAGCACTTGTTAAATTGGTCATGAGTGGTTTGCCGAGTGGAACAAGAAATTCATCGATTACATTTTCAAATGTTACTCCATATGCAGGTTCACATTTTGTACATTCTCCTATGATGATTCCGATACAATCTTCAAATTTACCTGCGAGCTTTAAGTGGTTTAAGTATCTATAGACGGTGTTTACGGGCTCGTGAGTGTCTTCAAGAAATAATATTTTACCCTTTGTGTCAATTTCATAAGGTGTGCCTAAACAATCTACGAACGATGTTAGGTTTCCACCTACAATAACTCCTGTAACGTTGCCTGCAACTTTACTTACAAGCGGAATAGTTGATGGATTCATGATCTGCCATGGTGCAGTTGTTCGGGTGATGCTATTAAAGAATTGATTGAAATTATAAGAAGGAGTACCGGACCGGAAATCCAAGAGCATCAAGCTTTGAAACGTAACGAGATCCGATAGTTGATACAGCACATTTATGAGAATGGTTATATCACTGTAACCTGAGATGATCTTTGGATTGGTTCTGATAATATTGTAATCGAGATAGGGTAGAATGCCTGCTACTCCCACACCACCTCGCGTTGGAAGAATCATTTTCACCTGATTGTTCTGAAACATCTTCATCAAATCTGAAGCACGTTGCTGTGGGGTTCCTGACAAGAAACCATTCGTCGCGTATACATAGTCTCCTACAATGACCTGAAAACCCATATTTTTTAACATTATGATTCCTTGATTAATTATGTTCGCTTCGAGCGGGCTACCCAATGTTACAATTCCAATAGTATCGCCTTGCTTTAATTGCTGCGGTTTGATCGACATCCTAACAGCTCCTTTCGGAGAAACGAAATCCTATTCACTATTATATTGGGCATTAGCAAATCATATGAAAAAACGTCCAGAAAACACGTTCTGAACGTTTTGTTATATCGTCTATTTTTCTTTTGAATACGGTTTAGGCTGGTAAAAATAATTGGGTTTTACGATATCATTTTTGTAAGGTTTATGAAAAATGTGAGTTGTTGCAGGACTCATAGGTGGAATGAGCCACGCCCAGTTACCCGTTACATTTCTGCCACTCTCTGACTCTTTTTCTTCAAACTTTTTGAACTGTTGAGCTGCCGTATGATGGTCTACAATACTAACACCATCTTCTCGGAAGGAATGAAGCACTGCGATGTTTAACTCAACAAGCGCTTTATCTTTCCATAAAGAGATCGAACTTTTCGTATCTATGCCCATGCATGAAGCAATCTGTGGGAGCATATTGTAACGATCTTCATCAGCTAGATTTCTTGCACCGATCTCAGTCCCCATATACCATCCATTGAAAGGAGCTGCCGTGTAACGGAGCCCGCCAATCTCTAAAGCCATATCTGAAATGAGGGGAACACCGTACCATTTTAATTGAAGATCTTGAAACCATTCAAATTCAGGGTGACGTATCTCTACTTCTAGCGTTGAAGACTTTGGAAGTTCAAATAACTTAGGAACGTTATCATTTACTTGAATTACAATGGGCAAGATATCAAATTTTCCGTATATGGGTTCCCAACCGAGCTCTATGCACTTTTCAGTAAATTCAACAGATGATGGATCTCCAATAATTCCAGCTTCTGTCTGATACCCAGCATATCGAATCAATTGATGATTCCATATTCGCACATGTTGTTTCTTAGTTTGGGGAGGGAAAATGGTTATGGTTGGCCGAATTCGTCCATGGTTAGTCGCATAGTTCATGTGCTCTACGATTGCCATAAAGATTTCTTCTTCTGTTTCAACATGTCTTTGATCGAACGTGTTCATCTGGTCCCAAAACAATCTTCCGATACATCGATTGCTGTTTCTCCACGCTACTTTTGCGCCGTAATCAATTTCAAAAGCTAAGTGAGTGTATGTACCTATTAATTCAATTTCTTGTGCGATTTCTGAAATTCGATCATCAATCTCAATCTGCGTTCTATTTAATTCCTGATAACAGGAAGTGATAAATTCTGTTGCTTCTTGTAAAAGATTCATTTCCAAAATAAAGCCCCCAACAAAAATAAGTGTATTATTATAATAGCCTAGTTTTCGAAGAATTACCGCTTGTAAGTGTTACAAAAATAGAACATGCAGGAGGAGAGTTGATGGGAATGAGAGCACCTTACCAGGTTTTGGTTATTCCTTTTGTATTTAGAGAACTTGGTATTGAATATGCTATTTTAAAACGTTCAGATATGGATTACTGGCAAGCAATTGCTGGTGGAGGGGAAATGGGTGAAACCCCTGAACAGTCTGCCAGGAGAGAAGCCTTTGAAGAAACAGGTCTAGGTGAAGATTGCGGGTTAATCCATTTAGATTCAAAAACTTCTTTGCCAGTAGAACACGTAGTAGGTCACTTTCTTTGGGGTGAAGAAGTGTTCGTTATACCTGAGTATTCATTTGGTTTAGAAGTCTATGATCAGAAATTGAATCTATCGAAAGAGCACACTGCCTACAAATGGGTTAGCTATGAAGAAGCTGTCTCCGCTTTAAAGTGGGATAGCAACAAAACGGCGCTATGGGAACTACATACAAGATTAAACAAAATAAACAATTAAAAGGAAAATTATGTTAAACTATGAAGGTTGAAGGAGGTCATAAGAATGACTCATACAGGTTGTTTAATATGTGAACGGATTGAGATGATCAATAACAGAACAAATCCTTATTTTGTAGCAGAGCTAGAGACAGGTTTCGTCGTGATTGGAGATCATCAATATTTTAATGGGTATACGCTATTTCTTTCAAAACAACATAAGACAGAACTGCATTTTCTAGAGACAGATATGAAGAAGACATTCTTAAATGAGATGAGTTTAGTAGCTGAAGCGGTTTATAACGCGTTTAACGCTGAAAAATTAAACTATGAATTATTAGGAAATGGTGATTCACATCTTCACTGGCATTTGTTTCCTCGAAGAGAAAACGACTCACCTGTAAAAGGTCCTGTATGGTGGGTAGATAGAGAAGAGATGTTTGCAGATGAAATAAGACCGTCTCAAGATGAGTTGGAAGATATGAAGAACCGTTTGTATTCCGAACTTAGCAAATTGATTTCTGTGACAATTCGTTAAAGAAAGGACATGAATGCGATGAGTGATCATCCTAGAATTGAAACGAACCGCTTGATCTTAAGGAAGGTAATTCTGGATGATGCGAAGGATATGTTTTCTTATCTATCGGACTCTGAAGTTGTAAAACATATGGGCCTCGAACCTTACCAAACAGTCGAGGATGTACATGGAGAAATAGAATGGTATCAATCCATCTTAGAATCACATACAGGGATAAGGTGGGGAATCACGTTAAAAAGTTCAGATACAATCATTGGAAGCTGTGGATTTCTAAATAGGACAAAAAAGCATTTTCGAACAGAAGTTGGATTTGAACTGAATAGAGAATATTGTGGTAAGGGTATTGCACAAGAAGCGTTGCAAGCTGTTGTAATACATGGATTTCAACACATGGAACTGGAAAGGATTGAAGCACTGATTGAACCTGATAATTTTCCATCACAAAAACTAGTAGAGAATATAGGTTTTGTTAAAGAAGGATTGCTCAGACATTATGAATTTACGTGTGGCAAATTTGATGATCTTCTCATCTATTCATTGCTTAAAGAAGACGAAATCCGAACATTAAACAGATTATAATCAAAAATGTTAAGTTTTATGTTGAAAACGAAACGGATTATTGTTATATTATCAAAGTAACATACATAAAAACGAATTACTCGTATATGCTCGGTAATATGGTCTGAGTGTTTCTACCCGGTTCCCAATGAAAGAACTGGACTACGAGTTGAAGTAACAGGTTGAGTAGTTATACTTAGAAAAAAATAAGTATGTCAGCCATTGATTTAGCAAATTTTCTTTGCTTAATGATACTTTGACTCTGTCGGTCTAGAGGTAGAACATATCTACATTCTCTAGGCTATTTTTATTGCGTATTTACGTGTAATCCGTGACATCTGGAGGGTAATATACAATGAAGAAATACGGATTATTAGCAATCGCAGCAGTTTTATTTTTATCTGCATTAGCTGGGTTTAATTTTAACCAAACAGCATCCGGAAAAGGGAAAGTAAAACGTCCGATCATCATTCAAGGACCAATGCCGATTGAGGCTGAGAATTTTGCAAAGCGCTTAAAGAACGTTAAAGAAGAAACGTCTGGGAACTTTGTTTTCTATAAAGGAACACTGAATAACTATCCGGTAATTGTGGCCAAAACAGGTAAGGGTATGGAAAACACAGCAGCAGCTACTGCTATTGCAATCGAAAAATATAAACCTGTTGCTATCATCAATCAAGGTACATCTGGTGGACATGATCCAAGCTTAAACGTATTTGATATCGTATTAGGAAAAAGAACGGTAAATCTTGGGTCTTTAAAGACACCTCATAAAGAAGCGAATGAAGGGATACACCCTACATCATGGATTCCTATGGACTTGATGGCATCAGAAGGTAGTGCTGGGGAAGATCCAAATGCGGAAAAAGCACGTTTCTTTGAAGGTGATGCAAAGCTGTTAAAAGCTGCTCACGCAGTGAAAGATAAGTATACAAAAGGAAAAGTTGTAGAGGGTACGATCGGTTCTGCAGACGTTTGGAACAATGAAGTTGACCGTATCAACTGGTTCCACGAGAACTTTGGAACTTCTGTTGAAGAGATGGAAGGTGCATCAGCAGCACAAATTTCAAAAGCTTATGATGTCGCATTCCTCGGTATCCGTGTCCTTTCCAACAATAAAACCAACGGTGGCCAATACGATCCTACAACAGCAGCTGCTAATCAAGACTATGTTTATGAAGTTGTAAAAGAATATATCTCCATGAAAAAAGGTAAATAAGGATAAGGAAAACCCCGCTAAACATGCTTTAGCGGGGTTTATTTTTCTAAAATAGCCTTATTAAATTTTTTTAGGAGATGACCAAACTGTTTGCGTTCTTCCTCCGTCCAATCAACTGTAAGTACTTCAAAACGATCAAGCCGAGCTTTTTTATACTCATTAAAATCTTCAGTCCCTGATTTCGTTAACTGTAGAAAGTAAGCTCGACGATCCACATGATCTGGAACTTTGTACACATATCCTTTTTTCTCAAGTGAAGCAGCTTGTCTACTGACTGTAGAGGTATCCAGCTGCAAGTTATCAGCGAGCGTCTTCACTCCAAGAGGGCCATGAACAGACAATTGATGCAGAAGGAGATAGGCAGATCTGTCAAGATTACCGATTTTATTTTTGGATGTGATCGAAGTGACGCGCCTTACAAGCACGGCCATCTCAAGTTCGATCTTTTCAAGTATGGGATTCTTCATCGTATTTGCCACCTTTACATTCAAAACTCTACCAACATAATAACCGATTAGAACATGTTACAACAACAGGATGTGGGTTTGACAGCAAAGTAGTTGTATTATACAATCATATAGTTGTATTATACAATAAATTGTAGTCATAATAAAATTGAAAAGGAGATGTGAGAATGTCATCAAGCACACAAAGTGTTGGCGGCGCTAAGGTTTCAGGAGTTATGCTTGATAAACAAAGTTTATTTCATCAGCCTATCTCCGTATGGGCTGTTTTTTTCGCTTGTATAACAGCTTTCATGGGGATGGGATTGGTCAATCCTGTTTTACCTTCTATCGCTGAAAATCTTCAAGCATCACCAAGTGAAGTGACGTTACTTTATACGAGTTATAATGCAGTGATGGCTTTTGCCATGCTTATAACGAGTAGCGTGTCTTCAAGACTTGGCAATAAAGGAACTCTCTTGGCAGGGGTCTTCATTATTGCGACAGTATCCGCACTAGGGGGATTTGCTGATAACATATGGACACTAGTTGGTCTTCGTGCAGGTTGGGGATTAGGTAATGCTCTGTTTGTAGCAACTGCATTAGCTGCGATCGTATCCCTTTCGAGCAGCGGTACTGCTAAGGCTATTATTTTGTATGAAGCAGCGGTTGGTTTAGGAATCTCAATCGGACCTCTACTCGGAGGTACCTTAGGGAGTATTTCGTGGAGATCGCCTTTCATAGGAGTTTCGACTCTTATGATTCTTGCATTCATGATACTGTTGGTATTGATGCCTAAACCGAATGCGCAGTTAGCTGTGAAAAAGAAAAAAACACCGTTATCTGCTCCGTTTAAAGCGATGAAGCATCGTTCGCTCTTAGTACTCGGAATCGTTGCGGCACTTTATAACATTGGATTTTTCACGATCATGGCTTACGCACCATTTGTTCTAGGGTTACATCCGAAGGGACTAGGTTATGTGTTCTTAGGCTGGGGAACTTTGCTAGCGATCACATCCGTATTTATGGCACCAAAGCTAGAAAGAACATTTGGAACGGTAAAATCTATGGCAATCATGCTGTTCTTATTTGTAGCTGACCTTGTAATCATGGGATTATTCACTTCGACTCAATGGGTTATCATTTCAGCGATCGTTTTTGCTGGAGCAATATTGGGGAATACGAATACCTTAATTACAACAGCTGTTATGGAAGCAGCACCTGTTGAGCGATCGACAGCATCTGCAGCGTATAGCTTTTTGCGGTTTTTAGGAGCGGCGATCTCTCCTTACATGGCGGCAAAACTAGCAGAGATCTTCAATCCACATCTACCGTTTTATGTAGCTGCTGGTTTCGTGTTTTTATCAATCATTTTCATCGGTTGGAACTACAAACATCTAGCGCATGTAGATCGAATGGATACGGCGCATTAAAAAATAGTAGCGAAAAAGCCTGCTCCAATAGTTGGAGCAGGCTTTTATGATTGTGGTGGATAAACGAATCCAGGAGTTTAAGGAATTAATCCACGAGTTTTGATTCTGAATCCAAAAGTTTGTGCAATTTATCCACGAGTTTTGGTCCTAAATCCAAAAGTTTATGCAGTTTATCCTCGAGTCTACAATCCTCGACGCCGTTCGACTTTAATGGTCGTTCCCAAGCACTTACTGCTCAGTCAAAATAAGAGGACTAACAAATGAAAAAGGTACGGAGCAATTCCGAACCTTTTTTCTAATTTAATATAAAAATACCAACCAACGAGTAGACGATGACTGTTGAAAACAGGATCGTCATGTGTATTAGAGAATAGATAAAGAGCAGCTTTGCCCATTTCTCAGAATCCTTGTTTTTTTTGTAGCCATAGATGCTCAACACAAGCCAACCCACGTTCATAAGAAGAGCAACTAGCGTTAACCCTAAGCTTAACGGCAGGAACAAAAAGCTCGTTAAACTTAATAACACTAGATAGATGTTTGTTTGTGTATAGGTTCTTTTAACACCTTTTACAACAGGGAGCATCGGTATACGAGCTGCCTTATATTCATCGTGTCGGCGAATGGCGATGGCATAAAAGTGAGGCATCTGCCAGATGACCTGAATGATGAACAGTGCGGCAATCGCGGGGTGTGCAAGCGTCCCTGTCATTGCTGCCCAACCGATAAGGGGAGGCATCGCACCTGAAATACTGCCTACCTCAGTGTTATAAATCGTTCTTCGTTTCGTCCACATCGTATAAGGAACGACATAAAAGAAAAGACCTAAGAAACCTAGTAATGCCGCAAGCGGTGTGGTGAACGCAAGAGCGATAATCCCAAGCACAGCCATAATGCCAGCGAGTGTAATCGCAAATTTTGTATCGATCTCACCAGTAACCGTAGGTCTGCTCTTCGTTCTTTCCATGATTGCATCAATATCGCGGTCATATACATTATTTAACGTACCAGCTGCACCTATTACTAAAATGGTTCCGATCAATGCGAATACAACATCAAGTAACTTAGTGCCAGGATCGATATCGTACGTATATAATGCCAGCGTAAGTCCGGCAAACATAGGAACGAGGTTAGATTTAATGATTCCCGTTTTCACAGTTTGTGACAGAATCGCTGACCGTTTTTGTTTTTCTACTTTCATTGTTTTTTCCATACTATAAGACACCATCTTCACAATAATTCTCTCTCTATATTATCCATATAGTGTAACCTTAAATCCACTTCTATTAAAGCACTAAATGAATTCCCAGTTCAAATAATAGAACACCTTAAGAGACTTTACACAACGGTTTTGTGAACGTTCTGTGAGGTTTATGTGATAGAAATGTGATACAAACGCTTACGTAGCTTATAATCGCATCGTTTCATTACTTTGCTTTTTATTACCGATATATATAAAACGAAGTGAAATGAACATCAAAAGAATCGCGAGCATGCGTTCCCAAGTGAAGGGAACGGATAGTCCTCCAAAAAATCCAAAATGGTCGATAACCATACCCGCGGTAAGCTGTCCAATGACGGTTGCAATGTTAGTAGCGATGACACCAATGCGTGGTACAGCAACTACTGTTAAAAATAAGTAACCAACCCCGAACCATACGGCTGCAAGCTGCCACTTAGGCGCTTCAAAGACCTTTAAGATGTTACCTTCACCAAAGAAAAGAATAAGAATGGCTAATAGGAGTGCACCAGAGAAAAATGTTAAAAACGCAGCTTCATACGTACCGGATTTTCTGCTGAAAGCTCCATTTATTGATGATTGAGCACTAAGTAATATACCACCTATGACTGATCCTAGAAGAATTATTATGTTCATGTTGTTATCCCTTCCTTCCTAAAAAATGAGCAGCAGTGAGATGGTCATGAGCGATACTGCAATAAGTTTTTCTTTGTTAACGGAAGCCTTTGAACTCCCTAACCAGCCCTTGTGCTCGATGAGTATACTCATAGCGATCTGACCGATGATAACAGAAATCATAGCAATGCCTACACCAACAATCGGTATCGCTATGATTAAGATTGTTAGATAGATGGTACCCAGGGCACCACCAGAAAGTTCCCATTTAGGAGCTTGAAACGTATAGCTTAGAGAACCTTTACCTAAGAACAGAACGACGATTCCAAGTATAATGGCACCAACAAAAAAGTTGTAAAAGCTGCTTTCTAATTTTCCGATTGTTTTTCCAAGCTCGCCATATATCGCCCCTTCAACACTTAGCGAAACACCAGCAAGTAATGCTAAAAGATAAGTCCATATTTTCATAAACAAAACTCCTTCATATTTACATATTTAAAAATATCGATATAAAAGCAAAAAAAGAAGAACCTATAATTCTTCTTTTAGATAGGTGGCTAACTCTTGTATGTTTTTTTCATTTCTCCGATAGTACGTCCATTTGCCATGACGATCTGATTCCAGCAAACCAGCTTTCTGCATCATCGATAAATACTGGGATACAGTGGATTGCGATAGATTCGCTTTTTCCTGTATATCTCCCACACAGATACCGCCTTTCTCATTAATCGTTTTTGATAGATGAGCAGTGGGTTTATCAAAGTGTTGATGTGGATCTTTGAGCCATTTCAGAATATCGAGGCGAATGTCGTTGGAAAGCGCCTTAAATACATCGATTGGATTGTTCATGTTTTATACTCTAATCGGTTTTTCTCGATATGTCAATTTGTTAACACTCCTGAAAATTGGAAAAAAATGAAACATATCGGAAATATGAATCGTATTATTAAGTAGAAACCAAATAGGAGGGAAGTAAAGATGGAATCCATTTTATCCGTTCTTGTCCTCATAACGTTGATATTCTCCATTACATACGTCATACGGCAAAGGCGTTCACAAGGAATTAAAGGTCTGAGGACAGCATTAACATCAATCTGTTTTTTCTTAATCGCGATAGTTAATCTTTTAGCCTACTGGTTTGATTTCCTTGGGATATGGAGCTGGGGAATTTCGGTTGTTCTTTTACTGTTAGGTGCTTATTTTACTAAATATTTAAGGAGAATTGAGCAAGCTTAAAGTTACAAAAAAAGGAAAAGTAAAAAGCGGAATAATCTAACAGTAAAAAAGGGAGCAGAGTACAACTGTTCTCTTTTTCATGTTACGAGATTATTGGGATTTAAAGTCAGTTTTTTCGGGTATTGAAAGCAAATTCACATTCAGTAAAAATACAGCTAAAAAATGGAAAACATATTTTTTATCCAATCTTGGGAAGAAAAGAAAGGTGACCTAATTAATGAGAAAATATATGGGCATCGCATCTATACTAATCCTCTTAACCACCTTACTTATTTTACAATTCGTCATTGAGAACCTATTAAGTGAAATTGGTTTTATCATCCTTTTAGTCGGGGTACTTTTAGCATTTATAACAGCTTTCATTAGTACGAAAGGTTTCTGGCGTTCTACTGCATTCAGCGGTATCGGTTTGTTCTTAGTTATCTTTATTTTTGGAGTATTATCTTTCATCGGAGTCATATAAACCTTCTTTTATATCGTGTTATAAGATATAATCTTAATAAACGATGTAAAAAGAGGTGCTTATCTTGTTTAGTTCGTCAAAGTTAAATCAATATTGGACAGACATCTATTTCCATTTACATTATCCACATGGTGAGAAAATAACTCATCAAATGGTACGGATTCTACAATTGATTGATAAAAAAGAAAGGGTAGTTGTAAATGATGTAGCGACTCATCTCGATATCTCTCACAATACGGCGTCTGAGCATGTAAAGCGGATGATTCAGAAAAACTATATAGAAAAGAAACGTGATCAGGAGGATGAAAGAAAAGTCATTCTTCGGTTAACCGATTTTGGCACAAACGTACTTCATGAAAACACGAGTCTTGATGAAGAAAAGTTGAATCATATTTTTAGTAATATGGATGAAGTTGAAAAGGAGTTAATCTCAAAGGCATTCAAACTCCTAAGTGAGCGTGCAAAATCATGTATGTAGTTATGAAAATTTTAATTTCTGCAGGAGTTATAGCAGCTGTTACCGAAATTGCTAGAAGGTTTCCTAGTTTTGGTGGGGTGGTGGCTGCTCTTCCACTTGTCAGTTTGTTAAGCATCATTTGGCTTTATGTACAAGGAGAGCCAACCAAAACGTTAAGTAAATTCGCTCTTGGCGTTCTATGGGGATTTCCGGCGACTGCCGTTTTATTAGTGATTGTATATATTTCATTAAAGCACTCATTATCATTAATCACCTGTTTAGGTTTAGGTATAAGCGGTTGGTTTCTATGTATTTTGCTTCAAGAGGTAGCAATAAAATTAATAAAAACGATAATCTGAATACCAGACATTTAATTCTGTAAAGAGGTGAAAGTATGCAAAATACAAATCTCCCCACAAAATTAGGAAAACCCGCTGAAAGAGCTTTAGCCTCTGCAGGCATATCTTCAATCGAGCAACTTACAGATTGGAGGGAATCAGATCTTAAGAAATTACACGGAATAGGTCCGAAAGCGATGGGACAACTTCTTGCTGGACTGCATGAAAGAGGACTGTCTTTTAAGAAATAACACAGTGTTTTTTATACATATAAAGGAGAACGCTTACATGTTAGATCAGACTACACTTGTAAAAGCAACAATTAGCGATGCAGTACAGTTAACTGCCATTATGAAAAAAACGTTTGATGGCGAAGCAGAAAAATGGCTTTCGCATCTAGATACCATCGACTTCAATATACAGCCACCAGGATACACATCTGTTGAAATGACTAAATATATGATTAGAGAATTAGAATATTTCAAAGTAATGTACGATGGTTTTCTTGTTGGAGGAATCATAGCCACCATCTCAGGAAAGTCATACGGCAGGATTGATCGAATTTTTATTGATCCAGATTACCAAGGTAAAGGGATTGGTTCTTTAGTTATAAATTTAGTTGAAAAAGAATTTCCTTATGTAAGAGCTTGGGATCTTGAGACGTCGAGTAGACAGCTGAATAACCATTACTTTTATAAAAAGATGGGGTATGTTGTGACCTTTGAAGGTGAAGAAGAGTTTTGTTTTGTAAAACATATTAAGCAGCCGTTTCAACATGAGAGTATGATGAAAAATCAAACCTTATCTCATCATCAATATGAAAACTCTGATCTAAGTCATTCTGAATATTACCAAGTTACGATGGAACGTTGTTCGATAAGCAACAGTAACGTAAGTCAAATACATATGAGCAATTGCAATCTAAGTCGTTCAAAGTTTCAAAATATTAACTATAGAAATACAATGTTTGCCGATTTGAATTTATCTGATAGTGAATTCATTTACGTGACGTTAAGTGGTGCCCAATTCATAGATACAAATCTTGGGGACAAAGGGAATCCTCTTCTATTTAACAGGTGCGATCTTACTGGGTCCAAACTAGTAAATTGTGATCTTAAACATGTTGAAATTAAAAAAAGTGATATTACCGGTATGAAGATAGATAACATTCCTGTAGAAGATTTGCTTCACTTGTACTATCAATCTAGTAAACATTAAGAACTTCATGAAAAAAGAAAGGCGATGAAGAAATGATAAAGCAACTAAACGGTCAAGAAATTGAAATTAGAGGCAAAAAATTATATGTAGAACGTTACGGTACTGATGATAAACCAGCTATCCTTTATCTTCATGGAGGTCCTGGGGAAGGATGTCATGATTTTTCCTTTCATCAAGCTGAAAGATTAGGAAAGCATTTCAATCTAATTTTAATAGACCAAAGAGGAGTTTGTCGTTCTGAAAACATAGAAAAGAATGAATCCTTTGGCTTTCAAGATTTAATCGATGACTGTGAAGCTCTTCGAGAACTTTTACATATAAAAAAGTGGTCACTTATTGGTCATTCATTTGGTGGATTTTTAGCTCTAGCTTATGTTCGGCAACATCCTGAATCTATAGAAAATGTGATTTTCGAGGGACCAACTTTTGATTTTGAACTAACATCGAGAAGTCTTATCAGAAAGACTGCACATTTACTAAAAAAGTATGGCAAACACGAACTATACGAGAAAGGTTTGTTACTTGCTGAGGGGAATCATACCATTCGTGAATTAACAGAAGAATATATGAAGTTGAGTGATGAGTTAGGTGAGAACCGTATGGAGATCTATCGGCATAATCATAATAACCCAACGGATTATTATTCATTTTATTCTGAGGAAGAATGGGATAAATTCTATGACCGTTCAGAGCACCACTACAATTTGTTAAGAGAAGAAGGCAAGATCTTTGATTCTTTGTTAGATGACATAAAGTTTGTTGAAAATCCGATGTTGTTACTCGTTGGAAAATATGATGCTTGTACGTGTGATAAACATTTTGAGGTGTTCGAGCGAGATGCTATTAACGGAGAAATATTAATCTTTGAAGAAAGTGGTCACACTCCTCATTACGAGGATTCAGAAAAGTTTAAGCAAGTTGTCATAGATTATCTGCAATCTTAGGATTAGAAAGACCAGGTTTCGTAGCTGGTCTTTCTTTTAAATTTAACGGCCTTTTTAAAATACGTCTTTTAAGCTGTTTTGAAGAAGAGGTGTTTTTCATTCGTTTGTGTAACTAGAGAATAAACATTTAACATATAGAGGTGAAGAGATGAAACTCGTATTATTATTTGGCCCGCAAGCGGTTGGGAAGATGACTGTTGGGCATGAGTTAGAGAAAGTCACAAAATTAAAGCTTTTTCATAATCACATGACAATCGATCTTGTTACACCGTTTTTTGAATATGGTTCTGATGAGGGAAGAAGACTGGTGAAATTGTTTCGTTCAGAGATTTTTCAAACATATGCGAAGAGTGATCAGTATGGAATGATATTTACATATGTATGGGCGTTTAATTATAAGGAAGATTGGGAGTTTGTTGAAGGTGTGTGCCAGGTGTTTGAGAAGGAAGGAGCAGAGATCTATTTTGTCGAACTTGAATCTGATCTAGAGACAAGACTTAAGAGAAACACGACTTCTCATAGGTTAGACCATAAACCTTCTAAAAGAAATATTAAGTGGTCGGAAAATGATGTAAAGACATCGATGGAAAAGTACCGTTTGAACTCTGAAGAGGGAGAGTTAAAAAGAGAAAATTATCTGCGAATTAACAACGAAAATTTAAACCCTGATGAAGTAGCTGAACAAATAAAATATACATTTAACTTATAAAAAAAGGACCTAAGAGGTCCTTTTTTGCTGCTTATACGTGAAAATCTGGTGCTTTATCTGCCACTAGGTTTAATTGGATGCCGTGTTCCAAATACGCTTTTAGCCCACACAATACCATTGTATATCCTCCCATTGCATCAATGGCATGGTTTAGTACCTCATCACCATCACCGGTAAAACCAGCATTTGTGATTTTAACCATAGTTTCATTATTGTTGCGAGAAGTAAATGACCACTCCACTGTTGTTCCATTGGAAGATTCAATTAAAATGCGTTTATTTGTTTCTAATTCTTTAACTAAAATCTCGTCGGAAACTCCGTACATTTCCCATTCCCACAAGACTTTTTTTCCTTCTGATAGTCTTCCACTGCTTTTAGTGAACCAGAATTTTGTGGTGATATCAGGCTCTATAAAAGCTTCAAATACGAGGTTAGCTGGTTTCCTAATAAGCATTTCTGTAAGTACGACAGGATTCGTTTTAATAGATTTATTCATATATTCTCCTTTTCTTAATACGTTTCTGCATGGTTTTATTACATTTTATTATAGAAGAATTAGTCATTAGGAACAACGCTTCTATAGAGTTTTATTAACAATGATTCACATAAAGAAAAAATGTTACATGTATATCTTTTGTAATTAGTGTGGAAAAACAATCACGAATGTTATATAGTGTGTATATAGATATAAACACTATAACAGTTACAAAAAGGTGGATGATGTTTATGAACCGGTGGCAACAAGCATTTCGGCTATCAAAATTTGAATTAATACATTCAAAGAAAAGTATTTTATTTTTACTTTTTTTATTAGCGCCATATTCGTTTTTCTTGACGATGTCTATTGGTTCTTACTTAGAAGAACACTTTATGCTTTATGATATTTTCTTTTTACTTACTTTTGGTGTTGCAGCCATATGGGCTAAACCAAAGGAATATCAATACCAAAAACTTTCTGACAATATGTGGGCACAACCTTTTACAGTATTTCTTAACCAACTTCCTATTCCAAGAGAGATTGTGGTAAGAAGCCGATTTATTATTTATTTTATTTACTCACTTCCGTTCCATCTAGCAGTATTAGTGATCATGTATAGCTTTGCTCCTGAATTGCGACAAACGTTATTGCCTCTTGAGTTTATAGCATTTTCACTCATCTGGCTTAGCTTTGGCATTTGTTATGGAAGTGTATATCCGGCAAGTGATTCAGGAGATAAAGTCACGAACGTGAAGATGGCGTTTTACGCAGTTGTTTTATTGGGAAGCTTCTCGTTAATATTATTTGCTGTTCCTTATCTCTCGAGTTACGGATTAGTTGGACTCACCATTGTGCTTGCAAGCAAATGGCCCATTGTTTCATCTTTGATATCCGTCATCGCAGCTGGTGCAAGTGTTGCATTTTGGATGAGATATATGAAAAAACACATGAATAAATTGGATTATTTTCAGTAAAGAAGGGAGGAAGCATTTTAATGGAACTTCCTATTAAGCTTTCTAGAGATTCCAGGGTTCCCATCTACCACCAGATAGAAGGACAAATTAAAGCACTAATTGTTAGTGGTAAGTTACCAGCAGGTTCACCTCTTCCTTCCATTCGAGCACTTTCAAAAGATTTAGAGATCAGTGTCATTACTACGCGGCGTGCTTATCAAGATTTAGAGTACGGAGGCTTTATCAAAACAACGCAAGGAAAGGGAACTTTCGTTGCTGAAGTGGAGGTAAAAAAGATGGAGAAATTAGCTGTGTCATCTGTTTCTGAAGCGATTGAAAAAGGTGTAGAGACCGCTCTTCGACACAATTACTCAGTAGATGAAATTCGATCAGTGTTTGAAGAAGTGCTAGCAAGACTTAAAGATAACGATCGAGGTGGTAGTGAATGAAGCTTTGTACACAAATTGAAAGAGTAGAGAAAACAGTAGATGATTTCACAGTGGGTCCAATAGATTTAGATATTGAACTCGGTACGATTACGGCACTAATTGGTAACAACGGTGCAGGGAAAAGCACACTCATAAAAATGATGATGAACCTAGTGAAACCGGACAATGGCCTTCTGTTGCATTTTGGTACAAATATAAAGACCAGCGAACATTGGAAACAAGATGTTGCATATCAACCACAATCTGTTTTAGGTTGTGATTTGTTAACTGGAAATCATCTAAGAGATTTAATGGCACCTTGGTATAAAAACTGGGATCAAGAAATGTTTATGAATCTTGTAAGAACTTTTGAAATCGACCTTAATAAACGTTTTGGAAAAATGTCTAAAGGCATGCAGCAAAAACTTAACATTGTTTTAGCTCTCTCTAAGAACACAAAACTTTTAATTTTAGATGAACCCACTGCCAATATGGATATTCCTTCAAAACAAAAATTAATGAACATCCTTGTGAATTGGATGGAAAGAGATGAGAGAGCGATCGTTATTGCTACCCACCAAGTTGATGATATTAAGAAGTTAGCAGATTATATCGTGATCATGAACGAAGGCAAAGTGTTAGGTAAATACGAAAAAGAAGAATTAGTGTACCGATACAAGCGCTATTGGTTTGAAGATGGGTTAGGGATTGAAAAGATTCCTGGTGAGATCGACCGTTTGAACGATCGCTTACTCATTTCTAATAATGTAGATCAAACAGACACATTCCTGAAGAAAAATGAAATAAAAATTATGCAATCAGAGATTTTAGAAGTAGAAGAAATTATTACTTACATGCTAATGGGGAGGTAAGAGAAGATGAGTGAGCGCATATTGAAAGTAGAGCGATTAGGGAAATCGTTTAAAGATAAGAGAATTATTTCGGATATCTCTTTTGAAGTACATCGTGGTGAAATCATGGGGATTCTTGGGCCAAATGGTGCTGGGAAATCTACAACGATCCGGAACATTATGGGCATTATGTATCCAGACGAAGGATCTATTCATTTTCATGGGAGTTCTGAAATTCCTCGTCATAAGATAGGCTATTTGCCTGAGGAAAGAGGTTTATATAAAAACGTAAATGTGATGGATATCTTGCTTTATTTCGCCGAACTTAAAGACTATCCACAAAAAAAGGCGAAGAAACGTGCTCTGGAGTATTTAGAAAAATTCGGACTTGCTGGTAAAGAGAACACAAAGGTAGAAGAGCTTTCAAAAGGGATGGGGCAAAAAGTTCAATTGATCGCGGCGATTATTCACGAACCAGAACTGCTTATTTTAGATGAACCATTTTCAGGTCTTGATCCTGTAAGTCAAGAAGTATTTAAAGAAGAAATTAAAGAACTTGCAGCCAATGGCACAGCAATTCTCCTGTCATCTCATCAGATGAACATGGTCGAAGAATTATGTGATCGATTATTTATGATACATCGAGGCAAGAAAGTGATTTATGGTGAGATGGAAGATGTAAAGAGGGAATACGCAAACTTCAAATGTACGATCATTGGTGACAACCCTGAAGAATTGTTGCGTAATATCCCCTCTGTTCATCGCGTTGAAAGTAAAGAGGATCGAGCGATTCTTTACTTAGAGCAAGACGTTCACATCCCGACCTGGCTTAGAGAGCTGCCAGTAGAGTTGAATGTATATGAATTAATAATCGATCGTGTATCTCTTCATGAGATTTTTATTGATATCGCTTCTGATAAAAACATGATTGTGAAAGAAGGTGTGAAGTATGCGTAACAGCTGGAAAGTAGCTAAGTGGGAACTTAAGCGGAACATGAAAAATAAATCTTTTATTATTTCACTCCTCTTGACGCCGCTTTTATTTATCGTGTTCGCTAGTTTCCCTACACTCCTTGAAAAGCTGGAAGGAGAACCTGATTCAGAGAACGTTACAGTATATGTGAAGGATGAACTGAACCTTTTTGATGATATTGATTCATTGGTTAAGTCTCAAGATTTATCTTGGAAGATGGAAGAAGTGACAGGTGATTCAAAAAAGATACTCAAAGAGATAGAATCATCCGAAAACCAAGCTTATGTGGCATTGACAGATAATGCGGTAAAAACAGGAGAAGTGAAGGTTTTCACAAGTAATGAAATGCCTGACACCTTTTCAAGTGAAGTGCAGTTTCTACAAGAGCCACTGCGTCAGGTGAAATTTGATCAGCTTAACCTTTCTCCTGAAGTCGTTCAATCGATAACAAAAGGGATAGAGATCAAGTCAGAAGAAGCTTCAACACAAACTGATTCAGGCTCTCTAAATCCTTCAGATAAACAGAGTGCGGATGACAGCTCAATGGAACGCATCATCCCAGGAGCATTTGCTGGTATCGTCCTTTTTTCAATCGTTATGACAGGTATGATGATCTTCCAGAGTGCCTCTCAAGAAAAGAAGGAAAAAGTAGCTGAGATTGTGTTATCCTCCGTAACACCTGGAGACTTAATGCAAGGGAAAATCATCGGTTATTTCATATTAGGACTTGTTCAAGTAGGAACTTGGCTATTACTCGTTGTTCCGATTGCAGCATGGAGATATGAGCTACCAGTCATGGAATATCTCTTTGTACCGGAACTATTGCTCTTGCTAGCGATCTCTATAGCCGGTTACTTGATGTTTGCTGCTATTTTCGTTGGTATTGGTGCAACGGTTGAAGATATGACAGCTACAAGCAATTTTCAAGGAATCGTCATGATGCTGCCGTTTCTTCCGCTTATATTTCTCGGCCCTATTTTGGCAAACCCGAGCGGAATCATTGCTCAAGTTGCCACATATTTTCCACTTACATCTCCAAGCATCCTTATCCTTCGCCTTTCCTTATTGGATGAATGGCCGTGGGTTGAGATCATTATTGCATTAGTTATCTTATTAGCTAGTATTTGGCTGTTGATGAAATTAGCTGGAAAAGTGTTTAAGACAGGTATTTTACTTTATGGAAAAAATGCGACACCAAGTGAGATTTGGAAGTGGCTGCGCTACTAGACCGTTTATTGATGAAGACTCATTAAATTAATAAAAAATAAGAAAGGAGTTATGCCGATGACAAAATTATCTTATAGCGGTTTGAAGTATGGAGAAGCTGATGTTCAAATAAAAATAATGGTAGATATACAAAATGATTGGTGTGAAATTACACACACCAATCAAGTGTCACAAGTAATGAATAAAACAACAGGTGAATATATCCAAGTGAATCGAAATACTTTAAAGTGTGAGATTGTTTCCTAATTAAATCTATTAAACTTTGTGTGACTGGACATACCAGTCACATTTTTTTGAATTTTAAGTGTCTTGAGGTTGCATATTTAGTCTTTTAACTAAAAGAGCATTATTCTCGAAATGTATCATTTCTCTTCCCAGTTAAGAGGAGGCTTATTTAATTGTGGCTTGTATCCCAATTCTTTTGAGGCAGCCACAATGAACTCTTTTCTAAAGAAAAAGCTTCTGTGGTAAACAATCTTGTTATTTTCGACTTCTTGATATTGAATATCGTGTACAAGCTGACCTTGATCCGTTTCAGCCAATACCACAATGACATGTTTACCCCATAGCTCACATTCAATAGCATGATGTCCAGGTAAGCCGTATGAAAGTGACCCATTTATGATTTCCTCTTTGTTTACTTCTAGGAAACCTAATGATGCTTCGTAATGTGCTTGATCACTTATAAGAGATAGCACCCCTTTTAGATCACCATGATTAAATGCCTTCAAATAGGCTTGTATCGTCTTTGATTGTTGAGGTGTATTTTCAAGCTTCGGTTTATTCGAATGATCTCTATTGGTTTGTAATTTATATTTCATTCTTCTCACAGAAGCATAAACAGCGCCAGGCGTTGTTTTTACGATACTCGCAACTTCATCAGCTTGAAAGCGAAAGATCTCCAAAAGAAGAAACACTGCTGTTTGTCGTGGGGAAAAAAGGGCATCTAATTTTACTAGAGCTTCTTCTAACTCCAGATTGTCCGACAATTCTTCAAAAGCTTCATTATTTTCATGTAGTTCGCCAAGTGTTCTTTTTTCTTTTCGACACTGGTCGATCCAAGTGTTGGTTGCGATGCGAAATACATAGGATTTTAAGTTAGTAGGATGCCATCTTGTAAAAAGACCACCAAGTACTTTTAGTATCGTTTCTTGATACAAGTCTTCACCATCCCATGGCGAACCCGTAAGAAATCTGCAATAGTTCCATAGTGCATCACTGAAATCATGGATTTCTTCGTCTAGTTTTTGACGTAAATCATTGGACTGCGCGTGAAGAGTTTTCGTTAACTGAGACATGTTATTGCTCCCTTCTATTTACCGTTCACTATGTACAACGAATATTCTACTGGAAATTATACGCTTTTTACGAAATTTTTTAAAAAAGTTAGAAATGAAGTGTGTTATTGTTGAATTGGATAAAAGTTACAATTATATTATGTGAAGGAGTAAACTAGATGCAAAATGTAGTAACATCATTAAAGACTGTTGAATCCGATCAAGTAGGTATAATCATCTATTCAACGAAGCAGCAAGAAGTTGTATGTTCATTTAATCCTGACTTGATCGTTCCTTTAGCTTCAGCAGCAAAAGTAGTAATTGGATATTGCGTAACAAAATGGGTGGAGAGAGGCTTGTTTCATTGGAATGACTTAATTGAGGATTTTCAACTCGATAAAGAGGAGAACAGTGCCATATTATTTCCACATTTTCAAGGTATACTGTCTTTGTCTTTAGGTAATCTCGTTGAAGTGATGATCACATGTCACGATAGTAAAGCTGCTGATAGCATTGTGCAGTTTTGTGGAGGGTGGGAAAAGGTAAATACAGAGATAAATAGATCTTACAAACACATAAATATTTCTTCAAATCCTCGGGATGTTGAAAATAAAGGGAGAATTAGTGAAGTTCTTTCTGTATTAATAGCTATTTTTGAAGGGTATCACCGTCATCCGCATTTATGGTTACCTGTTATGAATGGTCTAGTTCGACCTCAAGATCACTTTGAAGGGATTCCAAACCATATGTTGAATCACATGAGCGGAGGTTTAGAGAATTTAGTGGTGGATATAGGAATTTTAGGAGAATTTCATCAATATCCGTTGCTCTATGTACTAGGAGTTAATGATATCCCGAATCGTTATTCAAACACTTTATCTGATGAAAGAATAGTAGAGTCTATGAAGTTGTTGTACCACGAATACACCAAACAAAGACAAGAACAGATGACATAAGGAGAGATGTGATGAGTTACAAACTTCCTGATACATTCATTAAACAGATTACAGGTGTTCATGGAGAAAAGGCTAGTGAATGGTTAAGACATTTTGAAGAAATGCTCGCTGACTGCGAAAAAATCTATAATCTTCACATCCAACAGACTTTCAATCTTTCATACAATTTCGTTGCTCCGGCTATAAGGAGTGATGGAAGTGAAGTGGTTTTAAAAATTGTGATCGATCAGAAAGAATTCGAAGCGGAATTACGCGCACTTCAACTTTTGTCTGGTGAAAGTACAGTTAAAGTGTTAGCGTTTGAGAAGGAACGAGGAATTATGATCCTTGAACGAATAAAGCCAGGACAAACATTAGCTGAAATAGAAGATGATGATCAGGCTACTATAATTGCTGCCAATGTGATGAAGAAGTTAATGATTCCTGCCCCAGTTGATTCTAATCTTCCGACGGTTATTGATCGTAAAAATAGTTTGAAACGAATCTATCAAAATTACAACAGTTATCTACCTGTTTCAAAAGCAACCATTGAAGAGGCTTTATTTATTACTGAAGGATTAAACACTTCTATAGAGAAGACATATTTACTTCATGGCGACCTTCACCACTACAATATACTAGCAAATGGAGATTCTTGGACTGTAATCGATCCAAAGGGTTTAGTCGGAGACCGTGAATATGAGGTTGTTCAATATTTGCTGAATAAATTACCTGAACAGCGAATGGAAGAGATAACAGAAAAACGAATTGAAATTTTTGTAGATGTACTGAATCTGAATAAAGAACGAGTTTTGTTAAGAGCCTATTCACATGCTGTGTTAGCTACTTGTTGGACAATTGAAGATGGTCAAATGCAGGACAGCTTTTTAAATACCATTCAGGTCTTCAAAAACTTAGTGAGTAAATACAAAAATAATAACGCACTTCTCTAGATTGAGAAGTGCGTTTTTGGTTTTAAACCACTCTGATGACAACGCTACCTTTCTTACGGCCAGTTTCAACATATTCATGAGCTTCTGAAATTTGGTGTAGTTCATAAAAACGATCGACGACGGGTTTCATTTGACCTGATTCAATTCGTTTTTTTAAGAATTCTAGGTCTTCTATACGCTCTTTTGCAATACCTTGCCCATCAACGGTTACGAATTTACCGTTAGCTGTTAATGCATTTTGACTCTTAGACGTTGATGTTTTTCCTACAGCGTCAAAAATGATATCGTATTTCTTATCCGATTTTGTAAAATCCTCTATAGTATAATCTATGACATGATCAGCTCCTAATGACTTAACGAGTTCTAGGTTGGTTGGACCGCATACAGCTGTTACTTCAGTATCAAAATACTTAGCAAGTTGGACAGCAGCAGTGCCCACAGCTCCAGAGGCTCCGTATATCAAAACATTCTGTCCGCTTTGGATCTTTCCTTTTCTTAAAAAATGTAGTGCTGAAGTTCCTCCAAAGGGAATGGCTGCTGCTTCTTCAAAAGTTACATTCTGTGGTTTATGTGTGACAACTCCATCTTCACGTAGACAGGTGTACTCTGCATGTGCGCCAAATCGCATTCCGGTCATGGCATACACGTCATCTCCTTTTTTAAACCGAGTAACACGTTGGCCGACTTCTTCTACAACTCCTGCTAATTCAACTCCTAAAATCGGTTTTCTCGGTTTTCGTATACCAAGGAATAAGCGCATCGGAAGCCAATATAATAGAGGACTATTAAAGCCACGAACTCTGACGTCCCCAGTTGTTACTGTAGTAGCATGGATTTTGATCAGTATCTCGTTTTCTTTAGGCGATGGTTTTGGAACTTGTTGTAGGCTAAGTACTTCTGGCGTACCATACTTCAGACATAATACAGCTTTCATAGTGAACCTCCTGTTAAATTCGTTTATTCATCTTATGTTGATGATTGAATTAAAAATGCTTTATAAGTTTGAAGGTATAAGAAGGAAAAATGAGTTTTTTAAGGAATGAAATATGAATCGCAGATTATAGACATAAACGGAGGACAGCTTATGAAGTCACTGAAACATTTTTTCTTTAAACGATCCAAAAACAATGTCGGAGAGCTTTGTGGACTTATTGTGATCTTAACGATTATTCAATTTGTGGATTTTGAACGTATTTGGGATGAGCCCCTTAACTTTTTCCTTTTCATTTTAGGAAGTGGGACCTTGTATCGAATACTTGACGAACTCTTTGAAAAGATCCTTGGAGATAAAAACATAGTTATAGGAAGCCGCTACACATTCGTTACAATTTTTATATTTGTATTCGTAGTGAATATGTTTGAAAATCCGCTATGAAATTAACACTTTTAGATAGTTTTTTCACGGCAATTGCTATTGTGTTCATTCAATATTTGTTTGAAGGAATGAAGTACAAAGGAACTCTATTGAAACTATTAATGATTGAAGTTATTATTTTTACGTTGATTCTATTTTATGGGAGTAAATTATTAACTTAGTGGGTGAAAAAACATGCCGGCATACGGAAAATATCTTCTTTATATCGTTGAACATAAATTGAATGTTTTTATAGAATGCTGGAAGTTAGGACTTTATGTTCAAGCGTTTACACATGATCTATCTAAGCTTCATCCAGCTGAGTTTTTTACCTATGCAAAGAAATTTTATTCAGATGAGAAGCCAAGTGAAGTGGAATGGCAATATGCTTGGCTTCATCATCAACATCACAATAAACATCATTGGAATTATTGGGTGGTTGATCCGCTTAAAAAAGAAGCGGTTCCGATTCCCCGAAAGTATGTACTCGAGATGATCTGTGATTACAAATCGTTCTCAAGAAGATGGGGAAGGAAACGATCAGGACCAACTATATCGGATCGTTTGATCGCCAATCTTCTAACGGATCGTGTAATTTTGCATCCGGACACAAGGAATGAATGTGCACAAATAATTGAAAAATTGGAACCCGAGAATGCTCAGAAATCAATCTGAGTATTTTTTATTCTCAGATCCTTTTTTCTTTTACTAATTTACTAATCCATTGTAGGCCGTAACCATAGTTTAGAAAAATCAACATATCCGAAATGCTTGATATTCACGTTCATCAATTCAGTTGAAAAAGGAATGTACCGTTTTTGATAATATAGTGGAATCATAATGGCTTCATCAATAAGTTCCTTTTCGACCGAAACATTCAGATTTGTCCATTCTTCAAATGGCGTATGAACATATTGAGAAATTCGTTTTTGCCATTTTTTATTTTTCCCTAGAATTAAAGGGAGTGGAGCAAACCCATTTGTTAAGAAAAAATAGAAAGATAGATCTTGATTCAACTCGAAAATTTCACCATGTATAAACATGTCTGTTTGGTCAGTTAGTTGTTTATTAAAAATAGCGTCTTCAAACGATACTTTTATAACTTTAACTGGGATGTCATATTGTGCAAACGTGTCAAGAAGCCATCTTGAAACTTCTTCTGTATGCTCCGCTACCCTAATAATGAGTGGCTCTGTAAATTCGGGCCTGACTGCTTTAGGTATCGAATAGGGTAGGCGATTTCCAATCATGCAGCTGTTGTCGTTTGGAATGGCTCTTGCCTCATACTCTGGTATTCTATGACGATTCATAGCGACAATGTGGTGGATGTATTGGCGTACTTCTGTTTTAGCTATTTGTGATCCTTTACGGTACGCATTCATGATAAGTACTCCAAATCCCGAATCACTCTCTACTTGAAAGGTTTCATGATGATCTGGTTCCATAGATGAGTGATAAACGATTGGAAAGTCTTTCGGAACTTTTACGAATTCAACCGCATCGAGTAATGGCCGCTCTTGAAAATGGTCTTTAAAAGCGACAAGCGTTGTTTTTTGGTCGGTGTCCACTTCGACTAAGAACCCTCCAGTTCCATATATTCTTCCTTTGCTTTCTTTGTATATACTCGAAGTCATTGTGCTTAACAATGGAAGAATATAGCTGCAGCCTCCAGGGTACAGAATATCGACCACGAGTGGCGCTTTAGAAACAATATCCTCTATCGGTGTCCATAACTCTCTGTTTTGCTCATGAAATCTTAGTTTCTCTAAACAGTTGATTACATCTGCTGCTGTTAGAACAGATCCGTCGTGAAAGCAGACGTCTTTTCTTAAATAAAGTCGTAGTTTCGTAGGTGAAACATCCCAGCTGTGAGCAAGTTCAGGTAGGATTTCCCCTTGATCGGTTAAAGATACGAGTCGGTTAAATACATTTGATACCATATTTGCGCTATGTGCATCTGCTGCATCTAAAGGGTGTAGAGTTCTAAACGGAAAGCGCTTTGGAACGACGAGTTTGTCTTTCGCTTTCTGTACGAAACCAAATTGGGTATGAAATTTGTTCATCAATCTTATCTTCGTATCCGTCGACCAATCATACATCAAATATTTACTACTGATTTCAACCGGTTCATGATCCAACTTGAGAAGAACTTCATCTTCAAAGTTTTCTTCGATATTCTTCAGCCATTGTAGTCGTGAAACATTTCCTCTTCCTCGACCTGAAGTAAAAGTTAACCATCCTTCATCGTTCCATTTCTTTAAATATCGGGTAGTTTGCTTTTGACTGATCTGAAGTACTTCAGCAATCTCTTCAGTTCGTATATGACCTGATGGAAAGTATCTCCATAGAATGAGAAGTTTGTTATCCATGTTCTCCTCCAGTTTAAAAGTAGACATGTTTTGTTTAATTGTCCATTTTTATCTTTAGTAGTCTAGTTTAATATTACAATACAGAGAAGGAGGGGACAACATGGGATGGAGAGAATACCCCCAAAATATTAAAGTACGGTTGATCACATCGTTCTTTAATCGTGCCGTTTCATCGGCCGTCATGCCATTTATGGCCTTATTCTTTGCTACTGAAAAGGGCAAAGTTTGGGCAGGAACATTTTTAATTTTAACGGTTGTCATCGGATTTGTTGTAAATTTAATCGGTGGCTACATATCCGATCGTTTTCCAAGAAAGAAAGTGTTGATGACGACTTCTTGCTTAAATGCAATCATGTTTTTACTCATGACCGTTAGCTTACTTCCGGATCAAAATTGGATTCTGCTCTTCGCGATCGCTTATATTGGATTCATCATTACGAGCAGCTTAGGCAGACCTGCCATGCATGCGATCATCATGGATTCGACAACACCTGAAAATAGGAAAGAAGTATACACGCTTGATTATTGGATGATTAACTTGTCGATGGCGATCGGAGCGGCTTTAGGTGGATTGCTGTATGTGAGTCATCAGATTGAACTTTTCGTGATGTTGACCGTTACGTCAATCAGCATCCCTATTGCTTATGGAATTTGGCTGCGTGATGAGTTCACTGGTTTTCTGGAAAAAACACACGAGAATGTGTTTCTGGACTTGTTTCAAAACTACAGAGTGGCTTTAAAAGATTCAGCATTTGTTAAAGTCGTGATTGGTGGAACATTTATCTTTTCTGCAGAATTTACACTAAATAGCTATATTGGTATCCGTTTGGCTGAAACATTCGACTCTTTTCATATTGGTAACTTTGAGATCACTGGGGTTCGCATGCTCAGTATGCTAAACATTCAAAATATGTTGATGGTTGTTTGTTTCACGTTCTTGATCAACCGAATTATGGATCGTTTTTCTAAGAAGAATGCCTTATTGATTGGGTTGTTGTTATATGGGATCGGTTACGTGACCGTTACGTCAGCGAACGCTTGGTATGTTCTCCTTCTATTTAATGTAATCGCTACAATGGGTGAGTTGATCTACTCTCCGATTAAAGAAGCGGAAAAAGCTAACATGATTCCTAGCGATAAGAGAGGATCTTACTCTGCCTTTGCGAATGTATCATTCAGTGGAGCGGATATGCTAGCTCGTTCGACGATCATCCTTGGCGCGTTTTTAGTACCGGTGATGATGAGTGTATATATGGGAGTCGTGATCATGATCGGTGCGTTCTTCATGTATTCTGGACTTTTTTTAAGAGAAAAGGTAACCGAAAAAGCTGTGAAAAAAGAGGTAATAGCTCAAGTTGTAAAATAAACATAGTTGAATACAGGAACTTAAACAAATAATGTCCACCACAATTGAACAAAATCAATCTATGTTTAATTCGTATGTATATCTATCATTTATTACGAGGTAATAACAAATAATTACGAGGTAAATTACAATAAATACGAGGTAATTCAAGTTAATTCCGTATATAAAATTATTTATCCGATTTTCGACACACTTTGACAAGCGCCTTGAGATTAAGAATAGAAAAAGAAGCTTGGAATTCATTCCAAGCTTCGATTTTTTATGAATTGGATTCTTTTACAGAAGCGATCTCGATCTTTTCTACAAACATGTTGAAAACGCTGCGTTTCTCTTCAAGCTTTTTCAGCTGTTGCTTCAACTCATTGTACTTTTCCTCAAAAGGCTCTTGATAAGTTTTCTTGATGTTCTTGATCATTTCTTCATTGATCGTTGATTGGATGACTTGTTTGGTGATTCCAAATTTATAAGAATAGAGTTGAAGTTCTGTTTTCACTTTTTCGTATTCTTCGTCTATTTCTTTCTTTTGTTGCTCAATCTCATCTTTCCATTCAAGCAGAGCATCCTTTACATACGGCTCCATGTTTTGCCTCCTTACAGTGTTCGTGCTTCTGTCATTTCTTTTTTATGTACTCTATACACTATTAAGAGAGAACCATTCATTTATGGGGGTATTTTCACTCGTTGACTAAATTTTTCCATCAACCTATTATTGATTTAACCATGTAAGTAAAGAGCAGAAAGTATTTGTTAAATGAGCAGAGTAGAAGAAGCGATTAAAAGCAGATTCAAATGTAACATGTGTCGCCATTCGGATTGCAGAACAAAAGAACTAGCCATGATTGGTTCGGATTTAAGTAAATTTCTCGACATTCAGCACAACCACATTTTATTCGTGTCATATGAAAATTGTGGATTTGTAGAGGTGTATGATCCTAATGTTCTTGAAGGAAAAAAAGGACAGTTGGGGTCTGTACTGGATCTTTTGTTCGGATAAAAACTCTAAAGAGGTGATATGCATGCCAGTTTTTGGATGGGTTTTTCTTTTAATCGTGCTGGGCGGAATCATAGTTGGTTCTCTTGTTCATAAGTATCGTTACCGTAACATGAATCTCATCTATACTGCGTTTGGTCAGGAAAACTATTTTAATGTTACTGCTAAGCTCAAAGCAGATGGTGTGCCATATAAGGTGAGGATACCGGGGCAGGCATTTGGTGATAGAGAACGGTCAATCATTGATAACACGCAATACGACATTTACGTCAAGAAAGCAGATGCACATCTAGCGGCGGATGCTCTTAGAAAATAAGGGGATGAAACGAAAGTGAAAACTTTAAATTATGTGAAAAGCCAAGAGGAACTGAGGCTTATGCTCGGAACTCCAAGTCTTAGAGGGCAGAATAAAGTTATTTCTAAGATTGATGAACATTGCAAAGACTTTATCGCTCATTCACCATTTGTTACCATTGCTACATCAGATCAAAAGGGGAATTGTGATAGTTCTCCAAGAGGAGATGAACCTGGATTTGTATATGTAATGGACGATCATCACCTTGTTATTCCAGATCGACCAGGGAATAAGCGAGTAGATTCAATGTTTAATATTCTTTCAAATCCGAAAGTAGGCTTACTTTTTCTAATACCAGGAATGGATGAGACGCTTCGGATCAACGGAGAAGCTTTTATTATTAAGGATGGAGAAATACTCGTAAATATGGCAGTGGGCGGAAAAGTTCCGAGTCTTGGAATTCTTGTAAAAGTAGAGCAATGCTATATGCACTGTGGGAAAGCGTTTAAACGATCCGGACTTTGGGAACCAGAACGTTGGGAAATCAAAGAATCTCGTTACTATTTAACGAGTCGTAAGCTTTAAACTGATGAAGTTTTTTATCCTCATTTAATGCCTGTACGATTAACGTATAATCTCTCATCGACTCTAGCATCTTTAGTGCATATACGAGATTCTTGCGCTTCAACTCTTTGTCTAATCTTATGTAACAATAAACAAATTCGAAAACAGGATCTTCGAAAGTAGCATACTTTACCGTTTTGTTTGAAAAAGCACGGTCCTCTTTTTCCATCTTCTCAGAGACTAAGCCTGTTTTGTCCAAAACTACTTTCCACAACGGAGATCTTACACTTAATAAATTCCTCGGAAGAATTGAAACATTGAATTCCAACGAGTTTTCTAGAATAACAATCAATAGATAAATATCTTTTGAAAACTGCTTCTCTTTGATGATAACGGGATTCAAACCTTTGTAAAATTGTTGAATATTATCTTTCGCTCTAATGACTTCATCCTCAGTGGACGAAGCTACCATTAAATCAATATCCGAGAATTCGTCTTTATAACCCGTTACACCTGAACCTAATTGAACAACACCTTCAACCATTGGTAGTACATTTAACATATCGATCGTACGCTGAAAATAAGAATCTCTCTCTGTTGGCGTATACATAAGACACCTCGCATTATTTATATCTTTTCATGTTAACATAATTTGTAAAATTCTATTATGTTTTTTATGCAATCACTATTTTCCTAAAGAGTATTGCGTCTATTTTAATCGTTGCTTTGCGTAGAAAGTGCCTATAACGGAAATAAACAACTTCCAAAAGAGTTTACGAAACCAGCCAAGTAAAAAACAATAGTTAACCGTCATCAAAATAACGGATAACTATTGCAATTGTTAATTTTTAAAAAAGTGGTGGGACACTCTGAGGATGGTTAAATACATTCTCAGGATCATATTTTGTTTTTACTCTTTGCAGCCTAGCAAAGTTAGTTGCCCAATATGCTTTTCCGAAGTTCTGAATGTTTTCATCTGGGACGTTTACATAAGAACCTATCGTATAAGGTTTTAACTGCTGACGCACAGATTCGACTGATGCAAGACTACTCGCTTCTTCAGATTTATCAACCCATGTTGCGTTCCATTCTGTGTAAAACAAAGGATCTCGCCAATAGAAGGCTGTTTTGTCTTTAGGTACGCTGCTTATCGCACCGCCCCAATTGGTAAAATAGAAATTAGATTCTGTTCCAGTTGCTTCTTCTAAAAACTGTTTCATTACCTTAATCGGTTCTTCTGGCCAAAGATTAGTCGCCCAAGAAGATGAGAATTTAAAGTTTTGATCAGCATAAGGTGGTTCAGGTGGGTCAAGGAAATCAATACAATCTGGGTAGAAGAGCGTTTCTATGACTACTTCTGAAGGTGTCCCAGCATTAAGTAAAGGTTGTATGATTTGAATCAATTCAGGTCTTGAACCTAAGAAAAGGCCGGTTACCTGACATAATCCATTTACTTTGCTATAGATCTCTATATAGCTGCCTAATCGTGAATCTACAAATGGCATTAAATTCTGCCATGCTTCAAATACGGTTTCGAGCTGTTCCCATGGCCAAATAATGTTAAAGACCGTTGCGGTTTCAGGTGCACGATGTACTTTAAACGTATACTCCGTGTTATACCCAAACGTACCACCACCGCCTCCTCTAGAAGCCCAAAACAAGTCTTCGTTGCAAGTTGGACTAGCTTTAAGAATCCGTCCTTTTGCATCAACGGTCTCTAGTGCAAGAAGATTATCAGATATTACACCAATTGTACGTGAGAGTAACCCGAATCCTCCACCGGTTGTTATACCACCGATTCCAACGGTCGGACTATCGCCAAACACCGCCATAAAACCTTCTTTAGCAAGACCTTTTACAAGAGGTCCGACTCGAATTCCAGGTTGAACAGTAGCAATTCCCTTTTTCTTATCTAAGTGCACTTTATTCATATCACCTGTGTCGATAACGATTCCACCCTTTACAACATTGAACTCTTTGTCTAGAGCATGTCGGCCACTTCTGACCCTTAAGGGAACATCGTTCTCTCGAGCCCATTTAATTGCATTACTGACGTCACATGCATTTTGTGCGAATACGAATACAAGAGGATATGTGTTGACATAAGGGTTCCAGTTTCGAACGGCTTCCTTATAGCCCGGGTCACCTTTAAAGATTATTCTTCCTGTTAACTCTGTAGATCCCATTAATTCCACTCCCGGCAAAGACATATTTGTAGTTATATAAATGTATGCAGGAAATGAATAGTCGGTTAAAATCTTTTATTAAACCGAGCTCAGTCAGAAACAGATATAAGGATTGTCCTAGAAAAAGTATAGATAGTAAGTTAAAAAAAGTGACGAATAAGGGAATGCTATAACTAGAATTAGAAATATGTTAAGGGTAGATTAAAGCAGTTCATTTGGTGAAAAAATATCTACATGATATCATTTTCAATTATAGTTTTAGAAAAGGAGGGGAACCGTGCAACGAATATATAACAAGCACCATTGGTTAGCGAAAATGGTAGCAGCTGACCCTGGATATGTGCGGTTGCAAAAAGCAGGAAGGGCGACTGCTAGTTTAATTCTTGCTGTATTCACGACCCTTCTTATCATGCGATACACCGGTCACTCTGGACGCATCACACCAGCTATTGTTTCCGGTATGCTAGGGCTGATGGGCATCATGGTCGTTATGGATGATACAAAACAAGAGATGCGAATAACCACGCTATGGCTCGGAGTTTCTGCTATGTTGGGCATTACGATTGGTTCTCTTGTCGCAAACAATGCGTATTACATAGATGCAGTTTTAGTGTTAAGTGTCTTTAGCAGTTTTTATTTCTCAAGATTTGGTACACGTTATTTTTCCTTGTTCATGATCTTCTTTATGACCGTTTATTTTTCCTCTGTTTTAAAGTTATCCAGTGACCAGTTGCCTTGGTTTTATGTTGGAATATGGTTCGGTGTAGCTTATGCCTTTATCCTTAATTTCTTCTTGTTTCAAGATACGGCGAAAAATTTAAAAAGAAGTATTCTTTCATTTCATATACAAAGCAATCTGACTCTTAACCTCCTGATCGAAGCGATGCAAGATAAAGAATCAAGCCTTAAACGTAAGGAAGAATTAGAGAAGAACGTTTCCAAGCTAAGAGATTATGCACTAATTGTTTCTGGTTATATCACCGAGCATGATGTAAAAAAAATATGGCCAGGTCTCTTACCAAGTCAACTTCGGCTTTACGTGTTTGATACGGGTATGTTGATTGAAACGTTAGTGGATTCGGTACGAGGATTGAAAAAGGCAGATGCTCTTCAAGTTGATGAGATTAAGCAACTTCTCATTGCTGTGACGGTTGCTGTTCGTGATGTCGAAGTACTCGCTCCACATGTGAAAGAGCAAAATATTCTTCCTGCTGAAAAATCGGTTCAGCAACTTCGCATGTTAATCATGAAACTTTTTGAACGAGAAGCGCCTCCACAAGGGTGGATCTATCTTATCCGCCGAATTGAATCGATCGCTAATCACGTGATAGAAGGTGCTGTAACGATACAGCAATCTCTCTATTCTCAATCGGAAGATAAAAAAGAAGAAGAGACCGTCGATAAAGTGGGCGAAGAAGATACGAAAACAGAGGACAAAGCGTTAAAGCCGTCTACTAAAAAAGCATATCAAGCACTCGTAGCAGCAATTCTATCTATTATTGTTGGTTTGATCATCTCACCTGCACAGCCCTATTGGGTTCTTCTTACAGCATTTGTCGTACTACTTGGGACTGAGTCCATCGGACGGATTTATACGAAAGGATATCAGCGTTCTTTAGGCACGATTATAGGGGCAGTTATCGGTTTTGTCCTTGCTAAACTTCTTTCCGGACAGACCGTTTTGGAAGTCATCTTTCTTTTTGTGGTTGTTTTTCTAGCCTTCTATTTAATGACGGTTTCGTACACATTGATGAGTGTGTTTATCACTATGTTGATCGCTTTTATGTACGATCTTTTATTAGGTGGCATTACGTTTTCACTGATTGGATCCAGAGTTCTTGATACGATTGCAGGGGCATCCATAGCGTTAGCTGTCTCTTATTTGATCTTTCCGAAGAAAACGAAAGTAAAAGTTGCTGAATCGATCAACGAATTCTTAGAAGAACTTGCTCCTTTTGTGACCGAGTACGTGAGAGGATTTAGAGAAGATGTAAATGTTAAGAATTTGTCCGAAAGTGCGTTTAAGCTGGATTTAAAACTTCAGGCGATCAGGGATGAAGCGCAATCCTTTCTCCAACGCCCAGGATCACCGATTTACGCTGATATGGTAAGTTGGATGACAAGGTTAGCTGCTATCAATTATTACGCAAAACATTTGGTCGCTTCTGCTTACAGAAAAGGATTTGATTATCCTGAAGAACTGCTCGAAGGTTTTATTCAAATCGAGACGAAAATAAAGAACAATATTGATTCATTATCTAATCTTGTAACAGAGAATGAAGGTGAATTTGTTCTTCAAACTTTAGAAGAAGAACGAGAGAAGTTCGAGCGACTTGCGCCTAGCCGTAAGCAATCTCAGCGTGATCTAATTCATCACCTCTATTATATATGGCGCATCAACCAATCCATTGTTGAGTTAGGAAATGAGTTGGGAGGAGTAATAGAGAACCATAATCGAAATAAGTAATGGATGAAAAACGAGATAAAGCTGACAACAAGCTTGCGTTGATTGATAATAAAACGTTTGAGTCAGGTTTGGTATAGGTAAGCTATAATGTGTTATTGAACCGAGCAGCAACTTTTAGAGTTGCTGCTTTTCATTATTCATGAGGGAATCTTGAAGGAATCACATAAAAGATAAAGAAGTTACTCTGAGCATAGATAGGAGGTAGAATATTAATGAAATCGTTGAAATCAACAGATATTCAAAGAGCATCTGGAGAAGATCTGCAAATGATTATGAGTCTATTAAAAGATTGTGCACAATGGTTGAAAGATAGAAATATTGATCAATGGAGATTTTTGCTCGGTGGTGGTGAAGATACAGAGATCAAACGTGCAATTCAGAGAAACCATACATACAAGGCTACATGGAATGAACAACTGGTTGCTACATTTACCTTATCACCAGAACAAACAGAGTGGGACGAGCATATATTCGGTAAAGATGAAGTCCATGCTTCTCTCTATATACACCGATTAGCTGTGCGTCCGTCTTTTATGAATAAGGGGATTGGTAAAGAAATTGTGAATTGGATTCAAGCGAATGTTGAACATGGTAGAGAGTATATAAAGTTAGATTGTGTTGCAAATAATATTAAATTAAACCAGTTTTATGTTGAAAATGGATTCGAATATGTAGGTGAGTTTGATAATCATAGTAAATATATGAAACCCCTTTTTAGGAGGAAAGATGAGAGAAACTTTTAATCAGTTTTACAAAGAATTTATTAAAAGTTGGAGTACCTTTTCTATCAAAGGTATAGAGGATGTAATTTCGTCAAAATACACAGCTCGGGAAATTAGAGGCAAGGATGTTTATGACTTTGGCTATGAAGAATCGATTGATGGATGGAATCATGCATTTAAGGAATTAAGTGAAAAGCAAGCAACGTGGATTCTAAAAGAAGACGTAATCATAACTTTAAAAGATGATGAAGTGATGGCAATTCTTTGGGCATCTCTAATTATTGATGATAAACCAATTGAAACGGCTAGTTTATTTTTCCAGACTTTTAGATGGGAAAATGATTGTTGGAAATTAGTCAGAAGTTACATAGAGGCAGGGATATCGATAGAAAAGATGCTGAGTTTAGAGATCACCTTAAAAGAAAGGTAAGATTCGGTTATGAACTTTTCAATAATAGCTGCTATGGACGAAAATAGAGTGATAGGCAAAGACAATGATTTACCTTGGAGGTTGCCAAAAGATTGGAAGTACGTACAAAAGATTACGATGGGAAAAACCATCGTTCTAGGTAGGAAAAACTTTGAATCTATTGGTAAAGCGTTGCCTGGAAGGAAGAACATTGTACTTACGAGAAAAAAAGATTTCTCACCTCAAGATTGTATCGTTGTCCATTCTATTGACAAGGTGTTGAAAACTTGTGACGGCGATGAAGAAGTCATAATTTTTGGTGGAGAGGAAATCTATAGGCAGTTTATGCCGATGGTAACTAAAATGTACCTTACAAAAATACACCATGCCTTTGAAGGAGATACTTTCTTTCCAGATTTCAACGAAAGAGATTGGAAAGAGGTTTCTAGAGTCAAAGGAATCCAGGACAAAGATAATCCTTACATCTATTATTTTCATCAATACATTAGGGAATTGTGAAAATTCAATTCATCACTAACAGCTTACATAAAATCAGAAAAAACAGACTTGACAGAAATTTCTAATCATCTTATCATTAGTAAAAGTTTTCCATCGTTTAAACGTGATGATTAGGAGTAGTAAGGATCTATTTGTTGTTTAGAGAGCTGCTGATTGGGTGCAATGCAGTCAACATATATCCTGAACTCGCCTAGGAGTGGACAGACTAAAATGAAGTCTGTACGGTTAACCTCCGTAATCAGGTTCTGAGGTTTGCATGGATTCTTTGCAAACAAAGAAGAGTGGTACCACGTTAGGAAAAGCCTATCGTCTCTTTATCGAGATGATAGGATTTTTTTGTATTAAGGGGGAGATAGCAATGAGTAAGGATTGTTTTATTTGCGACAAACATACAGGCACTATTGATACAGTTGGTGTAAAAATATTTGAAGATGATTATGTTTATGTGGGCCATATCGATAAAGGTGTTCACCCTTCTTACCTGGGGCATATCATGATCGATCTGAAACGTCACGCACCAGGTCTTGGTGATCTGACGGTTGAAGAAGCCAATGCATTCGGCCAGATCATGGCTCGAGTGAGCAAAGCAGTGAAAGAGACAGAAAATGCTGAGCACATTTATGCACTCGTATCAGGTAATTCTGTTGCACATCTTCATATGCACATCGTTCCACGATATCCAAATACACCAGAAGAGTACTGGGGACCGAATGAAGTCTATAGTTGGGCAGATGCTCCGTTTGGAATGAATGAAGATGTAGTAAAAGTTTGCGAACGAGTGAGAAATTATTTGGAGGAGAATAGTGATGAATAGTCCTAATATGAAGTGGGTTGGAAGCGATAAAACATTTATAGATGAATTAGATATAACAGAAGTACAAAACGTAACCTTGGGCAGGTTCGGAGGTAATTCTAAAGCAGGTTCATATAAAAATGAAGATGGATGCTTAGTGTGGGCGAACGAAGCAGAAAACTGGGAGTTTACAATGGTACTTGATGGTCATAAAACAGCACAAAGTGTTGAACTGGTTCTAAATCACTTTGAAAAGAATGAGAATGAAATTAAGTCTGTTCTCTCTGAATCTGCAAGTGCAGCTCTTAAAAAGCTAGATTATCTTATACTTAATATCTTTCAAGATCCTGATTTTATGGATTCTTGTCGAAAAACAACAGGTGAAACGGCATGTCTGATCGTTGTTCGAAAAGGAAAATATTTGTGGTGGTTCTCAATTGGCGATTGTATTCTTCATCTTTTCCATCCTGAGCTGATTGCACTAGGTGAAAGACAGCTTGTTCAGCGTAGTTTTTATGAGTGGGTCGGTGAAGTAAACACATTTGAACTTCCAGTACCTTGTTATAGCTCAGGTAAGAAAGAAATGAGAAAGGGACTTAACCATATTTTCATGACGACGGATGGGCTGACTGAATGTCCGGGTGTTGCATTTGAAGATGCTGGAGAGGTACAAAAAGTATTGAGCGATAACGGTTTGGAAGAAGGCGTTCGATTCCTATTAGATGAAATAAGAAGAAATAATGTAAGAGATAGCACGACCATCATTGCATGGTCTGTTGATATAGAGGAAACAGCTAGTTTGCCAAGTGATCTGTAAAGCTGTTTCCTCCTATTCTAGTGTTGGGATTATTATTTGATATCAATATAATGCTGAAGCACGCGTGGCGGGATATATTTTAGTGGGAGTGGGCGTAAGGAAACGATAATGGTGTGGGGCATGATTGAGTCTTTTTGAGCTTGTTTAAGGCAGTTGTACATGTTTTTGCCTCCAACAGAGTTGGCAGAATGTATGGTTATTCGGTTTGCAAATAACTTTTCATTAACCATCATTTGTACAAGCATCATGCCGTTTCTCGTTCTGCTTAGTAAATCATGATCCAATGATAAGTGTTCAATATCATGGTTCCTCAGAAGATCCAAACATTCATCTATTGTTTCAACGAAGACATATCCTTCAGGCGGGCTCCGATAATCATCCATAAAAACACTAATCTTTTTCATTTTCTTGCACTCCCTTCCTTAACGGAGGGTGACTAAGAAAAGTCAAAGGCCCTAAGTTATTTTAATATATTAATTATAACACATTATTCCAAAAAAAGTTTTGCATGGGGTATTATGAAATCTAAACTAATTCTTTACTACGTTACAATAAACGTTATTTAAATATTTATGCTTATGAAATATTAAAGTATTAAATTCTTCATCATTTTCTATTTTCCTTCAAGAAACGTCTATTTTTTATCAAAAATTAACAAATAAAATTTGAAATTATACAAATTTGTTGAAATGGCTCCATTAAGACTTGAACATTCTCTTTAAGTCTCTGTTTCATTACGAACAGATATTCGTTAAAATAGAAGAGAGGTGGTAAACATGTTTCGAAAAAAATCAATCCAGCAAGTTATGGACGTTTTACGAGAGCCAGAACTAGCTAAACAAATTGTTCAATGGAAAACTATCGAGCCACGAGAGGCGGTTTCAGTGCCACTTCCTAACTCTTTGCATCCAACTATTCAATCTGCTCTTTCTAAAAGAGGGATTTCTTCCTTATATATTCACCAATTATCTGCCTATGAAGCTGCTTTACGTGGTGAAAGCTTTGTAGCTGTTACACCTACCGCGTCTGGAAAAACGCTCTGCTATAACCTTCCTGTTTTACAGGAGGTCGCTAATAATCCCGAGGCAAGAGCTTTGTATCTTTTTCCAACAAAAGCTCTGGCACAAGATCAGAAGTCAGAGATGAACGAACTGATTGATGAGATGGGTTTGGATATAAAAAGTTATACGTATGATGGGGATACTCCAGCAAATATTCGACAAGTGGTCAGAAAAGCGGGAAACATTGTTATGACGAATCCCGATATGCTTCATGCTGCTGTTCTTCCTCATCACACAAAATGGGTATCGCTTTTTGAAAATCTGAAATATGTAGTGGTAGATGAGTTACATACATATCGAGGCGTTTTCGGAAGTCATGTCGCAAATGTGATACGTCGACTGAAAAGGATCTGTAACTTTTATGGCAGTGACCCCATTTTTATCTGCACATCTGCAACTATTGCGAATCCAAAAGAGTTGGCAGAGCAACTTACTGGAAACCCGATGACTCTGATCAACAACAACGGAGCACCAGCCGGTCGTAAGCATTTTCTCTTTTATAATCCGCCCGTTGTGAATAAACCGTTAAACGTAAGGCGAAGCGCCACACTTGAAGCTAGAAATCTTGCGAAGCTATTCTTAGAAAACCATATTCAAACGATCGTTTTCGCACGCAGTCGTGTACGAGTGGAAATTTTGCTTACTTACTTGCAAGAACTTGTAAAAAAAGAGTTTGGTACAAAGTCCATACAAGGTTATAGAGGGGGATATCTTCCTAAACAGCGACGCGCCATTGAAAAAGGACTTCGTAACGGAGACATCATGGGAGTCGTTTCAACAAATGCATTAGAACTAGGCGTAGATATAGGCCAGCTTCACGCTTGTATTTTGACAGGTTATCCGGGATCGATCGCTAGTGCGTGGCAACAGGCTGGACGTGCGGGGCGACGTCAGGATGAGAGCGTTGTGATCATGGTTGCTTCTTCCTCACCACTCGATCAATATGTGATACAGCATCCAGATTACTTTTTTGAACGATCACCAGAGTCTGCTCGTATGAATCCTGATAATCTCATTATTTTAGTGGATCATCTAAAATGCGCATCGTATGAACTTCCGTTTCAAGAGAATGAGAAATTTGGTGATCAAGAGATACAGGATGTTTTAGAATTTTTAGTTGATGAGCAAGTGCTCCATAAAAGAGGAAAGCATTTTTACTGGATGAATGATTCCTTTCCTGCTCATAACATTTCACTTCGCTCTGCATCACAGGAAAACGTTGTGATCATCGATCAAAGTAATGTCGCTGACGTGAAAGTGATTGGCGAGATGGATCGTTTTAGTTCGATGACACTTCTTCACGAAGAAGCGATCTACCTTCATCAAGGTACACAATATCAGGTTGAGAAGCTCGATTACGAAGAAAAGAAAGCCTTCGTTCGGGAAGTGGATGTTGATTACTTTACAGATGCAAACCTTGCTGTATCGCTAAATGTACTAGAAGTAGACAAAGAAACGACAGATGAGCAAAATGCAAAGGCCTACGGTGATGTTATGGTAGTCGCAAAGGCAACTATCTTTAAAAAGATTAAATTTGAAACACATGACAATATTGGGTCAGGACCGATTCATCTACCGGAAGAAGAGTTGCACACTTCTGCCACTTGGCTAACGTTTGAAAATAACGATTTAAGTGAAGAAAAACTCGAAGCGGGCCTCCTTGGAATCGCACACGTACTGCGGCATGTCGCTCCATTATTTGTTATGTGTGATGCAAATGATCTTCATGTTGTACCGCAAGTTAAAGCGGTACATAATCAACAACCTACAATCTTTATTTACGATCGATACCCAGGAGGAATTGGTCTGAGTGAAAAAGTGTATGGCTCTTGGGATACTGTTATTGATCAAGCGCTCTCTATGATACAACGTTGTCCTTGCGAAAGTGGCTGTCCGTCTTGCACGGGTACATTAGAAGAAGGAAATAACAGCAAGAATCTAGCTGTAAAGCTGATTTCTCAAATTAAAGGAGCGACAGAGCATGTCGATTCAAAATAAACTAAATCGGCTAAAAAAACATATGGTAAATCCGGTTTCAACGCCTCCTGTACAGAGCAAGCAACCACTTGAGGATTCATCAGGTAACAGGATTGATCATGCGGATTATTGGGAGAAATTTGGGGCGTCAGCTTATTTTTTCGAAGAGGATTATTGCATCATCCGAAAAGTAGAATATCCTCTTGACACAAAGTGGGGGCGTTATCGGTTTTCTGACGTTTTGGACGCTGTGTCGAAATGGCAGGATATTGATGCTGAGCACCCTTTACATGCAAGGGATTTAGAAGCCTCTGACCTTTTGTTCTTTGATACAGAAACAACTGGTTTAAGTGGTGGAGCTGGGAATACGATCTTTATGCTCGGTATGAGTCAGATCAAGGGAGATCACGTTTTAGTGCACCAGTTCTTCCTACCAGGACCAGGATCTGAAGTTGCTCTTTATCATTACTTCTTAAATCATGTGAAAGAACTGAGGAATCTAGTAACGTATAACGGAAAATCCTTTGATTGGCCACAAGTGAAAACGCGGCATACTTTAATTCGTGATTTTGTACCTTCATTGCCAGAGTTTGGTCACTTTGATCTTCTTCATGGCGCTAGGAGGCTTTGGAAAGATACGTTACCTGCGGTTAAGCTTTCTGTAGTGGAAAAAGAGATACTTGGCGTGAATCGGATTCATGATACACCTGGTTATCTTGCGCCCATGCTCTATTTTCAATATTGCAATGAAGGAGATCCTTCTCTCCTTGAAGGAGTTTTTCAGCACAACGAGTGGGATGTTCTTTCGCTCATCACGCTATATACTCATATGTCTGGGATTGTGACGGGTAATGGTTTTCGTACCGAAAAAGAAACGTATGAATCTGCGAGATGGTTTGAAGCTTTAAACGAACAAGAACAAGCGATGTCTCTTTATAACGAGGTTCTGGAAACGGGAAATTCACATACATCTCAATCAAAAAAATCATTAGCTGCTCTAAACAAAAAGTGTAATGAGATAGAAATCTCTGTCCAGTATTGGTTGGAATTGCTTGAAGAAGATCATTTAGATGAAGAACCAGCTGTTGAACTTTCTAAGCATTTTGAGCACATACAAAAAGATTACGATAAAGCTCTTCATTTTGCTGTTATGGCCTATTCAAGGTGGAAGGGCAAAAAAAGGTTAACAAAGAGGAAAGAAGAACAGGAAAAACAGCGTTTTTTGAAAAGAATCGAACGATTAGAACAACGCGTCATCCAATATTCGTAAAAATTCGTCAAATTTATGAATTCCTGCAAAATATCTCTTCTCAAACGGCATTGTTTTTTGTAGAATATAAGAGGACATGAAAATGTTCTTAAGAAAATAAATTCCCCCTTTTTTTATTCCCCGGGTAAGCGCAAAAAACGTCATAAAACCTTATATTTCTGCTAGGTTTTCGTCATATTTCCTGACGGTTCGATTGTTTTCGCAAAATAACCCGGAATAGGGATAGGGAAATATATATTTTAAGCTATGGAGAGATGGTACGTGAAGCAGTGGATTGTTGTTCTATTTTTTGTAATCGTCGGGTTAACAGTAATGATTGGCAATCAAATCAGTCACACAACACAAAACTTTTAATGAAGCCCCGGCTATAGACAGAGCCGGGTGTTTTTCATTAATAGGAGGTATTTTCACATGCTTCAAACACTGCTTGTCAGTGGCTACAAAGCTCATGAACTGGGGATTTTTAGTGACAAACATGAAGGGGTATACTATATAAAGAAAGCGATTGGACAAAAGTTAGTCTCGCTTCTTGATGAAGGACTTGAATGGGTGATCATCAGTGGGCAGCCTGGTGTTGAAATGTGGGCTGCAGAAGTGGTGTTTGATCTTCAAGCAGAATACCCCGATCTAAAACTTGCAGTTCTTACACCGTTCTTAGAGCAAGAAGCTCGTTGGAAAGAAAACGTTCAAGAAAAATATCATGAAATTTTAGCTGGTGCCGATTTTGTTGATTCGGTCAGCCGAAAGCCATACGAGTCGCCAGGGCAGCTTCGTGTTAAAAATCAATTTCTTGTGCAAAAAAGCGATGCCGTGTTGCTTTTATACGACGAAGAAAAAGACGGTTCGCCGAAGTATTATTTACAGGCAGCTAAACAAAAGCAGGAAATGGACAATTCGTACGAAATATTTTATATTACTCCTTATGACTTGGATGTTCTTGTACAAGAGGAACAATACAATCGTAATGAATAAATGAATCTAAAGTCGAAAAAAATTGACATTTAGGTCAGGTAGTGAAAAAATAATTTTAGAATCTTTGTGTGAGGTGATTCACATGAGTGAACAGCGTTTTCATTTAACGGCGAAAGAAATTTTGGAAAAAGACTTTAAACAAGGCTTTCGTGGCTATGATCAAGACGAAGTAGACAAATTCTTAGATCTTATTATTAAGGATTATGAAAATTTCCAAAAAGAGTATGATGCAGTTGTGCAAGAAAACAATCGACTGCGTAAAGAAGCTCAAAATACTACTGATCATCAGCAAACACGCAGAATGTCTTCAGTAACTTCAAGCACGACGAACTCCGATATTCTTCAGCGTTTGTCTAACTTGGAAAAACATGTTTTTGGCAGCAAATTGTACGATTGATTCCAGTTATTATCCATTTGTTTTTATCCATTCAGCATGCTATAATGAATCTTGCTTTTAAAACTTAAATCAATAGCGTTCGGGTAATCGCTGGATCAGATAATCTGGTTTAGAGGAAAGTCCATGCTCGCACGGATCTGAGATGACCGTAATGATCGTGCCTGGCCAAAAAATAAGCCAGGGTAGATTGGTTTGCTTGTATAAAGCTTACTGGACTAACGGCAGGGAACGCACCTAAGTCTTCGGATATGGTGTTAATACCTTGAAAGTGCCACAGTGACGTAGTCCCGATGGAAACAAAGGGAGTGGAACGAGGTAAACCCCACGAGCGAGAAACCCAAATTATGGTAGGGGAGTTTCCCATTTCGGAATTGAACGATTGGGAGAACAAGAAGCCAAGGCTTTTTGTAGATAGATGATTACCACCGGTGTACGAGGCTACCAGCCGTTTGTAGTACTAAGGAACAGAACATGGCTTACAGAACGTTATTGGTACCTAAATTAAAGCTGAATGAGGGCCCCGTTTACCGGGGCTTTTTCTATTTACATAAAAAAGTGTCCTCAAATAAGGGTATACTTATTACTATAGAAATCGATGAAGATTAAGGAGTTCATATTATGACACAATTAAGACTGCTGGCAACAGCAGCTATGGGATTAGAGGCTCTTGTAGCCAATGAAGTTCGCGCGCTAGGTTTTGAAAATGTGAAAGTTGAAAACGGGAAAGTTTATTTTGATGGTGATGAGAAAACTTTAGTAAAAGCTAACTTATGGTTAAGAACGGCAGATCGCGTAAAATTAGTGGTTGGTGAGTTTAAAGCAGAGACGTTTGATGAACTTTTTGAGCAAACGAAGGCACTTCCTTGGGCTGATTTTATTCCTGAAGACGGGGAGTTCCCAGTAATCGGCCGGTCCGTAAAATCAAAGCTATTTTCTGTATCCGACTGCCAAGCAATCGTAAAGAAAGCAGTAGTGGATAACTTGAAAACGGCGTATAATCGTAAAACATGGTTCCCTGAGGACGGAGCATTGTATCGAATCGAGGTGGCGATTCATAAGGATATCGCGACATTAACTCTTGATACGAGTGGTACAGGTCTACACAAGCGTGGATACCGTGAGTTGCATTCAGGTGCGCCGATTAAAGAAACGATGGCTGCAGCTCTTATTATGCTAACGAATTGGACGCCAGACAAGCCTTTCGCTGATCCATTTTGTGGTTCAGGCACATTGCCGATAGAAGCAGCGATGATCGGCCAAAACATCGCGCCTGGTTTAAATCGCGAGTTCGCTTCAGAAAAATGGAACTGGATTGATAAAAAGGTTTGGTATGAAGCAGTTGGTGAGGCTCAAGATGTTGCAAAATATGATCTACCTCTTGAGATTCAAGGGTCTGATATTGATCATAAGATGATCGAACTATCTAAGAATAATGCTAACGAAGCTGGATTCGATGATTTTATCACGTTTAAACAGATGCAAGTCCGCGATTTCACGACTAGAAAAGATTTTGGTTGTCTTGTGACGAACCCGCCTTACGGAGAGCGACTAGGTGAGAGAGAAGAAGTAGCACAAATGTATCGCGACCTAGGCATGGCGATGAAACCGTATGATACATGGAGTGTGTATGTGATTACTTCGAATGAAAAGTTTGAAGAATATTATGGCCGTTCAGCAACGAAGAAGCGTAAGCTGTACAACGGTGATTTGAAGACGGACTATTATCAATACTTTGGAAAACGTGCACCTAGACAGCACCAGAGTTGATGAGTGTGTTTTGAATACATGCATATATGGTATGGGGAGCCGCGAGTGTCGAAAATTGTAGACTCGCGGATAAAAGCTGAAAATTTGTGGATTGAGAAGCAAAACTCGTGGATTGAACTACAAAATTTGTGGATTCAAGGACAAAACTTTTGGATTCTACCGCCCAAACCAATAAGGAAGGCTGACTTTTTTGATCGAGTCAGCCTTTTTTATGTGAATCATACACCTTAATAGCAATAAAACTATAATAATTTCACGTACCGTACGCATTTAATAATTTTTATTAAAAAAAACATTAGGAAATAGCAATTTTAAACCGAAATTAAATAACACAATACATACTCACTACTACATTGATCATCACCAATTACAGAAACAAAGTTTAAAGACCTCTTATACACGTACATACTATGCCTAACCATAAAACGAAGGCAGGTTATATTATGTACACACAATTCAGCCATTTAGATAGCATTCAAAAGGCATTACAGAACATACAACCACACCTGGAAGATCATCATAAAGCCGAAATTCAAAGTGTCCTACATCAATCAATTGGTCACGCAAACAATATTGATCCTTCTTTTGCAACGTATGCAGAACTTTTTAAAGAAGATTTTTAGAAAAAAATAAAATCGACCAGCAGGACTTTTTTATTGCGTCACGAATTCATATAGCGGTATGTTTTTTATGAAACCGTGAAGGGATGGAATAGCAAATGACGCAAACAAAAGTAACTGTTGAAAAAGAATTCTTAGATTATGTGAAAAAAATGGTACACATCAATGAAGCCATCGGCCTCATGTATTGGGACCTTCGTACAGGCGCACCTAAAAAAGGGGTCGAGCAACGTTCTGAAGTAATCGGGACATTATCTTCGGATGTTTTTGCGATGTCTACTTCTGAAGAAATGAAGAGTTATATCGAAGAACTTTCTAAGTCTGATATACAAGACTCTCTTTCTGATGTTACGAAGAAGACGCTAGAGGAAGTAAAAAAAGATTACGAGCGTAATGCCAAGATTCCTCCTGCAGAATTTAAAGAGTATGTCATTTTACAATCAAAAGCAGAAACGGTCTGGGAAGAAGCGAAGAACGCTTCAGACTTCTCCTTATTCCAGCCATACTTAGAAAAACTTGTTGATTATAATAAGAAGTTCATCGGCTATTGGGGCTATGAAGGGAATAAATATAACACACTCTTAGATATGTATGAGCCTGGTGTTACAGTAGAAATCTTAGATGAGACGTTCTCTAAACTTCGTGATCGAATCGTACCTCTTCTTCAAAAAGTTACAGAAGCAGGACAGCCAGATACGAAGTTCTTATTCGAACATTTCCCGAAAGAAAAGCAAAAAGAATTCAGCATGCATGTTCTAAAAGACATGGGTTATGACTTTGATTCTGGTCGTTTGGATGAAACGGTTCACCCGTTCGCAATCGGATTAAACCCGGGAGACGTTCGAGTAACAACGAAGTATATGGAAAACGACTTCCGTACGGCTGTATTCGGAACCATTCATGAAGGTGGACACGCACTTTATGAGCAAAACATTTCAGATGAACTCGTTGGAACACCACTTGCTACTGGAACATCTATGGGCATTCACGAGTCTCAGTCTCTGTTCTGGGAGAACTTTGTCGGTCGTCACTTTGGATTCTGGAAAAATCAATACAACATGTTAAAGACGGTTTCGGGTGCACAGTTTAACGGAGTAGAGCTTGAAGATTTCTACCGCTCTATTAACGTTGTCGAGCCTTCGCTCATTCGTATCGAAGCTGATGAGATGACATATCCACTGCATGTTATCGTTCGTTATGAAATCGAAAAAGGCTTGTTTAACGACGAAATCGAAGTAAAAGACCTTCCGCGCATTTGGAATGAAAAGATGCAAGAATATATCGGTGTTACGCCTAAGAACGATGCGGAAGGAGTGCTTCAGGATGTACACTGGTCAGGCGGAAGCTTTGGTTACTTCCCGTCCTATGCTCTTGGATACATTTATGCAGCACAGCTGAAAAATGCGATGATAAACGACATTCCTGATTTCGATGCACTTATGGAGTCTGGAAACCTTCTTCCGATCAAAGAATGGTTAACGAAAAATGTGCATCAGTACGGAAAGATGAAGAAGCCGATTGAAATCTTAAAAGACGTAACAGGTGAGGGTCTAAACCCAGATCATCTGATCGCTTACTTCGAAAAGAAGTATAGTGATATTTACCGCTTAGAGAAATAATGAATTATAGCCGGCGGTTCTCGAAAACAAGATTCGAGATTGCCGGTTTTTTTCACTTAGTACGTTAGTATAAGTTCAACTAAGGCTTGAAAAGCTTGGCGTCTGCCAAGTTTTCTTTATGAAAAGGTTTCATTTCTACATAATTTGTCTAAAACTATATAAAAAGACACTAGGAGGACATAAAGATGGGAGCTGCAACGACACAAGATATCCAAAACCTGTTAAAATTAAGAAAACGCATTGCTGTAGTCGGTCTATCTGATCAACCCTTTCGCACATCTTATATGGTTTCAGAATATATGCAGAATGCCGGTTACGAGATTATCCCTGTAAATCCTAATGTCAGAGAGGTTTTAGGGCAAAAGGCGTTTGCGACGCTCGAAGAGATCGAGGGGCATGTAGATATTGTTAACGTGTTTAGACGCAGTGAATATTTGCCTGAAGTTGCACGTTCTGCTGCGAAAATAAAAGCTGGTTTCTTTTGGGCACAGCTCGGTCTTTATAGTGCAGAAGCAGAAGAGATTTTGCAAAGTGCGACGATTCCTTATATTATGGATAAGTGCATTAAAGTGGAACATGCTATGATACGGTAGTAATGAACCACCCGCAATCATACGGGTGGTTTTCCCATGCTTATCTTGTAAAGTCACTTTTTATTAGAAAAATATTCTTTTCGACACTAAAGGTTTTCAGTCGATATACCGAGAAATAAGAGGAGAATATACAGACAACAGTAGTATAGAAACAAACGTTCTGCTATTATAGTAGTACTGCAGCAACGTGAAAGGAGCAACACAACTTGGCTAGTAATAAGTCATTAATGGAGTATAACGATGATGCCATACAGGTGCTCGAAGGTTTAGAAGCCGTTCGAAAACGTCCAGGTATGTATATTGGAAGTACGGATGCTAGAGGATTGCATCACCTCGTATATGAAATTGTAGATAACGCCGTTGACGAAGCATTAGGCGGATTCGGTGATTACATACATGTGAAAATTCACAAGGATAATAGTGTGTCAGTATCAGATGATGGCCGCGGAATGCCAACGGGTATGCATAAGCTCGGAAAACCAACACCAGAAATCATCTTTACTGTTCTTCATGCTGGTGGAAAGTTTGGTCAAGGGGGATACAAAACATCTGGAGGATTGCATGGTGTAGGTGCTTCTGTTGTAAACGCACTATCTGAATGGTTGGAAGTAACCATCCATCGTGACGGAAAGACTTATCGCCAACGTTTTGAGAATGGCGGAAAACCTGTAACAACTCTTGAAGTGATCGGAAATACGCGTAAGTCTGGAACGACCGTACACTTTAAACCAGACCCGACCATGTTTTCTACGATCAACTATAACTATGAAACGTTAAGTGAACGTTTACGAGAAGCCGCATTCCTGTTAAAAGGGATCAAGATTGTACTTGAAGATGCACGTAACGGAGAAAGAGACGAATTTCAGTTCGATACAGGTCTTGAGGCATTCGTAAAATATTTGAACGAAGATAAAGACTCTCTTCATACTGTTGTGAGTTTTGAGGGCATACAAAATGAGATCGAAGTGGATTTTGCTTTTCAATATAACGATGGTTATGCAGAAAACGTATTATCGTTCGTAAATAACGTTCGAACAAAAGATGGCGGAACGCACGAATCGGGTGCGAAAACGGCTATTACTCGAAGCATTAATGAATACGCTCGAAAAACGAACATGTTAAAAGAAAAAGATAAAAACTTAGATGGATCTGATATCCGTGAAGGTTTAACAGCTGTTGTTTCCGTTCGTATTCCCGAAGAATTTTTGCAATTTGAAGGGCAAACGAAGAGTAAACTAGGAACAAGTGAAGCACGTTCTGCTGTGGATGCGGTTGTAGCGGTTAAGTTAGCGTATTTCCTTGAGGAAAATCCTGCAATTAGTGAAATGCTCATCCGTAAAAGTATTAAAGCCGCACAAGCACGTGAAGCAGCACGTAAAGCACGTGAGGATGCTCGAAACGGTAAAAAGAACAAACGTAAGGATTCGATGTTAAGCGGTAAATTAACTCCAGCTACATCAAAGAATCCTGAACGTAATGAACTTTATCTTGTCGAGGGTGATTCTGCAGGAGGTTCGGCAAAGCAAGGGCGAGACCGTAAATTCCAGGCGATCCTTCCACTACGAGGAAAAGTAATCAACACAGAAAAAGCAAAGCTTGCTGATATCTTCAAGAACGAAGAAATCAACACAATCATTCATGCGATTGGAGCTGGAGTGGGCTCTGATTTTACTTTAAAAGATGTGAACTACGATAAGATTGTAATCATGACTGATGCAGATACAGATGGTGCACACATTCAAGTTTTATTACTCACTTTTTTCTATCGATACATGAAGCCGCTTATTGAAGAAGGAAAAGTGTTCATCGCACTTCCTCCACTTTACAAAGTAAGCAAAGGGACTGGTAAGAAAGAAGTCATCGAGTACGCTTGGGATGAAGACGAGCTTAGAGAAGCACAGAAGAAGATCGGAAAAGGCTATATCATCCAACGCTATAAAGGTCTAGGTGAGATGAATGCTGACCAATTATGGGAAACTACGATGGATCCTGACACACGTACGTTGATCCGAGTAAGAATTGATGACGCTGCCCGTGCTGAAAAACGTGTATCTGTCCTAATGGGAGATAAAGTAGAACCGCGACGAAAGTGGATCGAAGAACACGTTGCGTTTGGCATAAACGAAGAAACGAACATACTAGATAACGAGAACTTGTCAGCATTCTGAGGAGGTTTAAAGATTGTCACTGCTTGAGAAATTTAGAGAGCTGCCGTTAGAAGACGTAATCGGCGACCGCTTCGGAAGATACAGTAAATACATCATTCAGGAGCGTGCATTACCTGATGCAAGAGACGGCCTGAAGCCCGTTCAGCGCCGTATTTTATATGCGATGTTCGCAGAAGGAAACACGAACGAAAAACCATACAGAAAATCAGCAAAAACGGTCGGAAACGTAATCGGTAACTATCACCCACATGGTGATTCTTCCGTTTATGAAGCAATGGTCCGTATGAGTCAAGACTGGAAAGTAAGAAATGTGCTTATTCAGATGCACGGTAATAACGGTAGTATCGATGGAGACCCTGCAGCTGCTATGCGTTATACAGAGGCGAGGCTATCAGCTATTGCTTCTGAGCTACTCCGTGATATTGATAAAGAGACGGTAGAATTTGCACCAAACTTTGATGATACAACCGAAGAACCGGTCGTATTACCAAGCCGTTATCCGAATCTATTAGTCAATGGATCAACAGGTATCTCTGCTGGATATGCGACAGATATTCCACCACATCACCTTGGTGAAGTAATCGATGCAGTTACGATGCAGATCGATAACCCGGATGTTTCTCTTGAGGAATTAATGACCGTGATTAAAGGGCCAGATTTCCCAACCGGCGGAATCGTTCAAGGTCTAGATGGCATTAAGAAGGCGTTTGAAACAGGAAAAGGTCGCTTTGTCATTCGTGCAAAAACGGAGATCGAGAGCTTAAAAGGCGGCCGTCAGCAGATCGTCATTACTGAAGTTCCTTTTGAAGTGAACAAAGCGAACCTTGTTAAGCGCATGGATGAGTTGCGTTTAGATAAAAAAGTAGATGGTATCGCTGAGATCCGGGATGAGACAGATCGAACGGGACTAAGAATCGTGATCGAGCTTCGTAAGGACGGTAATGCAGAAGGAATTCTAAACTATTTCTTTAAAAATACCGATCTTCAAGTCTCTTACAACTACAACATGGTAGCGATTCATAATAAGACACCGAAACTAATGGGTTTGAAGGCGATTCTTCATTCTTACATTCAGCACCAAAAAGAAGTTGTTACTCGAAGAACACGATATGACCTAAGAAAAGCGGAAGAACGTTCACATATTGTTGAAGGTTTAATTAAAGCTATTTCAATTTTAGACGAAGTAATTGAAACGATCCGTGCTTCTAAAGATAAACGAAATGCTAAAGACAACATTATTGATAAATTTCAGTTTACAGAACTACAAGCTGAAGCAATCGTTACGTTACAGCTTTATCGTTTGACGAATACCGATATTACGACGCTTCAATCTGAAGCTGAGGAATTAGCAAAAAAAATTACGTATCTTCGTTCCTTATTAGATAGCGAGAAGAAGCTGTTTAATGTTATAAAAAAAGAGATGGCTGAGGTCCAGAAGAAATACGCAGATCCACGCCGTACAATCATTGAAGCGGAAATTGAAGAGATCAAGATCGACATGGAAGTCATGATTCCGTCTGAAGATGTCATGGTGACTGTTACAGAAGACGGCTATGTAAAACGCTCTAGCGTTCGTTCATACAGTGCTTCTAACGGTGAACCGCCAGGCATGAAGGATACCGATTCACTTCTGATGGCTTCTCAGCTCAACACAACAGAAACGCTACTTATGTTTACAAACAAAGGAAACTACGTTTACCTGCCTGTGTACGAGATGCCTGAGATCCGCTGGAAAGACATGGGGCAGCACTTAGCAAGTCTTGTTGGCCTAGATAAAGATGAAAAACTGATCAAAGCATACCCGATTAAAGAGTTTGCAGAGAATCAATATCTCATCTTCTTTACGAAGCAGGGTATGGCGAAGAAAACAGAACTCAAGTCTTACAAAGCGACACGTTATAACCGTCCACTGATGGCCGTTAAGCTAAAAGCAGATGATGAAGTCGTGGACGTTTCGTTAACAAACGGAGTGCAAGATGTTTTCATTGCGACACACTTTGGACTAGGATTATGGTTTGCTGAAGATGAGATCTCAATCGTTGGACAAAGAGCGTCTGGCGTTAAAGGCATAAATTTAAAAGCTGGGGACCATGTGGTTAGTGGATTTGCACTACCAGAAGACCCTGAGAAGGCACAAGTTGTTATTGCTACACAGCGTGGTGCACTTAAAAAGATGAAGATTTCAGAATTTGAAAGAACATCGCGTGCTAAACGTGGTCTTGTGATGGTGAGGGAGTTAAAATCGAACCCTCATCGAATCGTGGGTATGAAGTTAATTACAGCAGATGGAGTACAGTTTGTACTAGAAACAAGCTCAGGTAAAGTTGAGACAATTTCTACATTGAATTACAAACCAGCTGATCGATATAACAATGGTTCGTTTGTTGTGGATACCGGAGAAACAGGGCCGATAACGAGAATCAAATCATTGGTTTCAACCGAACAATCAAAAGAGTAGCTCTTGCTGCTCTTTTCTTCTTTTTTGAATGTATTAATTCTTTGTAGTTCATGAAAGTAGTTGATTTCCGTTCCAGGATACTCGCTTTCCATGGGGCGTACGGTGAGCCTCCTGCCGCTTTGCGCCTTTAGGAGTCTCCACCTGACCGCTCGTCCCATAGGAGTCTCGCACCTTGCACTCCAATCAACTTATCAAAGAAGTCAAGAATTAAAAATCATGTAAATAAGAACCCTCTATAATTAGTAAATGAAGAAGATAAAACAGTAAGGGAAACGACACAACGAGAGAAATGAGAGATACATAACATGAAGAGCAACACACATTTACTTGGAGGCGTTGTTGCAGGGGCCCTTTATAAGGCTTTCACTGATCTGCCTCCAGAGACTCTGCAGCATGAACTGACTTTTTTTGGTGCGGCTGTTTTTGGCAGCTTGCTTCCAGATCTTTGTCATCCAGGATCATATTTAGGGAAGAAAACCGTTTTTTTATCAAAAACAATTTCTAAGACATTCGGGCATCGTACGATTACTCATAGCTGGATGATGATTTTAGTATTATTTTTGTTGCCACAATGGATAGATTGGCGTTATGAAGAAAGTTTAAGCATCGGCTTGGTAGTAGGAGTACTTTCGCATCTTATTCTAGATGCTGCGACATCTAGGGGGATTCAACTTCTTTATCCGCTACCTATTCGCTTTCGTTTTCCTTTCTACACGAAAACAGGCTCAAGAACAGAAACGAACATAGCGTCATTACTCGGATTATTAGCCGCTGTCTTGATGATTCATCTATATATTGTGTCCCTGTTTTAAAGCTAGAACTTAAAAAAGGGTTTAATTTACTTCCTCAATGGTAATACAACAATTGTATACAAAAAATGAGGAGTGGTTAAGTAATGGCTAAAATTGCAACAGTACTCGCAAATATGTTTGAAGATGTAGAATATACGGAACCGGCAAAAGCTTTTCGAGAAGCTGGCCATGAGGTAACCGTTATCGGCTCAGAAAAAGGGGCAACACTTGAAGGAAAACAAAAGGAAGCTCAAGTGACGACAAATGCCGCAATTTCAGAAGTGTCGCCTAATGATTATGATGCGCTTTTCATTCCCGGTGGATTTTCGCCTGATATTTTAAGAGGTGATGACGAATTCGTTCAGTTTACGAAACATTTTGCTGATGAAGGGAAGCCTGTATTTGCAATCTGTCATGGTCCGCAGCTCTTGATTTCTGCAGAGGTTCTAAACGGAAGAAGCATTACCGGATTTAAGTCCATTCATGTTGATCTAAAAAACGCTGGAGCAACAGTTAAGGATGAAGAGGTTGTCGTTTGTGGAGGTAATCTTGTAACGAGCCGCCAACCAGATGATATTCCTGCCTTTATTCGAGAGTCATTAAAAGCCCTGCAACAATAAGCTAATACAAAATGAACCGTCTAGAAATAGCTTCTAGACGGTTTTTCAATGTTGAAACTAAATCTAGCACACAGCGTACAATAGGTATGAACATATAGATAGGATGAAGAACGATGGAATCGAAAGAGTATTTATTAAAAGAACTTCAACAGATCGAGAAATGGGAAAAAGATCAAAAAGGGTTATGGTTCTGGGAGCGAATTACTCGCCTACCGTTTAAGCTGCTAGATAAAGTGACACCAAAATTCATTCAAAATAAGATTGGAACACTGCTTGATGAGATTGGTGGATACATACAAAACGGTGGTCAATATCTATCTAAAGAGCAATCGGTTTTTCAGTTCTTCGAAAAACAAACAGGTAGATCGATACATGAATTAGCCGACTTTAAAACCATACCCGTTGAAGAAATGAAGAACGTTTCCTTAGAGCTTGCAAACAAACGAAAAAGTGCTGCAACTCTACAAGGAGCCAGTACTGGAATTGGAGGTATCTTCACACTAGCGATTGATATACCTGCTATATTAGCAATCTCTTTAAAAACTTTACAAGAAATCGCGATCATACACGGATATGATCCAAATAATAAGGAAGAACGAGTCTATATCTTAAAATGCCTCCAATTTTCTACTTCTGATTATGTAGGCAAAGAAGCGATTCTTAATGAACTTGCTGCAATCAGTAAGGATGAAATGAAATCAAGAGAAGTCGTTTCTCAAATACAAGGATGGAGAGAGGTCACATTAACATTTACAGAGTCATTTGGTTGGAAAAAGCTGTTTCAGATGGTACCTATAGCAGGAATTATATTTGGAGCATTCGCCAATCGTTCAATGATCAGTGATCTTGCAGAAACAGGAACCATGCTTTACCAAAAGAGAAGGATTGTAGAAAGACTAAATTCTGCTTCTAACCCTATTATTGAATCGCAAAATTAGTAAAAGTGAAATATACGGAAAAGACATTTTTCTACTACGTTAGAAAAATGTCTTTTTTTGTAGTCTGGTCATCTAGTATACAAATCATAGAGAATCGTATTTCAGTTTAGAAGGACTAATGAACGTGTATGTTGAAGAGTACATGTAATCTCATAAGAAATATTTGTAAATAATTGAATCAAGAAGGTGACAAGGAAACGTGGAACATATTGATAAAAGAAATCGATTAGAAGAAAAACCTTTTAGTTATCGAGAAACAAAAGATCATAACGTATTTTTAGATTATTACGGAAAACAAGTGAAAATTCTTAAAGGAAAGGAAGCAGAAAAGTTTTTAAATAGAATCAAAGCAGCAGACAGCGAAATTGCAGAACAGCTGATTATGGCTAAAATAACCGGTAATTTCAAAAGGGGTAATGAACGTAAAGCATGAGATGACTTCAATTCCTTGAGATGCACAAATTCTATTAAACAATGATTTTTAAGTCATACTCATCAAAGTTCAGGAGTGAAGTAGATGAAAGGGTTCAATTACAAAGATTATGATGGATTAGGGCTTGCAGAGTTAGTTAGAAAAAAAGAAGTCCAGCCGATTGAACTGCTTGAAGAGTCCATCAAAAGGATTGATACTCTAAATCCGAAAATCAATGCTGTTATAAATACGATGTATGAAAAGGCACGGGTGATGGCTGACAATGAACAAAGTGGACCGTTTTCAGGTGTACCTACGCTGTTAAAAAATATTTCACAAGAGGTGGAAGGTGAACCGATTACTGCTGGCTCGAAAGCTTTCCTTTCTTACCGGGCAAAGATAGATTCTGAATATGTACGAAGATTAAGAAAAGCTGGCGTTGTATTGGTCGGCCAGACGAACGTTCCGGAGTTTGCGTTAGTCGCTTATACCGAACCCGTTCAATACGGTCCAACCCGGAATCCATGGAATCTGAAACATACGCCTGGCGGTTCAAGTGGAGGTTCAGCAGCAGCTGTCGCCTCTGGTATGGTTCCTTTTGCCGGTGCAAATGATGGAGGTGGTTCCATTCGAATTCCGGCATCTTATTGTGGTTTGTTTGGATTAAAACCAACAAGAGGAAGAACCCCCGTCGGTCCTAACTTAGGCCGTTCCTGGCAAGGAGCGTCAGCTGAACACGTCCTAACAATAACCGTTAGAGACAGTGCTGCCATGCTGGATCAATTGCATGGTCATGAGAAAGCAGGTGCCTTTTATACTCCAAAATATAAAGGCAGTTTCCTAGATGCTTCTAGTACTCCAATTGATGGGAAGTTAAGAATTGCTTTTTCTGTTACATCGCCGATCAAAACAGAAGTTCATCCTGAATGTCGAGATGCAGTGCTTAATTCTGCAAGAATATTAGAGTCTATGGGGCACGATGTGGAAGAAGTTGATGCTCCTGTTGATGGGCTTAAGTTAGCAAAAAGTTATTTAACAATGTACTTTGGTGAAACGGCGGCTACTTTAACGTCTCTAGAAAGTATTCTTGGCCGAAAAGTGACCTACCGAGATGTAGAACCTTCTACTTGGCTGCTTGGTTTGCTAGGAAAAGCAACTTCAGCAGAAGAATTTGTACTCAGTATTAGAGAATGGGATATTGCAGCTCTCCAGATGGAGACCTTTCATGAAACTTATGATTTTTACATAACGCCTACGACGGCTTTTCCCCCGGCTATGATTGGAGAACTTCAGCCGACCGCTTCTGAACAATTTCTTATTCGTACTGTTGGTAGAACCGGTCTTGGTGGGTTATTAAAAAAGGCAGGAATCGTCGATCAGATTGCTCGAAAAAATCTTGCTAGAACTCCTTTCACTCAGTTGGCGAATCTGACTGGACAACCGGCTATGTCCGTTCCGATGCATCTTACAGAAGATGGACTACCGATAGGAGTGCAGGTCATTGCGGCAAGAGGTCACGAGAATTTGTTGCTGCAATTAGCTGGAGAGCTTGAACAATCGGAACATTGGATAGATGTGCGTCAAAATCCTTTATTTTAAATCGTCTAGCACCTGCTAGGCGATTTTTTTATTAGCGAACAAAATTTACTATCATTCACATAAGTGGCAAGTTCATGTTCATACAATAAGAGGGGTTCTTCGCTATCTTTCATTCTTAATAAACTTTAGAAGGAGGTAACATGGTGAGAACGATTCAAAAGTCAATGAACATACTCGACTTATTAAGCGATCCTTCAAAGGAAGATCTCAAGACAGCGTTGATTTCTTTAAATATAGAGCTCGAGGATGTTCAAACAGAACTCAAAATTTCAGAGAGTAAACCGTATTATAGAAAGCTGTTATATCAGAACGAAGATGTAGAATTATTGGTAATGAATTGGTCACAATTAGAGTGTGCTCCGCATGATCACGGTTTTTCTCAAGGATGGATCAAAGTGCTAAGTGGTTCTTCCGAAAATACTGTTTATGAGATTAGTGAAAATGGGTTACCTTCTGAATTATTTACATCGACTCACACTAAAGACCAGATTTTCTACGCACCTAAAAGAGGAATCCATAAGATGAAGGCTGAAGAAAATAGCGCTCTTGTCACACTCCACCTCTATTCGCCACCTATTAGTGGTATGAAAGTATATGATCTTGAAAAATGTTCAGTGTGTATCGTCTCTGATGATTGCGGAGCATGGTGGCCAGATGAGCAGCGACAAAAGTTAAAAGAGATACAGTTGAATTCTTGAGTAACTGATACGAAGTCCAATTAAAGGAAAAGTTTAATTGGACTTTTTCTATTCACTCTTTACTTCTTTTTTCTAAGTCTTTAGCAGTATCGCTCAATTCCACCTCTTTTTCATCCTTTAACGTCCCAAACAATACATCGATAAAGGGAGTTGAAACGCCGTACCAATAGTTCTCGTTCTTATAATGATGCAAAGTATGTGTCTTCTTAATCCATCTGCCAAACCTGGTTTTCGGTTTCAGCGGCCTATGAGCCACATAATGTTTCCATTCATAGACGAAAAACATAAATAAAAGACCGATAGAAAAAGACAAGGTGTACTGAATTGCTTGTGTGAAGAAAAAAAAGAGGGTGGATAAAAGAAAGAGGCTAGGGATGCTATACCAAATTGGCAGGAATAACAACTTTAATTCATTTGGCTTTTTATGATGATCATAGTGTAATCTCTTTATTAATTTGAACAGAATTGTATTTTTAGGTGCTTTAATATGAAAGAAAAAACGATGCGTGAGATATTCGCTGAACATGTAAATCAAAATACCTAGTGGAAAGAAAAGTAGAACTGTTGTCGTAAGGTTCATCGTAAACAGAAAACTGGTTATTAAGAAGAAAATAATTATCATAACTACTATATCAAAATGCAAGAAAAAATCTCGATATATTCCTTTACTCTTCATTGTTCTTTCCTCCATTCATCTTTTTCTTCCAAAGATTTAGACTATCTTCCATCATGGATTGCGTTATTTTTTCAGTTCCTTCAATGTCACCGATTAATATTGATTCTAACAGGGTTACGTAATACTGTTTAGATAACGATCGAGAAGAGGAATCTTCGAAGTATTGGAGTGCCATTCTGTAATAAACATCTTTAAAGCTATTCAGGATTAGGCAATAGATCGGGTTAGGAGATAATTGAGCCATTTCTTGCTGCAGATGATAATCAAAAAGAGCATATGAAGCTGGTTCATCTTTCAATTCATCCAGAGATGAAAACAAAGATATTAGTTTTACTCGGTTATATTTAACCGCATCTTTTATATATGTTGGGGTTAAAGAAACCCTAAGTTCAAGCATATACACAATAAATTCATCAGGAATTTCGTCTTGCAGTTGAAGAATGGTAACGATCGTCATTAAGTTTCCTTGTTTCCAATATTCATTTACCGTGGCTGGCATTCCCTTGTGAAAAACGATCCAGCCATCCCGCTCTAATCGCTGCAAAGCCTCTCTAATTGTTGGTCTTCCTACATTGTAAATCGATGATAAATCTCTTTCAGAAGGGATTGATTCATGAATTTCTATTTTTCCTTGTAGAATAGATTGGATGATTTGTTGGCCAATCATTTCAGAAGAACGCTTCTTCATGGCAAGTTACACCTCATTCTTATGGTAATACCAATTATTGATGCTGGTATTACCAAATATATGAATGCAGTTGATTTTCATGACATTATTCAAAATCAATCATGATTCTAAAAACCACCTGTCCTTAGATGCAGGTGGTTTTTGTGTCTTGCGATGTACCTAAACTGTATAAAACAGAAGGCAGTTACAAAAGCTGAGAACATCAATGATTTAGAAGGAGGGAAAGAGATGAGCCAGCAATTTTTCAAAAGAAAACGTCACGATTCCTCTTCATCAACTGAAAATTATGACCATCTTCATGTATCCTCTGATCTAAAGACGAATGTAGCAGAGATCAAGAACATTCTGGGAGAGAGTATCGATGTAAAAATCGTAGAGTTTTTAGAGATGCCTATTCCTTTTGGCATTTGTTACATCGAAGGATTGATCAACAAACAACAACTTGAATTATCCATTATTGAGCCTATAAAACGCACACAACTAGCAAATAAAACGTTACAACCGAAAGAACTTATTCATCAAACAGAAGTTTCTGCAATGATAAGTCCATGTCCTCATTTCGATTTGATCATAACCCCTGTCTTAAAAGGCCAGGTCATTATTTTTGTAGATGGGATGACAGAGGCATACTCTATTCCCCTTGAAACGTGGGAGACACGCGGTGTAGAAGAACCTGAAGCACAAACAATGGTAAGAGGTCCACGTGAAGGATTTATTGAAACGCTTCAGACCAATACAACCTTGCTGAGACGCCGAATCTCAAACCCTACTTTACGCTTTAAGCCGTTTGAAGTAGGAAAAATAACGAAAACAACGATTTTAGTTTCCTATCTGGAAAGCCAGGTCGATCAAGAAGTCTTACAAGAAGTGATAAAAAGGGTATCGAATCTAAACACTGACAAAATATTCGAAAGTGGAATGCTTGAAGAATTAATCGATGAGAACGGATACTCTCCGTTTCCTACATTTCAATCTACAGAACGACCAGATGTAGCAGCTGCAGCACTATCTGAAGGTAACGTTGTAATCATGTTCGAGGGTACACCATTTGTCCTTATCACACCAACAACCTTTATATCTTTTTTCCAAGCGGCTGAAGATTATTACCATCACTTTGATCTTTCAAGCTTTATTCGTGTGATTCGGGTGATTTCTTTCATGATATCATTAGCACTTCCGGCGGCATATATTGCTGTCACCACCTTTCATCAAGAGTTGGTTCCCACTAATCTTCTAGTAAGTTTAGCCGCTCAAAGAGAAGGTGTACCGTTTCCAGCATTCGTTGAAGCACTTGTTATGGAAACAATCTTTGAAATCTTACGTGAAGCCGGTATTCGAATGCCCCGTCCAATTGGTTCTGCTGTTTCGATTGTAGGAGCGATTGTAATCGGTGAATCTGCTGTAGCCGCAGGACTTGTTTCCCCAGCTATCGTAATTGTCGTTTCATTGACAGCAATTTCAAGCTTCGTCTCACCTTATTATGGGTTTAGTGGTGCTGCACGTTTGCTAAGGTTCGTACTTATGATTTTAGCAGCAACAACAGGCATTTTTGGAATGATTTTTTTCATGATTGGTCTACTGATCCACCTATGTTCGCTAACGTCCATGGGAAAACCTTACTTCTCACCGTTAGCGCCGTTTCAATCGGGAAAACAAAAAGACAGCCTACTCCGTCTACCTTTATGGTGGACACAAACGAAACTGCATAGAAAATGGGTAAAAAAATCATGAGGAGATGGAATATAGTTGCTGTAATCATCTCATTCTCATTGATACTATCTGGATGTGCTGGTCGAGTAGAGCTTAACGAACTCCTAATTGTATCCTCTATTGGTGTGGACTATAAAAAGAATAAAACGATCGTTCATTTTCAAGTGGTGAATCCAGGAGGCACAGCAGGTGGGCAAGGTGGTGCACCATCAGGAGGATCTGGGGGATCGGTTTACACGTATACCGTTTCAGGTGAGACCCTTTATGATGCTGTTGAAAAAGGAAGAAACATTTTACCTCGAAAATTGCTTTTTTCACATATTACAAGTGTCATTATTGGTGAAAAATATGCAAGGACTGAAGGGTTAGCTCCATTATTTGATTTTATGGAGCGAAACCATGAAGTTCGGGATAATCTCATCATGTTTGTTGCAAAAAATTCGACTGCCAAAAATATTCTCTCTATTTATACGCCAATCTTTAAGAACCCTGGTGAATCATTAAAGAACAGAGTGCGCTTAGCTGCCACCTCTACTGGTATATCAGATGGAATTAAGGAGAAAGATGTCGTTCGTTGGCGATATGGTGAATTTAGGGATCCGGTCATTCAAGGCGTAGAAATTGTTCAGATAAATGATAGTCAAAGCGAAACATCCAATTTAGAAAATATAAATGCAAATGATAAAACTTATCGAATTACTGGACTGGCTGTCTTCAACAAAGAAAAAATGGTGACCTGGTTGAACAATGATCAAACGAGAGGTTGGTCTATTATCAATCAAAGAGTAAAGGATATCTTTATTTTGAGTCACAAATGTGATAGTCAAAAAGGTAACGTAGGATTTATGGTAAAAGACGTTGACTCGAAAACAAATGTACATTATACAAATGGAAAATTGAAATATGTAGTAAATGTAAAAGGGAAAGCCATTCTACAAGAAGTGACATGTGCAGTCGATGTTGGTGATCCAAGGACCCTTATTGAGATGGAAAAACGAGTAAATGAGGAGCTAGCACGTCATATAAAAAGCACGGTGAAAAAGGCACAGAAAGAAAAGACGGATGTTTTTGGATTAGGGAAGTTACTTTATAATAAGCATCCTGAAGTCTGGAAGAAATACAAAGAAAATTGGAAAGAAGAGTTTTCCGATGCGGAACTAGAAACAAATGTATCCATAAAACTTGAATCTGTAGGAGCGAGGGTGGAAACCATTCATGAGCAAAAATAAACCCTATCGTATTACACTTACGACTTTTTGGATCTTTTCAATGTTGAATGTGGCAGCATTCCTCTCCAATAGACACTGGCTTCCTTTTTCAAAATGGATCGATGCTATATATTCACCACTATATAAACTGATGTTTGGAGGATAAACATGAACCATACTATAAATCGATGGCAGCTTGTTTTAATCGTAATCAGTTTTATAATGGGTAGTTCCTTGCTAATGGCACCTAACTTAACCGCTTTTTTCTCTGCTCAGGATGCATGGATTTCTATGTTATTTGCGGTAATAATCGGTTTGACCCTAAACATTATTTGGATATTGATTCTTAAACGGTACCAGTTTCGCTCTATTTTTCGTATCACCGAAGTAGCTGGAGGTAAGGTAGTTGGCACGATATTAAATATTATCATCATCTTTTATGCTCTACATTTAGCTTCCTATGTGGTTAGAAACCTTAGTAACTTTATGATCTCAAATGTTATACCAGAGTCAAGTCCATGGACTTTTCAGATTATGATCGTTCTACTTGCAGCATATTCCTGCTTTTATGGATTAAATAACATTGGTCGTGTAAATGAGTTTTTAACTCCATTTATGATTCTCTTTTTCATTTGTTCGTTAGCCCTTACTACGAATCAATTCAGATTTTCACACTTGCAGCCTTTTTTCGAACAAGGGATGTTGAAAATTTCACAAGGTGCATATACGACGACTGGATTTCCATTCATCGAGATCATTCTTTTAGGAAGTGTTCTCACATATGTGAAAAACAAAGAAAAACTCTCTAAGAACTATCTGGGAGGAATCTTGTTTGGAGGATTAGCTCTTATCTTAACCGTATTTATTGCTGTAGGTGTTGAAGGAGCTTATATGGTTAAACGGCAAAGTTATCCTACTTATGAGTTGATGAGAGATATTTCAATCATCAATATTTTTGAGAGAGTAGAGGTCATCATTGGTGTTGTATGGATATTTGGAATTCTTGTTAAGATTGTCATTTGTCTATTTACAGCACTAAAGGGATTACAACATCTATCTAAGTTTCCGAACTATCATCCCTTTTTACTTCCAGCCGGATTATTAATATGGGCGTTGAGTAACCATATGCACACGAATACAATGGAATTTACAGATTTTGTAGGGAGAAATTGGTCATTATGGTGGTTTACTTTATATCTGATCTTACTTGTTGTGTTAGGTATAGGTATTTTGCGAAAGAAGGATAAGAATATGGATCAGGATGCAGATGATTCCACTCAATAGTATTTTCTATAATAGTGAGAGAGCGCAAGTAACGGCCAGATTTTATCATAACTATGGTAATGGATATAAAAAGCGCCAGGTAAGCCGGCTCCTGTTGGATAGCTGGCTTCTTTCTTTTTAGTTAGCAACCAATTAACAGCTTTTTTCATACTGAGATTAGGCTGGTCCGAGATAGCCGTTAATGTGTTAAGCGCCCAAGCTGTTTGAGAGTGTGTACTTTTGTTTAGGCTAACATACATTCTCTTCGTATCACTCTCACAAGACTCGCCCCAACCTCCATCTTCATTTTGAATTGATAACAACCAGTTTTTCGCTTTTTGAATTTCTTTATCATTTTTGTGCACGCCACAGGCGATTAAACCTGTAACGGCAGCCCATGTCCCATAAATATAACAAATTCCCCATCGTCCATACCATGAACCATCTAATTCTTGATTCGCTCGTAGCCAGTTCACACCTTTTGTTATTGAGAGATGATCTTGATTCATGCCGTGATAATTTCCTACGAACTCTAAAGTTCTGCCTGTAATATCTGGAGTGGATGGATCAACTAGAGCGTCTTTTGCGTGCTTTATGGGTAGGCTTCCGATTAGATAACGATTTGTATTCTTTTCAAAGGCTGCCCATCCGCCATCATCGTTCTGCATAGATAGAAGCCATCCAAGCCCTTTTTCATAGCTTAAATAATAAGAAGAGTGGGTACGACAGTATTGTGCAATGGTACGGAGTGACACTTGAGTATCATCTAGATCTGGGTGCTGCGTATTACCTATAGAAAAGCCCCAGCCTCCTGGGATTGCATCAGGATTATGAACAGACCAATCACCATATTTATTCTGCTGTTGTGTAAGTAGAAATCTTGCTCCTTTTAATACGTGGGCGTTTGTATGTGGAACACCCGCTTCAAGCAATGTATAAAGCATGAGAGACGTATCCCATGTAGTGGATGGTGAATTCTGCAGATGCAACGTATCATCTACCTCACAAAACATATTCATCAACCCGTTCAGAGCGTTTTGAATAACCGGTGATGATGTATCAAATCCTTCTGAAAGCAGACCGTACACCATGAAAATAGTGGTTAACCCATAACTAAGAAGTGTTCCATCAGGTTCGATATGGTTTTGAATGTATGAAAGTATATTTTCTTTCTTCGTCTTCATGTATGATTCTCTTATGTTCAACAAGGAGAACAGATTTATCCAATCTTCAATGTTGGAACCTTGATCTGATTTTCCTAATGATACTGATAGATCAGGTGTGTAGCTTGAAGTTAGTTTCTTTTTACCTTCAATCATTAACAGAACAGGAGCAAAGTGGGCTCTAGCATAGCTGCTGATATCATAACGGTTAATGGGAGAAGTAAGAGGCAGTGAAAAGAGAATGGCTGGATCGATTGGTAGCTCTGGCCAGTGATATAAACCGTTCATAGCTAAAAAGACTTTTGTTAAAAGGTCAGCATTTTTTAATCCACCATTATTTATAATGAATTGTTTGGCGTTTTGAAGTGATTCTTCAGTGTGTGGAGGGAGCTTTGAATACAAAAGAGCTGTATAGGCTTGGATCGTAGCTGACAAATTCGCCGGTCCCTCATCAGGATATATACGCCATAAGCCATCGTGAGACTGTTTGGAAAGGATTCGATCGGTTATCCTTTTAATAAGGTTTTCATTTTTGTAGTCTATGGTTCGTAATAAAATGAGCATATACGCATCTGTGATCACAGAATTCTCAAAACAAAAACGCCAAGTTCCATCCGTTTTTTGGAGGGAAAGAAGCTCATTACACCGTTTATAAATTTCAGATTCAATTTCATTAAAATTAAAATTCAAATTCCTCACCGCACTTTATCCATAGTGCTTACAGTGTATGTCGTATATAGGTTATCCTATGAACAGGTAAGTGCAATCACTGTTCTTTTTTGAATTATCACGATAAAATCTTTTTATGAATTGAGTTTTTGTTTTTAGGAGGAATTAGTTTGAATAATAAACAGCTTGCAACATTCGCAGGGGGTTGCTTTTGGTGTATGGTCAAACCGTTCGATGAGCTACCTGGCATTCATGGTATCGTATCTGGTTACACAGGTGGAGAACTTAACAACCCAACCTATGAACAGATTAAAACAGGTGAGACCGGGCATCGTGAAGCGGTTCAAATCACATTTGATCCGGAGGTTTTTCCGTATCAAAAATTGTTAGATCTGTATTGGCCGCAAATTGATCCAACGGATGATGAAGGACAGTTTATCGACCGAGGAACACAATATAGAACGGCGATCTTTTATCATACGGAAGAACAAAGAGAACTTGCCGAACAATCTTTAAAGAATTTAGAAGAAAGCGGAAAGTTTAAAAAGCCGATCGTAACAGAAATTTTACCAGCAAGCGTGTTTTATGAAGCTGAAGAATATCATCAAGATTTTTATAAGAAAAACCCAAAAGCATATAAAGAAGAGCGCGAAACTTCAGGCAGAGACACTTTCATTGAGCAGAATTGGAAATAAGAGGACTGTAATATTATTATGTAAACTTATAAAAGAGACTTTTTTGAAAGTCTCTTTTTTGAGATACACAAACAAGAACATTTGAGTAGATAATTATATTTTCTCAAGAAACCATATCAATGCTTGCTTAGCATCCTCAGGAGACATACCGATTGATACATTTTTCAATGCGGCTCGCAATAGGGAAGAAAGGAGTACCTCTATTCCTGGTATATCTTCATTCATTATTTCATTAAAGAGTACAGCAAAAAGATCTTGATTTAAGCTAACGTCAGGTTCGCTTAAAAGTGTACATACATTTAACTTAACAGCCGCGTTAAATCCGATAATCATAGAAGATTTAAGAGATGATAATGAATCTTCATGAACCTCAGCAGCAGCCTCCATTCTGCTTGTTATTCTTCGTTCTATTTCTTCCCGTACAACTTTATACAATTCTAACTTGTTACTAAAGTGATGATAAAGAGCTCCTGTTGTTACACCTGTGGTTTTGGCTAACTGTTGGACATTTACTTTTTCATATCCTTGAGTACCAAATGCTTTAATAGCTTCCTGTAATATTTTTTCTCTCGCTGATCCTGGAATTGGTATATTTGATTTCATGTGGTTATTTTACCATGTTGACAAGATAACGTAAATGAATTACGATTTACGTAAATCATTTATGTGTAAAAATATGGAATTGGAGGAATGTTTATATGAAACTAGTTTTTCATTCTCAACCAGTTAAAGATTTGAATAAAGCGGTCATTTTTTATAGGGATAAATTAGGCATGGACGAGGCATGGAGAGAAGGAGATCATACTGTATCGTTTAAGACAAACACTGAAACTCAGATTCTTTTAGAAGATGATGAATTCGAACGTGAATTTGGCCCTGGAAGTGTGTTCTTAGTAGATAGTGTGGATGAATACTTCAAAGAAAACCAAAACTCTCTTCGCTTTGTTAAAGAACCATGTGATATCCCGCCGGGACGATATGCTATTTTCACAGATGATTCAGGAAATCCGATTAGAATTATTGATATGTCAAAACGATAAAAACACGTTGTTAATTCAGGAAGTGTTTACTCAACATCCATAGGAGAATGTAGTTTATCGTCATGGATATCTATATACAGTTTATTGTTGCTAGTAAGTAGTGCATAAACTACACTTTCAATTGTAAGATTACGTTTCTTGAGTTCCGAGAACAGCCATTCTTTAGAGATGTTATTCTCTTTTAAGTTGTTCAGTAGAATCTCACCATCCATCATCAACTCGATGGGGAGCTTCACTTCTTCTTTAAAGATATGTAAGTCTTTACGGGTGACAGCAAGGTGCGCTTCTTTTTTCTTTACAGAGAGAAGTCCGTTATTCTCAACGAGTGCGTAGTCTACATCGTCTATGGAGAAAATATCTTTTTGCCTAAGTTGCTGATTTAAATAATCAAGGGTGTAACGCATTTTCCTCATATTATGCTCTAATATTTTTCCGTTCTCAATAACGACAGTAGGATCTCCTGCTACGTATTTGCGAGCTCTTTTACTCTTTAAGGAAAGAAATGCAGAAAGATAGATCAGAAGAACAAAGATGAAGAACACGAGAAAGATATAACGCGCTTTTACTTCTAAGGCAAATGCTAAGTTTGCAGTGACAGAACCAAGCGTGACGACAGCGATAAAATCAAAGATCGTCATTCTTGAAACGGTTTGTTTGCCTAAAATACGAGCAGCAAAAAATATAGAAAAAAAGGCAATGATAGATCGAATAATTACATCAACATAAGGATTCAAGTAGGTCACATCCCTGAAACAACAATTTAAATACTACCTTATCTTTTTATCCAACTTATTGTGATTTAAGTCGATTTAATTGTTAAGAGTTATAAAAAAACGCACAGAATCATTCCTGTGCGTTTTCTTGCTTACTTCTTGTTCTTTTTATACTGATTCAATACATGAACCATACCTTCTTCAATAAGTTCATTCGCTGGTTTATCAAGTTTTTTAGCTAATATCTTAATTTCAGTGTATAACGAATGGCTTAAAGTAGTATTCACATTTTTTCGATCGTGGTTCTTTGTTCTTATCTCGCTTGAATACATGTGCATACCTCCAACAGGAGACTTCTTAATCTTCTTGATTCAGTCTATCATAATTCAGAGGTGGTAAGACTATTTTCTTTGTCTAGCTGCATACGGATAGATTGGGTCTTTTAAGTGAAATTCATAGGTTTCACCATCAACGATACCCACAACTTTTTCGCTATCATATAAATTCAGCAAAAAATCCGCCATCTCTTTACTTGTATGAAATTTAGGAACTGTTCCTTCATACTGAAACTCGTCGAGATCCATGGAACGCTTTGCAAATTCTGTTTCCGTAGCAGCTGGAGCTAACACTTTTGCTTGCATGGCTTGTCCTTTACTCTTTAATTCTTGTGCGAGTCCTTCTGTAAAGGCACTCACATAAAATTTGGATGCACAATACGTTACGGCGTCTGCAACAATCGTGTAGCCTCCGCCAGAAGATATGTTGATAAGCTGTGTTCCTTCAACCTCAGCATAATCTCTAACAAAAAGAGAAGAAAGAACGGTTAATGCTTCAATATTTAAATGAATCATAGTTTCAATTTTATCTAAATTTTGCTCTCCAACTGAAGCGAAGTTCCCAAAGCCCGCATTGTTAATCCAAGTTTCAATCTCATAATCCTTAAGACTTTCGTAGAAATCATGTACTTTCGCGGTTATTGATAGATCAACTGTGTAAACAACAACGTCAAGATCTGGATACATAGACAATACGTTTGCTCTAAGTTGCTCTAATTCTTCTTTTCTCCGAGCTGCAATAATTAAATTCTTACCTCTAGCAGCAAATGCAAGTGCCGTTTCGTATCCAATTCCAGAGCTCGCTCCCGTAATTACTGTGTATTTCATTAAAATCACTCCTCAAATTTATTCATTTGATAATTCCTCTTGTGTTTTATTATACTGATTAGAGTAAACTCTAAGTCAAGAAACTAGATATCAGTTGGAGTGATAGACATGTATACCATTGGAGAAGTTGCTAAACTCCTTAACATTAGTACACATACTCTGCGATTTTATGAAAAAGAAAAGATTATTTCACCAGAGCGAACAGTTCGTGGTGATCGACGTTACTCTGAATACCATGTTCAATGGCTGCGTTTTGTTATCAAACTTAAAGAAACGAAAATGCCGCTTGCTCAGATTCAGGAATATGCTTCTTTATTTTTACAGGGTGATCAAACTACTCATAAGAGGTTGAACTTATTAAAAAATCACCAAGATCATGTTCAAAACCAGATAAAAGTATTAATGGAAATTGATAATATGTTGCGTAAAAAGATATCAGCATATGAAGAATATCTTCGTAAGCAAGATTTCAACTAAACATAAGGAGGTGCTACTTACATGACACAGAAACGGATTAGAGATTTCGGGGTGAAGATTGGTAAGATAGAAACCGGGGCTTTTAACTCAATTACAGATGTCGAAGGAGTTACAGTAGGGCATGTAACGCTAAGCGAAGGAGCTATGCAAACAGGGGTTACTAGCATCATTCCTCATGACGAAAATACATTTATGGACAAACTTATCGCTTCGAGTCATGTGATCAATGGATTCGGGAAAACGATGGGAACCATTCAGATGAAAGAACTAGGGGTGTTAGAAACTCCTATCATACTGACTAACACGTTGAGTATAGGAACCGCCGCAGATGCCTTAATTCAATATATGTTAGATAAGAATCCTGAGATTGGCCAGACAACAGGTACAGTAAACCCTATCGTTGGTGAATGTAATGACATGTTTTTGAATGATGTAAGAGCACAATTTGTAAAAAGAGATCATGTCGTAAAAGCTATAGAAAATGCCGGAAAGGAAGTAAAGGAAGGTAGTGTTGGAGCAGGAACGGGAATGCTTTGCTATTCCTTAAAAGGTGGAATCGGTACGTCTTCAAGATGTTTTTCAATCGACAATGAAACGTTTACGATTGGAGTACTTGTATTGTCAAACTTCGGCATATTAAGCGACCTGCTGATAAACGGTAGAGCTATCGGACAAGAATTAAAGGAAGCTTTACTAAAATCGTGGGAAGAAAAGGACAAAGGTTCTGTCATGATTATCGTAGCTACAGATCTACCCGTTTCTGAAAGACAACTGAACCGAATTATTAAGAGATCTGTGACAGGTTTGTCAAGAACGGGTTCGATTATTACGCACGGCAGCGGGGAAGTGGTGATTGGTTTTTCGACAGCAACTAAGATTCCTCATAATAAACCGAATCAGATTACTATGATTCCAACGATACATGAAGAAGATATGGATCTAGCATTTCGTGCTGTTGGAGAAGCTGTAGAAGAAGCAGTGTTAAACTCGCTAGTAACAGCTACACATGTCAAAGGCCGAGACGGGAATGAACGGCCAGCGTTCAAAGATCTTCTAGAAGAATTCGATATACAATTATCGGAATGATAGCTAAAGCTTACAACGCACAATACATAAAGAAATCCCTATCGAAGATCATTCGATAGGGATTTCTTACATTTGTTATACAAATAGATTTAATAGAAGGATGAAACCTAATCCAGCCACTGAGATAATGGTTTCTAATAAAGTCCATGTTGCAAACGTTTCTTTCATACTTAAGCCAAAATACTCTTTGAACATCCAGAAGCCTGCATCATTCACGTGTGATGCTATTAAACTACCAGCTCCTGTTGCAAGGACAACTAACGAAAGGTTAACATCGGTTTGACCTAATAATGGGATGACTAGACCCGCTGTTGTTAATGCAGCTACCGTTGCAGATCCTAACGAAATTCGAAGGATGGCTGCGATAATCCATGCTAGTAAAATCGGGGAGAACGTAGTGTCTTTGAACAATTCAGCTACATAATCGCCAACGCCACCGTTGATCAATACTTGTTTGAAGGCTCCGCCTCCACCGATGATTAATAGCATCATTCCGATATGAGTGATAGCTGTCGTACATGAATCCATAACTGTTTTAATCGGTATATTTCTAGCTAATCCCATCGTATAAACAGCTACGAGTAATGAGATCAGCATGGAAGTAGATGCGTCACCAACAAAGCGGATCACTTCAAATGTCTTTGAGTCTGCAATACCCATCGTGTTCTGAACAAGTGTGATTACAGTAGCGATAGACATTAAAATAACTGGAAGCATCGCTGTAAACACTGAGATACCAAATGAAGGTGTATCTTCTAATTTAAATACTTTCTGTTCACCTAGTGAAGCGATATTTCCTGTTTTGTTGAATGAGTCAGGAACAATCTTTTTTGCAATCTTTGTAAATACTGGTCCTGCAAGAATTACAGTAGGGATCGCAATAATAAAACCATAAAGCAATACTTCACCAATATTAGCACCAAATTCTCCTGCAATTACCGTTGGACCCGGGTGAGGAGGTAAGAATCCGTGTGTTACTGAAAGAGCTGCTACCATGGGAATACCTAGAAAAAGAATGGAAACGCGTAATTGTTTTGAAATGGCAAAAACGATCGGAATTAATAGAACAAGACCTACTTCAAAGAATAAAGCGATACCTATAATGAAAGAAGCAACAACAATCGCCCATTGAATTTTCTTTTCCCCGAATTTCTCAATGAGTGTGATAGCAATCCGCTGAGCACCGCCGGCATCAGCAATTAGTTTACCTAGCATGGCACCTAGACCGAAGATTAACGCCAGATGTCCGAGCGTTCCACCTAAACCTGCTTCAATCGATTTAACGATTTCCCCAAGTGGCATACCTAGTGCTAATGCAACACCGAATGATACGATGATTAAAGAAATGAATGTGTTTAATTTGAAATACATGATCAATAATAACAATGCTAAAATTCCACAAGCTACGATAAATAATGGCATGATAGATCCCCCTAATACTAATTTTCTCTAGTGATTAAACTTCTTTGATACGTTGCAATACGTGAATAATCTTCTTCAAGTTTTCTAGATAGACTGATAAAGATCGGTAACAATTCTCTATATTCTTTTACCGCTTCTTTATTTGGAGAGTGAGTATAAGTACTCCCGATCATTTTTGAAGCCGCTTCAAACGATTCAATTTTTCCTGTTGCATACAAGCCCAAAATACATGCACCTAAACAAGAACTTTCGTAAACCTCTGGCACCGCTACCTCTGTATCAAAAATGTCTGACATCATCTGACGCCATGTTTCTGATCGAGCAAAGCCTCCCGTTGCCTGTAATCGGCTCACAGGTTCATCCATACATTCAACCAAAGCCAAATAAACGGTATAAAGATTATAGAGGACGCCTTCAAGTGCCGCCCTGATCATATGCTCTTTTTTATGAGACAACGTAAGACCGAAGAAAGATCCTCGAACATCTGAATTCCAAAGTGGAGCGCGTTCACCAGCGAGATAAGGGTGAAACAATAAACCATCAGCTCCAGGTCGCACACGTTCTGCTATCTTAGTTAAAATTTCATAAGGATCTATTCCCAGACGCTTTGCTGTTTCAAGTTCTGAAGCTGCGAATTCATCCCGTATCCAGCGCAGGACAACACCGCCGTTGTTAACTGGCCCACCGATGACCCAGTGATTCTCTGTTAGTGCGTAGCAAAAAATTCTGCCTTTCTCATCAGTCTTTGGCTGATCAATGATTGTACGAATCGCACCACTCGTACCAATAGTTACGGCTATTTCGCCTTTACCAATCGCATCTACACCCAGGTTTGACAGCACGCCATCACTTGCTCCAATAATAAATGCTGTTTTCGGATCGATTCCGATCTGCTTGGCTATATCTTGATGACAATCATTGAAGATCGTTGTTGTAGGGACTAGGGTTGATAATTGATTACGATTAATTCCTGCAACACGTAAAGCTTCTTCATCCCAATCCAGCTTTTTCAGATTCATCATCCCCATCGCTGAGGCTAGAGAATGATCAACAACATATTCGTTAAATAGGCGCTGAAAGATGAATTCTTTAATCCCAATATACTTTTTGGCTCTAGCTGCAATATCAGGCTGATCATTTACAATCCAAGCGATTTTACTTAATGGACTCATCGGATGGATAGGAGTGCCTGTTCGTTTATAGATCTCATGTCCGTTACATTGTGTTTTTATTTTTCGTGCCAAAGCTTCACTGCGATTATCTGCCCAAGTGATGCAAGGTGTTAATGGCTGATCATTCTCATCCATTGCAATCACGCTGTGCATGGCACTGCTAAATGAAATGAACGAAATAGCGCTGGATGGAATAGAAGAACGTTTGATAACATTTGTAAGGGTTTGCAAAACCGTTCGGAAAATTTCTTCTGGATCTTGTACCGCTGTAGAAATATCAGGCGTGTGAAGCGGGTACCCAATGTTTTCTTGTGAAAGAATTTCACCGTTTTCATTAAACAACACTGCTTTAGTACTTGTAGTTCCGATGTCGACTCCTACCATATAGCTTTTTCTATGTTGTGAACCGTCGATATCCATCATTTATTTACTCCTTTTCTTGCTCCCGTGCTTTCGATAGCATTTGTTGTGACATCCATAAATCATCTACTTTTCCTTGAACATCATCAAAATTTTGATGCAGCGATTGAATCATAATTTCTCTATTTTTTGATGAAATCGCATCAATATAGAGTTCATGGTTTTTCATGATTCGAGAAAGGTCATCGTACTTTTCATTGAAATGCATGCGCATGGATAATAAGATGAAGCTTTCCATAACTGGTTTTGTATTGTTCCAGATCATCGTGATGTACGAATGGTTGATAGAACGAATAATTGTTTCATGAAACAAGACATCCTGAAGAGCGAACTCATCAGCATCTTTGTACTTAATTGCAATCTGCATCATCTCAAAAATTTTTGTAAGTTCTTTAACAACGTGCGCCGTGTCGTTTTTAACAAGTCGTTCAAACACGAACGTCTCAATAAGAAGCCGAACATCATAAATTTCTTCAATTTCTTTTTCAGTTAAGCCGACCACAACTGCACCCATACGCTCTAAACGAATTAAGTTTTCATTCGATAGAACCTTAAGTGCTTCTCGTATAGGAGAGCGGCTAACATTATATTCAGCAGCTAATTTATTTTCAGAAAGAGTGGTACCGCTTTCAATGAGTCCCGAGATAATCCGCATTCTCAGCTCACAAGCGACACGTTCCCCAGTAGAAGCTTTGGAAAGCCACTTTTCAGGATAAAGAAGTTCCATAGAATCGTTCAACTTAATAACCTCCTTTTGTAGAACGAGTATACTTGTATACAAGTAGTATTATAGTACAGTGATTATAAAATGCAAGCGCTTTTATTTAATGTTAAAAACAAATAGTGAGCAAGCGTCTAAACAAAGTGATCAGTAGGGAGGTCTAAATAAAAAAGAAAAGAACAATCTAATCATTAAAATTGTTCTCCTCATTCTTTATTCGATTAATAAGGGTACTTCTTCTTTCTTCATTTCAGTTTCATGGAACTCATTGTATCGTGGGTGCATTTTTAATAGTTCATCAACCGTTACAATTTCATAACCCATTTCCTTAAGCTTGGGAAGTATAATCTTTAATGCAGCAACCGTTTGACTGCGATTACCTCCAGAATCATGCAAAAGAATAATATCTCCGTTTTTTAAATTCGTTAGGATGTGTCTGGCTATCCTTTCAGATCCTGGATTTGTCCAATCGCGGGGATCTTGATGCCAAGACCATAGGATAACTTTGTATCCTTCTTTTTTTAAGACTTTTAAACTGTTCTCTGTAACTGTACCGCCTGGAGGTCGAAACAATTTTATGTAATCTGAATGATGAGCAGGATCGAGAAGGTGCTCGGTCTTTCTTGTTTCAACCACAACTTTATGCCTTGAAATGGTGTGGAAACTAGGGTGATTATACGTATGGTTGCCGATTTCATGTCCTTCTTTTAGCTCTCTTTTCACGATTTCTGGATACTTCTCAACCCGCTTTCCAATAAGAAAGAATGTTGCATGAACACCTTCCTTTTTAAGAACATCTAAGATCTGAGTGGTGTATACGGGGTCTGGGCCATCGTCAAATGTAATCGCAACTTGTTTCTTTTTTGAAGGAACTTCCCAGATTACATCTCCATATTTCTCTACTTCAAAACGATTTACTACACCTGCATTGACTTTTGGTCCGAAAAAAAGAATGTGACATAAAAACATGGAAACAATCATTTTTACAATGGTAGACATCATGAGCCCTCATTCTAAAATTTGTTACCAATAGTATTTGTAAGGAGAAACTGATTTATGACAAAGCTGTATCTGTATACAAGGTTGTTCTTAAAGCTGATTTCCGTTTAAGGTGCTCGCTAACAGGAGAAGAGTCTTGGCAACAAAAAAGCTGCTCAAAGGATTTCTTGAACAGCTTAATCGTTGTAATCTACAATCCACTTGGAGAAAGTGAGATCGCTTTTAATGCGTGATCTAAGTCATAGATTAGATCATCTACTGTTTCAATTCCGATCGAAAGACGGATTAGTTCTGGGCTTACGCCTGATTTTCTTTGTTCTTCTTCAGATAGTTGTTGATGAGTGGTGCTAGCTGGATGGATGATCAATGATTTTGAATCTCCCACGTTTGCCAGGTGAGAGAAGATGCTAACATTTTCGATCAACTTTTTACCTTCGTCTACACCGCCTTTAACCCCGAATGTTAAAATTGCACCCGCGCCTTTAGGGAGGTATTTTTGGGCAAGTTCATAGTAAGGGCTGCTTGGAAGCCCTGCGTAATTTACCCAATCGACCGATGGATGACTCTCTAGGAACTTCGCTACTTTCAATGTATTTTCAACATGACGTTCTATACGCAGAGCAAGTGTTTCCAATCCTTGAATAAATAGAAAGGAGTTGAACGGTGCGATAGACGAACCTAGATCTCGAAGCAGCTGAACACGTGCTTTTAGAATATAAGCAAGTGGACCAAATGCATCCGTATACACAATTCCTTTATAGCTTGGATCTGGCTCAGTCAAGCCTGGGAATTTCCCATTGCTCCAATCAAATTTTCCAGAATCGACGATAACTCCACCTACTGAAGTACCATGTCCTCCGATGAATTTTGTTGCAGAATGGACAACAATATCCGCTCCATGTTCGATCGGGCGACAAAGGTAAGGCGTAGCCAACGTATTATCTACAATAAGAGGAACTCCTGCGTCATGTGCGATGTCAGCAATCGCTTGAATATCGGCTACATCAATTTTTGGATTCCCGATGGTCTCAATGTATACGGCTTTTGTTTTTTCTGTAATAGCATCTTTAAACGATTGAAGATTATCAATTTCAGCAAATTGTGTATGGATGCCGAGCTTGGGGAGAGTGACAGAGAACAGGTTATACGTTCCACCATATAGAGAGGTAGAAGCGACGATTTCATCACCAGAGCCAGCGATATTGAATATAGCATTTGTAATGGCTGCCTGACCGGAAGCAAGAGCAAGAGCACCAACACCGCCTTCAAGTTTTGCGATGGTCTGTTCAAACGCATCTTGCGTTGGATTCATCAAACGCGTATATATGTTTCCGAACTCTTTGAGGGCAAATAAGTTCGCTGCGTGCTCTGTTGAATTGAACTGATAGGAAGTGGTCTGGTAGATCGGAACAGCACGAGCTCCTGTAGTCGGATCAACTTTTTGACCTTCATGTAAAGAAATCGTTTCAAACCCATACTGTCTTTTTGCATTTTGATCAGTCATTTTCAAATCTCTCCTCAACGTCATTTTTTTGTATCCAATCGCATTCAGTTTCAACTTATCCCAGAAAAAAAGACCTCTTCCAAAAGAAGAGGTCCCGATGATTTCACCCGATCGAAGTCTCATCTTTCAGAACATTAATTGTTCTGCTGAAATTAGCACCATGCGTTTCCGCTGGTTGCCGGGCATCATAGGGTCAGTCCCTCAGCCTCTCTGGATAAGAAGATTTGAATATTGAATTAAGATTTATAATACATAGGTCATTATCAATAGTCAACTGAATTTTTTAAAAATTTCGGATTTTTATTTTCCGGATTACTTTTAACTGCATAAATAACTCCAACTGCCCAAAAAGCAGCAAGAACAAAGTAGATTGGTAACAACATGTTATGTGAAACCCCTAGTGTATGAAGAAGGGTGCGGGTATTGGTGATAATAATCAATCCACCAACAAGTACTCCGAGTATGTGAGAGGGAATGAGTCGCACTAGCCATGCAGCAATAGGAGCCGCAATCACTCCTCCTAGCATCAATGCACCGACCCATAGCCATTCAACTTGTTCCCAGCCGAGTGCGATGAAGAATCCGACTGATGCAGATACTGCTACAGCAAATTCACTTGTATCTACAGAACCGATCACCTTCCTAGTTTTCATGTCTTGTTTTGCCATTAGGACTGGAGTGGTGACCGGGCCCCAGCCTCCTCCACCTGTAGCATCTAAGAAACCTGCTAATAATCCAAGTGGAATAAGTTGTTTCTTTGTAAAGGGTTTACCATTTGCTGTTGCTTTCTTTTCTCCAAGTTTAAACAAAAAACGATATAAGATATATATACCGAGGAGAATTAGAAATATTGAGATATACGGCTTTATTAAATCGCCAGGCAGATTACTTAAAAAACAAGCACCTACAAATGCGCCGATCGAACCCGGCAGAATTAAGCGAGTAACGACTTGGCGATCAACGTTTCCAAACTTAATATGAGAAGCGCCGGATGCCGCAGTGGTAACGACTTCAGCAAGATGTACGGACGCAGATGCAGCTGCAGGAGCAATTCCAGCTACTAACAGCAAAGATGTAGATGTAACTCCATAAGCCATACCGAGTGATCCATCAATTAACTGTGCAAAAAGACCAATTAGAGCTAATACAATCAACTTTTTCATACTTTTCCTCCTCAAAATAAAAAGGCCCTTAACAAGTGATGTTAAGAGCCTTCGGTTTTCCGATCAGCGATACGGATTAAATTTTAGTTAATACTATATGATTCAAAAACATAAAAAGTCAACTGTTTGTTTAAATTTTTTGTAAAAATAGAAAAATGAAAAAATAGGTCTTGATATCATTTTCAGATATGTTATGATTTTATAAAATTTAAACTCTTATCCAGAGTGGTGAAGGGAACTGGCCCGATGAAACCCGGCAACCTGCGATTGTAAGGTGCTAACTCCAGCAGAATGTATTTACATTTTGGAAGATAAGGTAATATGTTTACCTCCACTATCTTTCCGAAATGGGAAGGTTTTTTTGTTTTTTGGCTTTTGTTGCTCTTGAAAGTGGTTGATATCCGTTCCAGGATGCTCGCTTTCCGGGGGGCGTGCGGTGAGCCACCTCGACACTTTGTGTCCTTAGGTGTCTCACCTGTCCCGCTGATCCCCCAGGAGTCTCGCACCTTGCACTCCAATCAACTTTTCAATGAAGCCAAAACATAAATCAACAAAAAACAACAACTTTTTAAGAAGAGCCTTTGAAAAGATATGAATGTTAGAAAGGGAGGCAGTGGAGTGGCGAACGAAAATAGTGCAAACGATTTTCTTCCTCAGCTTCAACAAATGCTGAGCAGTATTAAATTTGGATCAATCACTTTAGTCGTTCAAGATGGAAAAGTGATTCAGCTTGAAAAGAACGAGAAGGTAAGAATTAAATAGTTCGCTGACTAGAAAACTAGAGGCGGTTTTAACGAATGGGCAAAGCCCTAAAAACGTTAAAGCCGCTTTTTTTATGGCGAAAAGGAGGTAGCAGATTGCTAACGTACGAAACATGGGACGAAAAAACCCGTGATTTTGATAGTGAAAACCCCACAAAAGGCGCGCTGCATGCTTTGAAGTGGGCTTATGAAACGTATGAAGATGATCTGGTTTATGCGTGTAGCTTCGGAATTGAAGGAAGCGTCTTAGTGGATCTTGTTCATCAAATAAAGCGTGATGCTCAAATTGTTTTCCTTGATACCCATCTGCATTTTCTAGAAACGTATAAAGTGATTGAAGAAGCGAAGAAAAGATATCCATCTCTTCGCATCAAATTGAAAACACCGGCTTTATCTCTTGAAGAACAGGCGAGTAAGCACGGTGAAGAGCTTTGGAAATTAAATCCTAATCAATGCTGCACGATTCGAAAAGTGATTCCTTTAGAAGAAGAACTAAACGGAGTAACAGCCTGGCTTTCAGGTCTACGCCGTGAACAGTCACCTACCCGCCAGAACACGCAATTTGTTAATCGGGATGGGCGATTTAAAAGCATCAAGATTTGTCCGCTCATTCATTGGACGTGGAAGGATATATGGCGGTATGCACATAAACATGACTTGCCGTATAACAAACTACACGACAATGGGTATCCAAGTATAGGCTGCGAGCCATGTACACAGGCAGCTGTTAACGCAGACGACCTTCGTGCCGGTCGATGGTCAGGTACAGAAAAACGAGAATGCGGGCTTCACGAGAATAAATAGAGAAATACTAGGAGGAGAGAGGCATTATGAGTACGATTCAACCACATGGAGGGCAATTAATCACTCGGTTCAAGCCTGAAACACCACATTACAACCTTAAAAAAGAAATTATTCTTGATGCAACTGCACTCAGCGATCTTGAATTGATTGCGATTGGAGCTTATAGTCCTTTAACAGGATTTTTAAACCAAAAAGATTATCAATCCGTTGTCCACGATATAAGGCTCAGCGATGGAACGGTTTGGAGCTTGCCCATCACGTTACCGGTAGATTCTGATACAGCATCAACACTTATAAGAGGTGAAGAAGTTCGTTTAACATACGATGGTGTAACCTACGGGATTCTTAAAGTAGGTGATGTTTATACTCCTGTTAAACAAATTGAAGCAGAGCGAGTTTATAAGACATCCGACCAAAATCATCCAGGAGTTAAGAAGCTGTTCGAACGACATTCTGTTTATGTAGGTGGCGAGATTACACTAGTTCGACGTATTAAGAAAAATTTGTTTCAAGAGTATCATCTCGATCCGAGTGAAACGAGAAAACGATTTAACGAATTAGGTTGGAGCACCATAGTAGGTTTTCAAACGAGAAATCCCGTTCACCGTGCTCATGAATATATTCAAAAAGCTGCACTTGAAATTGTAGACGGTCTTTTCTTAAACCCACTCGTTGGTGAAACAAAGTCTGATGATATACCAGCTGATGTTCGAATGGAAAGCTATCATGTTCTTCTAAAAAACTATTATCCTATTGACCGCGTGTTTCTTGCTGTATTTCCTGCAGCGATGCGATATGCAGGTCCTCGTGAAGCCATTTTTCATGCGATCGTCAGAAAAAATTACGGCTGCACACACTTTATCGTAGGTCGCGATCATGCTGGAGTAGGAAATTATTACGGAACGTATGAAGCACAAGAGATCTTTTCACAGTTTACAGAAGATGAGATCGGCATCCAAACGTTGTTTTTCGAACATAGCTTTTATTGCAATAAATGCGAAGGTATGGCTTCTTCGAAAACATGTCCACACCCAACGGAAGAACATGTCATCTTATCTGGAACTAAGGTAAGAGAGCTTCTTCGTAATGGAGAACTTCCACCTAGTACGTTCAGCCGAAAAGAAGTAGTAGAGGTATTAATAAATGGACTAAATCGAAATGATGCAAATCATAGAATAGGAGATTCAAATGAGCAAACCGCACAATATCATTTGGCACGATAGTTCAATTTCAAAAGAAGCTAGGCGAAAACAAAACAACCATTCAAGTTTTGTACTTTGGTTTACAGGTCTCTCAGGTTCTGGCAAATCAACTATCGCCAATGCGCTCGCAAAAGAACTTTACGAGAGAAACATTCGAAACTATGTATTGGATGGAGATAACATTCGTAATGGATTAAACCGCGATCTTTCATTCTCTGATGAAGATCGAAGTGAAAACATTCGACGCATTTCTGAAGTATCAAAGCTTTTTGTAGATAACGGAACAGTCGTACTTACAGCTTTTATCTCTCCCTTTATACAAGATCGGGAAATGGCGAAAAGAATCGTTTCAGAAGAGGAATTTATAGAAATTTTTGTTTCATGTCCGATTGAAGAATGTGAAAAAAGAGATCCAAAAGGTTTATATAGCAAAGCAAGAAAAGGTGAAATTCCTGACTTTACTGGAATTGATTCACCTTATGAAGAACCGATTTCACCAGATTTCACCATATATACTAACGAACAAAGCGTTTCTGAGATTGTAGAGAGCATCTTAAATCTTCTGGAAAAAAGGAAGCTGATTTAACTAAATAAAAAGGAGAATGAGAGAATGGCATATCAAAAGACGTGGGCAGAAAATCCGAAGATTAATAAGACCGAACAAAAAAAGCTCGTAAAAGACGGCTTAAAAATATTTGAAGATATTCCTTATTACGCAGAAAACGGCTTCTCCTCTATCCCGAAAGAAGAATGGGATAGTTTCAAGTGGGCAGGACTCTATCTGCAGCGTCCTAAAGAAGATGGCTATTTTATGATGAGAGTCAATGTTCCATCTGGCATTTTAAGTTATGAACAAGTAAAAGCATTGGCTCATATTTGCAAAGATTACGGAAGAGACGTATTCGATATCACGACACGACAGGCCATTCAATTTCACTGGCTGACGATTGAAGAGATTCCAGATATCTTTAATCGGTTAGAAGGAGTTGGGTTGTCGAGCGCGGGTGCATGCGGGGACATCACAAGAAACATCATGGGGAACCCAATCGCGGGCATCGATCCACACGAACTCTTCGATACCACTGAAATTGTAAAGGAAGTTTATGAGTTCTTTCAGCATAATGAAGATTTCTCTAATTTGCCGAGAAAATACAAAATGTCCATTAGTTCAAATGTAAACAATAGTGCTCATGCTGAGATCAACTGTGTGGCCTATACTCCAGCTTTTAAGGAAATTGAAGATAAAGAGATTCCTGGCTTTCACATAAAGATCGGCGGCGGTCTTTCATCTAGACCATTCTTAGCACAGCCCCTTGATGTGTTTATTGAACCGCATCAGGTAAAAGAAGTGTCGATCGCAATTACTACGATTTTCCGTGACTACGGTTATCGGGAAAAACGACACCTTGCACGTCTGAAATTCTTAATGGCCGATTGGGGACCAGATAAATTCAAAGAAAAGCTATTAGAATATACCGGACCGCTTCACTCTAAAGGAAGAGATGCTCTTAAAACTTGGAACGGTGGTTACTTCTATGGCGTTCATTCTCAAAAGCAAGACGGATTAAGTTATATCGGCTTTAACGTACCTGTTGGTCGACTTCATGCTGATGAAGTTTTAGAGCTTGCTGAAATTGCTAAGAAATACGGAAACGGTGAAATTCGAACGGTAAATTCTCAAAACTTAATTATTCCAAATGTGAAACACGAAAACGTCGACTTGCTTTTAAAAGAGAGCATTTTCAAACGTATTACTACTCAGCCTCTTTCATTTATAGGACATTCCGTCTCTTGTACAGGGATCGAGTACTGCAACTTAGCACTCGTTGAAACGAAAGAAAGGATGCGTAAAATCGCTGAGAACCTTGATCAAAAAATAACACTCGATGTTCCTGTTCGCATTCATATGGTTGGCTGCCCTAACTCATGCGGACAGCGTCAGATCGCAGATATTGGTCTTCAAGGTGTATTGTTAAAAACGAAAGAGAAAAAGATGGTTCAAGCCTTTGAGATTTATGTAGGAGGCACACTTGATGATGGCGGAAAGTTTAACGAAAAGCTTAAAGGAAAGTTTCATGCAGATTCACTTGACGAGGTACTTTTACGATTCCTTACTATATTTAAAGAAAAGAAACTTCCATCCGAAAGCTTTTTTGATTATATAGACCGTGTCGGGTTGGAACATCTTCAAATAGAACTGGACCGAATCGCAGAAGAGTTAGAAGAAAAAGTCTCATAAAAAGGGGGTCTTGCTATGTATTTATACCGTTTTGAAGTAATTTTGAAATCAGAGGTTATTCCTGTTGTGATAGCCGCTTCAACAGATGAACAGGCTTTTCAGTTGGTTGACATCGAGCTCGAAAAGTACTTTTTGAAACAGCCTGAAGTTGATGAGATCTCTCTTTATGAAAAGAAACGAATTCGTACGGGGAACGGCTTTGTGCTCTATGAACGTGAAACGATTTTAAATCCTTAAGGAGTGATGATGATGGGAAAAGTGTATCTTGTCGGAGCTGGTCCGGGAGATCCAGGGTTGATAACCGTAAAAGGTCTGCGTTGTATTCAGGAAGCGGATGTCATTTTATATGATCGATTAGTGAACAAAGAATTGCTCTCTTATGCAAAACCTGAATGCGATTTAATTTATTGCGGTAAACTGCCAAACTACCATTTCATGAAGCAAGAGACGATCAACAGTTTCTTAGTTAAACACGCTCAGAAAGGAAAAGTAGTAACTCGCCTAAAAGGTGGCGACCCCTTCGTGTTTGGAAGAGGAGGAGAAGAAGCAGAAACACTTGCCAAAAGCCGCATACCGTTTGAGGTCATTCCAGGGATAACATCAGGGATTGCAGCACCCGCTTATGCGGGTATTCCTGTTACGCATCGAAACATGGCTTCAAGCTATGCGGTCGTCACAGGTCATCGTAAAAAAGGCGAAGAAGATGAACTGAAATGGGAAAGTCTAGCGAACGGTATTGATACATTAGCAATCTATATGGGAGTGGGCAACCTAGGTTATATTTGTGAACAGTTAACAAAAAACGGAAAAAGTAAAGAAACACCGGTTGCTCTCGTTCAATGGGGTTCCTTAGAAAGTCAACGAACCGTTACAGGTACACTCGATACGATTGAGGATATTGTGGTTAGAGAACATATTGAAAATCCTAGTATGATCATTGTTGGTGAGGTCGTTCGTCTTCGCAGTGAACTGAAATGGTTTGAACAGCTGAACGATGAACGGAATAAGCTTGCTGACGTAAGAGAGGCTTTATAAGTGAAGGCATTGCTCTTTATCTGTCACGGTACAAGACTGGAAAAAGGACGTATGGAAGCAGAAGAATTTGTGAGACTGTGTATGGCACAAATTGATGTGCCCATTAAGGAGATTTGTTTTCTAGAGCTTAGTGAACCCTCTATCACTCAAGGTTTTGAAACCTGTATAGAAAAAAGAGCTACAAGCATCTCTGTCATTCCTGTGTTCTTATTAAGTGCGAACCATATAAAAATAGACATACCGAATGAGCTTCAGCAACTGCAGACTACTTATCCAGAAGTTGAAGTGAATTACGGACGTCCTTTCGGTGTACATCAAGCCATTTCACATTTGTTATGGGAGAAGATCATTAAAAGCGCGGTTACGTTAAGAAAAAATTCACATATCCTTCTAGTGGGCAGAGGTAGCACCGATCTAGATGTAAAGCGGGACCTAGAAGCAATAGCATCTAACGTTCAAGATCATTATGGAATTCCTAGTATTCAAGTTTGTTTTTTAACTGGTTCAGAACCAAGTTTTGAAGAAGCACTTTGGAGTAGCAGTGAATTATATGAGCAAGTTATCGTGGTGCCTTACCTTCTATTTTCAGGACTATTAATAAATGGAATAAAACATACGATAATTCGCTATCAGCAGCAAACCACACAAAACGTAACTCTTTGTGAGACGCTTGGCTACCATCCTATCCTTAAAGACGTTTTACTCACACGAATACATGAAACACTTGAAACAAAGAAGTATGCATGTTCTTAAAAAGAGAGGAATGCTATGTATCCTATTCACATAAATTTGTCTGGTAGAACGGTTGTAGTAGCTGGCGGTGGTCTAGTAGCACATCGTAAAATTAATGATCTATTGAATGAAGAGGCAAAAATTACAGTAATCAGCCCAGCAGCTCTTAATGAAATTCAAGAATTGCATGCTGAACGAAAGCTGACTTGGATCGAAAGAGAAGTGGAACGTGCTGATTTGGAAGAAGCGTTTCTAATCATTGCTGCAACCAATAGTAAAGAGATTAATTCTTGGATTGCAGAACAAACAAGTTCGAAACAGCTTGTGAATGTTGTTGACCAACCAGACCTGGGCAACTTTATTGTTCCTAGTGTCGTAAAGAGAGGGAAACTCATTTTATCAGTTTCTACTTCTGGAGCTAGTCCAAGTTTATCTAAATCGATAAAAAAAGAGCTTCAACAAAAATACAGTGAAGACTATGAAACGTATTTAAATTTTTTATTTCAATGCAGATCGATCATTAAGAAGGAATATCCGGAAAAAAATCGAAAAGACTTATTAACAAAGCTAACAGATCGGTCCTTTTTATATAACGAAGAAAAGCAACGCGCGTATAAACAGGAATTATTAAAGAAAATAGATCGCAATTTAGTAAACGAACCAATAAATGAATAAATCCTTATCAAGAGAGGTAGAGGGAGCGGCCCTATGAAACCTCAGCAACCAGCAGCTACTAGCTGAAAAGGTGCTAATTCCTGCAAGTTCGGTTTGTTGAACTTGTAAAGATAAGAAGACCCCGACGCTCAAAAAGTCTTCTTTAATAGAAGGCTTTTTATTTTTTATATAGGAGGCAGTCATGAGTTTAATCACAGACTTAAAACAAAACAAGATATTAATCGGTGATGGGGCGATGGGAACCCTTCTGTATTCGTACGGATCCGACTTTTGTTACGAAGAGTTAAATCTTTCTCAAGAAGAGCAGATCTATAATATCCATCGTGCTTATTTAGATGCAGGTGCTGATATCATTCAAACCAATACGTATGCAGCGAACTATTCAAAGCTCGAACGCTATGGGCTTCAAGATCACGTAAAAGAGATTAATAAAGCGGCTGTTCAGATCGCCAGAAAAGCTGCTCATAAAGAATATGTTGTAGGTACGATCGGTGGCATACGCGGTATAAAACCAAATAGCATTTCTCTTGATGAGATCAAGCGCAGTTTTCGCGAGCAGCTGTATTGTTTGTTGATGGAGAATGTAGATGGCATCCAATTAGAAACCTATTATGACCTAGAAGAACTAGAAACGGTTTTAAAGATTGCTAGAAAAGAAACATCACTTCCGATTATTGCTCAAGTGTCATTACAGGAGGTCGGCTTTATGCAGGACCGCACTCCCATTTCAGAAGCTTTGACCTCTTTAGAGAACATTGGTGCTGATGTTGTGGGATTAAACTGTCGTCTAGGGCCGTATCACATGCTGATGACGCTTGAGGAAGTTGCATTACCGGATCAGGCAATTCTTTCAGCGTTTCCTAATGCATCGCTTCCTTCTTATACAGATGGCCGTTTTAATTATGAGGGGGATGCTGACTATTTTAAAGAATGTGCCCATTTGTTCAGGCAGCAAGGAGTTCGTCTATTAGGAGGATGCTGTGGTACGACACCTGCTCATATACATGCCTTCTCTAGTGAACTAAAAAACTTAGCACCTGTAACAGAAAAAGAAGTGAAACAAAGAAAACGAAAGATTGTGATTCAATCAGCATCAAAATCTAACTATGTACCTCTAAGTGAAGAAGTAAAGAAAAGGCAATCCATAATTGTTGAATTAGATCCACCACGTAAATTAGATACGTCACGTTTTATGGAAGGAGCAAAGGCGTTAAAAAAAGCGGGAATCGACGCACTTACCCTCGCTGATAATTCACTTGCATCACCACGTGTTTGTAACGCTGCATTAGGGTCGATTGTCCAATCCCAACTTAATCTTCGCCCGCTCGTTCATATTACGTGTCGCGATAGAAATTTAATCGGTCTTCAGTCTCATTTAATGGGGCTTCACACGCAGGGCATTCATGAAATACTCGCTGTAACGGGAGATCCTGCAAGCGTCGGAGATTTCCCAGGTGCGTCTTCTGTATATGATGTCACGTCATTTGAACTGATCAAGCTCATCAAACAGTTTAATGAAGGATTATCTCTATCAGGAAAAGAGCTTGGAGAAAAAACATCTTTCACTGTAGGAGCTGCTTTTAACCCTAACATCCGATCCATCGATAAAGCCGTTGAGCGGTTAGAGAAGAAAATTGCATACGGTGCAGACTACTTTATCAGCCAGCCTGTATTTTCAGAGCAAAGACTTATTGAAACGTATGAGGCAACAAAACATATTGATAAACCGATCTATATTGGAATCATGCCTTTAACCTCTTCCCGCAACGCAGAGTTTCTTCATCATGAAGTTCCCGGCATCAAACTATCGAACGCTGTGCGTGACCGCATGGGTAAGTATACAGATGATCCAAAACAAGCGTGCGAAGAAGGCTTATCAATTGCGAAGTCGTTATTAGACACAGCTATGGAACTCTTTAACGGCATCTACTTGATCACACCATTTATGCGTTACGAACTAACCGTTGAATTAGCACGATATACACGAGCGAACTCTCCATCACTTTTATCCAGGAGGTCACAGAATGCCTAAGTCATCAATAGAAAAACAGCTAAAATCAAAGATTTTAATCATGGATGGCGCGATGGGAACGATGCTTCAAGAAGCCAATCTCACTCCAGAAGATTTTGGCGGTGAAGCGTATGACGGTTGTAATGAGTATTTAAATGTAACGGCACCCCATGTTATCGAATCCATTCATTATAAATATCTTGAGGCGGGCGCTGATATCATTGAAACGAATACATTCGGCGGCACGAATCTTGTACTGGATGAATACGAACTAGGATATAGAGCATATGAGATCAATAAGCTTGGAGCAGAAATTGCAAGAAAAGCAGCTGATGCTGTTTCAACAGAACACTGGCCACGTTTTGTTGCGGGCTCACTCGGACCAACGACAAAAACGCTCAGTGTTACGGGCGGAACGACGTTTGATTCGTTAAGAAATGCTTATGCTGAACAAGCACGAGGATTGATTGACGGAGGTGCAGATTTTCTTATCTTAGAGACAAGCCAAGATATGCTAAATGTAAAAGCTGGCTTTCTAGGAATTGAGCAAGCTATTGAACAAACGGGAAAAAGAATCCCGCTCATGGTTTCTGGAACGATCGAGCCAATGGGAACCACACTTGCGGGTCAGTCAATTGAGGCTTTTTATATATCGTTAAAACACATGAATCCTCTTGCCGTTGGGTTGAACTGCGCAACAGGACCTGAATTCATGCAGGATCACATTCGCTCTCTATCAAGTCTGTCTACATCAGCAGTGAGCTGTTATCCGAATGCAGGACTACCAGATGAAGAAGGAAATTATCATGAAACACCAGACTCATTGGCTACTAAACTATCTGGGTTTGCAGAAAAAGGATGGCTGAATGTGGTGGGTGGTTGCTGCGGTACGACACCTGCTCATATTAAAGCATTATCAAAAGCTATGAAGAACTATCAACCACGTGACTTGCAAGTAAACGAAACTCATATGGTTTCAGGAATCGAACCATTCATTTACGATGACCCAACGTTAAGACCGATCATGGTAGGAGAAAGAACAAATGTTATCGGTTCACGAAAATTCAAACGGTTGATTGCTGAAGGGAAGTTTGAAGAAGCGGCTGAAATTGCAAGGGCTCAAGTAAAAGGCGGTGCTCATGTACTCGACGTTTGTTTAGCTGACCCTGATCGAGATGAATTAAGTGATATGGAAGCGTTTATGAAAGAAGCAGTTAAGAAGGTTAAAATTCCCTTTGTGATTGATTCTACTGATGAAGATGTTATCGAGCTCGCTTTAAAGTATTCACAGGGTAAAGCCATCATCAATTCTATTAATTTAGAAGACGGTGAAGAACGTTTTGAAAAAGTGATCCCGCTTCTTCATAAATATGGAGCGGCAGTAGTGGTTGGAACGATAGATGAAACAGGTATGGGTGTATCTGCAGAACGAAAACTGGAAATCGCTAAGAGATCGTATGACCTTTTAGTGAATAACTATAACGTTTCACCTTCAGACATCATATTCGATCCACTCGTTTTTCCCGTTGGAACGGGTGATGAACAATACATCGGCTCAGCGAACGCAACGGTTGAAGGGATTCGCCTGATCAAGGAACACTTTCCACAATCCTTAACCATTTTAGGAGTCAGTAACGTATCATTTGGATTGCCACCGGTAGGTCGTGAAGTATTAAATGCAGTGTATCTCTACAATTGCACAGGAGCGGGACTCGATTATGCCATCGTGAATACCGAAAAGCTTGAACGTTTTGCTTCCATTGCACCGGAAGAAATTGAGATGGCAGAAAATCTATTATTTCGAACAACAGAAAAAGCATTATCTGCTTTTACAGACTTTTATAGAGGAAAGAAGAAAGAAACAAAATCCCAGCTGCCTGATATGAGTTTAGAAGAGCGACTACACTATTATATTTTAGAGGGTACGAAGGAAGGATTAATTCCAGACTTAGAGATCGCATTACAAAAGTATGCTACTCCATTAAGCATCATCAATGGACCATTAATGGATGGCATGAAAGAAGTGGGAAGACTATTCAATGAGAACCAGTTAATCGTTGCAGAAGTCCTGCAAAGTGCAGAAGTCATGAAAGCATCCGTTGCTTATCTCGAACCTTACATGGAAAGAAATGATGAATCTGCTTCAAAAGGAAAAGTGTTACTTGCTACAGTTAAGGGTGATGTTCATGACATCGGTAAAAACCTTGTAGACATCATTCTAAGCAACAATGGATTTAAGGTGGTAGACCTAGGGATCAAAGTAACGTCACAAACGTTAATTGAAGCGATTAAAAAAGAAAAACCAAATATTATCGGACTTTCAGGATTGCTCGTGAAATCTGCTCAACAGATGGTGTTAACGGCAAACGATATGAGAGAAGCGAAAATCTCAACACCCATTTTAGTTGGCGGTGCTGCATTATCAAGAAAGTTCACAGACACGAAGATATCGAAGGAATACGAAGGAATGGTTCTTTATGCAAAAGATGCGATGGAAGGTCTCTCGTTTGCCAATCAGATTCAAACACCAAAAGAGTTCGATCGACTGGCTGTGGAGTTTGCGGAGAGAAAAAAAACAATAGCTCTAAACTCTGAAATCAATGAAAGCTCTGCAGGGGTTGCAACTGCTGTTAGAGTCCGATCAAAGGTTTCAAGAACTGCTCCCGTTTTTGTTCCGAACGATACGGAAAGACACATTTTAAAAAACTACTCACTCTCACATATTCAGCCTTATATCAATCTACAGATGCTGCTCGGACATCATCTTGGCATAAAAGGTAAAATAACTAGGTTGCTTCAAGAAAAGGACGAGCGGACCCTTGAAATGAAATCATTGATTGATCTTCTGTTAAAAGAAGCGAAAGAAAAGAATTTGATTCAACCTTCAGCTCTATATCAATTCTTTCCAGCACAAAGTGATGGAGAAAAGATTCTGATCTATGATCCAATTGATCAAAGAACAGTCATAGAAACTTTTGAATTCCCAAGACAAAACAAAGAGCCTTATCTTTGCATTGCAGATTATTTACGGTCAAAAGAAAGCGGGAAAATGGACTATGTTGGATTCTTTTCAGTTACAGCAGGTACAGGTATTCGTGAACTTGCTGCAGAATATAAGAAAGAAGGACGATTTCTTGAGAGCCATGCACTTCAAGCATTAGCTTTAGAAACGGCAGAAGGGTTCGCCGAACTTGTTCACCAACAGATGCGAGATCGCTGGGGCTTTCCTGACTCGGTAGATTTTACAATGAGAGAACGATTTTCCGCTCGTTATCAGGGACAAAGGTTTTCATTCGGTTATCCGGCTTGTCCAGAGTTAGAAGATCAGCAAAAGTTATTTAAACTGATACAGCCAGAAGATATTGGTATTCAACTGACCGATGGGTGCATGATGGAGCCAGAAGCATCTGTTTCTGCGATTGTTTTTGCTCATCCTGAAGCAAGGTATTTTAATGTTTTAAGTTAGAATAAAGCACCTGATTGAAGTTTCAGGTGCTTTACATCGTCATAACTCGTCCAGTACGTATCTTTTCTGGAGAATGAGAGTAAATAACCGTAACTTGAAAAGCATCTCTAAGAGCATAAGCAAGCTGTAAACCAGAGGTACCGCTTCCGACAATACAAATCTGTTCCTTCAAGATTATCGCTCCTTAAATGTATTTTTTATTAACAAAACATTGAACTCGTAACGTCTTCAGTCTATTTTTGATTCTGAATTTTGTAAATGAGACTTTTTTAAAAAATTCATACAGGTATAAATTAAAAGAACGCGTGTTGAAGAAAGCGGGGAAGCGGGTATGATAAATCAAATCGAACAGTCATTATCTGAATTATTATCTTCTGGCAAAGGGATGTATGGTTGTTCTTTGTATGATCTTAAAACAAAAGAGAGTTTTGCTTTTCAAGAAAATGAATCCTTCTATGCTGCTAGTATTATAAAGGTTCCTATCATGGCTGCTGTTTTTGCACACGCATATGAAGGAAAGTGCCGTTTAAAGGATAAAATTCAAATTCATGAAGAAGACTTTGTACCTGGCGATGGTATTTTGAAGCATTTATCTGCAGGTATGGAATGGACAATTTATGATCTACTTGTGCTAATGGTTATTGAAAGTGATAATACTGCAACAAATGTCTTGATTGATTTAGTAGGTATAGAAAACATAGCATCACATATGACAGGATGGGGATTCAGAACGAGCCAACTGAATCACAAGCTGCAATTTTCACCCGACAGAAAACCTGGTGAATTCAACGTTATAACACCGAATGAAATAAATCAGTTTTTAATCCATTTAGCATCAGGTAGAGTTGTTTCCATGAATGCATGTGACAGGATGATCAAGATTCTTAAACAACAGAAGATGAATGATTTACTTCCGAGTTTACTTCCAAATGAAGAAGGTGCAATTGGAATGATTCCGAATTGGGAAGCAGCTCACAAGACAGGCTATGTTTCAGGGGTGGAACATAATGTAGGATTATTCTATTTTCCAGGTCATACATACGCAATTTCTATATTGAGTAAAAACGTTCCAAACCGAACTGAACCAAAGCGGATTATGGGGAAAATCGGACAACTACTATTTGAGGTTTCAAGATAAGAAAAAAGCTAATGGATGCTTGTAATCCATTAGCTTTTTCTATATTAACAGATTGAATCTGTAGATTTAGGATTCTTCAATCCGAATAAAGGTCTGATAAACAGTGCTAAAAAGGTGCCGAACATCGCCATTACAGCCCAGACCCAGCCATGAAGACTAAATGAGGCAATGCCACCAAAGTATGCCCCAATATTGCAACCGAAAGCTAATCTTGCACCATATCCCATTAATAGACCACCAACAATAGAAGCACCGGCTACTCCTGGCTTGATTTTTCCAGGCTTAAAAGTTCCTTGAAATGATGCCGAGATAAAAGCGCCTAGCATGATACCGAAATTAAGAACACTCGTAGAATCAGTGAGAACACTCTTAGTAAGAGCTTCGCCATTAGGTCCAGCAAAATAACCCCAGCTGGAAACATCCACGCCAGTTTCCATTAAGAATTTGCCACCCCATAGTGCAAATGCTGATGTAATACCCCAAGGATTTCCTCTGATCGTTAATACTAAAGCATTAAGTAAAGCAAGAACAATTGCAGCAGTAAACAACGGCCAAGATCCACGAAGAATCTTTTTCCAACCAACAGTAGTAGGAAGAGGCTTCATCATTGGAGGATTTTTCTTTTTAGATATTAATATTGTAATCCAATAGATCAATGCAAATAGTGCCATCTGAAGTATCCAAGCACCAAAGTATCCAAAACCAGTTGTTTCAGCAAGGGAAATCGGCTTGAATGAAGGTGTTTCTTCCATCCAGAATGTAAAATGATAAGCTCCCAATAATGAGCCTGCAATAAAGGAAAGTAGAGTCAAAACCATTGATGAAGAGCCACCGCCTAATGAATAAAGCGTACCAGATGCACAGCCATTTCCAAGCTGCATACCAATACCAAACAAAAAGGCACCAAAGATTACACTTACACCAACAGGTGAAACGTATCCTTTAGGATCTGTCCCAGTAAAACTAAAACCTGTGCTTAAAATGATTGCGAATAAAGTGGTTGCAACTGCAAGCATCAGCATATGTGCTTGAAGTCCTTGAACGTTGCCGACTGATACCAATCTACGAAATGCTGAAGTAAAGCCGAATCGTGCATATAGTAAAGCTCCACCAAGCGCTAACCCAATTATAAAAAGGCTACCTTGTGTCCAGTTCGCAACTTTAATTGTAAATAAAAGCAAAACCATTGCTGCAAGGACTCCAAAAATTACGTAAGTCCTTTGCATAGGCTGTAATTTCGCAACAACAGTGGTAGGTTGAAATGCTCGTTGTTTATTTGATGAAAGATAAGTCTCTTTTTGTTCCATAACTATAAAACCTCCAAATCCTATGAGTTATGTCGGATTTAAAGCATTATACTATGAATCCATAAATATGAAAAGTTATTTCGATTTATTCCACTATTGTCCATGTCGAAAAAGTGAGATCTTTCATTAAATAATATGAATAGGGATGAAGGGAGACTGCAAAATGGCTAAAAGAAGAAATAGATTTCATACAGATTGCTTTTCTTGCGATGACGATTTACAAAGAGCAGGATTGGGAGTTGTTTCCAGGTGAATCAGTTTCAATCGTCTTACGATCAATTACGCCGTTAATTTCTGCAGGGACGATTACAATCAATACAGCCTCATTGTTTATTTCACCGACACCAACCATTGAAGGGTTCAGAGAAGAGTCATCGAATTGTTGTATCGAATCAAGCATTCATCATTGTAAGAAAAGTAGTTTGTTTGGTGGTCAGAGAAATTCGCAGTATAGAAAAAGATAATAAAATTTTGCTGCGTCTTGAAGTGAATTTTAAGATGTGGCAAATTACATAGCTTAACATCTAAAAATTTTCGTTTTCATCTCACTATCTTAAGTAATCTTTGGTTTTGATACTTGTTTCATTATGTTTTACATAGTTACCGAGAATAGATATTACGTTAACTAGTTAAAAATAATTAACTTACTATTGATTATTTAAATGAACACTTTCCTCTTGTTATGTGTCTTTCAAAATACAAACACCAATCCAAAAGTTGCGATTGGTGTTTTCTTAACTAAATTTTCTTTTCATTACATACAGAATTGAATTTCAGTTGAAACTCTTCATCGGATTTTAGGATCTTTTTGTGAAAAACTTACCAATTGCAAATCTTTTGGCAAACAACCATCTGCTGCAAAAATACCTAATACATATGCCATAGATGACCATGTTTTGAAGTAATTTTCATTCACTGTATAACGACTCAACCAACTGCTGTGTGGTTGTCTTTCAACGTTATGTTGTTGCAGAACTCTATTGATATATCTTGCTGTCACATTTGCCTCTAAAGCGATCTCCGCTTTGATAACGTTCAATAATGGTAGTAATACTCATGGTGCACTTCTTTTTTCGCATACCAATCTACTTCTTTATTCACTTACTTTTATTAAAGCGAACACTTGTTCTCCAGTCGGGTTTTTGGCACTTTTGCACACAAAAAGACGCTATCTCAAATGATAGCGTCTAGAAATAAGCTTTATTTCATTAACTTTTTAATGATTTTCAAGCCGAGTTTTGCGTTCGGGTATCGAAAACTAAAGTCGAATTTGTTCGTTTGATTGAGCACACTTTTGTTATGAGAAAACGCCACGAAACTGGATTCACCATGATAACTTCCAATCCCGCTCTCTCCTACTCCACCAAACGGCAGATATGGTGTGGCGATGTGCATCAATGTATCGTTGATCGATCCACCACCAAATGAGATGTTACTCACTACTTTTTCTTCAGTATCTTTGTTAATCGTAAAAAGGTATAGTGCGAGTGGTTTTGGACGTTCTACAACAAATTCGATTACTTCTTCAATATTTTCGTATTCCATGACTGGAAAGATGGGTCCAAAGATTTCATCAGTCATAACAGGTGATGAAGTGTCAGATGGTGCTATTAAAGTTGGTTCAATCTTTTCACTGATTTCATCGTATCGACCACCGAAAAGTATTTCTCCTTCTGATAAGTAACCTTTTAAACGATTAAAATGACGATCATTTACGATCTTACCGAATTCTTCGTTTTGCAGTGGGTTTTCTCCGTAAAATTCTTTGATTACTTCTTTAAATGTCTCAATGAATGGTTGACGTATGTTTTTGTGTAGATAGATATAGTCTGGTGCTATACATGTTTGTCCAGCGTTCGTGAACTTACCGAACGCTATTCGCTTTGCAGCAAGCTTAAGGTCTGCTGTTTCATCTACAATACAAGGGCTCTTACCACCTAGTTCTAATGTGATAGGAATAAGTCTCTTACTTGCCGCTTCCATCACAATTTTACCTACAGGTACGCTGCCTGTGAAGAATATATAATCCAATGGTTGATCGAGCAAGATCTGATTGGTTTCAACTCCGCCTTCTACGACTGCAATAAAGTCAGGATGATAGTATTCTTTGATCAATTCATCCAATAGTTTTGACGTTTGTGGAGTAAGTTCGGATGGTTTTAAAATAGCCGTATTACCAGCTGCGATAGCACCGATTAATGGAGCAAGTTGCAGTTGGAATGGATAGTTCCAGGGTGCGATGATTAATGTTACGCCATAAGGTTCGGCGATGGTATACCCTTTTGAGCCAATATGGGTTTTTGCTGTTTTTACTTTTTTAGGTTCCATCCATTTTTTGAGATGTTTTTGAGTGTGACGAATCTCTTCTAATAAAAAGCCAATCTCCGTTGTATAGGCTTCTGCTTCAGATTTATTTAAATCTGTCTTTAATGCATGAAGAATCTTCGCTTCGTTGTTTCTAACAAGCTTTGAAAGGTTGTTTAAAGCTTTCATACGGAAATCATATGATCGAGTTACACCGCTTCGAAAGTAAGTTCTTTGAGCAAGTACAAGTTTATCAATTGATTCCTTTGTGCTATCTTTCATCGTGTTTGGCTGATTCAAGCTTTACGCCTCCTACAACATAAAATTAAGTGTTTAAACTTATGAACATGTATTAGTGAAATCACTATAATATGTTTATGATAGGTAGTCAATCATTTTGACTTTCTCATTTATTATAATGATACATTACTAAAATAACCTTTAAAAAAGAGAACTAAACAAAAAGACCCTCTCCATGTAAAAGAAAGGGTCTGCTTAATTTGTATTTAGTCTTGAGGAACGGCAGAAACTTGCCACTCTACACCATATTTATCTGTTACTTGGCCATACGATGGACTCCAGAATGTTTCTTGTAAAGGCATTGTCACTTTACCCTCTTTAGAGAGTTTCTCAAAAACTTGTTTGGATGAATCCACTGAATCGATTTGAATCGCGATGGTTACTTGATTTCCAATGTTATAAGGCATCCCTGGAAAATTATCAGAAAGCATCATAACAGTATCGCCTACTTTAAATTGAGCGTTCATTACGCGGTCCTTTGCTTCTTCTGGAAGTGGATGATTAGGATCCTCTGGCATCTCTCCGAATGTTTGAAGTGAGATAAGCTCTGCGTTAAAAGCGTCTACATAAAACTCTACTGCTTCTTTTCCGTTTCCATTTGTTACTACATAAGGATTCACTGCTACAATCATTTTTTAGCACCTCATCGTCTCATTTTTTCGACACAAGAACATTTGTTCGTTTTTATTGTATCAAACTTTATTTATCTTTGCTACAATTTTTATATTTCTACTAAAACTGATTTACACCTTCTTATCCATATAAAAAAGAGAACCATTTAGGCTCTCTTTACTCTTCTTTATTTTAAATCAATACTATAAATTCCAAATCCGTTTGCGTCTGTTTTGTTCGTGTATTGAATCTTGCCAGTCTCACTTGTATATTTTTGACCGTTCGGTGACGATAAGAACGTTACGTTAGCATTTCCGCCAATCGGAGCAATCGACCAATTATTGTCCGCAGTTGGTGTGATCTCTTTCATCTCTGTAATGTAATCCATTAAGATCTGACGGTTCTCATCAGCAGAGTCAACTATATATTCGCTGCCTTTTACACCTGGGAAGTTTCCGCCGCCACCCGCTCTGTAATTGTTAGTTACTACAATAAAATCTTGGCTAGGATCGACTGCTTTTCCATCGTACGATAGATTCACGATACGATTGCTATCAGCATTGATCACTGTTCCGTTTTTGTCATATTTAGGAGCTTTCGTTACATCTACTTGATAATGAACGCCGTCGATTACATCAAAGTTATAAACAGGGAAACCTGCATCTAAGAGTTCTTGTGCTTCTGTTTTGTTAGGATCGATCGTCTTAAATTTACCAGCGGACATTTCTAACCACTCTTTTACAACAGATCCTTTTACTTTAAGTGCTTTTAACGTGTTGTCATACAGGTAGAGGTCACCTGCACTGCGAATCGTTAGTGGTCCTTTTTGAATCTCAGTAAATTCACTAACGCCATTTCTTCCTGCTTTAAATGGTGCTCCAACGGAAAGAATAGGAAGATCTTTGTATTCTGGTTTGTTTAACGAGATGTATTTTTCTACGTACCATTTCTGAGCATTCGTTACGACTTGAACAGATGGGTCATCTTGAACGAGTGCAAAGAAGCTATGAATATCGTCTGTCGTTGAACCGATTGGTGTGTTTACGTACTTGATCGTTGCATCATGTACATTTTTTACAGTCTTCACCACTTTTTCGTCTGGTTTAACGGTAGCTGCACTTCTAACTGAAGACTGAGAAGAAACGACTTTCCATCTTCCACGATCTTGTTGAAGGGTTAAGTCGATCAGACCAAGTGATCCTCCGCCATATCCTGCTTGTACAGCTGGCACACCGTTAATCGTACCTTTCGCATTATCAATCCCAGGAAGAATATTGCCCTTAGCATCTTTAAACAACGCATCTAATGATTTCTCATCAGCTGCTGGGAATATTTTATGTGTATGTGAGAATGTGATGGCACTGATCCCTTTTACTTTGCTGAGGGAATAGATAACATCTTCTGTGTTCGCTTCACTTCCGTTAAAGCCAGAGTGAGCTTGTGCGATGATAATATCTGCACCTTTTTTCTTCATCTGCGGGATAAACTTTTCTGCACTTTCAATGATATTCTTCGTAATTACTTTCCCATCAAGGTGTGATTTATCCCATTCGTTGATCTGCGGTGGCACGAAACCAATATAACCAATTTTCAAAAGCTTCGGTCTGCCGTATTCATCTCTAACGAATTTCTTTACAATTTTGTATGGTGAGTATTTGTTTACATCATTTTTAGGATTATTATCATGATCATCCACGTACACGTTAGCGTTTACAAAAGGAAAGTTAGCATCATCGTACGTTTCTGCTAAAAAATCAAGTCCGTAATTGAACTCATGGTTTCCTAGTGTTGCCATATCATAATCCATAAGATTCATAGCTGCGATGGCCGGATGAACTTCCCCGTCTTTTAATGGAGCGATCTTTGCTTTATATGTGCCGAGTGGTGTACCTTGGATGAGGTCTCCATTATCGACTAACACACTGTTCTGACTGTACTTTAAATCTTCTCGAGCTGTCTTAACAAGTGTAGCTGTCTTTGCTAAACCAACGTTTTCAGATGCTGCATTTTTGTAATAATCGAAGTTAAGTAGGTTTGTATGAATATCTGTTGTTTCCATGATTCTGAGGTTAACTTTACTTTTGTGTTTTGCTGGCATTTTAGCGATGGCTTGGCCAGCTAAAGGTGAACTTAATAGACTGATAGCTAAAGTAAGTGAAGCTACTTTCTTAACATTTTTATTCACAACAATAACCCCTTTATTTCATATGATTGAGACTAACTGGTCAGATCAAGGAGGATCATCTGTTACTTCGAATATATGCCTCCTTTAGCTACGTGCCTTTAGAAGCATCTTCCACTTCAATCAACTGTGGATGAGGCGAAAAACAAAAGCTATTCAAAGCAACTTACATGAATTATCCGAAAATCCTAACATTTTGGTCCCAAGGAAGATTATAATCTTCCTTTTCTGATAATACTAGCTTGTTTTTTCAAGATTCTGTGCATTTCTACACAACGTGTATCTTTTCATCGTATAAATATAGTATAGTAATCTTGTATCATCCATTAACTTCCATTGAGTGAATTGAAAGGAATGAAGAAAATGGCAAAATCAAAAGCAAAGAAAATAAGAGAAAGAAGTGTTCGTGAAGGAAAACGAAATCCTATTCTGGAAAGAAGTGCTTTTGCACATCCCGAGATGTATAATTTGATGACATCGAAGAGAACAAAATCGAAAAAGGAAAAATTAGACCACATCAAACATAAGAAGCGGCTATCATCCACTGGTTTCAGTGAGGATCATAGCCGCTTCTTCGTTTATACCGCTTCCTTCTGGCTTTTTTGCACGTGAGAAACGATCACTTTTTTAGACTTGGTATTAAATAAAAGATTTAATGTAACAGCCATCAAACTCCCAGCTACGATTCCATTTTCTGTGAGAATCTGAATACTCTCAGGAAGACTTTTGAAAAGTTTAGGTTCAACCGTTACGCCTAATCCCATACCTACGGAACAAGCAATAATGAGAAGATTTTCTTGTTTGGCAAGGTTTACTTCACTGAGCATTTTAATACCTGAAGCAAACACCATCCCAAACATGGCAACCATCGCTCCGCCCATTACGGCTGTTGGAATTAATGTTGTAAGTGCAGCAACTTTTGGCATCAAACCAAGGAAGATTAACATACCTCCTGCAACATAGATTACCTGCTTTGCTTTAACGCCAGATAACTGAACAAGTCCGACGTTCTGTGAATATGTCGTATAAGGAAAGGCATTAAAGATTCCACCTAATATAATAGCAAGTCCTTCCCCTCTATATCCTTTTGTTAAGTCTTTCGGTGTTAAATCTCTATCACATATTTTACCTAAAGCCATAAACACCCCTGTAGACTCAATCAAACTTACGATTGCAACTAAAATCATTGTGATGATCGCACCGATTTCAAAGGTTGGAACTCCAAAATAAAAGGGTTTTGGCATATGAACCCATGAGGCGTCCATGACTGGTGTGAAATTCACTAAACCGAGAAATGATGAAGCAAGAGTTCCGGCAATTAGACCTAATAGAATAGATACGGATCGAATGAAACCTTTAGAAAAACGATATAAAAGGAGGATGAATGCTAAAACGCCAAAAGAAAGAATTAAGTTTTGTGGTGAGCCAAAGTTTTCGCTTCCCGCTCCACCCGCCATGTCTTTGATCGCGACTGGGATTAAAGTTATTCCAATTATCGTAACTACGGTTCCGGTAACGATTGGAGGAAACAGCTTAAGAATTTTTCCGAACGCTCCAGCAAAAATAACAACGAACAATCCTGCCGCAATAATAGAACCATAAATGGCACTCATCCCATACTGTCCACCAATCGCGATCATTGGCCCTACAGCTGTAAACGTACAGCCTAAAACAACAGGAAGACCTACTCCAAAGAAACGATTCTGCCAAACTTGTATAAGAGTAGCTAATCCACATGTTAGTAGATCGATGGCAACTAAATAAGCTAGTTGTTCAGGAGATAATTTTAAAGCACTTCCTACGATTAGTGGTACGATAACCGCTCCTGCATACATTGCTAGAACGTGTTGTATACCTAGAGAAACCACTTTACCCTTCTTCATGAAGACATCACCTCAGATTGGATGAACGTTATCCCATTTGTGTTCATTTCTTTAACTCTTGCGATCGATTCAACACGATATCCTTTTTCCTCAAGTTTTTGACGACCGACTTGAAACGATTTTTCGATTACGATCCCAAAACCGGCTATTGTAGCATCTGCTTGGTTAACAAGGTCTGCCAGACCAAGAGCTGCTTCACCGTGTGCTAAAAAGTCATCGATGATCAGCACGTTGTCACCTGGTTGGATAAATTTCTTTGCAACGGAAATCTCGTTCTGCTCTTGTTTTGTGAAAGAATAAACACTTGAAGTTAATAGTCCTTCTGTTAAGGTTAACGATTTCTTTTTACGAGCAAAAACAACAGGAACGGAAAGTTTTAATCCTGCGAAAACGGCAGGTGCTATACCGGACGATTCGATCGTTACTATTTTTGTTATTCCTTCACTGATAAATCGATCCGCTAATTCATTACCAATTTGAACCATGAGTTCAGGATCGATCTGATGATTCAAAAACGAGTCTACTTTTAAAACGGACGAGGATAAAACAATACCTTCATCACAAATTTTCTTTTCTAAAAAATTCATTTTCCCACCTCATACTTTTTTATTAAATACAAAAAACCGGAGAACTCCTTCTCTCTGATCGAGTGAAGCAATTCTCCGGTATAACAAAATCGGAACACATAAATAGCCCAATACATCTTGAAATACAAAATGCATGGAAAGTTTGCGTCACTCGTAGTCAAACCCTTAACGGGGGCTTGGTAGAAACTTGCAGGCCATATCCCTGCGATTATACGAGCTTTATGAAGTTAACTCACATTATACGATAAAGGTCTGAAAATGAAAACCTCTTTATGTGACTTTACTTTAATGAAGTGACTTATTTATAATCCGTACTTTGTTGGATGGTTTCGTAAACTCTTTTTCCGATTAACGCATAGCCCTTTTCGTTAGGATGAAGTTTGTCAGAGAAATAATCACGTTTATTTTTGTCGATAAAAAGGTCATCAGTGCGTATATAAGCAGTATTTTTATTTTTCTTCGTAACTTCTTTTGTGGATTGATTCCAATTTGATACGGCTTCGTTAACGACCGACATATCACTCCATTCAGCTTTAGGGTTATAGATACCTAATATATAAATGGTCTTCGGGTTCTCTTGATTTTGTACATTTTGAATGATTTGGTTCAAATTTTCTTTGTAGATTTCCTCGTTGGCTGCTAGCTCTTCTTTGTTAAATTTGGTCAATAAATCCGTACTTTTCAAAAAATCATTCGTACCTATATTTATAAAAATCACATCTGAGCTTTTAGCCGTGTTTGCTATCTCAGGATTACTCAGCCGCTTAAGTAGATCTGTGCTGGTATCATTTGGAACTCCAAAGTCATGTACAACGAGGTGTTTGTTTAAATCTTCTTCATACCGCTCTTCCACATCTCCTATATACCCATTATCCTTTGTATCACCTAATCCGTATGCGAGTGAATCTCCAAGAGCCGTTACTTCCATTTCTTTTGAGTTAAAGGAGTATACGCCAAAAGCAACGCCTAACACGACAATCATACACGCTGCTATAATCAATGATATTTTCTTCATGTTTCAACCTCCGACTTCTAGTTGTTTATTCTAAGTATGTATCAGGGGGGATTTCTTTAGACCCTTTGGCATTATTGGTATTCATACCTGTTTTGATTAACTTTTAAACAAAACAGGTACACACCTCTTGCAAAATGGACTAAAAAAAGACAACATAAATAGTTCATGTTGTCTAAGTAGATTATGTTAACTTTTGTGATATCAAATCTGCTACAAGAATATAGCGCTCAGGTGATGCACCAATAAAATTAAAAGGATAGCATGTTGAAACAGTTAATGTTGCTCTTGGTTTAGGAACAATTACTGTTCTGTCATCTTTGTCTACGATGCGCACATTGCGAATTTTATAGGTAAAGGTTCCCGCTGAGGTTTTCACAATCAGCGTATCCCCCTTTCCTACTTCACCAAGCTTTCGAAAAACCGTATCTCGGTGTCCAGATAGAACAGCATTGTCTTGTTCTCCTGGTAATACACTTTTCTCGAAATGACCTACACCTCTTTCTAATTCTTCTTCATCTGTTCCATGAAAAATAGGAAGTGTAGCATTTAATTTTGGTATGAGTAGGTTACCAATATTCTCACCTTTTTTCGGTCTTACCGAATAGAGTGTTTCCTCCTGATCAGAATGCTTTATGTGTATTTTGGATGGCTTTTCTGAACTCTTTCCGATCTGTGTCTGGCTTGTTTGAAAGAGCATGTATCCTTTAATAAATGTATAAGCGTTTGTAGTACTAAACCAAAAACCAAGCAATATTAAAACAAGTGAAAAAATAAGAAGTGTCGTTCGAATGCTACTTCTCGTTTTCATTAGATCCCTTTTACCCGAAATCTTCTAAATAAGAATATTCCTGCCGCTAAAATACCTAGACCCATTAAAGTATTCTCTAGATGGTTTGTTGCGGTTGTTGGAAGTTTTCCGCCTTTCACTGTTTTTACAGGTGGACTCGCTTTAGTCGGAGTTGCAGAGACAATCTTTTCAACTTTTTGAATATCTTTACCTGTTTCTTGAATCATTTCAGAGCCAAACATCTCAGCTGTGATTCGAATATCAGCTAATAACTCACCATTTAGATTATAAACTTCCATGATAAGATCATTTCCATTTGTCGTTTCCATCGTCATCAATGTATCCATCGACACAGGTTGTTTTTGTCCATCTACAACTAGATAGTATTTTGTTTCAAGTTGTAACAGCTGCTTCATCTCAGAAAAGATGGATAATAGTTCAGCAACTTGTTCAGAAGTAAGTTCATCAGCAGTTTCAAAATCATCAAATGCCATCATTCTTTCGGCAAGTACCATCATTTGATCAAGAAATTCTGGATCTTCCCAATTAAGAGTTTCCATATGAGTTAAAAGCTTCTCTATTTCTTCCTCTGTTAAACCAATCTCTGTAAATAGATCCTCGATATCATCACCCATATAGTCATCGCCATTTATATAGAAATCAACGGCTCCTTCAAGATCTTCAATGTATTCGTAATTTTCTCTTGCATCATCATTTTCTTTTAATAAAGCGTCCAGTTCCGCGAGAGAAGCTAAGTTGTAATCTCTTAATAATTGTTGAAGATTTTCATCATTAATAAGAGTTCCTTCCCAGTCATCTCCATTGATATAATAATCAACAGACCATTCTAGGTGTTCGATATATTCATAGTTGTCACGTGAATCATCGTTCTCTTTTAATAAAGCATCCAGTTCTTCAATGGATTTTAAATCGTAATCACTTAACAACTTTTGGAGATTAATGTCATCTATAGGTGTGCCGATCATAAAATCAACTTCCTCAAACAATTCCTCTTCAAAGATAATATAAGTTCCGTCAAGAACGTCTTGTCCTTCTTCTATATTTCCATATTCAACAAGAAGTTCATTGAGTCTATCACGACTGATGTCAAACTCTTTTAACACTGCTTGAACACCTTTTTCTGATAAGGGTGTACCAAGTTCATCGACAGAATCAAATTCTCTTAATGCCCACTCTTTACTGTCTAGATAAGCAACAAAATCCTTCGAGTTCCAACCAATCTCTTGTAAGAACGCTTTATACTCTTTGTCGTTTGCATTTATCGCGAACGCTGACAACGGCAAGATGCCGAGGCTAATCGTAATAGCCAATAAGAAAGTTACAACCTTTTTCATCCCTGACCCCCAGAAAACTAGTTTAGTATAATTTCTAGAAAATTATACTGCCAAAATCTGCTTTTGCATACAAGTTTTTTTAGAATTAGTTTTTGTAACCTTCAGGTGCTATGCATAATCTAAAAGACATAAAAACATAATGTTCGATATTTCTTCATTGTAAATACCGTCAACTTTGTTTACGATAAAAGTAACTTCTTTTTATTTAGTAAAAATTCTACGAGGTGAACAATGGGTAAACAAAAAAAGAATAAGGCTTATGTAAACAGCTCAAAGAACAAGAACAACTCTTCTCCTGTTTGGCTTTTTTGGACGATTGGTATTTTGACTCTAGGATTGATCATTTTTCTGTTCAGCGGTGTACTTGATAATAATGATACGTCTACAGCTGATATATCCTATGAAAACCAGCCTTACTTAGGTGAGAAAGATGCGACAGTTAACATTATTGAATTTGGAGATTACAAGTGTCCCGCATGTAAAAACTTTAATGAGTCATTTTTCCCGCTTATTGATAAAGAACTGATTCAAACAGGGAAAGTGAAATTTTATTTTTTAAACTATCCGTTTATTAATGTAGATTCTGAACGCTCAGCTATATTTGCGGAAACTGTTTATAAGGAATTAGGAAATGAAACGTTTTGGAAGTTTCATAAGACGCTATATGAAAAGCAACCTGACGATCAGAGTCTAGAACGACAGGACATTTTTACAGAGAAATTCTTAACAGAAACACTTGGTGAAGTGACTTCAGATGAAGATGTTAAGAAAGTTACTGAAACATGGGAGAACAAGGACAATGAAAAAGCGCTGAAAACAGATGAAGCACTAGTAAGTGAACTTGGTGTAACGAGTACGCCAACATTATTTGTTAATGGTAAAAAGTTTGAAGGTACCTCTTTAGAAGATTTAAAGGAAATGGTTGATGATGCTTCAAAGGAGAGTAAATAAAGGTGGGTAATAAACCTTTATTAATCGCTTGGCTTGCTTCGATCGTTTCCATGGTAGGAAGTCTGTTTTTTAGTGAAGTCATGAAGTTTGTGCCATGCAATTTTTGCTGGTATCAACGGATTTTGATGTATCCGTTAGTCATTCTTCTAGGTGTTGCCTTTTATCAACAAGATCATAAAGTCACACGTTATGCCCTGCCTTTATCCACTTTGGGCATCATCGTTTCAGGCTATCATTATGCGCTTCAAAAAATTCCTGCATTAAAAGCTTTTGAAGTGTGTACATCTGGTGTTCCATGTTCAGGTCAGTATATTAACTGGCTAGGATTCATCACGATTCCACTACTTGCGTTCGTTGGATTTACGATCATCACGATCTGTATGTTATGGATGAGAAAGCAATCGAATTAATCGGTTGCTTTTTCTTTTTGCTCTGACAATAAAAAAGAGCCAGTCCTGTAATAGAAACTGACCCTTTATTTATATAGAATTATTGTAAATCAACGTTATGATACACTTGCTGCACGTCTTCTAGATCTTCTAAAGCATCGATCAATTTCTCAAATTGACTTTGTGATTCTTCAGTGAGTTCCACATCGCTTTGTGCAAGCATCGTAAGTTCTGCTACTGAAAACTCTGTTATACCCACATTCTTAAATGCTTCTTGCACAGCATGAAACTGATCAGGTTCAGCATAAACAATAACAGATTCATCCTCTTCGATCACATCTCGAACATCTAGGTCTGCTTCCATCAACAGCTCCAATACATCATCTGCTGACTTTCCTTCTAGACCAATTACAGCGGTTGCATCGAACATGTATGATACTGCACCAGAAACACCCATGTTTCCATTATTTTTATTAAAAGCAGAACGCACTTCAGCTACTGTTCGATTGACATTATTCGTCAAAGTATCCACAATTATCATCGATCCGTTCGGACCAAAACCTTCATAACGAAGCTCGTCATAGTTCTCGTCTGAACCGCCTTTCGCTTTTTCAATCGCACGGTCGATGATGTTTTTAGGAACGCTATATGTTTTTGCTCGTTCTAAAACGACTTTTAAAGACTGATTGGATTCTGGATCAGGCTCTCCTTGTTTTGCAGCCACATAGATTTCACGACCGAACTTTGCATAAATACGGCTCGTATTTGCGTCTTTTGATGCTTTTTTCTCTTTAATATTATTCCATTTACGTCCCATATTGTTCACTCTCTTTCAACTTTAAATCTATGTAGAACATTATACATCAACTTAACTAATTTTTAGTAGTATAAGAATCAAAACAAAAGCAACCCGATAAACAGGTCGCTCTGAACTATAGTCCATATTTGTAGATTCTTTCTGGTCTGCCTACACCTCCATAAGTGATGTCCGCTTTTGCTTTTTGTTCTGACACGAGATACTCTAAGTAGCGTCTTGCCGTTGTTCGACTAACTCCGGTACGCTGTCCAAGGTCTTCTGCAGTAAAGCCTTTTTGATGGTGCATCAATATGGACAAGATCTTTTCAAGTGTAATAGGATCGATGCCTTTAGGGAGTAAGTATGGTTCCATCTCGACCTTCTCGCGTTTTAATAAAGAATCGATCATATTTTGATTGACTTCTTTATCTGCTGACAGTTGAGAGATAGATCGCTTATAATCGTTAAATTGTAATAAAGTATCTTTAAACCGCTGAAAGATGACGGGCTTTACTATGTAATCAAAAATCCCATCTTCAAGAGCAACCTTTAGCGTTTTCACCTCTGTTGCCGCTGTTACCATGATGACTTCGATCCCTCGAAATTCACTCCTAATCCATCTTAGTAGATCTAGTCCATTCATATCTGGAAAATAAATATCTAAGATTACTAAGTCAGGTCTTAAAATCGAAATCTGTTCTTTTGCCTCTTCCTCGTTTAATGCTATGCCACATACCGAAAAACCTTCTACTTTTTCAACAAATTTTTTGTTGATCTCGGCAATGCGAATGTCGTCTTCAACGATAAAAACTTCCCATGAACTCATGATGTCTTTCCTCTATTCTTTTGGGATTATTACAGTGAAAAGCGTTGTTCCCGCTTTTGTTCTCTCAAAAAAGATATGACCGTCTAATACTTCCACAGCTTGGTTGATTAGATATAAACCATACCCGCGATTCTGTCCTTTTGTAGAGAATCCCTTTTTATATAACATATTAGCGATATCTCCAGGAATTCCTTCTCCATTATCTTCAACTTCAATGATCAGCTGTTCTCCAAAATCAGAAAGATTGATTGTTACTATTGGGTCATATGTTCCTGACTCTATTACAGCTTCCATGCTATTATCTATTAGATTACCTATGATTGTAACTAGTAATTGTCTGTCGATTGAGTCTGGAATATCTTTTAGGTGACTTGAAGGATCAATCGAAAATTCTACTCTTAGCTCATTCGAACGATTGAACTTACCAATTAATAGACCACCTATATAAGGATCAGAAATATGCTTCATAATAAATTGTGTAAAATGATGATGAACATTTGATTCTTTTGTAATAATATCTTGTGCCTCCTGATAAGAACCTAGCTGAATAAGTCCGGATATTAAATACAGTTTATTTGAAAATTCGTGTGTTTGAGCTCTTAAGCCCTCACTATAGCTTTTCACTTGCGCAAGTTCTTCACTTAATCGATAAAGCTCATCTCTGTTTCTAAATGTCGCTACCGCCCCAATGACTTGATTATGATCATCTAGTATTGGAATACGATTCGCGATAACTTTCGTGTTTCCGAGTTTCATCTGTTCGTCAAATTCATTTCTTCCAGAAGCAATAACATCAAGTAATCTTGTATTCGGAATAGCTTTTAACACATTTTCACCCAATAACCTCTCACTTTCTGTTTGTAGCATCTGAAGTGCAGTGTGATTGGCAAGGGTTATTTCACCTTCTCGATTAACAGCAATGACCCCTTCTCTAATCGCTTCTAAGATTGCGCTTTTTTCTTTGTATAACAATCCGATCTCTTTTGGTTCTAATCCATGGGTGGCTCTTTTTACTCCTTTTGCAATCAGTACAGAACCGAGTGTTCCTAGCAACAAGGTAATCGTGCCTATAATGATTATTTTTATTTTATACGGCCAAATGTCCTCTTTGATCTGATCAGTTAGAAAACCTACTGATACCAATCCAATGATTTCGCCGTCATTATTTATAACGGGTGATTTCCCTCTTACAGCTGGACCAAGTGAGCCTGTTGCTTCAGTGATACTCGGTTCACCAGATAAAGCTTTTTGGTTGTCACCACCAACCATCTTCTTACCGATTCGTTCTTTAATGGGGTGTGAATAACGAACACCTTCTTTGTTTCCAACTACGATGTAATGAGCCCCTGTTTTCTTTCTGATTTTCTCTGCATAAGGCTGGATTGTTTCAGAGGGATCATCACTTTCAAACGCATCAATAACAAGTGGATTGTTACTTACTGCATAAGAAACACTTAGTGCCCTCTCCCCAATTTGACTCTTCATCGTGTCTTCAAACATATTCTGAAAGATAAGTGCTAAAATCGTGACCACAATAAAAATTAGGGAACAGCTGATGAGAATTAATTTTGTTTGCAGTTTCATAGTTTCCCTCCGTAAAAATAGAAAAGACTTTCTTAGAATAGAAAGTCTTCTCTACGTATCAAGTCTTATCCTTCAACGTTCACAACAACATTTTTTCCTTTTAATCGCAGAAAGAATGGAACGAGAATCCATAATACCGCGCAAACCAAGAAAAATGCAGAAATGGGTTGTTGAACAAATACCATAAAATCACCGTTTGATGTTGTTAATGCACGTCTCATATTGTTTTCAATCATTGGTCCTAGTACTAAGCCGAGTACAAGAGGAGCAATCGGATAGTCATTCTGTGCTAAGAGATATCCAGCAAGTCCAAAGCCGATCAATAAAAACAGATCGAACGTCGTTACTTGTACGGCGTAAACACCAAAGACAGAAATAGCAATAATAATAGGCAGCAAATATTTCGCAGGTGTTTCAATAATTTTCGCAAAAACCTTAACAAGCGGCATATTAAGGATGAGAAGCATCAAGTTTCCGATAAACATCGAAGCGATTAACCCCCATGCTACGTCCGGATGATCACTAAATAATAAAGGACCTGGCTGTACGTTATACATGATAAGAGCTCCCATAAGAATCGCTGTCGTTCCTGAACCAGGAATTCCGAGTGTTAATAATGGAATCATCGCTCCTCCAGAAGCTGCGTTATTGGCTGACTCAGGAGCCGCAACTCCAGCTATCGCACCTTTTCCAAACTTCTCAGGATTTTTACTTATCTTCTTCTCAGCGATATATGAAAAGAAAGAAGCAAGTGTTGCACCTGCACCTGGTAAGACACCAATAAAGAACCCTAAGAATGAGCCACGTGCTATCGGCCCGGCACTTTCTTTTAGATCTGCTCTAGAAGGGATAACTCTCCCAACTTTCGCCACCTTTTCAGCCTCTTCTTCATTATGCAGAACAGTCTTAAACACCTCACCCAATGCAAACAAACCAACAGCAACCGTTAAAAATTCAAGTCCTCCAAACAGAACAGGAATGTCATAAGTGAATCGAGCAACACCTGAGACCGCATCGATTCCGATTGTGGCGAGCAAAAGGCCGGTTACGGTCATCATCCATGCCTTCGTAATCGAACCTCCCGCCAAACCGCTAACTGCTGCTAGACCTAACAGCATTAGAGAAAAATATTCAGCTGGTCCGAATTTCAATGCCATCTCTGAAAGTGGTTCAGCTAATAACACCAACCCAATGATAGAAACGATTCCGGCAAAAAATGACCCGATCGCTGCGATTGATAGTGCGGCCCCAGCTCTTCCTTGTCTGGCCATTTGATAACCATCAAGTGTTGTAACGACAGATGAAGATTCGCCAGGTGTGTTTAATAGAATGGATGTAGTAGATCCACCGTACATGGCTCCATAATACACACCCGCTAAAAGGATAATTGAGCTTGTAGCTGCTGCAGAAGGATCCATTCCGCTCGTGAAAGTAGCGGTTACAGGAATTAATAGTGCAACACCACTCATGGGTCCAATACCAGGTAAAACGCCTACTGCGGTTCCAATTAAAACGCCGATAAAAGCAAAGAATATATTTTGCGGCTGAATGGCCGTCTGAAATCCTTGCATTAAAAAATCCATAACACCCATCATTAATCCTCCTAACTAAACCAAATTGGCATTCCAGGCAACGAGCCTTTCAAAACAACAACAAATAAATAATAAACAAAGAATGAGAATGCCAAAGCAATGACTCCATTTTTTATCCAACTTCCTCTTTCCATCGCTTGAAAGGAAACAAACAAAAATAAGAAAGTACTTAAGATATAACCAAGTGTTTCGATGAAACCTGCGTACAGAAGACTTGCGGTCAAGATAATGATAAATCTTTTTATCTGTAAGTTTTCTTTGTCCTTCTTTTCTTTCTGTATGTTTTTAAATGATTCAAGAAAGAGTTTAACGCTTAGTAAGATAAGAATAAGTCCTAAAAGAAAGGGAAAAACGTTAGGTCCGACTTCACTTCCATAAGCACTTTTCGAAATGTTGCGGCTTTCGATTAAAAAAGCTGTTCCAAGTAAAGCAAATAAGATGCTTGCATAACGATCAAATTTTCCTGTTTGCAAAGTACTTCCCTCCTTGTTTGAAAAAAGGAGAAGCACAAATACTTCTCCATGTCATAACTATTTATTCATTCCTAGTGATTTCAAAAGGTCTTCAACTTGTTTTTCTTGCTCTATTAAGAAGGTTTCAAATTCTTTACCATCTTTAAATTCCGCTTCCCAACCGTTCCGCTCTAGCTCGTCCTGCCACTCTTTACTTTCATTTAATTTCTTTAATGTTTTATCCCAATATGCCACTGCACTATCAGACATCTCTTTCGGTCCGAAGACACCTCTCCAAATCGTGAAGTCTGCATCGATTCCAGCTTCCTTAAAAGTTGGAACATCAGCAAGGTCACCTTTTAATCGTTCCGTTGAAGAAATACCAAGCACTTTTACTTTCCCAGCTTTTAAATATTCACCTACCGCAGAAGCATCAGTTGCAATATAATCTGCATTGCCTCCCAATAGGGCTGCAATTGCTTCACCACCGCCATCGTATGAAACATACTTGACTGTTTTTGGGTCAATGTCAGATTTGTAAGCCGGTAGAACAGCTACGAGATGGTCCATGGATCCTGGTGCCGATCCTCCAGCTGCTGTGACAGACTTTGGATCTTTTTTAACAGCGTCCATCAATTCTTTTAGATTGTTGTATTTCGAATCTTCTTTTACAACGATTGCTCCAAAGTCTTTTGTTAATTGGGCAAGTGGTGTAGTATCCTTAAAACCGTATGGACTATTACCTTCTTTTTTCAAGTTGTTGATCAAGATTGGCGGAGAGTTTACATAAAGCTTGTAATCATCTTTTTTATGTTGTGTCGCAAATTCTGCAAGATAAACAGCTCCACCTCCACCAGGTTTGTTTTCAACAGTCATCGTTTGATCAACGGTTTTCGTTTCACCTAGAATTTTGGTCAGTGAGCGCGCTGTTAGATCCCAACCACCTCCAGCACCCGACGGAGCAACAACTGTTATTGGTTTTTTCGGATAATCGGATTCTCCAGCATTTGACCCAGACGTACTACAAGCTGTAAGTGAAGATAAGATAACGCCTGCTATAAGCCATTTTTTCCATTTCTTTGTTTTCATCATGTTCACATCCCCTTCTTAATGTTAGCGCTTTCATTTACTTTTCATAATCCTAACATTCAGATTTTCAAATGGAAGTTTAACAGCATAAAATGCATTTTGTTCATATTGTTCACGCAAAAAAAAGACCACTAAAAGTATCTTAGTGATCCGTTCATCTATAAGGTATTAACGTCTAGAAGAATTAATATTTCTTCCGTAAAAAATCTCGTCCATTTCTGCATTTATCAACCCTGTGATGTGTTCTTGAGTTTCACTATCAATTTCATCCTTGGTATAACCGAAAAGATAGTTATTGAGTTCAAAATGCTTTAATTTGCACTTCGTATGAAAAATATTCTCCTGATAAATATTTGTATCGATCATTGTATACGCCTTTTTAATATCTGAAGAAAGATAGTTTTGTATTGAATTGATGTCATGATCAATAAACAGCTTGTGACCTTTTATATCTCGTGTAAATCCTCTAACTCGATAATCCATCGTAACAATATCCATATCAAATGAGTTAATCAAATGGTTAAGTGCTTTAAGCGGTGAGATTTCTCCACAAGTAGAAACATCTATGTCCGCTCTAAACGTACTGATTCCTTCTTCTGGATGAAACTCTGGATATGTATGAACCGTTAAGTGACTCTTATCAAGCTGCATCACCACAGACTCTGGCATGGCTGTGGAATTCTCATCAAATGTATCAGTTGGTACTTCAACAATGGGTCCTTCTGAGACAAGTACAGTGACACTGGCTCCTTGGGGTACATAATCTTGTTTCGCTATATTAAGCACATGAGCTCCGATCGTATCGGAGACAGTTTGCAAAATATTCGTAAGCCTTTCCGCGTTGTATTGCTCATCAATATACTCAAGGTAAGCTTCTCGCTCTTCTCTCGTTTTCGTATAACAAACATCATACAGATTAAAGCTAAGTGATTTAGTAAGATTATTGAATCCGTGTAATGTTATTCGTTGATCTGGTGAGATAGACATATGTTAGATTCCCCTTATATTTTTAGACATTCAATATTCATTACAGCAATGATGGAAATATATCTATAATACCCATTTAAATGATTTGAAAAACAGTATGAGGTTGAAAAAGCGTCAACAGTGCTGTGTGATGGTTTGTTTCTGGCCGTAAATTAAGCATGTAAGTGGTGAATCCAAAAGTTTTGACTCTCAATCCACGAGTTCAGGGTGTAAATCCAAAAGTTTCTTACATCAATCCACGAGTTTTTGCTGTTTATCCGCGAGTTTACAATCCTCGACGTTTATCGACACACACCTCTTTGCGATTCAGCTAAAATCCAACATGAAACATAAAAAAAACCTCAAAAGCTAAGGTAGCTTTTGAGGTTTTTTACATTTAGGCTTTCTCAACTTCAGCCACTGGAACAACTTTTTGTCGAATAAGTGGTAGCATCGTTAATATACCGATAGCAAAAAGAAGTGCTGCTCCTTCAAACATCAATACAAGTGAAAATGTTTCTTTTAGCCAACCGGTAATGGACATCGTAAGAACCATAGCACCCATAAATAGTGGATTTAATATTCCGTTCACACGACCTATAAATTTAGCCTCTGTATTCTGGAGAATTAGAGTATTAATACCAATGTGAACACATGGCATGAAAAGACCACTTATGAACTCGGCGGATAAGGTTAACCAAAAATGTTCGGAGAATCCCATAATCATAAATCCGATCGCACTTGCTCCCATTCCTAAAGCCAATAATAATTGTGGCTTTACTTTGCTCGCGATTCCGATGGTTAAACCTCCACCTAAGATCATTCCAGTACCGAATGCAGCCATGAGCCATTGAAGTTCCTCTTTTGGAAGACCAAGTTGTTCTGTAACTAAGAAAACGGTTAACGGCTGTGTCAAACCTAAAGCTAATCCGGCTACGGCGAAACACGCACCTAGTAAGGTTAAAGAGCGTCTGTTAAGGACATAGCTGAACCCCTCTTTCATCTCTAACCAGATCGATGGTTTTTCTTCCGTTTTTTCAACTTCTTCATCAGGAGGAAGTAATAGAAGAATAACGGCAGACAATACGAACGCGATTCCCATAATTGCTATCGCAGCTGTAATACCAAATTGCTGGTATACGTAAGTCCCAAGAATAGGTCCTAGAATCATAAATACAGCAAAAAGTGTTTGATACATCGACATCCCTAATTGGACCATTTCCTCAGGTACATGAATCTTAAATAACTTCATACCCGATGGCTGAGAAAATTGAGACAAGATCGATGAAACGAGCGTTGCAAAAAATATGACTTTCCAGCTTCCAAAAAGCAACGTTAATAATACGACAAAGATAGATACAGCGCTTAATAGATCACACCAAATCATCGTCTTTTTTGGTTTCCATCTATCAGCGAACGTTCCACCAATAAATGAAAACAAAAATATCGGAGCGAATTCTGCTACAGATATTAAAGATACAGCGATTGGATTTTCGTTCGTTTTCTCTATCACATACAATAAGATGGAATAGTTACGAACCCATATCCCAATCTGTAAGAAGAGTACTGAAAAAAGTATGGTACGAATGACTTTGTTTTGAAAAAGCATACCCATCGTAATCTTGGGTTTGTTTTGATCTTGTTCCACTTCATTAATCCCCCTTATTTGAAGAGATTTTATTTCCACTCTCCAAACCAATGTTTCCATTTATTTAAAATTATATCCTTTAATGGTGGAGAATCAATTCCTTTTTGTTTCTTGAACTCATTAAAACTAGCAAAAGCTATGAGCAGGATACCTGTTAGCAATAAGTATACCCACCAGGGCATGTTCCCCCAATATGGGCGAGTTTGGACCAAAACATTCAGAAGTAGTACGATCAATCCAGTAAAGAAATAACTTTTTTGCTTTGAGATAAATCCATAGATGATACTCCCAAATGATAATGTACCAAGTATGATCGCATCCATGACTTGATAGCTCTCTATCGCATCAATCATCAATGTTATCCCTATTACACCAAGCAAAACATATTGAATAAGGTTAGCTATTTGTTCCGATATGTCCCACATTTTCCTTGTAATTACATAACTTAATAAGATCCACGGCAATACAATAAGTTCAGTTTGAATAATCACTGGGACCTCAAATTGATCAAGAAATGAATAATATGAGAACAGGACAAGTAAACTGGAACCTGATTGAAGTATTCTCTTTCCGATCAGAACATCCAATAATCGATTTCCTTGAACATAGAAAAGGATAGCAAGTATGACCAGACCAAACGTTGTTACGAAATTTTCCGATCGCACCAATCCATTAAGTACAGAAATCATTCCAAAAACTGCAAAGAAGTCAATTTGAACATAATCAGATTGGCTGTATAGCTTTTTATAGAAATACATACCTGCCAGTGAAATGAGTATACCTGAGGTGAACCAAGCAATTGAGTACATTTCATTGGCTATTCGATTTATTAACAACCATTCCTCTAAATCTATCATGAAATAGATCAACAAGATTACTGATGCGTATTTCCAGTATTTCGCTAACGATTGATAGAACACTATAAACCCGACTAATACAGCTGCATGCATAATAAGAAACGCCTCATCAGTCCCTCTAATCGTTATATACTCTCCTAAGAAAATGACAGAAAAAGGTACAATGAAAGCTCTTAATCGCTTTCTCCATTTATTATTAACAACAAAGTAGAAACCAGCTAGAAGTATGCTGTAAACAACAGGACCTTCATGAGTGAGCCATGATCTAATAAAGTATTGGAAACCAATAGCTAAAAATATCAAGCAAGCGTAAAGATTATATCTGATCACATATTCCTTACGAGAACGAAACAGGTAAACTCCATACACTGTTGCAAGTAGTATGAACGGAGCTGCTGCAGTTGTTACGAGTAAAGCATAAAAACCTATGAGTAAAGTAATGAAGTGAGAAACAGCCTTCGTTGGATATTCACTGCTTGAGTCGATCTTCTGGAATACCTCGCTACTCATTAATAACAAATAGGAAATGATGATGAACGTATAAAGTGATTCCTCAGTACCTAATGAAACTCCAAGTAGTTCTGCAACATAACTTAGTGCAAAGAATAAGGCAATCTGAATACCAGAGAACCCGAGCGCCCAATTAAAATGTTTAGTGAAAAACCATAACACTACCATTAGAAATATGGACGATGAAATCTTTATCCACGTAAAATCACTTTCGACTAAGATGACCATAAAATTCACAGTCGTCATTATGGTTGTAATGGAAACAAATGAAGTTGCAAGCTGCTTCTGCTTTCTTTGCCAGAGATATACAATTAAAGTGACGACACTTCCAAGAAGTAAAGAGTATGATAATGTCGGTGATGGCAAGTACTTCATCCCAAGCAGGCAGAATGTAAAAAAAGTGAAAATGGGTACCAGCCAGGTGGCTACTATTTTTTCTTTTCCATTCTCGATTAAAAAATGACGAACAGTTAGTATCGTTAGAATGACGGAAATCATACTTCCTTGCCCATAGTGAGCCAGTTCCAATGATAATAGAAAGCTAATAAGTAATCCTCCACCACCGACAAAGAGGCTTGCTCTGTTCAGTGGTTTGAGATACTGTCCGATCGAATAAGATAATGCGCTTGAGATGCCGATTGCAAGCGTCCAATAATCTTCAAAGCGATCGCCCATCATATGATAAACTTCCATAAACGCACAGAATAGGTAGAACGGTGCCAAATATTTAAAGAATAAAAACGTAGAGTTATAGCTTAAGAATATAAAGTTACCAGCTAGAACAAGATACCCGAATAACAACCACATACTGCCTTCTCCTACAGACATTAACACGCCTTCAACGGTTATATATAGAAAAGCAAGTATAGAGATTGCACCATTTGCAAGCTGATAATATTTTTTTAATCCAGCATCTGAAAAATTAGCAACTACTACGAATATAATCGGTATAAGTACGATCAAAAACAAACGATATTCTACTAACAAAGAGTTTTGGATCAATTGATAAAGTCCGTACGTGATAAACCCGATAAAGAAAAGCTCATACTCTTTTCTTTGATTGACCATCCTCATCGACAAATATAATGCAGCGGTTAAGATAATATTGAAACTTTGATAAAGTTGATTCTCAAATAGAATTAAAATGAACAGCGTCGATAGTATCAAGTTCGCTTGTATAAACAAAGGCAAGATTTGAAGAAATATCGAACGGTTCACTTTTTTGAAATGATATAATAGTATAAATCCTACATTTCCTAATGCATAAACAAAATAAAATGCTTCTTTGGTTAAGCCAAACGATAGGATTAAACACGCATATCCAATGGCGATCGCAACATAAGTAAGCCAGCTGAATAGCTTGGATTTAAAATACTGCCCGAAATAGTAATAGATTGGAGTACAGACGACAGCCGCCATAACGCCTAAAATATATCTTCCCTCGCCATAAAAACTGAGCCAACTCCCAAACAATTCAAAGTAACCCGCTGAGAGTACGGTAATCGGAATAAACAGACCAAATAAAACAAAGAACGTAAACGCCGTTTTTCTAATCTGAAGTATTTTTTCCGAAAGTACGCCTAGGCCACCAAATAATAAGGCAATCCCTCCAACTAACATTGTTTTCGTAATCGAGCTAAAAACATCCCAGTTGCTTGTGGCTAGAGTAAGTCCTCCTAATAAAAGCAGAATCACTCCCGCTGCCATAATGGTTGTAATATTTCTTTCTCTTCTCTGTTCAGGTGTGATTACCACTTTCGGTTTTGTTGGTGGTGGAGTTATTGTTTTTATTGGCTGTGGATTTTGTTTAGGTTCATCATTCGTAACTTCTGCTGTATGTAAAGTCGATTCATTGATTTCTTTATTTCTAACATCTTCTCTATATCTGTAATAGCCATCAAGCACGTTTAAATAATCCTTCTTTTTTACATACCCCCCTTCTCTTAATTCGTTTAGATCTTTAATGAATCTGGACTGGTCCATCATACGGCCCCCTAATCTTCTCCTTTGTTGAATGTATGTAACAAAAAGAAAAGAGATAACATGTAGTTACCTCTTTCTTATCTTCAGTATCATCGTCATCATTTTACATTAATTACCTTTACCTGTCACTAACAACTATTAGTGAAAAAGTTCCCCTCACACCCTTTTCTTTCTCATCATATTCTGTATTACATCACGAAAGGGCTAAATACCCATTTCAACGGGGAGGAATACAAATGGGCGTTGAACTAACAGCGCTGCATTGGATTTATGTTGTGTTTATCGGTTTAATCATTGGTTTTATGGTTAAGAGACGCGATACTACATTAATAAGTATTCTCGGTATCTTCTTAATCTCTATTACTGCGACTAGTTCATTAACGGGTTCTGTTAGCAGTATTTTTAATAGTTTTATTTATGCGATCACCGAGCTTCTTCCTACTATACTTGTAATCTCAATTATCGTTGCCATGAGCAGAGTTCTGACCTCTACAGGCATCAATGATGTGATGATTTCTCCATTCTCGAGACTCATTAGAACACCCGGACTCGCTTATTGGACGATAGGTATTCTCATGATGATTATTTCTTGGTTTTTCTGGCCATCACCTGCAGTGGCGCTCATGGGTGCTGTGCTTCTTCCCGTTGCCATTCGAGTTGGTCTTCCTGCACTTGGCGTAGCTATGGCTATGAACCTGTTTGGCCATGGTATTGCTCTATCCGGAGATTTCATCATTCAGGCAGCACCTAAACTAACTGCTGATGCCGCAGGTTTGCCAGTAAGTGAAGTTATTCATGCGAGCTTCCCACTCGTGTTTGTTATGGGTCTTGTAACGACAGTAGCGGCTTTCTACTTTTTAAAGCGGGACTTGAAGTCTGGAAAGTTGAACGCAAATACAGGGCTTACTGCTAACCCAATAAAAAATTCAAATGAGCAGGAATTAAATTTGCTATCGAGTAAGCAAAAACAATTTTTTGCTCTCTTTATCCCTGTCATGTTTGCACTGGATGTAGCCGCGATGTCCATTTTTAATCTTCAAGGTGGAGATGCAACTGCACTTATTGGCGGAACCTCTGTATTAATTCTGCTTTTCATTACGATGGTCAGCCATAAGAACAAAGGATTAGAGAAAACAACTTCTTATATGATTGATGGTTTTCAGTTTGGATTTAAAGTATTTGGTCCAGTCATTCCGATCGCTGCCTTTTTTTATCTAGGTGATTCAGGGTTTGCTAAGATTATCGGTGATTTCCTTCCAAAGACATCTCACGGAATCGTTAACGATTTAGGTGTAGCACTTGCGTCAGTGGTCCCTTTAAGTAAAGAGGTAGGGGCAATAACACTAACTACTGTGGGGGCTATTACCGGCCTCGATGGCTCAGGATTTTCAGGAATCTCACTGGCAGGATCAGTCGCAAACATATTTGGTACCGCAATAGGAGCCGGAGCAGCAACATTAACAGCACTTGGTCAGATCTCGGCAATCTGGGTCGGCGGAGGTACACTCGTCCCTTGGGCATTAATTCCAGCTGCTGCAATCTGCGGAGTTGATCCATTTGAACTCGCTAGAAGAAACATCAAACCTGTTTTTATAGGATTAGTTGTAACTACCATCGTGGCGATCTTTTTGATTTGATACGTAGAAAAAGAGGAGTGGGCTGGTTGTCTCCTCCTCTTTTTGTTGCTTTTGGATGTTTATTTCTTTTCTTGTGTAACTTGGTTGAAGTGGAAATTAACTATCTTCAAAGAGTATCAATGAATACTTAATTATTTTTAAATGTCTCCTTTACAAATTCAATAAAACGAATCATGTCCTCTTGTGAACCAAATCCAGCTTGAGCAGATTTATCATTTCCGCCGCCCTTACCATTAAAAGAGCTAAGGCTTTCTTTAAAAAAACTACCGCAAGAAATATGAGTAGAGCCATCATGCATAAAGATGATACGATTTTCTAATGTGGAAGCAAGTAAGATCAATAATGGTTCCTCACTCGCTATTTTTACAGCAAGATCTTTTGTATCATTAAAGCTTTTATCTTCAAAAACATGTATGAGTAATCCTGCTTTTGCTTTTGAGATCAGTACTTTACTTAGAAAATGATTGTTCTCCTCTTTTAGTCGTCTGTTCTCCAATTCTAATTCCTTTTGATTGTTCTCCCATTTTTCAAGACGGTTCATCACTTCATCTCGACCCGTATTAAACTTGCCTGAGATCATCGTAAGCAGTTTTAACGCTTCATTGTAGTCTACTAGGGCACGCTGACCACATTTAAAATACAATCGGGTGGCACCTTTTTGTTTTTCGGCTTTCAAAAGTTTGATGATTCCAATCTCAGCGGTTGAACGAACATGAGTACCGCCACATGCATTATGCTCAATACCTTCAATTTGAACAATTCGAATGTTCTCTTTCACTTTCGGCATCTTTAATAGCGGCAATTGTTGAAGCTCTTTATCGGATACAAAGTATGTATGTACTGTTCTGTTTTTATAAATCTCCTGATTAACGGCTTTTTCAATGAAATCCATTTGATGTTGACTCAGTGTGTCTGTTTCAATATCAATCGTTGCGATTTCAGAACCTAAATGAAAACTAATGGTACGTGCTTGATATAAAGAGTAACAAACAGCAGATAATAGATGTTGTCCGGTATGATGCTGCATATGATCTAATCTTCTATCCCAGTCTAACTCACAGGTTACTGAGGAAGTTTCAGGCAGACTCCTCACCTTATGTATCACTTCTTCATTTTCGAGAAAAACATCGAGTACATCATTTCCGCCAATCGTACCTGTATCAAATGGCTGACCACCACCGGTTGGATAAAAAGCGGTACTTTCTAAGGTCACAAAAAATTCTCCGTTTTTCTCAAAAGTTGTTTTTACAGTTGTTTCCCAATTTGTTGTATATGGCGAAGAATAATATAATTTTTTAGTCATAACTGTTCATCCCTTCTTACTCATTATTCATAGTTTAACGAATTGAAGAGATGAATAAAACAAAAAGAAGAAAACCAAGATGGTTTCCTCCCTTAGAGATGGTAAAACATTTTAATATTTATTTGTAATCTGTATAAATGTGGATAGCATCTCGTAAAAATGCAGCGGTTCCTGGCTGTTCTTTATCATAATAGGCAGTGAAACGTTCGTCGTCCACATACATCTGCGCAAGATTCGCAAGTGCTTCTTTGCTATATTCGTGCCAGTACAACATCAACCACTCCTTATGAAGCTCAGCTGCTTCTTGCGCTGAATCACCAGCAGGGTCTCCTGTTTTAAATGCTTCCCCAAGTACCGTGTGAATTTTCTCTGCAAGTTGTGTAGCTTTGTCATGCTCACTTTGAGTCATATTCAATACTTTTTTATTTGATTGATCAACAACTTGATCTCCATATTTATCACGGATTTCTTTACCGAATTTTTGTTCGTTTTCTTCAACCATCTGTTTTTTAAATCCTTCAAATTTCTCTTTATCTTTCATCGTTATTCTCCCTTCGTTCGCAGCGATCGTCTGCTCTACATTCAAAATGAGACGGTCTAACTGTTCTCGTTTGTTCAGGAGTTTTTCACGGTGTTCACGTAGTGCTTCGGCTGGTGAGAAGCTTTGCGATGTGATGATTTCTTTAATTTGATGAAGCGGGAGGTCGAGCTCTTTGTAAAACAAAATCTGCTGTAATCGATCCACCTCTGCTTTACCATATATTCGATATCCTGACGAGTTTATTCTTGCCGGCTTAAGAATATCTATCTCATCATAATATCTTAATGTTCTGGTGCTTACTCCTGCTAGTTGGCCAAGCTTTTGTATGGTGTATTCCAATGTGATCACCTCCTGACACATTTAACTCTACACCTTTACGCCACGTGAAGGTCAATGGGCTTTTCATTTATTTTTTTATTTTAATAAGAATATCACCCTTACCCATAAAATGGTAAAATGAGATTGGAGGTAAATGCCATGAAAAAAAGTAGTACGTGGTCACTGGTCTTTCTAATTTTAGGACTTTTAATTATATTTAATGGAGATTTTATAGGTTATTCTGAATGGAAGGTTCTAGGGGGATTTTTCATTATCCTGCTTGGGGTTATGCTATGTTTTACAGCATTTTTTCTAAATGAAAATGGAAACACAAAATTCATAACCCTTGCTTTCTCTATACTTGTGATATTTATCATCACTTGGTATAGACCTTTTGAGATTATAAGATTAATTAGTTGGCTGAAAAACATCTCTTAATTTATAAACTTGTTTATACAATGGTGAAAAACGCATATTTTAATTAATATGCGTCATATTTTTTTATGACATGTTAAACCTTTTTTTCGTCCTAAAAGCTGCAATCGTTGCAATTACGATTGCTCCAGCCGTATCTGCCAGTAAATCCACCATCGTGTCAAAATTCCCTCCGCCTTGTAAGGTCATTCCAAAGAATTGATCCATGCTGAATTCGTAGATCTCCCAAACCACCCCACCAAATACAGAAAAAGACAGAACAAATAAAAACACAAGCCAATAAGAAATCTCTTTCCTAGCTTCTTGGTGCGTCATCCTCTCATAAAGGGCAATGGCTACAAAAGCCAATAATGCTCCACTTAAAAGGTGTAAGAAGGTATCCCACCACCCTAACCGATAGAAATCTAAGATAGATCCTAAATACTGCGATGCAAACAAAAAAGCAAAGTATGATATCATAATAGGCATATTGAATTTAATCTTAGTGAATAGAATTAAACATAATGGAATTAGTCCGCAGAATATACCACCGAATGCCACCTGATAACTGTGTGTCTCACCTTTTGAAAAATAATAAAAACATAGGTAAGCCATAAATATGGCATAGGCAGTACTTATAATAAGCAGAATTTTTCGTTTCAAACTATTGTCACCTCACGAAATCAATCTCTCAAACAGTAATTGACTAAAATAACCTACAACTTTTCTTGAAATATCATTGATAAACAGGTTTAACCTTTTTAATGCGATATATACTTTCGTTTCTCTCCAAATAAAAAAGACACAGAAATGTGCCTTAAGAAACCCTTTATTCATACTTATGCCTGTTACACTCACTCTATCTCTTTAATGAAAGCAATCAAACGATTCACTTCTTTAAAACCTACATTTTTATGAAAGTGATAACTCGTGTCATTGGACTGTTCAATATCAGAACCTATCTGACTGCAACCTTTTGTCTTTAACCAGCTTTCTCCTTTTTCTATTAAATTTTTTGATATGCCCTTCTTTCTATACTCTGGTTTTACATAAATGCCTTCAATAAACCCTGTTGGACTGTCTTTAGATCCTTCGACATAATCACTTCTAACGGAAATATGAATAAATGCAATGAGTTGAGCATGCATTAGATATACAATCACTTTATCCTTATCAGAATTTAGAAGTTGTTTGAATTCTTTTCTCAGATCAATGAATTCATTATCTGGCCATAATGCTAAAGCCAATTCAGTCAATGAATCAAGATCGTGTTCCTTTGCTTCTTTAATGTATTCCATATTCAACACTCCTGTTATATTTGTTAGACATTCTTATTTCGACAAATGCACATGTGAAATCCTTCATTTTTTATAAAGCCCTATAAGAATAGTAAGCAACTTCTTTTCTTTTTTTCTCATATTGCATTATAGTCAAAGATAATTATAGGGTTATTTTGGAAAAGAGGAGTTTATGGTGAAGTATGCTATTAATCTATTCTTTTTTTTTATAGAATAATTAATCTTCGCCATCCTGGTTCAAGTGCTGGATTTTCAATAAGTAGAGTAAGGATATCCATGGAGTGCCTTGTATTATTGATTGGTCTCATGATGGGTTGGCCACTTTTTATTTTCACATTTTTTTATACTTTCATTCAAAGTCCCATCTACCAAAGATTCTATTTGGTTTGTAAGAAGTGGATCGCAAAGTATAAGTATAGATTTGAAGAAAAAAAGAAGTTTGTTAGTTTACACAAGCAAACATAAGAAGAAGGTTTTGCAATGAAATATAAACGTTTACATCAACAAAAAAGCTATCAACTCTTAGTAACATTGACAATTGCCTTTATTGGGGGCCTCATATTCAATGTACTCAATTGGCCGATCCCTTGGCTTTTAGGAACTATGACTGCCGTATTAATTGTGAACCAACTAAGTTGGACCCAGTTATACTGGCCAGTTTTTTTAAGAAATACGGGTTTGATCATCGTAGGATATTCAATCGGTTTAACGTTTACAAAAGATACGTTAAAACTTATGATTACTCACTTGCCATCCATGGCATTCATGACGATCTTATTATTATTAATCTGTTCAGGGATGGCTTTTATAATATCTCGTACTACCTCGATCAATTTCCCGACTGCACTTACCAGTTCAATTCCTGGTGGTCTATCACAAATAATTACTTTTGCAGAAGAGACTAAGGGAATTGATATTACAACCGTTACGTTTTTTCAAGTGACACGTCTCATCGTTATCATATTCGCTGTGCCCTTTCTGATTTTCAGTCCCATTTTTTCCTTAGGAAGTTCTGCTACTATTCCTGATTTGATCTCGGAAGGAACCTCTTCTGCCTTTTTTCCACAGATTATTCTATTTGGACTATTTTCAGTTGGAATGGCACTGTTAGGAAAAAAAATAAAACTACCTACAGCTTTTCTGCTTGGTCCAATTCTAGGAATTGCTGCTTTAAATATAGTTGGTTTCAAAGGTCCTCCTCTTCCCGCTTCAATACTCGATGTTTCTCAATTTTTAATCGGAGGCTATATTGGATTATTATTGAAGCCTGAAAAGCTTAGAAAAAAAGCTAGTATGATTCCAATAGCCTTGATCAGCGGAATCATGTTGGTAAGTTTCGCACTTCTTCTAAGTTCTTTGCTGATGTATCAATTTAACTTTTCTTTCATCACTAGTTTCCTGAGTATGGCACCTGGTGGAGCTGATCAGATGGGGATTATCGGACATGAGCTGAAAGCGGATGTTACGATGATTACAGGTTATCAACTTTTCCGAATTCTTTTTATCTTTTTTGCAGTACCTCCTCTCTTAAAATGGGTATTGCGCGCTCAAATGCATCATATGATCTCAAAAAATGATTAATATTTCACTTTATTAAAGACTTAAACATCCCATAGATGAATGATGGGATGTTTGTTTTTTTTTTTTCGGGGATTATTAAGATTTTTTATTTTCTAATACGAATGACTTGTCCTTTGTTCGCTTGTAACATACTATTTGTTTCTACTTTTATCAATGACAACTGAGAGCCGCCTCCCGTGTATATGTATGAAAGCTCCGTTACTTTTGGATCAACTAAAAAAATGGCTTTAAATCCAAATGACGGAACTCCTCCTGCAGGAAATCCAGTATTAGCTAATATTTCATCCTCTGTTGCGAGACGAGGGCGTTCAATATTCAGAGCCTTTCCAACACGTGTGGTGCTCACCCGGTCTTCACCTTTCACAATGGCTAAGATGAGCTGTTCTTTATTATCTAAAAGACAAATGTTTTTTACGAAATCATGTTGGGAAACATTTAGTGCTCTCGCAGCATCCTGTACAGAATGACATGATTCCCTTAAAACCATATGAATGCCATCTATATTATTCTCGGTTATAAAACGATTAATAGTACTATGAAATTCCTCCACTTGTATCTCCCCTTTACTGACGTGGTAACGCTGAAATCACGGCACCGGCAGCCTGGATCCAACTTCCTGCAAATATTAAGGATTCACTATAGCTTTTATCTTCATTCGGATGGTCAAGTTCAAATTTCCCACCTAATGCCTGTAATGAGTTTCCAGCAACTTGAAGTAAATTTGAAATAATGGTTATCCCCTGATTCGAGGGTGAATCGCCTAGTTCATTGTCGAATTCAACACCTAGAACAATCCCTGCCCCAAATGCTTGAAGTAAGTTCCCTTTAATATTCAAGACTTGAGAAGTATCATCTTCTAACGGTAAGACCATACCTGCGATTACCGTCGTATTTCCAATGGCTTGGACTTCATTTCCGATTCTCTTGAGGGTAAACGGGATTTGTCCATCAGCAATTAAACCATTTCCAGTAGCTTGCAGAACATTTCCTATTAAATCAAGATCTTCCTGAAACTGATCACTAAAGACCGAAATCGGCGTGTTGGCAATCGCCGAAATGACTGTTCCAATTGCCTGTATAACACCGCCAATTTGTTGTTTTTGCTGATTATCCATTCGGCAACCGTCCATTTAATAAGATGTTTTTAATGTATTCGTGGACGAGAAGAAACGTTATTTTCGCTGAGGTGCTAAATTTAACTGCTTCCATATTTCAGCTAAATCATCACCAATGTCATTGATGACTTCATTCGTTTTAAAGTAATTATTGTGAGAGAGTGGTGTAGAACTGCTTATAATGCCGCCGCTATTTATTTCTTTCTCAACAGCAATTGCTCGATCATAAGAGTCATTGATCGTTTTCAGAGGATAACCGAACACGTCATCTTTATCGTACATATTTACCCATTTTCCTTGAATCTCAGGGTAATGATCCTTTAAATGTGGCGATGGAACTTGTATGGGCTTATCGAAATCTGCATATCTGAGACCCCATAACGCCAATGGACTTCCTAATGTATAAAAGCTTGTTAGAGTCTCACCTTTTTCTAAAGGAGTCTTTTCCATGTTTCGCAAGACATCTTCAGCTATTTCTTCAGAAATGAATTGTAGATCATAAAAATAATTACTCGAAATCACGGTACCTAAACTATGTGCAATGACAAAGAGTGGTGCATCTTCACCAGCCACTTCACTTAATTTTCGAAGTCCCCTAGCATATACCTCATGTACTTTAATATAGTTCGGATTGTGATCGGCTACAGGCTGGTAGGCAATGGCATCACCAAAAAAGTGGATGACAAACTGTCTTAACTGCTTAAAATCTAGATTGTCTTCTTTATTCAGTCTTTGCCACAAGTGTGATTCTCTTTCGTTAAAGACACTTCCCCAGTATATAGGTTGGATGATCAGTTCTTTTTCAGGAGTTGCATAAAAAGGTTTAATCTGTTGAGAGAATCTTTTGGAAAGCACTTCAATAAATAAATCCGAAAAATCCTCGTTTTGATTACCGATTCCATGAAGAATAGCCACTGCGATTTTTTTAGTCATGATGTATCACATCCTTATTTAAAATTGTTTTTACGCAACAAAAGAATACGTTTCTAACTTCATATCAATACTAATGTTAGATTGTGAGGGATAGATCATGAAAGTTAACAAAATCCATGTGGTTCTATTAATCATCGTTTTCTTCTTTTTCCTGTGGTCACTTATTAAACCTGCACATTATCCAATATGGATACTAGAAGTTGCTCCAACTGTTATAGCTATAATCTTCGTTTTCTTCCTTTATAAAAAGCTAAGGTTCAATTCTCTTACATATTGCATCATTGCTTTATTATCGATTTTGACATTCATAGGTGGACATTATACCTATGATGACGTTCCCTTTTTCGATTGGCTGCAGCAGCACTATGATTTGAACCGCAATCACTATGATCGCTTTGGCCACTTTATGAAAGGTTTGTTGGCGATTGTTATACGCGAGATTCTGCTTTTAAATACACCTTTGCGTTTAGGAAAATGGGTCCAATTTATTGCAATAAGTATTACGTTGGCAATAGCAGCACTCTATGAAATTGCTGAATGGCTCGCTGGCAAGATAGCAAAACGTGAAACAAAAGACTTTGTTGGTGCTCAAGGAGATATTTGGGATGCTCAATGGGACATGACACTTACGCTACTCGGTTCATTCCTCGCATTGCTATTGCTCACTTCATGGCATAACAAGTTGATTAAAAAAGAAAAAAGGTAATTTTATTGTTTCATTAGTATTAGATCAATTTGATGCAAACCCTTCTATTATTTTTCCTTCTTTCGTCATAAACAAAACTGAGGTGAGAAAATGCAAAAAGTAAGCTCGACCGTTTGTACATTTATTGCGGGATTTCTGTTGTTCTTTGCATGGTCTGGTTATTTAAAGGATGAATTTAATATAAGTGAGTATCGAGGTTTCATCGTTAAAAAGGAAAGAACGGATAAAGTAATTAGCATCGGAGATTCATTCGTAACAGAACCACATTACATGGTTTTTTTTGAGAATGGTAAGAAGCTTCGTGTATCTAACGCTATATATTTGAAGATTAAAGAAGGCAGACATACCGTGCTGATGAAACAAAATGATAACATCACCTTAATGAAATAAAGAGACTGAAGGAATATAGTTTCAGTCTCTCAATCAGATAAATATCTCACATCCGTATTTGGTAGGAATGGAAAATGGTTAGAAAAAAGATAGGCGACTCCTATCAGAACAAGAAAATAGCATAAGAATATTAGATCATTTCTTGAAAAACCGACCTCATAATAGAAGGTCCTCTTTCTGTTTGATTGAAATCGTTTTGCTTCCATTGATACGGCTATTCGATAAGCTCTGCGAATACTTTGTGATAATAAAGGAATCGCAAGCCTTTGCATTCTTTTTAGAAAATAATTCTTTTGTTCTAATCCTCTTACCCTTTGAGCATTCATAATGATCTGGTATTCCTCAATCATGATAGGAATCAATCGTATGGCCGCCATAAAACTATAAGCAAACTTGGGAGGCAGTTTAAGTTGTTGCATGAGAGAATAAAACAGCATAACTGGTTTGGTAGTTAAAGCAAATATCAATCCAAGTATCGCAAATGATAAAGCTCTAAATCCTAAATGAATGCCTCTTATCAAACTCTCCTCTGATATTTGAATATATGCCCATTTAAACAAGATCGTTTCTCCCTTTCCAAATAGAATCATGGAAGAAGAAGTTGAAAGAAAAACAAACAAAAAGGGCAGAGATAGTAAGAGTAATTGTTTATAAGAATATCCTGTACCGAATATAAACAATGTTAAGATCACGCAAGAAAAACCGACCATAAAGTTAAGATAATGAATGTTGATGGCTAATATGAACAGACCCAATATCGTTAGTAGTTTTAGAGATGGATTTATGCTGTGTAACCAAGTGTACTTCCCACTAAATAATGAATTCATGCAGAATCTCCCTCTGTACGTTACCACCTTTATTGAGTTGAAGATTAGTTACAATTCTACCGTTCTGTACCTCCCATAACCGTGTTGCAAAACGTTCGGTAATATGATGATCATGTGTGACCATGAGAATGATCGTTCCTTTTTGACGCTCTTGTTCGATCATTTCCAAAATCTTAAACGTGTTTAAAGAGTCCTGACCAAAAGTTGGTTCATCAAGAAGTAAAATATTTGGCTTTTGTAAAAAAGCAGTGGCCACACTTAGACGTCTCTTCTGACCAACAGATAATTGATAAGGATGTTGCTCCTTTTTGCTTGTCAACTCCAGAGAAGAGAGTATCTCTTTTACATCGGATTCAATTTCTTGGTCGTTTTTTAATCCATAGGTTATTTCATCGTGAACTGAATTTGTTAAAAATTGATATTCAGGGTTCTGAAATACGAGGTAAAGAAGTCCAGAGATGTCTTTCGTTTTTCGAATAGGTACATCATTGATAAAATAGTCTCCAGATGTTTTTATGAGCTGCATCAGAGCCAATAATATTGAACTCTTTCCTGCTCCGTTTTCACCCATTATAGTGACCCATTCTCCTGAATGGATCACTAAGTGATCTACCACGATCTTAACTTCTTTGTTTCGATATCCTTTGAAAATCTGTAACTTCATGGTGTTTGAAAGTTCTTTCTTGTTATTCATGATTGGTTCTCGTTTATAATCATCCCATGCACCAGGGTACCAAATTCCAAACTCTTTGATCTTTTCCTTATAATGAGTAAAGACCATTGAAGTGTTTCCATCAGCTAGAATTTCTCCATCTGGAGTAAATACAATGAGACGATCAGCAAAATCTAGGATTTTCTCAATTTTATGTTCAACAATGATCAACGTCTTATCTTTCCATATTCTTTTTACCGTTTCCCAAATTTGTTCTGTACCCTTTTCATCAATAAAAGCAGTTGGTTCATCTAAAAATATTACATCTGGTTTCAGTGCTAATACAGATGCAATCGCTAATCGTTGCTTCATTCCACCAGATAGATGTTGAATCGGTGTATGAATGTTCTCAAGCTCAAGACCAACCTCTTTTAATAAAGAACAAATCTTGCTAGACATCTCTTCTCGAGGCACTTCCAAGTTCTCAAGAACAAATGCTAATTCTTCATCAACATAAGGCATACAGAACTGAGTATCAGGATCTTGAAATACAAATCCCCATTGATCAGGGATTTGTATTTCATCACATTTCATAGGAATATCAATTGTTCGTGGTACGAGTCCAGACAGAACCTGCAACAATGTGGATTTGCCACATCCAGAGGTGCCAAGAAGAAGCACTTTTTCACCACGATTAATAGACAAACTCATATCTCTAAACAGCAATTTTGATTCGTCCGGAAACTTTAATCTCAGATTTCTCACAGAAGTTACGCTTGTCATCCAACCACCTCAGTTATTGATCTAACGCTTCATGATCCTTTTTTGACGAAGATCGTACTAAATTCGTCACACCTGTAGCCTCTAAAGCTTTTGCGATAGAAACGGCAAACAATCCTGTAAACAAGATAGAACCGATTATTCTAAATACGATAAATAATGTTAGATTCCATGTTGAAAGATCACCGATATATCCTTTGTAAAAGTCCATGATTAAAGATCCTGCACATGAACCTAGTGCAGCAAGTGAGATGACGAAAAGATCAAATCGTTTATAACGAAATGCGAATAGGATAAATTCTGCAAACAATCCTTGAATGAGTCCGTATAGTAACACTTCAAGTCCAAATTCAGATCCCATCAAAAATTCTCCTGAAGAAGCAGCAATTTCAGCCAATAAGGCAACTCCAGGCTTTCGAATGATTAGGAATGCAACGGTCGCCGCCATGAACCACATCCCATATATCAACTGATCGATGTGAAGGCCAAACGGTTTTACGGCATAATATAGAGGTCCCCAAATCTTATACAGTATGCCAAATGCGATAGAGATTACGATTGTTACAAGGATATCCGTTAACTTTAACCCCTTTTGCATACTACCCTTCACTCCCGATCGTCGACGTGGTCAGGCTGAATGGAATCGGCCATTTTTCCAATGTATAAGCCATCTCCCAGAAGGAATACTCATACTGACAACTGATCAAGAAATGTTGAATCATCTTATTTCTCTCTACATCGCTTGCTTTTTCAGCCAATTGATTCAGTCTATCAATCTGCTCTTGTACAAGTTCTGTGAACCATTCACCGCCATATGCAGCGATCCACTCTTGATAGATGGGTTCTTGTGGTGTCGCCCCTTTGAATGTTTCACCAATCTCTTGATAGATCCAATAACAAGGCAGAATGGCTGCGATAATTTCTCCCAAACTTCCAGACTCTGCAACTCGGTAAAGGTGAGATGTATAATGGTAAGCAGTGGGAGCAGGTTCAAAATCAGCTAGTTCTTCTTCTGTCACTCCAAGCTGTTTCATAAATGTCTCATGAAGTCCTAACTCCGCGTCATTTGTACCTTGTGCATGTGCTGCCATTCTAGAAGTCGTATACAAATCCTCAGCTCTTGCAGCCCCCATCGCTTGTATTCTTGCAAAATGAGATAAATAATACGAATCTTGTAATACATAGTACCTAAACCGTTCTAAAGAAAGGTCACCATCTGCAATTCCCTTCACAAATGGATGTTGAAGGTTCGCTTCCCAAATAGAAGCCGCTCTTTCTCGCAAGATATCAGTAAATGTGTTCATATGAATCCTCCTTGTTTTATCCAACAAAAAAACCACTCTCAGCTAAGAAAGTGGTTGTATATGGAGAATTCAAAACAGGAATAAAGACTCCGCAACACCACTTCCCTACGCTGGTATAATCCAGATCAGGTTCTAAGAGTCTCAAAGTCGCACTTTGATCTCAGCCTTATAAAAGGCACCCCTAGTGGTTCGTTTTTATATAGTTGGTTTCTGTCTTAAATGATAGCAGTCTCTTTTAGATTGTCAACTATTTTTAGAAACACGACCTTTGTATAACAAAGTAAAAGGGCAAAGCCGTAGTATGGCATTACCCTTTAAAATCTTCATTTATTTGCTCATCGCTTCTGTTAAAACAGGTACGATTTGTTTTTTACGAGAAACAACACCTTTAAGGATGGCTGTGTTGTTTTCTAATTTAACGTTATAAGCTTCTTCAACAGATTGTGATCTCTTACCAAGAGCTAACGCTGTCGAGTCATTTGTTAAAATATCTGTTACCACAAACATAAACAGGTCTAGACCTTTGTCTGCAATCACTTTCGTAATCGCTGATTCCAAGTCTTCTTGATGCTTTAATACATCGCTAGCATCAACCGTATTCACTTGAGCAACTTCAATTTTGTTTTCACCAATATTAAATTCTTTAGCATCAAGTGAAATCAATTCTTCAACAGATTTATCACTTAAGTCAGCACCTGCTTTTAGCATTTCTAGACCGTACTTTTCCGCATCTACACCAGCAATTTCAGCAAGCTCGCGTGCTGCGGCAACATCTTCTTCTGTACAAGTAGGTGATTTAAACAACAATGAGTCAGAAATAATGGCAGAAAGCATAAGTCCGGCAATGTTCTTCTCAACTTGAACGCCTTTCTCTTTGTACATCTTGTTTAAGATTGTAGCTGTACAGCCAACAGGTTCAGCACGATAGTATAAAGGATCGCTTGTTTCAAAATTCGCGATACGATGATGGTCAATAACTTCTAATACTCTTACTTTGTCAATGTCATTTGCACTTTGTTGACGTTCATTATGGTCAACTAAGATTACCGCGTTTGCTTCAGCAGAGACATGTTCAACTAAACGCGGAAGTTCAGCTTTAAAATAATCTAATGCATATTGTGTTTCACCATTGATCTCACCTAGGCGAATAGCTTCTACGTTTTGTCCTAATTTAGTTTTCAAGTCAGCGTAAACGAGAGCTGATGTAATCGTGTCAGTATCTGGATTTTTGTGTCCAAAAATAAGTACTTTTTCCATGCGTCTACTCCTTATAAATAAAAGAATTGTTTTAGCCTAAGCCCTATTTTATCATAGATAAAAAGCTTTTGGCTTTTGGAGTTTATTGTAGCATGGAAAAAAGTATTAAGGCAAAACCGTACTTCCCATCAACGATAGATCCACTTGACGTGCACAATCACGTCCTTCTTGGATCGCCCAAACGATTAAACTTTGACCACGTCTAGAATCACCTGCTGCAAATACTCCATCTACATTTGTTCTATAGTCACCATGTTTAGCATCTACTTTGTTATGTTTGACTTCAACACCAAATTCTTTTAAGACTGGCAGTTCTGTACCCTCAAAACCGATCGCGATGAAAACAAGATCAGCTGGCCAGATTTTTTCAGATCCAGGAATTTCTTCAAAAACCATATTTCCTGCATCATCTGATGTTCTTTTCATCTGAATCGTATGAAGTTCTTTTAATCGACCATTATGATCTGATACGATTTTTTTCGTTTGAACGGAGTACTCTCTTGGATCATGTCCGTATTGAGCAGTAGCTTCTTCATAGGCATAATCCATTGTGAAAATGTTAGGTTGCTCTGGCCACATGTTTGCATCACTGCGCACATCAGGAAGTTTAGGGTGCTTACCAAATTGAACTACACTCTTACACTTTTGTCGAAGAGCCGTTGCCACACAGTCAGCACCAGTATCGCCACCACCAATTACGATTACATTTTTACCTTCTGCATCAATAAGTGGTTCAGAAACTTCGATGTTCAACAGCCTCTTCGTTGCTTGTGTTAAATAGTTCATAGCAAAATGAACACCATGAGCTTCTCTTCCTTGAAGAGTTAAATCTCTTTGTTTCTGTGCACCTGTACATAGAATTATAGAATCATATTGATTCTTTAGTTCCTCAGAGGTAACATCTTTTCCCACCTCTGTGTTAAGAATAAAATCAATACCCTCTTGTCTTAATAATTTGATTCTTCTTTCCACAACATCTTTATCCAACTTCATGTTGGGAATTCCATACGTTAACAATCCGCCGGCTTTGTCTGCTCTCTCATAAACGGTAACAGAATGACCCGCTTGGTTCAGCTGGTCAGCAGCAGCAAGTCCAGCTGGTCCTGAACCAACAATAGCGACTTTTTTTCCTGTTCTTCTTTCTGGAATCCTAGGTTGGATCCAGCCGTTTTCAAACCCTTTATCAATAATTGCTTTTTCAATGTTCTTTATGGTTACAGCAGGTCCAGCTAATTCAACTGTACATGATCCTTCACAAGGAGCAGGACAAACCCGTCCTGTGAATTCAGGAAAATTGTTTGTTTTCATTAAACGGTCAAGCGCTTCTTTCCATTTTCCGCGATAAACCAGATCATTCCACTCAGGTATCAGATTGTTAATAGGGCAGCCTGCAGCAGCCCCATTAATCTCGATACCAATATGACAAAAAGGTGTACCACAATCCATGCATCTAGCGCCTTGCCTTTTCAACATATCTTCTGGTTGTTTTTTTGTATACTCTTTCCAATCTTTAAGACGTTGGAGAGGCTTTCTCTCTATCGTTTCTTCTCTCGGGTATTCCAAAAATCCGGTTGGTTTTCCCATTTAAAATCTCTCCTCTCATCTCAATTTATTTCAGGATTAATTTTGTCGGTCCAGGTCTGCCACTTGCTTTCGCTGCGCTTGAACCTGCTTCAAAAGCGTTCATAATCGCTTCATCTTCGGAATATCCAGCTATTTTCTCTTCTTCTATTTTCTTAATCATTTCTTTGTAATCATGTGGAATGATTTTCACAAAATGTGACTGTTCTACTTTCCAGTTTTGAAGGATTGCTGAAGCTTTTTTACTTTGAGTGTATGAAAAATGATTAATAATCATCTGCTTGACTGTTTCTGTTTCTTCAGAATCCATTAATCTCTCAAACTCAATACCTTCTTTGTTGCACAATTGTTTTAATAAAAGGGGCTGATGTGTGTAGATATAAGCGATACCTCCACTCATACCTGCTCCAAAATTCTTTCCAACATCTCCAAGGACAACTACTCGACCACCAGTCATATATTCACAGCCATGGTCTCCGATTCCTTCGACAACAATGTTAGCCCCACTGTTTCTAACTGCAAATCTTTCTCCAGCTAAGCCGTTAATGTAAGCTTCACCACTCGTTGCTCCATAAAAAGCAACATTTCCTAAGATGACATTATCATCAGCTAAATATTCAGCCATTTTAGGAGGTGCAACAATCAATTTGCCTCCTGATAAGCCTTTTCCGAAATAGTCATTACTGTCACCGTTCAGATAGAGAGTCATGCCTCGTGGCACGAATGCTCCAAAGCTTTGTCCAGCAGATCCGGTAAAGTTAAGCGTTACAGTATCTTCAGCAAGACCTTCTTCACCAAATCGTTTCGTTATTTCACTACCAGCAATCGTACCTGCTACACGATTCGTGTTCTTAATTGGAAGGTTGAATGAAACAGCCTTCTTCGTTTCTAAGGCAGACTGCAGTTTCGGTAATATCTCATTCATATCGAGTGATTGATCAATCTTATGATTTTGAAAAGTCTGTTTCGTACGAATACCGTCTGCTTGATAAAGAAGCTTTGATAAGTCGAGATGCTTCGCTTTCCAGTGATTTTTCGCACGATCTCCAACTGTTAAAACGTCAGTGCGCCCGACCATTTCTTCCATCGTACGGAAACCGAGTTCAGCCATGATCTCACGAATTTCTTCAGCCACGAATCTCATGTAATTGACAACATGATCAGGGTCACCCATATATTTTTTTCTTAATTCAGGATTCTGTGTAGCTACACCTACTGGACATGTATCAAGATGGCAAGCACGCATCATGATACAACCTAATACAACGAGTGGTGCTGTAGCAAAACCATATTCCTCAGCGCCTAACAATGCAGCAAGCACAACATCTTTACCTGTCATCAGCTTCCCGTCTGTCTCGAGGGTTACACGTTCTCGAAGTCCATTAAGCATCAACGTTTGATGTGTTTCAGCAAGTCCTAACTCCCAAGGAAGTCCAGTATGTTTGATACTTGTCTTCGGTGAAGCTCCAGTTCCACCGTCATAACCACTGATAACGATTACATCAGCTGCGCCTTTTGCAACACCGGCAGCTATCGTTCCAACACCGGATTTCGCCACAAGCTTAACACTAATTCTTGCTTCGCGATTAGCGTTCTTAAGGTCATGGATCAATTGGGCCATATCCTCGATCGAATAGATATCATGATGTGGCGGCGGGGAGATCAGACCTACTCCTGGCGTTGATCCACGAACATCTGCTACCCAAGGATAGACTTTATTGCCAGGCAACTGTCCACCTTCACCTGGTTTAGCTCCTTGTGCCATCTTGATCTGCAGTTCATCTGCATTTACAAGATAGTGGCTTTTTACACCAAATCTACCTGAAGCAACTTGTTTAATGCTGCTTCTTCGGTTATTGCCAAGTTCATCTGGAACAAAACGCGCTGGATCTTCTCCGCCTTCACCACTATTGCTTTTTCCGCCTAGACGGTTCATTGCTATAGCAAGAGACTCATGTGCTTCTTGACTGAGAGAACCGAAAGACATAGCACCAGTTTTGAAGCGCTTTACAATCTCTTCTACAGGTTCAACTTCATGGAGTGGTATAGATTTTGTTTCAGGAGCAAATGAGAATAAGTTTCTTAAGAAAGTTGTTCTCTCGTCATCTGCCAATTTTGAAAACGTCTTAAAAAGTGAATAATCATTCTTCCGACAAGCCCATTGAAGGGTATGAATCGTTTTTGGATTAAAAGCATGATGTTCACCAGTATTTCTCCATTGAAAGTCACTACCTGAATCTAAAGTGTCATCAATGGTCTCTTTAAATCCTTGTTGATGTCTAAGGGTAGCTTCTTTTTCAATCTCAGCTAATGTGATTCCATCGATTTGAGAAGCCGTAGCTGGAAAATATCGATCGATCACTTCTTTGCCGATTCCGACTGCTTCAAAAATTTGAGCGCCTCTATAGCTTTGAACGGTTGAAATACCCATTTTTGACATCACTTTAACGATGCCATCTGTTATTCCTTGTTTATAGGTTTTGACTGTCTCTGATAACGAAAGTTTAATATGTTCATCAAGAATCGCTTCTTCAAATGTTTTATAAGTTAAATATGGATAGATAGCATCTGCACCGTATCCAATGAGCGCTGCAAAATGATGAACTTCTCTAACTTCACCTGATTCAACCACCAAACTTACTTTGGTGCGCAATCCTTCTTTTACGAGATGATGATGTAGAGAACTAACAGCAAGTAAGACAGGAATCGGAATAGAAGATTCACTCATTTCTCTGTCTGACAAAACTAATAAAGTTGCTCCATCTTGTATCGCTTCTTCTGCACTTTTAAACAAGTTTATTAAACCGAGTTCCAAATCTTCCGAAAATAAAGTCTGTAGAACAGTTGTTTTGAATTCATAAATCATGTTGTCTGTAATTTGATTAAACTCATTCGTTGTTAACACAGGAGAATTCAATTGAATTCTTTTAGCATTCTGCGGTCCTGGATGTAAGAGATTTCCTTCAGCCCCAAGCAGCGTCATCGTTGAAGTAACAATCTTCTCACGAATAGCATCGATCGGCGGATTCGTAACTTGCGCAAAGAGCTGCTTGAAATAATTGAATAGTGATTGAGGATTATCGGACAGAACTGCTAAAGGTGTATCATTACCCATAGAACCGATCGGATCTTTTCCTTCAGTAATGACAGGAATTAAATATTTATGAATATCTTCATACGTATATCCAAAAGCTCTTTGCTTCCTTCTTACATTTTCTACTATGATCTCCGTCTCTTCGCTATCTTGATCTAGGTGATGAAGCCCATTTGTAAGCCATAGTTCGTATGGTTCCTTACTCGCCATTTCTGTTTTGATCTCATTGTCCGTGATGATACGTCCTTCTTCGAGATCAATCAAAAGCATTCTACCAGGACTTAGTCGCTCTTTATAAAGAACATTCTCTTCTTCAACATCAATAACTCCAACCTCAGAAGAGAAGATAATATAATCATCCTTCGTTACATAATACCTCGCTGGACGAAGACCATTTCGATCGAGTATCGCGCCAATTTGTTTACCGTCTGTAAACGAGATTGCTGTCGGTCCATCCCATGGCTCCATCAAACAACTATGATACTCATAAAAAGCTTTTCTCTCTTCTTCTAGATGAGGGTTCTCACTCCATGGTTCTGGGATAAGCATCATCGCCGTATGTGAAGGTTTTCTCCCAGCCAGTACAAAAAATTCAAAGGCTTGATCAAGGATCGAAGAATCACTGCCATCTGCATCAAGAATAGGAAGCAGTTTTTCGATATCTTCCCCAAATGCTTCTGAAACAAATTGTTTCTCTCGTGCCTTCATCCAGTTCATGTTGCCTTGTAGGGTGTTGATTTCTCCGTTATGGATAATGTATCGATTCGGATGAGCACGTTCCCACGTCGGAAACGTATTTGTGCTAAAACGGGAATGCACTAAAGCGAATGGAGACACAAAATCCGTATCTTGTAGATCGTAATAAAAGGCATCTACTTGTTCAGGTGTTAAAAGCCCCTTATAAACGATGGTTTGTGAAGATAAACTTGCAAAATACGTTTGAAGTCCTTCTTCTCTTGCCCAATGCTCTGCTTGTTTTCTTATCACAAATAATTTTCTTTCAAAAGCTAAATCTTCAGAATAAGTATCATTACAAGCGACAAAAACTTGTTTAATTAAAGGGCAAGTTTCTTGAGCCTTTTTTCCGATCGTTTCAACATTTACAGGTACTGTTCTCCAGCCTAAAAGTTTTTGGCCTTCTTGATTAATAAAATGGTTGATTTGATTTTCTAATTTCTGTTGTGCTGCTATATCGTTAGGGAAAAAGATCATCCCTACACCATACCGTCCTTTTTCAGGAAGATCAAAGTCAGTAACCTTTGTAAAAAAATCATGCGGTATCTTTGTCATTAAGCCGGCTCCATCTCCCGTTAAAGGATCACTTCCTTGTCCTCCACGGTGGTCAAGCTGGCATAGCATATGAAGTCCTTTTTCAACAATTTCATGGGTAGCATGCCCTTTTAAATTAGCATATAGACCAATTCCACAAGCGTCATGTTCGTTCTTCGGATTATATAAACCTTGTGGTTCTGGAAATTGACTAAAGGTCATTTTGAACTCCCCCTTAAGTTTTTCAACTTGAAATATTCGAAACTTTCTTTCATTTAGTTTAGGTTTTATAATTAATCGAAACAATATATAATTTAGATTAAAACGATCTCAAATTGAGAATGATTGGTTGTGACAAGGCATGGAAATCAGACAATTACAGTATTTTATTGAAGTTGCAGAACGAGAACATGTTTCGGAAGCAGCGATTGCTTTGCATGTTGCGCAATCTGCAGTAAGTCGACAGATCGCAAATTTAGAATCCGAATTAGGCGTAGAGTTGTTTGAAAGAGAAGGTCGAAATATTAAACTCTCTCCTGTTGGGAAGTTATTCTTAATTCATGCAAAAACTGCAATGAAAGCGATAGACCATGCAAAAAAACAAATTGATGAGTACTTAGATCCCGAAAGAGGGACGATTAAGATTGGATTCCCTACTAGTCTTGCAGGACACCTTCTGCCAACAGTCGTTTCAGCCTTTAAACGGGAACATCCCAATATCGCCTTCCATTTAAGGCAAGGGTCTTACAGATTTCTTACAGAAAGTGTTAAGAGCGGTGATATTGATCTCGCTTTTTTAGGACCAGTACCTACAAACGATCCTGATTTGGAAGGACATATTCTTTTTACAGAAAGAATATCAGCACTATTACCCGAACAGCACCTTTTAGCCGAAAAACGAAGTTTATTATTGAGCGATTTACGAAATGATGAATTTGTTCTATTTCCGGATGGGTATATTTTACGAGATGTAGTAGTTAATGCTTGCAAAGAATCAGGCTTCGTTCCTAAGATCGCATGTGAGGGTGAAGATCTAGATGCGATAAAAGGGCTAGTTACAGCTGGTATGGGTGTTACCCTTTTACCCGATAGTTCCTTTTATGAAACGAAACCACGTTATACAGTGAAGATACCGATTGACATACCAGATGTAAAACGCACGGTGGGAATCATTACGCCTCGCAGTCGTGAACTAGCTCCTGCTGAACAAGTGTTCTTTGAATTTGTGATTAAGTTCTTCTCTGTTTTAGAGCAATATCAATAGATTTATGCTATATCTAGAAGTTGAGAATTAGAGCTTAGTTTCTCTTAATAAATAAAAAAGTTATCACAAAAAGCTTGGCAAAAAAGTGCCAAGCTTTTTCTAAATCTTATTCTTTTAACATCAACTAGCTACATGAGATTGACTGTTTTCTTTTCTAATGTTTCGAATGTTGATGCGAATTAGCAGCGAGATGGCAAGCGCTACAACAAAGGCACCTGTAAAGATATACAGAGTCAAGGAATAACTGTTAGTAGATTCACGTATCCACGAAACAACTAAAGGACCTACTAGTCCTGCCGCTGCCCATGCGGTTAAAATATAGCCATGAATGGCCCCAAGCTGCTTCGTGCCAAACAGATCACCAATATATGCTGGTATGGAAGCAAAACCTCCACCATAACAGGTAAGGATTAAATATAGAAGTAACTGAAATAAAAAGGCATTCGTAACATTCGGTAAAAGAACGAACGCTACCGTTTGTATCAAGAAAAACGTGGTGTAAACGTTCGGGCGACCGATATAATCTGAAATCGACGCCCAACCAATTCTGCCAAAACCGTTAAACAACCCCATGATTCCAACCATCGTGGCTGCTGAGGCAGCACTTAGATTTGCAATATCTTGTGCCATTGGAGATGCTACAGAAATAATGGCGATACCACATGTAACATTTATGAATAACATTCCCCATAAAGCCCAAAAACGAATCGTCTTAACCGCTTCATTAGCAGTTAACTGCGCAAGATCTTTTGAGTTACTTTCTTCTTTCTTACTATTTTCGTTCATGCCTTGTGGCTGCCAATCTTTTGGAGGGGGTGTAAGATATAATGAAGAAAGAAACATGATTGTAAAATAAACAGCACCTAATAAGTAGAAGGTATTCGAAATTCCTATACCTGATATCAGCCTTGCGATAACAGGACTAGCAATAAGTGATGCAAAACCAAACCCCATAATCGCAAGACCTGTTGCTAATCCTCTCCGATCAGGAAACCATTTTACAAGTGAAGAGACAGGTGTAATATAGCCAATGCCAAGTCCTATCCCACCTAAGGCACCGTAAAAAAAGTAGAGCAGATAAATCGAATTTATTTGATCAGAAAAGCCTGAACCTAATAGACCGGCACCAAAACAAACTGAGGCTATGATACCAGATTTACGAGGTCCATGCCGTTCAACAAAATGCCCCATAAAAGCAGCTGATAATCCTAGAAACAAGATTGCGATACTAAATGTTAAAGAGATTTCACTTAGCCCCCAATTGTGTTTTTCTCGGAGTGGATTTGTGAATACACTCCATGAATAGACAGACCCGATCGATATGTGAATACCTACAGCAGCTGCAGCAATCAACCAACGGTTTTTTACTTTTTTAGCCATCCGTTCTACTCCTCTACACGTTTTATTCTAAGGTTTTCTCCTTGCTCTGATTCACTCGTTTTTCAGGTGTGTCTCCTGTTGTTTTTTCATAGTGTTCTGTTTCTTGGCCCATGCCTTTTAAGAACTGCATGAGAATGGTAACTGCTTTGTTGATCTCTGGATCTTTTAGGGAACGTACTAAATCGAAGTAGCTTGTTTTTTCATCCGTATCTTTGTATTCAGCCACTCGGGCAATCCCTGCATCAATTTTTAATAGGAAAGGTTCAAGCTGCTTTACATTGATCATACCTAAAGTTCCTAAGAGCAAGAGAAGATTCTTTAGTGTGTTTGTGTTCTCAGGCTTGTCCATCGCTTTCACAGCAATATCCATCACCTTATCACCTTGTCCGAACAAACCATTTAAAAGAGGGAGAATTCCTTTTTCGTTCATATGGTTCATGATCTCTAGTGTTTGCAGAATCGCGGTCTTGTTCTGAATAAGAGCATCTTCTACTTCTCGGAGGTCATTAGAACGTTTCTCTTCAGCTGTTATCGTTTGTTTTTGAACGTTTTTAATCGCTTTAGCCATGTTGGTTTCTCTCCTTTTTCACAGCATCGCCTGGGAAAATATAATCCTTTCTTGCCCATTTCTTCTCTAGGTTAACTCCTACTTGAGGTTGTGGGTTTCCATACCTGAAATTTGTTTTTGGCAACGGATTCACACCCTCTTCCATCAAGATCTCAAGTTTTGCACTTGTCTCTTTGTATGCGGGTGTATCTGTATCTTTATCTGAATAACTGCTCGTAAGTAGATTAATAGCCGCTTCTCCGCTATCGTTCATAGGAAGATATACTTCTTTACCTTTAACACGATCCGTTATTAAACAATGCACTTTTACATTTCCATACGGTGAAGATAATCTTACTAGTGTCCCATCCTTTATTCCTCGATCTTCAGCTAGTTCAGGTGAGATCTCAAGAAAAGTGTTAGGCGTCTTGGATGTAATGCCTTCTGACTGATATGTCATATTTCCCTCATGAAAATGTTCTAAAAGGCGTCCATTGTTAACATGAATATCATATTCTTCACCAAATTCTACTGGTTCTGTCCAATTTACTGGAAAAAGTCGCGCTTTCTTATCTTCAAACGGAAATCCATCTTTGAAAAGAATAGGTGTATCTGTTCCGTCCTCAGCCACTGGCCATTGAAGGCTTTTGTACCCTTCTAATCTTTCATAGGATACTCCGGCAAATAGCGGCGCTAGTTGAGCAGCTTCTTCCATAATGTCACTCGGATGTTTGTAATCCCATCCAGCTCCAAGTCGATTTGCAATATCACGGATTATCTCCCAATCTGGTTTAGAATCTCCAAGTGGCTCTAGCACCTGATACAATCGTTGTATTCTTCTCTCCGTGTTTGTAAAAGTACCTTCTTTTTCGAGACTTGGACTTGCTGGGAGAACAACGTCAGCAAACTGAGCAGTTCTTGTAAGAAATAAATCTTGAACCACAAAAAAATCTAGTTTCTCATAAGCAGCATGAACATGGTTTATGTTTGAGTCAACGATTCCCATGTCTTCTCCCTTTAAATACATCGCTTTTACATGGCCATCATGGATGCCTTGTACCATTTCATGATTATTAAGACCAGGATCTTCTGGAATCTTTACACCCCACGCATTCTCATACTTTTCTCTTACCTTGATGTCTGCCACTTTCTCATATGATGGAAAACGATCTGGCATGCTACCGAAGTCACTGGCTCCTTGAACATTGTTATGTCCCCGTAATGGATAAGAGCCTACACCTTCTCGTCCATAGTTTCCTGTTACTAAAAGTAAATTGGATATGGCGGTACTCGTATCACTTCCACCCGTATGTTGAGTAACTCCCATTGCCCAGAGAACACAAACACTTTTTGATTCTGAAATGGTTTTCGCTAACTGGATAAGGATATCTCCAGAAAGTCCTGTTACTCTTTCTGCATATTTTAATGTGAATTTTTCAAGGTTTTCTCTAAACTCATCTAATCCATTCACATGGTTTTGCAAAAAATCATGATCTGCTAATCCTTCATCCAAAATATACTTCGTAACGGCAGAGAGCCACACGAGATCCGAACCAGCCTTTGGCTGAATAAATAGGTCAGCACGCTCAGCTATCTCATGCTTCCGAAGGTCAGCAACGATTAGTTTTTTGCTGTGTAGTTTATGTGATCGCTTAACACGCGTCGCCAAGACGGGATGAGATTCTGATGTGTTCGAGCCGATCACGATAACAAGCTCTGACTTTTCAATATCCTTAATAGACCCCGAATCCCCACCATGACCTACAGTTCGAAATAGTCCCATAGTGGCAGGAGTCTGACAATAACGCGAACAGTTATCGATATTATTTGTTCCTATAACACTACGTGCCAACTTTTGCATCAAATAGGATTCTTCATTCGTACATTTAGATGAACTAATAAACGTTAATGCTTGCGCGCCATTCTTATCCTTAATCTCAGTAAATTTAGAAGCGATTAAGTTATACGCTTCGTCCCAAGTGGCTTCCCTAAACACATCACCTTCACGAATTAAAGGTTTGGTCAATCGTTCTTCACTGTTAACGAAATCCCAACCAAATTTTCCTTTAATACACGTGGATATCCCGTTTGCTGGTGCATCAATCTGTGGATCTACTTTTAATATTTCTCTTCCTTTTGTCCACACATCAAAACTGCATCCCACGCCGCAGTAAGTGCAAACAGTTTTTGTTTTCTTTATTCTTTGTTCTCTCATCGCAGCTTCCATATCGGAGATAGCCAGTATGGATCCATAACCCGTCTCAACGCCTTTTGTGATCTCAATCATCGGACGGAGTGTCTCTCGATTAATTCCCGTCATATAACCCGTTTCACCCTCCATGCCTTTTTCCATCATGGCATTACATGGGCAAACTGTAGAGCAGTGACCACATGATACACATGAAGATTCATTGATTGGTACATCTTTGTCCCAAATGACTCTTGGCCGCTCTCGTTCCCAATCTATTGTGAGTGTCTCTGTTACTTGTACATCTTGACAAGCTTCTACACATCGCCCGCACAATATGCATTGATCAGGATCGTACCTATAAAATGGGTTTGAGTTATCTACTTCATATGGCTTATGTTCAAAAGGAATGCTCTGGTGGTTGATCTTCATTTCTTTAACCGTGTTATGTACTTCACAACCGCCATTGTTATAATCACAAACTGTACAATATAACTCATGATTAAAAAGAATTCTATCCATTCCGATCACTTGAGCTTCTCTTACCTCATCAGAATTTGTATCAATGTCATCTCCGTTATTAACTGTCGTGGAACACGCTCTAACAAACTCACCATTCACTTTAACGATACATGTATCACAGGTTTCAATTGGTCCTAGGCTCGGATGATAACAAACATGAGGGATTTGATCTGGAGATCCATCTAGCAGATTTAATACGGTTTCTCCACTACTAGCACTTCTTTTTGTTCCGTTTATTTTAATCGTAAAATCTTTCAAATGACCATCACCCTTTCCTAAGATAAACATACAAAATATTCTGATATCTCAAACATCCGTTTCCCTAATCGTTATATCCTTAAACAAATGCTTTTTTTCATTCCTTGACAGATAAAGAGACACTCTTTATGAGTGCCTCCTTGTTTAGTCATCTAAATCAATCTCAATAAGATCATAAGAAGTAAAAATCCCTAATGGCTTTTCATTCTCACTTCCATTTAAAGTAATAATGATTGCCTCAAGCTTTTTCCCTTCCTTATGGATGCTTTCAAAAATCTCTTCAGCTTTAAATATACTAGAAGTTTTAGAAATAAAAGCAACCAGCTGTTTTTGCTCATTGTCTGCAATATCTGATATTCTTGCATTGTTTAGATCGATTACTTGATCGGCAAGCCGGTCAGTTAACCAATTCAATAAGTATGTAGCCGTTAAAAGCCAAAGGTACTCTCCTTTTTCATTATAAATAGGAAAACGTGAATACGATGTTTTTCTAATACAGCTTAAAACATCTTCAAGACGGTCACTTTCTTTAAAATGATGGACCTTTTTTGTTGCAATGTTCAGCGCTGTTTCAGGTTTCATAAAATAACCTGCTATTTTTTCGATTCTCTCTACGATCTCTAAATGAGGTTCAGCAATGTAAAAATCATGATCAACTTTTTCATGGACTATAGCATTTCTAAGCTTCGCGAACTGACCCAGCTCATTATAAAAAGATCTGATAAGAGAATGCTTTTTCATTCCTGTTTCCACCAGGTTTTTAAACCGATCATCTTTCGTATCTTTAACTTTGTCGATTAAACATTTGTGTATCTGGTTAAAGGCGATCTCAAAGCGTTCTGAAAGACTATTTTCTGTATTAGATTTTATATGAGTTACGTTCATAGATCGATCTCTCCTTCTATCTATCAATACCATTTTACTACCCAATTTTTTAACTACTTGAAACTAAAATTTCTAGTGAATATGTAAAGTTATGGAGAGTGCTCATGCTAACATTTTGTTAATCCTTTAAATAGTTTTGAGCAGAATAAAAACGAACCCAGAATGGATTCGTTTGTTAATATTATTCACTTTCAGGAAAACGAGGTAACGGGTCGTTAAACTCACCCCAATCTTCGTTATTCATTTCAGAGTCAGTTAATAAGCAATGATCTAACTGTTCTAACAGTTGTTCTTTGTTATAATCAATTCCTATAAACACTAGTTCAGTAATTCGATCACCATATTCTTCATCCCAGTTTGGATTATGACTCTTTTCTTCTTCTACTATTTCTTCTTGTTCTTCTTTCTTCAGTGCTGCCACCCATTGACCTGCTGGCTGGAAGATAATACTCGTACCTGCTTGACTTAACAAAATTGCCCAATCGTTTCGAGAGGCTACCCAAATAAATCCTTTTGCTCGAACAATTTCAGCTGGCCAATTCTCTAAAAAAGTAAAAAGTCTTGCTGGGTGAAAAGGTCTTTTCTTTCGGTATACAAAAGAAGAGATACCGTACTCATCTGTTTCTGGAATATGCTCTGTTTCAAGCTCTTTCATCCATCCTGCTGATTCACTTGCCTTCTCGAAATCAAAAAGACCTGTAGATAGAATGTCTTTCGGATCTATTTTACCGAATTCTGTTTCAATTAGTTTTGCTTGTGGTTGTAATTTTTTCAATACTCTTTTGAGTTCTTCTCGGTCCTCTTTCTCCAATAGATCACACTTATTTAAAACTAAAACATCACAAAATTCTATCTGATCAATTATCAGATCTACCACTTCTCTCGTATCGGTCTCATCTAATGCTGCTTGTCGATCCCATAAGCTTTCTCCGGATGCAAAATCGTTCCAGAATCGATTTCCATCAACTACTGTTACCATCGTATCTAACTTGCATAAAGAAGCAAGATCTACACCTGATTCTTCATCTAGATAAGTGAAAGTTTGTGCTACTGGAATCGGCTCACTTATACCAGTTGATTCTATGAGAATATAATCAATTTCACCGTTTTTTACGATTCTTTCTACTTCTATCAGTAGATCCTCTCTTAGGGTGCAGCAAATACAGCCATTTGTCATCTCTACGAGTTTTTCTTCTGTTCTAGATAACTGCGTCTCATTTTTTATCAATGCAGCATCAATATTGATCTCACTCATGTCATTAACGATAACAGCAACTTTTAATCCGTCTCTATTTGATAAGACATGGTTCATTAATGTAGTTTTACCTGCTCCTAAAAATCCACTCAACACGGTGACTGGAACTCGTTTTGTCAGTGTATGTAACATGTATTAAAAACTCCTTTTAAATCGTAATGATTACGATTAATATCGTAAATCAGGTTACAAAACAAGTCAAGGCTTAAATGCTTACGTTCTTATTTTTCTCATGTTTATGAATAAAAAAGCACACAAAAAAAAGACGTGTGTTCACTACGATACACGTCTTTTTCTTAAAAATCATTCCATTCAATTTTTCCGCATTTGTTTTCTGGATCAAGTTCAATAGCAAAATTATGCTTCTCATAAAAATGGATAAGCCGCTCTACATGTCCCCAATCTCTTTTTGCAATATCGCCTTTGATTGTTGGAATATTCTTATCTAATGCCGTCTCTTTCAAATAATGCATACAGATTGAGCCGTAACCTTTGTTAGCAGGTCCTTTAATATCACCAATATGCAGAGTGTTTTCATCTTCATAAACTGCATCAATTGAAAAGTCCCATCCATCATACCTTGATTCACAGTCATTAATCATAATTTTACATTGATCCAATTGTTCAGATTTATATACGATCACAAGGTTATCGTCCTTTGTTTGATCCACACCGATCACATCATAACTTTTAGCAATTTGCTTCATATCGTTCTGCATACGCAATAATTGTAACTCGAGTTCGTTGCGATCGAGTTTTGTTTCTTTGTCTTGTTCTTGTCCAAGCAATAGCATTTAATCTAATCTCTCCCCTACAACAAGCTGAAACACACAGTTTCTCATTGTACTAGAGGTGAATAGATATTTCAAATGTATTTTATTACCACTTAGGCTCGATTAAATAAAATTCTGTTTGCCTGCCTGTAAAAAATTGCATTTTTCCTTCTATAAAACAAACCGTCTCTTCTAGATAGATTGGAACAGCTTTGTTCCATTCAGGTATGAAATGTCTAATGTTAAATTCTAGTGCATAGCATGTGTTATTCTCAATCCTTAGCTCTCCCCGAACAGGAATATATTCTTGTTTATCATACAGTCCGATAATCGGTCCTGCTCCATGACAATGATAGCCGATCGGATGTGAATAAAGCATGGCGTCCATATGATTTAGTTTTGCTTTTTTTAGTACACTTAAAAAAACTTCATTACCCGTCATTCCTACTTTACTTTCTTCAAAGAAAAAATCTTCAAATTTGTTCGCCTCACTTAATGCGTTTATTAGCCCTGCAGGAGGTTCTTTTTCGTTATCTGTAAGAACATAAGCTAATTGTTGTGTATCTGTGCAAAGACCTAGATATTCAATGCCAAAGTCAAGATGTAGAATATCGCCTGGACGTATAACGTCTTCCAATCTGTCTGAAGATCCATCTTTTCTTTGAATATCTACAGTAGGATAGAAGGATGTTTTCAACCCTAAGTCTCTAACGTATTGTCTGATCCACCCAACTATTTCCTTTGTTGAGGTTACATGAGGTTTGATTAGTTCGTTCGTAAACGTTTGTTTCACAATTTCTTTTGTTATGCCTTCTAATGTTTTATACGAATTAAGTTCAGACTCTGTCCTTGTTTGAAACCAGTCAATTGCAATGGATTCAGATGACATCAGTTTTTCTTTATGTCGCTTCCCTAAGACTTTCACTAATTCCTCATAATTTGAGTTACTTAATCCATCACAAAAAGCATAATGCAATGAAGTATTAATTGCTATGGATTCAGGGTCGTATTTATCAACCAATCGTTTTAAACCGGTAAAAGAGTCTTCACTATCTCTCAGTGGGAAGCATGAGTAATAAGGTTCGAAGTTTTTGTTTGAAGAGATAACAAACCGTTTAATTTCGTCAGAATGGATATCCTTAACAAATGCTAGTATGGTTAGTCTTCTTGAACTATCGATCGCAGATGGAAAGAAAGTCTTCCCTAGTGGATCTTCCTTGTATTCTTTGCCGATTGTTACCCACATATCAACGTTATGCTTCTTCATTAAAAAAGGCAATAAATGCTCTAGCCTTTCAAAAAGCCACTGATCCATAATCTTTTCTTGTTCTGATAATGATAGAATTTGATTTGCATTTTGTTCTGTATGTAATGTCACATTAATCTCTCCTTGTTCTGCTATATGCTTATCTTTCTCTTTCAATGTTTAAAGTCCTTCGAGGTCTTGTTTCCTTTTTTTTGCATATGAATAAAAGGACAACGTGTACAAGGAGATGCACTCATCGTATGAATATATTTTTTAGAGGAGTATTGCTGCTTGCTGCTGCTGCATTAGTTGGTGAAAGTCTAGAATTCATTGTGAACATGGTGTTAGCAAGAGAACTAGGTGAATTAGGACTCGGGCATTATATGTCGATCTTTCCAACCGTCATCTTAATCATTATTGTAGCGAGTTTGGAATTACCGATCTCCATTTCAAAGTTCGTTGCAGAAAAAGAGGAGAAACAACACTATAGCATGTTGAAACATGCTACAAAGATGACGATATTGTTGACTGTAGCTATGATTGTGCTCGCTTTAGTGATCCTGCCTTTCATACCCGTATTCAATAGTTATCATCCTTTAGTTAGATGGCTTATGGTCATATTAATCCCTTTAATCTCCCTAACATCTATTGCTAGAGGGTTCTTTATGGGTAAACAACAGATGGGCAAACTGGCATTCTCAAACTTATTTCGAAAATTGGCTCAGCTCATCTTATTAACAGGCATCTATCAATTGTTCTCGTTTGATAATGAAACGGCAATCCTTATAGCCCTAGCAACTTTTGTAGGCAGTGAACTCATCGTTTTCGTCTATCTCTTCACGGCTTATTTAATTCAATACAAAAGAATGCAAAATCACAACAATGAACATCTTTCATCAAACGAAGTGACTAGGAGCCTTATGGCTGTAACCATTCCTACTACTGGCTTACGTCTGTTTCATGCTGTTACAAACGCCATACAGCCGTTTTTGATCAAATATTCACTGTCACTTGCAGGGTTTTCAGGAGTTGCCGCAACAGAAGAGTTTGGTTTATTGGCAGGAGTAGCAATATCAATTGGCTTCTTCCCAGCATTTATTGCTCACTCTCTTTTAGTTGTCTTAATACCCACAGTTTCAGAAGCTACGGCTAAAAAAGATGTAGAAAAATTAAAAAGCCTTCTTATTCGTGTAATGGGCATAACTGCATTATACGGTTTTCCAGCTGTTGCAATCTTCTTAATGTTTTCAGAAAAACTTACCTTAATGTTCTTTCATTCCCAATCCGCAGCTACGTATTTAGAATTGTTATGGCCAAGTTTTTTATTTACTTTTTTCCTAATACCTCTCCAAGCTTATTTGATCGGTCTAGGCTTAATTACAACAGCATTTGTTCAGTCGGTTTGGTCAACAACGTTAGCGTTTGTTCTTATGTACATGTTAGGGTCACAACCATCATTAGGGATGCATGGCATCATCATTGGTATGAATGCAGGTTCCGTGCTATTGATGCTTCTTCATTACTTCTCTGTATGTAAAGCGATCGGAATCAACACGTGGTTAAGTGCACGAAATAACTATCAAGATTAAAAAAGCGCTTAAGCGGGATATGTTTCTCGCTTAAGCGCTTTAGTCTTAACTACACACTTGTTGAAATGGTTTGTGCTAAATAAGCCTGAACACAGTACTGTGATTGTTCTTGTTTTTTGAAGATCCATTGTGAAGGTATTCGAGAACGAAGAAAATCGAGTTGTTCATCTGAGAGGTTCATGTCTATACCAGATTCATTCATTAAAAAGTCGTCGTTTTCTTCCAGTTTATATTTGGTCTGCAATAAGTTCAACAACCCCCTAATTGTTATAAATTTAAAGGTATAACCCGATGTAATCGCAGAAACAACAGTTTCCCGGTTTTGTTCTGCAAACTCAAAAAAGAAAGTCCAGCTTGATTCTTCTTTCCCAACATGCCGGAGTGCTTCGTAATCCTTAGTTTCAATCACTTCTAGTAGTCTTTCCCCCGAAACACCACCTGCTAATGCTGACTCCATCAACAAACCTACCGGCATCGATAACTTAACCATTCGTAACTCTCCCTCTAAAGTTCCTATTTCATTGCTGTTTCTCCATTTTTTCTAGTGACAGCTCTCCAAATTATAAAGATCAAAAGTAAAATAGCTAGTGAAAAACTCGTATAAGTGAGAACGTCTATCTCACCCTTATGTCTAACACCTATTCCGATATAAGCCCAAACAAAGACGAGCGGATAAATGATATCTTTGTTTTGAATCGTAAAAAAGATCGCCAATCCCGTACCAACAATAAGCATGATCACTGTCCAAGTAACAGATGAAAGTCCAAAACCATTCCAACCGCCATACTTTAACACGACCGCTGTATTTACGATTGTTGCCACACTGATCCATCCTAGATAGACCGAGAATGGAAGTCGAACGAACGAAGACTTGTTATCTTGATTTTGGATCTTCGTATAGATCATGATGAGTGACAATAAGAGACCGATCATCACAATCCAAGATAAACCTAGAAATTCATAATGCCAAACAAATATCCATGTACAATTTAAGATACAGTTCAAAACGAACCATAAGCCGATGCTTCTATACACGGTCTCATTTCTGTTCTTAGGCAGCACTTGAATGATCACCCAGATCGTTAATAGCAAATATATGAGTCCCCATATGGAAAATACATAACCTGCTGGAGTGATCAACACATTGTACTTTGCTGATAACTCTCCGGTTGTTCTTCCATTCAAAGGTAATGTATTGGCCAAATAATTAACAAAGATTACTGCGGCGAGTGCTGCGATATTCAGAAAAGCTCTAATTGTTGCTGACATGAAGGTTCCCTCCTTTGGATATATAGTTTCATATATACCCAAATTAGAGTGGAATTATGAGGAAAAGGCAATCTTAGTTAGATTACCTTACCATCCTTAACTGCTAAATGCTTGTGTCCCAATATCCGCTTCACGTTTAAACAACCTGCTGTATACGCCATTATCAGACTTCAGCAACTCATCATGAACTCCGTCCTCGATCATTACTCCGTTTTCTATGACAATAATTCGATTGGCAGCTAAGACGGTTGAAAGTCTATGGGAAATAATAATGAGCGTTTGTTTTGATTTTCTTTTATTGATCGCTTCGTTGACTTGTACTTCTGTGATGGGATCTAAGGCAGAGCTCGCTTCATCAAGAACTAAAATAGACGCATCTTTTACAAGAGCTCTTGCTAATGAAAGCCTTTGCTTCTGTCCTCCTGATAATAGACTCCCTCTTTCTCCAACTAGCGTGTTGAGTCCATCCGGAAGAGTAAGTAAGAATTCACCGAGACCGCTGTCTTCGAGTGCACTTATCAATTCATCATCAGTTGCTTCAGGATTGGCGATTCGTAAGTTATCAGCTAAAGAACCATTTCGAAGCTGTACATCTTGTGAAACGATCGCAACTTGTGAGCGAAACCACCCTGCATCAATTTTTGATACGTTTTTTCCGTCAATAAAGATGGCCCCACTCTCAGGCTCATACAATCGCAGTAATAGATCTACAACAGTCGATTTACCAGATCCGCTCGGCCCTACAAGTGCTACTGCTTCTCCGGGTTTTACGGAAAATGATAACCCTTTTAAAACTTTATCGTCTTTTTCAGGATAACCGAATGCTATATCCCTAAATTCAATTTCCCCTTCAATTTGTTGTGGAATGAATCCTTTTTCTGTTTCAGCACTTGATACTTCTTGGCTGAGTAAAAGTTCAGAGCGATCTAATGCAGGACCGGTCCTTCTTACTGAAAGCCAGTTTCTTAACATTCTCTGCATCTCATTAGCAGCAATTGCCACAAGACCTGCAGCAGTAAGCATCTGACCAGCTGTTAATTTATCGTTCCAGATTAAGTATGCGCTAAGACCATAAACGACTGCTAAGGCAAGTCCATTGTAGCTTCCGATTACCACTATGGATTGCATCCTTGCTTTTAATTCATGACGAGATTCTTTTATGAATGATTTTCTAATCTCAGCAACACTTGAAACCTCACCTTCGGAAACGCCTAAAACCCGTGAAAGATGGATACCGGTTACAGACTCACGAAGTCTCTCAAGATAACGAGAAGCTTCTTTTCTGGCATTCGCCGAAGATTGTCGTGTGCGTTGACCGACAGCGTTTGATGTTAAATAAAAGATAACACCTAACACAACACTCGTAATCATTAAATAAGGATGAATCCACAAAAGTACGATGCTGTATAAAATAACACCTTGTACAGATGCCATAAAGGTTGACCCTTCCCAAGCCAAGAAATTATGGAGTGTATCCGGATCATCAGAAACACGAGCCATCATCTCACCAGATTGGTTGTTTTGATAAAAGGAAAAAGGTAAGTTCTGAAGATGTTTAAACAGTCTTAACTTTTGCCAGTTCGTTACGGTCTTCGCGACCTGGTGACAAAAATACTCATCGATAACCATCAGGATTAAATCAGCAACTGCCGCAAAGATCAATAGCCACATCAATCCCCATAATAGTTGATTGGACTCACCTGGTAGAATTTTATCCACAAGCCAACCGAGTGCAAGCGTCGGAATTAGCGCGGAAAATACTTGAGATATAGCGATAACAAGCGCATCAGCAAATACCCATTTTTTATGTGGTTTTAAAAAGGCTAGAACGCGTCTGCCATCTCGATTCTTTTGTTTCAAATTCGTTTGGCTCATATCGCTCTCTCCTTTTCTAATTCACTGTATTGCGCCATATAAAGTTCGTAATATTGTCCTCGCTCTGCAAGAAGTTCATCATGAGTACCCGATTCTGCTACTACACCTTTGTCTAGGAGTACGATTCTATCTGCATCCCTAACGGTGATCAGCCGGTGTGCAATCGTAATTGTCGTTCTGCCTGGTATGAGTTCATCAAGAGCAGACTGAACGCGTTCTTCTGTTTCCCCATCGAGTGAAGAAGTTGCTTCATCAAAGATTAATAGAGCAGGATGACGAAGAATAGCTCTTGCAAGAGCAACGCGTTGTCTTTGTCCACCAGAAAGCTTAAGTCCACGCTCACCAACGATTGTTTCATAGCCTTCTGGTAAGGCTGCTACAAAATCTGTAAGTCCTGAAGCATCACATGCCGCATCTAAATCGGCTTGTGTTGCATCTTTTCTTCCATATAATAAGTTCATCCTTAATGTGTTGTTAAGAAGAAACGTTTCCTGAGAGACGACTCCTACTTGCTGACGAAAAGAATTTCTGTTGAACTCAAACAGGTTTTGTTGGTCGATTTCAATAGAACCTGCTTCGGGTTCATAAAGACCAAGCAGCAATTGAATAAGTGTTGATTTTCCACCGCCGCTCGTACCAACGATTCCAATATGTTGCCCAGCTTTCATATTCAGTGAAACGCCTTTTAACACATATTCTTCTTTACCTGGATAACGAAACCAAAGATTATCAACATCAATATCCCCACGAATCGGTTGCATGTTTGGTAGGTCATCTTCATGTTCTTTAGGTAAGTCAAAATATTCATAGATTCGTTGAAGAGCAGGGATAGCCTGCTGAATGATCAATGCGTTCTCAGCGAGTGAACGAATGGGAAAAAACATCGTAGGAATAAACCCTAAACAAGCAACAAGTGTTCCAACCGAAATGGTATTATTCCAGACCGCCATTCCTCCAACAAGCATTACTACTCCGGGTGTAGCAATATTGAATAGATTACCAAGACGCCAGTTTACTTTTCCGATCAAAGCAGCACGTATGGAATAATCCTTCCAATCTGTTAGCTTTTTATCTTGTGTATGTATTTCTCTTTCTTGTGTTTGAAAAGTACGAACTAGTCTTGTTGATTCGATGCTTTCTTGAAGGTGGTGATAAATATCTGCACGCATATCCCTCTGAACAGCACTCATTTTTCTCATAGTCGTTCCGAGTTTAAAGGATGGGTACAGATAGATAGCGAATACACAGAACATAACGATAGCTACTGGCCAGTAAAGAGCAAACACTGCAATAAAGGCCGCGACCGCACTCACTACTTGTTGTACGAATCGAGGTACGACCGTATTATTTAAGTTCTGTACAGCTTCTACGTCGTGAGTGAGACGATATAGCATATCTCCACGAGGTGTAGTCGTAAAGAATGACATCGGTGTTCTATGCAACCGTCCAAATGCACGCATCTGCATATCTGTGATAACATCTAAACCGATCTGAATTTGAATAAATTCTTGTAAGGATTCAAATATCACCTTAAATAAAAACGAGAAAAGAACCCCTGCGACTAACCAACCGATCATATCCGTCATCTCATTCGGCAGAATTTCATCAACAAGCTTTCCTGCTAGTATGGGTGGGATTACCGTAAAGGCGCCACCGATCAACGAACAGATAAAAGCAAGAAGAAGTCCCCTCCAATAAGGCTTAAAGTGCTTTAAAGTTTCTCTTAAAAGCTTCATATTCATTTCCCCCTATCGCTTTCAAGCACTTTATTTTATACTAAATTCATAAAATTTTCATTATTTTTACTTGTTATTTTTTTGAAAATATAAGAATAAATTCATTTACATTTATTTAGCACTATATTAAACATGTAGGTTTTTTATACAAATTTAGTGTTCAACCAAACTAAAAAATGACTTATTAAAAGCAAAACGCACTTTAATAAGTCATTCTTGTTCGTTTATTGTAGTTCTACACGTTTGAGAGGTTTTTTCGCTGGCCCTTCAACGACTGAACCATCGTATGAAAAACGCGAACCATGACAAGGACAATCCCATGTTCGATCACCGCTGTTCCACTCTGTCTCACAACCAAGATGTGTACAAGTCGTATCTACGATATGAAGTTCTCCGTTTTGATCTCGATAAGCCCCACATCTCTCTCCGTCAACCGTTACGGCACAACCTTCATTTTTATTTAAACTTCTTGGATGTTTTGACGGTTTGTCTAACTTCCCAGAAACAAAATGCTTAGCAACATCTGCGTTTTCCTTGATAAACTGTTTAATATCAGAGGGATCAGCTTGAAATCTTTGGGGCTTGTAGAGTTCAGCAAATGCATTCTCCCTACCCAAGATATGATCTCTAATGATTAAAGCAGCAAGTGTGCCTGTCGTCATTCCCCACTTTTTGTAACCTGTAGCCACAAGAATGTGATCATGCTTATGCGTAAGCTTTCCGATGAACGGTATTTTATCTAGTGTGATTAAATCCTGAGCAGACCAGCGATAAAGTACACTATCTAAGTTTAACGATTTTTTTGCTTCCTTTAATAAAGCCTCATAGTGCTGATGAGTCGGGATTCCTTGTCCAGTCTGATGACTTTCTCCACTAAGCAGTACGATCTTTTCTCCATCTTGTAAGATAGACCGATAGGAAAATGAGGTTTGATCTACTCCCATATACATCCCATTTGAAAATGTATCTTGTGTTTTTACAGCCAATACATATGAACGCTCTGCCATCATTCTTGTAAAATAAAAACCCAATCCATCAAAAAACGGAAAATGTGTACAACAAGCTACAAAGTCGGCAGTAATTTTGTGTCCGTTACTTGTTTGCACAACAGCTTTTTTGTGTTTCTCTTCTATAATATCTGTTGCTGTCGTGTTTTCGTACACCTCAACACCTAGCGACTCCATTTCTTGTAATAACGCTGCTAAATATTTTACAGGGTGAAAATGCGCTTGATTTCTCATAACAAGTGCTTTTTTATGCGGTATGTTAAATGGAATTTGTTCGACCAACTCACCATCGATCTCTAACTGTTGATAAGCATCAGCTTCTTTGTTAAGCTTTTTGATTCCTTCGTCTGTGTTGGCGTAAAGATAAGCATCATGTTTTTCTAAGTTACAATGAATATTGTTTTGTTTAACAAGATTCTCAATAAACTGTTTAGCTTGTTCATTTGATTCATAATACTGACGTGCTCTTTCTAACCCTATATGTGAAATAAGGTGATCATAGATAACATCATGTTGAGAAGTGATCTTTGCTGTTGTATGACCAGTTGTTCCATTAATTACTTTACCTGCCTCAATCAGTGTAACCTTTTTGCCTTCTTTCGCTAGAAGATAAGCTGTAGTAATACCGCTTATCCCCGCTCCTACAACCACTACTTCCGTTTGATTATCTTCATTCAATACAGAGTATGTAGGTAGATTTAATAGCTGCCTCCAAATCGGTTCTGGAAACTGCGGCATGTTATTTTCATAGTTACTCATAAGATCCCTCCTGTTTAGACACGTTTTCTCACCATTATTCCCCATACATTGAAAGAACAATCAGTAGAAAACGAATAAAAGAAGGCTCTTTTTAAAAGACTATTTTCGAATATCTTGAAGCTTTTGGAAGTAGTCGATTTCGTTCCAGGTTGCTCGCTTTCCACGGGGCAGGCGGTGAGGCACATTCGTACGTTTCACGTATAAGTGTCTCACCTGTCTAGTTGCAGTGGCTAGCCCCTCGAGGTCACGTCCCTTGAACGAAAACCAACACTATAAAACCAACAAAATATAACCAAAAAGAAACAGGCTATTTAAAATAACCTGTATATCAGTAGAATAGTTACATTCAAATGTCTAACCGCTTTTCAAGTGCATAATCAAAATTTCCACTATAACTCTCTAGGGTTCCCTCTTCTAACCAGATGGTACGTTCAAAGAGTTTGTTCATAAAGTATCGATCGTGTGAGACTGATAGAATCGTTCCATTAAACTCTTCTAGTGCTAGTTCTAAGGCTTCACGTGAATCAATATCTAAATGGTTTGTCGGTTCATCGAGTATTAAGAAATTAAATCCTTCATAAACAAGCTGTGCAAGTCTGAGTCGTGTTCGTTCTCCACCGCTAAGTTCATTTCCTTTTTTATAAACGGATGCGCCGTAAAACAAAAACTTTGCTAAGTGATGCCGAGCTTCTCCTTCTTCCATCGGTACTTTTTCTCTGAAGATATCAAGTACGGATTGAGTTGATTCAGCAATAAGGCCTTTTTGAGAAAGGTAACCGATTGAAACGGACGGTCCAAGCTTTATCGTGCCGCTGCAGTTTTCAAGAGTTTGCAAGGTCTCTAGCAGTGTTGTTTTTCCAGAACCGTTTTTACCAACGAGGGCTACTTTCTCACCATATCGTATCTGCAATTCGAGATTACTTAATATGGAGCGACCTTCGATTTCTTTACTAAGCCCTTTAATTACCGCTACATCTTGGCCACTTCTTTTGTTTACTGAAAATTCGAAAGCTGCTTTTTTACGTTCCAGTTTGGGGCGTTTCATACTCTGTATTCGATGAAGGGCTTTCTCCATGTTCCTCGCTCTTTTGAAGAATTTTTCATTTCCTGAACGTGCTCCCCAATCTCTTAGTTGTTTGATCGACTCTTTAATCTTTTTAACTTTCTTTTGCTGTTCTTCATATTTCTCAAATTCTAGAAGAAGGTTATTCTCTTTTTCTTTGAGAAAACCTGAGTAACTTTGATGATATAAGGTACATTCACCATCTTCTATATCAATCGTCTTTGATGTAACTCTATCTAAGAAGTAGCGATCATGACTGATAATAATAACGGAACCTTTATATTTTTGAAGATAATTTTCTAACCAATTCATTGTTTCGATGTCAAGATGATTGGTAGGTTCGTCTAAGAGTAAAAGCTCAGGCTCTTTTAATAACAAACAAGCTAGACCCACCTTCGTTTGTTCTCCTCCACTTAGTTGTTTAAAAAGGTGTTGAGAGAGTTGAGTTAGACCTAAACCAGCCAAAACGCCATTTATCTTCGACTCAATCGCATAACCACCAAGCTCTTCAAATTCTTCTTGCAGTCTGTAGAGCTTATTCAGATTTTTGTCTAATCGGTGTGTTTGATCTGGATCACTTAACAATGCATTAACATGTTGAATTTTAAGTTCGATCTCATTGATTTCTTGAAAGGCTGCAGAAACCACATCATATACCCTCATATTCTCCGTATGCTCAGGAAGTTGTTCTAAATATCCGATTTCTGCATCCTTCCTGATGGCTATAGAACCTGAGTCCGGATGGTCAATCCCGCTTAGCAGCTTAAACAGAGTCGTTTTTCCTGAACCATTTTGTCCGACTATACCTACTCGGTCTTGTTCGTGAATTTCAAAAGATATGTTTTTTAGTATCTCATTTCCGCCATACATTTTCTTAACTTTATGAACAGTGCATATAATCATTTCATTTTCTCCTTTTAATCCAATGCCACTGCCCTTTTTTGTATACAAAAAAACCATGAGCAACATACATGCCCATGGTTACTAACAATAAAAAAAGGATAGGGTAAGGTTACTTTGTGATGTACTTTAATGTTTTAACTGAAAATGGACAGACTCCGCCAATTTTAGAAAATACATAAGTAATTGCACGGAAAACAACCAACCAGTTAAACATTTGTACACCTTTAAGCATGCCTTACACCTCCTTTTAAAAATTTATTAAATATTCTAGTAATAGTATATGGTATTATTGCTTAATATGCAATTAGTAATAAAGTTGAGTAAAAAGAAAGGTTATTTGCTTTTTTTGTCGAAATAGTTTTAAATATTTATATTATTCTGAAAAGGGTGTGTCTTATGAAAGTAAAATCCAACTATCTAACTAAATCTAAAGTAACTTATGTAACAGAGAACATGTCAATCAGCGAAGCTCGATATACTATTATCCAATCAGGGTATCGCTGCATACCCGTTTTGGATGAATCAGAACAAAAATTTGTAGGTCTTCTTTTTAAAGAGACTACTTCTGATTATATTATTGATAATGTTGGATCAGTGAAAGACCATGTTAGTAGAATTGTAGAGGAGAAAGACGCTTTTATTCATGAGAATACAGCTTATTTCAAAGTGCTCTTCACAATTAGACGCTTACCTTTTATGGCTGTGGTCGATGATGATCATAACTTCTTAGGAATCATTACTCACTCAAAAGTAATGGATATACTAGAAGATTCTTATGGCATTAAGAAAGGTGGTTATTCTTTAACGGTTTCAACCACAGAAGGAAAAGGTTCGTTAAGAAAGCTATTTACAGCTATTCATGAAGAATACAATATCGAAGGTGTTTTTACCCAAGACGCGGGTAAGCAATTTCTTCGCAGAGTTGTTATCACTTTCAATGAAAGTGTATCGCGTGAAGAGATCGATGAACTTGTTCACCGAGTAGAAGCGAATGGATTCAAGGTGGCAGACATTGAAGATCTAAGAACATTTTCAAGTGTTCAATAATACAAAAAAAACGTTCCCTTTTCATGACTGGGAACGTTTTTTCTTTACTTTGTAAGATCATTCAGTTGTTCAAAGAATGAAGGATACGAAACAGCTATTGCTTCACTGTTTGCAAGCGTTGTTTCACCTTCTGCGATACAAGCGGCCACACTTAACATCATTCCGATTCTGTGATCACCGTAGCTTTGTACAGATGCTCCATGTAATGAAGACTTACCCTGGATGATCATACCATCTTCTGTTGCTTCAATATCTGCACCCATTTTCTTAAGCTCGTTCACTACGGTCTCAATTCGGTCTGTTTCTTTAACTCGAAGTTCATGTGCATCTTTTATAATCGTCGTTCCTTCCGCTTGTGTTGCGGCTAGAGCTATGATTGGAATTTCATCGATCAGTCGAGGAATAAGATCGCCTTCAATAATCGTTCCTTTTAAGGCAGAGCTTTTGATGACTAAATCTCCAAAAGGTTCTGAAGCTTCATCATTTTTATTTTGGTAGGCTATATCTGCCCCCATATTCTTCAGCACATCTAATATTCCAGTACGAGTTGGGTTTAACCCTACTTTTTTTAGTGTAATCTCACTGTTTGGAACGACCGCACCTGCCACTAAAAAGAAGGCAGCTGAAGAAATATCACCTGGTACTTCAATATGAGTTCCTTTTAACTTCTGGCCACCTGCGACCGAAACAGATAGATCATCCGTTTCGACTTCTACTCCAAACGCTTTTAGCATGCGTTCTGTATGGTCTCTCGATTTGAAGGGTTCTTTTACAGAAGTTGTTCCTTCTCCATCTAATCCTGCTAGAATAATAGCCGATTTTACTTGAGCACTAGCGATTGGAGAGGTGTAATGAATACCTCGTGTTTCGCCACCTTTAATGTGAAGTGGAACCTTGTTTCCTGAATCATTTCCATCAATCGTAGCTCCCATTTCTTTTAAAGGTTTGGTAACACGATTCATTGGTCTTTTTGCGATCGAATCATCACCTGTTAAGATCGATTCAAAAGGTGTGTTAGCAAGAATGCCTAGCATCAACCTAATCGTAGTACCCGAATTCCCTACGTACAAATCTTCTGAAGGTGGTGTTAATCCAGTAAGTCCTTTTCCTTCTACTGTTACTTTTTCACCTTCTTGTAGAATTGAAACGCCGAGTTTCTTGAAACAAGAAATAGTACTTAAGCAGTCTTCACCTGTTAAAAAACCATCAATTGTCGTCCGACCCTCTGCAATGGACCCAAACATGACTGCTCGATGTGAAATAGATTTGTCTCCAGGCACTTTAATAGATCCCTTTAGTCGTTGAATGGGTTGTAATTGTTTTGTCATAGAATAGTGCCTCCTTATAAAGTAATTTGAGTTAAATAATTCTCATTCTGTAGAATGTCTTGTGCTTGGTCTCGATCATTATCATCTTGGAAGCTCAATCGAAGTACTCCGTTGAGTCCTTCTCTTACTTCTAAAATACTCAAATTAATAATACTAATTTCTGATTGTGCCAGAAGTGCAGTAATGTGAGATAAAGCACCTACTTTATCGAGGATATCCACATATAGATCTGAAAATGGATGAATCGCACCTTTTGATCGAACAGGTAAGGAATCTCGGAATGATTTTGCACCTTCAAAGTAATCATAGAGTTCCGATTCATCTCCCTTTTCAACGAACTCAATCACCGTATCCATCTCATTTTTCCACTCAATTAATAGTTTAAGAAGATGTGACTTATTTTGACTGACAATATCACTCCACATTTTAGGAGAGCTTGAAGCAATACGCGTAATGTCTCGAAACCCTCCTGCTGCAAGTTGCTGAATCAACGGTTTTTCCTTCGCATGATTTTGCGCAATCCTCACAAGACTTGAGGCGACAAGATGCGGAAAGTGACTTATGATTCCAGTAAGAAAATCATGTTCATCTGGGTCAGTAACGAGAAATTTTGCTCTTGTCCCTTTTAACCATGTCTTTGCTTCATCGATATCTACTTCAGTAGTTACGGAGTTTGGTGTCAAAAAATAAAAGGCATTTTCCAACAGATGTCCCTTTGCACTTTCCACTCCTGTTTTGTGCGATCCAGCCATAGGGTGACCACCAATAAAACGAATGTCAGAAACGGCCATTTCCTCTGCTTTATTCATAATCGATTTTTTTGTGCTTCCAACATCCATAACTAACGCTTTAATTACAGGTGAAATGGTAGCTAGTTTCTCCATCACCTGCAACGTTGCTTCAACAGGTGTTGCAATTAAAATTAGATCTGCTATCTGGGCAATCCTAGTAAAGTCTGTAACAGCTTCGTCAATTACGCCTATCTCTGCTGCCTTTACACTGTTGTCAGCATAAACGTCGTACCCATAGATTGTTGCTTCGTGTTCTTGTTTGATAGAAAGAGCGATTGAACCACCAATCAATCCAACCCCTATTAGTAAGACGTTCTTCATGTATTCATACTCCTTTTTAAATCTCTCCTATAAAAGAAGATAATTTACGCTCTAATTCTTCTGAAGTAAAAGGTGATAAATAGGGCTTACCGAAACCGTTCAGCAGCACCATTTGAATCATGCCCTTTTCAGCTTTCTTATCTTTTTTCATACGATTGATGAATGCGGAAGAAGATAAATGCTTAGGAAATGACGGATAACCTAAAGATGTTAACCACAGTTTTAGTTCTTTTCCTACATTTTCTGTTCCCTCGTTTAGTGAAAGTGCAAATAGCATACCTAATGCAACTGCTTCACCATGAGTGATGCCTTTGTATTGAAGCTCTCCTTCTATAGCGTGGCCGAGTGTATGACCAAAGTTCAAATATGCACGAATTCCTTTTTCTTTCTCGTCTTGTGTGACGATCGCATTTTTTATTTCGATGCCTTTTATAAGAGCTTGCTGTAGACAGTCACCTTTTAGATCATCAATGGTTTTAACGTTTTCTCTTAACGAACGATATAGATTTTCATCAGCAATCAATGCGTGTTTTACGACCTCTGCAAAGCCAGATCTTTTTTCGTTAAGTGGTAAGGTAGTCAAGAAGTCTGTGGAATAGATTACCGCTTCAGGTTGATGAAAGACGCCGATCATGTTTTTACCTTCAGGGTGATTAATACCTGTTTTTCCACCTACTGCACTATCATGTGCGAGTATAGTAGTCGGAACTTGAATAAAGCGAATTCCTCGCATGTAGGTGCCAGCGACAAATCCAGCAAGGTCTCCGATCATTCCGCCTCCAAGCGCAATAACAACAGATGACCGGTCGAGCTCTTTAGTTAGAGCAAAACTTTGGCAAGCCACATAATTCTCAAAAGACTTTTGATCATCACCAGCCTGAATTTGTATCGTTTCATGAGTGTATGCATCACCGATCACTTTTTGTACGGTTTCTAAATAGAGAGCTCCAACGTTTTCATCTGTTATGATCAATAGGTTCTTAGGTGAAGGATTCAGATTTTCAAGAACTACTTTAAGCTGATTAATTACTTTTTCACCAATAAAAACCGGGTAGTTCTTTGAAGGTGTTGTTATGTGTATCGTGTTCATTTAAAACACCCTTGCACGTTCTTGGTGCTGCACGATGTTTTTCTTAATCACTTCCATGTTATCTTGTCCGAATTGATTGACTAGCGCACTTGCAAGCTCCCAAGCAACAACAGATTCTGCCACAACACTAGCAGCAGGGACTGCACAGCTGTCAGAGCGTTCAATGCTTGCGGCAAAGACTTCTTTTGTTTCAATATCCACACTGTTTAGCGGCTTGTATAGAGTAGGAATCGGCTTCATCACACCACGTACAACAACTGGCATTCCAGTCGTCATTCCTCCCTCGAAGCCCCCTGCGTTGTTTGTTCTTCTTGTATAGCCGCGTTCGATATCCCAAAGAATCTCATCATGCACTTCACTTCCAGGTTTTCGTGCTGCTTCAAATCCAATACCAATCTCAGCACCTTTAAATGCATTGATACTCATAATTGCTGCTGCTAATTTGGCATCGAGTTTATTATCGTAATGAGTATAGCTTCCTACGCCAACTGGCATACCTTCTACGATTACTTCTACAACCCCACCGATCGAGTCTCCGTTTTCTTTTGCCGTATCGATGGCTTCCATCATTGTTTTTTCAACATCTTTATCTAAACATCTAACTGGTGAAACCTCCGTTTTTTCACGAAGTTCTTCTAACGATTCATAAGTAGTGTCTTTTGCGATAACTCCACCTAGTTCTAATACATGTCCACCAACTTCAACACCAAGTTCTTTTAGAACCTTTTTCGCGACAGCACCTGCTGCAACTCTTACAGTTGTTTCTCGGGCTGAAGAACGTTCTAGCACGTTTCTCATATCTCGATGATTGTATTTGATAGCACCGTTTAGATCTGCATGACCTGGTCGAGGTCTAGAGATAACACGTTTCACTTCTGCGTTGTCGTCTTCGAGAGGTTCAGCACCCATGATCTTCGTCCAATGAGTAAAGTCTTTGTTTTCAACAATGAGTGTGATAGGCGAGCCGAGCGTTACTCCGTGACGTACACCACTTACGATCTGAACCTGATCTTTCTCAATCTGCATTCGACGTCCGCGCCCATGCCCTTTTTGACGTCTAGCTAGTTCTTCGTTAATGTCTTCTGCTACCAGAGGCAAACCTGCTGGTACACCTTCAATGATTGTTGTGAGTTGAGGGCCGTGTGACTCCCCTGCTGTTAAATATCTCATGTTCTATTCCTCCTGTTTGCCTGTTTATTTATAGAAAAATCTTTGCTGAAACGTTTATCTTTGAGTCAGCCTTAGTTGTACATAACATTTCCCTTTTTTACTTATTGCACTTGTAAAAATAGTTCTGATAGTACAAAAAAATCCCTGCTAATAAGCAGGGACGAATTATCATCGCGGTACCACCCTGACAGCAAAGAATATACCTCTGCCACCTTCATTTTGTTAACGGAAATTTTTCCGGCCTTTTTCAAAGCATGCTCAAGAATTGTAATTCGTGAAAGGCTATGTACTGATTTGCACCACCATCAGCTCTCTAATAACAGGGAACCATTTCACTACTGCTGTTCTTTCATTGCGATTTGTTTTATAAAGTTATAAACAGTTTTAGCACGTTGAAGCGCTGTTGTAAAGGAAATTCATTCATTTTTCTTAAAATTTACATTACCTTCATCTATATGTCAAAAAGCTTGTAAAACAGGCTGAAAAATAATTTTTATCTTTTTTTGTGTAAGTACTTGACATTCTTTTGAAATCCCTTTAAAGTTACAAACAATACTTTATGAGACACACGCTTTAAAGCGCGAAAGTGTCTATGTAACGATGTATATATATAAGCCTATGAGCGGCCGCGATATAGGAACTAATGACAGTAGTATAAATATGGGGAGGAACCACACATGTCAAACGAATTAGCAGACTTACGCAAACAGATGGATGATATTTCTTTAAAAATTTTAGAACTTTTAAATGAACGAGGTAATGTTGCACAACAAATTGGAAAGCTTAAGGAAATGCAAGGAGTTAAACGGTTTGATCCTGTAAGAGAAAGAGAGCTATTAGATCTGATTGCTTCTCATAACGATGGTCCGTTCGAAACATCAACGGTACAGCACATCTTCAAGCAAATCTTCAAAGCGAGCTTGGAGCTCCAAAAAGATGATAACCGAAAAGCATTACTCGTATCTCGTAAAAAGAAACCTGAAGATACGATCGTAAATGTAAAAGGTGAAAAGATTGGTGATGGTAATCCCCACTTCATCATGGGTCCTTGTGCGGTAGAAAGCTACGAACAAGTGAAGCAAGTAGCAGAAGTCATTGCAGAAAAAGGATTAACACTAATCCGAGGTGGCGCATTCAAACCGCGAACGTCTCCTTACGACTTCCAAGGTCTTGGACTTGAAGGATTAAAGATTCTTCGTAAAGCAGCAGATGAACATCAGCTTGCTGTTGTAAGTGAAATTCTAAATCCGAACGATATTGAGATGGCACTAGATTATGTTGATGTGATTCAGATCGGCGCACGTAACATGCAGAACTTTGATCTATTGAAAGCAGCTGGATCTGTGAACAAACCGGTATTGCTGAAGCGTGGGTTAGCTGCAACGATTGAGGAATTCATGTACGCAGCTGAGTACATCTTGGCACAAGGTAACTCACAAGTTATTCTATGTGAACGCGGTATTCGTACTTACGAGAGAGCAACTCGTAACACACTCGATATTTCAGCGGTACCTATTCTTAAAAAAGAAACGCATCTCCCGGTAGTTGTGGACGTAACACACTCAACGGGCCGAAAAGACCTTCTCCTCCCTGCTGCTAAAGCGGCAATGGCGATCGGAGCCGATGCAGTTATGGCTGAAGTACATCCTGACCCAGCAGTAGCGCTATCAGATTCAGCACAACAGATGAACATTCCAGAATTCCATGAATTCATGGATGCTCTATTAAACAAGGAAAAAAAGAAGATTCATTCTTAATAGATAAAATAAGCCTGGCTCAATGAGTCAGGCTTATTCTTTGGTCGCTTTATGGCTTAGCCTTCGAAATATTCTTTGTAGTATCCGCCTATTTTCCCTGTGTTATCTACTACAAAATAAAATTCCTCTGTTTCATTTTTTAGTTCATATGTTTTGCCGGCAGTTAAAGCACGGTTAACCATATATTTTTTTGCATCTGTATGTACGCATTTGATCTCGCGAATTGTTTCTCTGTTCGCCCACTCTAAATGAATCATGAAGTCTCTCTCCTTTAATAAATTCTTTTGTTAAATCATAATGTGCCCTGCTCTATCTGTCAAATTCATTTATTAGAGCTCCTTTCCTAGTATTTCACAGATTGTTTCGGTTAATATGATATGGAAGATAATTATTAGAATGGAGATCTATATATATGAAAGCATTAGTTTTTGACTCATTCGGTGGTCCGGAGGTTTTAGACTATCGTGAAATTAAGAATCCAGTTATTGGTGACCAAGACATTTTGGTAGAAATGAAAGCCATTGGCTTAAACTTCGCTGATGTTTATAGAAGAAAAGGCAATTATCATCTAGAAGGAAAGCCTCCTTACATTCTAGGTTATGAAGGAGCAGGAATCGTTAAAGAAGTTGGCAGTGCTGTTAATGGTGTTTCTGTTGGAGATCGTATCGCATTCGCAGATGTACCCGCTGCAAACGCGGAACTGGTCGTTGTCCCTAATGAAAAAGCAATACCCATTCCAGAAGGTGTTTCCTTTGAAGCAGCAGCCTCTCTTTTGTTACAAGGGTTGACTGCACACTATCTGACTAGAGACAGTTTTTCGATTAAACAAGGTCATGTTGCATTGGTTCATGCTTCCGCTGGCGGTGTTGGACAGCTATTGATCCAGATCATCAAGTTGCTTGGCGGAAAGGTTATTGGTCTAACATCTTCAGAAGAAAAACGTCAGGTCGCTTTTGAAGCAGGAGCGGATTCGGTATTCTTGTATAATGATAATTGGACAGAAAGCGTGTTGAGTGAAACATCTGGCAAAGGTGTAGACGTTGTTTACGAGTCAGTTGGTTCTACGATAATGGACAGTTTCGAAGTTACAAAGATTGGCGGAACCGTAGTATTCTTTGGTATGGCTGGCGGCGACCCTGTGTCCATTGATCCCCGCATGCTCATGGATACTTCTAAGACGTTGACCGGAGGCGACTTGTGGAACGTTCTAACCTCTCACGAAGAACGTGTAAAACGTTCAAACGAGCTGTTTGAATGGATTAAGGATGGAGATGTAAAAATTAATGAAACATCTTTCTCTTTACGTGACGGAGCAAAAGCTCATGAATATCTGGAGAGTAGAAAAAGTACAGGGAAGATTTTGTTGATACCTTAATAGAATATTGGTGTGTGATTTAGGTGGCTGCATGTTACAGCTACCTTTTTTTGCGAATTGCTTGCAAAATGCAAATTTCTAATCGCTGCGATGAATGAAATTTACAACTATTTTTAGTTGCATTTTGCAAGTGATATAAAAAGTTGGAATAGCAGGTTTTTATCCTTGCTTTTTATTAGATTGAAATAATTTTATTTCAGTAGAGATATTAAGGAATCGGAATCTGGTACGTTGCTGAATTAGTAGGTCCGCTCGGGGTAAGATTCATGGATTTTAGAAGATTTTTCATACATGTAGAAGAATCGATGTGTAAAAAACGTCTTAAGGTTTTGTTCTTAACTGGCTCATCAAAGATTATTGCGTAGTCTTGGATTGCTCTTATATGAGCATTTTTGGACTTTACATTGCACCTAGAACAAACCCAAGTACTTCTCTTTCGTTTCATAGGAACATGATTGCAGTCTGGACAAAAGACTCCGGTGATAATGTCCGTTTCTTTGATGTTATATGTTTTTAATACGTCTGGATTATGCTTTTCGTGTTGCTTTAATAGCTTTGAAGTAAGTTTTGAGAGGTCTTTCTTTGAGAGGATTTCTTGATGGATCGTTGAAAAGTCTTGAACTTTATTAGCTAGACCCTTAGCTCGAATAATATGAGCTGCTTTTTTGCCATAGTGGGGTGATAGCGTAATAAAAGATTTAGGATTTGTTAGAACAACGAGGGAATAAAGCGGGATTTTAGGCAACTGATTTCTTGTGAACCAGCTATCCAGATATGATTTTTGTTGTTGGACCTGGTTAACTGGATCAGGAAAAGTTTCATCTATGCCATTTTTCGTTCTTTTCATCTGATCGAAGTGATGATCAAAATATAGATCGCCTGAGAGATTTTTAACTTCGAGCAAAACACAAAACGAAGAATGAAGAATCAGACAGTCAATCTGAAAGTAGTACTTCTTTTCTTTATCTCTTGGAAGTCGCAAGTCATGAAAAATGAGGTATGAATTCTCATCTAAATCGTGCAAAAAATAATCTAATGCCACTTCACCTCTATAACCTGCTGAATATCTAGCATATTCAATTTGTAATTCACCGTGTTTCAGATGATTGTGTACTAATCTTTGTAAGATGGCGTCTAATTTTAATAGTTTCAGGGGCTTGGTACGTGGTTTTTTTATCAAGGTATCACCTCTAGCTATTTTAGTACATATGTCATTCGATAAAAATTAATAAAAAACCTTTATTTTCAGCAATGGTTTGATGAATAATTTTTTGTTCGGAATTTAGGTTGTGCACAATTAAGTCTAAAATGAAAAAATTAAGTCAAAAATGACGTTCATTAAGTCGTTTAGCCTACCAATTAAGCTGACACCAACCACAATTAAGCCGAAAATCAAAAATAAAGGCCATTCGACAAATCCAGCCACCTTCCAAAACACTCGCTAACCTCCCACACCGCACTAACAACCTAACGACCTATCGACCTATCCTATTCAAACCCACAAAAAAACACCCCCTGCAAGCAGGGGGCGTTCCATATCATCATTATAGTACTAAACATTAACCTTCTAAAAGAAGTGATTCTGGATCTTCAAGAAGTGATTTAATCGTTGTTAAGAAGCTTACCGCTTCTTTTCCATCTACAATACGGTGATCATAAGAAAGTGCGATGTACATCATCGGACGGTTTTCCATACGCTCTTTATCGATCGCTACTGGTCTCCATTGGATTGTATGCATTCCAAGGATACCAACTTGAGGTGCGTTCAAGATTGGTGTTGAAAGCATCGATCCGAAGATTCCGCCGTTCGTGATTGTAAATGATCCGCCTTGAAGATCCTCTAATGATAGCTTTTTAGAACGTGCCTTCTCAGCTAAGTTTCCGATTTCTTTTTCGATACCAGCGAAGCTTAGACGGTCAGCGTTTCGAACAACTGGTACAACTAGTCCTTCTTCTGCTCCAACTGCGATTCCGATATCGTAGAACTTCTTAAGAACCATTTCATCGCCTTGAATTTCAGCATTGATGGCAGGGAACTTTTTCAGTGCTCCGACAACAGCTTTCGTGAAGAATGACATGTATCCTAGTTTAACTCCGTTTTGCTCATAGAACTTGTCCTTACGACGAGCACGAACTTCGTTGATCGCCGTCATATCAACTTCATTAAACGTTGTAAGCATCGCTGCTGTTTGTTGAGCTTCAACTAAACGCTTAGCGATCGTTTGACGTCTGCGGGACATCTTCACACGCTCTACAGGTTTCTCAGGATTTACAGCTTCAACAGAAGCAGCTGGTTTAGAAGCTGATGCTGCTGGCTTAGATGCCGGAGAAGCTTTTTCCGTGCTTCCACCTTCAGCATGACGTTTTACATCTTCCGTGCGAACGCGTCCTAGAGGATCGCGAGCATTCACTTCAGAAAGATCGATGCCTTTCTCACGAGCAAGCTTGCGAGCTGCAGGAGATGCGATCGGGCGATCAGAAGCTTTCAGTTCTTCTTCAGCAGCGTCTTTTTCAACGACGGGCTCTTGTTTTTGTTGAGTTGGAGCTGCTTTTTCTTCCGTCTTTTCTTCTTCTGCAGGTTCTGCAGACTCAGAAGCTCCGCCTTCAACGATAGAAGCGATGATATCCCCAACGGCTACAGTGTCGCCTGGTTCAACTTTGATATTTTTTAAAACGCCATCTCGCTCAGCACTGATTTCAATGTTTACTTTATCAGTTTCGAGCTCTACTAGATCTTCACCTTTAACAACTGTGTCGCCTTCTTTTTTAAGCCATTGTGCTACTGTACCTTCTGAAATTGATTCGGCTAACTCCGGAACTTTAACGTCAAACATGTTCACGGCCTCCCTCTCGCGATTGAATGTCTAGTGCTAATGATGTTTGGATGATTTGTTCTTGTTCTTTTTTATAGATGTCTGGTTCCCCACCAGCCGTACTCGAACGTTCTTGACGTCCAATATAAGAAACGTGAGCTTTTGGTGCTACAGCACGAAGTTTTGGTTCGATGTATAACCACGATCCCATGTTTTTCGGCTCTTCTTGCACCCAGATCAAGTCTTCAACGTTTGGATACTCTTTTAATAGAGCATTCATCTCTTCTTCTGGGAACGGATAGATCTGTTCAACACGAACGATATGCATCTCCGTTCTTGCTACTTGATCTTGTTCAAGAGCTTTTTCAAGATCGATCGCAATCTTACCAGAGCAAAGTAAGATTTTCTTCACTTTTTCTTTTTCTTTGCCTAGACCAGGTTGTTGTAACAATGGCATAAAGTGGTCACTTTCAAAAGCTTCCGCCATGGATGCTACTTTCGTGTCACGCAGCAAGCTCTTAGGTGTCATAACGACTAACGGACGAACTTCATCCATTGATAGAAGCTTAGCTTGACGTCGTAACAAATGGAAGTACTGTGAAGCAGTACTTACGTTAGCAACTGTCCAGTTATTTTCTGCACCTAACTGTAAGAATCTTTCTAGACGTGCACTTGAATGCTCAGGTCCTTGACCTTCATATCCGTGAGGAAGAAGCATCACCATACCTGATTTTTGTCCCCACTTCGCACGTCCTGCTGATAAGAACTGATCGAACAGAACTTGAGCAACGTTCGCGAAATCTCCGTATTGTGCTTCCCAAATAACAAGCGTTTCAGGTGCAAATACATTATAACCGTACTCAAAACCAACAACTGATGATTCTGACAGTGGACTGTTATGAATCGCAAACGAAACATCGATGTCATCCATGGCATGCAATGGAGAAAACTTCTTTCCGCTCTCACTATCGTTTAATACAAGGTGTCTTTGCGCGAACGTACCACGCTCAGAGTCTTGCCCTGTAATACGAATCGGCGTTCCATCTTTAAGAATAGAAGCGAATGCTAATGATTCAGCCATACCCCAATCGATCTTTTCCCCTTGGAAAGACTTGCGTCTGCGTTCGAGGATTCGCTTGATCTTCGGATATACATTAAAGTCTTCTGGGAACTTCAGCATGTTTTCTGTAAGTTCTTGAAGATCACTAACTGAAATTGTGGTATCGATATCAGGAAGTGCTTTCGATAACGGATCAGGAAGTCTTGTGTCTTCCAATTTGAATTTTTCTTTGCGACCTTGAACTTTTTCATATTCAGTCTGATGCTTTGTTAATACATCATTTTCAATAGACTTTACTTCTTCATCAGATAGTACACCTTCGTTAACAAGCTGTTTTGCATAAACGTCACGAACGGTCGGATGACTGTTTACATGTTTATACAATCGAGGCTGTGTTGCAGATGGATCGTCCATTTCATTGTGACCGAATCGACGATATCCGATCAGATCGATCAGAACATCTTTTTGGAACTTTTTACGATATTCATAAGCAAGATGTACAGCTGCAATACATGCTTCTGGATCATCTGCATTAACGTGAATGATCGGGATCTCAAAACCTTTAGCAAGGTCACTCGCATATTTCGTTGAACGAGAATCACCGCTATCTGTTGTAAAACCTACTAAATTGTTTGCGATGATATGAAGTGTTCCACCCGTTTGATACCCTCTAAGGCGACTTAAGTTCAATGTTTCAGCAACGATTCCTTCGCCAGGAAATGCAGCATCACCATGAATAAGGATCGCAAATGCTTTAGAAGTATCTTGCACCGGATAACCTTTCTTGTCACGCGTTTCCTGAGCTGCTCTTGTATATCCTTCAACAACTGGATCAACATACTCTAAGTGACTTGGGTTATTAGCAAGTGAGATTTTAATTTTATGAGATTGATCTGTTTCAACTAATCGGCTTGCACCTAGATGGTACTTTACATCTCCCGTCCATCCAAAGTTAATTCCTCTAGAACCTTCAGAAGGAATTAGCTCCTTGTTTGGAGAATGATGAAATTCTGAGAAAATTAATTCATAAGGTTTGCCAAGAACGTGAGCAAGTACGTTCAGACGCCCACGGTGTGCCATTCCAATCAGAGCATGTTCTGCTCCGTCACGGCATCCTTCTTTAGCTGCTTCATCAAGCATCGGTACCAGCATATCAACGCCTTCGATAGAGAAACGCTTTTGCCCAACGAATGTTTTATGAAGGAATTTCTCAAATCCTTCAACTTCACTCAGGCGTGTTAAAAGGTTTTTCTTATCTTCAGCCGAAAATTTAGGATAATGTTGGCTAGTTTCAACCATGGTGTTTAACCATTGGCGCTCTTCAGTCTCATGTACATGACTGAATTCATAAGCGATTGTTTTCGTATACACTTCCTGAAGCATTTGGATGGCTTGATAGCCGTCTTTAACACTAGATGGCGCTTCTTTCCAAATAAAGGAAGGTGGTATCGCTTTCAAATCTTCTTTAGTTAAGTTAAATTCTTTCGGGTCAATATGGTGGTTGTCTTTCGGAAATTCCCCTACTGGGTATAAGTTAGCTGCTAAGTGACCGTAAGTGCGAATGTTTTCTGCTAATTTTAATGCAGCTGCTAATTTCTCGAAATCCAATCCATCAAAACTCTGTGCAGTACGTTGATTTGATACAGAGCCCTCAATAGGAGGCCCCCAAGCATCAAATTTCTCTTTGAATGAACTGTCAACAGATTCCGGATCCACACTATATTGATCATATAGTTCAAGGATGTAGGCCATATTTGGTCCACTTAGTCCCTGCCAAGGATTTTCTGATTTGGAACGTTGATGACTCATCTTTTGTTCCCTCCTGCTTCCCTTTGTAAGTATTGTGCTGTTGCTGTTAACAGGTGATTCATCATTTCTCGCCATTGAATTTTTCCCTATTTAAAGCGCTCTCAAACAATGAATGAAAAGAACCTTATCATTGATAAGGTTTCAACTGTAACAATGGTCATTGCCATTATACTATATTTTCGCAGAAAGTGAATTTTGTTTTTTACGATTTATGAGATAATTTGCCCATTTTGTTTTGCTGACCGTAAAAATAAGGAGCGCGATCCATATCAAGGTAAATGAAATGACATGAATCTGACTAAATGTTTCATGATACAAAAATACACCTAATACGAGCATGATAGTGGGAGCAATGTATTGTAGAAAACCGATCATCGTCATAGAGATCCGCTTTACACCTTGCGCAAAGCAAAGTAATGGTACTGCAGTCACAAGTCCAGCTCCCCATAAAAGTAGTGTCGTAGAAGTGCCTCCAGAAATAAATGACGCCTCCCCGTTCCATTGAAGATAGATCAAATAAATGAGAGCTAATGGAAAGACAAACATCGTCTCAAATGTTAAGCCCGTTAACGAGTCAAAACTCCCAAGTTTTTTTACAAGTCCATACAGGCCGAACGAAAGAGCTAGAGAAACAGCTACCCAAGGGAACTCTCCATGTTGCCACGTTAATAGAAAAACTCCACATGCGGCTAATACAAAGGATACGAGCTGCCAGCTGTTTAATTTTTCTTTCAATACAAGCATGCCCAGAATTACACTAACAAGTGGATTAATATAATAGCCTAAGCTAGCTTCAACAACATGGTCTGTATTGACGGCCCAAATATACATGACCCAATTCCCGCTTATTAATAGTGAAGCGGTAAATACAGATAGAAATTGTTTCTTATTACCAAAGAGCACTTTTACATCTCTTGTAAGAGCGTTTTTCTTATTTAATAAGAACATTACAGCGATCATTAAAAGAAAAGACCATAAGATGCGGTGTGCAAAAATCTCAACGGATCCTGCTGATTGAAGTGGTTTCCAATACAGTGGAAGGAATCCCCATATTAAATAAGAAAAAGCGGCATACCATATACCCTTCGTATGTTCATTTAAATTCATTGTCCGTTCCTCGATCCCATAATTTATATGAAGTTATAAGATTATATAACGGATTCTAGATGATTTGCTACTAAATAAACTTCGCAGCAAAATAACGGGTAACTTTACATTTTATTCGGTGTTTGAACGCCTAATAATCGTAATCCTTCTTTCAGGACGATTTGAACTGCTGCACATAACGCAAGTCGTTCCGGGGTTTCTTTAGTATTTAATATTTTCACATTTGCATAGTAGTGATTGAATTTATGAGATAACTTTAAAACATATTTTGAAATAACAGATGGTTCTTTTCTGCGAAATGCCTGTTCAACAACTTCAGGGAATTCATTTAATACAGATATGATCTCCCAGCTTTCTAATTCGATGGACAACTCTTTCGGAACACTTCCGTTAAAATTTCCTTTATTTAATATTGTCTGTATTCGAGCAGCTGTATACTGCACATACGGCCCTGTGTCGCCCTCAAATTTAAGCATCGTATCAAGCGAGAATTCCACATCGTTTCCTTTTTCATTTTTTAAATCATGAAAAATAACCGCGCCTACCCCTACTTGACGTGCGACATTCTGTAAATCTTGGAGTTCAGGATTTTTACTTCTAATATTTTGTTCTGCTAACTTTACTGCTTCTAAGATAACAGTTTCTAATAGTACAGTTCTTCCTTTTCGTGTACTCATCTTTTTACCATTCTGTAAAATAAGCCCGAAAGGAACATGATGCATGTGATCAGCCCAATCGTGTCCAAGCTTTTTCAATACGCGTTTCACTTGTTCAAAATGTAGAGATTGTTCGTGTCCGACAACATAAAATGCCTCGTCAAAGTCATAGGTTTTCTTTCTATAGATGGCAGCAGTAATGTCACGTGTAGCATACAGAGTGGCGCCGTCCGTTTTTTTGATCAAACACGGTGGTAGATCTTCACCTACTCTTACAACCTGGGCACCATCAGAGAGTTCTAACAAATTCTCTTCTTGCAGGGCTTTTACGGAAGCTTCCATCTTATCGTTAAAGAACGCTTCACCGTTATAAGAATCGAAATGGACATCCAATAATTTATAGATGTTCTGAAATGCGTCTAAGGATGCTTCTTTAAACCAAATCCATAATTCTTTTGCTTTGGGATCATTATCTTCTAATTTCTTAAACCACATTCTCCCTTCATCATTTAACGAAGGATCTTTTTCAGCTTCTTCATGAAAGCGAACGTAAAGTTTAGTCAGCTCTCCGATCGGATTATCTTTTACCTTATTTTCCAACCCCCATTTTAAGTACGCACAGATTAATTTACCAAATTGTGTACCCCAATCACCTATATAATTAATTTTAAATGTCGTGTACCCACATTTTTCACTGATCGCGGCTATTGAGGAACCAATTACTGTTGAACGCAAGTGTCCCATTGAGAAAGGCTTTGCAATATTAGGAGAAGAAAGATCGATAACGATTGTCTTTTGATTACCAAAACGATGATTTGCATAGTTATTTTTCTCCTTTAATATTTGAGTTAACAGCGATACAGCAGCTACTTTTTTATTTAAAAAAGCATTCACGTAGCCTCCAACAACTTCAATTTTCTCAAACGCATCTTGACTCGTTCCACCAGCTAACGTTGTTGCGATTTCATTTGGAGACTTCTTATAGATCTTAGCTAATTGAAAACAAGGAAATGCTAGATCACCTTGTTGGATTTGTTTAGGTTTTTCAATAGCGGAATCAATTTCTTCGAAAGATAGTTCACTACCAATTTTTTCTTTTAAATAAGCTGCAAATACTTTTTTACCGTTCATTCTTTAACCTCCCTAAAATAAAAAAATCCGCCTCTTCTAAATTAATAGAAGAGACGGAAATTAACCGCGGTACCACTCTCATTGCCTAAAGGCCACTTGACTTGTTAACGGGAAGTCCCGGTTTGCTCTACTTCGTTTTCAAGCAAACATTTCCAAAGTGCGCTTCGTCTGAAGGTTGTGCAAGGCTTACACCAATCCCTTGCTCGCTATATAACATCCTTACAGACTACTCTCTTTTTCATAAATGTTCTGACATATAGTTTTTCATATTATATGAAGGTAAAAGCAAAAAGTCAACTTATTCCTTTTTATCAAAATCCAAGTAATCTCTCATTCGTTTAATGTATCGTTTTAACCGAAATAACGTTTCCGTTCGTAAATACTTTGAGTTGAAGGCAGCTGTAACTGCTGGGACCGATACAAACACTCCATGCTCAGTTACTCTAACCGGGATTATACCTGTATAGATTGTTTCTCCACTGCTTCTATATAAAAGCTCTGTTGAAACCAGTACAATTTTTTCGTTGCTTTGCTCTCCTGGCAGAACAGATTGAACTTCAAAAAGAAATTGAACACTCATAGTTTCTCCTTCACGTATATTAGTTATGTTTTATGATATAATTCATTGTCTCGAATTGACAGTTTAACTACTAAAGGAAGTATGCAGATGATACAGACATATTCGTTAAGAAGTAAATATAAAAATTTCTTAATACTGGTGATCCCCGTATTGATCACTCAGTTAGGCTTATATGCCATGAATTTCTTAGATACGGTAATGAGCGGCCGTTCAGGTGCAGATCAACTAGCAGGTGTAGCTATCGGATCGAGTTTATGGGTTCCGATCTTCACTGGACTAAATGGTATCCTAATGGCATTAACACCTATTGTTTCACAGCTTGAAGGAGCTAAGAATACAAAAAATGTGCCCCGGTCCGTCATGCAAGCTGTTTACTTGTCGGTCGTAATTTCAGTCATCGTTGTTGCATTAGGATCAGTTGTGTTAGATCCCATTTTAGGTGCGATGTCTCTCGAAAAAGAAGTAGAAAATGTTGCAAGAGGCTATTTAATCGCATTATCGTTCGGCATCATGCCGCTGTTTTTATATGGTGCACTTCGATCTTTCATCGACGCTTTAGGTCAAACTAGAATTACGATGTTTATCACACTGATTGGATTACCCGTAAATGCTATCTTTAACTACTTATTCATATTCGGTAAAGGTGGTTTTCCCGAATTAGGTGGTGTAGGTGCTGGTGTGGCAACAGCAATAACGTATTGGGTAACTGCAATTATAACCGTTATGATCGTTGTTAACATGAACCCGTTCAGAAGATATAAACTGTTTCGAACGTTCTATAAACCTTCTTTAACTGCTTGGAAAGAACAGTTGAAGATCGGCGTTCCGATTGGTCTTGCCATCTTCTTTGAAGTAAGTATATTTGCTGCTGTTACACTTTTAATGAGTGATTTCAACACGATAACAATCGCTGCTCACCAAGCTGCACTAAACTTTGCTTCATTCTTATATATGCTGCCTTTGAGTATCTCTTTTGCGCTCACGATTGCAGTTGGTTATGAAGTAGGCGCGAAACGCTTTAAGGATGCCGCACAGTATAGCTATATAGGAATCGTTACGGCTGTTGGCTTTGCCCTAATTCTCTCTGGTCTCTTAATGGTGTTCGATGAACAAGTAGCGAGAATCTATTCAAAAGAACCAGAAGTCATTCAAATTACGACTTCGTTCTTATGGTATGCGGTGTTCTTTCAACTAGCTGACGCTATAGGCGCTCCGATTCAAGGTGCACTAAGAGGCTATAAAGATGTAAATGTCACCTTTATGCTTTCATTTATCTCATACTGGGTGCTCGGTCTACCGGTTGGATACTACCTAGCTAATTTTACGTCGCTTGGTGCATATGGGTATTGGATCGGATTGATATCTGGTCTTTCAGCTGGCGCTATCATTTTATTTGCTCGATTAAAATATATACAATCACATTCTTATTCCTCTTCTGAACAAAAATAAACCAGCTCAAGGCTGGTTTATTTTTGTTCGAACAGAGTGAGGTATTCTCCATATCCTTTTTCTTTAAGTTCGTTCTTAGGAATAAAACGAAGTGCTGCAGAATTGATGCAATATCTTAATCCACCTTGATCTCTTGGACCATCTGTGAATACATGTCCTAAGTGAGAATCTGCATCCTTACTTCTCACTTCCGTCCTGATCATACCGTGAGATAAATCTTCCTTTTCTTCGACAGTAGATGAACGAACAGGTTTTGTAAAACTAGGCCAGCCACAGCTGCTATCAAATTTGTCTAAAGAACTGAAAAGAGGCTCCCCAGAAACGATATCCACGTAGATCCCTTCTTCTGTATGGTTCCAAAATTCATTTTGAAAAGGAGGTTCTGTTGCATCTTTTTGTGTAACGTTATATTGCATAGGATTAAGGGTTTTTAGTATTTCTTCTTTTTGCCCACTATCTACCCAGTGTGATTTGATAAAGGCATCTCGCCCTGAGCCTTGGCGATAGCGTTTGTAATGAAAAGGATTCTTTTTATGATAATCCTGGTGATATTCTTCAGCAGAATAAAACGTATCAGCAGGTAAAATTAAAGTTGCGATCGGCTTGTCGAATCGACCGCTCTCTTCTAATTCCTTTTTTGATTTTTCAGCGACCGTTTTTTGTTCTTCATCATGATAAAAAATGGCAGTACGGTACGAATCTCCACGATCGTAAAATTGTCCGCCAGCATCAGTAGGATCAATTTGTTTCCAAAAAACTGAGACGATTTTTTCATACGAAATGATGGATGGATCAAATGTGATTTGAACGGCTTCAAAATGGCCGGTTGTTTCGCTGCAGACTTCCTTATAAGTTGGATTTTCTTTGTGACCACCTGTATAGCCTGATTCTACAGAAATGATGCCTGGCCACTCTTCAAATGGTGTGACCATACACCAAAAGCATCCTCCAGCAAAAGTAGCTTTTGCATAGTTACTCATGAGATCAATCTCCTTTTTTCATCTGTTTGTTTCATCATATAAGAATGCCCATAAAAAGCATAGAAAAAGGCTCTTACCCTTTTTTTACAATTGGACCTGATGTTACTGGTGGCTTGATCGGTGCAGGAGTTGAACGTCTATTTTGTTTTCGCGTATTTTGCAAGAAGTAATACAGCCCCGCTAACACGATAGCACCACCACTCCATTGGGAAAGAGTTAGTGATTCATCAAGTAATAGGTAAGCTAACAAAGTTGCCCCAACTGGTTCACCTAAGATTGCCATTGATATCGTAGCAGCTGTTACATATTTTAATAGCCAATTGAACAATACATGTCCAAATACAGTTGGTATGATGGCAAGCAGTACAAAGATCCCCCATTCTTTCTCTGGATACCCAGTCATCGGTATAGACAAAGTCAAATTATAGATTCCAAAAACAATGACAGCAACAAAAAATACAGAAAAACTATAAAGTGTAGCAGGAAATGTTCTTAGAAGCTTTTGACCGATCAGCATATGAGCTGCAACTACAATCGTTCCTAAAATAGATAAAACATCTCCTTGAATATGTTTTATTGAGATGCCAATATCTCCCCAACCAATCATAATAGCCCCAACGATCGCAACAACCATCCCAATGATTGCTGCCTTTGAAGTTCTTTCGCGAAACGCTATGTATGCTCCTATCATTACAAAAACAGGCTGTAAAGAAAGCAGTATCGTAGAGCTTGCAACGGTAGTTAATTTCAAAGATCCCATCCAAAACAAAAAATGAAGAGCTAGAAAGGTTCCTGATAAAAATAACAAAAAGCCTTCTTGCCAAGTCATTTTTTTCAAAAAACGAACTTGTTTCCAAACGAATGGAAACATCAAGATCAATGTAAATAATAATCGATACATTCCTTGAACAGAAACAGGTGCATCTGACCATTTAACAAAAATAGAAGAAAACGATATTGCGATGATCCCAATTATTAATGGAATAAATACAGGTATCTTTAGTGAATTATTATTCAAGTGGTCACCTTTCACTTTCTAGGCATATTTATGATATTATCTATAACTAATACTTTTATTTTTAAAAAAATATGTTACAGGAGGATATATATGAAAAAAAGATATATCATCTCCTTGTTTGCTTTGCTATTAGTCATAAGTGCAGCCGGGTGGTATTATTATCCGCAATATAAGATAAACCAGATCAAGAAAGAATCTGTGATCGATCAAAGTGATTCATCAGATTCGAAACAAATCACTTATCTTCAATATCTAAAGAATTCTCCAAAATCCACTTTGAATCACCTCGTGCTAGGCGATTCAGTAGCTGAAGGAAGAGGCTCTGAGCAAGGTGGTTTCGCTAACAAAGTGAATGACAACCTGCAGGACTTAACAGAAAAAACCTTTATTCTCGAAAATCAAGGTGTTTCTGGTTTTACGAGTAAAGGCTTACTGAATCAACTGAACATTCCAGCTGTTCAGCAATCTGTAGAGAAAGCAGACATCATTTCAATAAATATTGGCGGTAATGACCTCGTACAAATTGCAAAGAAACAAGGTCCACTAAAAGCTATACAAAGTTACGATGATGTTAAATCTGATTATAAGCAAAACTTAAATGATATTTTCGAAAACATCAGAAAACATAACCCTAACGCAATAATAGTGTTGAATGAACTGTATAACGTTGTTAATGCTGAACAAAAATATTACCCAGCGACGGAAAAACTATTGAATGATTGGAATTTAATCGCATACGAAACAGCACTTTCACACAAGCCAGCTTTGGTAGTTCCCGTTAGCGATGCTCTTCAAACAGACGATATGGATAAATGGTTGTACGATTCCATCCATCCAAATGAAGAAGGATACGATCGGATCGCTGCCAAAACCGTTACAACATTTCAAAATCAATCTTATAAAGAGGCTCGATAAGGTTCAGAAGAGCTGCACAATGCAGGCAGTTCTTCTACTACCCCATTCCAATGTATAATCTGTGGTAGAAAATAAAATGTAGTTGCTTCAGATAATTTTTGCAACACACCTTCCGGATCGTGCAAAACAACGATTTTCTTATTCCCTAAAGCAATACCCAGTTCAGTATGACACCCTTTCCCACCAGGTAAGATCACGATTGTTATATCAGCTTCCATGACTGCTTCATATTCTTTTATCCCTATTTCAGCCAGATCTTCTTTCGTCTCTGCTCTATCGTTAACAGTCCAATCATATGTAAGCTGCCAATGAAGTTTATTTTGCAGATCTTTACCTAACTTTTTTACACGTTCTATATTTTGAAATCCCGAAGCCACATAAAATTTCATTCACGCTCCTCCTTTGTTTCTTATGTAAAAATCATATTACAATCCAGTGGAAATGGATATAACGACTTGCATCTATTTGTGAACATGTTAACATAGTACTTTATAAATAAGTAAAATCATTGAAAGAGGGGTTGCATGTTAAAATACAGAAATATTACTTTTATTGGTGCAGGTTCAATGGCAGAAGCAATGATATCAGGATTGATCAACAAAGCCAAAATTTCTCCTGATCGAATCATAGCCGCGAACCACACGAATGAAAACAGAAGATTAGAACTAACGAACAGATATAACATTACGACAACTTCAGTTCAAGAACTCTCATTAACGAATACAGACGTGATTATTCTTGCGGTAAAACCAAAACAAGCGGAAGAAGTTCTTCAACAACTTCGACCCGCACTTCAAGATCACCATGTCATTTTATCCGTTCTTGCCGGAATTTCAACAACGTATATAGAGGAGATCCTAGACAGATCTTTACCTATCATTCGTGTCATGCCTAATACATCGAGTATGATTGGTGAATCCATTACAGGTATTAGTGCCGGTAAGTATGTAAAAAATGAAGATTTGGATTTAGCTCAAGAATTGTCGAAAGCTATTGGCAAGGTGAAAATTATATCTGAGAAACAGATGGATGTTTTCACTGGAATAGCCGGTAGTGGACCTGCGTATTTTTATTACTTGCTTGAACATATGGAAGATGTCGCTGTAGAAAACGGTCTTGATCGTGAACTAGCCCGTGATATTGCAGCTCAGACACTTTATGGAGCAAGTAAGATGGTTATGGAGTCCGATGACTCTCCAGCTGAACTAAGAAAGAAAGTGACCTCACCAAACGGCACGACTGCGGCAGGACTTGATGCACTTGCAGAAAATGGCGGTGGTGTTGCCATTGAAAAAGCCGTGGAACATGCTGCAAAACGTTCCAGATCACTTAGAAAAGAATTTGAAAAAGTTCCTGTTATGTAATTAAAATTCCGGAGAGGAGCTCTCATTATTGTGGCAGCTCCTCTTTTTTTAGTTTATTAACTGTTTTTATTTTTTTAAAATAGAATACGCTTACGGTACGTGAAATTTTAGTGAGTTTGAGTGCGGAACATTTTATCACTCAATTTCAGGAAAACCTAAATCAAACAGTGAAACGGCTATGACTTGATAGCCTTTTTTGTTTGGATGAATCGTATCAAAACAGACGAGCTCACTCTCTCTTCCCATAAAGACACTGTATAGATCTGCTACTTTCACATATGGCATCTTCTCATAGCTCTTGATCAAATCGTTAAACATGTTGACCCATTGCATGGCTTTACTCCATTTAAAGTACGGGTTATACAACGTGCATATTCTGATGATAAACGGCTCTGTTGAGTTTCTTTTTAATTTATAGATCTTCTTAAAAATTTTGTTTAGATTTTTTTTGCAATTTTCTAAAGCATGATCGATCAATTCTTCTTCTTTCGTAAACATATATTTAAAAGCCGCTTGAATAAGATCGTTACCACCAGCTGTGATTAATATGATTTTAGAATCCTTAATCGACCGTTTGATCTCTTTATCGCTTAAGGAATTTAATATTTCTTCGGAAGTTGTACCCGTTACTGCGAAGTTTTTTACTAAGATGTGCTTATCAAAAGTAGTTTGTGTGAAGTTTACAAATCTTCCAACATATCCTTTGCCGAACACCGGTGCTCCTACTCCAACAGTTAAGGAATCACCGATCGCCGTTAACAGCCATTCACATGAAGTATGTTCATCAGACATAAATCCCTTATCCTCCTTTTCAAAGCACACATTTCTATTATTAAAATATGATGTGTTTTAAATTTGGACAGGGCGTTTTCATCACTTCCACGAAAGGGTTATGTCCCTTTTTCATTCGTTGAATATACATATATAGAAACTATTATGAGGTGATTTTTTTTGAAAGAGAAATCTGTAAGAATGTTCCCATATGGCGGATACGACCCTTTTACTACACCAACTGCAAAGGGATATGCAAATAGCCAAACGGTACCCGGCAGACCGCCATACGCTCCAGCAGCTCCAGCTTCTATGCCACAGCAGCAATATTCACAAGGATTAACTCAACAGCCATTCATGCCATATATGATGCCAATGATGCCACCTGGTGCGATGCCACATCCAATGATGCAAGGTATGCCATTTAACCAACAGCAGAGTCAAGGCAATCAAAATTCAATGGGTATGATGCCGAACAATCAAGGATCTGGACTTAACTTCGGAAAAATGATGGGCGGAGCAAATCAAGTGATGGGGCTTGCACAGCAAATGGGTAACATCCTTTCCTTTTTTAAATAGAAGCCTTTATCAAAGGTTTCTATTTTTTTTGAGCATCTTATAATATCGATTAAAGAGAAATACAGACTCTATTTTGTGTAGACCAGACCAATACGTCATCCATGTGGAGGGAGAAGGTTTATTCACTAACTTCATCTTCTTTAATACATACTCTTCATCATCAAACCAATTCGAACCAAGATATGGTCCACTACAGTTGTGCTTCCATACATCTAGAAGAAATGGACTATATATTTTCGTGTTATTTTTCACTTTGAAAAAAGAGAGCTTTTCTTTAGGAAACTTATCCGGAGAAGGATAGATAGCAGTAAAACTTTTGTGATCATAATCACATCGCGATCCCGTATGAGGAATAGCATTCGCAAACCTGTGTATGTTCGTTGCAAACTGTGTTTGAAATAATGTGGAGTATAAATTTTGTCCCAACCGAATTCTTTCATCAAGGTTCTTAAAATGGTTCATGTTTCTTCCAATTGATTGTTTCAACGGCCATGTAGGAAACAATATTTGCGAAAGTTTCAGCCATTCTTGTAGACGATATGTGATAGAATTTAATAACTCTTTATATTCTTCTGTTTGAACAAGTGCTTTTTCAATATGACTTTGTTCATTAATAATCTGTGCGACAGGAAGTAAAAAGCCCTGATGTTCTTGGCGTATATAAATCTCCCAAACGCCTTCAATAAATGGAGAAATGTTGAAATGATGACTAAGATGAAACAGAGATATTCCTGTTCTTTTACTCTCTTCGTATAAAAGCAGTTGAGGATAAGCATCCTCAAAAATCATACTGTTTCCTTTTTCAAGCATGTCGTACAATTTTGTTAGAAATGTTTCTTCAAGAATGTGTGGTAAGAACTCTCCTTTAAGATCACTCATAAAATATCCAGCGTTTCTAGAAACCATATGAGCTAAAAATGACCATGAGATCTCAGGATGTTTATTATAGAACGTTAAATAAGCTGTGGTACGTGTGACATTATTTTTGTTATAGCGTTTCGTCTCTTCTCTGATTCTTCGAACTAACTCTTTGCTATTGCTTTGAAGATTTATCTTAACTTCTCCGTTTCTTCTTTTTATTCTTTTCCATTCATCTTGTAGCAACATCCTCTGCTCTTTACTGAGTTGCCAGATTACTTTTTCTCTATGAAAAAAGGGAAAGGCATTTATGAACATTTCGAACGGGATGAGTGTTAATTTTGTAAATAACCGTTTTGATGTCATCAGCTTAACACCCTCCTTTTCTTTCAATGTATGAAAAAAGTAAACGAAAAACACCCTTTCCGTTACAAGGGTGTTTGTTCATCGACTATTTTATTTAGTTGCTACACCACCAGATAATAAAAACTTCATGGCATCTTCAGGTTTTACATCAAGAACTTTGATCTTGTCTTTTGGTACTAAAAAAGTGAAACCTGCAATCTGAAACGTTTGAGGGATGTAAACAGCAACGTGATCTCTCAACTCATCACTTAAACTACTTACATCTTCAGTCGTAACAAAACCTACACTTTTTACATTCAGTTCCGGATATTCAATCAGCACTACTTTGGAAAAAGATCTTTTCTCTCCAAAAAGAGAGTGGATCGTATCTTTTATCACAGAATAAATCGTCTTAACAAAAGGTGTCTTCTCTAGCACGCGATCGATAAGACTAAATAACTTTCCTGATACATATTGAGTAGACATCCAACCCAAGACAGTAATCAGTAAAAGCGTCGTGATAAGTCCGATGCCTGGTATATAATCTTCTTTTAGAACATCTTTTAATAAGTTTCCAAGGATGCTGTCTAAAAATCCAAAAATCTTATATATCAGATAAACAGCTAACACGATCGGAAGGATAGTCAGCAGTCCATTTATAAAATACTTGAGTATTTTTTTCATATTTTCCCCTACAATTTAAGACTAGTTAACGACAGAAGTATTCTTTTTTATCTGTCTCTTAAAGTGGTCTTGCAGTTTAAGTGTTACAGGACCAATGTCGTATGTTTGATTCTCTGAGCCTACAAGTTTCGTCACTGGTGTTACTTCCATCGTTGTACTTGTAATGAAAACCTCGTCTGCGTTTAAAAGGTCATCTACAGAGAATGCTTCTTCTAGAACGGAGATGCCATTTTCTAGTGCTAATGTAATCACGATTTGTCGAGTGATACCATTTAAGATCAGATTTGTACTTGGATGTGTTTTCAATGTTCCATTTTTTACGATAAATACGTTGGATGAAGACCCTTCTGTTACTGTTCCATCTCTGTGCTGAATCGCTTCTTGACAGTCAAAATCTGCAGCTTTCCGTTTTGCCATCACATTGCCAAGTAGGTTTAAGCTTTTAATGTCACAGCGCAACCAACGGATATCTTCTGTTAGATACGTGCTGATTCCACTTGCTTGAGATTTCGCAATGTTTTCAAGTGAAACGGATTTTGCAAAACCTGTTACAACACTTTGCATATTTCTTTCATAAAGATGATTTCTGGGTGCGACTCCACGAGTCATCTGAATGTAGACCATTCCATTCTCAATGTTGTTCTTACTGATCAGTTCATCTGTAAGCTTTTTAAACGTAGAAACATCATAGGGCATTGCTAGTTCAAGTTTCTTTGCACTTTGTTCAAACCTCGCGAAATGCTCTTTAAACGCAAAAGGTTTTTTGTCATAAACAAATACCACTTCATAGATTCCATCTCCGAAAAGGTAGCCTCTGTCTTCGGGATCAACTGGTATCGATCCGTCTTTAATAATTTGATCATGATACAAAACGTATGAATTTTCCATGATTTTACCACCCCATCACTATAATATGTATACAGTTGAGCTTTCATCTACTTTAAATGAAAAAGTGGATGCCTTCAAGTATCACTTTGTCAGTATTCACCGTTGCTTTGAAGATCGTTGAATTTCAATACGGGTTGCTCGATTTCCAGGTTAAAACATCATACCAGCAATCAAACAAAAAACCGCTTTTATAAGCGGTTTCATTCTCATTATTGCTTTACTGTTTTAACAACTTTATGATCCTCTACTGTAACGATATATAGTTCCTTGTCCATTTCGATCAAGAAATCATTATCATACTGTTCTTTCAACTCTTCCTCAATTTTAAAAGGTTTCTTAAAATGCTCGTCGATAACATTTAATCGATCTTTTCTTTCGTTCTCGCGATTAATAGTATCATAAACAAAATATGCTAAAAATACGATACCTAATGAGATGATGATCTTAGCCGTTTTACTCAAAGTTATGTATCCCCTTCCCCTTTATTCCAAGAACAAGTATAACCTAAAAGCGGCAAAACAAAAACACCTGGTTTCCCAGGTGCTCTACTCTTACTTCCACCACGTATCGTGAACGGACGCAGGATGGTTTCTCTTATGCATCGTCTGGATGTATCTTTTTTCAATTTTTTCTTTAGATGACGAAGAAACTTCCTTTCCTTCCAGGTAGTCATCGATTTCTTCATATGTTACTCCGAGTGCTGTTTCATCAGGAATCAGCGGCTTGTCGTCTTCAAGATCAGCTGTAGGTACTTTTAAGTAGAGTCGCTCCTCTGCACCTAGTTCTTTTAACAGCTCTCTACCTTGTCTTTTATTTAATCCGTACAATGGAACGAGGTCGCATGCTCCGTCACCATGTTTTGTAAAGAAGCCCGTTATCGCTTCTGCTGCATGATCTGTACCGATGACCAAACATTGATAAGCGCCTGCAATATCATATTGAACTTTCATTCTTTCGCGTGCTTTCGTGTTCCCTTTTAGAAAGTTAGAAAGTTCTTTTTCAGTTGCCTTTGTAAAGGCACTCATTGAAGCATCAACAGCCGGTTTAATATCTACGGTTAAAGATACATCTGGCTCGATGAATTTTAGAGCACGCTGAGCATCTTCTTCATCTTTTTGTACGCCATATGGAAGTCTAACCGCTACAAAAGTATATGTTTCTCCCGTTTCACCCTTTAGTTCGTTCATAGCAATCTGAGCTAATTTACCAGCAAGACTTGAGTCTTGTCCACCACTGATGCCAAGAACATACCCTTTTGCACCAGATTTTTTTACATAGTCCTTTAAAAATTGAATTCTGGATTTAATCTCTTTCTTTACATCAATTTTTGGTTCCACTTTCAACTCTGAAATAATCTGTTTTTGAAGTTCCAATTCTATCGCCACCTTTTGGTCTATAATATCTTTTTTCCACTGTCTATCCACTTTTAATCAAGCTTATAGTCTTTTTCTAATGAAAATAAACAGTCCAAAGAGCGTTTTGCCCAAGGACTACCGTCCACTTCTAACTTGTCTATGTACTGATTTAAGGCATGTTTTAAAGATTCTTTGTAGGAGGGAAGTTCACCATCGTAGCTTTTGATCGTATGAACGGGCACCCATGTTTTCTCTCCATAACTTAACGCTCTTCTTTCTTGGAAAAATGGGACATCTGCTTGTTTAGGGTTATGAAGATCACCTTGCCAAGGGTGGTGTTTTACTGCCAAAACTTCAAATAACACCATCTGGTTACGCTCTTCTCCTGCTTTTCCTATATACTGCCCGGTTTTATAACTTGCGAGTACAAGGTTTTCATTATTCATCCCTTTTTGTCTCCTTCATCGCATTGATTTCATTAGACACTACAAAGGCAAGGTCTTCATTGCCGAATAACGATAAAACTTGTAGTACAGTATCATGAGGGATATGCTCTGCTTCTTCTATCGACACAGTTTGCTCTAGCATATGCATTACATACTCATTATTACTTTGATCTGGATACGCTTTAAGATAGACACCTTTAGGATCAAGCTTATTATTCACACACCATTGAGCGTAAATGATGATCATCATACCTTCATCTTTTTGATAATTACTTATCACTTGTTCAGAAACATCGTTTGCTTTATTATTCATCTCTATCACCTCTTTAATCACTCTTTTACGCTGTTTTTGCATTCCATTTTGAATAAAAAGTCATCTATATACCGTTAACTTTAAAACAGGAAAATAAAAAAAGCCAGTATTATCACTGGCTTTGTAGCTTAAACAGTTTGTTGTTCTTTTTGTTCTGTCTCATAACGGTTACGCGGGTGATCTAAACATTCTTTCGAACAAGAACGCTTATGCTTCACTTCACACTCCGTACAGCAAACATGTTGTTTATTACATTCTGGGTTTGCACAGTTCACGTAACGGTCTTCTGTCTTTCCGCAATAATAACATGTAGCGATCACTACATCTTCTTCTGTACGGTTAACGGGAACAGAGATTCGTTCATCAAACACATAAAGTTTGCCATCCCAAAGCTTTCCTTGAACTTCATCATCTTTACCGTACGTTACGATTCCGCCTTCAAGCTGTGATACATCTTGAAAACCTTCTTGAAGAAGAAAGCCTGAGAACTTTTCACAGCGGATTCCACCTGTACAGTACGTTAACACTTTTTTATCTTTAAACTCGCTAATATTTTCGCGTACCCATTTTGGAAAGTCTCTTGAAGCTTTTACATCTGGACGGATGGCACCACGAAAGTGTCCGATCTCATATTCATAGTCGTTACGACCATCAATTACGATTACATCTTCATCTTGGAGCGCTTCGTAAAATTCTTTTGGAGATAAACGTTTACCTGATAACTGGTTCGGGTCAACATCATCTTTAAAGCGCCACGTTACTAGTTCCTTCTTATGGCGAACAAACATCTTCTTAAATGTATGTTCTTCTACTTCATCTATTTTAAAAACAATATCTTCAAATCGCGGATCCGCTTTTAGATGATCCATATAGATTTGAGTCTGTTCATACGTTCCTGACACAGTTCCATTGATTCCCTCAGGAGCAACGATGATTCTTCCTAAAAGACCTAGATCTTTACAGAACTTTAAATGTTCGTCTTTATAGCTCTCTGGATCATCGATCGGAACATACTTGTAATACAATAGTACTCTCATTTTTTCTGACACAATTAATCACCAACCTGCAACGTTAGTTTATTTTTGCGACGCCAAATAAAAAACCACCGGTCCCAATAGCCTTCCCCGTGGTGAGTACCGGTCTAACCGATATTCGAGATATTTAATTGGAAGTGGCGCGCCCACCAGGATTCGAACCCAGAATACGAGAGCCGAAATCTCGTGTGATATCCATTTCACTATAGGCGCTAATTACGTCACGAATAATATCATAAGCTTTTTCAAAGAATAAAACAAGTATTTTTTACATGAATTAAATAAACAAACCTTAATTTACCAAATGAAGCAGATCCATTTTTTCTTCTACACTCTCATAAACAGTAATGACTGGTTCTTCTGGATGCCATTTGAATACACCTTTTTCTCCATTTAAAATAGCTGGGAAATGGAGTGTAGAAGAAAAAGCATCTTCAAACCATACACCATGAGACAAAATATTTGAGATAAACATTTCAGCTTCAAGTTCCATGAATTGAATTCTTTTTTCCCAAGCAGCTTTTTCTTCTGCATTCAACTGAGGTTCGACTTGCTGAAAAGATTCATACCACAAGTCAAACTCTCTTTGTAAGTTATGCAGAGAATCAAACTCTTTTGAGAGGACTGGAAGCAATTGGTTGGCTTCTTCTAATGTATAGCGCTTCATTACATCGGACTCCTTCATCTTCTTGTTCGTATTATATCAAATGATAAATACTTTGCACACAAAAATGACAAGAAGAAAACCTTTTGGGTCACCAAAAGGTTAAACGGTAAGACATATTTCTTTCTTAGGATTCTTTAAGTCTAAATAAAAATCTCTAACTGTTTCATCTTCAAGTAATTCTGGAAAATCTCTTCTGTACTCTGAGCTGATTAATATTTGCTCAACTAAATCCACAGATCCTCTTCTAAGCAGAAGCCTTAATGTCAACCATTTATCCCGTTTTGATTTTAGATGGAACTTTGTTATAAACAACATAATTCTATCATCGCTTGTGAACGTTTTTTCCTTTTCTTTTCGTAAATTAATTTGAGATACCGTTTTCATAGAGAACACCCTCCCTTTAATTTGCGAGCTCTTAATACCATTATTATTCAGTTTTTTCTGAATTATACTTGTCCATCCTAGAAAACTAGTTTTTTTTGGACGGGTATTAATAGAAAAGCTTGCATTTGCCTCATCAATCTTAATTTGATTAAATATGTTTATAAGCAATTAACTAGGAGCTGTGTTTAATGAAAAAACATCAAAATGAAATCACACTTGGTAATTTCCATTCTATACTGTCTGAATCCGAAACATGGAGGATCGGAGGTTTCCCTCTTCCAGATGGATCCTTCCATGAGTTTAGAGAGCCTGAGGCAGTCGTTATCGTTCGAAATGACGAACTGTATGTGAGAGTAAATCCTTTCACTAAATCCCACCCTTCTGTTCAGTTCTTAGATAATGCAAAACACATGTATTATTCAAATGAACCGATCAAAGTGCCACAAGACGGAACAGTCACCTTTCAGTGGAAGATGCGTTCACGTCCGATCGGAACGAATGCAAATGACCTGTATGATGGTTTTGTTTCTGTAAACTTATTAGATTTTACGACAGGAGCAGCACTTGATTTCTTTGCAGGTAACGATAAATATGCTAGCGTCTATGCCGTACTCCCATTTCCAGGTGTCTCCGTACCTGAGACAGATAAAACAAGATACTTTTGTATCTTTAAAGAAGAACAAGAATTTAATCAAAGAGAATGGAACGAATACCAAATCACATACAATCGTTCAGGCGATGAGGTTATATTCTCTGTGAACGGAAATATTGTTCGAACCGAAAAACACGTGCCGATCAAATTCAATGAGTTCACGGTAGCATTAGGACTGATGACCGAAAAAGACCTATCTTCTGAAGGAAGTACATCCCTTCATGGTCAAGGGATTATCGGTGAATGGTCACCTATGAAAGTATTGATAAGTGAATAATACAGAAATCGGCTAAATCCTTTAAAGGTCTGCATGATGCGGGCCTTTTTTTATTTATTCTATAAATACTTTGAAAATTCCTTTTTTTGCGACAGTTTTATATAATAAGTATTGAGTAATTAAGAGAGGAAGCGGCAAAATGTCACAAAATATTGTGTTGGATTTAAATGAGATCACACTTGAAAAGGTACAGCATTATTTTGAGAACGGTGACTTAACATCAGTTGAACTGGTCATGTTTTATCTTGATCGCATCTCTAACTACGATAAACAAGGACCTATGATCAACTCCGTATTAGAGATCAACCCTGATGTATTATTCATTGCGAAAAGTTTGGATTTTGAAAGACAGAACGGCAAAGTTCGAGGACCTCTACACGGTGTTCCTGTCATCATTAAAGATAACATCGACACTGCCGATCAGATGCATACGAGTGCAGGTTCTCTGGCTTTAGAGAACCATTATGCCAAAAGTGATGCTTTTGTCGTTAAGAAGTTGAGAAATGCTGGTGTAGTCATCATCGGAAAAGCAAATATGACGGAGTGGGCTAACTTCATGGCATATGATATGCCTAACGGTTTTAGTTCACGAGGAGGACAAGTACTTAATCCATATGGACCAGGAGTATTGGATGTGAGTGGATCTAGTTCAGGCTCAGCTGCTGCTGTCGCCAGTAATTTTGCTGCACTTAGCATAGGAACTGAAACTTCAGGCTCTATCCTATGTCCCGCTGGAAATAATAATATCGTTGGGATCAAACCAACTGTTGGTTTAGTCTCTCGATCAGGTATCATTCCGATTTCAATCAGTCAAGACACGGCTGGTCCCATGGCACGAAATGTTAAAGATGCTGCGATTCTCCTTGAAGCTATACAGGGAAATGATCCACTAGATGCTGCAACATTGTCCGCTCCACAGCATTGTAACTATATAGAAGGATTAGAACAAGCCACTTTAAAAGGCAAACGATTTGGTGTATCTTACGAATTTTGCATTAAGCATTTAAATCATACACAAAGGTCAGTCTTCGATGAAGCATTAAAGCTCATTGAGGATGAAGGTGGGGAAATTATTTATTTAGATCAGATCTCACCTTTAGAGAATAATGAATCAGATTATAAAGTGCTCTTACACGAGTTCAAGAGTGGTCTTAACCATTATTTACGTTCTGTTTCATCAGAGATTAAGATCTCCTCTTTATCTGATGTCATAGATTTTAATGTACAGAATAAGGAAAAGTGTTTAAAGCACAACCAAGAGCTGTTGTTAGATAGCAATATGACTGAAGGAACATTAACGAGTCCAGAATATCTTAAAGCGAGATTAAACGATCTTGAGATGACGCAAAATAGAGGAATAGATCTTGTTATTAAAAAACATAACTTAACGGCTCTCATCAGTCCAAATGACGTATGGTATGCTATTCCTGCCAAAGCAGGATATCCTTCCATTTCAGTTCCTTCTGGGTTTGATGATGATGGGTTACCACTTAGTGTTATCTTTACTGGAGAAGCATACTCCGAAAAAAAATTGATACATACAGCTTATGTCTTCGAACAGATTTCTCAAAAGAGAGTTCCTGTAGTATTTTAATAGACATGAATGATTTAATTCGCCAACATGTTTCTTTATAACTCTCTTTTCTAAATGATTGTCGTTTTTCCGTTGTCTATTGATTGGAATGGAGATCAACTACTTCCAAAAGCGACAAAACTTACATAAGATTGCCTTAACAAAACAAAGGATGAGCCTTCTTGAAGAGGCTCATCCTTCTATTTTCAGCTCTTTTTTCAGTTAAAACTATACGTTATATTACCCTACTACTGCTTTTAATGCAGAGATTGCATGATCGATATCTGCATCACTAACATCATAATGCGTTGTTAACCGGATCTGACCTTCACCGAACGATACGGCAAGAACTCCCTCTTGTTTTAGTCTTTCTAAAAACTCTTCATTTCTCTGTTTTGTTTTTTCAATATTGACGATTACTATATTGGTATCAGGTCTATTCACTAATGCTAGTCCGTTCATATCTTCAATGGCACCTGCTAACTTTCGTGCTTTATCATGATCTTCAGCTAATCGGTCGACCATTTTTGTTAATGAAATGATTCCACTAGCCGCTAAGAAACCAGCTTGTCTCATCCCCCCGCCTAGACGTTTTCTCCACTTACGGGCTTTATCGATAAATCTCCGTTCTCCTGCCAGAATAGAACCTACTGGTGACCCTAATCCTTTAGATAAGCAGAACTGAACGGAATCACAATATTGGGTAAAATCCTTCACATTCTTGTTCGTTGCAACGACAGAATTAAAAAGTCTCGCCCCATCGATGTGAACAGGAATACCTGCATCTCTAGCCACATCATAAATGCTCTTCATGTTATCTAACGAAACAACAGATCCACCTGAACGGTTATGGGTATTCTCGAGACAAATCAGCGATGTATCCGGAAAATGGATATCATCAGAACGAATCGCTTGTTTGACTAAAGCAGGATCCATCTCTCCTCGAACACCTGTTATTACTCTTGGCTGAACACCTGCTAATGCAGAGATAGCTGCTCCTTCATAAAAGAATATATGAGACTCTGATTCAACGATGATCTCATCTCCGGGTGAACATTGAGCAAGCACCGCCAATTGATTTCCTTGTGTTCCGCTTGTTACAAACAAAGCAGCTTCTTTTCCAGTGATCTCAGCGGCAAGCTTCTCAAGCTTATTGATTGTTGGATCCTCTCCATAAACATCATCACCAACTGTAGCCGTGTAGATAGCGTCTCTCATTTCTTTAGTAGGTTGTGTTAACGTGTCACTTCTAAGATCAATCATATTCCACCTCATCCGGTTTTTTCGTATCTTTTATCATTCAATCACACCATATAAAAAACTAGCATTTCGTTTAATCACAGAAAATCCCAAGTCGTTAAACTTCGTACTGCTTTTATTATCTTTCATCACGACTCGTTCGGACGCTACTCTTTTTGCTTCTTTAATGATTGTGTCGGTAAGCACTCCGTAATCCGCACTGCTCTTTAATCCCTGTATACCAGGAGATGAGATTGTGGATTCAAACATCGGATCAAAATAGACCACATCAAAACTGTTGTCGTGCTGTTTTTTTAGAAAATCATAATGATTTTCATGTACCACATCAATTCTTCTCATCGCATCATTCATTTCTTTAGAGTTGGACTCCCACACTTGAAGACCGCTCTTCACGACAAATGAAATGGCTCTACTGCTCTCCACTCCAACTACAGCCCCTCTTCTACCCGTTACCAAACTAGCAACGATCGCATCAGATGCTAGTCCCAACGTGCAATCTAAGATTTTCATTCCCTCTTTGAGCTGCGACGCTTCTATAAAAGCATCTTTCTCTCCTCGAAGAATCTGTTTAACGCGAAACATAGAAGAATTCGGATGAAAAAAGAACGGTGTGCTGTCGTCTTTTGGATGATACGAGATTTTGTCCACTCCGATCATAAGAACATGGTCATTATATTTCCTAATGATTGAAGAGATAGAGTGGCCATCTCTATCCACAAACATCCCGTCAATCGAGACGGCAACTTCTTGCGCTTTGTTTTTTAATCGTGTTGCATTTTTGCCAGCTGTCGTAATGATCATTGTTTTCACCTGTCTGTTTTATTATGTACGATACCTATTAATCCTCTGTCTCCTATAAACCTGCAAGTAGAATCACGTATCATTTGCATATCTCATGGAACAAACCTAAAATATGGGAAGATAGAAGTATGAGGAGGCTCCAATAATGAAAAAGGATTTATCGTTTCAAACCTTAGGAAATTTTACATACCGTTTTCGTAAGCTTATTATAACATTTTGGGTTCTAACTACCATTCTCTTAGGCTTTTATGCTGTTAAACTTCCTTCGATCTTAAGCGGCAGCGGGTTTGAAATGGATGGATCTTTCGCAAAAGTAGAAAATATTCTCCAGGATAAGTTTGATCAGCCAAAATCCTCCGTGATGCTTGTCTTCGATTCTAAAAAATATGCTCCTGAAGATCCTGAGTATAAGGCTTTTGTATTGAGCGCCATCAAGAAAATGGACGGCGTCCAAGACGTTGTTGCTATTCAAAGTCCTTATGATGTTCCTGACAAAACGATTAAAGAGAACGTTTCTTTTGCTTCTGTTCAGTTTGATAAAAGTTTCGGAGACCTTAAAACGTCTATTGATCAAATAAGAGATCGGTTGCCAGAAGACAAAGATATCTCTGTTTCTTTAACAGGTGGACCCGTGATTGCTGAAGATATGAATACTGCAAGCCAACATGATCTCGCTAGAGCAGAGGCGATCGGAATACCTGCGGCTCTAATCATTCTTCTCCTCGCTTTCGGCGGTTTAATCGCAGCAGGTTTACCAATCATTGTCGGTTTGATCTCGGTTGCAAGTTCACTTGGCCTTCTCTATTTTTATGGACAGACAACCAATGTGAGCATTTTTTTACTTAATGTTGTTCCAATGATCGGTCTTGCGTTAGGAATAGACTTTGCTCTTTTACTAGTCAACCGTTTTCGTGAAGAGCTTCATCGCGGTATCGAAAAGGCTACTATAATTTCTGTACAAACGGCTGGCCGTTCTATTGCCTTCTCAGGTTTATGTGTGTTCTTAGGGCTATCCGGCATGCTGTTGATCGATATTGATATCTTTAAAACCGTTGCGATCGGGGGCATGGTTGTTGTCGTCCTCTCGGTTCTAAATGCTATTACGTTCTTACCGGCCATGTTAGCAGTTCTAGGACAGCGAGTGAACGCTTTAAAATTATTTAAGACGAAAGAGAACAGTAAATCGGTTTGGCATACCTTTGCTGCTTTTGTTATGAAAAGACCTATCATCATGGCTGTAGTCGCCGCTCTTGCACTCGGTTTATCTGTTACACCCGTGAAAGACATGAAACTATCCATACCAGAAGCGGACGCACTGCCACCAGATTACGAATCAAGACTTGCGTTTGAGAAATTCGAAAAAACGTTCGGCGAAGATGAGTTATATCCCGTAACATTAGTAGCTGAATCTAAGAAATCATTTCTTACAGACGAAGGTTCACTCGTAGCTCTTGAAAAACTAACAAATGATCTTCAAAGTGAAAAAGAAGTAAATAAAACCGAATCTGTTTTTACTTACACAAATCAATTAAACGGGTCAGAGCTCTTTCAAGCCCTGCAGACCGATCAAGGTAAACAGCAGTTCTCCCCTGTTCTGAAACCTTTTATCAATGAAGATACTGCAGTTATTAAGGCTTATTTATCAGTTGATGTGACAGGTGATGATGCGAAACAGTTCGTTAAAAAATGGGAAAAAGAACATGAAGGTCTGTCCATAACAATCGGTGGAGTTACGAAGTTTAATCAGGAGATTTTTGATGAGATCATAGAAAAAGCGCCTTATGGGTTAGCTATTGTTCTTATTACGACACTCTTCATTCTCATGATCGCATTCCGATCCGTTTTTATTCCGATTAAAGCGATCTTTATGAACATGCTTAGCTTATCCGCTACATTCGGCATCCTTGTTTGGATCTTCCAAAGCGGTGTCATTATGGAACCTGTTGATATCGGACTGATGATTCCCGTCTTCACTTTTGGAATCGTTTTTGGACTCAGTATGGATTACGAAGTCTTCTTGATCTCTAGAATACAAGAAATCTATGAAGAGACAGGCGATAATGATCGTGCTACGTTACTCGGATTAACTTCCACATCTAAGATCATTACATCTGCTGCAGCAATCATGATCGTAATCACAGGATCATTTGCTTTTACAAATGTTATGCCTGTGAAACAGATTGGTATAGCGATTGCACTCGCCATATTTATTGATGCAACCATCGTGAGGATGGTCTTCGTTCCTTCGCTCATGAAACTGCTAGGAGACTGGAATTGGTGGATGCCATTCATAAAGAAAAAAGAGAAAAATAAAAGCGGCACCCTTTCTTAAGGGATGCCGTTTTTAAAAGTAATTGTGGGAAAACCGTACATTATATCCTATAATAAGATTAGCAAGTCTCATATTTAAGGGGTGTTCATATGTTTGAAATCATCATTATTCTTTTACTTTCTTATTTACTCGGCTCGATCCCCTTTGCACTCTTAGTTGGAAAAATAGGATACGGCATTGACATTAGAGAACATGGAAGCGGTAACTTAGGCGGTACGAACACATTTAGAACACTAGGAAAGAAAGCTGGATTTATTGTTTCTGCAGCAGATGTTTTAAAAGGAACACTGGCTGCGAGTCTACCGATATTGCTGGATGTTGACCTTCATCCTCTCATCGCAGGAGTACCTGCTGTAATCGGACATTGTTATCCTGTGTTCGCAAAATTCAAAGGCGGCAAAGCAGTTGCTACTTCTGGTGGCGTTTTATTATTCGCTCAACCGTTATTGTTTGTACTCGTCTTGTTCACTTTCTTTTTGACATTATACATAAGTAAATACGTTTCTCTGTCATCCATCATGGCTGGAGTTGGTTCTGTAATACTAAGTTTCTTCATAGCAGGTGATTGGCTGACTACGTATATCTTGATCGGTTTTACACTGTTCTTAGTCTATCGACATAGACAAAACATTGTACGGATCGCTAAGAAAACTGAGCCAAAAGTTAAATGGATCTAGGAATCGTTCTTTTTAAAAAGGACGGTTCTTTTTTATTCCATATTGATCTACATGGACAAGGTTTTCTTCATACCCTTTTCATATGGTTTTCTGATAAAAGTCGAAAAATAGGCTCTTCTCCTAAAAAAGTACAGGCGATTTCACTAAAAACTCCGCATTTGTCCGTGTCCGTTTAGGTGTTTCGGTCATATGGTGTAATGTGACGTTGACCTAGACTTAAATATTTGGAGGGACTGAAATGGAAAATAAAAAAATGAATATGCCTTATGGTGACAATATGAACATGAACATGAAGCCGGTAGCGAACATGCCGATTCATCATGGTGATTATCATGGCGGAGGCTATGGTGGCTATGGACACGGATGCGGCTTTTTAATTATTGTTGTTCTATTCATCCTGTTGATCATTATCGGTGCTACTGCGTTTCATTGTAAAGAAGAAGAAGAATACGAATGTGACGAATCTTCATCTTCATCTTCATCCTCATCTCATTAAGTCATCATATTTTAAAAAAAGAAAGAGAGAAGCAGATCAGCTTCTCTCTTTCTTATGTTCAAAAATCCATTTATACTAGACGTAGTGATTTAACAATGCTCATCATATGCTCCGAGAAGATTCTCAAGAATCTCTTCAGGTGCATGATTTTCAATGTTATGACGATGAATAAAATGAACGACTTTTCCATCCTTTAATACAGCCATCGACGGTGAAGATGGTGGGATCTCCCCAAAAAACTCTCTCATTTGAGCTGTCGCTTCTTTATCTTGGCCAGCGAAAACCGTTACAAATTGGTCAGGTTTTACCGTATGATTGATAGATGCAACAGCGACTGGACGAGCAAGACCAGCAGCACATCCACAAACAGAGTTGATAACAACTAGTGCTGTACCTTCTGTTTCTTGCATAAAATAATTCACTTCTTCTGGTGTTTTTAATTCTTCAAATCCAGCACGTGTTAGTTCGTCTCTCATCGGCTGAGCCATCTGTTTCATATATTCTTCATAAGCATTCATATTATATATTCCTCCTGAAAACGATTCATTTACATACAATGTTATTATAACGTAAACCGTCTATCTTTTTAAAATGTTTCTGCTTATCTCATGAATCTTCTTGTTCTCTAGAATTTTCACTGTTTCGTTATGAGCGTTGAAAGCTTCTTGTATCATTGCTCTGGCAACAGAGCTTGCTTCAATAGGTTCATATTTATTAGGATATATAAAGGGTAGAGCTTTATATAATTTTTCAGCAAATCTTTCTCCCAACCTAAACTCTTCCCGATCCCCTATTAATAAAGACGGTCTAACAATCGTCAAAGTTGGAATGCTCATTGAGATCAACTGAGATTCCATGCTACCTTTTACTCGATTGTAAAAAAACGTAGAGTTTGCATGAGCACCCATAGCTGAAATTACAGAAACATGCTGTATATTTAACGTATGAGCAAGTCTTCCAAGTTTAATTGGAATATGTAGGTCTACTTCTTCAAATGCTTTCTTAGATTTTACTTTATTCATCGTCGTTCCGATACAGATGAACATAACATCCGCTTCTGTTTGTTCTAGCTCGTAATCAGCTGCTGTAAAATCAAAAATAACTTCTTTTATCTTTTCATGCTTTATTTCAGATGACTTTCTAACAAGCAGAATAATCTCTTTACACATAGGATCAGTCAATAATTGCTTCACAACTTCTTTTCCTACTAATCCGCTTGAGCCTGCTATAATTACTGTTTTCTTATTCATGTCATACGGTCCTTTCTGCTGCTAATAAACTTATCTTACCATGAGCTGAGGTGTATATGGATGAACCATACTTATTTTATTACCGGTTACCCTGGATTTATAGCTTCAAAGCTTGTAGATGCTCTTCAAAAAAAGTACCCTTCTTCTACGTTCTATTTATTAATTCTAAAGCATGAACGTGAACTAGCTGAACGAAAATTAGCACCACAATTCGATAACGTTTTTCTGATAGAAGGAGATATAACAAAACAAGATCTCGGATTATCTTCTAACACGATCGTAGAACTTTATAAACGTATTACACATTCTGTACATCTTGCGGCTCTTTATGATCTGACCATTGCTTATGAACCTGCACATCTCTGCAATGTGATCGGTACAAAAAACGTCCTAACTTTTGTTAGTAAATGTCCTAACCTAAAGCGTTTTTGTTATTTCAGTACCGCTTACGTTTCTGGGGATGAAAAAGGATTGATCTTGGAGAATGACATAAGCATGCCTAATCGTTTTCGTAACTATTACGAACAGACAAAACACGAAGCTGAAGTGCTTGTTCGTGATATGATGGACCAACTACCGATTACAATCATCCGACCTGGTATTATTGTAGGTGATTCAAAAACAGGGGAAACTCTCAAGTTTGATGGTCCCTATTTTATGATGCAGTTTATAAAACGGCTAGCAATGTTCCCAATTCCCTATATAGGAAAAACATCTTCTAAGATCCACCTTGTTCCAGTGGATTTCATTATTGAGGCTTCTCTATTCCTCATGCACGATCGTGTAGGTGAATCCAAAACGTATCATGTGCTTAGTCCCGATTCACCCTCCATACAAAAAGCATATACTCTTTTATGCCAAGAGCTATCAGGAAAAAAGCCAAGCTGGACGTTAAACCGGAGAGTAGCTGAACGTTGCTTATCCATTTCTTACATTTCCAAGTGGCTTGGTGTTCCACTTGAAACCCTATCTTATTTTTCTCATGATGCTATATATGATACTTCACAACTCGTAAAAGACTTGGAAGGGTCAGGCATCGTTTGTCGGTCATTTGAAGAGTATGTAGGATCAATGGTTCACTATTATAAAAACAATGCTAAAGATAAAAATTTAATAAGATACTAAAAAGGGTGACGTGCTTCGTCACCCCTTTTCTTATACTGAACTATGATTCTTACTGACAACACTGGCACCAAGTGTATCTTTAAAGTGGGATAGTCCCCTTCGTGACCAGACGCGCTAAAACTTTAAAAGTGCGTCTTCGTGAACGACAAGCGAGAAAGCCTCTATTGTAAGCATCCACAGCAGTAAGTAGTGCACATATATTTGTACAAACTCCTGTCAAATGCAGCCCTTGTATCCCTTTTCTCTCCGTAATCTCCAAGTCGGTTTCAGCAAATGTGCTGTACCTCGTCTTATCTAACCATGAATCTGATTGCTTCGTCTTTTTGATTATCACCATATACTTTGTTCAATTCACCATAAGAGGAGGAAACAGTTTACTTTCAGGTTCATAACGATCGTTTCTTCATGTATATCATTTGAGAATACAACGTAATCTTCTTCCGGCAGAAACTGCTCTGTTAACACTATAACTCAACCTTAAATCTGCTGGCACGGTCTGCCACACGTTAATTTATCATCATTCTTTCACAACATCCTCTGATCAACCAAGTGTTTCAATTTCTACACTACGGATACCATCAATCTTTTTCACATCATCATAAAGATCTGTAGTGTACCTTTTTTCGTAGATGGAAGCTGCCATCTCCATTTTTTTGTAGTCATTCTCAAGGTCCTTAATTCGAACATTAACGATCTTCACTTTCAGTTCATTGATCTCTTTCATAACATCACTCATTATCGTATCTGGGTTGACGACTAATTTCAACTTGATGTCAATCTGCCTTAATGCTTTTGGACCGATCCATTTCATGATTAGAGGAATCAGTTCCACACTGATAAGAATTAAAAACGCACCTGCAGCAGCCTCTTTATAAAAACCAGCTCCTGCCGCAATTCCTAATCCAGATGCTCCCCATATCATAGCTGCAGTTGTTAGTCCTGAAATGACATCGTTGCTTCTTCTTAAAATAACACCGGCTCCAAGAAAACCAATCCCACTAACAATCTGAGCAGCTAAACGCATAGGATCCATAACTGTTTGGCCAGATAGAAGTGAAAATTGTCTAGCAGATTCTATGCTAACAATCGTGAGCAAACAACTGCTGATGGAGATTACAAGGCTCGTTTTAAGACCAACGGGTTTGTTCTTCAACTCCCTCTCTATACCGATAATCAACCCGAAGAATGCCGACATTCCAAGTTTTACTAAGACAAGACTCATGATGTTTACACCTCTCTCCTGTTTTTGCCCTCTTTTAATAATACGCAAATCATCCCATTAAATCCTTCTAACTTCAAGAACGATTCCCGTTGAATCATGACGTTGCTCCGTATATAATAGAAATTGATTTTATCAGAAAATAAAGATTATTCAGTAAAAGGAGGTATAGAGAACTAATTTCATTCATTTTAATATTTTAATAAGAGGAGGAAAAGCATTGTTACCAAAAAAACAGCAAAATTACGAACACTCAAGGTACAGTGAAATCGTTAAAACGAATCAGTTTCAGCAATTAATGGCTGAGAAAAAACGTTTCATCCTTCCAATGACCGTGTTTTTTTTACTGTTTTATTTCAGCCTTCCTATCCTAACTGCTTATACAAATGTACTGAATCAGAATGCGATCGGCGATATTACCTGGGCTTGGATCTTTGCTTTCGCTCAGTTTATCATGACGTGGGCTCTGTGTATGATTTATACAAAACGAGCCAAGCGCTTTGACGAACTCGCTGAAAAAGTTCTAGCTGATATGGACAAGGAGGCTTCCTCATGAATGGTACAGCATTTTCTTTGTTTCTAGGAATCGTTGCTCTTACTTTAGTCATAACCTATTTTGCTTCTAAAAAAACAAAAACAACGAGTGACTTCTACACAGCTGACGGTGGATTGACCGGGATGCAGAATGGTCTTGCAATCGCCGGAGATTATATGTCGGCCGCTTCATTCCTCGGTATTGCGGGCACGATCGCATTATCTGGGTTTGATGGCTTCTTTTATAGCATCGGTTTTCTTGTGGCATATCTGGTCGTGCTGTTCTTAGTAGCTGAGCCTCTCCGTAATCTAGGGAAGTATACGATGGCTGATATGATTGCTGCGAGGTTTAATGATAAAAAGGTTCGTGGTGTTGCGGCATTGAATACGATGGCGATCTCAACATTCTATATGGTCGCTCAATTAGTAGGTGCTGGTGCTCTTATCAAACTATTACTAGGTATTGAGTACATATATTCGGTACTTATCGTAGGAGTATTGATGACGGTTTATGTGGTATTCGGTGGTATGACAGCCACATCATGGGTACAAATCGTAAAAGCCATTCTATTGATGCTTGGTACGTTTATCATCTCTGTCATGGTGTTCGCAAAATTTGGTTTCAGCTTTACAGAAATGTTCAATCAAGTTAAAAACGCCACCCCACTAGGCGAATCGTTCTTGAACCCCGGTAATAAGTTCAAAGATCCGCTTGATACGATCTCTTTAAACTTAGCACTTGTCTTAGGAACTGCAGGTCTTCCTCATATACTTATCCGTTTCTTTACGGTAAAAGATGCTCCTACTGCTAGAAAATCGGTTGTTTACGCGACTTGGTTGATTGGCGCTTTTTACATCATGACAATCTTTTTAGGATTTGGTGCTGCAGCTTTTGTAGGACAAGATCAGATCGTAGCTGCAAATGCAGCTGGAAATATGGCAGCTCCACTGTTAGCCGAAGTACTTGGAGGAGAGTTTTTGTTTGCTTTTGTTTCTGCTGTTGCGTTCGCTACCATCCTAGCTGTCGTAGCTGGTTTGGTTTTGTCAGCAGCTTCTGCTTTTGCTCATGACTTTTATACACATATCATCAGAAAAGGTCATGCAACAGAAAAAGAACAGATGAAAGCCGCAAAATGGGCTTCAGTAGGGGTAGCGATCATCTCCATCATACTGGCATTGTTCGCACAAAAACTAAACGTCGCTTTCTTAGTCTCTCTCGCCTTTGCTGTAGCAGCTAGTGCGAACCTTCCTATCATTCTTTTAACGATTTTTTGGAAGCGCTTTAATACAGCAGGAGCCGTGACGGGAATGCTAGTAGGACTCATTAGTTCACTTGTTTTGGTTATGATCTCACCAAGTGTATGGTCTCCTGTAGAAGGAGCGGCAATTCTTACGGGGGAAGCCATCTTTCCACTTGCTAACCCAGGGATTGTTTCCATACCACTAGGGTTCTTAGGCGCTATCATCGGAACGTTGCTTACTAAACCATCAGACGTTGATAAGTTTAATGAAATTTTAGTAAAAGCAAATACAGGGTCCGGCCTTCGTAAAGGTGCTTGATGATAAAAGGCTGTTTTTGTATTCATTGTTGCTATTGAAAGTATTGATTTGCGTTTCAGATGCTCGCTTTCCGTGGGGCAGGAGTCTCGATCCTTCGACTACAATCAACAGTCTAAGAAGTAAATAAAAAGACTTAAAAGTACAATCTATTAGAGAACGCTTTATCAAAAAAACCGGCTATTAATCAGCCGGTTTTTTGATGGATTCAGATTGTTTTGGAACAAAGGGATAAAATAAGATCCCTGATGCCAGTAAAGCGATTCCGAACAAGAAGGTTTTGATATCTGCGGTACCAGCATAGATGACCCACAACGAATAAATGGCAGCTACTGCTGCAATGATCCCATCTGTTGTTCGATTTCTTCCTGATTTTTCATACGTCTCTCCTCTCATAACGAGCTTCAACTGATAAAGAGACGCGAACAAATATGGGACTAGAAAAGCTAATGTTGCTATAAAAATCATAAAATCAAAAGCGGATGCCATCGATTGAGAAATCACAGAAAACAAGAAAAGCTGTGTGCATAGGTTCGTGATCCAAAGAGAGAAAACGGGTGCGCCTTTTTTGTTTTCTTTCAAAAAGTTTGTTATAAACATTCGTTGCTGTGCTGCCTGAAAAGGGACTTCTGCAGAAAGTAAAACCCAACCTACAGTTGCTCCCAATAATGAGATCACTCCTAAGGCAGCCATGATCATACTTCCAGAAGGCCCGATAGCTGCCATTAACGAATCAACTAGAGGTTTTTGAGAGTTGATCAATTCCTCTTGCTGCAGTGTTCCCATAACTAGCAATGTAATACTTAGATATAAAGCAAGTGCTATTAAAAGTCCTAGGATTGTCGCTTTTTTTACATCGCTTTTCTTTTTAGCACGTGTTGCAAAAACAACTGCAGATTCTACTCCTACAAATGCCCATAATGTTGCGATTGCAGCATTATTTATCTGTGATAGAAAACCAGAAGTAACACCGCCTTCACTCTCGATCGGCTCATAAAAAGGGACGAGATTGCTGCTTTGGAACGCAAATAGACATGCTAGTATAAATAGTAAGAATCCTAAAACTTTAGCTAGAGTAGCTATAAAGTTTACCTTCCCTGCTCCCTCAATACCGTTAAGAATCAAAAAGTGAACGCTCCATAAAAGAATGGAACAGATAATAAAGGTAATGACTCCTCCTAGTTTCACAGATGTACCCATCACAGTAAATAAAATTGTTCCGTTCGTCATAACAGGGAAAAAGGTAGAAAGATAACTTGCAAACGTAGTGATGATCGCCACATTACCTGACCAATTAGCTACCCAATATCCCCAGCTTACAAAGTACCCGGCTAATAGTGATGATTGCGAATCTTGTTTGAACAAAGCTTTCGCATAGTTTTGTGGCCCTCCATTTAACTCTGGCTTTCTTAAACTCAAATTTCCGAATACAAGAGCTGTCATCAATACACCAAAACCTGTAATCACCCAGGCTGTTAATACACCAGATGGACTAGCTACTTCTGCTAATGATCGTGGCAACATGAAAATACCCGATCCTACCATATTTCCTACTACAAGCGCTGTTAAAACCCAAAAGCCCAGATTTCTTTTCAAAGTAATTCCACCTTCCTCTAGGCTTATTTTACCCAATGAAGGACATTGCAAATCCTGTTGTTATATGGATTAGAAAGGCTATATGAAAAGTAAGAATCGAAAATAAAAAAATTAGTGATAAAAAATATAAGCATATATATATAGAAAATACCTCTCAAAAAGAAAAAAAGCCTGATTATCAGGCCTTTTCCCTTAGATTTGAAGATATGTTTTTCCGTCTTCTTGAACGATTTTTTCTTCTTTCATAAGTTTACCAAGAGCTCGTTTGAATGCAGCTTTACTCATCTGAAAAGTCTCTTTGATCTCTTCTGGAGATGACTTATCTGTTAGAGGCATCTGTCCTTTGTTTTCTCTTAAATATTGATAGATGCGTTCAGAATCCTCACTATAGGCAATTTCTTTTCTAGCTCTCATCGATAAGTTCATTCTTCCATCTTCTCGAACGAACGCTACACGAGCTCCTAGCTTCTGACCAAGACGAGGCTTAACCTTTAACTCATCGTTATGAATGAATCCGATGTGCTGTGACTCAGTGAACAGAAGTACACCCGCTTCATTAATCTTATAAACATATCCTGAAGTTTGTTGATTAAACATTTCTTCTGTTGCCGCTTCTGCTTGTTCTACCATCTCTTCTTCTGTAGCTAAGTCAGCAAAGATTCGGCCTTTTTTATCTAATTTCATGCCTGAATATACACGGTCACCAAGATGCGGCCATTCATCCCATGATTCTGGAAGATCGTCTTTTGATAAGAGAATATCTTTCTTAATGCCGATATGAAGAAATACCCCTAACTTCCGATTCACACCTGCTACTTCTAGCCAAGCTAATGAATCGAGACGAACTTTTGGAATAGTTTCTGTCGCAGCAAGTCTGCCTTCGTGATCTTGATATAAAAAGACTTCTACCATATTTCCTTCTTCATGTTTGCTCTTTGCTTCAGATCGATGTAAAAGTACTTCTTTGCCATCTTCAAGATCTAAAACATACCCTAGATCAGAAATCCGAACAACTTTAAGTGTATACACTAAACCAGGTTTTTTTGTATCCATATTTTCATTCCTTTTTTTAAAAGATAGATAATAAAAAAGAAAAAACCTACATAGTAGGTTTTCGCCTTCTTGTTCTTAATTATTCATCCTTATTTTCTTTGGATGCTTCCAATTCCATCAGCTTTTTTACTAAAATATGCTGAGGCATATGCATCAACTGTTCAAGAGGCACGTTTAGCGCTTTTGCTAATTTCACCGCAGTATCAGCTGAAAGTTGTAATGGTTTCATATGCATCCCTCCTACAGAAGTATAGCAGTTTATAAGGATACTTTACACTATTTCTTAAAATAGTCCTACTGCTTTCCCGTCTTCTGATACATCCATGTTGTTTGCTGCAGGTACTTTTGGAAGTCCTGGCATCGTCATGACATCACCTGTAAGAGCAACGATGAACCCAGCTCCAATCGACGGTTTAAGTTCTCTAATCGTAATCGTAAAGTTTTCTGGACGACCGAGTTTTTTTGGATCATCTGAGAATGAATATTGAGTCTTAGCCATACATACAGGCAATTGATCCCATCCGAAATCAGTGTACTGCTTCATTTGCTTTACAGCTTTGGGTGAGAACTGTACTTCTCCTGCTCCGTACACTTTTTTACAGATCGTCTCTATTTTTTCCTGTAAAGAAACGTTCAGTTCATAAAGAGGTTTGTAGTTATTCGCTTCAGTTTCAATGGTTTCCAACACTCTATTCGCCAATGCCTCTCCACCTTGTCCGCCTTTAGCCCAAACATCAGCTTCTTCGGCAGCAACACCTTTTCTATTGCACCAATCTTTTATGAAAGCGACCTCTTCGTCCGTGTCCGTCACAAATTTGTTGATCGCAACAACAACAGGTACCCCAAATTCTTTCAATGTTTCTAAATGTTTCTCAAGGTTTGGCATCCCTTTTTGAAGAGCATCTAAGTCCGGGTTCTTCAAATATTCTTTTGCAAGACCTCCATGCATCTTAAGTGCTCTTACTGTAGCAACAATAACAACTGCACTTGGATGGATACCCGCATATCGCGCTTTAATATCTAAGAACTTCTCCGCTCCAAGGTCAGCACCGAATCCTGCTTCTGTTACGACCATCTCACCGAGTTTAGAAGCTAGCTTTGTCGCGATAACACTGTTACAGCCATGAGCAATGTTTGCAAAAGGGCCACCATGTACAAGTGCTGGCGTGTTTTCTAATGTTTGTACAATATTCGGGCGAATCGCATCTTTTAATAATAAGGTTAGTGCTCCATGAGCATTCAGATGTCCGGCGGTAACGGGTTGATTGTCGTAATCAAACGCCACTACCATCTTAGAAAGTCTCATTTTCAAGTCTTCGAGGTCATTTGCCAAACAGAAGATCGCCATCACTTCTGATGCAACCGTAATATCGAATCCATCCTCTCGTGGAACACCTTGAACGGGTCCGCCTAAGCCGATGACGATCTTTCTTAATGCTCGATCATTCATATCTAATGCACGCTTCCAAACGATTCGGCGCGGATCTATGTTCAATTCATTTCCTTGGTGTATATGGTTATCGATCAATGCTGCTAATGCGTTATTAGCAGTTGTTATGGCATGCAGGTCTCCTGTGAAGTGAAGATTAATATCTTCCATCGGCATCACTTGAGAGTATCCTCCACCTGCTGCACCACCTTTAATACCCATGCTAGGGCCAAGTGATGGTTCACGTAAAGCGATAATCGTTTTCTTTCCAACACGATTGAGTGCTTGTCCAAGCCCCACGGTTACCGTAGACTTGCCCTCTCCAGCTGGTGTTGGACTAATTGCTGTTACTAAGACGACTTTTCCATCTTCAACATTCTGAAGTTTTTGAAACAGATCTAATGATAGCTTTCCTTTGTATCTTCCATAAGGCTCCCAATCATCTTCTTCAATTCCTAGTTGTCCTACAATTTCTTCGATTCGAAGCATTTTCGCTGATTGGGCAATCTCGATATCACTTTTGAACGTAACCTTTTCTAGCATGTTGATTTAACCCTCCATCATATGTAATTGACTCCACTCTCTATTGTATATGAAACAAGTATGTGATGCGATTAGTTTTTCTATTACAACTTCTAATCATGTAGTTTACTTGCTAAGAGGTTATCGTATAATAAGAATGGAAAGAAATACTAAGTGTTAATTTTAAGGAGGCAGGTAAAATGGCAAAAATTGATGTACGTGGATTTGGTACATATGAGATTGAAAATGGCAAAAAACTTGTAAATGCACTTGAAGACAACGGAATTGATATTCTTCACCGCTGTGGAGGCAAAGCAAAATGTACAACATGCCGAGTGGAAGTATTGTCAGGAGATCTAGGACCGATCGGTGAGAATGAAGCTAATATTATCGCTACGAAGGGTCTATCTGGTAATGTAAGATTATCTTGCCAGATTTGTGTGAGTGAAGATGCATCGATCAATCCAGTTCTTACAGTAACATCAGAAGGATTAGACGCTGGGCCACGACCATCAGAAGAATGTTAGTCTAGATTCTAAGTAACTAAAAAAGGCCATTATTTTGGCCTTTTTTTAATACAGATTATTCACTTTGAAAGGACAACCTAAACTAAGAATGTTGATTGTGGATGTTTATTTTCTCTTCCTATGAAAACTTACTCACTTTTTGCCTTCCCACTCTTCAAAAAACTGCTCTAGAAAGTTTTCTAGAAAGGCATGCCGGTCATCTGCTAATTTTTTTGCATAAGGAGTATTCATCCCATGCTTTAATTTTAACAACTTTTCGTAGAAGTGATTAATAGCTGTACTTCTTTCATTCCGATACTGCTCTTTTGTCATCGTCTCTCGAACAGGAATCGCAGGGTCATACATTAATTGTCCTTTTGCTCCGGAATACGCAAATGTTCTTCCGATTCCGATCGCTCCAATCGCGTCTAAACGGTCGGCATCCTGGACGACCTTACCCTCAATTGATTCCATCTCTTTTCCACTGCCGCCTTTAAATGACATCGTAGAGATGATCGTCATAATATGCGTGATGTATGCTTTTTCCACGGAAATGGATTCTAACCATTGTTTCACTTCTTTTAGACCTTCTTCTTCAGTTTCAGCAATTTTTTCGTCAGCTATGTCGTGTAAAAGTGCAGCCATCACACAAACAAAATGGTCTGCACCTTCTTTTTCTGCAATGTTCAGAGCTAGATTTTTAACACGATAGATGTGATACCAATCATGACCACTGCTCTCATCTCTTAACTTATCTTTTACAAACGTCTCTGTTTGTTCAATCATTTTCTCTTTCATGCTTACCCCACTGTACAAGAATGTTTTCTTTCGTTGTTGGTTTGTAACCGGTCTAGTAGTTCATACGCTTTTTGCTTTGAGGTGATATTTTCGTTAACTAAAGACTCTAGTACTGCAATAAAGTAACTTCCGTCAAACGATAACTGTTTAATTAATGTGACTTCTAATGCTATTTTCACTTGAGGTTCACTTGCGTCCGTGTAATGTCTCCCGAAATCTACAAAATGAAGGTCTCCATAACTTAGACGAAACCCTTTTGAAGCTAATAATGCTATATAGTCGTCTAGAACGTTCTCATTCATGTCTACCTCAACCCCAAAATCAAAAGATTCTAGTAAATTGTACCAGTTATATTTAGGAATTATCAATGACTTCTTTCTTAGCTCTTATGATTTTTCCGTTCAATGCTTGTGTTACGAGATGATCTGCATCTTTGTTCTTGTTTCTAGCCACCCATTCATAAACAGGTTCGATCTGCAGTTTCTTCAATAGTGTTTCGATTTTATCTGCCCAGTTCTGGAGGTTCGTTTCATAACAAGGCCATTCCCCTTTGAGCTGCTCGATGACAACCTTCGAATCTCCTTGAATCCTAACTTCTTCATATTGGACGCCAAGTTCTTCAAGTTCTTTTACAGCAATCCACAATGCAGCATACTCCGATTCATTATTCGATTCAATATTGGTTAGACTTGCATTCTTTTTAATACGATAGGTTATACCGTTTTGAGAAAAATGAATAATAATGCCTTGACCACTAGTTCTCGTTTCCGACTTAAAACCTCCATCAAAATAAATAGAGGTATCTTTTGGTTCTTCTTTTTTGACTTGCGTTAATTTAGTCAGCTCTTTCTTCGTCCAAGTTACATCTTTTGTATCGATGAAGACCAATTCAAATACTCTTCCGGTCTTCTCCAAATCAGTTGCAGTAAAAAGGGCTTCAGTAAGCGGCATAGGGTCAGAAACAAATCGAACCTTAAAGGGGGATTTTGGATGTTTATACATATACTCGATTGAGAAGTTCATAGTAATCTCCTTTTTGTTTTTTATAAAGTCCTTTATAATACGAATATAATCATATAGAGGAGAGAAAGAATTGATAGAGATATACATTGATGGTGCAAGTGCAGGTGATCCCGGGCTTTCAGGAGCTGGCGTATATGTAAAAGTCGGAAACGGCACTACACATTCGTATCGTTTTCCAATCGGTACGATGAGTAACCATGAAGCAGAATATAGAGCTCTTATACATGGTTTAGAATTATGTATTGAACATAATTGGAGAATCGTATCGTTCCGAACAGACTCTCAAGCAGTTGAGAGCGCTGTGGATAAAAAATTTGCTAAAGATAAACGTTATACAAAACTTTTAGAAGAAGCTCTAGCGCTTTCAGAGCAATTGGATCTGTTTTTTATTAAGTGGATTCCTTCAAAGCAAAATAAGATCGCTGACGAACTTGCACGACAAGCCATTCAATTAAACAAGAGACCGTCAGATGTTTAGAAAGACTTGGTTTGCAGACTTCAATCTACTCCTTGTAGCTCTGATCTGGGGTTCGACTTTCGTTATCGTCCAGAAAGCGATTGCATTTTTAGAACCTTATTCATTTAACAGCGTGCGTTTTTCCATTGCCGCCATAACATTATTGCTAATTATCTTCTTGTTTAACCGTTCGTCACTCAGTCATTTTACAGACAGAAGTATATGGATCAGCGGTATCATACTTGGCTTTTGGCTATTTTTAGGGTACGGATTTCAGACCGTCGGATTGTTATATACCACGTCTTCAAAAGCTGGGTTCATAACAGGATTAAGTGTTGTCTTAGTGCCTTTGTTCAGCTATTTATTGTTAAAGAACAAACTGAATTGGCAAGTAGGGATCAGCTCTCTTTTAGCTGTAATCGGTTTATATTTATTAACGATCCACAACAGCCTCTCGTTGAACACTGGCGATGGTTATGTACTATTATGTGCTATTTCATTTGCTCTTCATATCGTGTTCACAGGAAAGTTTGCTTCATCATACAACGCTATATGTCTTACGATTATCCAACTTGTGACCGTTGCTGTATTTAGTTTTATAACTGCAATCATGATGGAAGATTGGCAGCAGATGTTCACGGCCCAGTTGGTTCAACAGCCGGAAGTAATCAGTGCTCTACTAATCACCTCATTCTTTGCAACTGCTCTAGCTTTTCTGGCTCAAACACACTTTCAATCGTTTACAACGCCTGCACGAGTGGCTTTAATCTTTGCTATGGAACCTGTTTTTGCGGCACTTACTTCTTATATCATGCTGAATGAACGACTGGGTTCAAAATCATTGTTAGGATGCGGGTTGATTTTGCTCGGCATGATTTTATCTGAAATAAGGTTCAATAAAAAGTTGATAAAACGCAAACAAAAAGAGTGGGATCTTACTTAACCCACTCTTATTTGAATCTCTAATTCTTCTAATGCGCTTCGAACACTCTGTTTATCTAAAGTATATCTGCATTCTTCTAAGTCTCTGTCGACTACTTCAGGAACATCTGTAAAAATCGTACATAAATCTTTGCTAAGAACAGCCATCTCGCGCCCTGCTTCAAGTTTCTTCAGATACCTCTTATATCTAGGATCTAGAGTCTCAAAATTTTCATAAATCGATTCAACAGCACCATATTGTTGTATGAGTGGAAGTGCCGCTTTATCACCAACTCCCGCTACACCAGGAATATTATCACTCTTATCACCTAATAAAGCTTTCACATCAATCCACTGTGCAGGTGTGATTCCATACTCTTCTTGGAAGTGATTCAGTGTATACTTCAGCTCATCTCTTTTTACTGTAATAAGTTGCGAAGTCTTCTCGCATAGAAGCTGTAAAAGATCGCGGTCGTTGCTGTAGATGATACATTCTCCGTCACGTTCGTTTCTCCATCGATACGCCAGTGTACCGATGATATCATCCGCTTCATATCTAGGAATCGTAAGCTGCGTGATTCCGATGTCATCAAAAAGTTGAACAAGTGTCTCAAATTGCTGGATAAGAGGCTCAGGCAACTCGTTTCTTGTCCCTTTGTAATCAGCAAACTTTTCTCTTCGGAGTGTCTCATCACGTTTAACATCCCAAGCCACTACAATGTGAGAAGGCTCATGATCTCGAACGAGCATAAGCAGTTTCTGAATAGTAACACGTATGGCATTCGTAAACTGCCCTTTTGAGTTTCGAGGAAGATCATGCATTTCTTTTCCATAAGCTGTTGCAAAATAACATCTGCTAAGCAGATTAAATCCATCAATTAACAGTAATACTTCTTTCTTTTCCATCTTCTTTTTATCCCCCGGTAGAAATATGTTATGAAAAAAGCGCATTTTACATGTGATGTAAAATACGCTTGTTGTCGTTTAAGTAAAATCCGCTCTGCCGTGACTTTATATGCCTTTGGAACCTGATCTCTCAGGTGGGTATCCGCAGCTGCCGTTACAGCCTTCCAAGTCGAATGCTAGGCTTGACTGTCTGACAGATCATATTGGATTCCCGTCATTAGCACATAGGTTAAAGACATGGAAAAGCCACGAACATCGCAGAATTTTATTATACTACCAGTTACTTAAGAAGTAAAATCATTTTGTTTTTTTGCCGTGATGCATCTTTTCCACTTCCATCTCAGCATAAGACGCAAATTCGGTTTGGTGTTCTGCACCATTTTCTTTCACGTTGTTATTACGCTGTGCATTAGCGTTGGCTTTTTTCTGTTTACCCATAATGTATCCCTCCTTTTTCTTACTATGGCTAAAGAAAATAAAAATATAACTTACATAATATTTCCTTGACTGGTTAACTTAAGACTAAAAAGGAGGGTTTCGTTAAATGGCAAATCCTTATTTATGTCCAAACTGCAAGACGAACAGAACGCGTTTTAACGTGATCGAACAAAATCCTGTAGCTGTTAAGCTAGATCCATCCACTGGTGATGTTGTTCAGCAATACGTTGATGGCGAGTTAGATATGTTTCATCTTCCGTATAAAGGTTCAGAACGATTGATTCAGTGTGGCGCATGTGGAATTGTTGGAGAAGAAGAGATGTATATCAAACGTGCTCAAAGTAATCCGAGAGCGTAGAAAAAAAGACTGCCGTTTAGCATTTCGGCAGTCTTTTTTCTACTGTTTATTAAGTCCAGGAAGTTTTAAAGGAACTTCTACCTTTTCTTTTAAAGGGTGAATTTTTGCTATTTTTGAAAGAGTAACGGTGAGGTCACCTTTCGGAAGTCCGTCATGAAAAAATAATAAGAACCCCGATTGCTCACTGTCGTAAGTTCCCATCACATCAAAATTTTGCAGTGTTTCTCCTGATGAATATTTGATCGTGACGAGGTTGTTCATAAAACGTTCTTCGTTTTGGATTCTATTCTCATTATAGTTGGGTTGAAAATAAAGGTATTCGTCGTGTCCTACATTCTCTACTTTGCTTTCTATAGAAAACCGAATTCCTTTTTCGTTATTGGAAACATCATTTTCAATTCCTCTGTAAACCACTTTAAAATCAGTGTCGTCAGCGATCACTTCATTTTTCTTAATATCTTTTTCAGGATTGCTGGCAAATTGTACTAGATCTTGTTTAGATACTGAAAATGCATACGATTTGTCCGTTCTATGAACGGAGTGAGTAAACGACAATCTTAAAGAATCTGAATCATTCATATTAAGAAGTTCATCTAGAGCTGAATACGTTTCCAGATAGTAATCTAAATCCTCATTTTCTGTGATATCTGTATGTAACGTGTAAAGACTCTGTCCATTTTCAATGGTTCCAAATAGCGAAACAAGATCCTGATCAACCTTTGAATCCAACTTGATTCTAGATCCCATTTGATAGACTTCAAATGCATCTAAATGAATCTTTTGGTCATTGAAAAGCTCTAGGGATTTATCAATCGTTTCGGTAGCCAGAACAGGCGGTACGTCAAAGACATTATGAGGCTTGATTTTAAAAGTTAAGTTATCAATTTTCGTCTTTCCTTTGTTCGAAGTGAATGTTGGGTTAAGCAGCTTAACCGTCTCACTGCTAAAGACCTCTTTCCACTCTTCATCCGTTTCAACTTTATCGTATTGGATATGTATCGTCATGGACCGGTACAATTTATGCTTGTACACAACACCACCGATCGCGCCTTCTCCTTCATAGATATCGATAGGAAAATGAAAAGTTTTTCCCTTCTTGGATGTAATCTCAACTTGATTAAACGATAATCGAGGAATATCACTCTCCTCTTTATCCCGTTCTACAAGGTCTACACTGTATAGTATGTACAGTTGTTGCCCGAAGCTATATGTTCTCTCAACCTGGAACTTCCGATGATTATTCGCTAACGGAATAGAGATCTGACTATTTTTTAATAAATTGAAATGATCGGCAAACTTAAGGTCACTAAATTTTGATTTCTCTGCATCCATTAGTTCTTCCCAGTCTTTCATCACAAGAAAATTTTCATCGTTAACTTGCCATGTTGGCTCTGCATTTTTTTCATATTGCGTGTATATAACAAATCCAATTAATAACAAAAGCCCAATGATGATCTTATTTCGCTTGGTGCTCAAAGTAACCTATCTCCTTTACCACATTCATCGGTATAATCAGTTCACGATCATGATGTTCTTATACTTAATGTCCACCGGATTTTTAAGAGGCTTTAAATAAGAGAGATTCGATATCGTGATCGTCAAGTCACTCTCAGGAATCATGATTGGTTTCATCTCACCATTTTCCATCTCTTCTTTGTTATAAAACGTGATATAGTAGGTAGCTTTATTTTTTTCTTCTGAACTATGCACTTCAAAGTTATTGATTCTCGTTTTCTTCTCATCTGAAATCGAGATAGTATTGTTTTTATACACCCGTTCATAATCGTCAGGTACTTCGGCGTCACTATAATAATGATCAGGAATAAGGCGCAGGTGATGTAAGTGCTGACTAGAATCAGCGAATATGCTCAACCTTATCCTTGGGCTCCCCTCAAACATGGTCATCCCTTCATAAACTATAATCGTATTACCGATCTTTATTATTTCTTGGTTTTTTAATTCCGGCTGATTTTTAGTCGCTAAAAACGTTTCAATATCTTTCTTTGGAATTGTCCATGAGAATGAACGAGGATCTTTATGTACAGAAGAAGTAAAAGTGACAGACCTTTCTTTTTTCTTGTTAACATCGCCTGTCATATCATAGATGGGAATGTAAAACCCGTTTTTATTAGTTCCTAAAATCCCATATGCCAAAGGTTGATCTTGTAATTGATTGTCTTTGCTAGAAAAGCCGATTAAACTTTCATCATTTGGGATTTCTACGCTTAGTCTTTGTTCATAAAGTAATGCATCTATTGATTTAATCTTTACTTTTTTGTTATCTTCATATGTAAACGTTTGATCGATCGGCTCACTTTTCAATACTTTTGTGTAAGGATCATCTGAGGGCAGCGTTAACGCAATATCCTCAATCGAGTCTACCCCATTGTTTTTAGAAGAAATCGTAAGATCCTGTAGCCGAACGACGTTAGCTTTTGATACGATCGACCAATCGTTCTCTGAAGAATCGAACATACTAGGCATCAGCATCATGGAACGGTATAAACGATGCTTATAAACGAACCCTTCGTCCCTTGTACCTGGCTGACCCATCTCTTCACCAGCCTTGAGGACGAGCTCCTTACCCTCTTTTGTTCGAAACTGCATGTTATTAACAGAGAGCCGTGGAATATTATACTCGTCCTTATCTCTCTCTTTTACATCCACACTGTATAACAGATACATACGACCATCCATATTCCAAATCTTTTCGATCTTTAATGTTCGATACGATTCTTTTAGCGTCACTGTCTTGTTTACCTTTTTAAGAAAACCGTATCTATCTATCATCTCTAATTCATCGAACTTAATATATTCTCTTTTCATTCCATCTTTGAATGAGTTTACGACCGAAAATTGTTCCTTATTTACTGTCCAAGTTGGTTCAGCACTTTTTTCGTACTGTGTATAAACAACAAATCCTCCGATTAAGACAGAACCAATCATCAATTTTTTTATGATTTGCAAATCGTACAGCCCCTTTTGTATCTATACCATCATATTAGCATAATTTTCCGAATTTTCATTCCGTTAATATCCATTAATTTGAAAAAAACCTTTGAAATAATAAAGTAACCTCGTCTGAAGAGACGAGGTTACAATCCGTATTTATGACGATACCATTTCACTTACCTTTGCGAGCTGTTTCTCAATCACGTTCAAACCTTTAAGAAGCTGTTCATCAGAGATTACAAGTGGAGAAAGAATACGGATAACGTTACTGTAAAGGCCAGCCCCCATAATGGCTACACCATTTTGGTTACAAAGTGCAATGATTTTTTTCGCACGATCTGGGTCGGGGGTTTTCGTCACTTTATCTTTGACGATTTCGAGCGCACACATGGCTCCTATACCTCTGACATCACCGATAAATTCGTATTGGTCTCTCCATTTTGAAAAGGTATTGGTGATCATTTCACCAATCTGATTTGCTCTTGTCAACAATCCTTCTTCTTCAATCATGGAGATGACCTCTAACGCAGCAACGCATCCTAATGGGCTTCCTCCATAGGTACCCCCGATCTCACCAGGAGCTGGTGCATCCATGATTTCCGCTCTGCCTGTTACAGCTGAGATCGGCAGGCCAGCCGCTATCGATTTTGACAAGGTCATGAGATCTGGGACAACATCAAAGTGTTCCATCGCAAACATTTTTCCTGTACGGCCAAATCCAGTCTGTATCTCATCGGCGATTAACAGGATATTGTATTTATCACAAATCTCGCGAAGACCTTTAACGAACGTTTTAGAAGGAATAACGAATCCTCCTTCACCTTGAACGGGTTCAAAGATGATCGCTGCAATTTCCTCAGGTGGAACCTCTCCTAAGAAAAAGTCTTCGAATTTCTTTAAGATCGCTTTATCGGTTTCTTCAACGTTACGGTCTTCTCGGTAATAATATGGGTAGGGCATCTTATATGTTTCTGGCGCAAAAGGTCCAAACTCAAACTTATATGGTTTTACTTTGCTTGTTAAAGACATGGCGAGCAACGTCCTGCCGTGAAATCCCCGTTCGAATGAGATGATGGCTTTTCTGCCCGTATATTTTCTTGCGATTTTAACCGCGTTTTCTACAGCTTCTGCACCACTGTTCAAAAAGAACGTTTTTTTATGATGGTCTCCTGGTGTGATTTCGTTTAGTTTTTCTGCTAGCTGAACGTAAGGTTCGTACATCATCACGTGAAAACATGGATGGATGTATTTTTCTATTTGGTTTTTTAGGGCTTCCACTACTCTAGGCGGACAATGACCGACGTTTAACGTTCCGATCGCTCCAGCAAAATCGATATATTCGTTACCATCAACATCAACCATCATACTTCCGCTAGCATGATCCACAAAATTTAAGACCGTATTAAAAGGACCCCTTGGGACGTTTAATTCTTTTCGTTTTAATAGCTCTTCTGATTTCTTCATCCATTCTCGCCTCCACACCAGTCATAGATTGTTAAAGCTATGATTTCAGCTGCTTCCATGATCTTTGAAATCTCAATATATTCGTTCGGATAATGGGCGACCGAAGTAACGCCTGGCCCGAACACGATCGCCGGAGTGTCGCCGACATGAGATAATAAGCCACCATCCGTTCCCCATGGGGACGCTTCGATAATGGGTTGATCTCCAACTACATCTTCATAATTCTTTGAGAGCATGTTTATGAGGGGATGATGAGTTTCTATCAATCCTGGCAGCCACTGTGCACCGAACCATTCAACAGAGATCTTATGCTCTTCTAGCCACGGATCAGAAAGATTGGATAGATAGCTCTGAAGTTCGTTTTTTACTTCTTCCAATGTTTCATTAGGAGCAACGCCAATCCTTCCTTCAACTTCAACTGTATCTGGAACGGATGATGGCCAGTTACCTCCTGAGATCTTCCCTACATTAATCGGGACGGGGATAGGAATATCCTTGTATAGAGGATCTGTTACTCTATCATTTCTGATGATTTCCAATTGTTTAATAGCATCTAATACGATTACCGCTTTTTCGATAGCACTAACTCCTTCATAACGAGTTCCGCCGTGTGCTGCTTTCCCTTTCACGGTTAACCGGAACCACATAGAACCTTGTTGAGCAGGAAAGATCTTCATATTAGTAGGTTCTGGAATAATAGCTGCGTCTGCTTTGTACCCGCGTAGTACCGCAGCAAGCGTACCTGCACCGCCACTCTCTTCTTCTATTACACTTTGAAAAAATAAATCGCCTTGTAATTGGATCCCGGTTTCTTTAAGTGCTTGAATAGCTAGTAAAAGAGAGAGGTTTCCACCTTTCATATCTGTTGAACCTCTGCCGTAAAGTTTGCCATCTATTATTTTCCCACTGTAAGGATGGTCGTTCCATTGGTTCAGATCACCTTCTGGGACGACATCAACATGACCGTTTAGAACAAGTGAACGCCCGTTTCCTTTTCCCCGCCAGATCCCAACAACGTTAGGACTTGTACTGAAATCTGTCCGGCTAGCACAAAAATTAGGATGGCTCGCTAATTCTTCACCGTCCGGATACCACATATCCACCTCGAGTCCAATTTCCTCAAGTTTTTTTGCGATCAATTTTTGTACACCCGTTTCATTTCCAGTCGTGCTCGCTTCTTGAACCGTCTTTTGTAAAAAATGAATCGCGTTTTCTTGTTCGTTCATCAACCAGTTTGAGAGTTTTTCTTTAACTAACATGTTTTACCTCCCTAACTTCTCATTGGAAAACAGAAATGTGTTCATCTACAACGATAGAAGCACCTGTTGTCTGGATAACATCCTCTAACGTATAAGGACTCATGATCTCACGAAGAACTAGCTTTCCATCTTCACAATGAAAAACTGCTTTCTCTGTGATGATCATGTCTGCGCCTTCCTTGACAGTAAGCGGAAGTGAACAGTTTCTCACAATCTTAGGATTTCCATACTTATCGGTGTGGTTCATTAAGATGATGACTTTCTTTGCTTTTTGGGCAAGATCGATCGCACCACCCATTCCAGGAACCCGCTTTCCTGGTACGATCCAATTGGCAATATCACCACGTTCACTTACTTCTAGAGCTCCTAGTATCGTCACATCAAGCAATCCTTTTCTAATGATTCCAAACGCAGTAGCGCTATCAAAATAAGAGGCACCTGGGTGAATGGAAACGGGATATCCCCCTGCATTGGATAAGTTACCATCCTCACTGCCTGCTTCTGGTGACCCACCCATACCTAAGATACCGTTCTCTGTGTGCAGCATGATATGTAGGTCATTTTCAATATAATCTGCAACGAGAGTGGGAATACCGATGCCAAGATTAACGATCATTCCATAACTTATTTCGAGGGCTGCCCTTCTTGCGATCCTGTGCCTTGTTTCAATTCCCAGACCCATTTCCAGTCCACTCCTTTACTCTGAATGATATAGTCAATAAAGACACCTGGCGTGACGATCTCTTCCGGGTCAAGGGAGCCTACCGGCACGATCTCTTCTACTTCTGCAATCGTTATCTGTCCGGCTGTAGCCACGAGTGGATTCGTATTTCTCGCACTCTTATCATAGATAAGGTTTCCATACCGATCGGCTTTTTTTGCATATACGATCGACACATCTGCAATTAAAGCGGGTTCGATCATATATTCTTTGTTGTTTACAATAACTTTCTCTTTATTCACTTCAACAACCGTTCCAAGACCAACATCGACCAATATTCCGCCAAGCCCCATACCACCAGCTCTTATTTTTTCAGCGAGAGTGCCCTGCGGAACAAATTGCACTTCTAATGAACCTTCTTGCATCTGTTTACCCGCTTCAGGATTTGAGCCTATATGAGAGGCGATTAATTTCTTCACCCTTTTTTCCGTAATCAGCTTACCGGGTCCGATCCAAGGAAAACCTGTATCGTTACTAATAAGAAAGATATCGTTAATATTCTTTTCCAATATCAGATTAACAAGTGTAGGAGGAGCACCTACTCCTCCAAAACCACCGACCATTAGTGACATGCCATTACGAAAATAGGCAGAAGCACTTTCAAGTGTAATTTGTTTATCTACACCTTTGGCCATTCACAACACCTCTTTCAACTGGTCGCTTCAGTAATATATAAACCTTCTGTAATAAGCTCTTTGGTCAGTTCTCCGATGGATTGATCTAGGATCTCCATGATATCTGTAATCTGTTCCTTCGTAACGTTCAATGGTGGGGAGATTAAAATAGAGTCTCCTGAAAACCCTGTTACTCCACCTACTGCCGGGTAAACGAGCAGTCCGTTGTCAAAACAGATGGATAATAGCCGGTCTGTAACTTTTGAAGTGATCTCAAAAGGTTCTCTTGTGATCGGATCCTTAACAAATTCAATGCCACATAATAAACCCTTGCCTCTTACATCACCGATTAACGGGTACTTCCACTGAAGACGTTGCAGATGATTAATCAGATATTGGCCCATAGCTTCTGCATTTTCCTGAAGTCTATTTCTTTCCATATAATCGATAACAGCAAGGCAAACCGCAGCTGATTGTGGATTTGCGCTAAACGTGTGTCCGCTCATAATAACTTTACTTCCCGATTCGATGACGTTCATAATACGGTCTGACACGATGGTTGCCGCCATCGGTGTATAGCCTGCACTCATGCCTTTTCCTATCGCAATAATGTCAGGAGTTACATTCCAATGATCCATCGCAAACATTTTCCCCGTACGTCCCATGCCTGTCATCACTTCATCAGCGATCATTAAAATATTATATTTGTCACAGATTTCTCTTATTTTTCCGAAGTACTCGTCTGGTGGAACGATCGCTCCTCCAGATGCACCGATGATCGGTTCTGCGATAAATGCAGCGATTTGATCTGGACCAATGGCTTGAATCGATGTTTCCAAATCATCTGCACATTTCACACCACAACTAGGATACGTCTCTTTTAGTGGACACTGATAACAATAAGGTGGATGCGCAGCAGGGAAATCTTCAAGCAATGATGTGAATCGTTGTCGTCTTAATTTGTGACCAGACATTGATAGTGCGCCGAGTGTGATTCCATGATAACTGGTCCATCTTGATATGATTTTTGTTTTCGTCATGTTTCCTTGTTCTTGAAAATACTGAATAGCAACCTTTAGTGCTGTCTCGGTTGCTTCTGATCCACTATTTACAAAGAACACTGAATTCAAATCTCCTGGTGCATAATGTGCGAGTTTTTCTGCTAGATGTTCTGCTGATTCACTCGTAAACTGCGAACGGTATACGAATGATACATGATTTGCTTGATTCCACATTGCTTCTGCAACTTCATGAACACCGTGACCGATATTACATGTGATTGCACCTGACGATCCATCAATATATTGCTTACCGTCTTTATCGTATAAATAGATTCCTTTGCCGTGACTAATTACAGGATAATCGCTTCCTAGAACCGGTTTGATGAGATGTGATTTTCTCATAAAAAAGGCTCCTTCCTCATGAAGGTTAAAAAGGAAATATCTTTATTTATAGCTATTTTCACTGTCTCTATCAAAAAGTTTAGCGAGCAGCCTGAAACGGAAAGCAACACTTCCAATAGCAACAAAGTTTGCGAAAACAACCATATAAAAAAGATATTTCCTTACTCTACTGATGTTACAACTTAAAATAATTTTTCTTTAAAAACCTCGGTATGCTCATTAATTCTGAATAGGAAATCTTTGAATCTATCTTCTTTGTATCTATTAACATGAGTTGATCTTCAATCTCATCTACAATATGATCCTCTTGATATTCCATACCACAAGAAGAACAGGATACAGAAGGGATTACAGTTATTTGAACGGCTCTTGAACCATCCGGCAGTTCCCAATACCCTGTTAATCCTGCCTGCTCTGCTTCTTCACTCTCACACCATAAGCACTTCATGTTATCCTCCTCTCTATGCATTTCTTTGTTCTTCAGTAGTAGCTGAAATTCCTTCGTCTTTTGTCTGTTCAAACTTATATTTTTTCTCTTTCAATTCATCACGTTTATCACGCTTATCTTTTAATGAACTATGCTCCGGATTCGTATCATAATTTTCTCTTCGTTCAAGGCGTTTTAATCCTTTAGGAACGAGGTTGAACGCTTCATCGCTCATGAGCGCCGAAACTCCAATCGCAGGTTTGATGTGATCTGTTCCCATCACTTCATTGAAATAAGCATCCGCTCTGCCAGCTTGATAGTTTTGAGGCTCAGGATAAGAGGTAATCACTCCTTCAAAGTTACGTAGCACTACTTTTTCTGGTGATTGAGAGATAAGATAGTTTGGCTGAACAGCTATTTTCCCTCCGCCTCCAGGAGCATCTACCACGAACGTCGGAACAGCATAACCAGACGTATGACCTCGCAAACCTTCAATAATCTCTAAACCTTTTGAAACAGGTGCACGGAAATGTCCGATACCTTCAGATAGATCACATTGATAGATATAGTATGGTCTGACTCTAATCTTAACGAGATCATGCATCAGCTTTTTCATGATAGGAACACTATCATTGATCCCTGCGAGAATAACAGATTGATTGCCTACAGGGACCCCAGCATTCGCGAGCATTTCACACGCTCTTTTAGACTCTTCCGTAATCTCGATAGAGGTGTTAAAATGCGTGTTTAACCAAACCGGGTGATACTTCTTTAAGATGTTGCATAAATTCTCTGTAATTCTTTGCGGAAAAACCACCGGAGCACGTGTGCCAATCCTAATGATCTCTAGATGAGGAATTTCTCTTAAGTTCTTTAATATATATTCTAAGATGTTGTCATTAATTAATAATCCGTCGCCGCCTGAGATCAAACAATCTCTAACTTGTGGATTATTTCTAATATAATTAATGGCTGCATCCAATTGTTTCTTTGGTACACCCATACCGATCTGCCCAGAAAAACGTCTTCTCGTACAATAACGGCAATACATGGAGCACTGATTCGTTACAAGAAAAAGAACACGGTCAGGATAGCGATGTGTAAGACCTGGAACAGGCGAATCTTCATCTTCGTGCAAAGGATCTTCCAAGTCGTATTTCGTCTTTAAGATTTCCTTACCGATCGGAACGGACTGCATACGAATCGGACATCTAGGGTCATCTTGGTCCATGAGCCATGCATAATAAGGTGTAATGTTTAAAGGTATTGTCATCGTGGAAATTTTGACGCCTTCTTCTTCTTCAGGCGTCAAGTTAATGATGCTCTTAAGATCTTTTAAATTTCTGATGGTGTTAGTAAGCTGCCACAGCCAATCATTCCATTGCTCTTCTGTGACATCTTTCCATAATTCAAATTCACTCCAATGTTTCTTCGGTTTGAATAATCCATTCACTACAGGCATTCTAATGACCTCCTTTATTTCTACACTATTGTTTCATGCAAGAAGCGTGCCAAGTTACAGAAATTTCAGAATATAACGATTAATACTATAGTTTATGCATACTCCTTTCAATGTGGGCCTTTAATTGAGAGGAATAAAACAAAAATGAACTGCCGAAAATTCGGCAGTTCATTTTTGTTTTATTTTATATTGCAGGGTTTGTCTCGGTACTCCTAGAATTTTTGCAGCTTGAAGAATATTGCCAGAAGTATGTTGGAGTGCCATCTCAATGATTTGTTTCTCATAATCTCCTAGCGCCTGTCTCAATGAAGGTATGGTTGTTAATTCTTGTCTTATTGCTACTTCAGGTTCATTATTGATCGTTACATGTTTCGGAAGTAATGAAGCCTCGATTAATGAATCATCTTCAGCAAAATTCATACAGTGCTCAATCGCATGTTTGAGTTCTCGAACATTACCTGGCCAGGAATAACGTTGTATGAGCTTTTCAGCTTCAGGTGTGAACCCTCTTACCTTTTTGCCGAACTTAAGATTAAAGTGGTTGATAAAATAATTCACTAAGTAAGCAATATCTCTTTTTCTATCCCTTAAAGGTGGGAGTTCAAAATAAACAACATTCAATCGATAATAAAGGTCCCTTCGCAGCTTTCCTTTATCCATACAAACGTCAGGTCGTTCGTTTAACGCAGAAATAATCCTAACATCGACGCTTCGAGAAACATGACTTCCTATTCGCTCTACTACTCCTTCTTGAACGACCCTCAAGAGCTTAGCTTGTAGTTCAACAGGCATCGAATTGAGTTCATCTAAGAATAAAGTGCCTCCATCTGCCAACTCAAACACTCCTGGCCGATCAATGGCACCTGTAAAGCTGCCTTTAGTCGTACCGAATAAGATCCCTTCAAGCAGTGGCCCCGGAATCGCAGCGCAGTTTTGAACGACAAAAGGATGGGAAGCACGTTGAGAAGAATTGTGTATTGCTTGAACAAACATCTCTTTACCTGTACCTGTTTCTCCAAATAACATGATCGGCGAGTTGGTTTGAGAAGCTTGGTTACATTGTAGTTTAACCTCTTTTAGCTCGGAATCGTTCGTGATGATATCAGAAAAATGATAAGCAGCAAAAGGTTGATCTTTATTTGTTTTTTTCTTAACTTTCATCTTTTTTTGCAGATCGATCAGCTGTTCAGAAAGCACTTTTATTTTCGATAGATCTTTCGCTACCTCTACAGCCCCGACCAGTTCTCCATTCAACCAAAGTGGCAGCGTAGAATTCACCGTATCGATCTGTTTACCTTTGCGATTCGTGTAGGATTGATGTTCATTATAGATGGGTTTACCTGTTTCTATTACTTTGAGAAGTGTGCTCGTTTCCTTTGTTAGAGATGGAAACGCATCAAGTACATGATGATGATGAACCTCATCTGTTGTTAATCCATCTAATGAAGCCGCTACTGAATTATAAAAAATAGTTATTCCATCTGCATCCACGACATGAATTCCTTCATCAATCGTCTTTAAAATAGCATTTAGAGTTTCTGCCGTTTCTAATGATTTAGATATCAAAGTGATCACCACCAAGAGTGCTTAATTTTTGTCACTTATGCCTAAAATTCGGCACTCATACTGATAAATCCTTTACCCAAATGTTCATATCCTCGTATTTATCAAAAATCTTACAGTTGTTCGCGAGCCTTCCTTTATATACATAGCTTTTTTGATGAAACACAGCATTCATTCCAAAAGATAGCGCTCTAGCGATCGAATAAGAACAATAGATGTTTCTTTGAAACAACTCTTTTTCAAGCTGATCGATCAAATGCTTCATAAGACCAAACTTTCGGTGCTCGGGTGTTGTTGCACAATCTGTTATCTCCGCGTTGTTATACGTTTCGTTCACATCTGCAGAAGCAGCACTGATGATTCTTTTTTCATGCTCAATTACACAAAAAAGAGTGCCTGATTCGATCATCTTCCTTACATACTCTGCATCGTTCATAGGTGTTGGATACACTTCAAACACTTCTCCATAAAGCTCTGCTAGGGACATTGCATCCTGAATGTCAGCCATCCTTAACAAATAGTTGCTCGGTAAAGGAAGATTTGTTGCCCCTTTTGGTATCTTTATGACATCACTTAAAATGCGATCTTCGTCCACCCAGTACTCACTGTTTCTTCTTTCTTTTTTTAAGTATTTGCACATTGCGAATGCTGATCCACCATTAAAGTAACCTTTAAACTCACCTTCATTCACATAGCCAAGCTCCTGCCAATAAGAGACATCATCTACTTTGGATTTTACAATGATTTTATGAAAATTATTCTTTTGCGATTCTTCTTCAAGCCATTCTGCAAATAGAGTTACGTTACCTCGATAATCATCTGCTCTTAACCGTTCGCTATAATAATCAAAACATATATCTGCGATAAAATGAGTCTCTTTGATTTTTCTGTTTTCGTAATATGTAGTCTTCATTGTTTCCCCTCCTATAACTTCCTGTTTCATAATTTCCATAGTATATGCTTAAATTCCTGCACAAAAAACCACCCTCTCTATAGGGTGGTTAAGATCAAAGGCTATTAAATTTAGGTTGTTTTCGTATATTTGATGCTTTGACAGGAGTTGATTTCCGTTCACAATTGCTCGCATCCCATAGGGCGTGCTGTGAGCCTCTTGCTGATTCATTCTTTTAGAAAAAACCATAAAATCAAATCACAAAGCTCTATGTGGAAGTCTCCAATTCAGTTTGAGTGACAACATTCTAAATATAACTAAAGAAACAAAGAGAATCATATATTCCACTGTGCTGTTCACTATGTTAAGGCCAACGACTAAACCGCCTAATAAGGCCCATACTGCATATATTTCTTCACGCAATACGACCGGCTTTCGACCAGCCAACACGTCACGAATCATTCCACCGCCAATACCTGTTAAGATTGCGGCAACGATAACCGCACTTATAGGATGATTCATGCTTGAAGCAGCGATCGCACCTTGAATCGCAAATGCTGAAAGGCCGATTGCATCAAAAAAGTGAAGGCTCCTCTTTGAAAATTGAATCATGCTCTCTGGCATAAAGAATACGATCCCCATAGAGGCAAGTGCAGATTTTAAAAGAAGCCCTTGCTCCCAAATCGAATCTACAGGGAGACCGATCAATACATTACGCAATATTCCTCCACCAAATGCCGTGACTAGCCCTAAAATAAATACGCCTAGAATATCATAATCTTCTTCCATTGCAACTAATGCACCTGAAATGGCAAATGCGATCGTTCCAATGATGTTTAATAAATCCCAAGTCAAACCCTTTCTTCCTCTCCAATCAATATGTTCCGTATTGAATCTTATAAGGTTCTCGGCCGACTGGCAAGCATTATTTTCTAAAACTTCTTAAAACATCTATCGTGCTGATCGGGACAGAACAGCTGCCAAGGTCTCCATGAAAAACTTCTCCGTTACGGAACCCATGAAAATCACTACCTGCTGTTTTTATTAAGGAGTGTTTATCTGCTAGATCTTCATAAAAGGCAACTTGCTTTCTCGTATGATCAGGGTGATTATACTCAAGTCCAACCAAGCCGTTCTCACTTAAGATTGGAATGAGTTCATCTGCTCCGTAAATGCCAGGATGAGCTAGTACAGGAACTCCCTTAGCTTTCTTGATCATTTGGATCGCTTCGATCGGAGAGATGCGGTCAGTTGAAGCGTAAGCAGGTTTTCCCTTTCCTAAATACTTTTCAAAAGCTTCAGGGAGAGATTTTACGATCCCTTTTTCCATTAGAATCTCTGCAATGTGTCCTCTTCCTACATTTCCTTTGCCATGTCTTTTCGCTTCTAACTCAGATTCCTTTACAGGGATTCCAAGGTTGTTTAAATTTTCAAGGATCATTCTATTTCTTTTATCTCTGACAGAAGTGAGCTTGCTTAATGCTTTTAAAAAGTCATCATCTTCATAGTCAATAAAATAGCCTAACATATGAATATCTTGACCTTCGTATAAAGTACTTATCTCAATACCTGGAATACAAGTAAAACCTTCATGCTTCTTGGCTTCTATCATCGCTTCATGAATTCCATTGACTGTATCATGATCTGTGATTGCTATCGCGCCAAGACCCTTTTCAACCGCTCGCCTAATATTTGAAGCAGGAGTAAAGGTCCCGTCAGATGCAGTGGTATGGGTATGTAAGTCGCTTTGTTTCATTTTCATCTCCTAAAAACATTATTTAATTATGGTACGTGAAATTTTATTTAGTGATTTCTTTTATTATTGGATTCTCATCATAGCTGATCCAATCACTCCAACTGCCAGCATATAAAGCTTTATTCGCGATTCCCGCTTCATCCATAGCCAGTATGTTGACGCAGGCCGTTACACCAGAACCACAATATACTACAACAGGTTTGCTTTCATTCATTCCACTATACTTCGCTTCTAGTTCTTGTCGGCTTTTCCACCATCCGGGCTTTTGTATATGACTTTCCCAAGGTATGTTTATGGCATTCGGTATATGCCCTGCCTTATGATCGATTGGCTCGATCTCTCCTTTAAATCGTTTTGGTTCTCGTGCATCTATGATAAGAGTATCTTTATTGTTCATTTCATGAATGACGTCATCTTTATTCCTTAACATTTCATCTCTTACTTTTGGTGTAAAATGTGCAGATTTTTCGACAGGCATTTTACTTGAGATGACATATCCTTTTTCTTTATAGTGTGTATAGCCGCCTTGCATGACATATACGTTACCGTGCCCTAAGTATTTCAAGATCCACCAAAGTCTTGCAGCCATGCTGCCGGATTGATCATCATAGGCGACGACAATTTTTTCTTCGTCAACTCCACAACGGCCAAAAAATTGTGATAGTATGTTTACGGAAGGTAATGGATGCCGGCCACCATGGGTTGATACGGTGCTTGAGAGATGTTGCTCAAGATCAGCATAAATGGCACCTTCGATGTGATCGTTCTTATACAGTTCATAACCCTTTAATGGTTCAGCTAGTGAGAATCTGCAATCAAAGATCACGATATCAGCACTGTTTACTTTTTGGTTCACCCATTCAGGACTTACGAAATTCGACATATTTGACCTCCTGTTTTATGAAGTAGTTCGTTATTTTAACTACATCTAGGGAAAGCTGTAACTATTAGAAAAAGATAGAAAGAAGTGACGTACAGATGATACATAGTATTCCTAACGCATCCATCGTTTTGTTCGGAGCGACTGGTGACCTTGCTCACAGAAAACTTTTCCCTGCTCTATATCAATTGTATCAAAAGGGACATATGAAAGAGAACTTTTCTGTTGTTGGTGTTTCAAGAAAAGAATTCTCTCACGAAGAGTTTCAAACTGAAGTTATATCTGCTATTCATGAACATGCACAAGGTGCAGATCAACAAATCGTAGAAAAGTTTGCATCTCATTTTTATTACCTAAAGATGGATGTATCGAGTGAAGCGAGCTATCATGAGCTCGAAGAACTATTGAACGTACTTGATAGAGATTATCAAACAAACGGAAATCGCCTGTACTATCTTGCGATGGCACCAAGGTTCTTCGGAACGATTCCTACTTTCTTAAAGTCAGAAGGAATCACGAACACTGAGGGCTGGCAACGAATCGTAATCGAAAAACCATTCGGTAATGACTTGCCTTCTGCGACAAAATTGAACGAAGAGATTCAACAAAGTTTTAATGAAAATGATATTTACCGTATCGACCACTATCTTGGAAAAGAGATGGTTCAAAACATACAAGTGATCCGTTTTGGAAATGCGATCTTTGAATCCATCTGGAACAACAAGTATATTGACTCTGTTCAGATTACATCGAGTGAAACATTAGGTGTTGAAGATCGAGCCGCTTATTATGAAAAATCGGGTGCTCTACTTGATATGGTTCAAAACCATATGCTACAGATGGTCATGATGGTTGCAATGGAACCACCAGGTGAACTGAAACCTGAACATATTCGGGACGAAAAAGTAAAAGTTCTTCGATCCCTCCGCTTCTTTAATGAAGAAGAAGTGAAGAAGAATGTGATCCGCGGACAATATTCTGAAGGAACGATGAATGGCAAACAAGTACCTCGTTATTTAAACGAAGATAATGTTGACCCTGAGTCTAAGACTGAAACATTTGTAGCAGCTAAGCTATTTATTGATAATTTCCGTTGGACAGGCGTCCCATTCTACATCAGAACAGGTAAGCGCATGGCTGTGAAATCTACTGAGATCGTCATTCAATTTAAACAAGGTCCGATGGCACTCTATCATGCCAACACAGAAAATTATCAGCCTAACTTATTAAGAATTCATGTTCAACCAGATGAAGGTGTTAGCCTTACACTTAATGCTAAACCAAAAGGTGATACTCCTGATCTCTTACCGATCGATATGACTTACAACAACAATAATACGGCAGAAATGAATTCACCTGAAGCATACGAGAAGCTTCTGCACGATTGTCTTCTAGGTAATTCCACTTATTTCACACGTTGGGACGAAGTTGCACTCAGCTGGGATTTTATTGACCGTATCACAAAATCTTGGGCTGAAGGAACAGGAGCTCCGATCACAAATTATCCATCAGGCAGCATGGGACCCATCGAAGCAGACGAACTTTTAAAAGCTGATGGGCATTCTTGGTGGGAACCTACAAAAGTTAGAGAGGAATGTTAGTACATGAAAATATTTGATGTTTCGTTACCGATTTTTGAAGGAATGCCAGTCTATAAAAACAAGCCTGAAAAACAACCAGAGTTCAACACAGCACAAAATGGTCATGTAACCGAAACACGTATTTCTATGGATGTTCATACAGGCACACATGTGGATGCTCCTCTGCACATGGTTCCTGGTGGAGATACGATTGAAACCCTTCCGATCGAAAAACTCGTTCGTAAAGCTAAAGTAATCGACCTTACAAGTTCCACAGGTTTCATTTCAGCTGAAGATCTGGCTGATAAAGATATTCAAAAAGATGATTTTGTCCTTTTTAAAACAAAAAATTCCTGGGACACAGAATTCAATTTTGAATTTATCTACGTTAACAGTGATGCGGCTAAAGTATTGGCTGAAATCGGTGTAGCAGGTGTTGGAATCGATGCTTTAGGTGTAGAGAGAGCACAAGAAAATCATCCAACTCATAAACAGCTTTTCCAAAACAACATCATTATTATAGAAGGACTTCAGTTAAAGGACGTTCCTGAAGGTGAATATTTAATGGTGGCTGCTCCTCTTAAAATAAGAGGGCTAGATGCATCACCTGCAAGAATCGTACTCATTGAACAATAATAAAAACAAGGGCTTGCATATATTTTCATGCAATGCCCTTGTTTTTTCACTGTCTTTTTCTATTCTAAAGCAGGTTTTAATGGTTGCGTTGGTTTAGGGTCTTTTTTCTCTTCGTCTCCCCCACCCTTTTTCTTTTCTGGCTTGATAGCAAAAAATGCAGCTATCGCACCAACCATACTCACACCTGCGGAAGTGTAGAAAACAATCTCATGTGACTGTTTCATCAAGATAGCATAGATGGGAGGTCCGAGCGCGACACCAACAAACCTCATCGAACTATAGATCGAGGTTATCGTCCCTCTTGCCTCTTTTTCAATTCCTTCTGTAATAAGGGCATCTAAACTCGGTAGAGCAGCACCAATCCCTATACCAGCCACAAATAGAGCACCTAAAAGAAAATAGACGTTCTCTGTAAACGTAATTAAAAAGACTGACCCGCCTAACAACGCCATAGAGATAAACGTACACCACTTCATGACGATTTTATTTTGTTTGATCTTCTTTCCTGCAATAAATGAGGCTATGGAAAGTGCTAATAACGGTACAGCGATTACTAATCCTTTCATAACACCCTTCACACCATATTTCTCTTCTAATATGGTCGATAGATAAAACAAGATACCAAACAGAACAAACATGATGATGCCACCGATTAAAAAAATGGCAAACAACCATCTTCCTTCGTTATGGAAAATTTTCTTTACATTTTTTAAATATTCTTTAAATGGTTGCTTTTCTTGATCCTTTTTAGGTACTTTAACTAAGAACAGAACTAACAAGATGGAAACAACACAAAATACAGGGATAAGCCAAAACGGTAAAAACCATACGATTGTTGCAAGAAATGCCCCTAGGATAGGACTTAATACTTTACCCACAGTATTGGATGTTTCGATCAACCCTAACCCTGAACTCACTTCTTCTTCATCCTTAAACATGTCTCCTACTAATGGCAGGACGACGGGTGCAGCTCCTGAAGAACCAACACCTTGAAAAAATCTTCCAATAAGTATAAAAGTAAACGCATGATCGGATTGCCATGCAGCCCAGCCACAGATCAAACCTCCGATTCCAGCAATAAAAAGACTAGGAATGATTACTTTTTTACGCCCAAAACGGTCAGACAGATATCCAGCGATCGGAATCAACAAGATGGCAACGATCGAATACACCGTAATGATTAAAGAAACTTGAAAAGAGCTGATGTTAAGTTCTTTTCCGATCTCAGGCAAAACGGGTATGAGCATAGAATTCCCCAAAGTCATAACAAGGGGAATGGATGCGAGTGCAAGTAAGTCCCACTTTTTCTTTGCTTCCATAATTTCCTCCAAAACCGTACTATTACATCTTTAGTATTGTAAAAAGTCATAAAACCATACAAGAAAATCCACCCATTGACTCTAGAAACCAAATAAAGCTACACTAATGGCAACGTTTCATTTGTTAATCGGTGCGAAATGTAGAAAGGAAGTTAATTTTTGTGGAACATTTATTAAACAGCAAAGCTAAAGACATTCAAATTTCAGGCATTCGAAAATTCTTTAATGAAGTGACTCAGTTCCCAAACGCAATCTCTTTAACTTTAGGACAACCTGACTTTCCAACTCCTATGCATGTTAAAGAAGCAGCCATCAGAGCGATACATAATAATCAAACGGTATATTCTCATAACGCAGGATATATAGAGCTAAGAGAAGCTGCCTCTTCTTTCTTACAAGAAAAATATTCTCTTACTTATGATCCTGCTTCAGAAATAATCGTCACAGCCGGGGCGAGTGAAGCAATCGACATAACCTTGCGAACCATCTTAAGTGAAGGTGATGATGTTCTTCTTCCTGCTCCCATCTATCCTGGTTATGAACCCGTAATTACCCTTTGCGGTGCGAACACTATCTATATAGATACAACACAAACAGGTTTTAAAGTGACGCCTGAACTAATTGAAAAACATATAACAAAAAAGACGAAAGCCATCATCATTCCCTCTCCTTCTAATCCGACAGGTATTGTTTTAGAGGATCATGATTTACAGGCTCTTGCTCACTACTTTTCTAATAAAGAAATCTTTGTAATATCTGATGAGATCTATAGCGAACTAAAATACGAAGGTGAACATCGATCGATCGCGAACTATGAAGGCATGCGGGAAAAAACATTTGTTATCAACGGACTTTCAAAGTCACACAGCATGACCGGTTGGAGAATCGGATTGCTTTTCGGACCAAGTAATCTCATGAAGCATGTTTTGAAAGTTCATCAGTATAATGTCACATGTGCTTCAACCATTTCTCAAGCGGCTGCGATTCGGGCATTAACGGAAGGCAAGAATGACGCGTTCGATATGCGTAACGCTTACAAAGAACGGTTAGATTATTGTTACGATCGACTTCACGAGATGGGGTTAACGTTCGAAAAACCAAATGGTGCATTTTATCTCTTTATTTCGATAAAAAAATATGGACTCTCCTCTTATGATTTTGCTTTAAAGCTTTTACAAGAACAAGAAGTGGCTGTAGTACCAGGTGATGCTTTTACAGTTATGGGAGAAGGTTATGTACGAATCTCCTATGCGGCTTCGCTAGAACAGTTAAAAAAAGGTATGGATGGCATAGAAAACTTTATAAATTCCCTTACGTAAACTGCCCTCAAACTGGGCAGTTTTTTCGAATAAGTTAACATAAACATATTACGGTTAATTTAAAGTTCCTGAATAAGAACTTAAATTAGAAAAAAACTAAAATTAATTTATTCAAAGGATGCGTTTTTGTGAAGTTAAAAGCTATATTAAGTCACTTATCTATACGATCTATCATTGAGGATGACCCAGAGATCACCGGCATTACATCCCACTCTAAGAAAGTTAAGCCCGGAAACTTGTTTTTTGCGATCTCAGGTGTTCAAGCTGATGGCCATCAGTACATACAAGAGGCGTTTGAGAATGGGGCAGCAGCTGTGATTGGTGAATATGATGAGAACATCGGTCCTGGTGTTTATATTTACGCTGAAGAAACGAAGCGCTTATTAAGTCTAGCCGCTTCCTACTTTTATGAAGAGCCCTATAAGAAACATAAGATGACGGGTATTACAGGAACGAACGGAAAAACAACAACATCCTTTTTATTACAGCATATCCTCCATGTTCACGGTATGACTTCCGCTCTTCTCGGTACGGTATATCATTATATCAATTCTGAAATTGTGAAAAGTTCACACACTACACCAGATCCTGTTACTCTGCAGAAGATGCTCTTAGAAAGTAATGATGATGTAGTTGTTATGGAAGTGAGTTCACATGGGATCGAACAGAATAGGATTGATGGGATTACGTATGATCAAGCGATCTTTCTCAATTTAACTCACGATCATCTTGATTATCATGGAACGATGGAATCATATTTCCTCTGTAAATCTAAATTATTTTCATATTTGAAGAATAGAGGAACGGCCATCATCTGCAGTGAAGGTGAATATGGCAAGCGGTTACGGGATGAACTGCGGTCAGAAAATGACTTGCAGATTTGGACCTATGGTAAACGAAAGTCTGATGATTTTTATATTGAAGACGTCGGAATAGATTCTTTTAACCTTGTGCATGAAACACTACAGGTAACCGTTTCGTTACCATTACCAGGTGAATATAACGCCCTTAACACGACTGCCGCGATCGCCGCTGCTTTAGATTATGGGATTCCTATAAAAAACTCTGTTGAATATTTAAAAAGCTTCGGTGGAATCCCTGGTCGCTTTGAAGAGATCACACTTCATAACGGGACAGAAGTGATCGTGGATTATGCGCATACTCCTGATGGAGTCTCTCAAGTGCTTGAAGCAGCGAGCAAAAAAGCGGGAGACAGACCCCTTTATCATGTATTTGGATTTAGAGGAAACAGAGATCTAACAAAACGGACTGATATGATTAAGATCTCTTTAGAGTACAGTACGAAGACTGTCTTAACGGTAGATGATTTGAACGGTATAGATCGTGATCAACTTCTTCTAGAAACAAAAGAAGCGATCCCTAGATCTTCTCAGCAACCTGTAATCATAGGAGATCGGACTGATGCAATATTCTTTGCTCTAAAAGAAGCTCCAGCAAACTCAGTAGTAATCATAACGGGTAAAGGACCTGAAAAGTATAAAGAAACATACAATCATCCTTCAACCTCTGATCTTGCTTCTGTAGAGCTGTATCAGACTTTAAACAAACCGACTTTCATATAAAAATAGCAATCTTTATAAAAGAACAGCATCCTCATCAATGAGGATGCTGTTCTTATTTTTTAAAAGTCTTTTTGAAATCTTAGTTGCATTTGGATGTAGTTGGTCTTCGTTCCAGGTGCTTGCTTTCCACGAAGCTATCGAGTACATGTTAAGATTATTCTTCGATTTGTTCAAACTTTGATAAAGATTGATTTAATTCTTGAATTCTTGCCTCTAGATCGCCAGGCTTTTTCAATTCTTCAAAGTAGGAAACTACCTGATTTACAATGTAAGTCTTTGCTTCTTTTTCTGTGTTGACTAACACATCTTCATAATGCTGGGTAAGCTTTTTATCAGCTTCTACCAACCAATTCTCCACTTCATGATCTATCTCATCCACAAGATGATTTTTTAGCTCATTCGAACCACTTTGTTCAAAGAACTGCTTCGGATTTTTAAAATATGATAACCATTTCTTAAGTTTCGTTTCATCCTTATTTTCAAAATCTAAGGAAAAGGATGGTGTTTTAAATTGATTTCCTGTTTCATCTCTCTCCTGTAAACTCACACCTTCTTGAGCTGCTTTAGAGATCAGATGCTCCATTTTATCTTTCATATCTTTTTGTATCCAATGATCTAATCGTAATGAACAGGCTTTAAATTCTTGGTGCAAATCGTGTGAGATCTTTGCGTGAAGTTCTCTTATACATTCAGCTAAAGCATTCTTAGAATTTTGAACCGCAGCCGGATGGATCGTCTCTTTATAAAAATCATGATAACGAATCAATACACGCTGTTTTATATAATAGAGAAGTTCTTTTTGTTCTTGCAGAAATTGTTTTTTCGATATACTAATGTAATCATTACTGAAATCAACTAACGTGTTCTCTCTCTTTTGAAGACTCTCTAAATACTCGTCTTCTTTCTCCATTCTTTGAACGGTTTCTTTGATCATATTTTCTATGACCGCACTTGCGTGCTTTACAGATGATCTTGCACTCTTGATCATTGCGTTTTCTAACTCATGTTCGATGTAATGAGTTAAGCTAGATGAAAATGCATAAAAACCACTTTCTGCACGCTTACTAGGAATCAGTTCATTTTTACTAGAAACCGGAAATAATCTTGGATTTCTGATACCAAATGTCAGAAGATTGCTCTTCACATGATGTACGACATCGTTCTTGTCTTCTTCCGTTTCAGCTAGATCGGCAGCATTGATCGCAAAGAACATCTTATCTGATGAAAAAGTATCTTTAATTCTTCCTAACTGGATCAAAAATTCGCGGTCTGCATATGAAAATGCATGGTTAAAGTACGTAAGATAAATGATGATGTCTGCATGCTTCATGTATTCAAACGCGACTTCAGTATGGCGAGAATGAATCGAGTTAGCTCCTGGTGTATCAACGAGCACAAGACCTTTTTCTGTTAACGGACAGCTGTAATAGATCGTGATTTTTTTAATGAAACAAGCTTTTGTTTCATCTGCAGCATATTCGCCAATCTCAGAAATTTCTTTATTTAGTACATTGCCTAGATGTTCTCTCGCCCATGCGTAGCCTGCTTTGTATGAAGCCAGTTCCTTGTCTGATGAATCCAATAAATCGTTCAATTCTTTATCTGTTATTTTTAAGACATTGTTAAGCTCTTGTTTTAGTTCTTTTTCACTCTTCATCTCAATCATGATCGAACCATGGTGGTGATCACGATCTGGACATCGTATCTCATTAATTGCAGCTGTCGTAGGGTTTGGTGAGGAAGGAAGAATACTTTCCCCGAATAAGGCGTTGGCAAACGATGATTTACCAGCTGAAAACGCACCAAAGAGAACCATCGTAAACGATCGTTTATATAGTCTCTTCTGCAGCTCTTCCATCTCTGACGCTAGGTGAGAAAGCCCTCTGATCGGCTTTAGTATAGAAGCGGCTATTGATAATTTTTCGGTTTCTTTCAAGAGAGAATCATTACTTGAATGTAACGTAATGTTATGTTCCTCTTCATATTGCTCCTTCAAGTTATCAATTGGTTCTTTTTCAAACTTTTTCTTAAACATCTCGATAGATAAAGGCTGATATTCAGCAAGAAACTTTCTTTCAAATTCATATACAGATCGATCACCTGGTAAATCAGCATACAGCATCTCATGAAGTTCATGTTTTTGCTCATCCCAATTCTCCGCGATCTCTTTATCCTGCTGCAGCGTTTTTATCTCATCCTCTAACCTATTCAACTCTTCTTTTAAGTTGGATAACTCACGGCCAACTTTTATATTTAAACATGCTTTTACAGAATTTATACAATTTGTAATCTGGTGACGTGCTAGTCTTTTCACTTCATTTGAAATGTTGTTGCAATAGTTTAAAAGACCTTGCCCTTGAGCTGAAAGACCTGGTGTAACGAATGAATGTAACAATTCTTTATTTACTTTAACAGGTTCCCAATCTGGGAGGTTATGGTCCACTTCTTTTTGAAGAGTGCTTACATAGTTTTGCGCATGCCAGTTAATATGAGCATCGATCGACTTTTGTAGTTTTTCTGATAAATCTTTTGTTCGATCGTTTCGTTCTTGTTCTGTTTTTTGTTTAGAGAAGAAAATCCCTACTTTAAATTCTTTTTTAGCAGATTCGATAAACAAGCCTGCGCTTTCTCTTGTCTCATAGGGCATTAATTGCGCAGATTCTAAAATGTTAACAAGTTGGTTCTTAACACTTTCCTCTTTTTCGATGATAACCTGTTCTTTCTGTGATAGTCGTTTTAAAAGATCTTCATGTTCTCCATAAAAAGAAGCTAGTCTCTGACTTACAACATCAATAGTTGCTATACCTTCTTCTGTTCTTTCTACATAGTCATGCACAAAATGCTGAAGCTGATTATTCACTTGTTTTAATAGAAGAGCATCTTTGTTTTGCTCGATTCTTTTGATATAAGCCATAAGAGCAGTTAGGTCATTATGGGCAACATTTTGTTTCTTAACACTTGTGAAAAAGATATGTTCTTTTGGTATTCCATGAGATTGAAAAGAGTCAAAAACGTTTTCTTTAAAAGCTGTAAACTTCAACTCTTCTTCACGATGCTTATCAATTTGGTTAACGATTAGGCGGACATCTTTTCCTCTCTGAATCAAAGATGAGATGAATTCTATATTCGTCTCAGAGAGTATATGGTTATAGTCCATTACATAAAAGATCAGATCAGCTAAATAGACAACGTTTTCAGTCGCTTTTTTATGGAGCGGATCTGTAGAATCGATTCCTGGTGTGTCGTAGTAAGCTATATTCTCTGTATCCTCTTCATTACCGCCGTAATAGATCTCGATCGCCTCAACTAGTTCGGCATCTTTACATAGTTCTTTTATTTCATTTACGTCATAAGGATGCTCAAAAGTAACCACTTCTTTACTTTTGAGCTGAACAACCGCTTTTTCCTCTCCCTTGACCATTTTGACGATGTTTGCACTTGTAGGAATTGGAGAGGATGGAAGAATTCCTGTTTGAGAAAGTGCATTGATCAAGCTTGATTTTCCTGCAGAAAAATGGCCGCAAAAAGCTATAGCAAACTCTTCCTTCGCTACTTTAAGGAATAGTTTGCTTAATTGTTCTTCTTCTTTTCGATTGTTCATTTTTTGGAATGCTTCATATAAACCGATCAATCTTTGTTTTTCTGTTATCAATAATTCTTTTTCAGTTGACTTCATCGTATCCACCTGTCTTCAATACTGTATCACTATCCACTTTACCATATATATGATAGCGATTTCACCATTGATTATCTATTCTCTTGGAATCCGATTGAGTTTATTTTGAAGTAGATCTAAAAAAATACGCCATGAAGTATTCATCTTCAAACTCACCTTCTATGATCACCTGATCTTTTTGTTTCCCTTCTATAATAAAACCGGCTTTCTCATAAACCTTTACTGCCTTCTCGTTTCCGGAGAAAACAGTAAGCCATATCTTATGTAGGTTATTTTTCTCACCCCACCTTAACGTATGAGCCAGCAGTTCTTTTCCTATTCCTAGACCTTGAGCCTCGGGATGAATCCAAGTTCTAAAGACACCGGTATGTCTTTTCATTTGAAGTTCACCTTTTAGTACTCTAGCTATCCCTACTACCTTTCCGTTTCGTTCGACCGCTGTGTACAAATTACCCTTACGCTTAACCTCAAGAATAAACTCAACCTCTTCTTCAACTGAATGAGGCTCCTCTTTTTGAAGATATCTACCTGCTTTTACGATTGCTTCTACGTGTCGAGTAATATCTGCTGCATCTTTTTCTTCTACGGGTCTTAAGGTGATCTCTTCACCATTTTTCGCTGTAAAGAAGAAGTTATCCCCATTCGGCATGATTTTTATTCCTCCAAGTGTTGTGTTGTGATTGTATTATTATGTCTTCTTTACAGGTTGTCATTCATCAGGAAAAATAATGATGAGTGAGTATAATGGTTGATTGATCAATCTCAGCAATACCAAACGAGAATTGTTTCTGCCTTCTTTTATCCGTTGGCGAACCGGGATTAAAAAGTATACTATCACCTTTTTCATCATGAAAAGGAATGTGGGAATGACCAAATATGATCAGATCAGCTCCATCTCTTTGACATTCCCTGTATGCACGTTCAGGTGTCGATCTTCCCTTTCCAAGATGACCATGAACCATCGCAACCTTCACATTCTCAATATCTACAAGTACTTTATCAGGAAGAGTACTACTCCAGCTATCCTGATCTACGTTACCTCTCACTGCATAGACAGGTGCATACGTTTTAAGTTCTTCGTATACAGATTTCGCCGTCCAGTCTCCAGCATGAAATATGTAATCGATATGCTTCCTTAATATATCTAGAATGGGTTCAGGAAACGCCGTTCCTTTTTTAGGCATGTGGGTATCAGAAATGATTAATATTTTTTTCAAATCCTATCATTCTCCCTTCATTATGAGCTGTTAGTTTGAAATCAGTGTTTTTTGCTGTGAAATAGAAACATTATATTTTTAATTTAATCATAGCTTTCGTCCAACACAAAAAAAAGCAAGGGAAAACTTCTCCCTTGCTTCCTAAAGTCTTATCTGTTTTTGAAATCTTCACGAACACGTTTTTGTGAACGATATGATTGATCACGGCTGCCGCTGCTACTGCGGTTTCCACCATCTCGAGAACCACTGCGCTCGCCTTTAGAGTATCCAGAACGGCGATTATCTCTTCCGCCTCCACCCTCTCTTTTAGGGCCTCCTCCAGAACGTCTACGATCAGAGAAACGATTATTAGGACGTCTCTTTTTAACTGATAGTGGCGGCTCATCTGTAAGATTGATCGGAGTCATATCAGGTTCTTTTGTAAGAAGCTTAAGCGCTGCAGCTAAAAGTGTAACAGAATCGTTCTCTTCTAGTAACTCAACTGCTGTTTGCTTATAACCGTTAAAGTTATCTTGCTCAACAACTTCCATCAGCTTTTCAAGCGTGATTTGCTGTTGTCCTTCCATTGCTTCTGAAACAGAAGGAATCGCACGTTTTACCATTTTACGCTTTGTGATTTTTTCGATCGTGTAAAGGTGATCGATTTCACGAGGCGTGATAAATGTTAATGCATAACCTGTTTTTCCTGCACGGCCAGTACGTCCAATACGGTGAACATAGCTTTCTGGATCTTGAGGAATATCGAAGTTATAAACGTGAGAAACACCAGAGATGTCAAGACCACGAGCAGCTACGTCAGTTGCAACAAGAACTTCAATCGTGTTGTTCTTAAACGCACGTAACACTTTGTCACGTTTTGCTTGCGGAAGGTCACCGTGAATCCCTTCAGCGGAATAACCGCGTTTGCTTAAAGCTTCAGACAATTCATCTACACGACGCTTCGTACGTCCGAAAACGATCGCAAGCTCTGGAGAGTGAATATCCATGAAACGGCATAGCGCATCAAACTTTTGACGTTCTTTTACTTCAACATATTCTTGCTCAATGTTTTTAACTGTCATTTCAGAAGCTTTTACTTTAATAAGCAAAACATCCTTCATGAATTTAGCAGCCAAGTTTTGAATCTGCTTAGGCATTGTTGCAGAGAAAAGCATCGTGTGACGTTCTGTAGGAACGTTTTCTAAGATCTTTTCAATATCTTCAACGAATCCCATGTTAAGCATTTCATCCGCTTCATCAAGCACAACTGTATGAACGCTATCAAGCTTCAATGTTTTTCTATTGATGTGGTCTTGCACACGTCCTGGTGTACCTACTACGATGTGTGGACCATTTTTTAATGCTTTAATTTGTCGAACAATGGATTGTCCACCATAAATCGGCAATGTTTTAATTCCTTTAAATTGACCGATTTTGTTGAGTTCTTCTGCTACTTGAACAGCTAACTCACGAGTTGGAGCTAATACGATTCCTTGAACGAATCGTGATCTAGTATCCATTTTTTCGATTAGCGGTATACCAAACGCAGCTGTCTTACCAGTCCCTGTTTGTGCCTGGCCAATAAGGTCAGTCCCCTTAAGTGCTGTTGGAATGGTATCACGCTGAATCGGTGTTGCTTCCTCAAATCCCATATTATTAATGGATTGAAGCAACTCAGGACTTAGTCCTAGTTCTTGAAATGTTGTCAATGTTCTATCTCCTTTTCTGTGACGAAAAAGGTTTTACGATAACCTCGTGGATCCGGCATGGTTTGTAATGTTAAGCTGCCGGCCAATTTGTTTTTTCAAAATACATCATGATTTGCACATAAAATAGCATTTCCTTATAACATATTGATGGGAAATGCTTAGCCATGTGAATATGCGTAAAAATTAAACGTTAATAGTTACAAGGCTATCCGTAATTCAAACTTGTTCCGTCCATATATATTCCGTTGTTAAACTTATCACGTAAACCTAATAAATGCAACTCTTTACATTTAGAAGTGATGTTTAAAGTTTATTCACCCCACTCTTTAAACATGTGATGTTTCACTTGGACGCTATTATTCTAACCAATGGGGTTTTAGATGAAACGTCTTTTCTTTTGTTAATAAAGAATAAATTTTAAAAAGCATCACACGCTAACAGTATTATCTCTTGTATGAAAGAAGGACCTCTCATGGATCAAAATTGGGTTTCTGTTATTCCGTTCTTAGTGGTAATCCCTATAGCTATCAAGACTAAACAAGTTCTCCCAGGTTTGATCGCTGGTCTTTTGACTGGCTCATACCTTCTCCACCCTACTCTTGTGGGTGGTCTAGAGAAGATGGTCCAATTTCTAGTCAAAGGGCTTGTAGACCCTAAAAACATAAAAATATTAGTGTTTTTGTATGCTTTTTCCGGACTCATTTCCATGATTAAACTTTCTGGTGGAATCAAAGGCTTTGTAGAAGAAGCTTCTAACAGGATTGAAACAAAAAAAGGGGCATTGTTGCTTACTTATGTGTCTACGATCGGCACTTTTGCTGCTCCAAGTTTTCGTTTCGTCACGATTGCTCCGATCATGAGAGCTCTTTTAAAAAAGGTAAAGATGTCTACCCAAGAGCTCGGCTTTGTCATTGAAACAACAGCAACTCCCATCATTGTGTTGATACCAATCGCTACCGCTTTTGTTGGATACATGACTTCTATTGTAGATATCTCTTTGAAAAACGAAAACATTAACGCAGATCCATACTCTCTTTTTATACAAAGCATCCCGTTTAATTTTTTCTCTTTTGTCATGATCATCGTAGGGGTATACCTCAGCTTCTTTCACCATTCAAAATCAACAGAAGAAACCGATCCTAAAGATGTTGGAGAAAGTGAAGAGGACGACTGGCATAGTTGTGATCCTGCCGTTAATAGAGAACTTCCGAACAAACCATTGAACTTACTAATTCCACTCATCTTAGTCGTCTTCCTTACTCTATTGTTAACATGGTGGGATGGTTACAAAAAAACGAAAGGTAGTTTTTTTGAGGCGTTCATTTCAGCAGATGTTATGGATGCGATGCTGATCGCTCTATTGTTTACAACCATATTCACGTTTCTTTTTCTACGATTTCAGAAAATGAAAACGGGTGATCTGTTGAATGGATTTATTTTCGGTGGCAACGAATTGATGAGTGTTATCGTGCTGTTAGCTGTTGTTTGGGGCTTATCGTCTGTTACTGAAGAACTTGGTTTCTCTGCTTTTGTAACACGATACGCAGGCTGGATCCCTGGATCAGTTATCGTCCCATTGCTGTTTATCTTCGGTTGTGCTGTCTCCTATTTTATCGGATCTGCCTGGGGTACGTGGGGAATATTAATGCCTCTAGGTGTATCAATGGCAGGAGTGGCAGATGTTTCTCTTCCTCTTGTGATTGGAGCGGTCTTTGCAAGTGGGACATTCGGAGCATTCGCTTCACCGTTAAGTGATGATACGAATACGATTGCCCGTATTTTAAACCTATCTGTTATCACCTATGCACGATATAAGTTAAAACCTGCACTAATTGCTGCTGGCATAACAGCGGTACTATACGGAGCAACTGTATTCTTCATTTGAACCTCCTGATTTAGGAGGTTCTTTTTTTTCCTTCTTCTCTTACTTTATTTATCACTTCTTGATAGCGATCTCGAGACCATGAATGATAAGAAGGGTGTGGTACACCTTCTATAATGGTTAACCTGTCTTTATTAGACAGTTTGTTGACGTATTTTTCTGCAAATCTTCCGCATGGAACGATGACCGTGTTTTCTCTAATCAGTGAGGTTAACCTACTTTCGAATTGGTTTAATAGCAATTGATCGAAATGAGCTCTCGCTTCGTCTTTATATACTTTTACCGAACTCGTTCTTACTGCTTCAGCAACTTTAATCTCATCTCTATATCTGTTAACAAAAGTATGATCGGGAAATGCAGCACCTTGCAAAGGAAACGGACAAACATTTACGATTCCAAATATTGTCTTCTTTTTTTCGTCTATGTACTGTTTTAACACCTTTCCCATCGGAGGACTATCTTCCACTGCAAATAATTCTTTTGCCATCGATCTGCCTGAGAGACCGGCCAAAGGTACTCCAAATTTGATTTCCTCTTTATGAGGCGATTCTAAAATAAATATCATATTCGTATGTTCAGAAATTAAATCTTGAACACGATATCGTTCTGATGCTTCTTCAAAAAATGAATGAATGTCCACCAAATCTGCCTCCTTCAATCGTAAATAATTGTGCTTTCTTTATTCGTATGCCACAATATCATCATTACTTTAAAGACATTCTTAAGGAGTGAATATACTTTGAAAATCATTATGAATGAAGATACTGCAAATTATGTGATCATTGACCTACAAGCATCATCGGACGATTCCATCCGTTTTTTCGTTCGCCTTGGAGGATGCAGCACGGTTCAAGACGGCTTTTCATTAGGACTTACAAAAGATACACCAAAACATCCTGCTGCTGAAATCGTTGTAGAAAATCATAAATTCTTCATCGAGCAAGAAGATGAATGGTTCTTTGACGGAAACGATCTAACGGTTTCCATTACGGATGGAGAAATTAAATACGATTTTAACGAGAACAAAAACTAGGCTATATGAACTTTTGAAGTTCCTGGATTCTTCCTTCTCTTTTCATGATCTCTACTTGCTTATCCCCGATAAGGTCAAAATGGGGGTAAGCATCTCGTTCATGAATCCACTCTTCCTTTAAACCGTAAGTTCTTCCCCACTCAGATAATCTTTTCCGATCGTTACAACCTACTTTTGTTACACTCTTTGCTGTTGGAAATCGTGAATCATACCAAAAATGGGTGAGGAATGCGATGTTACCCATCTCTACTTCATCTTTCCATCTTTTTAAGTCAGCACGTTTTATTCCGAAAGCCATTATTCTGCTGAGCTCATTTCTACGTAGGCTTCATGCCAATCAGGAAAATATTTTTTTATAGAGATCGGTCGAAAATTTTCTTTTTTTACACAAACATGAGTGGATTCGCCTATAACACATAACTCGTTTTGATCGTTAAAGATCTCATAATAATAAACAACCTTGATTCCCGAATATTCTTTTACAGCTGTTCTAATATGTGCTTTTTGTCCATATGTTAAGGGTTTTTTATAAGAAGCTTGAATGTCTGTTACGGGAGAAAGTATCCCTTCCCTTTCCATGTCTGCATATTTAAACCCTAAATGTTCAATGAGCTTTGTTCTACCGATCTCAAACCAAATCAAATAGTTCGCATGATACACGACACCCATCTGATCTGTCTCTGCATATCTAACATCAACGCTACTTTCAACAAATTTCATAAATCATCTGTTTCCCTTCGTGTTGTCTTTTCTTATCACTTTAGTAGAAAATGAAAAAAAAGACCAGCAATATGCCGGTCTTTCTCTTATTGAAGGTCGTTACCTTCTCTATAAGCCTTTTCTTCTTGAATCTCATTTTGAAACTGCTCTATGGATTCTTGTCTATGTTGATTCTTCTCTTTGATCTGCTCTTTTTGGCTTGCAGTCAGCTCTGTGTTAGCCGCAGTCTGATTAGCTTCAGAAATATTTTGTTCTGTGTTCTGAACCATTTGTTCTAATCGTTCAACGTTATTACTTCTATCGTCTCGGTTTGGTTTGTTCATGATGATTCTCCTTTGTAGAAAGTTCGTACCATCATAGTTTGTACTAATCACCAATAGGATTATTCTTTAATTTTTTTGTAATAAGATCGGACTCATGTTTTGAACGCTAAATTGACAAAGTTCAGACAGGTATTTCCAATATTCCACTACACTGTCATCTTCAAGATTTTTCATTGTAATCTCAAGCCATGCTAACTCTTCGGCGAGCCTGATCGATGAACCAATCCAATATTTTTTATTTTTCACTGTTATTTGAAATGGTTCTTCAAATCGAAACGGAAGATAGAATCCTTCCGTGTTCGGATGCAGGATAATATGCTGATAAACGGTTCCTTTTGTAAGCTTGGCATAGAACAAAAATACCCCATCATTTTTTGCAGCGGCTTTTTTTAACTTTTCTAGCGTTTCTACATTTCCTAGTTCCATCGTTGTAATTTCTTTATCCCAGTTCAACTCTTCACGAAAAGGAACAAGATGCCCTAATCGCTGCATTTCAATCTCTAACTGACGATATAAATAATCCTGATCATCTTTGTTATGTGATACAGGTAATGGTTTGACAGATGCCGTGATCAAACGTACCCCTCCTAATTCTTTCACTACATACACTTTTTCGACAAAATCTTTCGTATATGGGAGTCAAAAGAAAAAATTATGGAGAGGTAATTTTTAGAAAGTACTTTGTTATTTCCCTTTAGGTGGTACATAATCTGCATGATCGTGCGACTTATTAGCCATCTTTTTTCCATTATTACTGTTGCTCTCACGTGGCTGAGTGCCAATATGATTTGGTACGAAATCTTCTGGAAAACGTTTTGGATTACTCAAAGGTCCAACCTCCTTTCGTCTTCTTTATACTTTTCCATTAATCAAAATCAACTATTCATAAGTAAAGTGGCAATTATTTTTTTCAAAGTCTGATTATTTCGATTTTATCTTGGCTATATTGGTACTATCCCAATAAAGAGGTGCAGTGATGAGGAAAAATAGAAAAATGAATTTCAGAGAGCTCGTGAACGAGAACAAAAGACAATTGTTGAAAGATGAGTCCTATATTGAACAACTCGAGATCAAACTCGACGAAAAACATACGAAAAAAGCATAAAAAAATCCTTTGCCTAAAGATATTGGCAAAGGATTTTTTTATTAGTTTTGCGTTTGAGAAGAATGAGCAAGCTTGTTACGAAGCACCATTGGAAGGATACCACCATGACGGTAGTACTCAATTTCAACTTCGCTGTCAAAACGAGCTACAACTTCAAATGTTTTTTCAGTTCCATCTTCAAAAACTGCTTTAACTTGAACAAGATCACGCGGTTTAACCGTTTCATCAACAGAAACCGTGAAAGACTCTTTTCCTGTAAGTCCAAATGTCTCAGCACTCTCACCATCTTTGAATTGAAGAGGAAGTACACCCATCAACACAAGGTTTGAACGGTGGATACGTTCGAAGCTTTCAGCAAGTACAGTTTGAATTCCTAGTAAAGTAGTACCTTTTGCTGCCCAATCACGAGATGATCCCATTCCGTAATCTTTTCCTGCGATTACCATAAGACCCGTACCATTCTCTTTGTATTTCATCGCAGCATCATAAATGCTCATCACTTGGTTAGTCGGCCAGAAAGTTGTCCAGCCACCTTCAGTACCAGGAGCTACAGCATTACGAATACGGATATTCGCAAACGTACCACGCATCATTACTTCATGGTTACCACGACGAGAACCGTAAGAGTTAAAGTCACGTGGCTCAACACCATTTTGAATCAAGTATCTTCCTGCAGGAGTATCTTTTCCGATCGCACCAGCCGGAGAAATGTGGTCAGTCGTTACAGAATCTCCGAATTTAGCGATAAGCTTAAGATCTTTAAGCGGTTGGATCTCTTTAAGTTCTGCAGAAAGCTCTTCAAAGAACGGAGGGTTTTGAATGTATGTTGATGATGTATCAAAACCATATAATTGGTCAGCTGAAGTCTTTAGTTCGTTCCAGCGTTCGTTCTCATCAAATACACGCTCGTATTCCTTTTTGAACAATTCTGGAGTAACTGCTTTCTTCATCGCTTCATTGATCTCTTCTGATGAAGGCCAGATATCTTTAAAGTAAACTTCGTTGCCCTCTTTGTCTGTTCCAAAAGAATCAGATTGAAGGTTGAAATCTACAGTTCCAGCTAGTGCATAAGCTACTACTAATGGTGGAGAAGCTAAGTAGTTAGCTTTTACAAGCGGGTGGATACGTCCTTCAAAGTTTCTATTACCTGAAAGGACTGAAGTTACAGTAAGATCGTTCTTAGAGATCGCATTTTCAACTTCAAGCGCCAAAGGACCTGAGTTACCGATACATGTTGTACAGCCATAACCAACAAGATTGAACCCTAACTGATCCATATAGCTCATTAAGCCTGCTTCTTCTAAATAACGTGTAACAACTTTAGAACCTGGGGCTAATGATGTTTTTACATAGCCAGGAACTTTTAAGCCTTTTTCAATCGCTTTCTTAGCAACTAATCCAGCACCTAACATAACGTATGGATTAGAAGTGTTCGTACAGCTTGTGATCGCAGCGATCGCAACAGCACCAGTCTTCATCGTCGAAGTTTCGTTGTTCGGATGCTTAACAGTAACTTCTTTGTTGATCTCATCAGCTGTTAGTCCGAACCCTGCATTTCCTTGTGGAGCTACAAGCGCTTTATTAAAGCTTTCTTTCATCTGAGATAAAGGAATCAAATCTTGTGGGCGTTTTGGTCCTGACAAGTTTGGTTCGATTTCAGAAAGATTGATTTCGACTACGTCTGTAAATTCAGGATCAGCATCTCCTGCTGTGTAGAACAATCCGTTTGCTTTGCAATACGCTTCTACAAGCTGAATTTGATCTTCAGTTCTACCTGTCAGACGAAGATAGTTTAATGCTTCTTCGTCAACTGGGAAGAAACCACAAGTTGCTCCATATTCAGGAGCCATGTTTGAAACCGTTGCACGGTCTGCAAGCGGCATATCCGCAAGTCCTGGACCGAAGAACTCGACGAACTTCCCTACTACTTTCTTTTCACGCAATACTTGCGTTACTTTAAGTGCAAGGTCAGTTGCAGTCGTTCCGTTTGGAAGCGTTCCTGTTAATTTAACACCGATTACTTCTGGAACTGGGAAGTAAGAAGGCTGTCCTAACATGCCTGCTTCTGCTTCAATCCCACCGACACCCCATCCTAATACACCAAGACCGTTGATCATTGTTGTATGAGAATCAGTACCTACTAATGAATCAGGGAATGCGATTGTTTCACCTTCAGATTCGCTCGTAAGGACTACAGGCGCCAAGTACTCTAAGTTAACTTGGTGGACGATTCCTGTTGCAGGAGGTACAGCACGGTAGTTGTCAAACGCAGATTGAGCCCAGCTCAAGAGTTTGTAACGTTCTTCATTTCGAGCAAATTCAAGGTTCATGTTGAAAGCAAGTGAGTCTTCAGTACCTGCCTTATCAACTTGTACAGAGTGGTCAACTACAAGATCAACTGGAATTTCAGGGTTGATCTGAGAAGGGTCTCCACCCATATCCTTCATTGCTTTACGAAGAGAAGCTAAGTCAACAACAGCTGGTACTCCTGTAAAATCCTGAAGAATAACACGTGAAGGCTTAAAAGGAACATCGATATCTTTTAGTTCACTCGTGCCCCACTTTGCAAGATTTTCAACGTGTTCTTTGTTGATTACTTTTCCATCAAATTGTCTTAATACAGATTCCAATAATACTTTTACAGAGTAGGGTAATTTCGATACATTACCAATTCCCGCTTCTTCTAACGCTCCTAAACGGTAATAGCTATATTCCTTACCGTTCACATCAAAAGTAGAACGGGCATTAAATACATCATTTCTTTTCATGTTCCACTCTCTCCCTTCACTAACAATCATACACGATTATGAGAAAAATTGTCGAAAAAATGTGTTCAATTTCACAGTCAATCACACAGAATCTTTTTTTCCCTCTATTATCATACGTAAAACCCTTTCATAAGTAAAATAGTTAATGGTTATCAATCGACATAAGTTTTACTTATGGTGTGAATATCACCATCATTCTCTTGCTCGCATATAGTAATTTACGTAATACTTCTTTTTGTTTTCCGCTTAAAAACCACTCTTCAATAGATCGGAGGGAAACAGGATGGAATGGTTAAAAAAACTTGCTGCGTTACTCGTGTTGATCGGAGCATTAAACTGGGGAGCGATCGGACTTTTTGATACAAACTTTGTTACAGAAATTTTTGGAAGCGCTACCACGGTGACAAAAGTTTTATACAGTTTGATCGGACTTTCTGGCGTCTGGCTCTTGCTCAGTAAATATAAATCTTGAACGTAAAGAGGCACTCCTTATTTTGGAGTGCTTCTTCTTTTTGATATTGCACAAACTAAAGTTATCGGAGGTGACAAACAAATGGGAAGAAACAAAGCAAATCACTCGCGTCCTGGAATGAACGCAGCAAAAGCTCAAGGTAAAGGTGCTGGGTATGATACCGAATTCGGTAATGAATCGCTTTCCTTACCGAACGAAAAGCTAAGTGAAGCTGAGCGTCAAAACAATAAGAAAACGAAAAAACGACATTAAGGTTTTGGAAACTGGCTCTGAAGCTGTTGAAGCTCATTTAGAAAGCTTTCTAACTGTGGCTGTTGATGTTCTGAAGCCGTTTCAAGTGCGTTTTGTATTTGTTGACAAGCCTTTTCATTTTCTGTCATAAAATGAGCATAGAACACTCCATATTCACTGTTTGAAGCATCCAATGTTTTGGAGATATCCATCGCATTTTGATAACCTTGCTCAGCAGCTTGATATGCTTGTTGTTTGTTTTTATGATAGGGCATAATTACCATCCTTTGTTTTGGTTTACCTTTAACGTTCCAATTTTAGCTATAATTATTCAATAAATTGCTTTCTGTTGTTGATTAAGGTGTCCATACGAAAGACATCTTTGACAAGTTGGTTGGAGTGTAAGGTGTGAGACTCCTGGGGGATCAGTGGCTCACCGCCCGCCCCCCGGAAAGCGAGCACCTGAAGCGGAAATCAACTGCTTTCAAGGCGCCGGATAAAAAAAGGAGGCTTATTATGGGAGAGCATAATACGTTTAAAGATATTCGAAAGAACGCGCCAAAAGGGGAAAACCCTGGACAACCAGCTCCTATGAGTGGTTCTAAAAAAGTGAAGCAGCGTAATCATACAGGACAAAACTCTGGAGAAGGCAGATAATACAAAAAACATAAAGGACTGACAGATTCTCTGTCAGTCCCTTTTCTTAGTCGATTGAACGTATCGCATCTTCAAGTGTCAAAAGCTCTTCTTCTGAAATCGTTCTAAGATCTAATAGTACTTCTTCCTCTTTGATCCTCACGATAACAGGGGTTTGATAGTTCCGAAAAGCTCTTGCTAAGTAATCTGCACCTTTAGAGTGTTTAATACCAAGACAAAAAGTTGGCAACTTCACATCTGGCATCGTTCCTCCCCCAACTTGAGAGAAATCTTCCAGAATTCTGATTGTTAAAGAAGAATGATCTTCAACCTTTCTTTTTAGTCTCCATACTATCTCTCTGATCTCTTCAGGAGTTTTTAAAATATCTCTAACTGTAGGAATCGTTGAATATTCTTCGTTTAAATACGCCTGCAACGTTTCGTTTAAGGCTGCGATCGTAAATTTATCCACTCTTAAAACGCGAGCTAGTTGATGTTTCTTTAATATGCCGATGATTTCCTTTTTCCCTGCAATAATCCCAGCTTGTGGGCCTCCCAAAAGTTTATCTCCGCTAAAAGAAACAACATCTATACCTTTGTTGATAACAGAGGAAATTAAGGGTTCATCACCTATTCCAACGGACTGAAAAGGATAGAGTGCACCACTTCCCAGATCTTCATATACAATCAGTTCCGGGTGATTCTTTTTCAACTGCATCAACTCGCTAGAAGAAACTTCTTTTGTGAACCCAATCACCTTGAAATTACTTGTGTGAACCTTCATGATCATACCGGTTTTATCCGTTATCGCTCGTTCATAATCAAAAAAATGTGTTTTATTCGTAGTTCCAACTTCCCGCAGCTCCGCACCACTTTCTTCCATTATAGAAGAAACACGAAATGAGCCTCCGATCTCTACAAGTTCACCTCTTGAAACAATGACTTCTTTGTTTTTTGCTAGTCCTTTGAGAACTAAATAAACGGCTGCAGCATTATTGTTCACGACCATTGCTGCTTCTGATCCTGTCACTTGTTTAATTAGCTCCTCTGTTAGATCATGCCTAGAGCCTCGTTTCCCTTTCTCCAAGTTATATTCTAAATTCGAATACATTCTTGCTGTTTCACTCATCCGCGCTACGCTTTTTTCACTGAGTCTAGAGCGACCAAGATTTGTATGGATAACGATTCCGCTAGCATTGATCAGTGAACGGATCCGATCTGTAGGATGAGCTAATTTTGCCCTTGCTGAATTCAAAACAAGTATTCTGATATCAATTTTCAAGTCAATAGCATGGGGGTCTTTAAGAATATACTCTCGCCAATGATTGATCGCATCTTGAACAGCTCGTGTTATTTCCTTTTCTGGTTTGCCATTCACTTCAGAACTGATATCTTTCACTGCCTCATGCACGGCAGGAAGCTGCCTTAATAAATCTGATTTTGACAAAATGAAGCCTCCTTAAGGTATCAACGATCTCCTTAAGGAGGCTATCGTTGTTAAGCCTTTAATTTTTCTAAGTGTTGAATGATCAGGTCGTGATCCGGAAATTCTCCGGTCTCTTTTTTTGAATAAATCTTATCACCATCAACAATAACTTCAAAAACTCCGCCAGAACTTGGAATCAGTTCAAGCGATGAAACTTTAGATCGAAAATGATTGAACAGGTCTTCCGCGAGACTCGCGGCTTTTGGTGCAAAGTTTCACATCATGCAGAATTCAATAGATACTTTCATAATACATCCTCCTTTTTTAAGACTATTTTAGTATATCCTTAGGCAAATCACAAAAATAATGTTTATACTAACAAAAGGAGGTGTCGTTAAATTATGACAAGCGAAGATAAAGTAAAGCTCACTCACCTTTCCTCAAAAGGTGGTTGAGGCTGTAAAATTGGTCCAGAAGACCTGGCGCAAGTTTTGCGTCATCTACCAAAACGCGAATATGACCCTAACCTTTTAGTTGGTTTAGATACTTCAGACGATGCAGGTGTCTATAAGTTAACAGATGACCTTGCCATGATCCAGACTGTCGACTTTTTCACACCTATTGTAGATGATCCATATATGTTCGGACAAATCGCCGCTGCTAATTCACTAAGTGACGTTTATGCGATGGGGGGACACCCTACAACAGTAATGAATATTGTAGGCTTTCCGATCAACACACTTGGTCATGATGTGCTCGCCGAGATTCTAAAAGGAGCAGCTGACAAAGTGAAGGAATCAGGTGCGGTGCTTGTTGGAGGACACTCGATCGATGATTCTGAACCTAAGTTTGGTCTGTCCGTCACAGGACTCGTACATCCTTCTAAAGTATATAAAAATGTAGGAGCAAGACCAGGAGATGTTCTTGTATTAACAAAACCTATCGGTGTCGGTATTCAAACCACTGCTATTAAAAAAGACAAGCTTACTGACGATCAGCTTCAGTTAGTCAGCAAAACGATGGCCACATTGAATAAAACAGCAGCAGAATGCTTGGAAGGTCTATCTCCAAACGCTGTTACCGATGTAACAGGTTTCGGCCTTCTCGGTCATGCGACTGAGATGGCAAAAGGAACAGGAGATATTACCATCGAGATTGATTATCACAGTGTACCTCTTTTACCAGGTACCACAGAGCTTGCGCAAGAAGGAATCGTGCCTGGTGGTACTAAAGCAAATCATCGCTGGATAAAAGATGATGTTCTCTATGGCAATGAACTTTATGAGTGGCAGCAATGGATTTTATGTGATGCTGTGACTTCTGGCGGTTTACTCGTGAGTCTTTCTGAAGAAGAAGCTGCAGAATATCTTAAGAGACTTCACGATAAAGGTATAGGTGACGCAAGTATCGTCGGTCGTGTTCATGAGATCTCTGAAAAACCGATCAAAGCCAATTAAAAACAAAAAACTCCGACATCGGAGTTTTTTTGTTTTTTATAGATGGTTATAAATCTCCGCGTACACGGTTTCATCAAAATCTTTAGGTGCACCGTCAAAAACTAGCTTTCCGTTTTTTAGCGCAATAATTCTTGTGGCGAATTTTTTTGCAAGAACCACATCATGCACATTAATGATTGATACGAGATTTCGTTTTACATGTGTTTCTTTTAATAGTTGAAAAATCCTTTCAGCTGTTCCAGGATCTAAGCTTGCGACAGGTTCGTCTCCCAAAAACACTTTAGGGTTCTGCACGAGTGCTCGCGCGATCGCAACTCTTTGTTTTTGTCCACCGCTTAACTTCTCCACTCTTCTTGTTGGTTCAACCGTTAGCTCAACTTGTTCAATAGCTTCTAGAGCTTGCAATCGATCAGTGGGTTTAAACAAACCTAACAGATTTTCATAAGATTTTTTGTATCCGAAAAGACCTGTTAAGATGTTCTGAACCACACTCATCCTCGGTATTAAGTTAAAATGCTGAAAGATCATACCTGTTTTACGCCGGACTTCTAACGTTTCTTTGTGAGTCATCTCACTCAAGGTTTTATCTCCCCATTTCACATAACCCTCAGAAACAGGCTGGAGACCGTTAATACATCTTATAAACGTTGATTTACCTGCACCGCTTCTACCTAGTACACAAACGAACTCCCCTTTTTGGAAAGTAATATTTACATCTGTTAAAGCAGGTTCTTTAGCACCAGGATATGTGACAGATACATTCTCAAATTCAATCATGTTATCACCTAAATAACCTTTTCCCGAATTTTTCCGCCAATATAATCCACCAAGATCACCATGATCATGATGAGTAGAACGTCAACAGAGACTAGCTGATATTGAAACGTTTTAAAATGAATAAACAACTGTTGTCCGATTCCCCCACCACCAATAAGACCTAAGATGAGTGAAGTACGTATAGCTACTTCAAATCTGTAAAAGAATTGAGACAGTACATTCGGCCATATTTGTGGTAGCACTGCAAATAGATTTCCGATCCACTTACTTGCTCCAACCGCCGACATCGCTTCGATCGGACCCTTATCTGCCGCCTCGATCAGTTCTGAAATCAACTTACCTAATACCCCGATGTTATGCAAGACGATGGCGATAACAGCAGGAAATGGTCCTAGTCCGAGCGTTGTTAAAAGAATTAAGCCGAACACGAATTCAGGAACTGATCGTAAGAAGCTAAGTAAGAAACGTGTCATTGAATATACAAAACGATTTCTACTCGTGTTTCGAGCGGCGATAAAGCTTAACGGAAGTGCGATGATTAATCCGAATAAGCTCCCCAAAAATGCGATAGCGATCGTTAATAAACTTTCTTGAAACAGATATGGTAGACTCTCTGTGTTCATCGGAAACCATTTCGACAAAAAGTCACCCATATTCTGAAAGTCACTAAATTTTGAAAGATCAAACTCCGTTAACTTCATGCTACCTAACACGAGTATTGTTAAGCATAATATGATTAATAATTGGCTCCTCTTAAACCAAACCATGGTTCCCCTCTATTCTTGAATGGTACCCTCTTTAATAGCCGCTTTTCGGATACTTTCGTAATCCTTATTTGCGGCTTTCGTAAATCCAGTTGCGCCAAAAGCATCCAAAATTTCTTTATCTTTAATATCTAAAAAGATCTCTTGAAGTTTTTTCATCGTTTTCTCATCTGTACTTTTAGATACAGCCCAAGGATATTGGAACAATTTCTCTGACTTCCAGATCACTTTAAACTGATCTCCGTCGATCGTTCCTTCTTCGATTAATTTATCGTATATCGCGCTGTCGATCGCACCAACATCCACTTGTTTGTTTTGAACAGCAAGAGCGGTTGCATCATGAGAACCGGTAAACCTAACATTATTAAAATCACTATCAGATTCACTTCTATAGATGCCTTCATCTTTTAGTTTGATACTCGGAATCAAAGAGCCCGAAGTTGAGGATGGATCACCAAAAGCAAACTTTACGTTCTTAGCATCAGATACCATATCCTCAAGGTTTGAATATTTGCTGTCTTTATGGGTGATCAAATAAGAATAATAGAATGGTTCACCTTTGATCAATTGTGTTACGATCGCTTTAGCTCCACTTTCTTCATGAGCAACAACGTATGTAAGAGGTCCGAAATAAGCCATGTCGATCTTATCATAGTTCATCGCCTCAACAACACCGTTGTAATCCGGATAAGATGTGATCTTAACTTCTCTGTCCATCTTCTCACTAAGCACTTTCTGAAGTTTATCAAGTGCCCCCTTCATCTCACCTTCCGTTTGGGCTGGGATTACCCCAATCGTAAAGACCTCATCTTTATTCGATTTTGCATTCTTCTTATCATCGTTATTCGTTCCGCAAGCTGATAAGAGTAAGATCATAGTCAGCAGCAACAAACTAAGTTTTTTCATTATATTCTCTCCTTTTTTCTATTAATTTTTATATAGTTCCATGTATGAAGCTATTTCTTTTTTAATAGTGTGCTTCTCTTCTATGGTTTGAAACCCTCTATCACTAAGTTGTTTATAAAATTCTTGATCAGATATCACAATCTTTATAGATTGGTATAATTCTTCATGAGATTGAAACAGCAATCCGTTATTTCCGTGTTGTATGATGCTAGAGTTTCCAACGTTCTCCCTTGCGATTACAGGCTTCTTAAAACTCATCGCTTCTAATAATGCTGTCGACTGTCCTTCTGAGATCGATGTATTCAATACAACATCTCCCCATTCATAAAGCTTTTTCATCTGACCGAGCTCTACTTCTGGTAAATAATACAGCCAATCATACTTATTTTCTGCTTCTTTCATTTTTTTAAATTCTTCAGAATCTAAGTTGGGTCCTACTATTAAAAAGGTGAGATCAGGATAATCGCTAGACAATTTAATCATACTCCGCAATGCAAAAAGAACATCCTTAACTGGGCGAATTCCAGCTGGCAGTAACAGTTTAGGCTTTCCATCAGGCAAAGTGAACGGTTCATTCTTATTTTCAATAGAAGGTAAATAAATACTTTGAGGTATTACATGGATTGAATGATCACTTAGTCCATAGTCTTCGACGAGCAATTGTTTAGCTTTTTGAGTAAAAACTGTGATTGCTTTCGCTTCACGCAACAGAGGAAGATACCTTTTTTCGTCTTCTTCTAGCGAGTGGTTGAGATCTGTTCCTCCAGAAGTAACGATATAAGGTTTATCCAACGTAACATCATTTTTTTCAGCCCATTGAACGAATCTAGAAAAATGAAGGATGTGATAGATATCCGCTTTCTCCATCCATTCAAAAAGAGTAGGATTAACACCAATTTCTTCATATGGAAAAAAAGAAAACTCAACTTTCTCAGACAATCCATGTTCTAATCGTTTGGCCGTAGTAGAATTTCCACGATTTTGTTTATAATACGGAGTGAAAAAGACGACTCTCACTTATTGCACCCATTTCCTAACATTAGATTCTCGCATCGTATACCCTTTTGAATCCATACATTCCAATATCGGTATTAAGAACTTTCTTGATGTATGAAGAACCGCTTTAGCATCCTGCACGGAAAACGTTGAATCCGTATTGATTCGCAAATGTTCAACTGCTGAATCAAATGCCTTTCTACTCAACATCACTTCATCAAACAGCAATACCACTTCATTGGATTTAATCAAAAAATACTTAAACTCATGATAAAGTGGTTCTGGAAGTTGTTGAGCGTTATAGATGTTCTGTAGGTCATCCGGCTCGAGCTGTGCTTCTTCCAAGGTGGCAAGAACATTCGCCATCCTTTTCGCCCATTTTTCCGGATAATGCGGTTTGAAATGTGATAAATGAACAAAATAGTCTGTGATCGAAACGGTTGAATCTGTTATCCATTTTTCAAGAAGCGTGTTAACTATTTTCGGATTTACTTCATTTTGGAACGATTGAACAATTTCTGCCTTTGGAATACCTTGCCTTAAACTATACTCGCTATGGAAGTTTTGAAGTTTGTTCATGATGCTAGATTTTATATGCTTTACCTTAGAATCAGCAACCAAATAATTTTGCATTCGAGCAACAGAACCCTCACTTATTAGTTCATCCAACGTGTGTTGAAGAACTTCATCATCCATTCCACTCGAGCTCTTAAGTTCTCGTTCTGTCATCGATCCTACTTTATTAAGCAACTGTAGGACCCGCTCATTTGGAGTTCCTTCATGTTTACTCCTCAATCGTTCGATCGTCTCCGTTCCAAATCTATAAACAGATCCGTTCGGGTCGATAACCTCTCCTCCTCCGATCGTTTCCTCAGGAGTCGGCCGTCTTAAGATGAAACGATCACCTCGTTTTGTTACGACCTCTTGATCTAATCGAACTTGACAATATATTTGATCTTCATTGACATCTAACTCATTTCGGTCAAAAAGAACGAGTTTACCCATCACTTCCGACGTACCACTATAAAACTTCACGGAAGAGCGCTGTTTCAACTTCCCTTTCCACCCTTCACCCGTTGATAATACGAGATCGATAGTGTTCGTGGTCGAATAGACATTCGGTTCTACTAAAACATGCCCTCTTTTCCAATCCGCTTTAGAACCTCCTGAAAGATTTATCGCTGCTCTTTGACCGGCTCTAGCGGAATGAACTTCTTGTTTATGCACTTGAAGTTTTCGAATCTTCACTTTAACGTTCCCAGGCTGAACAAAAAGTTCATCACCTTCATGTACTTCACCTTCATAGACAGTACCTCTTATAACAGTCCCTTGCCCTTTCACGGTAAAGATATGATCGATCGGCATGCGAAAAGCGCCTTGTGAAGATCTAACAGGTGTGTCTTTTAAGAGGTTAATGATTTCACTCTTCAACTGGTCTATTCCAGCAGAAGAAACACTGTCTACAAAATGTATTGGAAAACGTTCAAACACCGATGAGTTTGTAAGTTCCAAAATGTCTTCTTCAACTAACAAACGCATCTCGTCATCAATCATATCTGACTTCGTAACAACGATGATTCCCTTTTCAATGCCTAAGAAGGAAAGAATTTCAAAGTGTTCTCTCGTTTGAGGCATCACTCCTTCATCTCCCGCGATTACAAGGAGAACAAGGTCAATTCCTGCTACACCAGCGATCATTTGACGGATGAGCTTTTCATGCCCTGGTACATCCACGATGGAAGTATGCAGATCCTTCGTTAACGAAAAAGGTGCAAACCCTGGTTCTATCGTTATCTTGCGAGCTTTTTCTTCTTTGAGCGTGTCTGTGTCGATGCCACTTAAAGCTTTAGTAAGCGTCGTTTTTCCATGATCGATGTGTCCTGCCATTCCGATCGTATAATATTTAATCGTCATATGTTTAACCACCTATATGTACATACTCTTCTACACTTTATGAAAAGGAGATGTAAAAAACAAGGATAACGCATTATTCATTGTTGAAATAGCGAAGTTTGCCTGAACACTATTATTTCCCAAGTCGCCATAAATGGATGTATATTTATTCACGCCTGTATACCCACAGGTTATCCACAGAACAAGTTATTCACACTTGTCCACAGGGCAAACTGTTATAGTGGAGAAAATAATCTGTTATAGTGGAAAGCTGTTATAGTTCGTTATCCTCTCTGTTACAGTCGTTCTTTTCCATCGTTCGACAAACCTACACTCCCCTATCGTATGTAATAATTCACAAGCCTTGTCCTAACGTGGTAAAATGCTGTATAATGCAATAGCGAGCTAGAAATTCTATTTGGGGCCAGATGCGTAGCTGGTGCTTGCCTGGGTCTTCAAAACCTTTTGGGAGGCGCGTGCCGTCTCCGGTGGGTTCGATTCCCACATGGTCCCGCCAAAAAATTTATACATACGAGGTGGACGCATTGTCTGGATGGTTCATCACTTTTATCGTGTTATGGTCCGTTTTTTTATTTACCATGTTTGCAATCGGCGGATATTTTATGTTTCGCAAATTCCTAAAACGCTTACCTAAAGAAGATGGAAAATCAATCTTAGATTGGCAAGAACATTACATCGACCAAACCATTCATCTATGGACTGATGATCAGAAGAAACTTTTAAACGAATTAGTAGCCCCGGTTCCTGAACTCTTTAGGGATGTAGCAAAAGAGAAGATCGCTGGCAAGATCGGTGAGTTAGCATTACAAGAAAAAGCAAGTTCAATGTCACAAGACTTAATCATTCGCGGCTATATCATCGCAACACCCAAAAGAGATCACAAATGGTTGATCAAGACACTAAAAAAGAAAAACATAGACATTAAACCTTATCATTCTTTACTCGCATAAAGAACCCCCTGAATCTAAAGATTCAGGGGGTTCTCTTCTCTATGTTATAATGCGATCTCATTTTTCTTTTTATTGAACAAAACGAGCATGGCAAGTCTCCACGGTAAGATCATCCCAAACGCAACGATGAAGAATAATGAACTTGTTTCAAAGATAGATATCGTAGAACCAATATACCATTTTAAAGCTAAGCGGATGGCAAACAATCCGATAATGATAAAAATAAAGGCTTTCGATCGAACCAAGTATACATGATCACCTTTAATTTCGAATTTACTTGTCATGATAAGAAATATCGAAAACATGATACCTACTAAGAAAGCCTCCCCTGCTTCAGTCCAGGTGATGTGAAAAGCAGGAATCACGAACTGAAGAAAGCCTGTGCTCATAGCCAACGGGGGAATGATGATCTTTTTTGTGGTAACCGGTTCTCTTGTTTCTTTCATTCGAAAATTAAAAATAATCACTGCCATAATAATGGCAAAGCATGTACTCGCAATAAAAAACACGGTTAGTTCCCTTCCCCTACTTCTTTCTCGATCTTATCTTCTGCAATTGAGAGGATAATGGTCATCGTAACTCCGATTACTGTCAAATATACACCTAAATCAAAAAGCATCGCTGTAGCAAGCTCTGTTTTCCCTAACAAAGGGAGTTGAAAATAGCCAAAACTGTGACTCAAAAACGGAACACCTAAAACAAAGGAACCTGCGCCGGTGAGAATGGCGATCAATAATCCAGCTGCGATCATGTACGTAAAGTTTATCGGCAATATTCTATGTACAGGTTGTAACCCGTAGGAAACATAGAGAAGAAGAAATGCTCCCGCTCCCATCAATCCTCCGATAAATCCTCCACCTGGAGCATTATGCCCTGAAAAAAGCATGTTAATTGAAAAAGCTAGAATAACAAAAACAATGATATTTGTTGTTGTTTTTAAGATAAGGTCATTCGATCGTGAATGCATGATGTATATCCCCTTTCCATATTACTCTTAAAAACCTTTGAATCCTCCAAACACACGGTTTGTTAGAAATGACGTTAATTGTGTCAGCCAATCAAAGTATAGCAGGATTCCCATAACGACCATAAGAGTCCCTCCTACCAACATAAACTGACGGTTTAACTTTTTTATTACCTTTAGTTTATCCAAAAAGAAGCTTAAAACAAAGAAAGGAACAGCAAATCCTAAAACATACGCGACCATATACGTCATAGATGCTGCCGGATTTGACACCCCAAGCGCAATAACGCCTGCTAGAATGGGACCCATACAAGGTGTCCATCCTGCTGCAAAACCAATACCGATCAACACGGAACCTAGATAACCAGTAGGACGAGATTGAAACCTTACCTTCTTATCCTTCATCAAAAATGTAGGAGTTATGAATCCCATCACGACAAGACCGAAAAAGATGATTACAATAGCTCCAATTTGCCTTAACAGTGTTTGATATTGTACGAATAGATCACCGATTATCGTAGTCGATAGACCAAGGAAAATAAATATGATCGAAAATCCTATTAAGAAAAATGTAGTATGTAGAAGCGCCGTTTTTCTTAGCATGGCGTTTTCTTCTTTAAGTTCCTGAACAGAGATCCCAGTTATGTAAGATAGAAAAGCAGGATACAATGGTAAACAGCAAGGTGAAATAAAGGAGAGCAAGCCAGCTCCAAAAGCAAGCAGAATATTAAGATCGGTCATTTTTTAGTAAGCCCCTTTTTTACAGTTCTCTCTCTATATTAAAGGGAATATCCATTTTGTTCAAACATAAAGAAAGACAGCTTAGAAAAAAGCTGTCAGAGATGTTTATGGTTTTTGTAAATACTCTTCGAGCGTGATGCCCTGCTCGTGAATTGCTTTGGCATGATCTACCCCAACATATCGGAGATGCCAAGGTTCATATTGATATCCAGTAATATCTTCTTTCCCTTTCAGATATCTGATGATGAATCCATACTTATGAGCATTATCTGCTAGCCATTTTCCTTCTTTTGTCTCGCCAAAGGCTTCTACAAGTTCAAAGTTCACTTCTTGTGATGTAACATCCATTGATAATCCAGTCTGATGCTCACTCTGTCCTGGCTTTGAGCTCGTTTTGTTCGCTACTTCTTCCCCTTTTTGCTCAGCATTAAAAGCGAAGATAGACACTTGGGTATCATAAGAGCGATACCCGGATTGTGCTAGCAACTCAAGACCGTCCTCTTCAGCTGCCTTAAACAATACTTCTAAAGAAAGAGCTGCCTCTTTTCTTAATTTTTTCTTAGGTAGATCCTCTTTAAAAGGAAACGGGACATTTGGTGTAACTAAATCTTTCGGTTCATAATTATCGGGTAGGTTTCTTTCCTTGTTCGCAACGATCAAAAGATCGTCTAGATTCTGTACAACCGCTTTCCCGTCACCAGATACCGTTACCGTTTCTTCTAACCAAGGCAGATCAGCTTCTGCTGATGGTTGTTCATCGTTATTTTCTGTTTTGTTTTCATCATTTGGTTTTGGCTTTGTTTGTTCATTTGAAATCTGTTTTTCGTTCTTTTCAGAATTTTCTTCATTAAAGGCAGCGTCCCATTTCTTTTCTGCCCAATCAACTGGCTTACATGCCGAAAGGACAAACATGCTGCCGATCAACATTGTTGGTAGAACATATTTCTTCAAAGCATTCTCATCCTTTTATTCAGTTTGTCTGTACGTGTATGCTATCTTATAATAGAATAATTTGCAAATAAGTCAATCACTTAAAACAGAAGTTCATATTTTCGAAAAATTAAAGTAAAAAATTTGTAGCTCTTGGAAGTAGTTGATTTCCGTTACAGGTGCTCGCTTTCCGCAGGGCAGGCGGTGAGCCACATTCTTGCGATTCACTTTTAAGTGTCTCATAATAGATACCACGCTCCTGCGCCTACAAGTTAAAGCTACCGTATTTAGCTTCCTCGTCGCATGCCTTGCGAGATGTATTTCAGGAGGTAGGCACGCACCTTCCACTCCAATCAACTATCAGATAAGACAAAGATTTGAAAGCAACAATCTTTTTTATAGAAAGTCACACAAATTAAAACAGCTCTTCTTCTTAGAAGAGCTGTCACATAATACATAAATCATTAAGTTTGTTAACCTACATCGTTCATAGAATCTTTTCCATGTTGCAATAGGAACATCTTATGATACAAACCTCGCTGTCTTAATAGTTCTTGGTGAGTCCCTCTTTCAACAATTTCCCCTTTATGCAACACAAGAATGAGTTCTGCGTCTTGTATCGTGGATAGTCTGTGTGCAATAGCAATTGTCGTTCTGCCGCTGCGCATTTTATGAAGCGCTTCTTGTATCTCTTCTTCGGTCTCTGTATCGATGTTTGCCGTCGCTTCGTCGAGTATCAAGATTTTAGGAGAGTAAGCCATCGTTCGCGCAAAAGAGATCAGTTGTCTTTGTCCACTTGAAAAGGTTGCCCCTCTTTCTCCTAACTCTGTTTGATAACCCTCAGGAAGTCTTTCGATAAACGATGATGCCTGAACAAATCTTGCTGCATTCATTACGTCTTCGTCCGTAATGGTTTTGTCGTATAATCTTACGTTTTGCATAATATCGCCAACAAATAAAAAGGGATCTTGCAAAACGAGTCCCATCTTGTTTCTTAACTCATTGTTTTCGTAGTTTGATAAAGGAATGTCATCGATCAAAATCTGACCTTTATTCACTTCATAAAAGCGCATGAGTAAATTGATGATTGAGCTCTTACCACTTCCGGTATGACCGACAAGAGCCACTGTTTGACCCGGCTCTGCAGTGAAAGAGATCCCTTTAAGAACTTCCTGCTCTCCATCATAAGAAAATGAAACATCTTTAAATTCAATCTTACCTCTTGAAATCGCCGGAACCGTATTCCCTTTCTTCACCGGTGCAAACTCTTCTTCATCCATGACTGTAAATACGCGTCCTGCTGATACGATAGCTTGCTGAAAAATAGAAAGGCGCATCATCATCATATTAACAGGTTCAAAAAAGCGATCCAGATAATTGATAAAAGCATAAATCACACCGATCTCAACAGGAGAATTAAATGATTTGATGCCAAAAAAGGAAAGAATCATCAACAATGCAAGCATATAAACAAGATCAACGGCAGGTCTAAGCAACAAACCGTTGTATTTTATATTTCTGAATTGTGCATCATTATGTTCTTGATTGATTTTTGCAAACTCTTTTCGAAGCCTCTTTTGCTGATTGAACGCTTGTACGATGGACATCCCTTGAAGAGATTCATTTAATTTTGCATTCAACTGGCTAAGTTTTTCTCTCATGTCATAAAACGACCTAGAACTATATTTACGATACAGCCACATGATCAAAACAATGAACGGCAAGATACACAAACAGAATAGTGCAAGTTTGACATTCAAATAGAACATGAATCCAAAGATACCAAATAAGAATACGATATTTTGAACAAACGTCGAGAGTACACTTACATAAAGATCTTTAACTGCTTCTGTGTCGTTCGTAATTCGTGAAACTAAGCTTCCTACTGGTGTTCGATCAAAGAATTTTAATCCTAATGAATGGACCTTTGTATACACTTGGATCCGCAGAGTTTGAATAATGTCAAGTGCTACAGATTGGAACAAAACAAATTGAACATAGTTTACAACCGCTGAGATTATGATTAATCCAATGTATCCTGTAGCGAGTATCACCAAAGCTCTTTGTTCAAAATTTCGAGGTGTGACAAAATCGTCGATGAACGTTTTAACGAGAATTGGACCCGTTAATTCAGCTGCTGTTGCGACTAATAACAAAAAGAAGGCGAATGCCAAACGTTTTTTGTGTGGTTTTGTATAAGACATAAGTCTTTTAAAAACAGTCCACTGCTTCATTTGCTGCAATTCATCGAGTGTAGGTTCTTGCTCGGCACTCATTTGATCACACCTCCCTGTGAAATCAGCGTTTCCAAAGCTTGTTTTTCATATGTTTCTTTGTACCATCCTTCTTCGTTCAACAAGCTGTGATGAGTACCTCGTTGTACGATTGTTCCATTTTCCAAAACGATGATTAGATCGCAATGCGCGATCGATGATAGTCGATGAGCAGTTATAATCGTCGTTTGATTTTGCCGTTTGTTCTTTAATTGCTGAAGGATGGATTCCTCTGTTTTAGCATCAACTGCTGAAAGGGAGTCGTCTAGAATTAACATTTCTGGATTTTTTATCAATGCCCTTGCAATTGAGATCCTTTGCTTTTGTCCTCCTGAAAGTGTGACTCCTCTCTCACCTACTACTGTTTCATATCCATATTTAAACTGAGAAATGTCTTTATGAATCGAGGCAAGCTCTGCCGCTTCTTTTATTTCTGAAAAAGGTGAATCGACTTTTGAAAAAGCAATATTTTCTGCAATGGTAGCTGAAAATAAAAAATGGTCCTGTGGTACATAACCGATCGAACTTCGTAACGCATTCAATTTGTATTCACAAATATCGTGATTATCTAAAATAATGTCGTCTGATCTTAATTGAAATTCACGCAGCAATAACTTGCATAGTGTTGTTTTACCGCTACCTGTCTTTCCGACGACCCCAAGAGTCTGACCTCGTTTTAAAGTAAAATGGATATCACTTAAAACAGAAGCACCTGTAGTGTAAAAAAATTGCTTTAATTGAAATGAAATATCACCTTTGGGACTGTTTTCGATTGAACCATTGTCTTCAATCTCTTCTTTTACAGCAAGAAGTGATTCAACACGATCATAAGAAGCTCTTCCTCGCTCTACAATATTAAACAACCAGCCAAATGCAAGCATCGGCCATATTAACAATCCGAGATAACTAGTAAATGAAACAAGTTCTCCTATTGTTAGTTCATTACGCGTTACAAGAATCGATCCATAACCGACCGCTAGAAAAAAGGAGAATCCAATGATCAGAGATATAGTAGGGTCGAACAAAGAATCAACACGAGCAACAGCCATATTTTTCCTAACTGCATCTTTCGAGAGATCCGAAAAGCTGTCAATATCATCTTTTTCTTGACCAAAAGCTTTAATTACCCTCGTACCAGAGATACTTTCTTGCACTTTATCGTTCAAAGTTGAGAATGCTTCTTGTGCACTATGAAACCTTTTGTGCAGCATCGTACCATATTTGTTTGTTGCCCACGCCATAATTGGTAAGGGCAGAAGACTGACAAGTGTTAATTTCCAACTGATCGTTGTTGCCATTGCGATTAATGTAAAACCACCCATCATCAATGAATCTACTAGCGTTAAAACGCCATCCCCAGCAGTCTGTTGAATAGCTTGAAGATCGTTCGTAGAATGAGCCATCAAGTCTCCTACACGTCTCTTTTGATAGAACTCTTGTGATTTTTTCGTAAAATGTTCGTACAGCCTATTTCTTAGTAACATCGCCAATTTAACAGCTGAACCGAAGATTAATATTCTCCAGATATACCGAAGAACATAGATACCTATCGCAATGCTGATTAAAACTGCAGCATATTTCCATAAGATCTCTTCGGTTATCGTACCTTCTTCAATATGATCGACAATGAGCCCGACCACTTTTGGAGGGACCAATAATCCCAGTGACACGAAGGCAAGCATTACGATTCCGCCTATATACCGCCACTTTTCTTGTTTAAAATACCACATCAACTGCAGAAAAACCCTCAACGCCCGTTCCCCCTTGTTTCTATATCAAAACAATTCTAGTTTACCAATATATGAAAATTCCGAAAAGGAAAAAGTTTCACAAAAATAGACCCCATTAAAAGGGCCTTTTTGAAATCATCTGTAACTGATTTAGATTTTTTAGGGCAAATACTGATCTAATACGTTCTTTACTTTTGTATAGACGCCTTGATAGGAATCACTATTCAGTTTGATGCACTCACTTTCATATTGCTGTTGTGCGTAATCATATTTAGGATCATAATAATTCTCAAGCAGCAGTGATACTACATTTTCATAATTTAACGTTTTCAGGTTTTCTTGAATGTCTAACATGATTGCTGTGGGAATTCTTTTTGACAGCTTATTGACCGCTTCAATAATCTCATCTTTATGCAGAAGCGGCTCGTACACATTACAAATATATTTAACCCTTAAATGAAAAGGTAGCTCCACATGAATTCGAACACCGCTGTATTTACCTTCTAACAGAAAATTGGGAACGACTACTCTCCCAATACGTTTACTCTCTGATTCAATAATAATCGCTGTAGATTTCTCCGACTTCTGAAGTTGTTCATAAAGTCTTGATTCAAACTTCTTCTGCGAAGAGGGGTGTTCTCCGATCTTTCCGAAAATCGAGCCTTTATGTCCTGCCATTTCTTCAAGGTTCAGTACTGGATATCCTTCTTCTTGCAGTTGTTTCAGTAGTTTCGTTTTCATCGTACCAGTATGACCTTCAAGTACGATGATCTTTCTTGGTTCAGCCTCCATCTCTCTAAAAAAAGCATCAATCTTCTTTCTATACGACCGTATGCCTCCATCGAGCTGTAGGGTCTTTATCCCCATCATGCTCATCGTTTGAGCGATACTCCTTGAACGAAATCCACCTCTTGCGCAATAGATAACAACCTGTTTTTCAGGATTTTCTTTACTTTGGGAATTTATCTGATTATATAAAGACGGAAGTTTGGGTGCAACAACTTGCAGTCCACGCTCCATCGCAGCTTCTTTACTTTCCTGTTTGTACAACGTCCCTATTTCTGCTCTTTCCTCATTTGAAAATATACTCACATTAAACGCACCAGGAATATGGTACTCTTCAAATTCTTTCGGAGATCTTACATCAAAAAGCAAATAATGATTTGCATCTATCTCATCTATGGAAATCGTCTCAACGTTGTTCATTGCCATCATCCTTTATTGATACATAACGCTATTTGTAAAGAGAACGAAAACAAGCACCCGATTATTCATCAGGGTGCTTGTCCAACTCTTACTTCATCTGCTTGTTCATAGCCTGCATCATTTGATTAATTTTCTTCTGTGAAGGCTTTTGCCCCATCTGCATCATCATCACACGCAACATATTTTCATTAATCGGTGGATTTTTTTGTAAATAACTCATCATATACTTGCGGGCAATAAAAAATCCGATCGCAACACCTGCAATCAGTGAGAGTGCACACACAAGGATTATCATACCAGTACCCATTGTTAAAACTTCCTCCTTCATGTTGTCTAGAACTAGTTTACTACAAGTTTACCTACACATACAAGATTGAAAGAGAATTAAGTGGCATAGACCATGTTCAATTTAAACGGTGAAAGCCATCCAAATTTTCTTTCACCATAGTCCATCGCAAGAAAGTAAGGTTCATATTGGCGAAGCGCCTCAAATATAATCGTTTCTGCTTCAAAGTTTCCGATACTGTAAAGGTGGATATATTGATCAGTGAGTTCTATTCTCACGATGCTATCTTTGCAAGATAAAGAGTATGTTTCTCCTTCTGAACGCCATTCCTGTGCACCACTTAAATGGTTCCAAAAGTGTTTTTCTAGTTGAGAAACAGATAATAGAGAGGTTATGTAACTGATCTGCTTTTGTAGGATGGTTTTAGATAAGCCATTTGAGCGCTGTTCTTCGAAAAACAACTGAAACAGCTTATTTTCCTTGCCATAATAGGAATGAGCAACTTCTTTTGTGATTAGATAGATATAAAATTCTCTCATGAACAAGCTCCTCTCCAATCATTTTCTAAAAGTATATACAATATACGTAAAGAAGCTTGTCTAAAAAGGTGTGCAGATTCTAACTACTTTTGTCGAATCAGTAAGAAAAGGAGGTTTCCTCTCGGAAACCTCCTTATTCATGCGAATTTTTTATTTATTTAACATGTCTTTAACACGTTTTACGATGTTCTCTGGAGTAAATCCGAATTCTTTTTGAATGACTTCTCCAGGAGAAGATGCACCAAACGTATCGATTGTTAGCGTATCTCCTTCAAGGCCAACATATTTATGCCAACCGAGTGAAGCTCCCATTTCAATCGCTAAACGCTTCGTAATATTCTTTGGAAGTACAGATTCTTTATAGTCGTTATCTTGCTTATCAAAACTTTCCCAAGATGGCATAGAAACGACTGAAGCTGAAATTCCTTCTTTTTGAAGTAGTTCTTGTGCAGCAACTGCAATACTAACTTCAGATCCTGCAGAAAGAAGCAATACATCTGCATCAGCTTCAGCTGGCGAAACAACATAAGCTCCTCGCTTAACACCTTCATAAGCATTCTCTTTTGTGTTCTTTAAGATCGGTAGGTCATGACGGCTTAATACCAATGCAGTCGGCTGGTTCTTGCTCTCAAGCGCTAATTTCCAAGCTGCGTTTGACTCATATCCATCAGCCGGACGAATCACGTTAAGATTTGGCATCGCACGAAGAGAAGCAAGTTGCTCAACTGGTTCATGAGTTGGACCATCTTCTCCTACCATTACACTGTCATGCGTTAATACATACGTTACAGGAAGCCCCATTAGAGCAGATAATCGAATAGCAGGTCTTACATAATCAGAGAACACAAAGAATGTTCCACCGAACACATTCAGTCCGCCATGCAGAGCCATTCCGTTCAGTGCTGCTCCCATAGCGAACTCACGAACACCAAACCAGATGTTACGTCCGCTGTAGTCGTTGCGACTGAAATTATTTTCGCCTTCAATAAGTGTTTTATTTGATCCTGCTAAGTCAGCAGATCCACCAAATAGTGATGGCACACTCTTAGCTAAAGCATTGATCGCCTTACCTGAAGATGAACGAGTAGCTATAGCTTTGTCGTAGTCAGGAAGGTCTTTGTCCCAATTCTCAGGAAGATTTCCTTTGATCGCTTCTTGAAGCTCGTTAGCTAATTCTGGATAAGCTTCTGCATAAGCATCGAATTGCTTGTTCCACTCTTCTTCTTTTGTTTGTCCTTCACTCTTCAGTTGTTCAAAGTGTGATTGTACTTCTTCAGGAACATGGAAATCTTGCTCAAACGTCCATTTGTACGCTTCTTTTGTTAGTAAGATCTCATCTTTACCTAGCGGCGCTCCATGAGAAGCAGATTTTCCTGATTTATTTGGTGAACCATGTCCGATCACAGTCTTCACTTCAATAAGAGTTGGCTTGTTAAGTTCTTCACGGGCTTCTGATAGTGCTTTTTCGATCTCATCAAGATCTGTTCCATCTTCCACATAAAGAACTTGCCAGCCATAAGCTTCAAATCTTTGTTTTACACTTTCAGAGAATGAGTGATGAAGGTCCCCATCCAAAGAAATATCATTTGAATCGTAAAGTACGATCATTCTACCAAGCGCAAGATGACCTGCAAGTGAAGCTGCTTCAGCAGAAACACCCTCCATAAGGTCTCCATCACCACAGATAGAATAAGTAAAGTGATCAATCACTTCATGTCCATCACGGTTATATTTTGCAGCTAAGTGACGCTCAGCCATAGCCATACCTACAGCCATCGCAATCCCTTGACCAAGCGGGCCAGTTGTTGCTTCAACACCAACCGTATGACCGAATTCTGGGTGACCTGGAGTCTTACTTCCCCATTGTCTGAAATTCTTCAGATCATCAATTGTTAAACCATATCCACTCAAATGTAGCAAGCTATATAACAACATCGATCCATGTCCTGCTGATAGTACAAAACGGTCACGGTTGAACCATTCAGGATTTGCAGGATTATGGTTCATGAATTTAGACCATAAGCTATATGCCATAGGCGCAGCACCCATCGGCATACCTGGATGCCCTGAGTTCGCTTTTTCTATGCTGTCGATAGAAAGTGTTCTTATTGTATTAATTGCTAATTCATCAATAGTTCGTGACAAAAAAATCATCCCTTCATATGTACTAAACAGTTTTGACTTTCATAATAAACGTTCAAATGCAATTAGACAAGACAAACACATTTTTAACTATAGTTATTTTACCATCTACTCATGAAAACATACAAAAACCGCCTGTTATCCTACAACTTTTTCGTTGTATTAGAACAGGCGGTTAAATTTTATTATGCGAGACCTGGTAAGTGACATGAAAAATGATCCGTATTTTCATCATAATCAAGTTTCATATTCTCAACGAACCATTTATCTTCGTTTCGAACAAAAAATCGAAGACCTTCAATCTCTTGAATGTAATCGTTCTCTTCAGGCACATCAGCGGTCACACCAAGGGAAAAACCTCCCGAGTCACCACTTCCTGCATATTTTACGAAAAGTCTTAAAGCCTCTGACGCTTCTAAAGCAATATCCTTATAAAGGTTCGCAGCTGCACTTGTAATTGAAAAAGTCAAAATATTCTCCCCTTTCAAAGTTGTTATATAACAGTATATACTAATGTGTATAGATTGCAACAGAAAAAAATGCCTATTTACAGTGAGTAAATAGGCATTTCTTATTAATGTTTGAGGTTATTTTTATTATCTTTACTTCGTTTTAATTTTTCAGGTGTTACATCATCCCCGTTCGGATCAACAAAGGTCATACCATGCAAATCTTGAACGAAGGATTTACGGAAAACTTGTAAATATTCTTCTCGTAGTTTTTTTTGTTCAGCTTTTTCTGCTGATGTTAAATCTGATTGTTTAGATTTTCTAGACAGTTCATTTATACGTTGCATCTTATCTTTAGATAACATAGTAAAAACTCCTTTTTAAAGCATTCTTCACTCTATCCTACAGCAGAATGAAAGGAATTTCTAGTTATCTGTATTTTCCACATGTTCTTTATATCTTCTATGTACGGTTGCTTTAGACACATCAAAGCCCAGCCCTCTAAGCGTTAAAGCAATGTCATGAAATGTAAGCTTCATGTTCTTTAATCGTACGATTTCAGAGATTGGCACTTCCTTTTTGTCTCTGCCACCACCAGTTTGATTTTTTAAATTCTTTTGAGGTTTATACCCTTCTTTAACAGCTTTTCTCATTCCACGCTTGATCTTCATATTATGAAGCTTTCGTTGGTATTCTTCTACAGTAGACACAATATCAAGCACCATTTCGTCCGCTTCTGTTAATGTGTATTCTCCGTTATTAGAGAGCGTATAAACTTTAATGTTGTATTTGATCAACTGATGAAGTAATGCCATCTTAGCTTTTCCTCTACCTAAACGAGTATCATCTTGCACAAGAAGGCACTGAAACTCTCCATCCCTTGCAAGATCTAATATATTTAACAACTCTTCTCGATCTAAAGAAAAACCACTTGCTTTTTCACGGTAACAATTCAAAACTTCAAATTTAAATTGTAGTGCTAACTTCTTTAGTTCCGCTTCTTGTCTTTCTAATGAAGTTATTTGTTCATCTTTATCTGTACTAACTCTGGAGTAAATGATTGCTTTCATTGTTTAAAACCCGCTTTTTTATTTATTGACTGGTATGATTACTTTCTGACCTGGAAAAACAGCTGCCGCATTTACACTGTTCTTCTTTTCGACCCATTTTATAAATTCCCAATTGGAATAATGGTGCTTGGCATTATACTCTTCAGAAAGACTCCACAGTGAGTCCCCCTCCTGTATGGTTACTTCGATATATTGAGCTTCTTGTGAGGCAAGATTTGATAACGTAAAAAATATACCACCTAACAACCCTAAAAATACAATAACATGCATTGTCCCTTGTTTCATTGTGATATCCCCTTTCAACAAACGTTTGTTCGCATCTCTTACATTCATAATAACTGGAACATTTGTTCGGTGTCAACTATTTTTTCGAACTTATGTTTGTATCTCTTAATTCTCCATGATATACTTTTTATAGATAAAAAATTCGGTGAGGTGCTAAAAAATGACTAAATTATCCAGACGACAATTGGATATATTGGCTTTCATAAAAGAGGAAGTATCACAAAAAGGGTATCCGCCTTCAGTTCGTGAAATTGGAGAGGCAGTTGGCCTTGCATCAAGCTCTACCGTTCACGGACATTTAGCAAGACTTGAAAAAAAGGGGCTTATAAGGCGAGATCCAACAAAGCCAAGAGCAATTGAAGTATTAGGTCTAGAAGACAACATCCCTTCTGTTCGTTCTGTTTCAATCCCTGTGATCGGTAAAGTTACGGCAGGTATTCCAATCAGTGCAGTTGAGAACGTAGAAGAATACTTCCCTCTACCTGAGCACGTTGTTGGGGACGAGAACGTATTCATGTTATCTGTTGTTGGTGATAGTATGATTGAAGCAGGAATTTTCAATAGGGACTTAGTTGTTGTAAAACAGCAGCCTACAGCAAATAATGGAGATATCATCGTAGCTATGACCGATGAAGATGAAGCGACTGTAAAAAGATTCTTCAAAGAAAGAAACCATATCCGCTTGCAACCTGAAAATTCATCGATGGAACCGATCATCTTACAGAGCTGTACGATTTTAGGTAAAGTAATCGGCGTATACCGAAGTATTCATTAATCTAATCCTTAATTCTGAATTTTCCTTAGAAGAAGTATCTAATTGACTAGATACTTCTTTTTTTCGTCCTATTACTTTACTAATTCATAGATTAATAATACTTTTAAAAGATCATTCATAGGCACTCCGGTACTCGACTAATGAAGGATTAGTTCTATTAATTGACTGAATATTAAGTCTTTTTATCCATTTACATATTATACCTAAATAGTTTAAATTGGCAATGTAACGAGGTTAACCAAAACTCCTTTGCTCTTCGTTTAACTTTAATCATTTTAATAACAATCGTATGAATTGATAGGAGGTGATCGAAGGGAGGACAAGTGTTATTATTTCAGAATAAAAAATTACGAATAATGGGAGTGAGAATAATGCGCAAAAAACTATATCTTTATATGATTTGTTTTGCTCTTGCCGCAGTAGTATTTTCACCTAAGACATATGCAGAAAAAGAGTATACGATTAAGTCATTTGACTACGTGAATGTGGACGGTAAAGCTGTCGAATCTAATGCTTTTAAGCTACTAGATGATCACATCAAAGTGACTATGGTACTTCCAAAACAGAATAAGAGCGGCGATTGGTTGGCATATGGATTCACAAACATGAAAGAATTAAATGCCTATATCGAAAAGGACAAGCTTAAACAACAAAAGAAAATCGATACGATGGGTACAGGTGCTTGTTGTACAGACTTTTATGAGAACAAGAACAAAGGTGGCGCCTACATTTATTGGAGAGACGGTTTTAAGAACCTCCCTTCAAGCTGGAATGATAGAATCTCATCACTAAGCACTGCATCACCTTCATCAAGCTACTCGACCACGCTCTGGCAGCATACTTCATCACAAGGCTATGGAAAAGGAGTCTTATTTAAGCACTCTGATTGGTATGGTAAGACTGCAAACATGGCATCTGACTGGAACAATATTGCATCCGCCATCGAGATCAAATGATTTTAAAACCCCTGACTTCTATGCTGTCAGGGGTTTTGTTTCTAAGTAGTATAAAGTTATTCGGTGTTCCCTTCCCATGCTTCCATACCACCTACCATATTGTTCACATTAAAACCGTAGCTTTGAAGAAGCTTATATGCCCGACTGCTTCTACCTCCAGAACGACAAACTAATACGTACTCTTTAGATTTGTCCAATTCATGTATACGAAACTCTAACAAACCTAGTGGGATATTCATGGTTGTTGGTATTTTTCCTTCTTTCACTTCAGATGTTTCACGAACATCAATCATATGAAGAGATTGCCCTTCTTTTAATTTTTTCTCAAGTTCTTTAGCCGTTAACTGTTTCACTCTCTATTCCTCCTATACATGTGACCGCAATATACCCTGATGGGGTATATTGTCAAGGTGTTCCTCTCTCCCAAATGTCAGAAGCCAATCTCATTAAACTCTTAATAATCGAGAAACTTTGTTATAAAATAGTACGATAAAGAATAGTCCTACCGCTGTGAGTAACAGTCCAAGAGACAATATCGTTAAAGATAACATTTTAAAAACTACACTCAATGCGACTACAATATAAAAGAGAGCAAGCATTTCTTTCACCCTATCTTCAGAAAACTTCTTCAAATTGAAGATACCAAATGGAGTACCAATAAGTGCTCCGACGATCAGTAGCAAACCGTGGCGATAATCCATTTCTGCTCCTCCATACACATAAGATCCGATTCCAGAGATCACAATAATCGAAGCTGCCGCAATACTTGTACCGATTGCTTTATTGAGTTCAATACCAACTTTCTTTGTAAGTAATGGTGTCATCACGAAACCACCACTAACCCCCATAAGTGATGATATGATTCCTGTAAACAAACCAATTAATGGAATCCAAGACTTTCCCCTCTCTTTTCTAACAGATTGTCTATTGGTTAAAAATTGAAGTGCGAACCAGCTCAAGATCAGAACATATACAGTTGAAATAACCGTTGATGCTCCATTTATTTTTTCGAGCCAATGTACGATTGGCACAGTTGAAACAGCCCCTATTACCCCGAATAATCCGAGTATACACGCCAAACGAACGTTTACATTTTTCATTTTTATGTGAGATAGTGTGCCAGTAACTGTTGAGCCCAATGTCAACATTAAAGAGAGTATAATGGCTCCGCTAGGTTCGTAACCAAGTACTAAAAGGACAGGAGTCAGTATAATACCCCCGCCAATCCCAAAAAAACCGGAGATAACACCGATTGCTGCTCCACCAATAATAAACAAAAGCCACTCCATTTCATAACACTTCCTTCCTCCTATCATTGTAACTCCAGTTTATTTATAATAAAAATGAATAAATATTATTGGAACCATTACGAATCTTAATGGAGGTTTCATTATGCAATTAGATTGGATCAGAAGTTTTGTGACACTTGCTCACCTAAAACATTTTACAAAAACAAGCGAATTCCTAAACCTATCTCAACCCACTATAAGCGTCCACATCAGAAAGCTAGAGGATTATTTAGGTTTGAAGCTTATTCAAAGGTCTGGAATGAATCAATCTTTTGAATTAACAAACGCTGGGGTACAAGTATTCGAACAAGGTAAGAAAATGTTAGAAATTTCAAGAACGATTGAATCAATAAAAGAAAAAAATGAAGAAATTCTACTCCGAATCGGAGCAACACATACCGTAAGCGACTTATTATTACCAGACTTCGTAAAGAAGATAAAGTTACTCTATCCATTTATCCGTCTAAAGCTCATGATTCATAATCACGAACAAATAGTCGAGGAATTACAAAAGAAGAAGATTGATATAGCTTTAGTTGAAGGAACAAGTGGATTAGATCCTTTTCAGGTAGAAGTAGTCAGCAGAGATGAGCTGCGCTTTTATGCACAGCATAAAATGTCTATTGAAAACTCTCCACTTATTCTTAGAGAGAAAGGATCTGGTACAAGGGAATATGCTGATCAACTTCTGCGTTCCGAAAGAATTGAACCGACGGAGATCATTGAAGCAAGCAGTCATTATTTGATTAAACAGTTAGCTGTTAGAGGACTTGGCATTGGATTTCTATCCTATTGGATGGTTAAGGATGAAGTATCAGAAGGAAAGCTTGTCCCACTCGATCCACATGTTGTTTATCGTCCCTTTTATGCGGTATATGCTGAAGAGTACGCCATAGGCACCATTTACTCAGAAGTATTGAAACTACTTCGGAAATTTTCTTAAGAACAAAAAAAACCCTGATAATGATATCAGGGGTAATCCTTTTAGTACATGCTCATATATTGTTCGCGTTCCCAAGGGTGAACTTGTGTACGGAACATATCCCACTCGATCTCTTTCGCTTCAATGAAGTGCTCTGTAGCATGTGCTCCTAGAGCTGTTGTTAGAACTTCGTTTTTGCTGAATAGAGTTAGGGCTTCTTTTAATGTTGCTGGAAGATCTTTGATTCCTTCTGCTTCGCGCTCTTCTTTATCCATCACATAGATGTTTCTATCGATTGGCTTTGGAGCGTTTAGCTTGTTCTTGATTCCATCAAGACCTGCTGCAAGCAACACTGCCATAGCAAGATAAGGGTTAGCCGTTGGGTCAACGCTTCTTACCTCAATACGAGTACTGATGCCGCGAGAAGCTGGAATACGAATAAGCGGGCTTCTGTTTTGCATAGACCATGCAACGTAACAAGGCGCTTCGTAACCAGGTACAAGACGCTTATAAGAGTTTACAGTCGGGTTCGTGATCGCTGTAAAATCTTGTGCATGCTTTAAGATACCTGCTAGGAAATGCATTGCTGTTTCGCTTAATCCTGTTTCAGATTTCGCATCATAGAACACGTTTTCTCCATCTTTGAATAGAGACATGTTTGCGTGCATACCTGATCCGTTCACACCGAACAATGGTTTAGCCATGAATGTTGCATGAAGACCATGTTTACGTGCGATCGTTTTTACAGCTAACTTAAACGTTTGAATGTTATCACATGTGCTTACTGCATCAGCATATTTAAAATCGATCTCATGCTGTCCAGGTGCTACTTCATGGTGAGAAGCTTCGATTTCAAAGCCCATATCTTCAAGTTCTAAAACGATATCTCTACGGCAGTTTTCACCAAGGTCAGTTGGAGCTAAGTCGAAATATCCACCTTTATCGTTTAGTTCTAGAGTCGGCTCACCCTTCTCGTCATTCTTGAATAAGAAGAATTCTGGTTCAGGTCCAATATTGAAATCAGAGAAACCTAGGTCTTCCATCTCTTTTAATACGCGCTTTAAGATTCCACGAGGATCTCCATCAAACGGATTTCCGTCAGGCATGAAAATGTCACAGATCAAACGTGCAACTTTGCCTTTTTCAGAAGTCCATGGGAAGATCATGAATGTATCTAAATCAGGATAAAGATTCATATCTGATTCTTCTATTCTAACGAATCCTTCAATAGAAGATCCATCAAACATCATCTTGTTCTCTAAAGCTTTTTCAAGTTGACCAATCGGAATCTCAACATTTTTGATAACACCCAATAAATCAGTAAATTGCAAACGGATAAATCTTACGTTTTCTTCTTTTACCATTCTTAAGATATCTTCTTTAGTGTACTTAGACAAATCTTTCTCCTCCTTTAAATATAAAGCGCCTGGTTATGGCGATTGTTCACATCGTAAGTATTATTAAATGATTTTAATGAAAAAACCTGGATAGTTCGCCTTGAATCAATGAGGTTTTTCCATGTCTGCCAGCATGAATCAATTCCCTTTTTAACCTGCGATGAAGCGCAGATTCGGAAATTTGTTGAACACCTTGCACATTCGGCTGGTTCTTAATTAATTCTGCTGCCTGTTCATTTAGCTCAAAGACTCGTTTGATACCGGCTAAATTCACACCTTGTTCAAGAAGTGCTTTGATCTCAAGAAGTTTATCGACATCATTAAATGAGAATAAACGACGGTTCCCTTCAGTTCGTGCAGGATGAATAAGATCATGCTCTTCGTAATAACGAATCTGACGAGCTGATAGTTCAGTCAGCTGCATGACGATGCTGATGGGGAACAAAGGTAAGTTCCTACGATTCATATCGTTCATATTGCCTACCTCCTTTCAACTTCTTTTTATATCTTATGTCACAAAAGCTCACATGTCAATCCTAATGTTAGAAAAATTAACATCAAAACAAAAAAGAGGCTTACCGCCTCTTTTTCTTGTTTCTTTTAAGGATAAGTTATCTACTAATAAGCCCTTGTGTTAAAAGTTCATCGACAGCTGATAATACGGCAATCTTAACATGTTCATACGTTAGCCCACCCTGCACAAACGCTATGTATGGCGGTCTGATCGGACCATCAGCTGTTAGCTCGATGCTTGCACCTTGAATAAAAGTACCCGCTGCCATGATTACATCGTCTTCATAACCAGGCATATAATCAGGGTATGGAATCGCATAAGAGTTGATCGGAGATGCCTTTTGAATAGCTTGACAGAATTTGATCATACGCTCTCGATCATTAAAGACTACAGATTGGATAAGATCTGTTCTCTTTGCATCATATGAAGGACGCGTTTCCATTCCTAATTCTTCTAAGAAAGCAGCTGTAAACACCGCTCCTTTCAATGCTTGTGCCGTTACATGAGGCGCAAGGAAGAACCCTTGATACATCTCTTGAAGACTGTAAAGTGACGCTCCTGCTTCACGGCCGATTCCAGGGGAAGTTAATCGGTAAGAGATCCTGTCGATCAAATTCTCTTTTCCAGCGATATAGCCACCTGTTTTAGCAAGACCACCGCCAGGATTTTTAATCAAAGAACCTGCAATTACATCGGCTCCTGCTTCGATCGGTTCTCTTTCTTCAACAAACTCTCCATAACAATTATCCACAAATACGATCACATCAGATTTGATTTCTTTTACGAAAGATATCATTTCTTCTATTTCATTCACTGTAAAAGATGGACGATCAGCATAACCTTTTGAGCGTTGAATTCCGATCACTTTCGTTTTTTCCGAAATTGCACGTTGGACTTCTGTAAAGTTAATCGCTCCTTCAGAAGTCAGATCTACATGTTGATACGAAATGTTGTAATCTTTTAAGGACCCTTCACCCGTTCCCCTGATCCCTACGATTTCTTCGAGCGTATCATAAGGTTTACCCGTGATATAGAGGAGTTCATCTCCAGGACGGAGCATTCCGAATAAAGACAGAGTGATCGCATGAGTACCAGAGATGATTTGTGGCCTAACGATTGCAGCCTCTGCTCCAAAAACATCCGCATATACCTTTTCGAGAGTATCACGACCCGTATCATCGTATCCATATCCTGTTGAAGGATGAAAATGGTGATCTCCTACTTGATTGTTTTGAAAGGCTCTCAACACCTTTAACTGATTAAATTCACTTTTCTCATCGATCAGTTTATGTTGTTCTGCAATTCGTTCTGTTACTTTTTCAGTAGTTTTTTTAAGTACGTCTTCATTTTGAAACTGTGAATACATGTTATTCTCCTTTGTTGCTGATGGACGGAATGGAAGAGGAAGATAACGCGTATCCCTTGCATTCATAGACCAATTCTTCTTTATTGAATTCTTGTGTGATAAGTATGGTTTCTCCACGAAGTTGTGATAGAAGCTTACCATCATGTGCTAAAACTTTAACTTCATAGTATGTCATCTGCTTCATCACTTCTTTTTCAATCGTTTCAAGTAATGAAGAAATATCCTTATTCTCTAATGCAGAAATAGAAATGGACGGATTCTCTGGAATGAAATCGTCTTTGAACTGGTCTTTTTTATTATAAACCGTGAGCATAGGTATATGAGATGCCTTCAGCTCGCTTAAAATACGTTTAACCGTTTGTTCATGTTGAATGCGATCCTCACTAGAACCGTCGATCACATGAATAAGAAGATTTGCTTCTGCCGCTTCTTCTAAGGTTGACCTGAAGGCCGCGATTAATGATGTTGGTAGATCTTGAATGAAGCCTACCGTATCTGTTAACAGCATCTGAAACCCGCTTTTTAGTTTTACTTTTCGAGTCAACGGATCTAACGTCGCAAATAATTGATCTTCTTCATAACTATCAGCTTCTGCTAATTTGTTAAAGATCGTCGACTTTCCTGCGTTCGTATAGCCAACAAGTGCTGCTTGAAAAGCGCCTTGATGTTTGCGGCGTTCTCTATATCTTTCTCTATGACTTACAACAGAATTGATCTGTGTTTTAAGCTCATGTATACGAAACCGAATATGACGTCTATCTTTTTCAAGTTTGGTCTCACCAGGACCACGTGTTCCGATTCCCCCACCTAACCTCGAAAGACTGGCGCCGATACCTGATAAACGGGGCAGTAAGTATTCAAGCTGAGCGAGTTCTACTTGAAGCTTCCCTTCTCTCGTCTTCGCTCTTTGCGCAAAGATATCCAATATCAGTTGTGTTCGATCAATGACTCTTGCGTTGAAATGCGATGATAAATTGCGAACTTGAGAAGGAGATAATTCACTGTTGAAAATAATGATATCTGCTTCAAGTTCTTCTTCAAGGGTGATAATTTCCTCTACTTTACCTTTACCAATAAAAGTAGCTGAATCATATCGGTCTCTTTTTTGTGTAACAACAGCGCACACAGTCCCTTGAGCTGTTTTTGTTAAAGATTTTAATTCTTCCATTGAATAAAAAAAACGCTCGTCGTTCTGCCGTGGAAGCTGACATCCGACGAGTATCGCTTTTTCATGAACTGAATCTTTGTTTTTGTTCAAATTTGCGATCCCTGCTTTCCATAGTCTCCTCTCATCATATCAAATCGAATCCCGTTCTTCTAGCACAAGGTCATCACTTTGAATCGTCATCAATGCTCTTCTGTCTTGATTCGTTTCGTTCAGTAGCCTTACTGATTGCCTTCTGACCGCTTTTTCAACCATATTACGAATGTATCTTCCATTTGAAAATGATCCGGGATTGCTGTTCTTTATCCGCTCGATATGACTTTTTAATTTCCATTCACAATCTCTTGTCAGCATGTATTCCCTTTCTGTGATCATTCTTTTAGCAATTTCCATTAATTCTTCGACCGAATAATCAGGAAACGATATAACAATTGGAAACCTAGAAGGTAAACCCGGATTGAGTTTTAAGAAACGATCCATTTCTTTAGGATAACCTGCCAAAATGAGTATGAAATCGTGTTGCTGGTCTTCCATAGCTTTTACGAGTGTATCAATGGCCTCTTTCCCAAAGTCTTTTTCTCCTCCGCGGCCTAAGGAATAGGCTTCATCTATGAACAATATCCCACCGCTTGCCTTCTTTAAGAGCTCTCGCGTTTTTTGAGCGGTATGCCCAATATATTCACCGACAAGATCAGCGCGCTCTGCTTCGATCAGATGACCTTTTGAGAGTACTTTCATCTCATGAAACAAAGTGCCTAATTTTCTAGCTACCGTTGTTTTTCCAGTACCTGGGTTTCCTTTGAATAACATATGAAGAGCTTGTTTCTCAGCTTTTAACCCTAATTCTTGACGACATTTATTAATATGAAGCCATGCATAGATCTCTTTAACATGAAATTTTAAATCATCCATTCCGACTAAACGGTTCAAATCTTTTTCCATCTTTATTAGCGGTTGGTGCTTTTCAATTGTCTTCTCTTTTTTTCCTGCTAGTGCAGCTCCATCATCAATCTTTGATTTTTCATTCGTTTGATTCAAAACGATATTGATCTGCCTTTGCTTTTTTATCGCAATAGGTTCATTCAAAAGGAACCACCTCACTTTGCCAGTCAAATCATTATACGCAACACTATATGTTTCCGTGACAGATGCCTATATTGTTTCTTGATCCACTGTTATCAATTTATGTTGTAGTCTTATGATCTACTACAAAGACAAGCCTTGTTTTTACAATGAATAAATACCAATGAATTTGTAAGCGTTTTCTATTTTCAGATGAATAAAAATACTCAAGTATGCAGTATTTCCGTGTTATGTTAAATAATGTGAAAAAAGTACGAATTGAATGGAAGAAGAAATCATGCATATAAAATTACAGAAAAGCTTGTATATCTTGATCGGGCTGTTTTTAACAGCGATCGGGATAAAATTACTAAACATACACACATTAACGTTCGGTGGAACAGCAGGAATCGCAACTTTGGTTTCATTTATGACGAATTGGACATGGGGCATCCTATTCCTTATTGTGAACCTACCTTTCTTTATTTTATCAATTAAAAAATTGGGATGGAATTTCTCACTTTTAACGTTTCTTTGCATCATCCTCATTTCAGCCATATCCGATCTCATGGATTATCTTGCTCTTCCGCTAATCTCCCCGATTGCTGCTGCGATCATTGCCGGAAGTTTGATAGGTATAGGCGTAAGTTTTGTATTGAATTCAGGAGCATCATTAGGTGGCATACATATTCTAGCTCTATATTTAGAGCAAAAATCTAATATAAATCGAGGAATCTCCTTGTTTGTTACAGATTTTATTATCGTGTCATCTGCTGTAGTCATGTTTGGTTTTAGAAACGCTCTGATATCCATCATTGCAATAACTATAGCTTCCTTCTTAACTGGAAAATTAAAAAGCACAGTTAAGCCATCATCAGAAGCTGTGTATCGAACAACTGATACAGAAACACTTCAAAATAGTTAAAAGCACTCTCCGCAATAGGAGAATGCTTTTTTTATTCCTCTAAACACCATTTGTTTACATAGTAATTATTATGTAAACAAATGTCTATTGTTGTCATTTTCTGCGCTTGCTTAGGAAATAAAAGCTTTTATTCGTAGAGATCATCCCGCGTGCGATTCTTCTCTTCATGCATTTCTTGCCTCTCGGTTGATTTCGACTGCCCTTTTAACGGTTTAATTTTCCCAATTAATATCCCTAGCTCATTATAGACTCCACTTTTTGAATCATGTTTACTATGTGACGCAGTGTTTCCAAGTTTCTTTATTTGCTCTATCTTATCAGGATCCGTAGTGATCGCTGCATTCCTTCCATGTGCATTCCCCTTAATTCCATTATAAACTTCTCTTCTTAGTTGATCGTTTTCTTTCCCCGGTGAAACAGGCTCATTCGGAACGATGCCAACTAGTGTGTAAATACCACTTACAATGACATACGCCTGATCTACTCCGTTTATTTTTTCCGCAAGCTGCACAAGATCCTTTGATTGATGAACTTCATCAGACTTTTCAACGACTAATGGTGAATCTATCTGTGTGTTTGGTTTTCTTTCTGATGAATCGTATTTCACTTGCTCTGTATCTAGAGTTTCATCTCCAGAACCGGTTTTGCCTGAACAAGCACTAAAAATGAAAACTGAAGATAGAACGAGCACTCCTAATTTCCGCATATTTAACCATCCTTTTTTCTATAGTTTCCTTTGGACATTGTAGAAATATGCAAAAAAAACACCCTTTGTTATAATGGTAAAAAGAGGTTATAGGAGGCAATTATGGAAGATTATCCACACTTACCCGAATATGCCGATTCATTTATTGTGCACTTACAGAAAAAAGATAGAACAAAGAGTACGATAAAGCGTTATTATTATGATCTTTTAGATTTTTTTGCATGGGTTCGAGTTATTAAGAAAACAGATGACTTAAGAGTGATACAAAGCCTAGATACGTTGACGCTAAAAGAATATTTTCTTTTTCTTTCAGAGCAGAGAGAATATCGAACTGCCACAAGCAAACGAGTTTTCACAGTTATAAAAAGTCTCTTTTTCTATCTGCATACAAATAGAAAAATTTCATCGAATCCATTTAATGAACTGGAGCAAACCCTTAAAGAAGACACTCAATTTACAGATGATGACTTTATTTCGGATGAGGAATACAAGACCCTTTTCCAAACTCTCTCTTCTTATGAGGGACTAACGGAGAAACAACAAAAATATAGGCACCTGTTGATCAAAAGAAATGAAGCCATCCTTTCACTTCTTTATCGGTATGGCATTACACTACAGGAAATCACGAATATTGAAATGAAACATGTTCATTTCACACAGCATGAATTAACAGTGATCAACAAAAAAGAAACAAGACTGATCGCTCTTGATGATGAGACACAACAATTATTATATGAATACAAGGAAAAGATTCCTGAAGTTATTCGGCCAAGGGTTTATTCTTCAGATCGTTTCTTTATCGCGTTTGATTACCAGAGAGGAACGTATCGATTTGATTATGGGAAGTATGAGCCAAAACCGTTAACTGTTATCGCTATACAGAAGATGCTGAGACAAGAGGTCCGTCGTTCTGGACTAAGAGAAGGGATCAGTTCTCAACACTTAAGAAGAACAGCCATTTTAAATCTTTTAAAAGAAGGAAAAGATGAAGAAGATGTTCAATTGTGGTTCGGATTAAAATCAAACCTTACTTTAAACCGCTATGAAGCTTACTTAGAAGCAGCTGAAGTAAAGCAATAAGACGAATATGTAGACATTAAAAACTCCCTATCGACCTCTTAAAGGTCAACAGGGAGTATTTTTTATTCATTTGTATTTGCAGAAGACAAATCGACATTTCGATGTGGGGTGAACGTTGAAATGGCATGCTTGTAAATGAGGTGCTGTTTTCCTTCTGCCTCTAGTACAACCGTAAAGTTGTCAAACCCCTTTACTAAACCTTTAAGCTGAAAACCATTCAGCAAATATACGGTCACATAAATGTTTTCGCGACGTAATTGGTTTAAGTAATGATCCTGTAAATTGATTGATTGCTTCATGTGAACAGATCCTCCTCTTTGGGCATTACCCTTATACATTCTCGGAAATTTCTAATTTCCCTTCAACAAAGTGCTGAATTTCTTGAAATTTTTTGTGAAAGGGATCTTCGTCCATACTAAACCATTCTACATCCATCTGGTTGCGAAACCATGTGAATTGTCTTTTTGCGTATCGCCTTGAGTCTCTTTTTAACAAGGTGATCGCTTCTTCTAAAGTACTTTCCCCTGAAAGATATGGAAAAAACTCTTTGTAGCCTATCGCTTTAGCTGCCAGACTATTCGTAATGTCTTGTTCAAAAAGCATCTTCGCTTCGTTAAGAACCCCTTGTTGAACCATAAGGTCCACTCGCTCGTTTATTCGTTTGTATAAGTGCTCTCTATCCATCGTCAATCCAACTAAAGCTAGCTGATAAAGCGATTCCTCATCACTCTTTTTCTTTCCTTGTTCAATAGAAGGAGCATTTCCTGTTGTATAGTAAATTTCAAGCGCTCTTATTACACGTTGTACATTGTTCGGATGAATTTCTTTAGCACGCTCCGGGTCGACTTCTAGTAGTTCAGCGTGCAATGCCTCTGGCCCTTCGATTTCTGCCTTTTTTTGAAGTTCATTTCGCATCTCGTTATTTCGGTTCGCATCAGAAAATTCATAGTGATGAGTAACAGCCCTTACGTACAACCCCGTACCACCAACAATAATCGGAATCTTACCTCTTCTATTTATATCTGATATTCGTTCTCTAGCTAACTTTTGGAACTCAGCAACTGAGAATGCTTCCTTAGGATCTTTAATATCAATAAGATAATGAGGGATCCCTTCTTTCTCTTCCTCCGTGATCTTTGCTGTACCTATGTCGAGACCTCTATAGATCTGCATAGAGTCCCCGCTAATGATCTCACCATCGATCGCCTTAGCAAGTTCGATACTGGTTCTTGTTTTCCCAACAGCCGTTGGGCCTACGATCACAACTAATTTATCTTTCATCATTAACTCCTACATCACTCTTTTGAACATCTTCTCAAGTTCATACGTTGATAGATGGATCGTTATTGGTCTGCCGTGTGGACAAGTATAAGGATCTCTTGAAGTTCGAAGAGATTCTAACAAAGCAAAAATTTCATCGTTCCTTAAATGATGGTTCGCTTTGATAGATCCTTTACATGACATCATGATCGCTGCATCTTCTCTTAATTTCTCGATATCGATTTTTTTATCATCGAGTACCTGCTGGATGATATCGAGTATGATCTCTTTTTCATATCCGTTCGGAAACCATTGTGGATGCTCTCTAACGATAAAAGTATTCTGTCCAAAGGTTTCTAAAAACAGACCCACTTCGCTGAGAGTCTCTAAGTGACTCTCTAGAAAGGCAGATTCACTCGCTGTAAATTCAAAGGTATATGGAACTGCTAACAGTTGAGTTTCTCGATCCACTTGCCCCACCTTTTTTCTGAAATACTCATATTTAATGCGTTCTTGGGCAGCATGCTGATCGAATAGATATAATCCCTTCTCATTTTGAGCAATGATATACGTACCATGCATCTGTCCGATCGGATACATAACGGGAATTTTATCAATTGACTCATCTTCAATATGTTCTTGCTCTAGGGATTCTGGTGCTTGATTCATTTCGGGATGAAATGATTCCACCGGAAGATCCTCATTCTCGATGACTGGATGCGATGCTTCTCTAATATGAGAAGGAACAGCATCAGATTCAATAATTGAACGGTTGGCACTTAGAGTCGTTTCTAAAATTGCAGTTACGTCGGTTTGAACTTCTTCCTTTTTCCTTTGATAATCAAAAGAAAATGAAGGCTGTTCTTCTCGATCATTCTGTCTTTGTTCTTTTTTCTTAAACTGAACATCAGGGATCAACTGCTGATTTCTGATCACTTTTCTGAGTTCGTTTTCAATAAGCTGAACCAGTTCAGTTTCTTTACTCAACCTTGCTTCATGTTTTGAAGGATGAACGTTGACATCAATAATTGTCGGATCCATCTTAACCGATAAGATAGCGATCGGAAAGCGACCGATCGGCAGGAACGTATGATAAGCATTCTGTACAGCTTTTGATAGTGCATAGTTCTTAATATATCTTCCGTTCATAAAGAAGGACATATACTGACGTGAAGCTCGGTTCATCTCTGGTTTTGCTATATATCCCCTTACTTCATAATCTAATGAAGAAAAAGAGACTGAGATCATGTTTTTAGCTGTTTGTATCCCATAAACAGATGCAATGATCTGCAGCAAATTTCCGTTACCAGATGTGTGAAGAAGTTCTTTTCCGTTATGCTTTAAACGAAAAGAAACATCTGGGTTAGCAAGAGCCAGTCTGTTCACTAGATCACTGATCGTGCCTAGTTCCGTCTGAATGGTCTTAACATGCTTCAATCTAGCTGGTGTGTTATAGAATAAGTTACGAACAGTAAAGTCTGTGCCTTTTCTGCTGTTCGTCTGCTGCTGTTTTATGATTTTACCATTCTCGATAAACAAGTAAGCACCTGGTCCGTCACCCGTTGATGATTTCAGTTCGACTTGAGAAACAGAGGAGATACTCGGTAATGCTTCTCCTCTAAACCCCATGGTACGAATGTGGATTAAATCTTGCTCACTTTTAATCTTACTCGTTGCATGGCGGTTAAAAGCGAGCACGCAATCCTCCGGCTCGATTCCGTCCCCGTTATCTAGTACACGAATGAGTGATAACCCACCTTCTTCAACTTCGATCTCTATTCTCGTCGCGTTCGCATCGATTGAATTTTCAACAAGCTCTTTAACGACAGAGGCTGGGCGTTCAACAACTTCACCAGCAGCGATTTTATTAGAAAGATGTTCATCTAGTTGTACAATTTTGCCCATTCGTCACGCCTCCTTTATCTTACTTTTTTTTGCAGTTTGTATAACGCGTTCATCGCATCAAGAGGAGTCATCTCTAATACGTTTAAATTCCTTAACTCTTTGATCAACTCTTGCTCTTTATTGTCTCTTCTATTCGTCGTATGCTTTTTTTCTACAAAAAGACTCAACTGACTTTCTTGAAGATCCTCTTCCCTGGTCACTGAAACTTCTTGAATGGGAAGCGCCTCTCGTTTTTCTTGATTTTCATAGGTTTGTAAAATTGTTTTTGCTCTAGAGATCACTGGTTCTGGTAGTTCAGCGAGTTCCGCCACTTGTATACCAAAACTTTTATCTGCTTGTCCATCAATGACTTTATGCAAAAATACGAGACTTCCATTCTCTTCAACTGCACTTACAAACACATTTTTTAAAGATTGAAGAGACTCTTCTAAGACAGTAAGTTCATGATAATGAGTAGAGAATAATGTTTTTGCAGCTATTTCTTCATGAATGAATTCAATGATTGATTGCGCTAATGCCATCCCATCATATGTGGAAGTCCCTCGTCCGATCTCATCTAAAAGGATCAAACTGTTCTCAGTTGCACTCGTCAGAGCAAAGTTCGTCTCGAGCATCTCGACCATAAACGTACTTTGCCCTCCTACTAGATCATCAGCAGCTCCAATCCGCGTAAAGATCTGATCAAACATTGGAAGCTCAGCACGATCTGCTGGAACAAAGCAGCCGATCTGCATCATGACCGCTGTAAGTGCCAACTGGCGCATATACGTACTCTTACCTGCCATGTTTGGACCCGTTATAAGGAGCATATTTCTATCATTATTTAGAACAATGTCGTTAGGTACGTATTCTTGGGCATCCATGACTTTTTCTACAACCGGATGTCTGCCGTTCACAATATTAACGATTCCATCCTCTGATACTATCGGTCTTATATAACGGTACTGCTCACTGATTGCAGCAAAAGATTGCATGACATCTAGTTCAGAAATGGCTGATGCAAGCTCTTGCAGCCCTGGAATGAATTGTTTTACATACTCTCTCACTTCCAAAAAGAGTGTATATTCTAATCCTGAGATCTTCTCTTCCGCTTCTAATATGATTCTTTCTTTCTCTTTCAGTTCTGGCGTAACATATCTTTCAGCGTTCGCGAGCGTCTGTTTTCGTTCATAACGATCTGGTACTTGTGAAAGGTTCGATTTTGTAACCTCAATGTAGTATCCAAAAATCTTATTAAAACCTATTTTTAAAGACTTAATGCCTGAAGCTGCCTTTTCTTGTTGCTCAAGAGAAGCGATCCAGGCTTTACCGTTACTGCTCGCATCTTTATATAGATCCAGCTGCTCATTGTAACCTGCTTTGATCAGACCACCTTCTTTAATTTGAATGGGTGCATCATCATGAATAGCAGAATCTAAATAGTCTCTGAGTGTTTTATGTTCATTCATCTTCGCATGAAGCTCGAGTGCGTATTTCCCTTCAATACTCTTGATCTTTTCTTTTAAGACCGGAACACTGAACAGAGATCTTTTCAATTGTACAAGATCTCTTGGACTAGCGTTTCCATAAGATATTTTGGCTATCAATCGTTCCATATCATAAACAGACTTCAATTGTTCTTTGATCTCTTCACGAATGAAGAATTCTCCGATTAAGTTTTCAACGAGCTGAAGCCGCTTCTCAATCGTTTCTTTTACGAACAACGGCTCTTCCACCCATTGTTTAAGCTTTCTAGCACCCATTGCTGTCATCGTGGCGTCTAACAGCCATAATAGTGAACCTTTTTTTCCTTTTGCTCGGATTGATTCTGTTAATTCTAAATTCCGTTTTGAAAAGGCATCAAGCTTCATTCTTTTATCGTTCTGCTGAAATTCAACAGCTTTTATATGGTGGAAAGATCGTTTTTGCGTATGAGATAGATAGTTGAACAACCGTCCTGAAGCACGTAATAAGATGGGATCAGAGATCGTCTGAACAAGTCGATTAAACTGACTATCTATAGAATTCTCTTCCTGGATAGAAACGGAAGCTTGTCCTGTCTGTGTAACTGTGTGCGTCCAAGCATCATACAATTCTTTGTTTCCAACAATCTCTTTTACACCGTGACTTAAAAGTAATTGAATGAACGATAACTGATTTCCGTCATATGTATATCCCTTCAACTCACCTGTTGAAAGATCACAAAGAACGTATCCATAAGAATCGTTTTCTTTTTCTATCGATACAAGAAAATTGTTCTCTCTATCTTGAAGAAGGTGGTCATCAATAACCGTTCCTGGCGTAATAATCTGGATGACTTCACGTTTCACTACCCCAACAGATAGTTTAGGATCTTCTACTTGTTCACAGATCGCTACTCTATGTCCGTTCTCAACTAATGTTTTTATATAACCTGCTGACGAATGATAAGGTATCCCACACATCGGAATTCGATCTTGAGAGCCTCCATCTCTGCTTGTTAGTGTAATTTCAAGGATTTGAGATGCTCGAACAGCATCTTCAAAAAACATTTCATAAAAATCTCCTAGACGGAAAAATAAAAAGGCATCCTGATGAGCTGCCTTAATTGATAAATATTGTTGTATCATTGGAGTATATTGAGCCATAATTTCACCTTTTTCATAACATTTCAATGTCGCTATTATAACATAATTCACAGCATCTATCGTTTTCTCTGCATGAAAAAAACGGGAAGCTCTCTCCCCGTTTTCTATTCTTCCAAATCACCTATTAAAAAGTTCGGATCCAGGTCTTCAAAATTCTCATCTTCTACATCATATTCCCAATCTCTTGTCTCTACATCATCAAAACCGTCCGGATTCACATATACACAAACTTTTGTTTCTCCGATAATTTCACAAACGAACTCTCTTTCTACTTGAACGATCACTTTATTTCCGTTCGGAGAGATCGTCGCTTCTAACGTATTGGGTTCTTGAAGTGCACGGCACGTAACTTCATATTGATTGCCTAACGCATTCTTATCTCTTACACTGAGATCCACTTTATCTACAAAATGAATGGTCTCTGTTACGACTTCCGTACGAGTATTATCATTGTATGAATACCACACGTTGATATCATAGCTTCCCTCTACATCTACTGCTTCACCATTCCGCTTCGGTTTATATGCATGGTTGATGATCCAGCATCCTAAAATGCTGCTCGGACGATGACTCGGTGCAATGGTATGCGTTGCTTGAGAAAATTTTCTCCCTTTGCCGCAGACCGCTTTTGTGATGATTTCTCTGTAAGTCAACTCTTGTTCTACGCGTCTTGACATACATGAATCCCTCCTCTACCAATCTCCATACAGTATATGCTGGGCGGATGCCTATTGTGTCTTCATTTATTTGAAACACAATTAGTCTAAGTATATGGGCGTTTGTTGTCCAATGTTCTCAAAATATTATATGTGGTGAACGGTACGTGAAATTATTTTTGCGTTTTTATTGCTTTTGCAAGTGGTTGATTATCCCTCTAGGATACTCTCTTAACGGGTATGTGAGTCTAAAACGCAATGCGGAATTTGTCGAGGTTTGTAGACTCGTGGATAAATGGGGAAAACTTTTGGATTGAGAGCCAAATCTCGTGGATAAACAGCAGAAACTTTTGGATTGCATACCAAAACTTCTGGATTGAAGGAACCTAATACCTCTATGGGTATGTGCGAAACATCCAATAAACTGGAATGAATCTCAAATAAAAACACGATGTCTACAAAAGACATCGTGTTTATGGTTAGTGACAACCGCAGCCGCCCGGAGAACAGCCTTCTTGAGAACCAGTAGTTCCTTTTAAAAGGTCCCCGCCAGTGGATTCAATGATCTCATCTGTTACTTTGTTCGAGATCGTATGTGAAACCATCTGTAAGATATCATTCACATCACTTTGAGATTGTTTGAACTCTTGTACGACTGGAATGCTATCAAGCTCTGCCATCAGTGCATCGATTTTTTCTTCTACTTCTCTTGATGCTTCATGCTTTTGATAATGTTGAAGATTGACAGCTTGTTTTTGAAGATTCTTAATCTGTCCCATCAATCTTGCTACATTTGAATTTGTATTGATCTGAGCTTCTGCTTTTTTGAAGAATTCTACTTCATCAGTCGTTGCGATCATTTTAGCCAGTTCTTTAGCTTTTCCCAAGATTTCTTCTTTCGTATATGTGCTCATTAGCCTACCACCTCTGATTTTTCTTCTACCCAATCGCCGCCAAGGTTCCATGTTTTAGCATCGGTAATCTGAACTTTGACGATTTCACCTATTAAGTGCTTAGGAGCTTTAAAGTTTACTACTTTGTTGGAACCTGTGTGACCTGTTAGTACATCAGGATTCTTTTTACTTTCTCCTTCAACCAGCACTTCTACGACTTTACCGATATATGCTTTGTTCTTTTCTAATGAGATATCATTCAGCATGGCGTTCAGTCTTTGCAGACGCTCTCGTTTCACTTCCATCGGAACATTGTCTTGCATCTTCGCAGCTGGAGTGCCTTCACGCGGGGAATAGATAAACGTGTAAGCAGCATCATACTGCACTTCTTTTACTAGAGATAAAGTCTCTTGGAATTGTTCTTCCGTCTCATTTGGAAACCCAACAATAATATCCGTAGTTAATGCTACATTCGGCATTGCAACTTTGATCTTGTTTACAAGCTCTATATAATGTTCACGTGTATATTTACGAGCCATTAATTTGAGTACATCGCTGTTTCCGTGTTGGACAGGCAGATGCACATGATCTACAATGTTACCGCCTTTAGCTAGTACTTCAATTAACCGATCATCAAAATCTCGTGGATGACTTGTTGTAAAACGCAGTCTTGGAATATCGATCTTACGGATCTCATCCATTAGATCGCCAAGACCATACTCTAGATCTTCAAAATCTTTGCCGTATGCATTCACGTTCTGACCGAGAAGGGTTACTTCTTTATATCCTTCTCTCGCAAGCTGTCTTACTTCTTCGATGATATCTTGAGGGTAACGGCTTCTTTCTTTTCCTCGCGTGTAAGGAACAATACAATATGTACAGAATTTGTCGCAGCCGTACATAATGTTGACCCAGCCTTTAACGTTTCCTTTACGCTTTCTTGGAAGGTTCTCGACGATATCCCCTTCTTTAGACCAAACTTCAACTACCATCTCTTTTGAGAATAATGCGTTCTCGATGATTTGAGGCAGACGATGAATGTTATGAGTACCAAAGATCATATCGACTTGAGGGTACGTGGAAAGAATACGGTTAACAACAGATTCTTCTTGTGACATGCAGCCACATACTCCAAGAAGTAGATTAGGGTTGTTCGCTTTCGTATGTTTTAAATGTCCCAGTTCACCGAACACTTTGTTCTCTGCATTTTCTCGAATGGCACATGTGTTAAGAAGGATCACATCGGCATCTTCAGTAGAATAAGTGATTTCATAACCCATTTCATTCAGAATTCCTGCCATAACCTCTGTATCATGCTCGTTCATCTGACAGCCATACGTACGAATATAGAACTTTTTACCAACACCAATATTTTTTAAATTTTCCGGAATAGAAAAATCTTTTAATATTTGTACTTGCTCTTTACCACGCTTTTTCGCGTCTTTTAAAGAAGGCGGTGCATACGTAGATTGAAAGTATTGTGAGTAGTCTCTTTCTTTTTCGTTCGTCTTCACTTTTTGATTGTCTTTCGTAATATCCAAGACATATTCACTCCTTATTGCCTTTACTGCTTGGTAATCCGTTCATCTTAAATCTAGTTTTTCATCCAACTGTAACATTATATCAAAAATTGGATTATAGTTAAACTTGTAATCGTTTTAGTTTACATAATAAAATTACGGTTATTAAAAGGTGCCTTTTGGTACGGTCAATAAAAAAAGTTGACCCCAAAAGCTTCCTGATGCGCCTTTAAAGTCAACTTTACACGTATTTAAATGATATTTAATTCTTTTCCTGCTTTTTCAAATGCATCTAATGCAGCTTGAAGCTCCTCTTTCGTGTGCTGAGCAGTCACGATCGTTCGAACACGAGCTTTTCCTTTTGCTACAGTTGGGAATGCGATCCCTTGAGCGAATACCCCGTATTTTAATAACGTATCAGATAGTTTATGCGCAAGCGCGTCATCACCTACAAGTACTGGTGTAATAGGTGTCTCACTAACTCCTGTATTAAACCCTAGTTCTTTTAATCCAGCTTTAAAGAACTTGGTATTCTCCCAAAGTCTTTCCATATGTTCTGGCTCTTCTTCTAAAACGTCGATCGCGGCTGAACTCGCTGCGATAACTGCAGGCGGATGCGATGTGCTGAACAAGAACGGACGACCTTTATGGATCAGGTAGTCTCTTAACGTTTGCGTGCTTGCAATATAACCACCAAGAACACCAATTGCTTTACTTAACGTTCCTACTTGAATATGAACGCGGCCGTTCAAGTTAAAATGGTCGATCGTACCGCGTCCATTTGTACCTAATACACCACTCGCATGTGCGTCGTCTACCATTACGAGGGCATCGTACTTCTCAGCGAGTTCTACGATTCCAGGAAGAGGTGCAATGTTTCCATCCATAGAGAAAACACCGTCAGTTACGACGATTCTTTTTCTAAATTCTTGAGTCTCTTTTAGCGCTGCTTCTAAATCTTCTAGATCAACGTGTTTGTAGATTCTTCTTTTCGCTTTTGTTAAACGAATACCATCAATGATCGAAGCATGGTTTAATTCATCTGAAATAACAACATCTTGATCTGTAAGAATGGCAGAAAGGATACCTTGATTCGTTGAAAAACCAGATTGGAAAACAAGGCACGCCTCTGTGTGCTTAAATTCTGCAAGTTTTTTTTCAAATTCTTCATGCATGGATAGCGTTCCGGCAATCGTACGCACCGAACCAGTACCCACTCCAAATTCTTCAACAGCTTTTAGAGCTGCTTCCTTCATCTTAGGATGACTCGTAAGACCTAAGTAGTTGTTGGAAGAGAGCTGGATCACTTCTTTTCCATTGATTACAACTTTTGATCCTTGCTCTGATTCTAGCGGTACGAGCTTTCTAAACGTACCTTCTTCTTTCATTTGGTCCAATTCTTCTTGCAGGTATTCAAAACCTTTCATCACGATGTTTTGCCCCTTTCAATTTTAAGGAATAAGAACTACTTTTCCACAGTTTCCTTTTATCATTAGATCAAAGCCTTCTTCAAACTTTTCAAGTGGAAGTGTATGAGTAATGATTGTTTCTGGATGCATGCTTCCTGACTGTAAAAGCCCTGAAACTTGTTGCCATGTTTCATACATTTTTCTTCCCGTAATTCCTTGAACAGTAACTCCTTTAAATACTACATCGTTCGTTAGGTCGATCTCAACAGGTTTAACGGGAAGACTTAGGATAGAGACACGACCGCCGTTCGTAATCATCTTGAACCCTTGATCGATCGCAACTGGATGACCGCTCATCTCACAAACAACATCAACACCATTTCCATCCGTTAAACTCATCACTGTTTCAACAGGATCGGTGGATTTAGGATTGATCACTTCTGTCGCACCTATCTTTTTAGCAAGATCTAAACGATAATCGTTAAGATCGATAGCGATTACCTGACTTGCACCTGCTGCTTTTGCAACGTTAACCGCCATCACACCGATCGGTCCGCATCCGATGACAGCCACCGTTTTACCAGCAACATCACCAGCTAACACAGTATGAACAGCATTTCCCATCGGCTCTTGAATCGATCCATGTTCAAACGGCATCTTAGGATCATTTTTCCAAATGTTCTCTGATGGCATTGCTACATATTCTGCAAAACACCCTTGAGTATCAACACCGATGATCTTCGTGTTCTTACAGATATGAAACTGTCCTTTTAGACATTGTGGACAAGAATGACAGACTATATGTGTTTCAGCTGAAACATGATCTCCAACAGAGACATTTGTAACAGCGCTTCCAACTTTTTCAACAACTCCTGAAAACTCATGACCAAATACATATGGTGTTTTCACACGACTCTGTGACCATTCATCCCATGTGTAAATATGGACATCTGTTCCACAGATTGAAGTCGCTTTAACTTTGATCAATACTTCACTTTCATTAATTTCAGGAATATCTACTGTTTCTAATCTAGCTCCATAACCCGCATGATGCTTAACTATTGCTTTCATTTTTCCTTGCACAGAAACACCCCTCACTGTAAACCTTAATAATCAATTCCATAAATAATTGTACATTGATTAAACAACAAGGTAAAGAGCAGTGTCCACCCTACACGGACATTAGCAGATGCCAAAAAAAATTTTAAAATTTTTTTCTTAAAAGCTTTTTTTTGTAAATATAGTGCATACCCATTAGCGTTCATTAAGCTCTTAGGACGTTCGCTTGTTTTTTAGGAAAGATTATAAAAAACCCTTCTCCAAATTTTAAGGAGAAGGGCTTTTTCTTACATGAATTCTGACATCAATTGATTGAACTTTTCTTCGGGTAAGTTCAGATCAACTTTTGCAAGTGCTTCTTTGCTGTATCCATGCGCAAGATCTTGATAAGAAGGTTTTACTTTATCTTGATAGATGATCCCTTTTACAAGACCTTTGTTTTCCATAAGTGTTTGCATAGCCATCATACGGTTTGAAGAATCATAGTCTTCGATCGTGCTTAAAGATACGAGATGCTCTTTAAACCAGTCGTATGTGTTCACTTTATTGTATGTCACACAAGGAGAGAAAACGTTGATCAATGAGAAGCCTTTATGGTTGATACCAGCTTCAATGATGGAAGTTAACTCTTTAAGGTCAGTTGAAAAACTTTGAGCGACAAACGTAGCTCCAGCCGTTAAAGCGAGTTCCATAACTCCGATCGCTGACTCTACAGATCCTTCTGGTGTACTCTTCGTTTTAAAACCAACATCAGATCGAGGTGATGTTTGTCCTTTTGTTAGACCATAGATCTGATTGTCCATAACAATATAAGTAATATCGATGTTTCGTCTGATCGCATGAACAGTATGACCCATTCCGATCGCGAACCCATCTCCATCACCACCTGAAGCGATAACAGTCAGATCACGGTTTGCCATCTTAACACCTTGCGCGATCGGCAATGAACGACCATGGATCCCATGGAACCCATAAGATTTGATATATCCTGAAATACGTCCTGAACAGCCGATTCCTGATACGACAGCAAGGTTATCTGGTTCTAAACCTACATTTGCAGCTGCTCTTTGAATAGCCGCCTGTACAGAGAAATCTCCACATCCTGGACACCAGTTCGGTTTGATGCTGTTACGAAAATCTTTAAATGTAGCCATATTAAACCAGCTCCTTGCATTTCATGACAACTTCTGATGGCAAGAAAGGATTCCCATCATATTTTAACAAGTTTTTAATCTTCTCATGCTGTCCAACATTCATTTTTAAAATGTTCGCCAGCTGTCCTGTCGCGTTGTTCTCGACTACGATTACGTTCTTCGCTTTGTCTATCATAGATCTCATCTCATCGGCAGGGAACGGATGGATCAAACGAATATGAGCATGATTGACTTTTAAGCCGTCTGCTTCTAAACGAGGGATCGCTTCTTCAATCACACCTCGTGTTGAATTGAATCCAACTAAAAGAATATCCGCTTCTTCATGAGGCGCTTGTTTAACAACTGGTACGTTAAAACGCAGATTCTGCAATTTACGCAGTCGTTTATCCATCTGCTTCTGACGATTTGCTGCCACTTCTGAAGGCTTTCCTGTCTCATCATGCTCAACACCCGTGACATGATGTATACCATTCTTCATACCTGGGATTACGCGAGGAGATATACCATCTTCAGTTACTTCATAACGCTTAAAGTACCCATCTTTATCGTCTGTATCTGGAAGCTCTTCTTTTGGATCAAGCTTACCGCGACGAATCTCAACACGGCTGTAATCTAATGGCTCAACCGATTGTTTCCCAAGAGAAAGTTGAAGGTCTGTAAGTAAGATAACAGGAATCTGATATTCTTCTGCAATATTCAATGCCTCAACAGCGTCATAGAATGCTTCTTCAACCGTACTTGGTGCCATAACCACTTTTGGAATCTCACCATGAGTACCATAGATCATCGCCATGAGATCAGATTGCTCTTGTTTTGTAGGCAGCCCCGTGGACGGACCTCCACGCTGTGTGTCTACAACTACTAAAGGAACTTCTGTCATCCCAGATAGACCTAATGCTTCCATCATTAAAGATAGACCTGGTCCTGCTGACGATGTAATCGTACGAACTCCTGCATAGTTCGCTCCGATCGCCATCGTACAAGCGGCAATCTCATCTTCTGTTTGAATGACAGTCCCGCCAAACTCAGGCAGTTTTTTAATCAGGTATTCCATGATCTCAGATGCCGGTGTGATCGGATAAGCGGACATGAACCGTACGCCTCCTGCAACGAATCCTAGAGCAATCGCATCGTTTCCGATCATGAACATTCTCTTCTTGCCATCAGCTTTATTTAATTGAAAACCATCGATCTGGCCACCAGATAATTCATTGAAACGATCAGCGCCTTTTTGGATAGCTTCCATATTCTTTTCTACTACTTTTGCTCCTTTACGAGCAAAAATCTCTTCTACAACTTCTAAATAGCTTTCTACAGGAAGACCTAAAACAGCGCTCGTCGCTCCGATCGCTACCATGTTTTTCATTAGAGATGTGCCAAGTTCACTTGCAATCTCTGTAAATGGTACAGCATATAATCTAACATTAAGGTCCTCAGGAACAGTAGGATTGAATTTTGAATCTCCAATCACAACTCCTCCATCGCGAAGCTCATGTACATTCACATCAATTGTTTCTTGATCGAATGCTATTAAAATATCAAGATCATCAGAGATCGAACGGGTTTCACTCGTGCTTACACGAATTTTATTGTTGGTATGACCGCCTTTAATTCTGGAAGAAAAGTGTCGATAGCTATACAGATAGTAGCCTTGGCGGTTGAGTGCCATCGCAAAAATTTCACCTGTACTATCAATTCCTTCACCTTGCTGTCCGCCAACTTTCCAAGAAAGTTGATCAATCATGTACTCCACCCTTTCAGTAACCCAAACGTTAATTTTTTCAATCAATAGTTTGATTTAGTATGGTTTCATGTTGTGTTGAACGCGCATTATCACGTTTACTTAAATTATGTACTAAACGTCTACAATTCTAGACTTAACTTCATAAAAATGCAAGTATTCGCCTAGTATAATTCAAACTATTACAAAAAAAGTAAATAAATGAAAACGCTTTAATTAAGATGCTTCTCTGTATAAATTCTAGATTTGTTTCCGCATTTCCTTCTACGATTCTCGGCATCCCTTACAAAATGAAAATAAGTCTACAAAACTAAAAACCTGCTTGCTCTATCGAACGAGCAAGCAGGTTTCACTTTAATTAGCGCGGTTCAACAATTAATTTAATGGCCGTTCTTTCTTCCCCATCGATTAAGATATCTGTAAATGCTGGAATACAAATGAGGTCAACTCCGCTCGGTGCTACGAACCCTCGTGCGATAGCTACTGCTTTAACAGCTTGGTTTAATGCACCTGCTCCGATTGCCTGAATTTCAGCGCCTCCACGTTCCCGGAGAACACCAGCAAGTGCACCAGCTACAGAGTTGGGGTTGGATTTTGCTGAAACTTTTAATATTTCCATTGTTTTGAACCTCCTTCAGGATAGATACCTGTTCTACTATATTCATTGATTAAGGCTTGTATTCCTGCCGAAACAAAATTGTGCTTACTCTCTCTATTTTGTTATTTTGTTAAAGCAGCTGCCCTATGAATAAACCCCGGTATTCTAGTACCCTTAACAAACTTCTTTCAAACCATAATGTGGTTTTTTCGGGAAAAAACTGCGATTCACTGTATACGTATACAGCTTTTTATGTGAGCGATTCTCGGTTTACTCCTGCTCAAATTCCACACCTTCTACTAGTTACGAAATTTCTTCATATAAAAAAGCGATGGGATTAATCTCCCACCGCTTTGTTTGTTTATTTTGCGTATTCAACTGCTCGAGTCTCACGAATGACTGTAACTTTAATGTGTCCTGGATAATCCAGTTCACTTTCAATCTTCTTCGTAATATCACGTGCTAGTCGGTATGATGCTACATCATCGATCAGATCCGGTTTAACCATGATACGTATCTCACGGCCTGCTTGTATCGCAAAAGATTTTTCAACACCATCAAATGATTCTGAAATTTCTTCTAACTTTTCAAGTCTGCGTATATACGTTTCAAGTGTTTCACGGCGTGCTCCTGGTCTTGCTGCAGAAAGTGCATCTGCTGCTGCAACTAGAGTAGCTATGATCGAAGTTGCTTCAGTGTCTCCGTGATGAGACGCAATGCTGTTGATGACTACTGGGTGTTCCTTGTACTTCGTAGCAAGTTCCACACCAATGTCAACGTGACTGCCTTCAACTTCATGATCGATCGCCTTACCAATGTCATGAAGCAAACCAGCTCGTCTTGCAAGATGAACGTCTTCTCCTACTTCAGCTGCCATTAATCCAGCTAAGTAAGCCACTTCAGTTGAATGTTTTAGTACGTTTTGACCGTAACTTGTACGATACTTCAAACGCCCAAGAATTTTAATCAAATCAGGATGAAGTCCGTGAACACCAACTTCGAACGTTGTCTGCTCTCCTACTTCGCGGATATACTCATCCACTTCTCGACGTGATTTTTCAACCATCTCTTCAATTCGTGCAGGGTGAATTCTTCCATCCTGTACAAGCTTGTCCAAAGCCATCCGTGCAATTTCACGGCGGATCGGATCAAATCCAGACAGAATAACGGCTTCTGGAGTATCATCAATAATCAAGTCAATTCCAGTTAACGTTTCTAACGTCCTAATGTTTCGCCCTTCACGTCCAATAATTCTTCCCTTCATTTCATCGTTAGGAAGGTTTACTACAGAAACTGTAGTTTCTGCTACGTGATCGGCTGCACAGCGTTGGATAGCTAGGGAAAGAATTTCTTTTGCTTTCTTGTCCGCTTCTTCTTTAGCACGGTTTTCCATCTCTTTTACCATCATCGCCAACTCATGTGTCATCTCGTTCTCAGTTTCCGTCATGATAATTTGGCGGGCTTCATCCCTGGTAATGCTGGAAATGCGCTCAAGCTCTCGCTGTTGTTCTTTCAGCAATTCCTCCACTTTGCTTTCAATCTCTTCAATTTGTCGCTGTTTTTTGGTGAGAGACTCCTCACGTCGCTCTAAAGATTCCTCTTTTTTGTCAAGAGTTTCACTTTTTCTGTCTAGGATCTCTTCTTTTTGAACCAATCGATGTTCTTGTTTTTGAAGCTCGTTTCGACGTTCGCGAATTTCGCGTTCAGCTTCGGTACGTAGCTTATGGATTTCATCTTTTGCTTCTAACAGCGCTTCTTTCTTGCTGGCGTCAGCATCGCGCTTTGCATCTTCAACAATTTGCGCAGCTGCTCGTTCTGCGCTTGAAATCTTCGCTTCAGCAATTGATTTCCTAACAAGATATCCGACAATAGCACCGACACCTAGTGAGACAAGCAAACTGGAGATGAATACTGCTAAACTTGGCATATTCCCACCTCCTCTTGCTTTCTGCTTTTCATACTGCATTTTTGGCGTCAATCGTCTTACATGTGCTGTGCACCATTCATGTCGTACAAATTCTATACATATCTTTTAATTTCATAAGAAATCAAAATATATCTTCATTTTATAGGTGTGCCAAAGGCTTGTCAAGAGAGTCAATCCTCTATAATAATTGGTTGACTTAAAAATAGCAAGGAGCATATTTTGCCTGCAATATTCGCTATTATTGCTGTGGTTATATTAATACACTCGAAAAGGAGTTCACCTCCATCTCCAACTTTTGCTCGTCGCTTGGCTATGAAAATATATCGTTTTAAGCAACCATTCTCTTAAAAATGATCCGTTTAAAGAAAAAAGACCGGTCACACTTGACCAGTCTTCACTCTTGACTATTCTGTTAACTCAAACTCTTCTTCTGCTGAAGGAGCTTCTACTTCAACTGTTGCTTTGCCTTCTAGCTGATAATAGTTGCGGATCTCTGCAACGATTGCTGATGCAATCTCAGGGTTTTCTTTAAGGAATTGCTTAGAGTTCTCACGTCCTTGACCTAAACGTTCGCCTTCGTAAGAATACCAAGCACCACTCTTTTGAACGATATCAATGTCCGAACCGATATCGAGAATCTCACCTTGATATGAAATTCCTTCTCCGTACATAATATCCACTTCAGCCGTTCTAAACGGAGGAGCAACTTTATTTTTTACAACTTTAATCTTTGTTTTATTACCAACAACATCCTGACCTTGTTTCAACTGTTCAGCACGACGTACTTCTAAACGAACGGATGAGTAGAATTTAAGCGCTCTTCCCCCTGGTGTCGTTTCAGGGTTTCCGAACATAACGCCAACTTTTTCACGAATTTGGTTGATAAATACTGCGATGGTTTTCGATTTATTAATGGCACCCGAAAGTTTACGAAGTGCTTGGGACATAAGACGAGCTTGAAGACCAACGTGAGAATCTCCCATTTCCCCTTCAATCTCAGCTTTAGGAACAAGGGCAGCAACGGAGTCAATAATTAAAATATCTACTGCTCCACTTCTTACAAGAGCTTCAGCGATCTCTAGTGCTTGTTCACCTGTATCAGGCTGAGACAACAAGAGCTCATCGATATTCACGCCTAGCTTTTGTGCATATTCAGGATCAAGCGCATGCTCTGCATCAATAAATGCAGCTTGTCCACCATTACGTTGAACTTCTGCGATGGCATGAAGGGCAACAGTTGTTTTACCTGATGATTCAGGACCGTAAACTTCGATAATTCTTCCGCGAGGATATCCACCGATTCCAAGTGCGATGTCCAAAGTGATCGATCCACTGGATACTGTTGAAATTCGCTGTTCGGTTTGTTCACCCAGTTTCATAATAGAACCTTTACCGAACTGCTTTTCAATTTGGCGTAGAGCCATATCTAAAGCTGCTTTTCTATCGCTCATTCAATTCACTCCTCAAATTCATTTTACATGTATTTTTGTTTCATTAATTCTGTTACTTGCTACTTCTCTATCATATCTCTTTTTAGTTCATTTGCCAATCTTTTTGCGAACATTTATTCGATTTTTTTATTGTCCTTCTTTGACCAATTGATTTAAATAGCGAAATCCATGCTTTACTGCTCTTTCACGAATCCCTTTTCTTGATCCTGCAAGTTTTAATGAATATGAATAGGTTTGATCCCCAATTGAAATTCCGATGAACACTGTTCCTGCAGGCTTGTCTTCTTGTCCATCAGGACCCGCAACACCAGTAAAGCTGATGCCGATGTCAGTCTTTGACTGCTTTCTAATCTCCTCTGCCATCCACTCTGCACATTCTGAGCTAACAACACCATGATCTGTGATCAAGTTATGAGGTACTTTAAGCATCGATTGTTTTAATGCGTTTGAATAAACAACGACTCCTCCCTGATAAACGGCAGAAGCACCAGGAAAATCAGTGATGATCTTGCTGAATTGCCCTCCAGTCAAGCTCTCTGCCGAAGCGATCGTCAGCTGATTATTTAGAAGAAGGTCGAAAGTTTGACTCTCTAGCGTTTCATCGTTATATCCATAAAAATAGGAACCTGTACGACTTAATACTTCTTGTTCTACTTCATCTAGCAGTCTCTTCGCCTCAGTTTCTGAAGGGTGAGCTGCAGTTAGCCGAATCGTAACTTCATGTTCAGATGCTAACGGCGCAATAGTAGGATTGCTTTGTTTTTCAATCAAATCTTGAAGCTTCGTTTCTAAGACCGATTCTCCAATACCAAAAAACTTTAATACCCGCGAATGAAACTTAGTCTGTACGTCCATCTTAGAATAAAGATAAGGAATAACATAGTTGTTAAACATCGGTCTCATCTCACTAGGTGGTCCAGGTAGGAGTATACACGTGTTGTTACCATGAGTAAACGCCATTCCCGGCGCCATACCGTTATCGTTTGGCAAGACGACAGATCCTTCTATTATGAGGGCTTGCTTCTTATTGTTGGGTGTCATCTCTCGATTGGTTTGAACAAAATAATTGGTTATATACTCTAACGCAGCTTCGTCATGAACCAATTCCTTCTGAAACAGTTTTGCGATTGTTTCTTTAGTAAGATCGTCTTTTGTTGGTCCTAGACCTCCAGTAAAGATGATCAGATCGGATCTTGTCCGAGCTGTTTGAATGACAGATGAGAGACGGTTTTGATTATCACCCGCTACTGAGTGATAAAAGACGTTCACTCCGATGTCAGCCAGTCCTTTTGAAATAAATTGAGCATTCGTGTTTGCGATCTGTCCTAATAAAAGTTCACTGCCAACTGCTATGATTTCTGCGTTCAACTCATACACGCTCCCTGATTGTATTCTCTGATATCACATCATTCAACTTTAACTATTCTAAGATTCTCTATCTTTTCTTCATGTTTTCTGCAATTTCTACTACAGCTAATAAAAAAACAGGAGTTATCTGCTCCTGTTTTTTCTTCATTCTGGATTACTTTGATTTTAATAGAATATGTTTGCTGTTCACGAAATACTCCCAGCCAGAATATAAGGTAATGAGTGTTGCTGCCCAAAGACTGATCGTTGCAAATGGTAATCCGATCCATGCAAATGGAAGATTATGAAGCAACAATGCGGAGATCGCAATAATTTGAATCCACATCTTCAGCTTGCCCATCTGTCCTGCTGCAATGACCTCGCCTTCTGCTGAAGCAACAGCACGGATGCCTGTAACAGCAAACTCTCGGCTAAGGATAACGATAACCATCCATGCAGGAGCAGCTCCAAGTTCAACTAATCCTACAAGTGCAGCCGAAACGAGTAGCTTGTCTGCTAATGGGTCCAAGAATTTCCCCAAATTCGTAACGAGATTATATTTTCGTGCATAATAGCCGTCAACCCAATCGGTGCTGGATGCAAAGATAAAGATCAGCGCAGCAACAAAATGAGTGACAGGCAATTCTTCACCAGCAATTTTCCAGACTCCCCAATCAAAATCGCCTAAAAGAACGATCATAAAGAGTGGAATTAAAAAAATTCTAGAAATGGTAATCTTATTAGGTAAGTTCAATGAAATTCCTCCAAAATACGGTCAAAATCAATTTTGTTATAACTATTGTTGAGCCTTACGAATCACGATTTTTTGATGAATGAGATCAGTAGCAGGGACAGGATATGTGAATGCTTCCCCATTGATCTTAATAGATGTTACATGAGACGCGCCAATATTTAGTGTTACCTCTTTTGCAGAAGATAGATCAAAAGTTTCTGTTTGACCCTTTTTCATCTGGTTATCGAAATAGCTTTTCTTCGTCTCATCTTGAATACCTACGTAACTAGGACCATTTGCGCTAAGCTCTACAACGAGTTTATCCGTATCTTTCAGATCATAAGTCGTTACTTTTCCAATCGTTTCAAGCTTTGTTAAGGTTTGTTGTTTCACTTCTTCTTTTGGAACTTCAGAATCTTTTTCTTCAGTAGAATCATCTTCTTTGTCTTTTTTTGTTTCTTCTTTTTTCTGTGGTTTGTTTTCATCTGCATCTAATAAAACACCTGGCGCATCATTCCCGCTTTTAGCTTGATCATTCCCATCAGGAAGAAGCTTCCAAACGACAAAGAGAACAACCACGATTAAGATTCCAATAAGTATGATTGGGATCAACCTCTTTAAAAGTGAATGGTCTTCTGATACTCCGGATCTCTCTCTTTTTGAACGGGGTTCGAACTCTGTTGTCGGTTCTTTTGCCGATTTTGGAATCTCATGAGAATATTCATCAAAGATGGTCTCATAATTCAAACCTACAGCTTCGCAATAATTTTTAATAAACGCTCGAGCATAAAACGATCCAGGAAGTACTTCATACTTTCCTTCTTCAATCGCTACTAGATATCGTTTTTGTATCTTTGTCGCTGTTTGAAGTTCTTCGAGTGACATTCCTTTTTCTTCACGTTTTTCTTTTAATAACTTACCGAGTTCTGTCAACCTTCCCACCTACTTACGTCATTCTAAATTTCCGAATCCTGTTTGATCTTGTTTCAGAGCTTCATATGTAATTTCTTCATCACGATGACTTTTTAGCTCGATAATGTAGTCAAAATCATCAAGTGTATATTCCGTTTGCTGAACAAAAAGATCAGGATGTTCCACAACTTTCGCTGCAGGAAGCCTCATGATCTCTCGTATGAGCTGCCAATGCTTATCATTCATATTACGTGCTGAGACTGCACCATCAATAATAAAAACGTGGTCAGAATCGTATTCATCATCCGCTAGCATGCTCCTAACGGTCTGACGCAATAACGTCGATGAAATAAAGACCCAACGTTTATTCGCACAAACACTGGATGCAACGATACTCTCAGTTTTCCCCACACGCGGCATGCCTCTAACGCCGATTAATTTATGTCCTTCAACTTTATATAATTCAGCTAAAAAGTCAACTAATATACCAAGTTCATCTCTAATAAAACGAAACGTTTTCTTATCGTCAGCGTCGCGTTCAATATATCTGCCGTGTCTTACAGCGAGACGATCGCGAAGCTTCGGTTTTCGAAACTTGGTTACTGTAATGTTATCCATTGAATCTAAGATCGATTGAAGCCGGTTAATCTTTTCTTCGTTATCAATGATCAGAAGCATTCCACGTCGCTCGTTATCAACACCGTTAATCGTGACGATGTTAATTCCAAGCATACCTAATAAGGAAGATATATCCCCTAGGAGACCCGGCCGGTTTTTATGTATCTCATACTCTAAATACCATTCTTGCTCTCCCATAATTCATCTCCTTATTCTTTCAAAATGAAACAAAATTCTACATCTATTCTTGTTTCTAATAATAAATGATTTCAATTTATTATGAAAGCAAAATAAAAGGATGTTAAGAAAAAATTCTTAACATCCTTCACCATTTAGCGGCTACCGTCGTTTTGAACTAGCTTTACCATCATGTTAGCGATGGCGTGTCTTTCGTTTTCATCAGCCACTTTCCAAAGATCGGCAAGAACTTTTTCTTCCTCGTTTTTTGGTTCAACGTGGTTCGCTAAGTATCCACCGATCTCCGTTGCTAAGTTCGAGATCGTATCGTGGTTCATACCTTCGTGTTCCGCGTGATTTAAACGCTCTGCCAAGAAATCTTTCCATTGACCAAAGTTGTCTAATACAGACATGCTGTCTCCTCCTTCAAGGTTGATACAGCATTAATATCTCTTAGTTTCACTCTTTTTATACATGTTTTTTTAAGTAAACCACGATCCGTTTATAGAAAGGATGTGACCCGAGATATAGTCTGCCTTTTCGCTCAATAAAAATTCAACAGCATGAGCAACTTCACGTGGTTCTCCAAAACGTCCTGCAGGTATGTCCTCAGTTAACATACGCTTCTCCTCGTCTGAAAACTGATCCATCATTGGCGTCGAGATCACCCCAGGAGAAACACCATTCACTTGAATGTGACTAGGAGCTAATTCTTTTGACAGTGCTTTAACAAACGTATTCAACCCGCCTTTTGCAGCAGAGTATACAGTTTCACACGCAGCACCTACTTCTCCCCAAACAGAAGAGATCATGACGATCTTTCCTGATTTTTTCTGAATCATGTTAGGAACAATGGCTTTTGTTAGTGAGATCGCACTTAAAAGGTGCAACTGCATCGTCTCTGTTATGGATTGTTCAGTAAAATCAGTGAGTAGACCAAATTGAGCAGAACCACAATTAAAAACGAACACATCGATGGGCTCTTGAATTTGATTCAACAATGCTTTTGGTCCTTCTGCTTTAGACAGGTCAGCAGACACGATAAAGACAGGTACTCCGTATTTATCCTTTAATTCTTTCTGCAGCTTTTCTGCTGCACTTAGATTGGTGTTGTAGTGAAGGTATAATCCACAACCATTTGATGCCAACATATGGCTGATCTCGCTCCCGATTGCTCCGGATGCTCCTGTGACAAGCGCATTTTTCAATGTTAATCCCTCATTGCTCTAAAAAAACACCCTACCTCAGCAGGATGTTTTTTTTCATTTATTATGACTTCTTTTTTTGAACTTGGCAAACGGTCATCGCTTCTTTTTTAAAGTGATTCTGTAAGACTTCTTCAACATCGGGAACTGTAAGTGATTCGAAAACTGGAATCACATCAAAAAGGTCCATTTCATTAAACGCATAGCGAGTGAACTGATTTGCAATAAACTCCGGTGAGTTCAATGATCTTAAAAAAGCACCGATCTTCTTTTTACGAGCACGATTAAATGAACCTTCATCGATCGACTGTTGTTTAAAGGCTTCAACCATCCCAGAGATTCTTTCAACAAATCCATCTGGAGACCGAGTATCTCCTCCGAGCATGCTGAATCCAAATCCATTCTCTTCTGTGTAATCAAAAGAGAACGTCTGGTCGATCAATCCTTCTTCATACAATGTTTCATAATTTGGCGAGCTTTTCCCGAACATCATTTCTAGAAGAAGGTTGACACTTAGTTCATGTTTCATCAACTCTTTTCCTTGGCGATTAGGAGTAGCTTCTTTATAACCCATATAGCATTTCGGCGTCTGCACCGTCATCTCGATGACTTTCTTTGATTTTGCGACCGTTTGTGGCTCCTCATCAAAAAATCTTTCGATGTGTTCTTTTTCCTTAAACGATTTTTGTGATTGATTGTCTTTAACGAAATTTAAAATTTCTTTAGCATCTATTGGCCCTACGATAAAAAGAATCATGTTGCTAGGGTGATAAAACGTCTCATAACATTCATAAAGATCATCTTTTGTAATCTTAGCGATGGATTTTTCTGTTCCAGCGATATCGATCTTGACCGGATGATGGTGATACATATTTTCAATCAGGCCAAAATAAACGCGCCAATCCGGGTTATCATCGTACATTCTGATCTCTTGACCGATGATTCCTTTTTCTTTCTCGACCGTCTTTTCTGTAAAATATGGTTCTTGTACGAAGTCGATCAAAGTGGTTAAGTTCTTCTTCACATCACCGGTTGTCGAAAACAGATAAGCGGTTCTGTTAAATGTCGTGAACGCGTTGGCAGATGCACCTTGTTTACTAAAATCTTGAAAAACATCTCCATGCTCTTTTTCAAAAAGTTTGTGCTCCAGAAAATGTGCGATTCCATCAGGAACTTTGACATTTTCATCTTTACCTAATGGTTTAAAGTGATTATCCACCGATCCATAATGAGTCGTAAACGTAGCGTATGTCTTGTTAAATCCTTTCTTTTCAAGAACATATACCTTTAACCCGTTCGGCAGTTCTTCATAGTGTAGCGTTTCATCTAATTGATCAAACGTTTTCATTCCCATTCGTGCCAGCTCCCTTCAAGAAGAAAATCGTATCAAGTGTTACTTTTTTTGCTACTGCAACCACATCGTCTTTTGTTACTCTCTTTATTCCTTCCATCCACTCTTCGATGGAGCGATCTGTCCCTGCAACAACATTATGATATAGTACTTCCGATAGACCGATCGGATGGTCGATCGTCTCTAACACTTGGTTGTTGATCATCGCTTTCGTCTGTTCAAATTCAGAGTCCGTGATATTACCCTTTTTCATTTCTTCATGTTGTTCTTTAATGATTTTTACAGCTTTTTCGTAATTGGCAGTCTCAATTCCGCTCATTACAAAAACAGCTCCTTTATGGCTCTCGAACCGAGAAGCTGCATAATAAGCCAAACTTTCTTTTTCACGAACGTTCATGAACAACTTGGAATGAGAAAAACCTCCGAAAATACCGTTAAACACTTGTAGAGCGAAATAATCATCATCTGCATAAGTGGTATACGTGCGATAACCCATGTGCAGTTTTCCTTGTTGCACATCCTGTTCTTCAAAGATTTCTTTAACTTCAGAGATTCTTTTTTCATCTCTAGCATTCACAGCTTTAGTCTCATCTTCTTTTCTATCTTTCGAAAAACGAAAATGCTTACTAACCTTCTCAACCATCTCATCTGTTGAAATATCACCGATCACATAAAGATCGATCTTATCGTTTCTAATCACTTCTTGATAATAATCATACAGCTCTTTTGATGTTATCGAATCCACTTCATCACCGTTTCCATACACATTTAACCGGTATGGCTCTGTGTCATACATCTCTTCTAACAGTCGTTTATTTGCATAACGCATCTTGTCATCATAGATCGATTCGATCTGTTGTTTCAGACTGCGTTTTTCTTTTTTTACAATTCCCTCTTTAAACACATCACCTTCTAAAGGTGGGGCTAGAAGAACTTGAGATAATAGATGGAAGGCTTTATCTAGAACAGGTTCTGAATTGGATAAAAATTTCTCGTTCGCTACCTCCATCCGAATACTGATCACTTGATTCTCACCTTTTTTAGAAAGATCAGCATTCAATGTAGCTCCATAAAGATCATCCAAAGCACTTCTCAGCTCTTTTGAAGAAGGAAAATCCTTCGTTCCGCTCTGTAAAACATAAGCAAGCAGAGCTCGCTTTGTTACATTCTTTTCGTTGATCGGTTCTTTTACCTGAAGTATGAACGATGTGGTCTTATACTTTTTTGTTTCGATCGTATGTACAGTCATGCCGTGGAGATTGGTTTTTTTATGATTAACAATTCCCATTGAATAAGTACCCCTTTCATTATGTCTACATCCTAGTTTACCCATTTTCGATACCTGACATGACATTCCTCCTTGTAAAACAAAAAAAGTCCACCGAATGGCGGACTTTTTTGTTACCTTTTTCCTTTTTCGTAAGGTGTACCAAGAGCTTTCGGCGCATCCGCACGTCCTACTAGTCCAGCTAAAGCTAATATCGTAAGAACGTATGGTGCGATCAGCAAGAATACTTTTGGAATATCTTGAAGACCTGGAATCTGTGCTCCAGAGATGCTGATCGCTTGTGCTAGTCCGAAGAATAAAGCAGCTCCTAAAGCTCCAAGTGGATGCCATTTACCAAAGATCATAGCAGCTAGAGCCATGAAGCCTTGTCCTGTGATCGTAGAGTGCGTGAAGTTACCTGAGATAGAAGCTACATAAACAGCTCCACCTAGACCAGCTAGAGCACCACTTAACAGAACTCCGACATAACGCATCTTTTTAACATTGATTCCCATCGTATCTGCAGCCATCGGGTGTTCACCTACTGAACGAAGGCGAAGACCAAATGGGGTTTTGTAAAGAACATACCACACGATTAAGGCTACAAATACCGCTAGATAAGAAGTCAGATAGGCATTTGAGAAAAATAGTTTACCGATTATCGGAATATCTGATAAGAACGGAATGTCACTTTTTGAGATACGTTCAGAAATAACAGGTGTTTGTCCTGCATTAAAGATTTTTTTCGTTAAGAAGATTGCGAGTCCCGCTGCCAAGAAGTTGATTGCAACTCCACTAACAACTTGGTCCGCTTTTAACGAGATACTTGCAACGGCATGAATGGATGCAAATAGTGCTCCTACGATCATAGCTACAACAAAACTGACCCATGGTGCTGCACCAGCTAATCCGAACTGTTCTCCGTAATAGATCGTTACGGCTCCTGTAAAAGCACCAAAAAGCATGAGACCTTCTAATCCGATATTTACAACTCCAGACCTTTCACTAAAAACGCCACCTAGAGCGGTAAAGATTAAAGGAGCAGCAGACACGATTGCAGCAGGTATGATTAGTGCTAGAATATCCATAAAACTCATCAGATCTTACCTCCTCTGTTCACACGGTTCATCAACCAATGAACAAGATAGCTGCACGCTACAAAGAAGATGATTAGAGCAATTACAACACCTACAAGTTCAGTTGGAACACCTGCAATAGCTTGCATGTTCAGGGCACCAATCTTTAGTCCGCCGAATAGTGCAGCACCTAAAATAACACCGATCGCACTGTTCGCACCTAAAAGTGCAACGGCGATCCCATCAAATCCTACACCGGTAAATCCAGCATTGATCGTCATGTATTGATACGTACCCAATCCTTCCATACTTCCTGCAATCCCTGCGAATGCTCCTGAAATCGCCATGGATAGAACGATGTTTTTCGACACGTTGATTCCAGCGTACTGAGATGCATGTTGATTGAAACCTACAGCACGTAGTTCATAACCTAATGTTGTTCTCCATAATAAGAACCACATGATTACTGCTGCAACGATTGCTACAATGATTCCAAAATGCAATGTCGAATATTCAGTAATACTTTGTAAAAACGGTGAAGCAAGAGAAGCAGATTCTTTTACGTTCTCCGTTCGCTCACCCGGAGCAAGCATAAAATTACGGATGATTTCATTTGTGCTATAAAGTGCGATATAGTTCATCATAATCGTTGTAATAACCTCATGAACTTTAAAGCGCGCTTTTAAAATACCAGGAACAGATCCCCATAATGCACCGGCAACACCTGCAGCAAGTACAGCTAGAGGAATATGAATGATCGCTGGGGCATCAACAAAAATCCCTACATAAACAGCAGCTAACCAACCGACTAAAAGCTGTCCTTCTACTCCGATATTAAATAATCCGGTTCTAAACGCAAATGCAACAGCAAGTCCTGACAAGATAAGAGGTGACATCTGCCTAATTGTTTCACCTATATAATATGATCCACCAAAAATACCTTGAAAAAGCGCTACATAAGCTTCAATCGGCTTATATCCGCTGATCAGCATGATGATGCCACCAATCAATAGACCTAGAAATACAGAAATAAGAGGCACTATAAATTTTATTTTTTTTGTATTATTCTGCATGAACGGTACCTCTCTTTCCTCCAGCCATCAGTAGACCCAGTTCTTGTTCTGTTGTTTCTTTCGGATTTACGATCGCAACGATCTTTCCTTCATACATCACTGCGATTCGGTCACTCACGTTGATGATCTCTTCCAACTCAAAAGAAACAAGCAGAACCGCTTTTCCATTATCCCTTTGTTCGATCAGCTTGGAATGAATGAATTCAATCGCCCCAACATCAAGACCGCGAGTTGGCTGAGCGGCGATCAAAAAGTCCGGATCACGGTCAACTTCTCTAGCGATAATCGCTTTTTGCTGATTTCCACCGGATAGTGCACGTGCTGGCGTATAAGCATCAGGTGTACGAACATCGTATTCTTCGATCAACTTTTTCGCTTTATCAAAAATCGGTTTAAAGTTTAAAATTCCAGACTTAGAATATGGCTTTTGATAATACGTTTGGAGTACCATGTTCTCTCCTACTGAAAAGTCCAATACAAGCCCATGTTTATGCCTATCTTGCGGAATATGACTCAGACCGTTCTCTGTAACATTTCGAGGAGACTTATTCGTAATCTCTTTATCACGCAGATGTATAGATCCTTCGTGAACTTTATGAAGACCTGTGATTGCTTCTAATAGTTCAGATTGTCCGTTTCCGTCAACGCCAGCGATTCCAACAATCTCCCCAGCATGAACAGTCAAGTTCAGTCCGTTAACCGCAGGCACTTTTCTGCTATCCTGAACGACAAGATCTTTAATCTTCAATACAGCCTCTTTAGGAACAGCATCATTTTTTTCAACTTTAAAGTTTACTTCACGACCAACCATCATCGCTGCTAAAGAATCAGGGTTAGAATCGCTAACGTCTACCGTACCAACGCCTCTCCCTCTTCTTATAACCGTACAGCGGTCACAAACTTCCATGATCTCTTTTAATTTATGAGTGATAAGGATGATAGACTTGCCTTCATTAACAAGCTTTTTCATGATCTGAATAAGTTCTACGATTTCTTGAGGAGTTAACACGGCAGTCGGCTCATCAAAAATGAGAATATCCGCTCCTCTATAAAGCGTTTTCAAAATTTCTACACGTTGCTGCATACCAACTGAGATATTTTCAATCTTTGCGTTAGGATCTACACGAAGTCCATATTGATCTGAAAGAGCTTGTACTTCTTTTGCAGCTGTTTGTAAATCTACTCTTCCGCCTTTAGTAGGTTCTTTTCCAAGAATGATATTTTCGGTAACAGTAAACTTATCAACGAGCATAAAGTGCTGATGAACCATCCCAATACCAAGCGAGTTGGCAATATTCGGATCATTGTTCACCACTTTATTTCCTTTTACGAAGATCTCCCCTTGTTCAGGTTCGTAAAGACCGAACAAAACATTCATTAACGTTGATTTTCCTGCACCATTCTCTCCTAGTAATGCATGGATCTCCCCTTTTTTTACTTGAAGCGTGATGTTATCATTCGCGACGATTCCAGGGAATTCTTTTCGGATGTTGCGCATATCGATTACATATTCCATATTCTTGCTCCCCCCTTATTGCATAAGGAAGGACTTGGCTTATGCCAAGTCCTGGCCAATTATTTAACTTGTTTCACTTGAATTATTTTAAGTTCTTCTTGAACTCTTCAAATTCAGCGTCTGTCTTAGGAACTTTCACTTCGCCAGCGATGATTTTCTTTTTGAAATCTTCTACAGATTGAAGTGATTTCTCTTCAACGTTCTCTTGAGTTGGAGCGATACCTACTCCATCTTCTTTAAGACCGAATTCTACGATTTTCCCACCTGGGAACTTACCGTTCATCGCTTGTTCAGAAACTTCGTAAACTGCTTGGTCTACACGTTTTACCATTGAAGTAAGTGTTACGTTCTCAGGCATACCTTCTTCGTGTTGGTCACGGTCAACTCCGATTACCCAAACATCTTCACCGTTTTTCTTACGGTTCTTCGCTTCAGTGAACACACCCATACCTGTTCCACCAGCAGCATGATAGATTACATCAGCACCTTGTTGATAGAACGTGTTCGCGATCTGTTGTCCTTTTTCAGCTTTGTTGAAGTCTTCTGCATATTGAACAAGAACTTCAGCTTTAGGGTTCGCTGTTAGAACTCCCGCTTTAAATCCATTTTCAAACTTCTTGATCAGTTCACTGTTAACACCACCAACGAATCCTACTTTGTTCGATTTAGATTGCATACCAGCAACTAGACCTACTAAGAACGAACCTTCATGTTCAGAGAAAGTAATATTCGCTACGTTATCACCTTTAACAACCATATCAACGATTGCAAGTTTTGCATCAGGCTGTTGTTTTGCTACTGTTTCTACATCAGTTCCCATCAAGAAACCGATTCCAAAAACTACATCGTATTTTTGACGAATAAGTGAGTTTAGGTTCGGCTTGTAATCACTTTGTGCAGTAGATTGCAAGTACTTGTATCCTTTGCTCTCTTCTAAACTATTATCTTTACCAAACTTTGTTAGACCTTCCCAAGCTGACTGGTTGAAAGACTTATCGTCTACACCGCCAGTGTCTGTTACCATCGCTACTTTAAAGTCTTTTTTCTCTCCTCCGCCAGAAGACTTCCCGTCATCAGAAGATCCACATCCGGCAAGAATCGTACCGGCAGTTAACATTGCAGTTACCATTAATCCTAATTTCTTTTTCAAGTCATTTTCCCCCTGTAAGTGTTTTCATTTTAATGACTAAAACCAATGCTGCAAAATAAAGTACCGATCACCCCCTAAAAAAGACTTTAACTATAAGCGCTTTCTTAAAACAGAGAACAAAAACTTATCAGATCTAAAATAGTTGCAAGAATAGAGTACAGGTTCATCAAATTGATCGTAATGCATTTGTTTTAAGATGAGGAGTGGAACGCGTTCATCGCTTTCCAATATTTCAGAAACTCTTTCGTGATATCCGATCGGTTCAATGTTTGTTACCGCATACATAACACGTCTACCCGTTTCTTTTTCCAACATCTCTAAGAATGATTCATAATCGTGCAATCCTTTTGCAGGGAAAAGGTGTGCTGGCATATGATCTATACAAAAAACGACTGGTTCACCATCTGCCGTACGGACACGCTCCATCATCATGAGTCCTTCAGGCAATGAATCGTTAAACTTGCTAAGCAGTTCTTCTGTAACGTCAGTCATCTGCGACTTTAGGAAAATAGTCCCAGCACGTTTGCCGCCTCTTTCTATCATATCGGTCACACTGTAAAGTTCTTCAATGCCAGATGAGAACAAAGCACGAGTTCTTACAAAAGTACCCACACCATGTTTTCGAATGAGTACGTTTTCATCTTCTAAAATACGAAGCGCCTCACGCAGTGTAGCTCTTGAGATTCCAAGCTGTTTTGATAGTTCAAACTCAGAAGGAAGTTTTTCTCCTTCTTTATAAATACCTTCTTCAATATCTTTTTTTAACTTTTCAATCACTTTTATATATAACAAGCGATGGTCAGCCTTTATTGACATTCCAAAACCACCTTAACTAAGTTGTTCGACGTATGACAAATTATTAGTAGAATCGACATTACTATACCATTTTTATTTCTATAAATAAATACTATTTTTACAAATTTTTAATAGGTATTCTTTGGATTTTACATAAATTGAATTAAATTCCAACAGAAAAGGAAAACGAGCCCGTATGAGCCCGTTTTCCTATGACCTATGAACTAGAAGCTTCTTTTTCGTCCGGCATAGCAGATATCAGCACTTCACGAGGTTTGGATCCTTCATAGGGTCCTACGATTCCTTTCGATTCCATCGAGTCGATTAATCTTGCCGCCCTTGAATAACCGATGCGAAATCTTCTTTGAAGCATAGAAACTGAAGCTGTCTGCATATCAACGACTAATCTTACAGCGTCACCAAACAGGTCATCCTCAGACTCCATGACCGCAGGTTCTGCTTCTTCAGTAGGAATCATCTCTGCTTGGTATTGAGCTCTTTGCTGTGTCACACAGTGATCTACGATCGCTTCTACTTCTTCATCTGATAGAAACGCCCCTTGAACGCGAACGGGTTTTGATGCTCCTGAAGGGAAGAACAACATATCTCCTCTCCCTAAAAGCTTCTCTGCCCCTCCCATATCAAGTATCGTTCTAGAGTCAGTTTGTGAAGAAACACTAAACGCAATTCGTGACGGAATGTTCGCTTTAATAACACCTGTTATTACATCAACAGACGGACGCTGTGTCGCAATAATTAAGTGAATCCCTGCTGCTCGAGCCATCTGAGCAAGACGAGTGATCGCATCCTCTACGTCACCTGAAGCAACCATCATCAAATCAGCTAGTTCATCAACTATAACTACGATATAAGGTAAAAAAGGCTGTTTTGCATCACCTTTAGCATTTTGTTTTCTTATCGATTCATTGTAACCTTCGATGTTTCGTGTACCGCTATGGGAAAATAGCTCATACCTACGCTCCATCTCAGAGACCACTCTTTTTAATGCTTGAGCTGCCTTCTTCGGTTCAGTGACGACTGGCGCCAAGAGATGTGGTATCCCGTTATACATATTTAATTCCACCATCTTTGGATCAATCATCATCATTTTCACTTCGTGTGGTTTAGCTCTCATTAGAATACTCGTAATAATGCCGTTTACACACACACTTTTACCGCTTCCGGTTGCTCCTGCCACAAGTAAGTGAGGCATCTTAGAAAGATCTGCGATGATCGGTTCACCTGAGATATCTCTTCCTAGACCGATAGCGAGTGGTGATTGTTGTCCAGAGAATTGTGGTGCCTCCAGCACTTCTCTTAATGTTACCATCGAGATCTCCTGATTGGGCACCTCGATTCCAACAGCTGATTTTCCTGGTATCGGTGCTTCGATCCGTATATCTTTAGCTGCTAATGCAAGAGCCAAGTCATCTGATAAATTTACAATCTTACTTACTTTAACACCTACATCTGGGTACACTTCATACTTTGTAACGGCCGGTCCCAGGTGAACTTTAAGAACTTTTGCTTTTACCCCAAAGCTTTCAAACGTTTTTTCAAGTTTCTTCGCGTTGCTCTTGCTTGCAGCATATTGCTTGTCTTTGTGCTGACCACTATTTTGAGGCGTTCTAAGATGTTTCATCGTCGGAAGCTGATAATGTTCGTTCTGGATTACTTCATCACCAAAATTAACAGGTAAAGGTGAAGGTGTCGGCTCATCTTCAGACCCTCTAGCATCCTTTACATCTTCTTTTTCTTCGTTCTCACCGTACACCTGAGGAGCAAATTTCAACTGAACGCCGCTCTCTGTTTGTTGAACCCTTTTTGTAAAATCTTCAATTACTGGATCTTCAGAGATGATGATCTCTTCTGTATCTTCTTCATCATCTACAGTTGCCGGCGTTAAATTTTTCTTTTCTTTTATTTTTTTTGTTCTTTCTTCAGCAAGTGACGTTTTCTTTTCTTGTATGTATTCTTTCATTTTAGAAGTTGCTGAACTGGATGTATCGACTAGTTTCTGAAGAAGAACGGATAACGATTTACCTGAGATCAACAAAAGGCTCCCTATTATTAAAAAGAAGATGACAAGCTTTGTTCCACCAGCTCCAAACAAAAAATAAAATAGAGCAAAACCGATAGCTCCTACAAGTCCCCCGCCAATATCGTTGGTTGAGGTTTTCCCTTGAAGCTGCATCCAATACAGATCCCAAGTGTTTCTTATAACAGAAGCGTCTTTCCATACCCCACCGTTCGTTAAATGTTCAAACAAGGTTAGGTGGCTCAATACTAGAAATGAGAAGAAGAGTATATATACACCTGTTAATTTTTTGGATACTAAGACCGGCCAGCTTCTTTTCCATATCAAATAAAAAGATAATAATATACAAGCAAGCAGAAGTATACCGTACCATTCTCCACTAAAGAATCGCAGTAGATGAACAAATGCAATTCCTACATTACCCATCTTAGCAAGTGCTAGAGATGATAATGCGAGGATGGTGAGCCCTGCGATCTCAAACGTCAGCTGCTCTTTCCATCTGCCTTTATTTTTAGCTTTCTTTTTTTTGTTTTTTGCCATTTTTTTCACCTCACTAGCATGCAATATTATGTATGTATGAACAAAAATAGAAAGAAAAGCAGCCCTGCAAATCAGAAGGCTACTTTAAGATAGTATAGCATAATTCTTAGATGACTTTTTTAAAAATTTCGCAGCACCATTCCAGGTTGACAGTCTTCTAGTAAAAAATGAGAAGGATCTGTGCTCATGATCTGAACGATTCTTTTCTCATCACCGATACGTTCTACGAGGACAGGGACATCATTATAAAGTATTACATTCTGCGCCGACGGTTCGTTTCCTTCTTCCGGAAACATCAATTCAAAAGGCTGCATCGTATACCAGATCATTGCGGCAACCCTTTATCCTCTTCTTTTTTGTTCGCTTCGATCAACTCATTCAACTTCTTGATCGCTTGACCCACTCCGCCTACTGCGTTTATGAGTCCATCACTCACCGCATCTGTTCCAATGACATTCGTACCGATATCTCGTGTCAGGTTCCCTTTAGAAAACATCAGTTCTTTAAATCGCTCTTCCGTGATATCTGAATGGCTCGTTACGAATGAGATCACACGGTCCTGCATCTTATCTAAATACTCAAACGTTTGCGGTACCCCAATGACCAGACCTGTTAATCGAACTGGATGGATCGTCATGGTAGCCGTTGGTGCGATGAACGAGTAATTAGCGCTTACCGCTATTGGAACTCCTATGGAATGTCCTCCTCCTAATACGAGGGATACACTAGGCTTTGAAAGAGAAGCGATCATCTCAGAAATAGCAAGGCCAGCTTCCACATCTCCACCAACTGTGTTCAAGATTACAAGTAGCCCTTCGATCTTATGATTCTGTTCAATGGCTACTAATTGCGGAATCAAATGTTCGTATTTGGTCGCTTTGTTGTTAGGAGGAAGCTGCATATGTCCTTCGATCTGACCTACAATCGTCAAACAATGTATGCTTGAGCCTTCCATTGTGGGAACGTTCGTCTGTCCTAGCGACTGTATCTTCTGAATAAGTCCTGAGCTTTCATCTTTCTTTGATGGTGCATCTGTTTGTGGTGCTTCTGTTTCTGGTGTCTGATCCATAATTCATACCCCTTCTAAGTTAGGTTCTTCTTAGTATGGGCGTAATTTCCATTCATATGAGAAAAAAATAAAAACCCGCTTTATCAGCGGGTTAAATTTCCATAATAATCGGCATGATCATTGGTCTTCTCTTTGTTTTTTCAAATAGATACTGACTTAATGTATCTCTGACGTTTGATTTCAGACTAGACCATTCTTTCATATTTTCGTTCATGCACTTTTCAAGTACATCACGAACTTTTGTATTTGCTTCGTGAAGAAGAGCTTCACTTTCACGAACATATACAAAGCCTCTTGAGATGATCTCAGGTCCTGAGATCAGCTTATGTGAATCTTTGCTGATCGTAACGACAACGACTAAGATTCCATCTTGTGATAAAAGTTTACGGTCACGAAGCACGATGTTTCCGATATCTCCTACACCGAGTCCATCTACTAATACGTTTCCTGAAGGCACTTTTCCGGTTTTTTGCGCGAATCCGTTAGCGAACTCCACCACTTCACCTTTATCAACGATAAAAATGTTGTCTTTTTCAACTCCAACTTCAATCGCTAATTTTTGATGCGCTTTTTGCATCTTATATTCACCGTGAACCGGCATAAAATATTTAGGTCTCATCATACTGAGCATGAACTTAAGCTCTTCAGCACTACCGTGTCCTGATACATGAACCTTCTTCTGACCAAAGATAACATCTGCTCCTGTACGCATCAGTTTATCAACCATCTTCGCGACAGAAGTTTCATTGCCAGGTATCGGGGTAGCGGCAATAACGACTGTATCTGAAGGTCGAAGTGCGATCTGTTTATGTGATTTTTGCGCCATTCTAGACAACGCCGCCATTGATTCGCCTTGGCTTCCTGTTGTTAAGATGACAACCTTTTCATCGCTGTAATCGTTTGCTTGATCGATCGTAACTAACAGATCTTTTTCAATCGTCAAATAACCTAGCTGTGATGCAATATCAACAACTTTTACCATACTTCTTCCGTTAACAGCTACTTTTCTGTTTGTTTTGGCAGCTGCGTTCATTACTTGCTGAACACGATGTACATTTGAAGCAAATGATGCAATGATGATTCTTCCCTTTGCCGCTTGGAATACATCAAGGATCTCTTGTCCAACTTGTGCTTCTGGACCTGTAGATCCTGGTCGTTCTGCATTCGTACTGTCTGAAAGCAGACACAGTACTCCTTCTTCAGCTAGGCTTGAAATCTTCCCAAATTCGGTATGCTGTCCATCGATCGGTGTATGATCGATCTTAAAATCACCAGTATTTGCAATAATTCCCTGTGACGTGTGAATTGCAATTCCTACTGCATCTGGAATACTGTGATTTACGTGGAAGAAGCTTACCTTCGCACTGTTGAATGAAAGCTTTTGGTTCGTTTCAATCATATTTAATTCTGTGGAACGCAAAAGTCCCGCTTCTTTTAATTTTGCTTCTACTAGTCCTAATGTCAAACGCGTTCCATAAACAGGTACAGGTACTTGTCTTAAGACATATGGAAGGCCACCGATATGGTCTTCATGGGCATGAGTTAAGAAGATTCCAGTCACACGCTCCAGGTTTTCCTTCAAGTAGGTCACATCTGGTATGACGATGTCGATTCCAAGCATTTCCTCTTGAGGGAACATAAGACCTGAGTCCATAACAAAAATTTCCTCACCTGTATCCACTACATACATGTTTTTGCCGATCTCACCGACTCCGCCCAAGGCAAAAACTTTAATTTTATCTCTATTTTGTTTTGACAATGTGTATATTCCTCCTATGTTGTATGTAAAAAATATTTCCCGATCACGTCACTTAAAAACATTATACTCTATGAGAGGAATACAAAACAAGACTGAGCAAAAGACAAATAAAAATAAGGTTATCGTTGTACGTAATAGTATTGACACTTTGGACTAAGTTTTTCTGTATTTAGACACTAGCTGGCAGTACGATTAATAATGAGTAGAATTAAGTCTCTGATTTGATGTTTCTTGATTGAATCAGGGCTTTTTTGTTTTACATGGTAGCCTTGCCGCTGTTTGATCTAGATTGAAACGTTCGTTTTGTTTGTGGAAATCGCAAAGTTAAATAATTTCACGGTAATATATTTTATTTTCACGGTAAATCAAAATATATTCACATATAGAGCCAATAATTTCACGGATAAAATTATTTAACCGATTTTCGACAAAATGCGGCAACATCAAAAAAGGGCAGCGCATATAAATCACATGCGAAGCCCTGTTTTACTGTTTTACAAGCTGTTTAATCTGTTTGAGAGTGCTTCTCTTTCAGATTGATTTAGAGGTAATAACGGCAATCTGACTCCACCAACATCAAGCCCTCTTAATTGTAGCGCTGTCTTTACAGGAGCGGGACTCGGTGCTTTAAAGAGCTCCTGCATAACCGGAAGCAACTTTCGGTGAATACGAGCAGCTTCTTTATTTTCGCCATTGCTAAACGCTTTAATCATCGTTTGCATCTCGTTACCGATCACATGTGAAGCTACTGAAACGATTCCCGCACTTCCTATTGCTAAAGAAGGAAGGGTTAGACCGTCGTCACCGCTGTAAACAACAAAGTCGTCCGGAGTATTCTCAATAACTTCACTCATTGTATCTAAATTTCCGCCTGCATCTTTTAATGCAACAATGTTCGGTACTTCAGCTAGTCGAAGCACGGTTTCAACCGAAAACGTAATTACTGATCTTCCCGGTATGTTATACGCCATGATTGGAAGGCTGATTGCACTTGCAATTGCTTTATAATGAGCGATGATACCCTCTTGACTTGGTTTATTATAATACGGTGCTACGATCATAATTGCATCCACACCGATTTCTTCAGCTTTTTTTGAAAGATCAATGGATGCTTTCGTATTGTTACTTCCTGTTCCTGCAACCACAGGTACTCTGCCATCGACTACTTTTACAACATGTTTAAAAAGCGCTATTTTTTCTTCTGTAGTCAAAGTCGCAGACTCTCCGGTAGTCCCAGCTACTACTAGACTATCCGTTCCATTGTTAAGCAGATGGTTAACCAGTTTCGTCATTCTGCCAAAATCGATGTTCCCTTTGCTGTCAAAAGGCGTTACCATCGCAGTGCTAATACTACCAAAATTCATTTACTTCACTCCTCAATACTCATTAAACTGCTGCTGTACAATTTCTTGTAAGTTCGCAGATATTCCTTCCTCATTCAAACGAAAAGCGGAATGAAGAGCATTTACCGATTCAATCAGATCTGCTTTCTTAACCAGCACCCAGATCGTCGTATGCGAATCAGCAGATTGTAAGATTTGTATGTTCCTGCTAGATAATGATTCTACGATAGCTGCTGTAACCCCTGGCGTTCCTGCGATGCCAGCTCCCACTGCTGATACTTTAGCACAATCACGGTTCACTTCAGGTTCATATCCAAGATCTTTTAATTTTGCTAAAGCCATATCCGTCTTGTCTTCCATGATCGTATATACGACACCTTTTGGACTGATGTTGATAAAGTCTACTGAAATTTGTTCTTGGGCCATGGCTTTGAACACTTTTGTATGAAGGTCATACTGACCATCGTTGGCATACACTTTAATTTGAGTAATGTTTGAAACATGTGCAATACCCGTGATGATCGATTCCTGAACGTCTTTACCAGCAGGTCCCTTTACGGCTGATGTAACAAGGGTTCCTGGAAGATCTGAATAGGTTGAACGAATTCTTAACGGGATCTTGGCTTGCATGGCGATCTCTACAGCACGTGGATGAATGACCTTTGCTCCTTGATAAGCCATGTTGCAAATTTCAGCATATGTTACGACGGATAGTGGTCTTGCATCTTTAACAAGTCTAGGGTCAGCAGTCATTACCCCTTCTACATCTGTAAAAATATCAATAAACTCAGCTTCTAAAGCAGCTCCTAATGCCGAAGCACTCGTGTCACTTCCACCTCTACCAAGTGTTGCGATATCTCCAGTTTTAGATTGGCCTTGAAAACCTGCAACAACTACTACTTGATGATGTTCAAGTTCTGACTTTATCCGATCTACTTTCATATCTATAATTCTAGCATTTGAGAAGTCATCATTGGTTCTAAAGCCTGCTTGTGGACCTGTTAAGGCTACAGATGAAAGACCTGTTGTATTTAGCATTCCAGAGAATACAACTGATGAAATGATTTCTCCGCAAGACAACAAGAGGTCTTGTTCCCTGTTAGAAATCTTATTTTTATCCCCTACAAGGCTTAATAAAGTATCAGTAGCGTAAGGATCACCGAAACGTCCCATTGCTGAAACGACACAAACCACTTTATAGCCTTCTTCTACAGCATTTTTAATATGACGGATCGCTTCAACACGTCCTGTGTCATCTTTTAAAGAAGTTCCCCCAAATTTTTGAACGATTATCTTCATGAATGCACCTTCTTTATAAAATTAAAGCAGATCTAATTTGATTAAGCTCTCTGCGATTTGAACGGAGTTATATGCAGCACCTTTAAGTAAGTTATCTGATACTACCCACATGTGATAGGCGTTATCACGGTCTAAGTCTTTACGTATTCTGCCAACAAAAACATCAGGCAGACCTGCAGCTATTGCAGGCATAGGGTAGATCTGTTCTTCAGGCTGATCCTGAAGCGTGATGCCTGGAGATGTTTTTAATAGTTCTCTTATTTCTTGAACGGTAGGGTTGCCATTCTCAAATTCTGCATACAAAGATTCTGAGTGTCCTGTCTCAACAGGTAATCGCACACACGTTGCTGCGATCTCTAGATTTTCTAAGTGCATAATCTTTTTTGTTTCGTTCATCATTTTCAACTCTTCAAATGTATAGCCGTTCTCTTCAAATTTATCAATTTGTGGAACCGCGTTGAAAGCGATCTGATAGTGCTTTTTGTCTGAAGCACAAGGCATGATGGAAGCCTCGAAAGATTCATCGTTTAGAATCGCTCTTGATTGTTCTTTTAATTCCTCAACTGCTTTTGCTCCTGCTCCTGAAACAGCTTGATAAGTAGAAACAATAACTTTTTTAAGGCCGAACTTTTCGTGAAGAGGCTGAAGAGCAACGACCATCTGTATGGTCGAACAGTTCGGATTTGCAATAATTCCATTATGTTTTAATAGATCTTGTTCGTTTACCTCTGGTACAACGAGTGGTACGTTCGGATCCATCCTGAATGCGCTCGTGTTGTCTACAACGATTGCTCCTCTTTTCACCGCTTCGTGTGCAAGAGCTTTTGAAACTGAACCTCCAGCAGAGAACAAAGCAAGATCTACACCTTCAAATGCTTCTGGTGTTGCTTCTTGAATCGTATGAGATTCTCCATTAAAGGAAATGACCTGTCCTGCTGAACGTTTACTTGCAAGAAGGGATAGTTTCTTTATTGGAAAATTTTTTTCACTTAACGTGTTTAACATCTGCTGGCCAACTGCGCCAGTTGCTCCTACTACAGCTACATGAAATGATTTTTGGCTCATACTTTATTAACTCCTTTATTGTTTAAGGTAAGCAATCTACAACAGAAGGAGAAACTCAAAGTTTTAGTTTCTCCTAGTTAATCCATATAATTTATCATATTTTATCATAAACTTTGAGGTTATGAACGGATTTTCTTCTGTTGTTTCAATCTATTACCCTAAATCTCTTACCCTAAGAACGGGCTGGAGCTGTTTCCCTTGTATGGCTAGCTCGATTGTTTCAATAAGGGTATCCATGTGAGCGACTAATGAATTTTGCTTTTTGACTGGATCATCTTGACTGAACGGAATAAAATAGATGTTCTTTGTCGCCATCAACCTCATGATATTTACACCGTTCAATCCAAGACCATCGTTTGTCGATATTCCGAGAACAACCGGTTTTTGGTTACGAAGTGTTGCTTTTGCTCCCATCAATACAGGAGAATCTGTCATAGCATTAGCAAACTTGCTTATCGAATTTCCGGTCAACGGAGCAATAACCATACAATCTAGTGGTGTTTTCGGTCCAAATGGTTCAGCCTTTACAATGGAATCCACTGGATCATTTCCTGTGATCTGTTTAATCTTTTCCACCCATTCTCCTTCTTCTCCAAAACGTGTAGACGTGTGCCCTACGGTATGTGTAAAGAATGGAGAAACATTCGCCCCGAGCTCTACTAGCTTTTGAATCTGTGGAAATACAGCATCATACGTACAATGAGATCCCGTTAAACCAAAACCGATATGTTTACCTTTAAAATCCATTATAATTACCCCTTCCGCTTAAATTCATTGATTAAGAGCTGCGAAAGTACGTTTGCAACGATCTTACCCGCTGTTTTAGGTGCAACAATTCCTGGCAGTCCAGGTGCAAGAAGTGCTTTAATCCCTCGTTTTTCTGCATACCTAAAGTCAGTGCCTCCAGGCTTTGAAGCCAGATCAACAACTAATGTATGTGAAGGAAACTTTGAGATTACATCAGCATTAACAATCTGTGTAGGAATCGTATTGATACAAACATCCGTTTCATAGACCTCATTTTTCAGATCATCTAAATGAAACGGAATCATTCCCATCTCTGAGATCCTAGCCATATGTTCAGATTTTCTCGCTCCGACTTTTACGCGTGCCCCTAATGCTTGGAAAGTTCTTGCAACGCTCATTCCTACACGTCCAAAGCCTAGAACAACCGTATTAGATTGATGGATGGTTATATCTGTGTGTTGGATGACCATCATGATCGTTCCTTCAACAGTAGGAATGCTGTTATAGATCGCAACATCATCTCTTTCAAACAACTTCGTTAGTTTTCTGTTGCTGTTTGTTGTAATACCATCTAAATAAGAATTGCTGATTCCTGAAAATACTTGGCAGTGGTCTTTCGTCTTTTTAAGATGATCTTCTGTTAGAATCATTTTTTTATTAGAGAAAATGGTATCGATCTCCCCTTGCAGTCCAGTTCCACTCACAGGCAGAATGATACTGTCTAACTTTGAGAAATCTACTTCATCTATATTCATTTTTGAAGCCCCAGTGAATCCGTGATCAAGTTGGTCATAACCGATAAGTGTAAGTATCGCATCCAGTTCTGTTAGTTTCCGAATAACCTCTAACTGTCTCGCATCGCCGCCAAAAACTGCGATATGCAAATCCGTTAACATTCTTTCTCCCCTTTCTCCGTTGTTCCATTTCTTGCAGGGGATTGCTATCCACGCTCAACATCATATGAACACCCCGCCTATCTGGTTACAGAAAGACTTTCTGTACAACGGTAAAACTGATATTTAAAGTCATCATTTCAATACGCTAAGTAACACGATCATAAGTTTTCAATCAACATCATTATATTCACGAGCAACTCCTATGTTTGGGGCATTTCAGGAAACGTTTAGCCCATTTTTAAAGAGGTTTTTTGAAAACGCAAAAAACCCGGATGAACTCCGGGTTTTTTAAGAATAACTGTATGCTATTGAAGTCCTTTTGGAAGTTCTCCATTTGGACTCACTAGAGATGCTGAACATCCTTCACTAAAGATAGACTGAACCAACGTGTCCACATCGTCTTTGGACACTTTATCGATCGATTCGACCATATCATCAAGGGTACGATGATAACCTAAGATGAGCTCATGTTTTCCATTGCGGCTCATTCTGCTGTTCGTGCTCTCAAGACTCAGCATCAAGTTTCCTTTTATCTGTTCTTTAGAGTTTTTCAGCTCTTTGTCAGTAATTCCGTTCTCTTTTAAATCATCAACTATATTTAAGACGGTATCATACAGCTCATCTAATTGATGTGGAGCTGTTCCTCCATAAATAGTAAAGATCCCATTATCCTGAAACGCTGAATGGTAAGAGAACACCGAATAAGCTAATCCCTTCTGCTCCCTTACTTCTTGAAACAAACGGCTAGACATGCTTGATCCAAAAATGTTATTGAGGATGATCAAACTGTAGCTGCGTTTATCTTTAAGAGAAAGTCCTGGAAAACCTAGACATAGATGTGCTTGTTCTGTTTCTTTCTTACGAGAAAGTTTCTCTGGATAGAAAACCGGCGTTTCAATTACTGGTTTAATAACTCCACTTGTTTTGTAGTCACCGAACCATTTTTCAACTTCCTTTATGAAAGATTCATCAACGTTTCCTGCGACAGAGATGACTACTTCTTCCGGAACGTAATGAGTATCCATATAATCTCGAAGTGTATTCCCTGTAAACGTGTTCAATGTTTCTTCCGTTCCTAATATAGGAAATCCAAGTTCGTGGTTTTGAAAGCTAGCACGGCTCAACATATCGTGAACAATATCATCTGGTGTATCTTCATACATTTTAATTTCTTCTAACACAACATTCTTTTCTTTTAATAACTCTCCTTCGTCAAAGGTTGAGTTAAAAAACATATCTGCGAGTACTTCAAGAGCATATGGTGAATGCGTATCAAGAACTTTTGCATAATAACATGTGTATTCTTTTGAAGTGAAAGCATTCACTTGTCCACCGATGCTATCAAAAGATTCTGCAATTTCTCGTGCTGTTCTTGTCTTTGTACCTTTGAAGAACATATGCTCCAGAAAATGCGAGATTCCGTTATTTTTTGTGTTTTCAAATCTGGAGCCTGTGCCGATCCATACACCGATCGCAACAGAGCGTACTGTTGGAATGTTTTCCAAAACAATTCGCACGCCGTTTGAGCATGTATATCTGTTAATCAAACTTGTTTCCCCCTAGCTGTCAGTTGTTCCACTAATCATAGGAACAATATACCATTATCATAACACGTACACAACTTTACTTGATTGTTTTAGGGACTAATCTCTTCTCATCCATCAAATCTGACACCGTTCCGATGCTGTATCCTTTTTCTTTTATTCCTTTAATTAATTTATCTAAACCAGCTGAAGATGATTCTGTTGGGTGCATTAGAATCATTGCACCAGGATGTACTTTGCTAAGAACTCTGCTTACCATTTCGTCAGGATTAGGTTTTCTCCAATCGATCGTATCAACCGTCCAAAGTATCGTTTTCATATCCATCTCTGAGGCGATCTGCACAACGTCGTTTCGAAAACTTCCACTTGGAGGCGCAAACCATTTTGGATGGATGTCTAGTGTTGCATGTATCACTTCGTTGGTCTGTTTGAGTTCCTCTGTAATCCGTGAATTGGTCATCTTTTTTAAATCCGGATGAGAGTAAGCGTGATTACCGATCTCATGTTTTTCTTCTGCAATCATTTTCGCGAGTGACGGGTTCTTTTTCACCCAAGACCCATCTAGAAAATACGTTGACTTCACATTATTCTTTTTCATCGTCTGAAGCATACCAGGCAGGTACTCATTACCCCATGCTACGTTCACTAACAGTGTAACCATAGGCTTCTCTGGATTACCTCTATAGATCGGAGATGCAGGAAGGTTTTCAAGATGAACACTTGGATTTATTTGCTTTATAACAAGTTTATTCTCATCAAATTTATTTGCTTTCTTCATCGCTTTAAAGGATGCTTCCATGTCAACAACAATGCCATTATAACCGGGAGTGGCTTTCCAGACTGGATCGATCTCTGCATTTTTAGGAGGACGATTTAGCTCCTTCGCTTTTTCTTTGATCTGCTGATAGATTGAATTAGACTCCATTTGTGAAACGGCTGTGCTCTGAGCCTTCAAACTTTCGATATAGGTGCTTGTAAATGGATTATGCAACGAAAACGCTATCGCAGTGATAACAAATACTACTAATGACCATTGAAGAATTTTATTTTTCACGTAAACTCCCTCCCTGTAATCAAGGTATGTATGTGTTGGACAGGTTAGAACGTTTATACGATTCTCGTAGGGAAGAGAGATTTAGTATGGATGAATTATCAAGTTTATATTCAAATCACATTGAAAAATAAACAAAAAAAAGACTGACCAACCGGATACAGAGGTATCCGTTTTGGTGCAGTCTTTTCACTTCCTATATTATACGTTTTGCTGCTGTTCGTTCTTTGCTTTTTCTTCTTTCAACACAACTTTGCGAGATAAGTTTACGCGACCTTGATTATCGATCTCCATAACTTTAACCATGATCTCGTCACCGAGCTTCACAACATCTTCAACTTTTCCTACACGTTCTTCAGCAAGTTCAGAGATATGAACGAGTCCATCTTTGCCGCTGAATAGTTCTACAAACGCACCAAACTTTTCAATACGTTTAACTTTACCCATGTAGTATTCTCCAACTTGAACTTCACGAACAATATCTTCAATGATCTTCTTCGCTTTTTTGTTCATAGATTCGTCAGTTGAAGCGATGAAGACTGTACCATCTTGCTCGATATCAATCTTAACACCCGTTTCTTCGATGATCTTATTGATGATTTTCCCGCTTGGCCCGATTACATCACGGATCTTATCTGGGTTGATCTTCATCGTTAAGATCTTAGGTGCATATTGAGAAAGTTGTGTACGAGATTCTGATAGTGTAGCGAGCATAGACTTCAGAATGATCATACGTCCTTCTTTTGCTTGAGTTAAAGCTTCTTGAAGAATTTCACGGTTGATACCTGAAATTTTAATATCCATTTGAAGAGCAGTGATACCGTTCGGAGTTCCTGCCACTTTAAAGTCCATATCTCCAAGATGATCTTCCATACCTTGAATATCTGTTAGAACCGTTACATCTTCACCGTCTGAGATCAGACCCATAGCGATACCAGCAACTGGAGCTTTGATCGGAACACCAGCATCCATCAATGCAAGCGTACTTGCACAAATACTTGCTTGCGATGTAGAACCATTTGACTCTAATACTTCTGAAACTAGACGGATCGTGTATGGGAACTCTTCTTCGTTCGGAATCACTTGCTCTAAAGCACGCTCACCTAGTGCACCATGTCCGATCTCACGTCTACCTGGTCCGCGCATAAATCCTGTCTCACCCACACTGAATGGAGGGAAGTTATATTGGTGCATGAATCGTTTTGATTCTTCTACACCTAGACCATCTAGAACTTGAACGTCGCCAAGAGCTCCTAACGTACAGATGCTGAGGGCTTGAGTTTGTCCACGTGTAAATAGACCCGAACCATGCGTTCTTGCTAAGATGCCGACTTTTGAAGAAAGTTGACGGATTTCATCTGTCTTCCTTCCATCCGGACGTACTTTCTCCTTAAGGATCAAGCGTCTCACTTCTTCTTTGATGAGTTTATGTAAAACCTCTTTAGCTTCGCTGGCTTTATCTTCATCTTCTTCGTAACGAGAAGCGACGTTTGCACTTACAGCGTCTAAAGCTTCTTGACGAGCATGCTTTTCAACAACTTTAACTGCTTCTTTCACATCGTTTCCAACAAATTCACGAACTTCTTGTTCCACATCTTTATCTAGCTCATGAAGAACGATCTCCATCTTTTCTTTACCGATTTCAGAAACAATCTCCTCTTGGAAAGCGATTAAGCGTTTGATCTCTTCGTGACCGAACATGATCGCTTCAAGCATAACTTCTTCAGAAACTTCTTCTGCACCAGCCTCAACCATGTTGATGGCATGTTTAGTACCTGCCACAATCAGTTGAATATCACTCTTTTCATTTTGTTCAACCGTTGGATTAATCACAAATTTGCCTTCGATTCGACCAACTGTTACTCCAGCGATCGGTCCTTCAAAAGGAATATCAGAAATAGACAACGCAAGTGATGACCCAATCATTGCAGCCATTTCTGAAGAACAGTTTTGATCCACACTCATTACTGTGCTGACAACTTGTACTTCGTTACGGAACCCATCTGCGAATAAAGGACGGATAGGGCGGTCGATCAAACGACTCGCTAATACCGCTTTTTCGCTTGGTCGTCCTTCACGTTTAATAAATCCACCTGGGATTTTACCTACTGCATATAAACGCTCTTCGTAGTTTACTGTCAGCGGAAAGAAGCTAAGATTTTTAGGCTGTTTTGATGCAACAGCTGTTGAAAGTACTGCAGTATCGCCATATCTGACCATTACAGCACCGTTCGCTTGTTTTGCTAATTCTCCAATTTCGAACGTAAGCGTTCTACCCGCCCAGTCCATTGTAAAAGTTCTTTTTTGTTGATCCATTTTACTTGGTACTCCTCTCAACACTTAGAAAAATCCTATCATATTATGGTTCTATTATATCCTAACGTAGTCCTTCCTAAAAAGAAAAACTCGAAAGAATTTACTCATACATACCAAGAATAACATGTTTAGTGCCGTTTATGGATGAATGCTTGCAATAAAAAAAGCGGGAAATATATCCCGCTTTGCTGGATTAACGACGTAATCCAAGTCTTCCGATCAATTCGCGGTAACGCGTGATGTCCTTGTTACGTAGGTACGTTAACAAGTTACGGCGCTTACCAACCATTTTCAATAGACCACGACGTGAGTGGTGATCTTTCTTGTGTGTACGCAAGTGATCATTCAACTCATTGATTTGTTCAGTAAGGATAGCGATTTGAACTTCTGGAGATCCAGTGTCCGTATCATGTACCTTATACTCGCTGATTAGTTCGTTCTTACGCTCTTGAGTAATAGCCATCCTTTTCACCTCCTTAATAATAGAAACACCAATTACCGAGCAAACGTCGGTGACTCGATTTGCCAAGCAATGGTTATATGCACATTAAAATGTACAGTTATTATCATAGACTTTTTATAGAATAAATGCAAGTTTTTTATTACAGGGACTGTATGATTTCAAATGTTCTGCTTTTATCAGCATGAAGCTGGGCAATAAGTTCGTCTATTCCGCTAAATTTCTTCTCATCACGAATTCTCTTCAACCAAGTGATTCGAACATCTTCCCCATATATCTCTTTGTTGAAATCGAAGATATGAACTTCGAGAGATGGTTTTTTTTGATCATCTTTAAATGTAGGTTTGTACCCTACGTTCGCCATCGCGAAATAACTCTTATTATCGATGATAACTTCTACTGCGTAAACTCCTACTTTTGGCAATGAATATTGATCGGTGTCTAAGTTCGCTGTTGGAAATCCTATCGTCCGACCACGTTTATCGCCATGTATCACTGTGCCGGTGAGTGTATACCTTCTACCAAGGTAAGGCTGAAGCTCATCGACTAGACCTTCTTTAAGATGGTTTCGAATCAATGTGGAGCTTATTTTTTGACCATCTTTTTCGATCTTTTCAATAACAGTCTGCCCAAATTGACCGTTAGATTCTTTCACTAAAGTTTCAACATTACCTTTTCCATACTTTCCATATGAAAAATCAAAACCGGTAACAACATGGACCACATTCAAACCAATCACATACTGATCAACAAACTCCTGCGTATCTAGACCCGCAAAAACATGATCAAATTTCACAAGATAAAATCTTTCTACACCCATCTCCTCTAGAATCTTCTTTTTTTCTTCAAGAGGTGTGATGTATGTCCAATTATGATCACTCTTGCCTAACACGACAGACGGGTGCGGGTGAAAGCTCATAACAGCAGGAACAGCGTTGTTCTTCTTAGCAAGTTCTACTGCGGTGTTGATCACACGTTGGTGTCCTACATGAATTCCGTCAAAATAACCTAGAGCCAAAAAAGTTGGTGGAAGGTCATCTTGTTGAAAATGATGCGGATGACTTATAACAATCGTTTCCAAAAAACTCACCTACTAACTTCTTTCATTAATCAATGGCTAACACTTTAACCGGTTTTATTAAACCTGGTTTTGAAGGATGAAGCTCATATATGGCTAGACATTTTCCTTCTTCATTATAAACACCAAACGGGCTTTGTACCAAATCTTTTGGTGCTTCAAGCACAGAACCATTTTTTATCTTGAACAACAGCTCTTCTGAAACTGTCCATTTAGGAAAGTGAGAAATTCCTTTTTCAAGTGGAAACAAGTAATCTTCTAATGGCGTCTCTCCGCTTTCAAGCTGCTCAAATGTTACGCAGTCTTCAATAGAAAAAGGTCCAGATGCTGTTCTGATCAAAGATGACATGTGTGCAGGGTATCCCAGTCTCTCACCGATCTCAACAGCAAGCGTCCTCACGTATGTACCTTTAGAACATCGTACTCTAAATGAAAATACAGGTTGATCTTTACTTAAAACGTCACCATCGTCAATTAATTCGAGTTCATGGATGGTCACATTTCGTTTCGGGCGTTCAACAGTGAGTCCTTGTCTCGCATATTCATAAAGTTTCTTTCCGTTTACTTTAACCGCTGAATACATCGGAGGAACCTGTTCAATCTCTCCTTGTAAAGCCTTTAAAATGTCTTTTATATCAGAAAATGAGATATCTTTTTCTACTTGTTTCTCTAGTACTTTTTCACCGTGAGCATCTTCTGTTTCTGTAGAGTATCCTAAAGTGACTTCACCTATATATTCCTTGCCATAGTCTGACATGTACTCTGCGACCTTCGTCGCTCTCCCTATACATATAGGAAGAACTCCTGTCACCTCAGGATCTAATGTACCTGTGTGACCCACTTTTTTCGTTGAAAAGATTCTTCGTATCTTTGCCACGCAATCATGTGATGTCATACCAGCAGGTTTTTTCAATGCCAAAATTCCTTGTCTTGCACTCATAAAAGCTTCTCCTTTGATCACATTATCTCTTTTTAATAAGCAAAAAATGGATAGACAAAATTAATTGCCTATCCATTTGCTATTATGGCTTCGGATGCTCTTCATTTTCTTCGTCTTCTTCATCCTCACGTTTGATATCAGACAAAAGACTTTCGATCTTGCTTCCATAATTTAGAGATTCATCAAATTTAAAAAAGATGTCTGGTGTTTTACGCATGCGGATGCGTTTTCCGATTTCTGTACGAATAAAACCTGTTGCTTTCGCTAAGCTTCGTAATGTTTGTTCCTTTTGATCGGCATCACCAAACACAGAAACATAAACAGTAGCCTGCTGTAAATCACCTGTTACATCTACCGCCGTAACGGTCACAAAACCTACGCGGGGGTCTTTGATTTTTCGGCCTATAATGTCACTAAGCTCTTTTTTCATCTGTTCCCCAATACGATTGGAACGGATTGTGCCCATTTTTACTACACCCCGTTTCTTGCCACTTGCGTTACAGCCACTCGATGTTTGAACGTGTAACTTCCAACTCAGTAATAGATGTAATAATCGCAAGTGCTCTTTGCAATTCTTTTTCTGCTATTATTTTGTCCGAAGAAACGGTAACCATACTTATCTCGGCGCGCTGCCACAAATCTTGATGATCTGTTTCGGATACAGCCACGTTTAATCGTTGACGCAGCCTGTTTACCGCTTTTTGAACAACTGAACGTTTATCTTTTAACGACTGTGCTTCATAGATGAAAAACTCAACCGTTAAGAACCCGATCATTTTACTTTAATTTCTTCCATGATATAAGCTTCAATGATGTCGCCCTCTTTAATATCATTGAACTTTTCTAACGTGATTCCACATTCGTATCCAGCAGATACTTCTTTAGCATCGTCTTTAAAACGTTTAAGTGCATCGATCTTACCTTCGTAAGATACTACGCCGTCACGAATCAAGCGAACTGTGGAATCTCTTGTAATCTTACCTTCCGTAACGTAACATCCAGCGATCGTACCCACTTTAGAAACTTTGAAAGTCGTACGAACTTCAACTTGCCCGATAACTTTTTCTTCGAATTCCGGATCAAGCATCCCTTTCATCGCTGATTCGATCTCTTCGATTACGTTGTAGATAATTCTATGCAGACGAACATCGACTTTTTCAGCGTCAGCCGTACGTTTCGCACCATTATCAGGACGAACGTTGAAACCAATCACGATTGCGTTTGAAGCAGAAGCAAGCATGATGTCATACTCGTTGATCGCTCCAACACCAGAGTGGATGATTTTAACTTTTACGCCTTCAACATCGATTTTTTGTAATGAACCTGCAAGTGCCTCAACAGAACCTTGAACATCACCTTTGATGATAACATTAATTTCTTTGATGTCACCTTCTTTAATTTGATTAAAGAGGTCATCAAGGTTTAGTTTAGAAGACTCTTTACGCTGTGCATCCTGCTGTTTTTTGAAGCGAGATTCACCAACTTGACGAGCTTTTTTCTCATCAGCGAAGACCATGAACTGATCTCCGGCTTGTGGAACATCATTCAATCCAGTAATTTCAACAGGTGTTGAAGGTCCTACCGTTTTAACTCTACGTCCAAGATCGTTCACCATCGCACGGACACGACCAAATGTGTGTCCAACAACGATTGGATCTCCAACGTTTAACGTACCTGATTGAACAAGAAGAGTTGCAACAGAACCACGGCCCTTATCAAGCTGTGCTTCAATCACAGTTCCAATTGCTGTACGGTTTGGATTTGCTTTTAATTCTTCAACTTCAGAAACAATGTTGATCATTTCAAGCAGATCGTCAATTCCGTCACCTTTAATCGCAGAAACGTTTACGAAGATCGTATCTCCACCCCAAGCTTCAGAAACAAGTCCGTGCTCAGTTAGTTCTTGCATAACACGATCTGGGTTAGCAGATTCTTTATCCATTTTGTTTACAGCAACGATGATTGGAACTTCTGCTGCTTTTGCGTGGTTGATCGCTTCTACTGTTTGAGGCATAACACCGTCATCAGCAGCTACAACAAGAATCGTGATATCCGTTACTTGAGCTCCACGAGCACGCATCGTTGTAAACGCAGCATGTCCAGGAGTATCTAGGAACGTAATTTGTTTTCCGTTGTTCGTAATTTGATATGCACCGATATGCTGTGTGATACCACCCGCTTCGCCTGCAGTCACCTTCGTGTTACGGATCGCATCAAGAAGCGTTGTTTTACCGTGGTCAACGTGACCCATGATCGTAACGACTGGCGGACGAACTTGAAGATCTTTTTCTTCATCTACGATTTCGTAGTTTTCGAATTCAGTCTCATCAACGATGATTTCTTCTTCTACTTCTACATCGTAGTCAGCTGCGATCAATTCAATCGCTTCTTTATCAAGCTCTTGATTGATCGTTGCCATGATTCCAAGACCCATTAACTTTTTAATAATCTCAGAAGTATCTTTGTTCAACTTTTTAGCAAGTTCACCAACTTGTAGTGAATCAGTAAACGTAATCTTACTTGGCGTTTCTAGTACTTTCTTTTGAGGAGCTTGTTGTTGCTGGTTTCCGCCGCCTCTGTTTTGCTTGTTGCGATTGTTGTTGTTCTTGTTGTTGTTTCTATTGTTGTTTTGGTTTCTGTTGTTGTTATTCTTGTTGTTTGAATTGCTGTTATTGCTCTTGTTTTGGTTGCTGTTAGTGCTTTTGTTCTGATTGCTGTTGCTAGTTTTGTTTTGATTGTTTTGGCTGTTAGTATTAGTGGACTTTGGTCCTTTAGCTTGTGACGAGTTATTGTTCTCTTTTTTTATTTTCATATTACTCTCTTTTTGAACTTCCTTTTTATTAGATTTGTTGTCATTACCAGGGTTGCTATTTTTCACATCTGATTTAGGGAGTTGATTTTGATTTGTTGATTTTGGTTGATCTTTGTTAGACTTTGGACGATATGCTTCATCCAATTTTTTAAGAGCTGCCTGATCAATCATAGACATATGATTCGCAACGTGGACATCCATCGTTTTAAGCTTTTCAATAATGTCTTTACTTTGAACATTTTTCTGTTTCGCATATTCATATACGCGGATTTTACTCATATGTTCACCCCCGAGTTAGTGATCAAGAAGTTCCTTTAATTTCTTAGAAAATCCTTGATCATTTACAGCAACTACAACTCGTTGCTCCTTACCGATAGCCCTGCCTAAAATATTGCGATCTTCTATCCAAGCAAGATCTATTTTATAGTAAAGGCACTTATCGGTAACTTTTTTCTTTGTATTATCAGAAGCATCTTTTGATAGCAGAACAATTTTAGCGTTTTGCTTTTGGATGCTTTTCACAACTAGTTCTTCGCCGGAAATGACTTTACCGGCTCGAGCTGCTATTCCAAGAAAGTTTGCCCAAGGAGTTGGTTTCAAGATGTATGACTTCCTTTTTCTAGCTGTTCAAATAGATCAGCTGGAATCTTTGTTTTGAGATGTGACTCAAGAACCTTTTTCTTTCTTGCTTGTTCGATACAAGCTGGTTCATGACAAAGGTAGGCTCCTCTTCCGGATTTTTTCCCCGTCGTGTCGACAGAGACTTCTCCTTCTGGTGAGCGGACAATACGTGTTAATTCTTTTTTAGCCTTCATCTCTTGACAGGCTACGCATTTTCTCATCGGAATTTTACGTGTTTTCATTGTCTCCACCTCGTCTTTTCTTACTCTTCATCCTCATCAGTATCTTCAAAAAAATCACTGCGAGCGTTTGATGGATCGTACACACCTGATTCTATTGCTTCTGTTTCACTTTTAATATCAATCTTCCAACCTGTTAACTTTGCAGCTAGACGCGCATTTTGGCCACGTTTACCGATCGCTAACGAAAGTTGATAGTCTGGAACGATAACCGTTGTCATCTTTTCCTCTTCATTCACTTGTACTTCTAGAACTTTAGCTGGGCTAAGTGAATTAGCTACATATACGACCGGATCTTCACTCCATCGAACGATATCGATCTTTTCACCGTTCAATTCGTTTACGATTGTTTGAACGCGTGCACCTTTTTGTCCAACACAAGAACCAACCGGATCCACTTCTGGATCAGCAGCATGAACGGCAATCTTTGAACGGTCACCCGCTTCACGAGCGATCGATTTAATCTCAACCGTACCATCATAGATCTCTGGCACTTCAAGCTCGAATAAGCGTTTTAAAAGACCTGGGTGAGTTCTTGATACTAGTATTTGAGGACCTTTTGTCGTCTTTTCAACTTTAGTAATGTACACTTTGATGCGGTCGTTCGTGGTATGAGATTCCCCAGGCATCTGTTCAGCAGCAGGAAGAAGAGCCTCCACTCTGCCTAGGCTTACATACATATAACGGTGGTCTTGTCGTTGAACGATTCCCGTGATGATATCTTCTTCACGATCAATAAATTCTGAGAAGATGATCCCGCGCTCTGCTTCACGTACGCGCTGTGTAACTACTTGTTTAGCTGTTTGAGCAGCAATACGACCAAAATCTTTTGGTGTAACTTCTTCTTCTACGATATCTTCTAATTCATAGCCAGGGTTGATCGCTTGAGCTTCTGCCACTGAGATCTCTTGACGATCGTCCTCAACTTCTTCAACCACATTTTTTCTTGAAAAAACACGGATACTTCCTGTGTCTCTGTTAAAATCAACACGAACATTTTGCGCTTGATGAAAATTGCGCTTGTACGCAGAAATAAGGGCTGCTTCAATCGCTTCAATAATTACTTCTTTACTAATCCCTTTTTCCTTTTCTAACAATGTAAGTGCATCCAAAAGCTCGGTACTCATTTTTCTTTCTTCTCCCCTCTTCATTAAAAAACAACCGCAAGACGGGCGTTGGCCACTTTAGCATAAGGTAACTCTACCTTTTTCACTTGCGTTTTCACTCTAATCTCCATGAACAGCGTTTCACCGTCAAAGTCTTTTAAAAGTCCTTCATATACTTTTTCGCCGTTTAATGGCTCATAAAGTTTAATGTTTACATTTTTGCCGATAGCATTTTTTACATCTTCAGGTTTCTTAAGCGGTCTTTCAACACCTGGAGAAGATACTTCTAAAAAGTAGGGCTGTTCGATCGGATCAAGTTCATCTAATTTTTCACTTAATTGTTCACTGACAGTCCCGCATTCCTCAATATCAATCCCATCCGTGGAATCGATATATACACGGAGAAACCAGTTTTTACCCTCTTTAACAAATTCAACGTCAACAAGTTCAAGTCCTAGTTTTTCAACGATTGGGGTTACAAGCTCTGTTGTGAGCTCTGTAATCTTCTGACTCATTGCTGCCCTCCTTCTTACTGAATGACCTCAAAACGTAACGAAAGAGTGGGGAGCCCCACTCTTTCGCCGACAGTTATTCATTCAACAGTATTTCCAAAAATACTATACCATAACCAATAAAATACTGCAACTTATCTAGCCTTCAGAAAGCCCTTGTTAAAAGAGCGAAAGCTGGTTTGCATCAGGCATTCCTTCTAAACATCCTTGGTCATCTAAGTACTCAATAATGGTCTTAGATAACTTCGCACGCTGCTGAAGATCTTCCTTAGAAAGAAATTCACCTTGTTCTCTTGCTTTTACAATGTTTAATGCTGCATTTGTACCTAAGCCTGCGATTGAATTGAAAGGTGGTATTAATGTATCCCCTTCTACTAGGAAGTCTGTTGCGCTCGATCGATACAGATCGATCTTTTGGAATGATAGCCCTCTTTCACACATCTCAAGTGCGAGTTCTAGAACCGTTTGCAAGTTCTTCTCTTTTGTAGAAGCATCAAGACCTTTAGCTGAGATCTCTTCAATTTTTGTCTTTAACGCTTTGGATCCTCTGATCATAGACTCCACATCAAAATCATCCGCTCTTACGGTGAAATATGCCGCATAGAACCAAATTGGGTAGCGAACTTTAAAATATGCGATACGAACGGCCATCAACACGTATGCTGCAGCATGGGCTTTAGGGAACATGTACTTGATCTTCAAGCATGAACCAATATACCAATCAGGTACATCGTTCTTCTTCATCTCTTCGATCCACTCATCCGGCAGACCTTTTCCTTTACGTACACTTTCCATGATCTTAAATGCTAGTGATGGCTCAAGGCCTTTATAGATCAGATAGACCATTATATCATCGCGACATCCAATAACATCTTTTAGCACACAGGTACCGTTTGCGATCAGTTCGTTGGCATTGTTCAGCCATACGTCTGTACCATGAGAGAGTCCTGAAATCTGTACAAGTTCAGAAAAAGTACTTGGTTTTGTTTCTTCAAGCATCTGTCTTACGAACTTTGTTCCGAACTCTGGAATTCCTAGAGTGCCCGTTTTACACATGATCTGTTCTTCTGATACACCTAATACTTCTGGGCCTGAGAAGATTTTCATTACTTCTGGATCTGATGCAGGAATGGTCTTCGGATCAATACCGCTTAAATCTTGAAGCATCCGGATAACAGTTGGATCATCGTGCCCTAGTATATCAAGTTTCAATAAGTTATCGTGAATCGAGTGAAAATCAAAATGAGTCGTCTTCCATTCTGAACCACTATCGTCAGCTGGGAACTGAACAGGGCAAAAATCATAAATATCCATATAATCTGGAACAACAATGATTCCACCCGGATGCTGACCTGTAGTTCTCTTTACTCCTGTACATCCAGATACGAGGCGATCCACTTCTGCAGATCGAATCGTTAAGTTATTGTCTCCTGCGTATCCTTTTACATAACCGTAAGCCGTTTTTTCAGCTACCGTACCAATCGTACCTGCACGATACACATAATCTTCACCAAACAATTCTTTCGTGTAATTATGCGCTCTAGGCTGATATTCACCAGAGAAGTTCAAGTCGATATCCGGTACCTTATCTCCTTTAAATCCAAGGAACGTTTCAAACGGTATATCTTGTCCATCTTTTATATAAAGCACTTCGCATGTTGGACATTCTTTATCTGGAAGGTCATAACCGGATCCTACGGAACCATCATTAAAGAAATGGGATTCTTTACATTTCGGACAAACATAATGTGGAGGCAGTGGGTTCACTTCAGTAATCTCAGTCATTGTCGCAACAAACGACGAACCGACCGATCCACGCGATCCTACAAGATATCCATCGATCAAGGATTTCTTCACAAGTTTATGTGAGATCAAGTAAATAACCGCAAATCCGTGTCCGATAATACTCTTTAATTCTTTTTCCAGTCTCTTTTCAACTAACTCAGGAAGGTTCTCTCCATAGATGCTTTTAGCTCTGTTATAACTCATCGAGCGTACTTCGTCATCTGCGCCCTCAATCTTCGGAGTATATAGATCATCAGGGATCGGTTTGATCTCCTGTATCATGTCAGCGACCTGTCTCGTATTTTCACAAACTACTTTTTGTGCTTTTTCCTCACCTAAGAAAGAGAACAAGTCTAACATCTCATCCGTTGTTCTAAAATGAACATCTGGAAGAGTTTGTCTGTTTAGAGGGTTCGCTCCACCTTGAGAAGAGATCAAGATCTTTCGATAGATCGCATCTTCAGGGTTTAAATAATGAACGTTTCCTGTTGCGACAACCGGTTTGTTCAATTTCTCTCCAAGCTGAACGATATTAGAAAGGATCTCTCTTAAGTTCATCTCATCTGCGACTAATTCTCTTTCGATAAGATGATAATAGTTACTTGGCGGCTGAACTTCTAAGTAATCATAAAACTCCGCGATCTTTTCAACTTCTTCGATCGGTTTTTGCATCATACCTTCAAACACTTCACCTTTATCACAAGCTGAACCGACGAGTATACCTTCTCGAAGTTTACTTAATCGTGATCTAGGGATACGTGGTGTTCGATAAAAATAAGATAGATGTGACTCAGAAACGAGCTTGTATAAATTCTTTAGACCTTCTTGGGTTGCAGCTAAGAGCGTACAATGAAACGGTCTTGATCGCTGAAATCCACCTTGCCCCATGTTATCGTTCAAACGGTCGTGATAGAAGATTTCTTTTTCAAACGTCTCTTTTAACAGTTTCCATAGCAGATAACCGGTTGCTTCTGCATCATAGATGGCTCGGTGATGCTGAGTAAGTTCGATATCGAACCTTTTACAAAGCGTGTTCAATCTATGATTCTTTAATTGCGGCAGCAGAAATCTTGCCAATTCAAGTGTATCAATAACAGGATTCTTCGCTTCGCCTATTCCTATCTTTCGTAAACCTTCGTTCAAGAACCCCATGTCAAAGCTCGCGTTATGAGCTACTAGGATATCATCACCCATAAACGCATGAAAATCACGAAGCACTTCTTCGATCTCAGGTGCGTTCTCGACCATATCATCTGTAATTCCAGTTAATTCAATCGTTGTTTGAGATAGAGATTCATGAGGATTCGCGAACCTTTCAAAACGATCAATGATCTCTCCACCACGTATCTTCACAGCAGCGAGTTCAATGATTTTATTATAAACGGCTGATAAACCTGTCGTCTCAACGTCAAAGACAATGTATGTTTCATCCGTTAATTTTCTCGGCGCCTCGTTATATGCGATCGGTACACCATCATCTACAAGATTTGCTTCAAGTCCATACAGGATTTTGATTCCGTTTTTCTTTCCTGCATTATAAGCTTCTGGAAAGGACTGAACACCAGCATGATCAGTTATCGCGATAGCTGGATGACCCCATTTTTTCGCTTGTCCCACTAAAGAGGAGACAGAGGATATCGCGTCCATCTGACTCATTGGTGTGTGAAGGTGAAGCTCAACACGTTTGTTGTCTTCTTCCGCTAAATCTTTTCTGAATTCAGGTTTGATCTCATTAATATCGTTAGCGATCATGACCAGATCTCTTACAAACGTATCATTTTGTATTCCGCCTCGAACTTTTAACCACATTCCCTTTTGAATACCTTGTAGGATAGGGATATCTTCTTTGTCTCGAGAGAAAATTTTAATGAGTAGAGAATCCGTGTAATCGGTAATTTTAAACGTTAAAAGCGTACGTCCGCTTCTAAGCTCTCTCGTTTCGGAATGAAAGACGTAACCTTGAATCGTTATGCGTCTTTCTTCATCTTGAATCGTTTGAATCGGAACAGGATCATCCTTGATCGAATATCCGATCATAATATCTGTTCTTGCTGCAGGACCTTCAGATCGATTGGCAGCTTTTTCTTTTTCAACTAAAGCTTCCATTACTTTATTCTGATCTTCTTGTTTTCTCTGTTCGATAAACTTTTGAAAATCTTCTTCAGAGTGTTTAATCTCTGTTTTTACCATTACAGAATGGAAGCCAAACTGACTGTACATCTCTTTGATAACAGGAGATAGCTTTCTCTGCACCAATGCTTCTTCCGCATCATTTCTTACGGTCAGACACAAAAAATTTCCTTCGGCAATAGGATCTTGTGTAGAAAGCATGCTTCCTAGACTCGGTGCCGCTGTCTCTACTAACTTTTCTTTGCACAACGGCCAAAAACCAAGAAGCTCTTCTGCTTGAAAACTCTCCTTCGTTTGAATAGAAAAAGACACTGTAGCAATATGTTGAAAAGTTTGGCGAAGGCTGGCACTAAACCAAGCATAGCTGTCCGGCGTTAATGGGCGCAGGAGGCCTATAATAAAATGCCAGCTTCTATTTGCTTTATCTATCGTAAGTTTTTCGATCGTTCCTTCCGAAAAACCGGCTTTCATTTCAAGGGGCATACCTAGTTGTTCTAAAAGAAGCGATAGCCTTTCTTGTCTGATCTGCTGATCATTTCCGCTCATACGAACCTCCTTTTAAAGGGGTTTAATTATGTTTTCACATGACTAACCTACGTATTTTTTATACGTGTCTTTATTTATTATACTATAGCTATAAATCTTTCAGCCTCGAATATCATCATAAAGATTAGATCCTAATTCGTAAAGTACAAAGAGAAAGGCACCTCTTGAATGAGAGGCACCTCCTCTATTAGTTTTATAGATTAACACAAACTTCGCATTATTTCTTAAGATTATTCCACTCTTTTTTAATAAAATCGCTAAGTTCAGAAACTGGCACTTCGAAAGATTCTCCGCTCTTACGAATCTTCACTTCAACGATTCCTTCTGAAGCACGCTTGCCAACCATAACACGAATTGGCAATCCGATAAGGTCGCTATCCGTAAATTTCACACCAGCACGTTCAGGGCGGTCATCATATAAGCAATCAAAACCATCGTTCTTGATCTGAATATACAATTCATCTGAAAGTGCTGCTTGTTCGGCATTCTTACTATTGACAGCAATTAAATGAACATCGAACGGAGTTAGTGATAACGGCCAGATTAATCCTTTTTCGTCATTGTTTTCTTCTGCTACTGCAGCTAATGTACGAGAAACACCTATCCCGTAACAACCCATTGACATAATCTGATTCTTGCCATTTTCGTCCAAGTAAGAGGCTTTCATTGGCTCACTGTATACTTTACCAAGTTTGAACACATGACCGACTTCAATTCCTTTTGCAAAAACGATTGTTCCTTTACCATCAGGTGACAGATCACCTTCCACAACAAAACGAAGATCAGCTGTTTCATTAAACTCAAAATCTCTATTTGGATTAACATTCGTATAATGGTAGCCTGTTTCATTTGCGCCACAAACTGCGTTAACCATATAAGGGACTGTTTGATCTGCGATGATTTTAACGTCTTTTGACAAGTTGACCGGTCCGATAGATCCGTGTTCCGCGTTCAACCATTTTTTTGTTTCTTCCGCTGAAGCTAATTCTACTTCTTTAGCAGAAAGCACATTCTTAAGCTTGATCTCATTAACCTCATGATCTCCTCGGACTAACACTAAAACAGGTTGTTCGTCAGCGATATAAAGCAAAGATTTCATAACTTTTGATGGTGTAACCTTTAATAGCTCTGAAACTTCCTGAATTGTTTTTGCTTGTTTTGTTTCTACTTTCTCAAGCTCCATAAGTGTTTCAGATGAACGCTCTTCACGTATTACAACAGGAGCCATCTCGATGTTCGCTGCAAAATCTGAATCCGTTGAATACGCGATCAAATCTTCACCGATTTCTGATAAGACCATGAACTCATGATTATCTTTACCACCGATTGCGCCTGAGTCTGCTAAAACCGCTCGGAAGTTTAGTCCGCAGCGACTAAAGATAGCGGAGTAGGCATCTTTCATCGCTTCATACGTAGCATCAAGACTTTCTTGTTTATCATGGAAAGAGTATGCGTCTTTCATAATGAACTCTCTTCCGCGCAGCAGTCCGAAACGAGGACGCTTTTCATCCCTGAACTTCGTTTGAATTTGATATAAGTTAAGAGGAAGCTTCTTATATGATTTCACTTCGTCTCGAACGATGCTTGTAATCACTTCTTCATGTGTAGCTCCAAGAGCAAAATCACGCTCGTGTCGGTCCTTTAGTCTCATAAGTTCAGGACCATAGCTATACCATCGGCCACTTTCTTGCCAAAGTTCAGCAAGCTGCAGTGCGGGCATCATCATCTCTTGTGAACCAGCACGATTCATTTCTTCTCGTACAATATTCTCTACTTTATGAAGAACCTTTTTCCCCAAAGGTAGAAATGAGTAAATGCCGGCAGCATTCTGACGTATAAAGCCAGCTCTTAATAAGAGCTGGTGACTTTTTACGTCTGCATCTGCAGGAACTTCTCTTAATGTTGGCATAAACAATTGACTTTGTCTCATTATCTCTACTCCTCAAATCATCCCTGATTAACCAAGAAAAATTTTCTGTATATCATTCCATGTTACAACAAGCATCAATAGCATCAAAAAGGCAAATCCGATAAAATGAACCATTCCTTCTTTTTGTGGATCGATCGGTTTTCCTCTCAATGCTTCAACACCTAAGAATAAAAGGCGTCCTCCGTCAAGTGCCGGTAAAGGCAACAAGTTAAAGATTCCTAAGTTTACACTTAGTATAGCTGCCCACTGAAGTAGCATATAAACACCAGCTTTAGCAGCTTGATCTGTATATTCATAGATTCCGAGCGGCCCCGAAAGTTGGTCGATTCCATGCTGACCAGTAATAAGCTGTCCGAGACCCGTAAATATAGCTGTTGTCATAAACCATGTTTGTTTAGCTCCATATTCTAATGAACCAACAAAAGAGGATTCAGTATATGGATGTGCTCCAATAAATCCTTCGTTCTTATCATCAGCACCTTTGCGAGAGCCAAGCGTAACAGGAACCACTTTCTCTTCACCATCACGGTTTATCGTAAACATTAACTTTTCGCCAGGATTTTCTTGAATCACGGAAACTAACTCTTTCCAGTCGTCCATCTTTTCGCCCTGAACCGCAATAATTTTATCCCCTTTTACTAAACCGGCTTTCTCAGCGCCTGCTCCTTCTTGAAGGGTACCAAGTCTTGATTCATTTGTCGGTATACCTTGCATGAGTGAGAATACAACCAAGATCACAAAAGCAAGTAGAAAGTTCATAGCTGGACCAGCAAAGATAGCAAGTGTTCTCTGCATGATCGTCTTTGATCCAAACTGTCGATTATAAGGTGCGATTTGCATCTCTTGGTGATCTGCTACAAATAATGCATCTTCTTTAACTTTGTAAGTCGAAGATCCAGAGTCTTCATTTTCAAAACCTGTCAAATACAATTCGCGTTCTAGATCAGCTTTTTCAATGGTGATCGTCTTTTGAACCGGATACTTATCACGGTGATTTACAACGATCTTCTCCACTTCTTCTGCTTGGTTGAAGATCAAACCAACTCTGTGACCTGCCTTAAGTTCAATACCTTCTGGATCTTCTCCAGCCATGCGCACGAACCCTCCAAGTGGTAAAAGACGGATCGTATAGACCGTCTCCCCTTTCTTGAAGGCAAACACTTTTGGGCCGAATCCAATTGCAAACTCACGACACAAGATGCCTGCACGTTTTGCTAGCAATAGATGTCCGAGTTCATGAAAGAAAATTAAAGCACCTAAAATGATGATAATGGCTATCACAGTGTTCATTCCCATTACCTGCCTTTACTAAGTAGTGACTCCACATATTGACGAGTCCTATTATCTGTTTCTTGTATTGTCTCAAGGTCTGGCGTACTGACATTAGACAACTCTTGCATAGCACGTTCAATCATCTCTTCAATCTCAAGAAACGAGATATGACCATTCAAGAATAGCTCAACCGCTTTTTCGTTCGCAGCATTTAAAACCGTCGGCATCAAGCCTCCTGCTTTTCCTGCTTGAAATGCCAGTTTTAAACACCTGAACCGGTCGTAGTCCATTTCTTGAAAATGTAACTTCCCAACTTCCCATAAGTTTAACCTTTTCCCGTTTATTAATTCAAGCCGATCGGGATATGTAAGAGCGTACTGTATCGGCACTCTCATATCTGGTTGTCCCAAATGAGCGATAATGCTTGTATCAACAAACTCTACCATAGAGTGTATGATACTTTCCTTATGTAAAATGACGTCTATTTTCGAATAATCAAAGGAAAATAACCAGTGAGCTTCAATTACTTCTAACCCTTTATTCATCATTGTTGCGGAATCAATCGTTATTTTCGCACCCATAGACCAGTTTGGATGATTTAAAGCTTCCTGCACTGTAACGTTTTTTAATTCTTCACGAGTTCGGTCTCTAAAACTTCCACCAGAAGCAGTCAATATCAACTTCTCTACACGGTTTGGGTCTTCACCGTTTAAACACTGATAGATCGCTGAATGTTCTGAATCGACCGGAAGAATAGGTACGTTGTGTTTTTTCGCTTTTTCCATAACAAGGTGACCTGCAGTCACAAGTGTTTCTTTATTAGCTAAAGCGATCGTTTTTTTTGCTTCGATTGCTTTTAATGTAGGAAGTAAGCCTACACTACCGATTACTGCGTTCACAACAACCGTTGAATCAGTAGAAACCGCGGCTTCAATCAATCCATCCATCCCTGAAACAACTTTTGTTGATGAATTCACCCTAGACCGAAGTACTTTTGCATCTTCTTCGTTTTGAACGGCACAAATTTCAGGCTGGAATTGCTGTATGATTTTTTCAGAAGCCTCAATATTCTTACCTACAGACATCGAACTTAATTTGAACTTTTGTGGATGAGAGGCGATCACATCTAAGGTCTGAATGCCGATCGAACCTGTTGCACCAAGTAAACTAACTGATTTCATACAATACCTCCTAGCGTTATCCTATCAAATGAAGCACGTGAAGCAACGGGAATATAAACAACGCACTGTCTAGTCTATCTAATATCCCACCATGACCAGGAAGTAAAGTACCAGAATCTTTTACATCGTAGATTCGTTTGAATGCCGATTCTGCCAAGTCACCAATCTGACCAAATATGCCTACGACAAGTGAGATAAGTAGAATATTAAATATCGACATATCAACGAAAGAAGTGAAATAGCTGATCACCCCTACAACGATACTAAAGAAGATTCCGCCAACTGCACCTTCTATCGTTTTGTTTGGGGAGATAACCGGCCAAAGTTTTCGCTTTCCAATCGATTTCCCAACAAAATATGCTCCAGAGTCAGTCGCCCAAATCATGAATAGTATCAAGAATAGTAGCTGGACACCGTCCTCTAATATTCTCGTTTCTAGTAGATAGAAAAAGCCAAATCCTACATAAATAGAACTAAATAGTACAAAAGAAATATGATTGTAATCTGTATTGTTCTTTTGTATGACCGTTACGACTAGCAGCAGAAGAACTGCAAGTATAATGGCATCAGTTTTAGTAAAGGGTTCTAATGAACTCATCCAATCTTCTGGCAATGCCACCAAGACTGCTAAAAGATAGCCGATTCCCCCGACGAAACTTCGCTCCATCCCTTTCATACGTAATAATTCAAACATGCCAATCCCAGTTAGCAATAGTATTAATAGTGAGAACGGCCAGCTTCCATAAAGGGTAATCCCTATAAATAAAACGGCTGCGATTACACCTGTTATTATCCGTTGTTTCATAAGTCCTCCTTAATTAAACACCGCCATACCGCCTGCCTCGCCCGGCAAATTGTGATACAGCTTCTCTTAAATGCTCCTCAGAAAAATCTGGCCATAACACTTCAGTAAACCAAAATTCAGAATACGCAAGCTGCCATAGCATAAAGTTACTTAATCGAACTTCACCGCTTGTACGAATCAATAAATCAGGGTCCTTTAGATCATGCGTCATTAAATGCTGCTCGATCATAGAATCATCAATATCTGAAGGCTCTAATCTTCCTTGTTTAACTTCAGAAGCCAATGCTTTTACTGCAGCTGTAATCTCATCACGACTGCCATAATTAAGAGCGAAGTTTAAGATTAACCCTGTATTGTTCTTCGTCTTGTTAATCGCCTCATCTACTGCTTTAACAGTATGAAGGGGCAATAACTCTTTTTTACCCATTATTCGCACTTGTACGTTCTCTTTAATCAAATCTGGCAGAAAAGTATTTAAAAATTCTCCAGGAAGCTTCATTAAAAAGTCGACTTCTTCACGTGGCCGTTTCCAATTTTCAGTTGAAAACGCATAAAGGGTCAGCACTTCAATCCCAATCTTATTCGCTTCTTTAACGATTTTCCGAACTGTTTTCATCCCTTCATGATGTCCGGCAATTCGTGGCATCGCTCGTTTCCTTGCCCACCGACCATTACCATCCATAATAATAGCTACATGTTTAGGGATGTTTTCTTCTTTAAATGTATGATTCTCTGGACTTTTTTTCTTAAAGAAAAGCTTGTCAAGCATGTATAAGCCTCCATCTTCTTAGACTTCATAGAATCAACCTCTATAAGAGATTTTCTCCTAATGCCTATCGCCACTTATCAATTTAAATCTAGCAAAATGGCGATATTGTCTAATAAAAAAGCCCCCTTTTATAGAGGGCTTTTTATATTTAATTGTACATGGAAAAGCTTTATACTTCCATGATTTCTTTTTCTTTAGCAGAACTTACAGAATCAGCTTCAGCTGTGTATTTATCAGTAAGCTTTTGAACATCATCGTTATAACGGCGTAGTTCATCTTCTGTAATCTCAGCTTCTTTTTCAAGTTTCTTCAAATCATCATTCGCATCGCGGCGAACGTTTCTTAAAGCTACTTTCGCTTCTTCAGCAAACTTCTTAACAAGTTTAACTAATTCTTTTCTACGCTCTTCTGTTAGAGCTGGAATCGCAATACGAATCACTTGCCCATCGTTAGAAGGTGTTAGACCAAGATCAGACTTTAGGATCGCCTTTTCGATATCTGCCATTGCAGATTTGTCGTAAGGCTGAATAACTAAAAGTCTAGCTTCTGGAGTGGTTACACCTGCTAATTGATTGATTGGTGTTTGAGTTCCGTAGTAATCAACTTGTACTCGGTCTAATAGAGAAGGATTTGCTCTACCTGCACGAAGTGTTGAATATTCGCGTCTTAGAGCTCCGATTGCTTTTTGCATCTTTTCTTCTGCTTGAGTTAAAACTTCTTTTGCCATTAGTTTCTCCCCCTTATAACGGTTCCAATTTTTTCTCCAGCAACTGCTCGTTTGATGTTTCCTTCTTCCATGATCGAGAAAACAACTAACGGGATGTCATTGTCCATACATAGTGACGAAGCTGTAGTATCCATTACAGCTAGTCCGTCTTTTAAAAGATCAAGATAAGATAATGTCGTATACTTCACTGCATTCTCATCCAACTTCGGATCTGCTGAATACACGCCATCCACGTTGTTCTTAGCCATCAAGATAACTTCTGCTTCAATTTCTGCTGCTCTTAGTGCTGCTGTCGTGTCGGTTGAGAAATACGGGTTACCCGTTCCTGCTGCAAATATGACAACGCGCTTTTTTTCAAGGTGACGAATGGCTTTTCTTCTGATATAAGGTTCTGCAACCTGACGCATTTCTATTGATGTTTGTACTCTTGTTTGAACCCCGATGTTTTCAAGACTGTCTTGAAGAGCTAATGAATTCATAACTGTAGCAAGCATGCCCATATAATCTGCTGAGGCACGGTCCATTCCCATCTCACTACCCGTCTTACCGCGCCATAGGTTTCCGCCGCCTACAACTACAGCAACTTCTACGTCGAGTTCAACGATTTCTTTTACTTGTTCAGCAATTGACTGAACGATTTTTGGATCGATTCCAGAAGTTTGTTCACCTGCTAATGCTTCTCCGCTTAGTTTCAAGACGACTCGTTTATATTTTGAAGTAGTCATTTGTCCCTCCATCACCTAAAAAAATGTATTTACTTTGGTGTTAAGGCTTTTCTGTAAAGCTATGTTGCTTATGAAAGTAGTTAATCTCCGTTTCAGGTGCTCGCTTTCCGCGGGGCGACCGGTGAGCCACTTGCCGCTTTGCGCCTTTAAGTGTCTCACCTGACCGCTCGTCCCGCAGGAGTCTCGCACCTTACACTTCAATCAACTAGTCAAAGATGTCTTTATCAAGCATAAGCAGCAATCTTTTTTGAAAACCATTAATAAACCAAGGTTATTTCTGTAAAAAAAGAGGAACACAACGTGCTCCCCTCTTTTTCAAACTGTGCTTACTTTTTAACTTGAGACATTACTTCTTCAGCGAAGTTGTCTTCACGCTTTTCAAGACCTTCTCCTACTTCAAAGCGAATGAAGGCTTTAACAGTAGCACCTTTGGAAGCTACATATTTACCTACTTTTTGGTCTGGATCTTTAATGAAAGATTGGTCGTTTAAGCAAATATCTTCGAAATATTTACCAAGACGTCCTTCTACCATTTTAGCTACGATGTTTTCAGGCTTTCCTTCGTTAAGTGCTTGTTCAGTTAACACTTTACGCTCACGTGATACTTCTTCTTCACTAACTTCGTCACGAGAGATGTATTTAGGGTTTACTGCTGCAACGTGCATAGAAACGTCTTTTGCAACTTCTTCTTCTGTAGTCCCTTCAACAACTGAAAGAACTCCAATACGACCACCCATGTGTAGGTATGCGCCGAATGCTGCATTGTCGTCTTTTTTCAAGATTTCGAAACGACGTAGTGTAAGTTTTTCACCGATTTTTGCAATTGCAGCGTTGATGTAGTCATTTACAGTAGTTCCGTTAAAGTCAGAAGCTAGTGCATCTTCAACAGAAGCAGGCTCTGTAGCCAACAAGTGGTTACCAAGTTCAGCGATTAAGTTTTTGAAGTTTTCGTTTTTTGCAACGAAATCTGTTTCAGAGTTCACTTCAAGGATTACTGCTTTGTTCCCTTCAACGATTACAGAAGTTAAACCTTCTGCAGCGATACGGTCAGCTTTCTTAGCAGCTTTCGCGATCCCTTTTTCACGAAGGTAATCAATTGCCGCCTCCATGTTACCATCTGTTTCAGTTAATGCTTTCTTACAATCCATCATACCTGCGCCAGTATTCTCACGCAATTCTTTAACCATTTGTGCTGTAATAGCCATGTTTTTTTGCCTCCTTATGGGATATGTAGTGCTAGTTGTGCTTTTACATAAAAAGGGTGATAAAGGGTCATCCCCTCTACCACCCTTGAGCATTCCATTTAATTAAGCAGTAGTTTCTTCTTCAGCTGCTTCTGCTACTTCTTCTCCGCCTTGGTTAGCTTCGATGATAGCATCTGCCATCTTACCAGTAAGAAGTTTAACTGCACGAATTGCATCATCGTTACCAGGGATAACGTGATCAACTTCGTCCGGATCACAGTTCGTATCAACGATAGCGATGATCGGGATGTTTAATTTACGAGCTTCCGCAATCGCAATGCGCTCTTTACGAGGGTCAACTACGAATAATGCGTCAGGAAGCTTGTTCATGTCTTTAATTCCGCCTAGGAACTTTTCAAGACGATCCATTTCCTTTTTAAGAAGAATAACTTCTTTCTTAGGAAGTACTTCAAAAGTACCGTCTTCTTGCATTTTTTCAAGATCTTTTAAGCGGTTGATACGCTTGCGGATTGTACCGAAGTTTGTTAATGTTCCACCTAACCAACGTTGGTTGATGTAGTACATGTCAGAACGTTCAGCTTCTTCCTTTACTGAATCTTGAGCTTGTTTCTTAGTTCCTACGAAAAGGATCTTTCCACCGTCAGCTGCGATGTTACGCATAACATTGTAGCACTCTTCAACTTTCTTTACTGTCTTTTGAAGATCGATGATGTAGATACCGTTTCTTTCTGTGAAAATGTAACGAGACATTTTCGGATTCCAACGGCGAGTCTGATGACCAAAGTGTACACCAGCTTCTAACAATTGTTTCATTGAAATTACTGCCATAATGGCACCTCCTAGGTTTGTTTACCTCCGTTTGTTTCACCTTTGAGCAATAACTGACTTAGTCAGCACCACATTACTCAAATCCGCAAACGTGTGTGATTAACACCGAGAAATAATATAACATGTTTCGTGCAATTTCTGCAAGTCTTTTTGCTTGTTATCGATAAAATTTTAAAAGTAACTCTACTTCGCCTTTACCTCTTTGCAGCATTTTTGCAATTTCTTCAGCATTATATCCTTCTTGAGCTAATGTTAATACTTCGTTCGTATCTTTAGATAAGTTATCATCTGGAGAAGTATTGTCAGTTTGGGTCTCTACAGATTGGATTGGAGAAGTCTCATTGACCACTGTCGAATGATATTTCTGCTGTTGCTCTTCTGTGAATTTTAAAATCATCTTATGCAAACGTTCATTTTCAAGCTTCATCTCTTCTGAGAACAGCTCCAGAAGTGCTTCTACCTCTTCACTTATTCTTGTGTCATTTGAGGCACTCTGCTGCTGCAGTTTTTTGCGCAAATTAAAAACAGAATAAAGACAGATTACATTTAATAAGAAACTTAGAAAAACTAAGGCGTACATCACATTCATCCTAACCTGTATAATCAATTTTCTTCCCTTTATAAGGATGACTCTGACTTCTAGAACTCGTCTTTTCTTGTTGTTGATTTGATTGAAACAAGCCTGCATCAGTCGCTTCTTTCTGATTGACCCGTTTCGATTCATTCTTGTCTTTCTTACGTATTTCTTCTGTGGTCTGCTGTTGTTGTAGAAGTCCTCTGTTCATTAGATCTAGACTTGCTTTTGACACATCAACTGTTCTTGGAATTGCAACTTGAAGCTCTATTAATTTCAGACTCACAGTATCCACATCCAATTCTTATAGGGAGTGAACAACAATTTCTTTCTCTTCTATAAATACTTTTGCAGCATTAAATGGAGATTGAATTTTTCGTTTGTATTTTCCAATACAGATCTCAACATTAGGGTGAAGCGTGCCTTTTATATTTATAGATGAGTTTGAAGAACTTTTACATCTTTGGATTTTCTTTTGTAGGTCAACGATCTCGTGTTTCGCTTGAGAGATTGTATTAATGATACGATTAATCGTTTGTCGTTCTGAATTTTTCTGAATCAACACAGTCTTTAAATGATTTAATTTCTCTAAATTTGTTTGCAGTTCAAGAATTTTTTGTTCGTATTTTACGATATCGTTCTCCATTTTAGCATTTGTTTTTATGTGTAATAGCGTTTTGGAGTACGTTTCACTGCCTATATCAATCGCTGATATTCCGTTCCCAGCAATACATGTACCACCCGATATATTCCCTTTTCCGCTTGTACATGTAACAGTCAATTCTGCCTCACAATGACTGTGTAGAATCGTTTGAGCTACCATTATATTTCCATTGGCGTAGACATTTCCTTGACTAATATACAGTGAAGTAAAGTCTCCTCCACAACGGATCGTTCCTTTACCTTGGCCTAACACACCACCACCGATAACAACGTTTCCGTCTGTAGTGATATCTGCTGCTTCTACGACTCCTTCGATCCTCACATCACCTTTTGCTGATATTTTAAATCCGGAAGGAACATCGCCCGTTATATGAACATTTCCAACAAAATCTATGTGACCAGTCTTTAAGGAAACATCTCCATCCACTCGATAAACGGGATAAATATTTACTCTGTTCTTTTGAAAGGTTACTTCCCCGCTTGCTGAAGCATAAACGTATTGCTCTGATTCGTTAAATACGGTGTTCATACCATTTTTCACTAGCAGATCATTTCCGTTTTTTGCAGATAGCACTTTTCCGAAAACACTTATTCCTGCGATGCCTTCTGTAGCATTTACTTTTCTTGCTAAGATCTCTCCGAACTCAGCTGTTGGAATTGTAAAAAGTCGTTTAAAATCCAGCTTCGCATTTTCGTTGATCGTAACAACTTTCTCATTTGAGATAGACGGTATAAGTCTTGCAGGTTCTCCGTCCTTCGGTTGTTTTCCTTTTGCGATTTCAGCCGGGAAAATAAATGTATCTAGATTCTCTGCTATCAAACTCAATACTTCATTTCGAATTCCATGTCGTATACCTTTTGATTCGATCCAAGCTAAAAGACTCGAAAATGTGACTTCTCCAGATGGGATTTCAACTTCTTTTTTTAATAAAAGAGCCTGCGTTTCATTATCTTCATATTTAATATGAAACCATTGATCCATATCCCTACCCCTTACATATATCGTTGTAGAACCTGTCGAATTCTAAAGAGTGCTTTTGAGTGTATTTGAGATATTCTGGATGTCGATAGACCAAGTACTTGACCGATTTCAGTCAATGTTAATTCTTCAAAGTAGAACAAACTCACTACAAGCTGCTCCTTTTCAGATAATTCCTTGATCACTAATGCAAGTTCGCCATGAAGTTCTTCTTGCAGCAAACTATTTTCAGGTGTAATCGCTTTTTTATCTTCAATTGTATAACTAACTTTTTCACGACTTTCTGTTTCTTTATTCTCTTCATCGATCGATAATACATTAGCAAGAAAACTTTCAGACATTACGGTTGTTACTTCATTTTCTGAGTATCCTAATTCATCAGCAACTTCTTTCGCGCTTACAGAACGCAGATTTTCTTGTTCTAACCTCTCAATGGTAGCTTCAACTTTTTTCGTTTTTTCTCTTAAACTTCTTGGCAGCCAATCTTCTCTTCTTAAGCCGTCCAAAATAGCACCACGAACTCGAAATGATGCGTATGTATCAAATTTCAGGTCTCTTTCAGGCTCAAACTTTTTTAGAGCATCGTATAACCCTAGCATACCGAGGGATCGGAGTTCATCTTTGTTAACACTTTTCGGCAAACCAACCGATATACGTTGTACATGATAATTGACAAGTGGTAAATATGCACGCATCAGTTCGTCACCTGCTTCTCGATCACGACTAGTGTTCCACTTTTCCCAGCAAGATTGTTCTTCTACTAAAGATGGCTCCGTCATGGTAATCCTCCTCGTTTTTTTTGTGAACTTCTAAATTACTTTCGTTCCTGCATTAACTGTTTTAATCGTTAGTAATGTGTTCTCTGGATTGAACTCAATGGTTCTGCCACTCGAGCCTCCTACATCACTTGCTAGTAAAGGAATTTTCAGAGCAGACAACTCTTCTTTGACACGTTCTACGTTTCTTGGGCCGATTCGCATCATTTCACTTCCGGATGAGAACTTAAACATTTGCGCGCCGCCAGCAATTTTTGCTTTTAGCGCTTTTCCGTTAGCACCACTCTTGATCAGCATGTCGTATAAACTCTTGATTGCTGTATCCGCATACTTTCCTTCATTCAATGTGGGAGTTTTTGATAAAGACGAATCCGGAAGCATGATATGCGCCATCCCTGCCGTTTTTTTTACTTGATCGAAAAGTATAACGCCCACACATGAACCAAGACCTGTTGTTCTAATTGTGTTTGGAGGGGAAACGACGTTTATATCAGCGATTCCAACTTTTATGATTTCACTCATCCAACGGAACTCCTAATGCTTCAAAAATTTTTGAGAAGGAAAGTGGATCAGGCAACAAGAAGAAGTGACCTTTTACCTCGTCTTGTCTTTCTATATCTGTAAAAGCAGTATCAATAACAATGGCATAATCGCTCACAGTGGAAATTTCGAAAAGTCCAAAACTCAAGATCGCCCCTGCCATATCAATACTTGTTGCAGGTACTGATGGCTGTAAATTCAACCCTGTGAAATCAGAGAACGATGTTAGATATGAGCCTGATAGAATGTTTCCCACTTCCTGAAGAGCAGATAATGAGATGTCAGATTCTTCTCCGTTTGTTAACTTCACTGTCTGGCCGATTAATAAGTCTTCTAAAAGCTGCTCAGCTTGCTCAACTGGAAGCATGAAGAACATACATCCAGGAGCATCGCCAACGATTCTCAAGAAAACAGATGCCACAACGTTCTCTGCTCCGCCAACCATCTCAGATATCTCTTCAAATGAGATCACGTTTACTGAAGGAACTTTCATATCAACAGCTTTGTTCAGCATCGTTGATAAGGCTGTGGCTGCATGTCCTGCTCCAATGTTTCCGATCTCTCGCAAGACATCCAGATGAATCGGCTGAATTTTTAAAAAATCCATCTCAAAGGATACTCTCCTTTGTAGGTTGAACATCCAACTTTTCTGGATTCAACACCTTCACAAGGTCGAGCAAGATCAATAGTCGCTTTTCAATCTTCGCAACCCCATGGATATACTCTGCATCTACACCACCTACTACTTCAGGAGGAGGCTCGATCGACTCTTTATCCAGATCGATTACATCGTTTGCTGCATCGACAATCAGTCCAGCTTCAATGGAACCTACTGAAACAATGATGATGCGAGTTGTATCCGTATGACTTACTTCTTCAATTTCGAATCGTGAACGCAGATCGATAATGGGAGTAACGACTCCTCTTAAGTTAATTACCCCTTTTACGAAAGAAACTGTTCTTGGAATTCTCGTAATCGGTTGCATTCTTTCAATCGATTTTACGTGCTGAACAGGAACTGCATATTCTTCATCTTTTAATTGAAATATGATCACTTTTTCTTCATTCATCATGATTAACCACCTTATTTTATGAGTGCATTGCAATCGAGAATTAATGCTACTTGTCCATCTCCTAGAATCGTTGCACCAGAGATAGCAAATACAGATGTCAAATACTGACCAAGTGATTTCAAGACAATTTCTTGCTGTCCAATAAACGAATCAACGACTAATGCTGCCATCTTGTCACCTTTTCTCACTACCACTACAGGAACGTGCTGACTGGCTTCAGTTGAACCAGGGACTTCAAAAATGTCCTTCATGTTTACAAGCGGTACGACTTTACCTCTAAAATCAATCACTTTCTGATTATGAGCTGAAAGAATATCTTCTTTCTTAATAATCGCCGTTTCAATAATAGATGATAGTGGAATCGCATATTTCTCACGACTAATTTCAACGAGCATAACTGACATGATTGATAAAGTAAGAGGAAGCTGTATGGAAAAAATCGTCCCAGAGCCTTCGGTTGAATCGACAGCGATAGAACCACCTAACGATTCAATCTTATTCTTCACAACATCTAATCCCACTCCACGGCCTGAAATGTCAGAAACAACATCGGCTGTAGAAAAGCCTGAAGCGAACAATAATTCAAAACACTGTTTATCGGTCAAATTTTCAGACATTTCTTTCGTGATGACCCCATTTTCAATCGCCTTACTCAATACCTTTTGCTTATTTATACCCGCTCCATCATCTTGAATCTCTATAAACACATGATTTCCGCTATGAAATGCTCTTAAATAGATGGTCCCAGTTTCATTTTTGCCTTTAGAAGAGCGTTCCCCTGGGTTTTCGATGCCATGGTCAATCGAGTTTCGAAGTAGATGAACAAGCGGATCACCGATCTCATCGATTACGGTTCGATCAAGCTCAGTCTCAGCACCTACGATCTCAAGGTTTACTTTTTTACCGAGATCTTTCGCTAATCCTCTTATCATCCTTGGAAAGCGATTGAAAACTTGTTCTACCGGTACCATTCTCATCGTCAGGATAATATTTTGAAGGTCTCCTGAAACACGAGACATTCGTTCAACCGTTTCATTGAGTTCCATGCTTTTTAATGATTTCGATATCTCTTCAAGCCGTCCTCGGTCAATAACGAGTTCCTCAAACAAGTTCATGAGCTGATCGAGCCTTTCAATATTGACACGAATCGTTTTTCCGCTGCTTCCTGAAATTGAAGTTTGTTGAGGTTCGCTTTTTTTATCTTCTAGTTTCACTTCTTGTTGCTCTAATTTATCATTCTTGTCGCTCTCAGTGTTTGACGAGATGTTGAGTTTATCTGCTTGAATGTCAACCACTTCTACTACATCTACCTCAGACACTTTTAAGATACGTTCCTGTACGTTTTCGGCGGACTCTTTCGTAAGGATGGAAAGAGTAAAATGAGTTCCGAATTGTTCTGTTTCTAGCATGTCTACTGCTGGCATCGTTTTTATGATCTCACCGATCTGTTCGATCACTTCGAAGACCATATATACTCTTGCAGCTTTTAAGATACAGTCGTCCCTTAATGAGATTGAAAGCTCGTAAGCGTTAAATCCTTGTTCTTTTGATTGAATGATAATCTGCTTTTCATATTGATCATAAGCATGTAACGACTCTGCTTCCTTTTTTGATTCGGCTTGAATCATCTTCGGAGCTTCTCCCTTTTCAAGGACCTCTAAATCTCTCACTGTCTTCGTCACATCACGTTTACCGCTTCCACCTTCTGAAATCTCCACTACCATCGCTTCTAAATGATCAAGCGACGCGAACAGAACATCTAGGACAGAAGATGAAACTTCTATTTTGTTATTTCGAATCGCATCAAGAACATTTTCCATACAGTGCGTAAGATTGGCCAGATCTTCATAACCCATCGTAGCTGACATTCCTTTTAACGTATGAGCAGAACGAAATATCTCATTTACAATTGAAAGCTCTCCTGGTCTTTTCTCTAGCAGCAGCACTTGTTGATTAATAGATTGTAAATGCTCTTTGCTTTCCTCAATGAATATGTCAAGATATTGTGTCATTTCCATCGTATAATTCCTCCTAATTTACAAATGGTTCTGAATAGCTAATCCAATTGACTCTAAATGAACAACTTCATCTACTTTTTTAGTGAGAACCGCAGCTTTTGGCATTCCATAAACGATGCAAGATTCTTCAGCTTCCGCAATAACTACGGTTGAACCAGCTTCTTTTAAGTCTACGATTCCATTTGTACCGTCGGAGCCCATTCCAGTCATGATGACAGCGACCTTTTGATAGTTTTTAAGCTTGCAGGCTGAACTGAAAAGCACATTAACCGCGGGTCGATGACCTCCTACTGGAGCATCACTATCTAACGAAACATATAACCGTCCCATTTTTTCGTATAGTCTTACATGAAAACCGCCGGGTGCGATATAAACATGACCTTTTTGTAGCCGTTCATGATGCTCAGCCTCTTTTACAAAGATGTCTGATAGTGAATTCAATCGATCTGCTAATGATTTCGTAAATCCTGCTGGCATATGTTGAACGACAACAACAGGTGCATCCAGGTCTATAGGTAGCTTAGTAATCACTTGTTGTAAAGCTCTTGGGCCGCCTGTAGATGTACCTATTAAGACTAGCTTCTCTCTATGATCAATTCTGTTTGATCTTTTAGGCACTTTGTTTTCAAATGTATAAGGCGACAGTGCTTTTTTTGTTACAATATTCGCTTTAGAGGAAGCGATCACTTTTTCTATCAAACTAGTCTTTACCTTATGTAAATCTAAGGATATTGCTCCTGATGGCTTAGCGATAAAATCAATAGCCCCTGCTTCCATAGCTAGAATTGTATTTTCTGCACCGACTTTTGTTGTGCTAGATAACATGATGATTGGAACAGGAAAACTCTTCATAATGGTTCTTGCTGCGTCGATCCCATTTAAAATGGGCATCTCAACATCCATCGTTATCACGTCTGGTTTTATTTTTAGTGTTTTTTCAACTGCTTCTTGTCCATTTCTTGCTGTATCGATCACCAAAATTCTAGGATCTTCGCTTAAGAACTCTTTGATCAGCTTCCTCATAAAGGCAGAATCATCCACAATTAGCACTCTGATCTGTTTCATGCAGCATCTACCTTTCTCTGAAAAATGACTTTAGCTTACCGATGAAAGACTTATAAGATACTTCTTGCTGTTTTACTGTACCAACATAGGTTTCCGCTAGCTGAAATACAGCTCTGGATGCTATTGATGAAGGTTTATGAATAGAAAAGGGAATCTGTTTTTTCACAGCATGTAATACATCCTGATCCATCGGTATCTTACCTAAACAGATCAGCTCTTTTTGCAGAAACTGTTTACAAACATGACTTAACTTTTCAACCGTTTCTTTTCCTTCTCTCACATTTTCATATCGATTGATGACCAAGTAAAAGGGCAGGTCCTTATCTTTCATATAAATGAATTTCATCATAGAATATGCATCTGTTAGTGAGGTGATTTCAGGTGTAGCTATCACCAATATCTCATGACTGGAAAGTACAAATTTTAAAGCTGTTTCTGTTGCACCTGCACCCATGTCTAAAAAAATATAGTCATAAAACCTCTCTAATTCTTCCAGTTGCTTCATAAAATGTACCAACATGTCATCCGTTATGCTTGTAAGCGAACCGAAATTCCTTCCTCCGGCTATCGTATGAAGTCCGTCTTTACCTTCTTCGATGATCTCCCATACGGATAATTGATTCTGCAGCATATCCATCATATGTTTGTCAGATCTTCTGCCTAGAATCAAATCTACATTTCCCATACCTATATCAAGATCTAGTACTAACACACGTTTTTTCATTTCAACCAATGAAAGAGCAAGATTCACCGTGACGTTCGTTTTACCCACTCCACCTTTACCACTGACTACAGAGATAACTCTTGCACTGTTTGATGAGGCAGAGACTAATTGTTTACGAAGACTTATCGCTTGATCAAGCATGAAGTAGCTTTTCCTTTACTAGAGCCTGAACAAGTTCATCCGCGTCAGCCTCAAACATGTCATCAGGTACGTTCTGGCCATTCGTAACATATCCGATCGGTACACTGTTTAAGATTGCAAGATTCAATAATGAGCCGTACGTCTTCGTTTCATCTTTCTTCGTAAATATCACCTTATGAACCGGCAGACTCTTAAACTGACTATAAATGGTCTCCATATCCCGGTATTTTGAAGTTAAAGAAAGAACTAGATAGTTTTTCATATCTTTATCAAAATGAATGATACGTTGCAATTCTTCGATGTAAAAACGATTTAAGAAGTTTCTGCCTGCCGAATCTACGAGGACTAGATCATAATCTTCAAACTTTTCCTTAGCCTTCTTAAAATCATCAGCAGTATAAGCGACTTCACATGGTATGTTTAATATATCAGCGTACGTTTTTAGTTGGTCGATAGCTGCAATACGATACGTATCAGTCGTAATAAACGCCACTTTTTTTCCGTCTTTTAAAACCGCTTTTGCTCCAATCTTTGCTATGGTGGTTGTTTTACCAACACCGGTAGGTCCGATTAAGTTTAAGAATTTTGTTTCATAATGAAAGCCGCCAAATTCGCTTTTAGCCATCCTTGCGCTTAAATAGCTGCTGATCCATGTATTCCAGTCATAGCTGTCTCGCTCCATTTCATCGAGACTTTCGTATTTATTTGATAAAGAAGGGATGAGTTCTTCGATTATCGTTAAGTCGACTTCTTGACTTAAAAGAAAAGTTTCCCATTCTTTAATGAATGGAGCTACATCTTCTGCAGATTTTGATTGTACGGTCAAAGAGTGAACCATCTTCTTCAGCTGACGAATTTCCTTTGTCAACTCCTCGTCCTGGAACACAGCTTGCTGTTCTTTCACATTATTCTTGTTAGTGTTCTTTGTTGGATGATAATCTACGTCTTGATCCAATCCAGCGAAAATTTCAACATTCTTCTTTGTGAAAAATCCGAAGAAGCCACCAACTTGAACCTCTCTTGTATTTAAAATGACTGCACCACTGCCCAGATCCGCTCTTACTAATTTCATAGCTTCTGGCAAGTTCTGCGCTGTATATTTCTTCACTTTCATCAGATGTTCACCACCCCTACACTTTTCACTTCGAGCTCAGGTTCCAATTCGTTGTATGATAAAACCGCGACATCAGGAAGATAACGTTCAATGAGTTGTCTTACATACATTCTTACAGCCGGTGAACATAAGAGAACAACAGATTGGTCAAAACTTCGCCCAGATTCAAGTTCAGTAGTAATGCTGTCAAAGATCACTTGAGAGTCTTGCGGATCTAAAGACAGATAATTCCCATGTTCGGTTTGCTGAACTGCATCAGCTATCTTCTTTTCCACCGAGCCGCCAAGTGTGATAACATGCAGAGGCTCATTTTCATTACTATAGCTTTTTGAGATCTGTCTGGATAAGCCTTGTCTTACATACTCTGTTAATAGATCTGTATCTTTTGTCATTTTTGCAAAATCAGCTAACGTTTCAAAAATTACCGCTAAGTTTCGAATTGAGATTCGTTCTCGTAAAAGTTTTGATAACACTTTTTGAACCTCTCCGATGGTAAGAGCATCTGGAGTTACCTCTTCCACGATCGCTGGATACGATTCTTTTAAGTGATCTACAAGTTGTTTCGTTTCTTGTCTGCCAATCAATTCGTGTGCGTGCTTCTTGATCACTTCTGTTAAATGCGTCGAGACGACTGACGGCGGATCTACGACTGTATATCCTGAGTATTCAGCTCGCTCTTTCATCTCTTCACCGATCCAAATAGCTGGTAGACCAAAAGCTGGTTCCATCGTTTCGATACCTTGCACCTCTTCATCGTCTATACCTGGGCTCATCGCTAAATAATGATCCAACAGCAGCTCACCTTTTGCGACTTGGCTGCCTTTTATTTTGATCCTGTATTCATTCGGCTGAAGCTGAATGTTGTCACGAATTCGAACGACCGGTACGATCATTCCAAGTTCTAATGCAAGCTGCCTTCTGATCATAACGATCCTATCCAACAGGTCACCGCCTTGCGAAGTGTCTGCTAATGGAATAAGACTGTAGCCGAATTCAAATTCGATCGGGTCGATCTGTAGAAGGTTCACAACAGATTCAGGGCTTTTCAGCTGTTCTGTCTGAATATCCTCTTCCACCACTTCTTCTTTTTCTTTTTGCTCACGTTCTGCTTTTAATAGAAGATAACCACCGATTGCTAAAATTCCTCCGATCGTAATCGTGAAAAAGTCATTGATCGGTGTGAACAAGCCAAGCATGATGATGGTGCCGCCAGCAACAAAAAGCATGATAGGATATGCAAGCAATTGTTTACTGATATCAAACCCTAAATTTCCTTCTGAGGCCGCACGAGTAACAATAATTCCTGTCGCTGTTGAAATGATCAGCGCAGGGATCTGAGATACTAATCCATCACCAACCGTCATTCTTGTAAACAATTCTGCACTCTCACCAAAACTTAGACCCATCTGAAGCATTCCGATGATGATTCCGAACAACATATTGATCAAAACGATGATTATACCTGCTATAGCATCACCTTTTACAAATTTACTCGCACCATCCATCGCTCCATAAAAATCTGCTTCGCGTTCAATCGTTTCACGTCTTTCTTTCGCTTCCCGATCTGAAATCATGCCAGCGTTTAAGTCTGCATCGATACTCATCTGCTTACCAGGCATCGCATCAAGTGTAAATCTTGCCGCTACTTCTGATACACGTTCAGATCCTTTCGTAATTACGATAAATTGAATGATGATTAGAATGAAAAATACAACGATACCAACAAGAATATTTCCACCAACTACAAATTCACCGAAAGTATGTACAACGTTTCCTGCATCTCCGGTTGAAAGGATACTCCTCGTTGTCGAAACGTTTAGCCCAAGTCTGAAAAGCGTCACTAACAATAACAATGACGGAAATATAGAAAATTGGAGAGGCTGTGTTGTATTCATGGCAATCAATATGATTAAAAGTGCCAGAGATATATTTGTTATGATTAAGAAGTCCAACATAAACGTTGGCATTGGTATGACGAGCATGGCGATAATGAGAATAACGCCTGCTAAAACACTCATGTCTCTAGCTTTCATCTGTTAACTCTCCTATTCATTCCTTACGCTTTTTTCTTTACACGGTATACAAAGGCTAAAATTTCAGCTACTGCTTTAAAAAGATCTTCAGGAATCACATGCCCGATCTCAACGCGGGCGTACAGCGTTCTTGCTAGAGGCTTGTTTTCTACAACCGCTACGTTATGCTCTTTTGCGATTTCTTTGATGCGTTGAGCGATAAGATCCACTCCCTTTGCCACAACAACGGGAGCATCCATGTTGTTATCGTCATACTTTAAGCAGATCGCATAGTGTGTAGGATTTGTGATGATCACATCTGCTTTAGGCACTTCTTGCATCATTCGCCTCATAGCCATCTGTCTTTGTTTTTCCTTGATCTTCCCTTTAATCTTTGGATCACCTTCAGATTTTTTGTATTCATCTTTGATATCTTGTTTCGACATCCTAATATTTTTTTCAAAATCGTATTTTTGGTACATATAGTCAAGAAACGCAAGAAAAAGTAAAACGAGTGAAGCTGCAAAACCCATCTTGACAGCAAGTCCTCCAAAGACAGGAAGTGAAGATTCAATACTCACTAGGCTCATTCTTAAATAGATATCACGTTCACTCCAAAGGATAAAAAATGTCACTCCACCGATAAGCAGAATTTTAAGTATTGATTTTGATAGCTCTACTAATGCACGCACCGAGTAGATCCTCTTAAATCCAGATAAAGGATTGATTCGTTCGAGTTTCATCTGAATCGCTTCTGTTGATAACAAAAACCCAACTTGCAAATAGTTTCCTAAGACTCCGGCTATCATAGCCGCAATCATTACGGGAGCTATGATGATCGCGACTTCAAGCGAAAGCTCCCAAAATAGTTTAGGAATACTCGATTCAGTTACGTTATAAAGAAGTTTCTTATCTAAACTATATGCGAAGAGATGAAGCAACCTCTGACCCATCCAGCTTCCCATAAAGGAAAGAAACATAACGGATGCAAACAGTACAAGTGCAGCGTTGATGTCAGCACTTTTGGCTACTTGACCTTTTTTCCTGCTCTCCTGCCTTTTTTTCGGTGTTGCTTTTTCTGTTTTTTCTCCTGAAAAGTATTGTAAAGTAATTGGATATCTCATCAACTTAAGCCGCTCCCAACAATTCCATTAAGTTAATCATGCTGTCACGCATCTGATCGACTAGCATCTGAACAGATACGAAGAATGCGGGCATTACTACTAAAAACAACACAAGAGCAATTAATATTTTCACTGGTAGGCCGATAACAAAAATGTTCATCTGAGGAACGGTTCTTGCTACGATCCCAAGTGCTAGATCTGCTAGAAACAACGTGCCTACGATCGGAATCGCCATCTGCAGAGCAACTAAGAACATACCTGAGAACACACTTATTACAAATCTCGTAATCCCGCCATCTCCAAAATTAGATATGGTTGAATCAAGCGGTAAAAATTGATAACTATAAAAGATTCCATCGAGTAACATGTGATGAGCATCGGTAGCTAACAAGAAAAGAATCGCAAACGTATACAGATATCTACCCATCAAAGGGGTCTGAATGCCTGTCTGCGGATCAAACACGTTCGCTATCGCAAAACCCATCTGAAGATCAATAAACCCACCAGCTACTTGAATCGCGTAGAAAACAATCGCTGCAATAAATCCGATGGATAGTCCTACCATCGCTTCTTTAATGATTAACAGAAAAAATGAACCATCTAACGGAATCGGTTTTGGGTCAATCGCGTACAACATGATCCACGATAAAAATAGGGATAATCCGATTTTATGCATAACAGGTAAATTTTTATTGGAAAACACAGGAATTGTTAAGAAAAATGCCGATACTCTAGTTAGGATTAATAAAAAAGCAGGGAAAGCAACTAAATCTACCATTTTATCATCCTATATAAGTGTGTAAATTTTGAAAGATATTTGATGTGAAACCTAATATTTGTGAAAGCATCCAAGGTCCGAAAAACACGAGTCCTACTAAAACGGCAACAATCTTTGGTATAAATGCGAGTGTTTGTTCCTGAATCTGTGTTGTTGCTTGAAAAATACTGACGATCAAACCTACAATCAGGGCTAATAGCATAAGCGGACCGCACAAAAGCAAGGTCATGTATACCCCTTTTTCAGCTAAAGAAATTACAAATTGAGAATCCATGTTTACACCTGCCTTAATAGCTTAATAGCAATGATTTAACGATGAGGTACCAGCCATCAACCAGTACGAATAATAAGATCTTAAATGGCAGTGATATCATCACGGGTGGCAGCATCATCATCCCCATAGCCATTAAAATAGACGCAACGACCATATCAATGATCAAAAAAGGTACAAAAATCATGAATCCAATCTGAAAAGCTGTTTTTAATTCACTAATCGCAAAGGCTGGAACAAGAGTCGTTAAAGGAATATCTTTAATACTTTCCGGTTTCTTAGCACCTGAATATTCCATAAACAGCATAAGATCTTTTTGTCGTGTATGCTTAGCCATAAACTCTTTGATGGGAAGACTCCCTTTATCAAAGGCTTCCTCCTGAGAAATCTCACCTTTTACTAACGGCTGAATCGCCTCTTTGTTTACTTCATGCATTACTGGCGCCATGATAAAAAAAGTTAAGAACAAAGCAATTCCAATCAGAACTTGGTTAGGTGGCATCTGCTGCGTTGCCAGTGAAGTTCTAACAAATGACAGAACGATAATGATCCTCGTAAAACAAGTCATAAGTATTAAAATACTTGGAGCAAGCGAAAGGACCGTTAAAAGCAGCAACAGCTGAATGGTAGTTTCCATGTTCGCTGGATCGCTATTATTTATAAAATCCAAGTCTAATCCAGGAATAAATTCATTCATGATGTTTCCCTTTCTCAAGTACTCTCTGAAGATCTTTTTGCTGATTCTTCTTATCTTGAACGATAGATTGAAGCATAGTCTTAAAAGATTGCGTTTGATCTTTAGTGTCTGCTGGTCTTGTTTCATTGGAAGTCTTACTTGACTCTTCGGTTCTACTTTTCAGCCATTTTTGTTTCAATTGGTTCGTCATCGTTGAAACGTTTTGGGATGGACGCTGATCGAGCATCATCTGAACTTCATCTTCATTGGTAATCTCTTTTAGAAGTGTTACCGAATCTCCAACACCTACTACCAAGACAGAATTACCTGTTTTGATGAGTTGCACAGAACGGTTCTGTCCGATTCCGATTCCTCCTAAAGACTGAAGATTTTTACCGTCTTGAAAACTAACAGATTTTCTTTGAATAAATCGTAAAACAAAAAATAAGATCGCTAGAACAATTCCAAGCATAAACACGAGCTTGACGAGCATCATAAATGTGCTTTCGCTCTTAGCATTCACAGGGCTAGTTTCTGCTGGTGCTTTTTCCTTCTCGCCCTTTTGATCTGAGTTATTTATGGTGTCGTAAACACTTTTCCCTGAACTGCTGCCTTCCGCTTGTACACTAATCGGTACAAGCGAGAGACAAACTGCTGCAAAAAAACTAATTAACCATCGATACATGAAACGCTTAGCCTAAAGTCTTCTTGATCGCTTCAATTACACGGTCAGCTGCAAAGGGCTTAACGATAAAGTCTTTTGCCCCAGCTTGGATCGCATCGATTACCATCGCTTGCTGTCCCATGGCTGAACACATGATAATTTTTGCATCAGGGTTTGTTTTTTTGATCTCTTTTAAAGCTGATATGCCGTCCATTTCAGGCATCGTAATATCCATCGTAACTAGATCTGGTTTTAACTCTTGAAATTTCTCGATCGCTTGTGCACCGTCAGCCGCTTCACCGACAACATCGAATCCATTCTTAACTAAGATATCCTTGATCATCATTCTCATAAATGCTGCATCATCAACAACTAAAATACGCTCTCCCATTTCACTTACCTCCGATAATTATTTCAATTTTTCTAAACGATCACGCTGGCTTAAAATCTCTGTTACACGGACTCCAAAATTTTCATCAATAACAACGACCTCGCCTTTTGCGATCATCTTATGGTTAACAAAGATATCCACTGGTTCACCAGCTAGTTTATCGAGCTCTACAATCGAACCTTGAGACATTTCCAAAATATCTTTGATTGTTTTCTTTGTTCTTCCTAGCTCCACTGTGACTTGAAGCGGAATGTCTAACAACATGTCTAGGTTTTTTGTATCTCTTTGATTCGTCTCATAATCTCCAAAGTCTGAAAAACTTGCCGGCTGAATGGAAACGTCTCTCATCTGCGATTGATAGACAGGCTGAGGCTCACTTCTTGGCTCACTATGAACACGTTCTTGATAATGTTCTACCGGTGGAGATGGTGGAGCCACTTCTTCATGAGGGACATAATCGGCAACCGGCTCATTTTCAACAACAGGTTCAGGGTTCATTAGCTTATGTACAAGGTCCTTTGAGAACTCAGCATCAATCAGCTGCATGATATTTGAATCGATCAGTTCACCCACTTTAAGTCTGAAAGAAACTTTTACTAAAATCTCTTCATCAGGAATCAAACTCGTGTTTGATTCAACATCCAGAAAATCAATCTTTGGTGGTGATATGTCTACCTTTTTATTAAAGATCGTAGACATCGATGTTGAAGCGGACCCCATCATCTGATTCATCGCTTCACCAACAGCACTTAATTGCAGTTCTCCAAAATCCGGAGAAGGATTAGTACCCTCACCACCAAGCATCAAATCTGCAATGATCTGTGCATCCGTCTTACGGATCACTAACAAGTTTGCTCCTTCGATGCCTTCTGTGTATGTAACTTGAACCGCAACATGCGGAATCGGAAACTCATCTTTTAACTCGGTGCGTTTTACGACTGTTACTTGTGGCGTCGTAATATCTACCTTTTGATTTAACAGGGTGGATAGTGCTGTTGCAGCACTTCCAAATGAGATGTTTCCGATCTCACCTAACGCATCTCGTTCAATCGATGATAGGTATTCTTCGGTTTCGGTCGCTCCGGACGAGGAAGGACTTCCACCATTCAGCAAAGCATCAATTTCGTCTTGTGAAAGCATATCTCCACTTACCATTGATCCTCATCCTCCTTAATGGTTTCGATAATTTGAACGGCTAGCTTTTTCTTCACTTTTCCGGGTTGACCGTAGAACTTAGGATTGTTTTCTACTTTAATCACGAGTGGTTGGTTGATTCGTTGATCTAATTCAATACAGTCACCGATAGATAAGTTCAGAAACTCTTCTATCGACATGTCTGAAGATCCTAGCTCAACCTTAAATGGCAAAAAGGCGTTCTTTATCTTTTGTTCAATAAATTCAGTTTCTCCCGGAATTCTTGTCTTCTTTTTATTCTGCATCCAATGATGAACAGATAGCTTTGGTATGATCGGCTCTATGACAACATGCGGAAGGCAAATATTAATCATTCCGCTCGTTTCGCCAATCGTCGTGTTTAACGAGATGACGACAACCGTTTCGTTCGGAGAAACCATCTGTAAAAATTGTGGATTTACTTCCAAATCGAGCATGAACGGCTCCAGTTCGATCACACTTGTCCAAGCCTCTTTAAAACTATCAAGTGTGTTTTCAAATAACTGATTCATGATTCGTGTCTCAATCTCAGTTAAATTCTCGATCTTATTCATCCCTGCCCCGCTGCCGCCCATCACTCTATCAAGCATGGCATATGCGATATTCGGATTTACTTCCATTAAGATGCGCCCTTCAAACGGATGTGCTTCAAACACATTCAATAAAGTCATCTTCGGAACAGAACGAATAAATTCCTCATATGGTAGCTGATCAACAGACGCTACCCCTATCTGGACGTACGTTCTAAGCTGTGCCGAAAAATAAGTCGTTAAGAGTCTTGCAAAGTTCTCATGCAATCTCGTTAAACTGCGGATCTGCTCTTTCGAAAAACGAAGGGCTCTTTTAAAATCGTAAACTTTAACCTTATTCTCTGACTCTTCCTTTTTAAGCTCTTCTGCATCCATCTCTCCTGTGGAAAGGGCGGAGAGAAGAGCATCTATTTCGTTTTGTGACAAAACATCAACCAAGAGTCTCACCTCTTTTCATGCCGTTTTTAGTGAATTATTGTATGATCTTTTGAGTTGTGTAGACTCTGACTACTTTCCCATCTTGCATAACCTTATTAATCTCTGTTTTCAACTTGTCCTCTAAAGAAATCAATCCTTGTTGCCCAGATAATTCTTCTGTTTTCTTGTTCGAGATCTCATAGATGATCAGGTTGTTCACTTGAAATAATCTTTTCTCAAGTTCGTGTTTAGCATCTTCATTATCCGCTTGAATCTTGAACTGAATCTTTACATAAGACTGATCTGCAAGATTGGTTGTCATTTCAATGGTTTCGACCATCAGCTTGTCCAGCTCTTCTGCTGTAGGTTCTGAAGCTTCGGTCTTAGGTGAGAACTGCTTAAACCCGTAATATCCTGCTGCACCGATTAAACCGATCGCTACAAGCATAGAGATCATGATCGTTACCGCTTTATTTTTTCCCAACTACAGACCCTCCTTTTTCTGACTTAGTGGCAGCAAATTAATATTTCTATAAAAAGTTGATATCAATTGAGCAACCTGTTCTTCACTTTCTTTAACAACATACTTTTTGCCTGTTGTTAAAGTGATCGTCGTATCGGGAAACGATTGGATCTGTTCAATATAGATCGCATTCAGCGTAAACGTATTCCCGTTTAACTGAGTTAAAGAAATCATGAGTTTCGGAGCTAAGCCTTTTCCTGCTCACCCCTGCCTCCCTTCACGTTAACGTTTTAAGTTCACAAGCTCCTGAAGGATCTCATCCGATGTTGTAATGATTCTTGTATTCGCTTGAAACCCACGCTGTGCAACAATCATCTCCGTGAACTCTTCAGATAAGTCTACGTTGGACATTTCAAGTGCACCAGCTACTAGTGTACCTGCTCCACCTGCTCCACCAGGAAACGAAGGTAATGGAACACCAGAATTGGTACTAGCACGATATTCGTTACTTCCAGCTTTTTCAAGACCCTCATTATTTGAAAATTTCGCAAGCTCAATTTGACCTGCTTTCGTTAATTCCCCATCTTTATCAATATAATTAACTGTTCCATCAGCACCCACACTAAAGCTCTTTGCATCAGTTGGTATTTTAATTGCAACACTTGTTGTTACAGGAGTTCCTACAGGACCGAGTAAATATTTACCGTCAGAGTTAACAATGTAACCTTCTTGATCTAAATAAAAGTTCCCAGCTCTCGAATAAGTTGTTTCTGAGAGGGTAATATTTGTTCCTTTAACACCTCCTGCTACTGCAATTGTTCCAGTACCTAATCTAAAAAATCCGTCACCTGAAATTCCTAAATCTAGTGGACGAGCAGTATTTTGCAAACTACCCTGAGTATGCACAGTATCAATTGTAGATAATTGTGATCCTAAGCCAACTTGTTTCGGGTTAACTCCACCTCTTGTTGCAGTCGCTTCACTCGCCCCAGCAATCTGCTGACTAACAAGATCTTTAAACGTTGTACGGCCTTTTTTAAATCCGTACGTATTAACGTTTGCGATGTTATTTCCGATTACATCTAACTTCACCTGAAAGTTTTTCATACCGCTGATTCCTGAATACATAGAACGTAACATTTGTTTTTATCTCCCTTACTTGGTTTATTAACTGCGTCTGTCAATCGGCAGTTTTGTGAGCCTCCTGTAAAGGTCCAGCTCGTTTATTCGTCTATGACGATGGCACCATTGATGTTTGTGAAGATCTGAGATGTACTTTCGCTTCGATCTAACGCTGTGATTACGGTTTGATTGGGAGCATTTACGACAAGAGTGACATTTTTCATGATCACTAACGAGTCTTTAATGCCTTTTTGACCAGCTTCGATCATCTTTTCGCTTATCTTGTTCCAGCTTGTTTCTGATATCGTAATATTTCTATCTTGCAATCTTTTTTGAGCGTGTTTACTAACGGTTAGTTGGTTTTCAAGCTCTTTATGAAGAACTGACTGAAAAGATTGATCTACTTTTTTCTGCTGTTGATGATTCGGGTAAAGGATCGGCTGGTACAATTGATGAGCGTGTATACGTTCGCTCATGTTATCCACTCCTTACTTTGCCTGATCAGATATTTTGATCACTTGGTAACTTGTGATCTTTGTTCCATCACTCATTTCCAACATGACAGATCCTTTTTCAAATAACACAGATTTAACTAGACCTTCTTTTTCCTCTATCTTTTTGTTACCTTCTTCATCTACTGTTTCGGTTTCGTACGTTACTTGTTTACCGATCATCTCGCTTTGCTGTAACAAGGAAGATTCTGTTTGAAACGATAAGAACTGCTGCATCGTTTGGTTCATGTTTGTCATCTGTTCTAGTGATGAAAAGCTTGCCATCTGTGCGATAAACTCTCGGTCTTGCATCGGACTTGTTGGGTCTTGGTTTTGAAGCTGTGTAATTAATATCTTTAAAAAATCATCTTTTCCCAAAATGTTTGAACCTGTTTGCTTTGTTTTTGCTTGATAATTAGAAAGCATCAGATCTTCAGAGATCTTGGTCATGACTCATCACACCTTTTCGTTTAATACCAATTGTGATAATTGTTCATCAAATGATAGATGTTCTGATATATCTTCCTCAGACATACTTTCATCTGTTTGCTGTTGATCTTCAAATTCTTGATTACTTTGATCACGGAAGTCAAAGGACTGTTCGTCTCCGTTTAGAAAGACATCAATCTTTTCAAAGTCTATATCTTGACTAGTGAAAGCTTGTTTCAATTGTGTGAGTTGACTATCTAGGGCATCCTTTGCACCTTGACTAGATGCGATGATCTTTGCAGTGATCTCACCATGTTTTTGGATAAGCTGAATCTCGATGTTACCGAGATGTTCAGGTGTTAAACGAATCTGCATCTTCGTAAATCCAGTTTCTGTAACGACCAGCTTTCCTCTTGAAATAATCTGTTGAACCTCACGAACAAATTGTTCTTTTTGTCCTTCTCCTCCTGTAGCAGGAACCTTCAACGTCCATTGTTCTATAGAAGAAAGTGGAGCTTGAAGGGTTTGCAGTTCCTTTGGAGCTGAAACATTTGGTTCGATCGATTTTGTCGGGACGAACCGTTGAAATGCATGATCTGCAAAGCTTTTTACCTTTTTCTCGGCTGATAAGGTTTCAAAGACTTTCATGAAAGCATTCTTATCATTACTTGTTGAATCACTCAAAAGCTTTTTTATCTCTCCAAAGATCTGCTCTGTTTGTTTTGGTATTGAATCTTTTTGGTCTAGCTTCACTCCCGGAAACCATCGTCCTATAATATCTGCCATTTGCTTTTGGTCTTTTTGAGATAATGGACCTGCCTCTTCGTTAAAAGCAACCTGCAATAAGATCGCTAGTTTCATCTCAGGAGTGGGGTTTACTGCAAGGTGTGAGAAATCGATCTCATTCTCAAGAAGGTTTTCAATAACTTCCTTCATTTCTGGTGGCAGTTCGTTTAATAATGATTGAACGGTCTCGTTATTCAGTAGGTCAGCATTCCAGTCAAGCCCCTCAATGCTTCCTAAGACACTTGCGATCATATCTCCTAAACCTTCAGGAAGCTGTTCACTCTCTGCGCCAGAAGATGCTAGCAATTGAGAAAAGAGAGAATCCATATTGTTTCCTTTTTCCGAAGAAACTGATATTTGTGATGTCTGTGCTCCTGAAACAGCTGGCTGCGAAATCATTATTTGCACGTTTTTACACCTCCTTTTATAGAGACTTGTTTGCCATGAGTACCGTAAGCTCTGCTGCACGTTTTGCATCAAGTTTGGCAAGAATCGCAGCTTGTGTTTCCGATTGTAAAAGCATTAAGATGCCCATGATTTGATTGTTGTTCATCTCTGACATTACGGCCGCAGCATCTTTTGCTGACATTGCTTCATATAATTTCTTTAATTGTTCATTCTCTTCTTCTTTCACACTAGTTTCTGCATCTTCTACTTGCTTTTCTAATAGTGCAATATTACTTTTTAAATCCGTGACTTCTTTTTCTTTCTTTTGCAGATCAGCAGATAGTATTTTGATGTAATCTTCTTGCTCATCGAACTTTGATTTCCACTGTTTCTCTTGTCCATTGTTTGTTACAGCTACTTCGGACTTTTCGCTAAAAATATTTTTAATTATAGGCATGTTTTTACTCGTGTTCTTTGCCTCTTCCCATACGTCCACTCCCATGAACGACAGAACGATACCGAATACAGTTAGTGCAAAAACGAAAGGTACGAAGACTACTAATAAAAACCAAACCATTCTGCTGGATTTTTCGTTCTGTTTCATCTGATCACCCGATTTTATGACTTCGCAAAACGCAAAACCGAAAATTCGTCGTTCTGCTTATTCTCATAAGAAGCAACTTCCACTTTATATGCGCTGAGTTGTCTTTCTTTTAGCTTTTCGTATTTTTTCACTTCAATCGTCTGCTGTAATAACCTTTGCTGGATAACTTGCATTCTTTCTCTTGCTCTTTGTAATAACGGCTGTAATTCTTTGATCTTGTTTGTCATGGATAAAAGAAAACGCTGTGTATTCTGAAGATCATTTACTATGATTCTCTGCTGAAAGGTATAATTCGATTGGTTCTCAATGTCTTCTTTCCTCTTAAGGAGGCTGTATATCTCTTCTGCGATGCTCTCGAACGCTTGTACAGCTTCGCCTAATTCTTGTTCAATCGATTCTTTCTCCTTTTGTTTAACAGACAAAACTTTTTCCATAGAAAAATGAAATGACATCAACGTTCATCCTTTCCAAATTCAATCAACAGCCGCTCAAGAGCTTGTTCATAACTAACATCTTCATCTACTTGCTGCTTCAAAAACGCTAGAATGTTAGGGTACATCTGAATCGCTTCATCCACTGATTTAGAGGATCCCCTCTTATATGCGCCAATGCTGATCAAGTCTTCTGCTTCGACGTATGAAGACAAAAGTTCTCGAAGTCGTTCAGCAGCTTGTCGATGCTCTTTTGGAACGATATCATTCATAACCCTGCTAATACTCTTTAGAATATTTACAGCAGGAAACTGCCCTTTGTTAGCTAAGTTTCGATCTAAGATAAAGTGTCCATCTAGAATTCCTCGAACAGTATCTGAGATCGGCTCGTTGAAATCATCTCCATCTACTAAAACCGTGTAAAATGCTGTAATCGTTCCATTCTTATTCGTTCCAGACCGTTCTAATAATTTTGGAAGAACTGCAAATACGCTTGGTGTGTATCCCTTTGTTGTTGGCGGCTCACCAACAGCTAAACCGATCTCACGTTGCGCCATAGCAACACGAGTTACTGAATCCATCATCAACATGACGTTCTTCCCTTGGTCTCGAAAATATTCTGCGATACTCGTTGCCGTCAATGCACCTTTTATCCGCATTAAAGCCGGTTGATCTGAAGTCGCAACGATTACAATGGACCGCTTTAAACCTTCTTCACCTAGATCTCGTTCAATAAAATCAAGAACTTCGCGTCCTCGTTCACCGATTAGAGCGATAACATTCAGGTCAGCAGTCGAATTACGTGCCACCATACCAAGCAACGTACTCTTACCCACTCCACTTCCGGCAAAAATACCTACCCGCTGGCCTTTCCCGACCGTCAACAAACTATCGATCGACCGAATACCTAGCTGAATGCTTTCATGAATTCTTGGTCTTTCCATCGGATTCGGCGGCTCGTTCTCTGAAGGATAGCGAAACAACCCGCGAGGCAGAGGAGAGCCATCTAAAGGAACACCCATACCATCAAGTACTTTTCCGATCAAAGAAGGTCCAACCTTTATTTCCAACGCTCGATGTGTTGCTTCTACCAAACTGCCAACTGCAATATTTTTCACATATGTAAATGGCATCAACAAAACATTCTCTTCCTGAAAGCCAACTACTTCTGCTTTAATTCTTTGCTTGTTGTTCCCAGTGTGTATATAACAGACATCACCGATTGACGTTTTAGGTCCTTTTGATTCGATCATTAGCCCAACTACCCTGATCACTTTTCCATATCTTTTATATGAATCTAGTGATTGAAGGGAGTCGATCATGTGTTCCACGTTCATTGATCTGACACCTCAAGTTGTTCTAGCAGTTTTTCTCTGATCTCTTTTAACTGAACGTCTAGTGTTGCGTCGATCTTTCCAAACGGAAACTCGATTACTGCACCATTCTCAGTTAAGTTCTCGTCTGTATAGATGAAAAGAGTCGCTGTCGATTGAAGCATGTTCTTTAGTTCCTCACGATAGTTTTGCGTAAGTTCGAACCATTGTGGTGGAACATAGAGCTTTATCTCTTCAAACTCTCGAGCTTCTTTTACAAGTTGCTTTACGATTGCAATCCATGTTTCAGGTGCTTCTTGTAGCTTTTTTCCTAAGATTTTCTCAGCAGCTGCCATAGCGAGGATAACTATCTGTGGCTCTGCTTCACTCAGGATGTTATGATAGTCGTTTCTTAACGTATCCATAAAGCTTTTGACTTCATTTAATTGCGAAGCCCAGCTTTCATGGCCTTGTTCTAAACCATTTTGAAAGCCAGCATCGTATCCTTCATTCTTCGCCTGTTCATAAGCACTTTCTAATTTCAACTTCCAAGCGGCCTCTTCTTCAGCTAAGCTTTTGATTTGCGCAGCCTTATATTCTTCTACTTCCTTTGTTATAGAAGCTGCTTCGCTCTTTGCTTCTTCTAGCAAGGTATACGCTTGATTTTTTAAACGGATGACCTTTGTCTCTTCATCCTCATCTTCTAAACTTGCATAGTTTCTCGTGTTAAATAATGAAAGTGCTTGAATACCGATCACTATTTCATTTTTTTCCGCTTTTTCTTTGTGATCGTGAAAAGATTTTATGACTTTAGACAATCACATCATCTCCTCCGCCTCGAGCGATAACGAGCTCTCCGGCTTCTTCAAGTCTTCTAATGGTTCCAACGATCCTAGACTGAGCTTCTTCTACATCACGAAGTCTAACAGGACCCATAAACTCCATTTCTTCCTTAAAGTTCTCGGCCATACGCTGTGACATGTTATTGAACATCACTTCTTTTACTTCCTCGCTTGATGCACGTAAAGCAAGAAGTAGATCTTCGTTTTGCACTTCACGTATAACTCTTTGAATTGCACGGTTATCAAGGGTAACGATATCTTCGAACACGAACATTCTTTTCTTGATCTCTTCCGCTAACTCCGGATCTTGGATTTCAAGCGCATCCAGAATCGTTCGTTCCGTGCTCCGGTCTACACCGTTCAACACTTCAACAACCGCTTCAACTCCACCAGCTTGTGTGAAATCTTGTGTAACAGTAGCAGATAACTTTCTTTCTAAAATCTGCTCCACTTCATTGATCACTTCAGGTGATGTTCGATCCATTAATGCAATTCTTTTAGCAATATCTGCTTGCATCTCTTGTGGAAGTTCAGAAAGTATCTGTCCAGCTTGAGAAGAATCCAAATATGATAAGATCAGAGCAATCGTTTGCGGGTGCTCGTTTTGAATAAAGTTTAATATTTGACCTGGATCTGCTTTTCGAGCAAAGTCAAATGGTCTTACTTGTAAAGTCGAAGTTAAACGATTGATGATCTGCATCGCTTCATCTTTACCTACCGCTTTCTCAAGTACCGTCTTCGCGTAGCCGATTCCACCTTGGGTAATATAATCTTGAGCAAGAGCTAGCTGATGAAATTGTGTGATAATATCATCTTTTAACGTTGAATCTACTTTTCTAACTTGTGAGATTTGAAGTGTTAATCTCTCAATCTCTTCTTCACTTAAATGTTTATATACTTGCGCAGCCACATCAGGTCCTAAAGAGATAACGAGGATTGCCGCTTTCTCTTTACCTGATAGTTCTTTCATGCCTTTTGCCATCGATCGTTACCTCCTTACTCTTCTGATAGCCATGTTCTTACTAGCTTAGCGAATTCTTCTGGCTTTTCTTTTGCCATTCTTTCTAATTGTTCCATACGAACTGTCCCCTCTGATCCTTTTTCTTGGTTTACATCAGGTACATAGTACGACTCTTGTGGTTCATCCATCTCAAACTCTTCAATCTTGCTTTCCGTCTCTCTTCTTCTTTTTCTAGTAAGCAAGAAGATTAATAGAAGGATAACGATTAACAAGATTCCACCAACAATATAGATCCATACTGGAATTCCAGTCTTAACGGCAGTTGCTTCTTGCTTACCGTTGAACGGCTGAGCAGATACAAAGATTTTTTCTTGAATATCATCTTCTGATAATGTTTCATTTATATCTTTTGAGATACTTGTTCTAACGATCGCACTCAAAATTTGTTCAATATCATCTAATCGTTCTTGTGGTAACGATTCTGGTTTGTTTGGAGTCGGTGGCTCTACCATGACTTGAATACCTAGATCTCTTATTTCGTAAGGACTTTCCACGATTTCTTTACGAATTTTGTTGACTTCGTTATTGATACGTTCTTCAACTTTTTCATAGTCACCGTTTGAGCCTGCAGCTGAACCTGGATAGGTAGGTACCTCTTGATCACCTGTTCCTCCAACTCCGCCTTCTCCTGCACCTTCTCCTGTAAACGTCTCTCTTATTCGTTCTACGCTTACTTCAATGCCTTTCATGTTCTCTTTGTCAACGGGTTCTACAATGTTTTCTTCACGTTTTTCCTCCGTAAAGTCAATATCTGTAGTAACAGTAGCAACCACTTTTCCTTGTCCCATGATCGTTGATAACATCTGTTGAACTCTTCGTTGTAAGTCTCTTTCAACATCTTGTTTAATCTTTCTCTGTTCCTCATATTTAGAAGCTGAAGAACTAGAGTTCACAGAATTTAAATCATAATAATTAAAGTATTGATCCGTAATGACGATATTTTCCATAGGTAGATTACTTACACTCTTTGAGACAAGGTGATAAAGAGCTTTTACTTGATCTTCATCTAATTTGGCTCCCGCTCCTAAAGATAGGACAACAGAAGCTGATGCCTTCTCTTCTTCCTGATTCACCCAAACACTGCTTTCAGGAAGTGTGATCATAACGCTCGCATCTTCAACCCCGTTTATGCTCTTTATTAAACTAGCAATCTCGGTCTGTGTCGCTTCTCTTTCTAGAACACCAAACTCTTTGTCTGTTATTCCAAATCCTGATTTCTCACCAAAATATGAAAAATCAATATTCCCGCTTTCAGGCAATCCTTCTGCAGCAAGCTGCACTTGAAGGTTGTTTACTTGTTCTTCAGGAACTAATATTGTTTTCCCGCCATCTTGTACTTCATTTGCCACACCTTTGCTATTTAAATTCTCTTGTATTTGACCAGCTTCCTGAGGGGAAAGATTTGAATACAAAGGAACAAGGTTGGGTGATGACATCATGATGGTTACAAAGATAAAAGCTGCGATAATTAGAAAAATTCCTCCGAGAATAAATCCCTTTTGTACATTGGAACGAGTTTTAAACCGCTCTGTAGTTTGCTTGATGATGTTTTTCCATTTTTCTTTCATTTTTTCCCCCGATAAACGCAATAAAAATTTTTAAAAGCTACCCCCAAAATCGAATGCTAATATCGAATAATATAACAGAGCCTATACCTGCATCCTCATAATTTCTTGGTAGGCCTCAACAACTTTATTACGAATCTCAAGAGTCGTTTGCATCGTTACACTTGCTTTTTCGGCAGTGATCATAACTTGGTGAAGATTATCCATGTTTCCGTTCATCAAACCTTGAGTAGCTTGATTAGATTGTGCTTGTGTTTCACTCAGCGTATCTAAAGCTCCCTTAAGATAGCTTTTAAAATCTTCTTGAGCTTCATATGGTGTCACTTTTGCAACTGATGATGTAGGGTTACTAATATTCTGAAGTGAACTCATTGAAATTTTGTCCATGTTTTAACACCCCTAACGGCCAATTTCTAATGCTTTTAAGTACATTCCTTTTGCTGCGTTTAATGCAGTAACATTTGCTTCATAAGATCGAGTAGCACTCATTAAGTCGACCATTTCTTTTAGTGGATCTACATTTGGAAGTCGAACAAATCCTTCTTCGTTAGCATCAGGATGTTCAGGTTGATAAACCGTTTTAAATGGAGTTTGATCATTGATTACTCCATTGACTTTAACGCCAGACATTTTTCCGTTATTCACTGCTTTATTAAACATGTTCTTAAAGCTAGATTCGCCTGAACCTAATACGACCATTTTGCGTCGATAAGGTTCCCACACACCATTCTTAAATTCTCCACGTGTCGAATCGACATTCGCCATATTAGAGGAAGCAACATCCATCCTAAGCCGTTGAGCGGTTAAGCCGGATGCCGATACATTCATTGCATCAAAAACTCCCATATTTATCTCCCACCTTTAACAACCATCTTAATCGAATTAAACTTTCCATTAATCCGCTGTACAAGTGTCTGATAATAAAGCTGATTCTTCGCTAATTCAGCCATCTCTTTATCTACATCTACATTATTTCCGTTATGATTCATCACAGTATTCGTTTTTTCTTTAACACTAAAAGAAGTTGATGATTCATTACCGAATGAAAAATGTCGCTGATCTGTTCGATGTGCTTGCAAGCTTTTTTTGAATTCCTGGCTAAAAACAGTTTCTTTTGCTTTATATCCAGGTGTGTCCACATTAGCCAAGTTATTTGAAATGGTCTTTTGTTTTAATGCAGATCCATCTAATGCCATTTCTAAGTTTTTCAAGACTGAGCCAGAGAACAAGTTCACCACTTCCCTCTTTTTTACTATAGAAGTTTCATATTATGTTAAATCTTACCTCACTATCATATTTTAAGGGATATATCCAAAAAGTGTCTATGTATTTTTTCCCAAACTGACTTTTTTCGATAGAAAGGACTATATTTCGACCGTGACTTTATACCCAAATTTAAAACTAGTAAGAAAATCCCTATATTTATACGGTTTTTGGTACCTCTTTACCATATTTGACCAACTCGACAATTATTTACAATTTAACACAATACCTTTACATGGATAATAAAAATGCATAAAGAATTTGTATGTTTTCTATAAAGATACTCACTTGTCTCACTGCTCTCTAAAAAGAACAACTAAAACAAAAAAATCCTACCTTTTACATGTATCTAGTAGACAGATCATTTTATTCAACAAAAAAACCAGCTCTGATTTTTCAGAACTGGTTTTTTATCATTCATTGTTATGAAGTTTTAAGCTTTTCGAGTTCAAGCAAGAATTTGTCGTTTAACACTTTGATATACGTACCTTTCATACCTAGAGAACGTGATTCAATTACACCAGCACTCTCTAATTTACGAAGTGCATTGACGATAACAGATCGTGTAATTCCCACTCTGTCTGCAATCTTACTTGCTACAAGCAATCCTTCGTTTCCTTCTAATTCTTCAAAAATGTGTTCGATCGCTTCAAGCTCACTGTATGATAGTGAACTGATCGCCATTTGAACAACTGCTTTGTTACGAGCTTCCTCTTCGATCTCTTCTGCTTTCTCACGAAGGATCTCCATTCCAACTACTGTAGCACCATACTCTGCTAGAACTAGATCATCTTCTTCGAACGCTGTAGAAAGTCTAGAAAGGATAAGAGTTCCTAGTCTTTCACCACCACCTACGATTGGAACAATCGTAGTTAATCCTGTAGAGAACAAATCTTTGTTTTCAACTGGAAACGCCGTATAATCGCTCTCTATATCAATATTCGAAAGTGATTCTGTAATGTTAAAAAGATTCTTCGTGTAATCTGTAGGGAATTGACGATCCTCGATCATCTTCTTCATACGCTCGTTCTCAATTTCTTGTTTAAGAGCGAGGCCTAACAGTTTACCGCGACGGCTGACTACGAAAATATTTGCTTCAATCACCGTACTTAGTGTTTCAGCCATCTCTTTAAAGTTTACTTGTTTACCACCTGTTTGTTGAAGCATCGAGTTGATACTTCTTGCTTTGTTCAATAAATTCATTGTATTTCTTCCTCCTACTGCATCCTATAATATATATTGGCTCAGATCCTTGTTCTTTGCGATGTTAGCCAGTTTTTCTTCTACATACTCGGGTGTAATGGTAATTTGATCTAAGCTGATATCAGGCGCTTCAAAAGATAGATCCTCTAATAAGCGTTCTAATATGGTATGAAGTCTTCGTGCACCGATATTATCGGTGTCTTGATTCACTTCATAAGCAATGCTTGCAATCTTAGCAATAGCATCGTCAGAAAATTCAACATTTATACCTTCCGTACTCAATAGAGCTTTATACTGTTTTATAATCGCATTATCAGGCTCTATTAATATACGTGTAAAATCCTCAACAGACAAGCTATTTAGTTCAACTCGGATCGGAAATCTTCCTTGTAGCTCTGGAATGAGATCAGATGGCTTAGAAATATGAAAAGCTCCAGCTGCAATAAACAGTATATGATCCGTCTTAATCGAACCATATTTCGTCATTACCGTAGAACCTTCAACGATCGGAAGGATGTCTCGCTGTACACCTTCACGGCTCACATCCGCAGAGTTTTGGTTCTTTCCTGCAATCTTATCGATCTCATCTATAAATATAATACCTGTTTGTTCGGTCTTGTAAACTGCTTCACTGGTAACATCGTCCATATCGATTAGCTTTGCCGCTTCATCTTGCGTCAATACTTTACGAGCTTCTCGAACAGTGAGTTTTCGTTTTTTCTTTTTCTTCGGCATAAGACCGCCGATCATGTCTTGCATGTTCATACCTACTTGTTCGAGACCTGAACCTTGGAACATGTCTAGCATCGAAGGATTCTGTTCTTCAACTTCTACCGAAACAAGATGATCCTCCATCTCACCGAGCGCCAACTTCTGCGCCATTTGATTTCGTCTCTGTCTAAGATCCGCAACATCGTCTTGCTGTGGTTTTTGCTCTTGTTCTCCATTACCGCCACCAAAGAACATCTCTAGCGGGTTTTTGAAGCTCGTTTCTGTTTTTTTACCAGGAACTAAAAGCTCTACCAGTCTCTTATTGGCATTTTGCTCAGCTTTGTCTTTTACATCATTCATCTTTAGCTCTTTTACGAGTCTTACTGAAGTTTCTACTAGGTCACGAACCATCGAATCAACATCACGTCCTACATAACCAACTTCAGTAAATTTAGTTGCTTCTAGTTTAATGAAAGGAGCTTGAGCTAGCTTTGCTAATCTTCTAGCAATCTCTGTCTTTCCTACACCCGTAGGTCCGATCATCAGTATATTTTTAGGTGAAACTTCATCACGCAGCTTGTCGTCGAGCAAACTTCTTCTATAACGATTTCGAAGCGCAACAGCGACAGCTTTCTTTGCATCATTTTGACCTATAATATACTGATCTAACTTTTCAACAATCTGCCTTGGAGTTAATTGACTGTTCATTGCAACCGCTCCTTTACTTTTTTTACAATTCTTCTAAAACAATCTCTGTGTTTGTGTAAACACAAATTTCGCCAGCAGTCTTTAAAGATGCAAGAGCGATTTCTTTTGCAGAGAGTTCAGGTGCATGATTCTTCAGTGCCCGACCAGCAGCCAGAGCGTAGTTGCCACCTGATCCAATCGCGAGAATCCCGTCATCCGGCTCAATTACTTCACCAGTACCTGAAATCAATAACATATGCTCTTCGTTCATTACGATAAGCAGAGCTTCAAGTTTTCTTAGAACTTGATCCGTTCTCCATTCTTTAGCCATCTCTACTGAAGCGCGCTGCAGATTTCCGCTATATTCTTCTAACTTGCTCTCAAACTTTTCATAAAGCGTAAATGCATCTGCAACCGATCCTGCAAATCCGGCAAGCACTTTTCCTCCAAACAGCTTTCTAACCTTCTTGGCTGTATGTTTCATTACAACTGCGTTGCCGAACGTAACCTGACCATCTCCAGTCATAGCGGATTTACCGTTATGCTGAATCGCAAATATTGTAGTAGCATGAAATGTTGACATTGAAAAATCCCTCCCTTTTTGTTTTTATGCTCGAGGATGCGCATTATTATAGATTTTTTTTAAATGACTTTTTGAAACGTGTGTATAAACTTGTGTAGAGGAAAGGTTTGAGTGCCCTAAAAGTTCCTGTACTGCTCTTAAATCTGCACCTTCATTCAGCATGTGCGTCGCAAACGTGTGCCGCAAAACATGCGGACTGATATGTATGGTAAGGGAAGATTCCTCAATTAGTTTATTTAATATAGTTCTTACGCCTCTCGCGGTTAAAGGTTCCCCTTTATAGTTTAAAAATAATGCATCCGACTTCTTTTCTGTTTTTTCAAGCAGCAGGTTGCGGCCGTTTTGTATATACTTTGCAAGAGATTCTCTTGCAAACGATCCGATCGGTACATATCTTTCTTTTTTTCCTTTTCCTTTAACAAGCGCTATCTCTACATTCAAATCAAGATCCTTCAGCTGCATCTTACACAATTCACTGACACGCATTCCAGTTCCGTACAGTATTTCGAGGATTGCTTGATTTCTCTGTCCCATGGGTGTTGTAACATCAGACACATTAAAAAGCCTCTCCAACTCTTTTTCATAAAGAAATTGAGGAAGCATTCTTGCTTTTTTAGGGAGTGATGCCATAGCGAAAGGGTTATGTTCTTCAACGATTTTTTCGCGGTTCAAAAAACGATAAAAACTTCTCATCGCCGATATCTTTCTTGCTACCGTATTTCGAGCATACTTCTTCTCATGAAGCGTCACTAAATATTGCCTGACTAAAACATAAGAAACAGCAGCGAATCCTTCGATTGCTTGCTGTTTCAAAAAAGAAGTAAAATCATTAATGTCTTTTTCATAGTGTTCAATCGTATAAGGTGAACAGTTCTTCTCGATCATTAAATAATTCAAGAAATCCACCACATGTTGGCGTTCTGATACCATTTCATACACCTCACAAAGCCCCTAAATCGTAACACAATTTAGGGGCTAAATCAATACATGTTCACAAATTTGTTATAAAATTCTGAATAGTTTCCAGTGCTCTTTCAGCTAGAGCTGTATTGCGTTCTTGTTTGTTTTTGATTCTCTTTTCAAGTGGTGGAAGAAGACCAAAGTTAGCATTCATCGGCTGAAAATTATCTGGGTTAGCCGTAGTAATATAATACGCCATGCTTCCAATCGCTGTTTCTTTCGGGAATACAGCCAGTTCTTCGCCTTTTATAAGCTTCGCTGCATTGATTCCTGCGATCAAACCTGAAGCCGCACTTTCAACGTACCCTTCTACTCCAGTCATCTGACCTGCAAAGAAAAGATCTTTTCTTGCTTTTAACTGATACGTCTCTTCTAAGAGGCGTGGCGAGTTCAGGAATGTATTCCTATGCATTACACCGTAACGTACTACCTCAGCATTCTCTAAGCCTGGAATCAGTCTTAGAAGCTCTTTTTGTGGTCCCCATTTTAGATGTGTTTGGAAACCTACGATATTATATAAAGTTCCTGCACTGTTATCTTGTCGTAATTGAACAACAGCATAAGGAATCTTTCCTGTTTTCGGATCCTCGAGGCCAACAGGCTTCATCGGTCCGAACAATAATGTTTTCTTTCCTCTTTTAGCCATTACTTCTACTGGCATACATCCTTCAAAAAAGATCTCTTTTTCAAATTCTTTTAAAGGGACTGTTTCTGAAGTGATCAATGCTTCATAAAAACGGTCAAACTCTTCTTCTGTCATCGGACAGTTTAAATAAGCTGCTTCGCCTTTGTCGTAACGAGACTTTAAGTACACCTTGTCCATGTCGATACTGTCTACTTCGATGATCGGAGCAGCTGCGTCGTAAAAATAGAGGTACTCTTCACCCGTTAACGAGTTTAGCGATTTTGATAAGTTATCAGAAGTTAAAGGTCCTGTCGCAATAATGGTCGGACCTTCTGGAATCTCTGTTACTTCTTCAGTGATTACTTCTACATTTGGATGGTTCTTAACCCGCTCTGTTACAAGGCTAGCAAATTCATGACGGTCAACCGCCAGAGCTCCACCAGCTGGAACAGCACAATCATCTGCTGATGAAATAATAACAGAATCTAATTTTCTCATCTCTTCTTTTAGTACACCAACAGCGTTTGTAAGTGTATTAGCACGAAGTGAGTTCGAACACACTAGTTCTGCAAACTTCTCTGTATGATGAGCCGGCGTTTGTCTAACCGGTCTCATCTCGTATAATTTTACTTGAATTCCTCGGCTAGCGATCTGCCAAGCTGCTTCACTGCCAGCAAGACCTGCCCCGATTACGTTTACATGTTGATTCATGAAGATAAACTCCTTACTTTGCTTCCTCTTCAGCATAATCGCAAGATACACATTGTACGACTTTGCCTTTTTTCGTTTTCTTTTCTACTAACATACTATTACACTTCGGACATGTTCTGGCAATAGGTTTGTCCCAAGAAACGAATTCACAATCTGGATAACGGTTACATCCATAGAACAGTCTTTTTTTCTTACTCTTCCGCTCTACGATTGTTCCTTCATGACAGGTCGGACACGTAACACCGATATCTTTCACGATTGGTTTCGTGTTTCGGCAATCTGGGAAGTTTGAACAAGCCATAAACTTTCCAAAGCGTCCCATCTTATAGACCATCTCATGTCCACATTTCTCACAGTCTTCACCGGCTGGCTCATCTTTAATCTCTACTTTTTGCATCTCTTCTTCTGCAATCTTAAGCTTCTTTTCAAAGCCTTTGTAGAAGTCATCGATGATTCTGATCCAGTTCTCTTTTCCGTCTTCTACTTCGTCAAGATCGCTTTCCATCTTAGCGGTAAATTCAACGTTGAATACTTCAGGAAAGAATTCCAATGTCATCTCTAAAACAAGACCACCTAGCTCTGTTGGAACAAACTTCTTTTCATCGAGAGCTACATATCCACGTTTTTGAATGGTATCAAGTGTTGGTGCATATGTTGACGGTCTGCCTATACCCAGTTCTTCCATCGTACGAACAAGCCTAGCTTCTGTATAACGTGGAGGAGGCTGCGTAAAATGCTGAGTTGGTTCAAGTTCTTTCTTTTCTACTTTCATGCCTTCTTGAACATCTGGAAGAATACGATCTTCTTCTTTTTTCCCATCATCGTTGCCTTCAACATAGACTTTCATGAATCCAGGAAACTTAACTTTAGATCCTGTCGCACGGAAGTAGATTCCATTGTTCTCTAGGTCCACTGTCATCGTATCAAGAACTGCTGATGCCATTTGGCTTGCTAAGAATCGCTCGAAGATTAATTTATATAATCTGAGTTGATCTCTTGAAAGATAAGTCTTCAAATCTCGTGGATGATACATAACAGAAGTAGGACGAATCGCTTCATGGGCATCTTGAGCGTTCTTACCAGATTTCTTTTCCACTCTTGATTTGTTGACGAACTGCTCTCCATATTCTTTCTCTATGAATTCAGCAGCTTCGGTTTTAGCTGTATCTGAAATACGTGTAGAGTCTGTACGCATATACGTGATCAGACCGACTGTACCTTCTTTTCCTAGATCAATTCCTTCATATAATTGTTGTGCGAGCATCATTGTCTTTTTAGCACGGAAGTTTAATTTTCTGGCCGCTTCCTGTTGTAGTGAAGAAGTGATAAAAGGTGGTGAAGGATTTCTGCGTCTTTCTTTCTTCTGAACAGAATCAATCTTAAATTGTTTGCCTTTTATCGTCTTTAGAATATCGTTTACTTCTTCTTCATTTGATAGATCTTTTTTCTTGCCGCCGACTCCATGAAACTGAGCTTCAAATTCCTCTCCAGAAGCACTGAAGGTTCCTTTAATCTTCCAATACTCTTCCGGTTGGAAAGCTTCTATTTCTTTCTCACGTTCAACGATCAATCGAACCGCCACCGTTTGTACACGGCCAGCGCTCAATCCTTTTTTTATTTTCTTCCATAATAATGGACTGACTTTGTATCCGACTAGTCTGTCTAGCACCCTTCTTGCTTGCTGCGCATCAACTAAGTCCATATTGATCTTTCTTGGTCGTTTAAAAGAGTCTTTTATCGCATTTTTTGTAATCTCATTAAACACAACTCTACATTCAGAATCTAAATCCATGTCCAAACTGTGAGCAAGATGCCATGCAATTGCTTCACCTTCGCGATCCGGGTCAGCTGCGAGAAAAATGCGTTTCGCTTTTTTCGCTGCAGTTTTCAAGTCTTTTAAAATTGGACCTTTACCACGAATCGTAATGTATTTCGGTTCATAGTTTGCTTCTACATCTACGCCAGTCTGGCTTCTGGGAAGATCACGAACATGTCCCATAGATGCTTTAACGTCATATTTGCTCCCTAGATACTTTTTTATTGTCTTTGCTTTTGCGGGAGACTCAACAATGACTAAATATTTTTCCATTTACAGTTTATCCCCCTTTAAGGGTTTAGTGAAATCTTCCCTATTATTAAATAATGTATCTGCATTTGTCAAACTGTTTCCTCATTTAAATGAAAACGGTTAGAAACTTTCATTTTGAATATCTTCTGCACTCATGACCAATTTTGCTCCATTTTGAATCAAAAAATTTGTCCCGTTCGCACACTCTTCTAAAATCGATCCTGGAATCGCAAACACATCTCTTCCTTGCTCGAGTGCTTGATCAGCTGTAATCAACGAACCACTCTTTGTTCTTGCTTCAGCAACAAGCGTTGCGCGGGTGAGACCGCTTATTATACGGTTACGCAACGGAAAATGCCAGCGTTTTGGTGAAACGTGTGGTGAAAACTCTGATAATACAATTCCTTGCTCACTTATTTTATGTGCGAGTTCTCTATTTTCATTCGGATAGACCTGTAATAACCCTGAGCCCAGAACAGCTGCAGTCAAAGAATTCTTTTGTATACTTAACTCATGAGCGAACGTGTCGATTCCTTTAGCCAATCCGCTGATCACGACCCATCTATCATCAATTAAAGGACTAAGAACCTTTCGTAACGCTTGTTTTCCATGGCTGCTAGGATTTCGAGTGCCGACCACACTAATCATTTTATCCCGATTTAGGACCGTCCAATCGCCTTGTCCATAAAGAACCCATGGCGGGTCATAAATATTCTTTAATAGCGGAGGGTAATTTCCATCGAATATCGTTACTGCTGAAATAGATCGTTTTACTAGATTCTTCATTATGTATGTACTATTATTTTGTTTCATGTGATGATAGAGACGCTTTGCCGTCAGTTCACTCAAACCATACGACATTTTCAACCTGCGAATGTCCATTGAAAAAACAGATTTTAGTTCAGGATCAGCAACAACTATTGATCTTAATTGATTCCAAGTGAGTCCTTCGCAATGATGAAGAAAAATTAAGCGTTCTTTATCCAAACTTCATTCCTCCTCATGAAACCATTCAATGTAAATAAAAAGCTCCCGATCTGGGAGCTTTTCACGTTGTAATCGTTATTACGCTTTTGCTTTGTTTGTTACACAGCGATCATATAGATCGTTTTCTTTTAAAGCTTCAACTAAAGTCTCACCCATAACAGATGGTGTTGCTGCAACTTTAATTCCACAAGCTTTCATCGTTTTGATTTTCTCATCTGCCGTACCTTTACCACCAGAGATGATCGCACCAGCGTGCCCCATACGTTTTCCTGGAGGTGCTGTTTGACCACCGATGAATCCTACTACAGGTTTAGTCATGTTCGCTTTTACCCATTCAGCAGCTTCTTCTTCTGCTGTTCCACCGATCTCACCGATCATGATTACAGCATATGTGTCCTCATCTTCGTTAAATGCCTTTAATACGTCGATAAAGTCTGTACCATTGACTGGGTCACCACCGATACCAACTGCAGTAGATTGACCGATTCCACGCTCTGTAAGCTGATGTACAGCTTCATAAGTTAATGTTCCAGAACGTGACACTACGCCAACATGGCCTTTTGTATGGATATAGCCAGGCATGATACCGATCTTACATTCTTCAGGAGTGATTACACCCGGGCAGTTCGGACCAACTAGACGTGTCTTCTTGCCTTCCATGTAACGCTTAACTTTTACCATATCCAATACTGGAATACCTTCAGTAATACAGATTGCTAGATCAAGTTCAGCGTCAACAGCTTCAATGATCGCTTCTGCAGCAAATGCAGGCGGAACATAGATGACAGAAGCGTTAGCTCCTGTTTCTTTAACTGCATCAACAACCGTGTTGAAAACAGGAAGACCTTCAACTTCCGTACCACCTTTTCCTGGTGTAACACCGCCTACAATTTTCGTACCATATTCAAGCATTTGTTTTGTATGAAAAAGACCAACAGAACCTGTAATACCTTGAACGATAACTTTTGTATCTTTATTAATAAAAATGCTCATGCATCAATCCATCCTTCCTACGATGTTTTCTCTATTACTTAACTAAAGCTACGATCTTTTCTGCACCATCAGCCATAGAATCTGCAGCTGTAATGTTTAGACCAGATTCTTTAAGAATCTTTTTACCAAGATCAACGTTAGTACCTTCTAAACGCACAACAAGAGGTAACTCAAGACCAACTTGTTTCGTTGCTTCAACAACGCCGTTCGCAATGATATCACATTTCATAATTCCACCGAAAATGTTAACAAAGATCCCTTTAACGTTTTGGTCAGAAAGAATGATCTTGAATGCTTCTGTTACCTTCTCAGTAGTCGCGCCGCCCCCAACGTCAAGGAAGTTAGCCGGGTCGCCGCCGTAATGTTTAATGATATCCATCGTTGCCATAGCAAGTCCAGCACCATTAACCATGCAGCCAATATTTCCATCAAGAGAAATATAGCTAAGATCGTATTTAGATGCTTCGATTTCTTTTGCATCTTCTTCTTCAAGATCTCTGTATTCTAAGATGTCTTTGTGACGGTATAAAGCATTAGAATCAAAGTTCATCTTTGCATCAAGTGCCATAACATTTCCGTCACCTGTTACAACTAATGGATTGATTTCTGCAATTGAACAGTCTTTTTCAACGAAAGCCGTATATAGACCAATCATGAATTTCACTGCTTTTCCTACTAATTCAGTAGGGATGTTGATGTTATAAGCAAGTCTTCTTGCTTGGAATGCTTGAAGGCCGATCGCTGGATCGATTACTTCTTTGAAGATTTTTTCAGGTGTCTTTTCAGCCACTTCTTCAATTTCAGTTCCGCCTTCTTCAGATCCCATCATAACAACACTAGATGTTGCACGATCTAATACAAGACCGATATAGTATTCTTTCTTAATATCACAGCCCTCTTCGATAAGTAAGCGCTTAACTTCTTTACCTTCTGGACCTGTTTGATGAGTTACAAGAACTTTTCCTAAAATTTCATTTGCGTATGTACGCACTTCATCGATATTTTTAGCGACTTTTACGCCACCTGCTTTACCGCGGCCACCTGCGTGGATCTGTGCTTTAACAACAGATACAGTGCTCCCCAGCTCATTAGCAGCTTCTACTGCTTCTTCAACGGTAAATGCTACTTTCCCGTTTGGAACAGCCACACCATATTTTCTAAGTATCTCTTTACCTTGGTATTCGTGGATATTCATTTACTCTCCATCCTCCTATCATGGTGAAAACTTAAAGTACCGTTATCATTGTATAAGACCTAGTCTATTATGTCTACTATTCTTCAGAAAATTGCAAGCGCATACACCTTTTTAGCCAAAATAAAAAACCAAAATCACTATAAAATGACTTTGGTTTCATCGCTTTTTCGTCCCCTTTAGGAACGAAAACACTTTCTCTTTTCATTTGTTTTTTTCGTTTTTCTGTTTCTTGATTATTTTTGGTGTTATCGCTTCAGATTCGGCTACTGAACGATACATCCCAAACTCTTCAGCCATCTCTTCTTTAAATTGGTTCACTAGTTGTTCGGATTGCTGTACGACTAATTTATTTTTAGGCATTAAAACACACTCCTTTAAAGATAGGAATGCCCCGTTTCAATGATATTTATGTAGTTTCCCCTGCTTCTTTATCTAATTTATAAATAAAAGCAAACAGTTCAGCTACCACTTCATACAATTCTTCAGGTATACTCTCGTCGATCTCTAGCTTCGATAATAAATGGACAAGAGACGGATCTTCCTGAATAGGAATATCATGATTTTCAGCTGATCTTAGTATACGCTCGGCTGTTTCGCCCTTACCCTTTGCGATAACGACAGGCGAGTTAGATTCAAGGGGACTATACTTTAACGCCACAGCTTCTTTTTTACTTTCACTCATATTCTCAGATCCAATCCTTTGTATGAAATAGAAGTTTCGGTATTTTTTATCTTCTTATTTTGAGAACTGAATGTAACGGATGTTAGTGTATAATTCATGTTCTTCATACTAATCTTTAACGTGTTCAATAACGGTTCTGAAAATTTTTCGATAGCTGGGTGCGAATTGTACACTTTTAATGAAACGATTCTGTTTTGAATATGCACATCTACAGCTACATCTTTTAGATGCTTCATCTCTAACCAAAAAAGCATCCTACAATGGTCTGGATCGATTCCTTTTCCATCTTGCTTTTTGCTTTCCCAGCGAACGGTCATCTCTTTCGGATTTTCCGATCCATTAAACGGAATATGAAGGATTAATTGCTGCATGTTCTCGTTACTTTGTATATTCTGTAACTGTTGACCTGTAAGTTTATTTAAGGCTTGTTCTGTTTTTTGCTGTATGTTCTCAGGCAGCTCTATGCGGTCAGCGTTCTGTTGCAGGTTCAGTAGTTGTGACTTTAGCGTTTCCGTTTGTTTTAATTGTATCGGGTCTAATAAAATGTTTTTTTCATGCAGTAGACCAGATTTAATCAACCACTTTTTTGCGGCTGTAATAAATTCTTCTGATGGGTTCAGATTTGTTTCTTTAGAAACCTTCATTACATCGCCTTTTAATTGTGTGGGTAGATTTTCTTGCACGTCATATATACTTGTTGTCTGAACCTTTAATGGATCTGGAAGTTTTCCATTCAACGGCATAACGATGTCTGCTGTGTTTTTTAAATCCATACTTCGTACTCTATCTTGAATGGCAGCCTGTTGCTTACTTGCCTCATTACCTTTAAATGCATAGAGTTCTTTTAATAGCTCAATGGTTTTCGAAACAGTTTTATCTTTATGAATAAAGGGCATGAGAGCCTCATAGAGCTGTTTGAATTCATTACTTGATCCTGTATGGCTTTTTAGACTGAAAGCAACTGCTTGAACGATCTCTTGCTTAGGAGGCAATTGAAGCTCCATCATACGCTGAACTACTGCTTTTTTTTCATGTAGTGGCAACTCGTTTGTGAATTTCATAACCTCGGAAACGGTTTTTATGTTCTCTTTTAATAGAGGTAACTTTTCTATGGTGGCAAATTCAACTGCTTTTTTGTTTATATCGGATGCTGGAAGGCTCCATCTCGATAAAATCTGCTCTGAAGTAGACTTAACTGGATCCGTATCTACCTTTTTCAAATAGATCGTATTGTTTTTCTCTGACACTTCAAATAGATAGTTATCTCCTTTGATTAATGGTGCTTCTAATTTGGCATGAAGTGTTGACCCATTATAAAGAACCTTCGCTGATTGATCAGGGAAGATTTCTAAAATCTTAGCAGTTATAAACTGATTAAGCTTTAACAACAATGGCTCATCCATTGTTCTCGCCGGAGTTAACGATTTACCATGAATTTGGTTGAATTGTAACAGGTTAATCACTTCCTGTAATTTTTATAAGTTCTCCTACCGGACTAAATGATTTACGATGAATCTCTGTTGGCCCATACTGCTGAAGGGCGTTTAAATGATCCTTCGTTCCATAACCCATATTTGATTGAAATCCATATTGGGGATATTTTTCATCTAGCATCTTCATATGGCGGTCTCTTGTAACTTTTGCAACGATTGATGCAGCCGCGATAGAAATACTCTTCTCATCCCCTTTGATGATTTTCAATTGATCGATCGCTAAAGGGACTTCCATAGCATCAATTAATAGCTGATCTGGAGTAACTTTTAGCGAGCACACAGCTTCTGTCATCGCTAACTTAGATGCTTGATATATGTTGATCGCGTCGATCTGATCAGGTTGCACGAAATGGACACAGTAAGAAATCGCATCCTTCAAAATGATCTCATAAAGGGCATCTCTTTTTTTCTCGGACAATTTTTTAGAATCATTGAGCCCTGGTAACATATACCCTAATGGTAAAATAACCGCAGCGGCCACGACGGGACCAGCTAACGGTCCACGGCCGACTTCATCTACACCCGCGATCAAAGTTTTACCCTGTCTTTGGCATTGCTCTTCGTAAGTATGCATTAATTTCAGTCTTGTTCTCTCAGCTTCTTCTCGCTCTAAGCGTTTCGAGAAAGTTTGGAATAATTTTTTTGCACCCACTCTTTCATCTTCAGAGAGGATGCTCAGTAGAGATACCAACTCAGTATCTTCACAAGCTTTTAATTTTAGTTCCCATTCTTTTATCGACAGTTTCATGTTTATCACGCTCTTTATGTATGTATTATCGGTTTAGATATAAGTTCTTTTTAGAAGGTGTTTCATATTAGATTGTTTATTCTTCATTGGCATCATTGACAAGTTGATAGGAGTGCAAGGTGCGAGACTCCTGGGGGATCAGTGTGCCTTCTGCATGAATAACATCTTGCAAGGTATGCGACGAGGAAGCCCACTTCAGTAGCATTGCTTGTAGACGCAGGAGCAAATATTTTTCCAAGAAAGCATAGGTGGCGCACGCCCCCCGGAAACCGAGCAACCTGAAATGGAAATCAACCACTTCCAAAAAAACAATTTTGTCTTTAGAAAAACTTTTAGAGAGCCTTTATAATTTTAAAAACAGGCACTTTCATCAGCGCCTGTTCGGTTAATACTATTTAATTTCAAACTCATTTGGTCGCTCATATGACAAGCGCCCTAGCTTTTCTGCACGAAGATCTCGTAGAACAATCTCAGCGGTCTTTTCAAGATCCACTTCTCCGCCACTCATCATACAGCCACGTTTCTTTCCGATTTCTTCGAAAAGAGGCAACGAATCATCTGGAATCTCAGACAACTTGTATCGTTCCACTAGACGCTCTTCATAGTGCTCTTTTAAATACTTGATCGCATACAACACTACTTCAGTAAAATCAAAGAGCGTTTCTTTAATAGCTCCTGTAACCGCTAATTTCAAACCAATTGTTTGGTCTTCAAATTTCGGCCACAATATTCCTGGGGTATCTAATAATTCTAATGTCTTACCCGCTTTGATCCATTGCTGTTTTTTTGTTACACCAGGCTTGTCACCTGTTACAGCAATGTTCTTACCCGCCATACGGTTGATGATCGTGGACTTACCAACGTTAGGTATGCCGACAATAAGTGCTCTAACCGCACGTGGTTTAACAATTCCCTTTGCTCTCATCTTATCGAACTTTTCTTTTACTAGCTCATGAGCAAGCGGTTCTATTTTTTTAATCCCTTTACCATCTTGCGAGTTAATAGCAAGAGAAGGAATTCCTTTTTCTGAAAAATAACTTTCCCACATCGATGTTACTTTTGGATCAGCCAGATCTGCTTTGTTCAAAAGAACAATTCGAGGTTTCTGTCCAAGAATTTCATCGATCATAGGATTTCTAGAAGCTAGAGGAATTCTAGCATCCACTAACTCAAATACGACATCGATCATTTTGAGTTTTTCAGTTATCTCCCGGCGCGCTTTGGCCATATGTCCAGGAAACCATTGAATGGTCATGTTATCTCACCCTACTTTACAAATCCAATATCCTTTAACGGCCAGAAACGGAAAGATGCTTTTCCTAAGATTGTATCATCATCCACAGTTCCAATATTTCGGCTGTCTTGAGAATTTCTTCGATTGTCACCTAATACAAATAGCTGACCTTGAGGAACCTTTTGCTTACCCGTTACTTCAAGTAACTTAAAATCATAAGTGAAGTTTCCATCTTTTGTTTTCTTTTTATACGCTTCTAAATATTCTTCTTTTACCTGTTTACCATTTACATATAGGGTGTCATCTTTATATTCGACCGTATCTCCAGGTAACCCGATTACTCTTTTTATGTAATCCTTTTCTTCGGTTGCATGGAAGACTACAATATCGAATCTTTTTGGATCGCCAATCACATAGGAAAACTTGTTAACGATCAGACGATCTCCGTTGTGCAGAGTTGGCATCATTGATTGTCCATCCACCACGACGGGTGCGAAGAGGAAAAATCTAATGATTCCTGCTAATAATAAGGCTGCCGCTAATGCTTTAATCCATTCCCACGTTTCGTTTTTTGTACGTGCCATTCTTAATCCTCACCATCTCTAGAAATTCCTTACTTATAATATGGAAAAAGGAGCTTGAATAAGTCAAGCTCCTTTCGAGAATTATTAGCGAATTTCTTTAATACGAGCTGCTTTACCGCGAAGTGCACGTAGGTAGTATAGCTTCGCACGACGAACTTTACCACGACGAACTACTTCAAGGTTCGCGATCTTCGGTGAATGTAATGGGAACGCACGCTCCACTCCTACACCGTAAGAAATTTTACGAACAGTAAACGTTTCAGAAATTCCTGATCCACGCTTCTTGATAACTACACCTTCAAAAAGCTGGATACGCTCACGAGTACCCTCGATTACTTTCACGTGTACACGAACAGTGTCACCTGAACGGAATTTTGGTAAATCTTTTAATTGATCTTTCGCTAGATCTGCAATAAGCTGTTGCATAGTTTATTGCCTCCCTTCCCATGGATGTTCTTGCTAAATGATAAAGCAGCGGAACACCGGATTAAACGGGCATAAGCCACAAATAATATAATACCATATAACTCAAACAGTGTTCAAGTTGTTTTATTATCTTTTATCTCATTAAGCCAAATTTCTTCTTCTTTTGTTAACTTGATTTTTTCAAGCAAGTCAGGTCTACGTTCATACGTCCTTCTTAAAGACTCTTTTTTGCGCCATGTTTCAATGTTCTTATGGTTTCCTGACATCAGAACATCAGGAACTCTCATACCTCGAAAATCTGCAGGTCTCGTATATTGAGGATGTTCTAACAAACCTGTGCTGAATGAGTCCTCTTGGTGTGAGGCTTCTTTTCCTAGAACATTAGGAAGCAATCTCCCAACAGCATCTATAACGACCATTGCACCAAGCTCTCCACCGGTTAACACATAGTCACCGATTGAAATCTCATCCGTTACAAGGTGTTTCCTAACACGTTCATCATAACCTTCATAATGACCGCACAAGAAAATAAGATGTTCTTCTTCAGCCAACTCTTCTGCTTTTCCTTGAGTAAACGTTTCACCTTGAGGACATAGAAGGATGATTCTAGGTTTTACAGTTGCCTCTTTCGTTAGATGATCAACCGCATCAAACAAAGGCTGTGGAGTAAGGACCATGCCTGCTCCTCCTCCGTATGGGTAGTCATCTACATTACGATGTTTGTTCGTTGAGAACTCACGGAAATCAATCACTCGAAGTTCTAGTGCATTCTTTTCCTGCGCCTTTTTTAAGATTGATTGACCAAAAACGCCAGAAAACATTTCTGGAAAAAGGCTTAAGACATCTATTTTCATTAGAATAATCCTTCTAATGGCTCAATAACAATCTTTGACTCTTTCACATCCACAGATTTAACAACAGAAGGAATGTAAGGGATAAGAATATCTGATCCAAATCCTTTTCTCTTCACTACCCATACATCGTTTGCTCCAGGAGACAATATTTCTTTTACTTTTCCTAGTTCTTCACCTTCAACAGTGAAAACTGAGCAACCGATGATATCATGATAGAAAAACTCTCCTTCATCTAACGAAACAGACTGTTCTTTAGGCACTTTAAGAAGATTGCCTTTAAAACGTTCTACATCATTTATGTTATGCAGGTTTTCAAACGTCAAAAGATCAAATTGCTTATGTTTTCTATGCGTTTCAATCTTTACAGGTATATGATCTGATCCCATATCTACATATAATGTGTTTCCGATCTTATAGCGTTCCTCAGGAAAGTCAGTTCTAGAGATCACTCTGACTTCTCCTCTAATTCCGTGTGTATTTACAATCTTACCTACGTTCAGCCATTCATTTTCCATATTGATACACTACCTCCGTACAAATTAATCAGTTACTTATAATCTAAATTTTAGCATAAAACTCGATATGTATACTTTTTATAGGCCATTTTCGCACTTTGTTGCCCTTGAAAGTAGTTGATTTCCGTTCCAGGTGCTCGCTTTCCGCGGGGCAGACGGTGAGCCACATTTGTTCGTTTCACTCTTAAGTGTCTCACCTGCCCGCCTGTCCCGCAGGAGTCTCGCACCTTCCACTCCAATCACCTATTCAAAGAAGACAATAAAAAAGAATTAAAAGCAACAGTCCTTTAGAAAATAGCCTTTTAATAAATCGTTACGAAACTTTGTTGAACATAACTTCTTGAATATCTAAAGTTATTTAAGTATTTTAATAAATAAAAAAGGAAGAGGTTTCCCTCATCCTTTTTAGACGATTTCGATTGAAATCCTTTTATTTTGATTCGTTCCAGCTGCATTCACAACCGTTCGAATCGCTTTAGCCACTCTTCCTTGCTTCCCAATAACTTTCCCCATATCTGTCTGGTTAACAGTTAATTGATAAACAAGTCGGTGTCCTTCTTGAACCTCTTTGACGCTAACTTCATCTGGGTGATCAACTAGAGCTTTCACAATTGATTCGATCAACTCTGTCATATCTGTTCCCCTTCGTCAAAATTATTTTTGGTTTTTCGCGTTATGGAATTTCTCCATAAGACCAGCTTTTGAGAATAGGTTACGAACTGTATCAGATGGTTTCGCACCGTTTGTCATCCACTCAAGAGCTTTTTCTTCGTTAATTTTAACTTCAGCTGGGTTAGCAACTGGGTTATAAGTTCCAATCTCTTCGATGAAACGTCCATCACGAGGAGAACGAGAATCTGCTACTACTACACGATAAAAAGGAGCTTTCTTAGCACCCATACGCTTTAAACGAATTTTTACTGCCATTATAACTTGCACCTCCGAAAATAGTTCACACAAAATAATATAATAGTATAAATTGACAGGTTTGTAAACCTGAAAATTCAGTTTACATAAAAGGGAATTTAAATCCACCTTTTTTCTTTTTGCCATTCATCATTCCGGACATTTGTTTCATCATTTTCTTCATGTCCTCGAATTGTTTGATGAGGCGATTTACTTCTTGCACCGTTCTACCGCTTCCTTTAGCGATGCGGCGCTTACGGCTGGCATTTATGATGTCAGGCTGTTCTCTTTCAGAAAGAGTCATCGAACGGATAATGGCTTCAACGTGACCGATCTGTTTTTCATCGATCTGAACGTTCTTGAGGCCTTTCATCTTGTTCGCACCTGGTAGCATGCCAAGTACTTCATCAAGCGGTCCAAGATTTCTCACTTGTCCCATTTGATCAAGAAAATCATCGAACGTGAACGACATATCACGCATCTTCTTCTGAAGGTCGCGCGCTTTCTCTTCATCTACTGAGGTTTGCGCCTTTTCGATAAGAGTAAGCATGTCACCCATTCCTAAAATTCTTGAAGCCATACGATCTGGATGGAAAGGCTCTAAAGCATCCATCTTTTCACCAAGACCTACAAATTTAATAGGAAGACCTGTAACAGCTTTAATTGAAAGTGCCGCACCACCACGTGTATCTCCATCAAGTTTGGTTAAGACAACACCAGTGATTCCTAACGCTTCGTTAAAGCTCTCTGCTACATTCACAGCATCTTGACCAGTCATTGCATCTACAACTAAGAAGATCTCATCAGGTTTTGAAATTTCTTTTACCTGCTTCAACTCATCCATCAGCGTTTCATCAATGTGTAAACGCCCCGCTGTATCAATAATGACATAATCGTGATGATCTTCTTTTGCTTTTGCGATAGCTGATTCAGCAATTTTGACAGGACTTACTTGATCTCCCATCTGAAACACAGGAAGATCCAATTGCTTTCCTACTGTTTCTAATTGCTTGATCGCAGCAGGACGGTAGATGTCAGCTGCGGCCAGTAGCGGTTTACGATTTTGCTTTTTGCGTAAATGATTTGCAAGCTTTCCTGTTGTTGTTGTTTTACCAGCACCTTGCAGACCAACCATCATAATAACAGTTGGTGGTCGGTTGGAAACGGCAATCTTGCTTTGTTCCCCACCCATGAGGGTTGTCAGTTCATCGTTAACAACTTTTACTACTTGCTGTCCTGGTGTCAGACTTTTTAATACTTCTTGACCAACAGCACGTTCAGATACTTTTTTCACAAAATCTTTTACTACTTTAAAGTTAACGTCCGCCTCAAGAAGAGCAAGGCGTACTTCCCTCATCATTTCCTTTACATCCGCTTCATTTACTTTCCCTTTTCCACGAATTTTTTGTAAAGTGTTCTGAAGACGGTCGGCTAAACCTTCAAATGCCATCTCACTGAACGCCTCCTATTCCATATTTTCAAGGCGATCGATAATTGCAATTACGTTATCAGGCTCAGAATTCAGAAGCTCTCTTAAAGATGACAGCAACTGATCACGTTCCTGAAACTTTGCAAAAAGCCCTAACTTTTCTTCATATTCTTCCAGCATCGCCTCTGTCCGTTTAATATTATCATAAACGGCCTGGCGGCTGACATTATATTGTTCAGCAATTTCACCGAGAGAATAATCGTCCAAATAGTACAAACCCATATAATTCTTCTGTTTAGGGGTTAATAATGCTTGGTAAAAATCAAATAGATAATTAATTCTCATTGTTTTATCTAGCATTTTTCCACAACCCTTGTTAAGTGAAATGCCTTTACGTGATTACTATACAACTCATGGTTTTAGATGTCAAGTTTTTTTCTTAACAGAGAAGATTTGATTTAGTACTAAAAGAGTTTTGAATCTATATTGACTAGATTTGGCTTTATATTGACTAAATCCAGCTTGTGCAACTTTTTTTATCTATAAAAAAGCCTTTTAGCTCTAAATAGAGCTAAAAGGCGGTAAATTTTATTCTTCTTCTTCTGTTCCTGCAAATAAACCATATACAAACTGATCAGCATCAAATTCCTGCAGATCATCAATCTTCTCACCAAGTCCCACAAACTTGACTGGAATATCTAGTTCGTGACGGATTGCTAAAACGATACCGCCTTTTGCTGTTCCATCAAGTTTAGTTAAAACTAAGCCCGTTACATCTGTTGATTGACCGAATGTTTTTGCCTGATTCATTGCATTCTGACCTGTTGTAGCATCAACTACAAGCAAAACTTCATGAGGAGCACCAGGAATCTCTCGTTCGATGACACGTTTCACTTTTGAGAGCTCGTTCATCAGATTCACTTTATTTTGCAGTCTACCAGCTGTATCACAAAGCAGTACATCCGCTTTCCGAGACTTAGCAGCCTGGATGCTGTCGTAAATAACAGCTGCAGGGTCTGCTCCTTCATGATGTTTGATAACATCAACGCCAGCACGTTCTCCCCATACTTCAAGCTGATCGATCGCACCTGCCCGGAAAGTATCTCCGGCCGCTAGAATCACTTTCTTACCATCTGTCTTCAACTGATGAGCAAGTTTCCCGATCGTTGTTGTTTTACCAACACCGTTTACTCCTACGAACAGAATTACTGTCATTCCATCAGTCTGTAAGTTCAGTTTATTATCGGTTTCTTCTTTTTGAAGCATTTCAGCTAATTTCTCAGTAATCGCTGATCGAAGCTCCATTGGATTTTGAATGTTTTTAGTTCGTGCAACATCTTTAAGTTGATCAATAATGTCAAGTACGGTATGAACCCCAACATCCGCTCCGATCAAGATCTCCTCTAATTCTTCAAAGAATTCTTCATCCACTTTTCTAAATCTCTTGAGTAGGTCGTTAACTTTAAATGAAAAAGAGTTCCTCGTTTTCTCTAGTCCACTCTTAAACTTTTCCGATGATTCCTCAGATTGCTGAGTTGAGAATTTTTCTTTTAATCGTTTCAAAAAACTCACTATCAATTTCCTCCCTATGATGTAACAAGTTCTTTTGTTTCTTCTAGTCTTACGGAAACAAGCTTCGAGACACCAGACTCCTGCATGGTGACTCCATAAAGTACATCCGCTTCTTCCATTGTACCTTTACGATGCGTAACAACGATAAATTGTGTCTCTTTACTAAATGCTCGTAAAAATTTAGCGAAACGATTTACGTTCGCATCATCAAGCGCTGCTTCAACTTCGTCTAAAATACAGAACGGAACAGGTCTGACTTTTAAAATTGCAAATAGTAAGGCAATAGCAGTTAAGGCTCGTTCTCCACCAGATAATAGGCCTAGTTGCTGCAACTTCTTGCCAGGTGGCTGCGCCATGATGTCTACACCCGTTAATAGCATATCATCTGGCTGAGTTAAAACGAGGTCAGCTCGACCACCACCAAACAACTCTTTAAAAATTACACCAAAATGGGAACGAATAGAAGTAAATGTCTCTTCAAAACGGTTCTTCATCTCTTCGTCCATTTCGGAGATCACGCCATAAAGTGTATCCTTTGCCTCTGTTAGGTCGTTTCTTTGTTCTGTAAGAAAATCAAAGCGCTGGCTAACTCTGTCGTATTCTTCGATCGCACCAATATTTACTGCCCCGAGCTCTTCGATCGCCATTTTGATCAGCTTTACTTTTCGTTTTGCGTCTTGTAGCGGTATCTCCAATCGATGCTTCAGCTTCGCACCTTCATATGAAAGTCCATATTCTTCTCTAAGATGAGTAAGTCTTGATTCTAGTTCAACATCGAGACGATTAATACTAACTTCTTCTGTTCTAAGTCCATCATGAAGTTGCTTATATTGCCTTTTTGCCTCTTTTAGTCCGATCTCCATACTTTCGATCGATCGGAAAGAATCCGTTCTTTCTTTTCTTCGTTCTGCAATTAATTTCAATGCATTGTTCTTTTCATGTCTTCTCTGTTGAATCTGCTCATCAAGAGAATCTTCACCAGAAGAGCTTGAGTTCATCTCTTCCTCAAGAAGCCAATAATCTTCTTCTGTTTCTTTGCTCTTAACTTCCACTTCGTGAAAATCTTCTTGAATTCTTAAGCACTTTTCACGCTGATTGGCAACCTGTTGTTCGAGTTCGGCTGTTTTAATCTTCAATAGTGTTAGTGCTTCTCTGAGTTCTTCTTTTGAGCTCTGATTATTCTTCTTTTTCTCTGTCAGATCAGCAATCGTCTTTTCAAGTTCTTTCCCAAACTTCAAAGCAAGATCGAGTTTCTTTTGAAGATCAGTGAGACGACTATCTGCAGCCGATCTTTCAGATTCATAGGAATTCTTTTCGCGATCATACAGCTGAAGTCTATCGTTTAAACTCTTCTCTTCCATTTCAACTTCTCGTAAAGAGGCTTTCAGCTCTTGTTCTTGTTCTCTTAAGAGCTCTCCTTCCGTTTGAAGGGATTCAAGTATTTCTTTCTTCTTGATTACTTTAGATCGTAATTCATTTACTTTTTCCTCTAGTTGAAGAGTTTGCTTCTCCATTGTCCCCACTTTATCCGTAAGAGAATCAATCTCTCTTTGTCTGCTCAGTAGAGAGTTGCTTTTTTGTTTCAGACTTCCTCCAGACATGGAACCTCCAGGAGACACGACATCTCCTTCAAGAGTAACGATCCGATAACGATAGCTCACTTGCTTTGCAATCTTGTTCGCACCAGCTAGATCTTTGGCAATGATAATATTTCCTAATAGATTGCCTACTATATTTTGATATTTAGCATCAAACGTAACAAGGTTTGCAGCAATCCCTACAAATGCTTCGATAGAGCTTGCCTGGTGAGCATCTGCACTAGAGATCTGTCGCGGTTTAATCACATTCAAAGGTAAGAAAGTGGCTCTTCCTGCTCTCGTTTGCTTCAAAAATTGAATGGCTTTCATGGCATTTTGTTCATGATCTACAACAATATGCTGCATAGAAGCGCCTAGAGCCGTTTCAATCGCCGTTTCAACTTCTGAAGGTACCGATAAAAGCTCAGCTACTGCGCCTTCAATACCAGAAAGCTTTGTATCTTTCGCTTTTAAAACCTCTTTAACTCCTTGCATGAAACCTGCGTATTCGTCTTGCATCGATTCAAGCATCTCTTTTTTAGATTTGAACTGCTGAATAAACTGATACGCTTGATACAATTTATCTTGAAGTGTTCTCGTTTCCTGATCCTCGATCGATATTTCTGATTTTAATGTTTGATATTCTTCTTGCTTTGTTTTCAATTGCGTTTCAGCTGCTTGATAAGCAGCTTCAGCGTTTCTTCTTGTTTCTTTTAATCTTTCTCTTTGGTCCAGGTATTTAGTATTCTCTTCATCTAAACGAGTGCTCTTTGAGCTCTGCTGTCTAGCCTGGTCCTCTAAATAACGCATCTCGTTCTTAATCGTTGTTTGTTCGTTCAAGCGCTCGAAATAATCACTTTTTAATTTTTCTAGTTCTGCTTCAACGTCCATCTCGAGAACAGACAATCGTCCTTCCTCGTCTTTCACTTGCTTTTTTATGCTTTTTAGTTGTTTTTCTTTATCTCGTAATGAGTCTTTTTCAACACTAAGTTGTTTTCCTAATCCTTCCTTTTTCGCCTTGTAAAGCTGAATTTGTTCTAAAAGCGCCGTTTTATTTTGATCGTAATTCTTTTTACGTTCTTTTAAAACTTCTTTCTTTCCTTCTAGCTTTTCCAACGTCTCACTCGCTAAAAGAAGGGCATTTTGCAGTTCGTCGATCGATTCATCCATCGCTTGCATATCAAGTCTTGCTCTTTCGATCTTGGTTTCGCCTTGTTTCACTTTTGCTGAAAGAATTGTTTCTTGCTGTTGTAGTTCTGCAACAAGTTCTTTCTGCTTTTCCCATCGAACGTGCAATTCTTCGATCTCTTGAACAAGTACAGCTGTTTCAACGACCTCAAGCTCTTCTTTCTTCTCAAGATAATCTCTTGCAATGGAAGCTTGGATTTTGAGAGGCTCTACTTGACCTTCTAATTCGTGTAGTATATCTTCTACACGATTCAGGTTTTCTTGGGTTTCAGTGAGTTTCGCCTCCGCTTTTTGCTTTCGGGTCTTGTACTTTAAAACACCTGCAGCTTCTTCAAAGATCTTTCTGCGCTCATCAGATTTGCTGCTTAATATTTCTTCTACCCGACCTTGTCCGATTATAGAGAATGCTTCTCGTCCAAGTCCAGAATCCATAAACAGCTCTACAATATCTTTTAAACGACACTGTTGTTTGTTGATTAAGTATTCACTGTCTCCTGAACGATACACTCTTCGCGTGATCGATATTTCATTGTAATCAAGCGGCAGATGCTGATCCTCGTTATCTAACGTAAGTGTAACTTCAGCCACATTTAATGGTTTACGGTTATCACTACCTGCGAAGATGATATCTTCCATCTTAGAGCCGCGCAAAGACTTCGCTGACTGTTCACCCAGCACCCACCGTACAGCATCTGAGATATTGCTTTTACCACTACCGTTAGGGCCAACAACCGCTGTAACCCCTTGTACAAATTCAACTTGTATCCGCTCTGCAAATGATTTAAATCCTGCTACATCAATTCGTTTGAGGAACATCATTAAATCCCCCTTTACTTCTCACATTATGCTTTCCCGTATCTATAATTTCGGGCGCTCTATTTTTAAATGGTGTATGTATTCTTTAACCTTTATATTTTATCATAGATTCACTCATCCATAGTCACAAAGATTACAGTGTGCTAAAATGAAATGTGTTTGGACTTAATATATGCATGTTAGTAAAATCTCACATGAAGATATGTGGATAAAAAAGGAGCCCACCATGGACTTGACGACTCAAAATCATGAGAACTTATCATTTATGATCGAAGGATTAAAAAAGAAGCTGCAACTCGTTAACAGCGGCCTCATCCAACCAGAAGACTATGAACTCTCAAAGTACGAAGACATTAAAGAACTTTATGATATGGTCATGAAGATGCCATCTTTCAGCATTCGGGACATGGAAGGCATCGTTGAAGAACTCGCTTCCCTTAAAACAAAGTAACAGAAACCCCCTCACACGGCTTATCGCCTAATGTTAAGGGGGTTTTTTGTTTAGCTCTTTTTAGAAACTCTCTCTATCGCTTCTTGTGCAGCATGCTGTTCAGCTTCTTTTTTGGATCTTCCATACCCGATTCCGAAACTCGCTTCATTCAATCTTACCTCAGACACAAACTCTCGATTATGTGCTGGTCCTTTTTCTTGAATGATACGATAGTCGATATGACCTAACCCTTCACGCTGAACGTATTCTTGTAACTGACTTTTAAAATCCATCACATGAGAAAAAGCACCTTCGTTTATTCGTGGTACCACATACTGATTTAAAAACTCTTTTACCTTTTCGAGTCCTTGATCTAGATATAGCGCTCCAATAAATGCTTCAAAAACATCTGCTAAAAGGGCTGGTCTTGATCTTCCTCCAGTATTTTCTTCACCTTTTCCCAATAAAACAAACTCACCAAAGTGTAAGTCGTTTGCAAAAAGAACTAATGATGGCTCACATACGATAGCTGCTCTAAGTTTCGTAAGCTCACCTTCACTCATATTTGCAAATTTGCTGTATAAATATTGAGATATGGTCAATTCAAGAACGGCATCACCTAGAAATTCAAGTCTTTCATTATCCTCAAACGTTCTTCCTCGATGCTCATTCACATATGATGAATGCGTAAATGCCTGAGCTAACAATTTTTCATTCTGAAACTTAATGTTTAAACGCTCTTGTATCGGGGCTACTTTTTGAATGCGCACCTTATCATCCATGCCCTTTTTGGAAGCAGATTTAAACCGATTTTTCACTGTTTTCTTTTGAGTTGAATGTTGTTTTGAACCTTTCATAAACTTCCTCCAAAAATCTCGTAAAAGGGCTATTTTGCTATTGATTTTTTTCCTGTTAAAAAGGGAAGAAAGCCCCGCTATTTTGCACGGGACTTTATCCGTCTTACACTTATTGTTTGCTGTTTATGTAATTTACAACGTCACCAACAGTTGCAATCTTCTCAGCATCTTCGTCAGAAATTTCTAGTTCGAACTCATCTTCAAGTTCCATTACTAGTTCAACTACATCAAGAGAGTCAGCACCTAGATCTTCTTTAAAGGAAGCTTCAGGCTTAACCTCAGATGCATCAACACCTAAACGGTCCACAACAATCTTTGAAACTCTATCTAAAACATCTGCCATTTTGTGTGTCACCTCCTTTCAATAGTATATTCTTTTTCCCATTAAAAAACTAGAGGGATTTATAGTCATTAAAGGTTCTTTTCTTATGATTTCAACTTTTGATTGATGTACTTCTAAAAACAGCCTCATTTAAAGTTTTATGTTTACTACATCACCATTCCGCCGTCGACATGGAGTGTTTGGCCAGTGATATATGAACTTGCATCACTCGCTAAGAAAGCTGCTGCCGATGCGATATCATCAGGCTGTCCAAAACGCGCAAGTGGAATGTTTCGAAGCATTTCAGACTTGATTCCTTCTTCTAGTTTACCCGTCATATCCGTCTCGATAAAACCTGGTGCAATCGCGTTAACCGTGATTCCTCTTGAAGATAGTTCTTTTGCAGCTGTTTTTGTTAGCCCGATCACGCCTGCTTTTGCAGCTACATAGTTAGCTTGGCCAGCATTACCAGATACACCAACGATAGAAGCAATATTTATGATGCGTCCTTTTCTTTGTTTCATCATCTGTCTTGTAACAGCTTTTGTAGTCAGGAATACACCTTTAAGATTTGTATTAATAACCGCATCCCAGTCTTCTTCTTTCATTCTCATCAATAGGTTATCTCTAGTAATTCCAGCATTATTTACGAGAACGTCAAGACTCCCAAACTCATCAACAACTGTTTTTACCATATTCGTCACATCTTCTGACGAGGAGATATCCGCTTTAATGGCAAAAGCAGTCCCTCCGTTTTCTTTTATCTCATTCACGACTTCATTAGCCTTAGCTTCACTACCAGAATAATTCACCGCTACTTTAGCACCGTTTCTTGCAAAATACAAAGCGATCGCTCGTCCAATTCCACGAGATGCACCTGTAACTAAAACTGATTTTTCATTAAGCATCGACAGACTCTCCTTTTAGTTTCTCAACGGCCATGTTAATCGTCTCCAGATCACTTACAGCGATTACGTTAGCTCTTCGATTTACCTTTTTAACTAATCCTGAGAGTACTTTTCCAGGTCCGATCTCTACAAACGTATCAACACCTAAATCCATTAACTCACGAACCGTCTCTTCCCAACGAACTGGTGAATACAGCTGTTCGATCAACTTTCCTTTAATTTCATCACTATCGGTAATAGCTTTCGCCGTTACGTTAGCGATTACAGGTGTTTTTGCTTCATTTATCACAATTTGATTTAAAATTTCGTTGTACTTCTCCGCAGCAGGTTTCATGAGGGAGGAATGAAACGGTCCACTCACCTGAAGTGGAATCACTTTTGCTCCTTCTTCTTTAGCAAGAGCACTAGCTTTTTCAACTCCGCCTACGGTTCCAGAAATAACGATCTGCCCGGGACAATTAAGATTTGCAACTTGCACGCTCTCTTCACCGTTAGAAACTTCTGTAGTTATCGCTTCTAATCGTTCTTGATCAAATCCAATCACAGCAGCCATCGTCCCTACACCTGCAGGAACAGCTTCTTCCATGAGCAACCCTCTATTTCTAACGGCGTAAACAGCATCTTCAAAAGAAAGGCTGCCCGCTGCAACAAGTGCAGAGTACTCACCAAGACTATGCCCAGCCACATAATCCGCTTGAATTCCACGCTCTTTTAACAGTTCAAGAACAGCTGTTGAAACCGTTAATAACGCCGGCTGTGTATTTTCTGTTCTTTTGAGGATATCTTCTGGTCCTTCAAAAATTATATCTGAAAGCTTTATAGAAAGTTTTTCATCAGCTTTGTCAAAAATAGCTTTTGCTGATGCCTCCTGAGATACTAGCTCTTTACCCATTCCTACTACTTGAGAGCCTTGTCCTGGAAAAAGAAAAGCGATTTTCCCCATTTCTTACTCCTCCTTGTTATCTTGGGATTGTACATGATTTTGAATCGTAGGTACTACGTTTTTCTCTATCATGCTTTTTGTTTGTCTGATTGCATTCAACATCGCATTGGCATTTGATGAACCATGTGCTTTGATCACAGGTGCTGCTAGTCCGAACAAACCAGCCCCACCATACTCTGTATAGTCAAGTTTATCTTTAATCCCTCTCAATTTAGGTTTTAATACCCCAGCTGCAAGTTTAGAAGTTAAACTTGATGTTAGCTGTTCTTTAATCATTGAAAACATGCTCATAGCAGTACCTTCAATAGATTTAAGAACGAGGTTTCCTGCAAAACCATCACATACTACTACGTCTGCGGCACCCATTAAGAGATCTCTCGCTTCAACATTACCTACAAAATTAATATCAGCTTCCTGTAAGAGTGGAAATGCAGCCTTAGTAAGAGCGTTTCCTTTTTCACTTTCTGTTCCAACGTTTAACAATCCTACACGCGGCTTTTCAACACCTCGAACTTCTCTCCAATACACAGAGCCCATCAATGCATATTGTAAAAGGTGTTCTGGCTTCGCATCCATATTGGCACCTACATCTAAAAACAAAAATCCGTCACCGTTCAAAGTTGGAAGTGTCGGAGCAAGTGCTGGACGATCAATACCTTTAATACGGCCAACATAAAACAAGCCACTAGCCATCAATGCACCCGTGTTACCCGCAGAAATATAGGCATCCGCTTTTCCTGATTTCACTTCATTCGCCGCGATTACCATCGAGGCATTCTTTTTACGGCGAACAGCTCGAACTGGCTCTTCTGATGTTTCAATCACTTCATCGGTATGAATGATCGTAAACGCGTGCTTTTCAGGCAAATGTTTCAAGATCTGATCCTGATCTCCAACTAATGTAATTGAAAGCTCTGGATATTGCTCTTTAGCTAGCATTGCACCTTTAACGATTTCTTCTGGTGCATTGTCGCCACCCATTGCATCTATTGCGATATTCATGCTGATTTAACTTCCTTCCTTTGGATCTTGTGCAGATCTATACATTGTAAATTCACCTTTGAAGACAGGCTCATTCTCTACATAACTGTTAACATCTACAATGGTTCTCTCCTGACTCGTCTCTATTACTTTGGCTTTTGCAACCACTCTCTCACCTACTCGAACAGGACGAGAAAACCGAATATTAGCTTTTGCAGTTAAAGCCAGTTCATCATTTATAATCGCCACCGCCAGAGAGTTCGCCTGAGCAAAAACGTGATGACCTCTTGCGATCTTATTACGAGAAAAAACATGTTCTTCTTTTATGTCTAATATTGAAATAGCTGATTCATCTAACTGAAGGTCAATGATTTCACCGATGACCTCTTCAAGCGGCAGTGCTTTTACATCATCCAGTTTTGTTTCAGCCACAGACTTTATTCTTTCCCTAAGCTCTGGAATAGAAAGTTCCAAACGGTCAAGCCTGATCGTCTGAACGCTGACACTGAATTTTTCTGCCAATTCTTCATCTGTTATAAAAGGGGTTAACTTAATCGTTTCCCTTAACAGCTCTTGTCTCTCTTTTTTTGATTTTTTCATAGTTTCTTCCTTCTTCCATACAAAGGTCTCATATATGAGAAAGATAGTGAGTGAAGATGCAGTGCGTAGAAAAGCAGGTAACGCTATTACAGCGTACCTGCCAATTTATCTTTCTGCTATTAAGAGCTGGTACTAATAGTAGTATATAGTATCAATTCTCTTCTTTCAAGATTAATCTAGTCTTTCTTTATCGAGCACACCTTGTCTTGTTAAAACTTCTCGGATCAATCGATATGTTTCATCTTTCCAAAACTCTTCTGATTGAACAAGTCTAGCCGCATCATTTCTAGCTGTTTCTAAAATTCGATAATCATGCACGAGGTCCGCTACTTTAAAGTTCGGAACACCACTTTGCTTATTTCCGAAAAAATCACCTGGCCCACGAAGCTCGAGGTCTTTTTCTGAAAGCTCGAACCCATTAGTCGTCTCTGTCATAATCCTCATCCGTTCTTGACCTTCTTCAGATTTCGGATCTGCGATAAGTACACAATAGGATTGTTCGCTGCCACGACCTACTCGTCCTCTTAACTGATGGAGTTGAGAAAGTCCGAATCTTTCAGCGTCATATATAACCATGATGGTAGCGTTCGGAACATTCACACCGACCTCTACAACCGTCGTAGACACCAGGATTTGGCAAACATTCGCTGCAAACTTTCTCATCACTTCATCTTTTTCAGTCGAATGCAGTCTTCCGTGCATCAGACCTACTTGATAATTATGAAAGTAAGCACTTAGCTGAGCATGAACGTCTATAGCATTCTGCACATCTATCTTTTCTGATTCTTCGATTAATGGACAGATAACATAAGCTTGTCTGCCGGACTCAATTTCTTTTTTTATAAAATCAAGAACACGATTTAGCATACCGTGTTTTGCCCAATGTGTGATGATCGGTTTTCTTCCTGCAGGCATTACATCGATCGTAGAAACATCCATGTCACCAAACGCCGATATTGCAAGTGTTCGAGGAATAGGAGTCGCCGTCATAAAGAGAACATCCGGACTCTCACCTTTTTCCCTTAGCACTCTTCTTTGGTTAACACCAAACCGGTGCTGCTCGTCTGTGATCACTAGACCGAGACTATGAAAGTTCACTTCTTCTTGGATGAGGGCGTGTGTACCAACCATAATCTGAATCTCGCCTTGCTGTAAAAGCGCTAATGTTTCCCTACGCATTTTCCCTTTAACAGAAGAAGTTAAAAGAGCTACCGTTATTCCGAACGGAGCAAAAAGCTCTTTTAACGATTGAAAATGCTGTTCGGCAAGGATCTCTGTAGGTACCATCAACGCCCCTTGCCTGTTAGCCGTAACCGCGGCATATAAAGCTACAGCTGCAACTACTGTTTTACCAGAGCCTACATCACCTTGAAGCAACCTGTTCATTCGGCTTGAACCTGATAGATCTCTTAATATTTCATCTACTACCCGCTGCTGCGCTTCCGTTAACTGAAACGGTAAAGAACGAACAAACGTGTCTATTTGGTTTCGATCAAACTGCAAAGCTGCTCCTTCAGATTGCTGTCTGTTCCATTTTCTAAAGATCTGCATCTTTAGTTGAAAATACAACAACTCTTCGTATGCCAGCCTTCTTCTTCCTGCTTTTAATGCTTTAAAATCTTCAGGAAAATGCATCATCTTAAGCGCTGATTCTCGATCTGGAAGTCGATATGATTCTCGAATCTCTTCTGGAAGAGGATCCACGATTCCACCAGAAAATTGACGAAATGCGGAATCTATAATCTTACGCATCGTTTTGCCATACAGTGAGCCCTTTACTGAATAGACCGGTTCAATTTTATGATCGTCACTGAATGTTCCAAAATGAACATCACTAACGGTTAACGTCATTTTATTTCGATCCCATTTACCTGTCACCGTAAGCGTCTGACCTAAAGCGATCTGATTCTTAAGGAATGGGCGATTAAAGATCGTAGCTGTAATTAAGTATTTACCGATCAGCATCCTAAAAGTTAAACGTGATTTTTTCTTCGGAAAATAACGCAGAGAAGGTTCAGAATGAACCTTCCCTTCGATCGTTGCTTTTTCATCATGTGCAATTTCCGCGAGATCTTTCTTTTGGTAATCTTCATACCGATAAGGCAGATATTCTAAAAGATCTTCCACAGATTGAATACCCATGCTAGCGAGCTCTTCAGCTTTCTTCTCTCCAATGCCATTTACTGTTGTTATGGATTGATTCAACATCTTTACTTCTCGTTTAGCGGGATGCCAAAGATTTTTGCTTCAAGCTCTCTTCCTGTTGGTGTAGCCGCTAAGCCTCCAAGTGCAGTTTCACGCAGTGCAGACGGCATTGAAAGACCAATCTTGTACATCGCATCGATCACTTCATCACACGGAATACGGCTAACGATCCCGGCAAGTGCCATATCAGCTGCTACGATAGCATTGCTTGCACCCATTGCGTTTCGTTTTACACAAGGAACTTCGACCAATCCCGCAACAGGATCACAAACGAGTCCTAGCATGTTCTTTAGTGCAATCGCCATCGCTTCTGCTGATTGCGAAGGAGACCCACCAGCAAGTTCGACGATCGCCGCTGCAGCCATTCCTGTAGCAGATCCTACCTCAGCTTGGCATCCACCAGCGGCTCCAGAAATAGAGGCGTTGTTTGCTACAACAAAACCAAACGCACCTGCAGCAAACAGGTACTCAATCATTTGTTCTCTGGTAGGATTTAATTTTTCTTTTAACGCAAACAGAGTGCCAGGAACGACACCTGCAGATCCTGCGGTAGGTGTAGCACAGATCGTACCCATCGCCGCGTTCACTTCATTCGTTGCCATCGCTTTGCTTACAGCATCAAGCATCAGTTCGCCAGATAGAGACTTTCCAGTTTTAATATAGTTCTGAAGAAGTTTTCCATCTCCGCCTGTTAGACCAGAATGAGATTTCACATCTTCAGTAATTCCGCGCAGGACAGCTTCTTCCATCACTCTTAAATTTCGATCCATGAATCCTAGAACTTCATCTCTCGAGCGTCCAGTAACATCCATTTCTTGCTGAATCATGATCTCTGAGATCTTACATTTTTTTGATTCCGCTAATTCTATTAATTCAGCTACATTACGAAACATACTTCTCACCTCTTAATCGTGTATCTTTACTACTTGTTGAACAATCGGGAGAGAATTTAGTTCGTTTATGATGATCTCATCTGCATTTTGATCGATCTCAATAACCATCAATGCTTCTTTCCCTTTTTCTTTTCTTGAAACTTCCATATGACCAATATTGATCTCATGTTTTGCTAATATGTTCGCCACTCCTGCTATCGCTCCATATTTATCATTATGAACGATTAATAGAGCGGGATGATTTCCAGATAATCGTAACGCAAAACCGTTCAGTTCTGTAATCTCAATTTTCCCGCCACCGATCGAAATTCCAACTACTTCAATTTTATCGTCGTTATCGCCAATAATAACACGAGCTGTGTTTGGATGGTCCGTTATAGCATCCTCAGCAGTCATCGTGACCTCGATACCTTCTTGTTCCGCTATTGTAAGCGCATCCACAATTCGAGTATCAAACGTGTCATAATCCAGGATTCCACCAACAATCGCTACATCCGTTCCGTGACCTCGATAGGTTTTAGCAAAAGAGCCATAGAATGAGATGGTTGCGTATTTGGGTTTCCTGCCAAAAAGGCTTCTCGCTACTCGTCCGATTCGTGCAGCGCCGGCTGTATGTGAACTAGAAGGTCCTATCATAATGGGACCGATAATATCAAATACACTTTTATATTTCATGACGTTCTCCTTCAAGTTGCGTTTTTTCCCAATAAAATAAGTATTCCCCCTTAACTTTATCACACTTTAAGTTTAAGAGAGAATACTTTTCATTTTTTACTCTACTGATAAGATGAATGAATAGATCGGCTGCTTACCGTTATGAATTTCAGCTTCCGCATCGGGATACTTTTCTTCAATAAATTCAGCAAGTTCCTGTGCCTCTTCCTCAGAGCTATCTTCACCATAGATGATCGTAACGATCTCTGAATCTTCATCGAGCATATTTGAGAGTAGTTCTTTCGTTACTTCTTGTTTGTCTGTCTTAGAAGTTAGAATTTTTCCTTCTGAGATTCCCATAAAGTCACCTTTAGCAATTTCAACACCATCGATAGATGTATCACGAACTGCATAAGTAACTTGGCCTGACTTAACAGAAGTAATGGCTTCGTTCATCTTCTTTTCGTTCTCTGCCATATCAGCAGAAGGATTGAAAGCTAATATAGAAGCGATACCTTGTGGCACTGTTTTTGTGCGGATGATCACAACTTCTTCATCAACAACACTTGCAGCTTGTTCAGATGCCATGATGATATTGCTGTTATTCGGAAGGATGAACACTTTCTCTGCGTTAACCTCAGAAATTGCTTTTACGATATCCTCAGTACTTGGGTTCATCGTTTGTCCACCTTGGATAACTGATGCACCCATTGATGAAAACATCTCTTCGATGCCTTCACCCATAGCAACCGTAACGATACCATATTCCTTTTTCTTCTCAGGAGTAGGAGTAGATTGTGAGTAGGAAGGAATCACTTCATTCTCGCTCTCTAGAATCGCTGAGTGCTGCTCACGCATGTTTTCGATCTTGATGTTGATCAAGCTTCCGTAACGATGCGCAAGTGTTAGCATATTACCAGGTTGCTCCGTATGGATGTGAACTTTTACAACGTCCTCATCAGCTACAACAAGCAAAGAATCACCATGTTGACTTAACTCATTACGGAAGTTGATCTCATCGAATGGATTGTTTTTGATCTTTTTTTCTTCGAACCTTACCATAAATTCTGTACAATATCCGAAATGGATATCTTCCGTCTTCATGTGCATCTGTGCTTTATGATGCTCGGCGTTAACAAGTTCACCCATCGAAGGAGCGTTAACAGATACTTTCGGCAGCTCTTTGCCTTCAAGTACAGCTAAAAACCCTTCATAAACAGTGACTAACCCTTGTCCACCAGAATCAACAACGCCAACTTCTTTTAGAACCGGAAGTAGATCAGGAGTACGGTTTAAGGAAGCTTTCGATTCTTTAACAAGCTCTTTCATAATGTATAGAATATCGTCTGATTTTTTAGCTTCTTTAACTGCTTTTTTTGCAGCGTCTTTAGCTACAGTTAAAATCGTACCTTCTACTGGTTTCATAACTGCTTTATAAGCAGTTTCTACACCTTTATCAAATGCATTGGCAAATTCAGCAGCGTTAATCGTCTCTTTTCCTTCGATTGATTTAGAGAATCCTCTAAACAACTGTGAAAGAATAACACCAGAGTTTCCGCGCGCTCCCATTAATAAGCCTTTAGCAAAAGCACTGGCAACAGCGCCAATTTGACTAGACGTGTTTTTTTCTACTTCTTTTGCACCAGAAGTAATCGTTAAGTTCATGTTCGTTCCTGTATCACCATCTGGTACAGGGAAAACATTAAGTGCGTCGACCATTGCTGCATTCCGTGTTAAGTTTGAAGCACCCTCGAGTACCATTTTTGAAAACTTTTTTCCATCTAATACTTTTAAAGACACAAAACTTCCTCCTAACTAAGGGGTTGTCACCCTGACACCCTGAACGTAGATATTGACTGAGTCAACCGCCAAACCAAGCATTTGATCCAGGGTATATTTCACTTTGTTCTGAACGTTATGAGCCACTTCAGAAATCTTTGTTCCATAACTAACGATGATGTACATGTCAATATGTACTTCATCCTCTTCTTGTCGAACAACGATCCCTCGGGAGAAATTTTCACGTCCTAAAAGTTCAGTTATTCCATCCTTTAATTGCTTCCTTGATGCCATGCCAACAATTCCGTAACAATCAATTGCTGCTCCACCGGCTATAGTGGCAATTACTTCATTAGAAATATCAATTTGACCATAGGTTGTTTTCATTTCAATGGACATGCTTATATCCCCCTTTAATTTGTTAAATGGCTAACAAATATTTTACTATACATCAGCCTATTTTGAAAGGACTACTACATTTCACACTATGTAAATAGTATTGTCAAGGAAATTTACTTGAAAACCTTTTACGAATATGTTGCATTGCTACTGAAGTCATGCTAATATTATTTAGTATTTAACATACGATTGAATTGATGCAAAGCTTTTTTGCTGTAAAGGAGGTTCACCTACATGGCTCGTAAATGTTTTATTACTGGAAAAGGACCTAAAACTGGTAACAAGCGTTCTCACGCAATGAACAAATCAAAGAAAAGCTGGGGAGCTAACGTCCAAAAGGTTCGTATTCTTGTGGACGGAAAGCCTAAACGCGTATACGTATCTGCTCGTGCCCTTAAATCTGGCAAAGTTGAACGTGTATAAATAAAAACAGCAGCAACCGCTGCTGTTTTTTTCTTTGTCCAAAAAGCGCTTTGATGACCAAAATAGATTCAAGTGGACAGTATTTTCTTTAAACTGGACAGTAAATCATCCAATCTTAAAATTATTCTCTTTTAAAAGACTCTTTCTAAATGATTGTTGCTTTTTGGGTATTTTCTTTTTCTCATCTTAGGCAAGTTGATTGGAGCGTAAGGTTGCCTGCCTGCAACATGAGGTGCTTCTCGCAAGGCATGCGACGAGGAAGTTCACTTCGTTAGCATAAACTTGTAGACGCAGGAGCAGAGAGACAAACTTGAAGCGGTCAGGTGGAGACTCCTAATGGCGCAAAGCGGCAGGAGGCTCACCGTTCGCCCCATGGAAAGCGTGCAACCTGGAGCGGAAATCAACTACTTTCACAGAAACCGACTATACACGAAACCAAATATTCAAAAAACAAACAAAAAAAGCGCACAAGCGCTTTTTTTGTTTGTTATCCTTTTTTGAAAGAACCTAAGACGGCACGTACGAAGCCTCCCAAGAATTTAGGAAGTTTAATGGTATAAAATTTCATCTTACCCCTCCTCCAGGCCCATAAAAAATGATAAGAGCTAAACAATAAATACTTTATTCCCCTTTTTATAAAAAGGTGCTTTGGGGCCTGTATTCCGTGATTTTTTAATCACGGCTCTTTACCATCAATATTATGCCGGAGTCAAAAGAATAAGTACCACTTTTATTTACAAGCTCATTGGAAACACATAACGATGAACCAGCCTGAAGTTTAGCTTGGTCTAACGGGTATTTAAATCCCTCTAAGGTGATACCTGTCACTTCTTCACTTTGAGCCAGAAATGAGATATATGAGTATCTGTGATCTTGCTCAATTTCATAACATCCAGGTAGATGAAGTGAGATCTCATTCCTTGTATCCTTAATCCTTACATCTGCAAGATTACTCCGACTTTTAAATAAAAGTTGGATGTTCATCAGTTCGTGATCTAACCTTCCACCAGTCGCACCGAATATGAGAATTTGTTCTGGATTCTGTTTCAACGCCCACTCTAATGCGATCTCCATGTCAGTGGAATCTTTTTCTGATCGGTATTGATTCACTTTTATCGAAGAGTTCATTATACTTCTTCTCTCATCATCAGAAACAGAATCAAAATCACCAAATGCATACTGTGGAAAGATATCATTTCTCAATAAAAAGAGGGTTCCTCTATCGACACCGATCCAAATATGATCCGTTGATAGATCATATGGCTTCAAATCAGGAATCAAATGCTCCGGACCTCCTGCAACTATGCTTATCTTCATGCTGCTTGATGGCGACCGTTATGAGCAGCGTGCAGTAGTTTAGGAGCTGTGTTTGTTAGTAGTATAACGACTAGAGCAGTAATCCCGAAAATAACGACCATGAACGATCCGTTGTATAAGAACGAATAGAGCCATATGTTCATCTCTTCTGCTAGATCACTAAAGAATATAACTCCTGATAATACATGTGAGATCGTTCTTAACAAGCAACCTACGAAAATTCCTGTAACCATCAAGAACGTTCTCTTGCTGGCACCTTGAGTGATAGACGGCGCAAATGCCCCCGCAACGCCCGCTAGAGCGAACGCTAACGGATAGTCTAAGATCATCTGTGCTGGATGAATAACGTAAGGGTTCACAAGAAGCTGAAGCAGTCCTACAGCTAAGCCTGTAAGCACCCCTGCCTTTAGCCCTCTTCTAAAAGCCATTAAAAAGATTGGAACCATCTCTAACGAAACAGAACCACCTTGTGGCCAAGGACCAGCAAATTTAATTAAGCCTAAAATCAATGATAAAGCTGACATGATAGCGATTTCTGTTAATAATGATATGTTGTTTGCTTTCATACATGATAACCCCCTATTTTCTATGCTAACAGAAAAACAAAAAAAGCAACCGGCATGTGAGCTCGGTTGCTTTTTAGATATACATTCAAAAAGTCATACGACTCCACATCCCTACGCAGGTATGATCCAGCTTCAGGTTCAAAGGGTCGGGAGAACACTCCCCTCTCAGCCCTTTAAAGGACTCCCCCTGTGGTTGCTTATTTAATTTTCTTTAATCAATTATACACCACGAATGGCTTTTATTGCATCCTTTAAATCTTTCTTCCCATAAATGGCAGAACCAGCAACTAATACATTCGCACCAGATTCCACACAAAGACGAGCTGTTTCTGGATTTACACCGCCATCAACTTCAATCTCAACGTTCAATCCTTGTGTTTGTACGAGATCGGACACCTCTTTGATCTTGGGCACTACGCTCTCTATGAATGCTTGTCCACCAAACCCAGGATTAACAGTCATTAACAACACAAGGTCAACATCTTGTATTATGTGTTTGATAGAATCGACTGGTGTTGCTGGATTAATCACCACACCCGCTTTTACACCTTGTTGTTTAATGAGTTGAACCGTTCGATGTAGATGAGGTGATGCTTCAACATGCACAGAAATAATATCTGCACCTGCTTTTGCAAATTCTTCAATGTATCGATCTGGATTTTCAATCATGAGATGTACATCTAACGGAAGTTTTGTAACAGGTCGGATCGCTTGAACAACCAGTGGTCCGATCGTGATGTTTGGTACGAAATGGCCATCCATCACATCAACATGAATATAATCCGCACCCGCTTCTTCTACAGCTTTTATATCATCGCCTAACCTTGAGAAGTCAGCCGACAGAATAGATGGAGCTATTTTAATCATCAGTACCTCCGTTTTTGATCTTTAATTTCTTGTAAAAAACTTACGTAATGGTCGTAGCGGAACTTTGGAACGACTCCGTCCTCTACCCCTTTTTTAACTGCACATTTCGGTTCAGACGTATGTGAGCACCCTCTAAATTTGCAATCGCCTCGAAGCTCGTCCATTTCTGGGAAGTACATCGATAAGTCTTCCGCTTCAATATTTAAGAAATCTAGCGAGCTAAACCCAGGCGTGTCAGCAACTAAGCCATTACCAAAGAGAATGAGTTCCACATGACGAGTCGTGTGCTTCCCTCGGCCTAAATGGCTTGAAATCTCATTTGTCTCAAGCATAAGCTCTGGATTGATCGCATTCAAAAGGGAAGATTTACCAACTCCAGACTGCCCTGCAAAAACGGTAACTTTATCTTTGAAAAGTGGATAGAACATTTCAAGACTATCATCTGTTTTTGTCGAAGTTGGAATGACTTCATAACCTAATGTTTTGTAAGCCTCTATATAATGGTTGATTTCCTCGATCTCTTCAGGTTTCTGTATAAGATCCATTTTTGAGATACAAATAACAGGTAAGATATCGTTCGCTTCAATATGAACAAGGAAGCGATCTAATAAAAGCGTGCTAAAATCCGGTTCAGTAGCTGAAAAAACTAGAATGGCTTGGTCTACGTTCGCGATAGGAGGACGAACTAGCTCGTTTTTGCGTTCCTTCACATCAAGAATGTATCCATCTGTAATGTTGCTTGACTCGTATTCTACCCAGTCCCCTACCAATGGATTTACTTTCTTTTTGCGAAAATTACCTCTTCCTCTGCATTGGAAAACTTCGGCCTTACCATTTTCCTTAACGTAATAAAAACCAGCGAGCGCTTTAACAATTCTTCCTTCAGGCATGCTTAATCACCATCGTCCCCTTCCTCATCATCATTATTATCATTACTCATTCTTGCGTTAGCACTTTTAGCATCATCATAATTTATCGTCTCAGATTCCTCTTCTTTTCCGTTGATATATACAACGTAAGAAGCAGAACCTCCCTCAGCGATCGTCAGAGGCAGCTGATATTTCTTTTTGTCTGTAATCTGTTCTTCAACAAAAACTTCATTTGAAGCGTTTTTATCGGAATATACAATTCTTACTGTAACTGGTTCTCTTCTGTCCTTCTTATCTAGCTTAACTTCGATATCCTTTGTCACTGTACGGTCTTCGGCGGGTGGTTCCTCTTCAGCAGGAGGCTCTTCTGATTCTTCTTGGCCATCAGAAAGAACGACAGAGATCGTTGCTCCTTTTTCTACTTGCGTAAAAGGAGATGGATTTTGCGAGATCACTCTTCCTTTTTCGACCGTATCAGAGAACTCTTTTGAAAATTCAACGGTAAGACCAGCATTCTCAGCAAACGTATTTACATCTTGTTCTGTCGCACCTATTAAGTTTTCAACTTGAACGGTTGGTGTTCCAGAACTAACTGTTAGTGTAACTTCAGTTTCTGCAGGTGTTACTTTTTCATCACGATCAGGACTTTGTTCGAGCACCGTACCTTCTGGCTCTGTGTCTGATTCTTCATAGTCGATATTGATCTGTGAGAAGCCATCTTCTTTCAAACGTTCTTTCGCATCTTCTATATTATAGCCTTCTACATCAGGCATATTTTCCTTTTCAGGTCCTTTTGATACGAATAACGTAACGATTGCTTGCTGTTTCACTTTTGTTCCTGGAGATGGATCCTGCCTTACTACAAGACCTTCTTCAATCTCGGGATCAAATACTTCCTGCCGTTTCACTTCAAGCCCTTCGGCTCTCAAGCTATCAAAAGCATCTACATATTCTTCTCCCGCTACATCTGGAACACTGACTTCTTCAACATAAAAGATAGAAGGCATCATCGTGAAAGCAGCTATTCCCGCACCGCCTAACAAAAGAAGTGATATAAGTAAAATAAGCCACCAGTTTCTTTTCTTCTTAGGTTTTTCGGGCTTTTTCTCTTTTTCTTTTTCTCTTTCTTCTTCTGCTTTCTTCACAGGTGTTTCGATTGGTGGCACGACTATAGGAGGAATGTACTTTGTTTTCTCATCTTCCTCGTTTTCTTCGTTCCACTTTTGCTCATACATACGATCTGGATCTAACGCTGAACTCATATCCCTCAACAGTTCATCAGCACTGTCATATCTTTTTAAAGGATTTTTCGCCAACGACTTTAAAACAATATTCTCCACACTCTGTGGGATTTCAGGATTCAATCTTCGTGGTTCGATCACATTTTCTTGGAGATGTTTTAACGCAACCGACACCGGCGAATCTCCAACGAACGGAACTCTCCCTGTAACCATTTCATAGAGTACTGCTCCGAAAGAATAGATATCAGATTTTGCGTTCGCGATACCGCCTCTTGCTTGTTCAGGCGAAAAGTAATGAACAGATCCAAGAATAGAGTTTGTATGCGTGATCGTTGCTGAAGTAATAGCGAGCGCAATTCCAAAGTCTGTTAACTTTGCTATACCGTTATCAGTAATTAATATATTATGCGGTTTAATATCGCGATGAATGATTCCATGATCATGAGCGACCGCCATACCTGAAACGATCTGCTTCATAATATGCAGAGATTCTTCTACCGAGATTTTGCCATGTTCTTTTATGTATTGCTTTAGTGTTTTTCCCTGCACATATTCCATCACGATAAAATAGATCTCTTCATCTTCTCCAACATCATAGATACTCACAATGTTCGGATGGTTAAGACTCGTTGCTGATTCAGCTTCTCTTTTAAATCGTCTGATGAAATCTTCGTCTTTATTAAACTCAGATCGTAGAACCTTTACTGCTACATCTCTATCTAATATTAAATCTTTTGCTCTATAAACGATGGCCATTCCGCCGTCACCGATAACTTCTAAAAGCTTGTAGCGGCCACTGACTCTTTTTCCTATCATGTTATTGCTTCCCCTTTTGTTTCTGTGTCAGAACTGTTCTGTATAAGGATAGCAGTAATGTTATCTTCTCCACCGGCATCTTTTGCCCAAGTGATCAATCGTTCTACCTTCTCGGTAACGGATTCCATTTGATTTTCAAACACTTCTTGAAGACGTTTAGAAGATACTTTATCTGATAGACCGTCCGAACAAAGCAAAAGATAGTCACCATTGTGCCAAGTGATCGTATTAAACTCAGCTTCTACGGTTTCATCAGTACCGACAGCTTTCATGATCATGTTTCTTCTTGGATGAATCTCTGCCTCATCCTCTGTAATTTGACCAGATTTCACTAGTTCTTGGACTAGAGAATGATCATCCGTTACTCTTTTCAGTTCCCCATTCGAATACAGATAACATCGGCTGTCACCGATATGTGCGACTGTAATTTCTTTATTCGTACCTAAAGCAGCCACAACCGTAGTTCCCATACCTCTAGTTTCAGGATTCTCCTGAGAAAAATCAAAGATATGTTTATTCGTATCTTTTAAAACGTTCTGGATCCATTCTTTCACGTTTTCCATGTTTTCTTCAAATTGAGACCATGCATCTTTCATCACTTTAAGGGCTTCTTGGCTAGCGATATCTCCTGCTTTATGTCCACCCATTCCATCTGCGATAACTGCAAGAAAGTGTTCACCCTTTGTGAACACTTCCCCGCTGTCTTCATTATGCTTCCTTACCATTCCAACGTCTGTTTGAAAGGCAATTTGCATCTTCCCGTCACCTCGTCTCTTCTTTACGTTCCTTCGCACGCAGCTGACCGCATGCAGCATCAATGTCATGTCCTTGTTCTCTTCTGATGGTGGCATTAATGCCTCTGGAGGTTAACGTCTCTAAGAACTTGAAAATTTGTGTTTTCGGTGTTCGGACATAGTCTCTTTCTGGTACATAGTTTACTGGAATAAGATTTACGTGACACTTAATATCTTTGATTAAGTCTGCTAGCTCGTTCGCATGTTCTACGGAATCGTTAACTTTACCGAACAAACCATACTCAAACGTCACACGGCGTCCCGTCTTTTTAATGTAATAACGAATAGAATCCATCAATTCGTTTAACGGATACATTCTGTTTACTGGCATCAATCGGCTTCTCGTCTCTGTGTTCGCCGCATGCAGGGAGATTGCAAAATTGATCTGCATGCCCTCATCCGCAAACTTGTAGATGTAAGGTACAACACCACTCGTGGAGATCGTAATATGGCGAGCTCCGATATTAAGGCCTTGATCGTGATTGATAATCTTCAAAAACGACATGAGCCCTTCATAGTTATCAAAAGGCTCACCGATACCCATAACAACTACTGAACTTACTCTTTCTTCTGTTTCATCTAGCGCGCGTTGAACTTGAAGCACTTGAGCTACGATCTCACCAGCTAGAAGATTACGTTTAAGTCCGCCTAGTGTGGAAGCACAGAACGTACAACCTAAGCGGCATCCTACTTGAGTTGTTACACAAATACTATTTCCATATTCATGTCTCATAAGAACCGTTTCGATCGAATAACCGTCTTGAAGCTCGAATAAAAACTTAATCGTGCCGTCCGAAGACTCCTGACGTACGACTTCTTTTAATGGTTTGATATAAAAGTCTTTCTCGAGCTTTTCACGAAGACCTAAAGGAAGGTTCGTCATTTCCTCAAAAGAAGACACACGTTTTTTATACAGCCATTCAAAGATCTGTTTTCCTCTGAACTTTGGTTCTCTTATATCAGTAAGCCACGCTTCTAACTCATGAAGTTCTAAAGAAAAGATAGAAGGTTTAATATTTGGTTTTGTTTGTTTCTCTGTTAAAGGTTTAAGCATGTTTCTCACCACCTGTTGTCTTTTTTCTGTATGCTGCTATATAGAATCCGTCACTATTAAAATAATGAGGCATGATCTGAATATCTGATCTACCATCTATTATATAGGATTTTATGTTATTCGGCATTTTTTCCGCAAATTGGGAATCCCACTCGAATTCTGGATGGTTTGATAAGAACCAATCTGCAACGTTATCGTTTTCTTCTTTATCAACTGTACACGTACTGTATACGAGTAGTCCGCCATCTTTGACCATATCTGAAGCAGCGTGCAAAATATCTCTTTGAATGTTGGTTAATCTTGTCACATCTTCTTCTGTTTTAGACCATTTCAGATCAGGCTTTTTACGAATAACTCCGAAACCGCTGCAAGGCGCATCTACGAGAACTCTATCAAATGTTCCTGTTTCAAACTGATCAGACACTTTTCGTGCATCTAACACGGATGCTTCAATATTTTCAAGTCCAAGACGTTCTGCTTGTCTTTTGATCAAGTCAATCTTATGAGAATGGAGGTCTAATGAAACTACCTTTCCTTCTCCTTGCATCAGTTCTGCCATATGTGTTGACTTCCCACCTGGCGCGGCGCAAGTATCAAGAATCGTTTCTCCAGAAACAGGATCAACAGCCCGTGCCACTAACATTGAACTTTCATCTTGGATCGTTACGAGACCTTGTTTATAAACATCAGTTGCTGGAAGATAGCCTTCTTTAACGATGATACCTTCAGGAGACAATTCTCCTTCTTCAGCGACAATTCCTTCTTCTAATAGAAGCTCCAAAACGTCTTTTCTATTGCTTTTCTTCGTGTTCACCCTTGCAGTCACAGGAGAAGCTAATAAGTTAGATTGTGCCATCTTCTCCGCATCTTCTTGTCCGAACTGATCTCTCCAGCGGTCAAACAACCATTGAGGCATACTGTAAGAAAGAGCTTCTTTTTCCGCACTTTCTAAAGCTTTCTTATCCATGGCTTCTGTTCCTTCTCGCTGAAGTTTACGTAAGATACCGTTTACGAGACCGGCAAGTCCTTGGTTTCCTCGTTCTTTCGTTATCTCTACAGCCTCATGAATGATCGCATGATCAGGAACTCTATCTAAATATAGCATCTGAAAAATAGATAGCCTCAGTAAAGAAAGAACCCAACGGTCTTTTTTCTTGATCGGTTTGTTCAACAATTGATCCAAATAAAAATCAATCGTGTTTTTTCTTTGTATCGTTCCGTACACGATGTTCGTCAAGAGTGCTTTATCTACACTCTTCATATTCGAGTTCTGCAATGTTTGATTCAGTTGTAAATTACTATAAGCCTGGTTCTGTTCTATTTTAAGTAAAACGTCCAGGGCAATCGCTCTAATGTTGTTATCCAACTCTACTCACCTAATCTCAAGCCTTTTGAAACGCTTGCTCCTTTAAGATAATCACTTGCTAACATTCTCTTTTTTCCAGAGGGCTGCAAATCTGTAATGATAATGCTTGTTTTGTTTCCTGTTGCGACCTGAAGACCTTTTTCGTGAACACCGATTACAGTCCCAGGCTCACCATCAGTACTTGTTTCTTTCTTTTCACCCCACCATACTTTAAGTGGCTGTCCGTTCAAATACGTATAAGCAACCGGCCATGGGTGTAGCCCACGAATGTGGTTATAAATTTCTTCACCTGACAATGTCCAATCTATCTTCTCTTGATCTCGCGTGATGTTCCATGCAAATGTAACTTCCTCAGCCACTTGTGGCACAGGGGTTAGTTTACCTTCAACAAGTTGAGGAATGGTTTCAGACAATAACTTTGCACCGGCTGCACTCAACTTATCGTGCATCGAACCAACGTGATCATTTTCTTCGATTTCAACTTCAACTTGGGTAAGTATATCACCTGCATCTAATTTTTCAACCATATACATGATCGTGATCCCGGTCTTGGCGTTTCCGTCCATGATACTTTTATGGATTGGAGCACCTCCACGATACTTCGGAAGCAATGATGCATGAACATTGATACATCCATGCTGAGGTGTTTCAAGAATCGCTTTTGGTAAAATCTGTCCATATGCTGCTGTGACGATTAAGTCTGGTTGAAGAGCGATGATGTCTTCATAGTCTTCTCGCAGTTTAATAGGCTGATACACAGAAATTCCATGTTTTAAAGCTTCCTCTTTAACTGGAGTCTGCTTGATCTCTTTTTTTCTGCCAACTGGCTTGTCAGGTTGTGTGACAACACCAACGACATCGTAGCCATCTTCAACGAGCTGACAAAGAACGGGTACGGAAAAATCAGGTGTTCCCATAAATAATACTTTCATGTTTATCCCTCCAGTTCTTCCGTCTCGTAATATTCGATTACTTTTGATGTGAACAAGATACCATGCAGATGATCGATTTCATGTTGGATGGCACGAGCAAGAAAATCACTTGCTTTTAATGTAAACTCTTTTCCGTTTACGTCGTAAGCTGTAACGGTAACTTCAAAAGGACGTTCAACTTCACCAAATAATCCCGGGAAACTTAAACAGCCTTCAGGCCCACTCTGGCTCCCAGAAGCTTTTTTTATAACCGGGTTGATCAGAACTAGCTGACCTGTGTCATCACCGATATCTACAACTGCGATCTGTTCTGCAATGCCAACCTGAGGTGCAGCGAGTCCAACTCCTTCTGCCTCATACATCGTCTCGAACATATCTTTAACTAACGTTTTTAAATTTTTATCAAATGTTTTAACTGGTTCACATTCTGTTTCTAACACTGGATGTGGATGTTCTACAATTTTAAGAATGGTCATTTTGTATCTCCTTAACTAGCTACATAAGTGTTTGGGCGTTTAAATCACCCGTTATCTGAAGATCTTTATTCTCTTTATCGTTTTGGAAATGAGCAATAATCTCTTCAAACCAGGTTCTTAGCTCCGGCTCATTTTTGTATTTTATCATGACCTGATAGCGATATCTATCCTTCACACGTGCAATGGGTGAAGTTACAGGTCCAAGAAGCAGACTATCCGGTGATAACCTCTTCGATAGGTAGGTTGCTGCTTTCTCGCTCGCTTCAACCACTTGCATGAGATCGAGATGACTGAACGTTAACAAACCTAAATAATAAAAGGGTGGATATTGATGAAGTTTTCGCGTTTGCATCTCTTGATTATAAAAGGAGTGAAAATCGTGCTTGGATGCTAATTGAATGCTGTAATGCTGAGTATCGTATCCTTGTACAATAACCTTTCCCTCTAGTTCGTGTCTGCCTGCACGGCCACTCACTTGTGTGAGAAGCTGGAAGGTTTTTTCTGAAGCTCTAAAGTCTGGCAGATGAAGCATCGTATCAGCAGCCAAAACACCTACCAATGTTACTTTAGGAAAATCCAGCCCTTTTGCGATCATCTGTGTACCGAGCAGGATATCAGCTTCACCGTTTTCAAATGCCGTTAAGAGCTTTTCGTGACTGCCTTTTTTTGAAGTCGTATCAACGTCCATACGAATCACACGTGCTTCAGGAAGAACTTTAGCAAGTTCTTCTTCAACTTTCTGTGTACCAGTTCCAAAAAAACGGATATGTTCGGAAGTACAACTCGGACAAACAGAAGGTGTACTCTCTTTATAACCGCAATAGTGGCATTTTAATTCACCAAAACGCTTATGGTAGGTTAAAGAAATGTCACAGTGAGGACATTGTGCTACATAGCCACAATCTCTGCAAAGAATAAAAGAAGCATAGCCTCTTCTGTTCAAGAATAATACCGACTGTTCTCCTTTTTGAAGTCCGTTCTTCAGCTTGTCCATCAGAGCAAGGGAAAACATAGAGCGGTTCCCGTTCTTCAGTTCCTCTCTCATATCTACTATGGTGACTTCTGGCATCGGATTAGCATGTACACGGTTAGCTAGCTCTGCTAATTGATACCTTCCTTTTTGCGCTCTTGCATATGTCTCAAGTGCCGGTGTCGCGCTTCCAAGGACGATTGGACACGAATGATAGTTTCCTCTCCATATCGCCACATCTCTTGCATGATAGCGCGGGTGATCTTCTTGTTTATAACTTGTTTCGTGCTCCTCATCTATAATGACGATTCCTAAGTTTTGGAACGGAGCGAAGATCGCGGAACGCGCTCCTACAACGACGGAAACTTCTTTTCTAAGAATCTTTCGCCATTCATCATATTTTTCTCCTATCGATAATCCACTATGAAGTACCGCAACTGCACTACCGAAACGACCTTTAAAGCGGTTTACCATCTGCGGGGTGAGCGAGATCTCAGGTACGAGTACGATAGCTTCTTTTCCTTTATCCAATACATTTTGGATGGACTGCAGATAGATCTCTGTTTTCCCGCTTCCTGTGACACCATGGAGAAGTACCGTTTCGTGTATATTGTTCTCGATAGAATGCAGAATCGGTTTGATCGCACTTTCTTGATTTTCTGTTAATGCAAGAGGCTGTGTTCGTTTCATCGTACGACCTTGGAACGGGTCACGATAGATCTCTTTTTCTTCTATAAGTAGAATACCTTTTTTAGATAGTGTTTGTGCTGTTGAGAGAGTAGCTCCTGTTTCCTTTAAAATTTCCTGCAACACGTACTCTCCATCTGGCCGATGTAAGAGTTCTAGAAGAATCGCCTTTTGTTTCTCAGCATTCTTATTTAAATTTCGAATCAGTTCTTCTGCTAAAGCCCGGTCTGTAACAGAAACGAATTTTTGCTTCTTTTTATTTGCTTTATTTTTCACTTTATAAACAACATCTAGAATTCCTTCTTTCGCCAAAGACTGCAAGAGTGGTAACAGATCAGGATTTGATTTTGTCACATCACTTACATGAATCTCGTTGTTGACTGAAAGAAGGGGACGTATCGAATCAGGAAGTTTATCAGATCTCATCACTTGAAATGACTTTTCATAAGTAGCTTTCATTGCAGCTGGCAACATGGCTTGATAAGCCGTAATGTAAAAACTAAGTGTATTCTCAGCCAGCCACCTTCCTAACTCGATCAGTTCGGACGTTAACACAGGCAATGGGTCCAGAATCTCCGTTATATTTTTCATTCCTTTTACCGTAGAAGTTGATTTTATCTCTAAGATAAAACCTTGAAGCTTTCTCGGCCCAAACGGAACGATAACACGCATCCCAGGTTCAGCCCAACCTTCCCAAACTGCTGGAATTTTATAGTCAAAAGTTTTGTTTACACTTCCTGAAGGAACATCAACTACGACTGCCGCGATCATCTTTTCATCAATTCCATAACTTCTACTAATATTTCATGTGCTGCATCTTCCTTTGACAGAATCGGCAGTACCTTCTTAGTTCCATCTTTTTTTATCATCATGATCTCGTTCGTGTCGCTCCCAAAACCTGATCCTTCTTTTGATACATCATTCCCTACAACCATATCTAGGTTTTTTCGAATCATCTTATCTTTTGCGTAGTTCTCAAGATTTTCTGTCTCTGCCGCAAATCCAACTAAAACTTGATGTTCTTTTTTCTCACCAAGAGACTGCAGGATATCAATCGTCTTTTTCATCTCAATCGTCCAAAGATCGTTTTTCTTCTTAAATTTCTTAGAATGAACCGTGACAGGTGTATAATCTGCTACCGCTGCACATTTAATAACAACATCTTGTTCATGAAAACGAGACATTGTTGCTTCAAACATATCTTTAGTGGAAATGATTTTTTCAATAGTAATGCCTTGAGGTTCTGGTAATGCGGTTGGTCCTGTAACAAGAGTCACATCTGCACCTAGTTTTTTTGCAACTGACGCAATCGCATATCCCATCTTGCCTGAAGAGTGGTTTGTAAAGTAACGAACAGGATCCAGTTCCTCTCTAGTTGGACCAGCTGTTACAAGTATTTTCTTCCCAGCAAAGGGCTTATCTCCATCCTTATTCTCATTAAAATAAGCATGAACAGATTCTATCAATTCTTCAGGTTCAGCAAGTCTTCCTTTACCGATCCATCCACATGCTAAAAGTCCTTCGTTCGGTTCTATGAAACGCCAACCGAATGAAGCTAACGTTTCCATGTTCTTCTTAACTGCAGGATGATTGAACATATTTACATTCATTGCAGGTGCGATCAGTACGTCTGCTTTTGTAGCGAGCAGTGTTGTTGTGAGCATGTCATCTGCAATTCCGTTAGCAAGTTTGCCGATAGAGTTTGCAGTCGCCGGTGCGATCAAAACAAGATCCGCCCAGTCTGCAAGGTCAATATGACTAACAACTGCAGGATTTTTTTCTTCAAACGTATCTGTATAAACTTCTTTTCTTGTCAGCGTTTGAAAGGTAAGTGGTGTGATGAACTTTTGTGCAGAATGAGTCAGGATCACTTTTACTTCGAATCCGTTTTGATATAATCTGCTTGCTACTGTTGCCGCCTTATATGCAGCTATTCCGCCTGAAACAGCAAGCAATATTCTCTTCTTTTCCATAATAAACCCCTTCCGCCGCTCTTGACTTATACATGCTAACTCTATTTTACAGCATTTATATGTATTAAAAAATCGATTGAAATCTATTCAGAACAAAAAAATAACAACCTTTAGTCAAGGTTGTATATTTTTTCGCTGTTCTATTAATCTTCTGGTGTTTCTCCGACTTTCATTAGTACACCGGATTGAATTTCTTCAAGTGCTTTACCGACAAACTTGTGTGATACAGGTTTTGCGATCTGCTGATTATCATATTGTTGAATTTCTCTAGCGCGCTTTGAGCTAAGAGTAACTAGTGAGTATTTTGAATCAATCTTTTCCATAAGAGAATCGATGGATGGATATAGCATTATTGGTCATCTCCTAAAATTTTTTCGTATTTTGGACGAACTCGATCCACGCGGCAATGCTCCGTGGTAATGATTGCTTTGATTCGATTGCAAGCAGCTTCGATCTCATCATTCACTACAGAATAATCATAATGTCTCATGAGTTCAATTTCTTCCTTGGCTACGGACATGCGGTTGTTGATCAAATCTTCTGTCTCTGTACCGCGTCCAACAATACGACTTCTTAATTCGTCCAGACTTGGCGGTGTTAAAAAGATGAAAACACCTTCTGGAAATATGTTTTTCACTTGAAGTGCACCTTGTACTTCGATCTCTAGAATAACATCTTTTCCTTCGTCAAGCGTACTATTCACATATTCAATCGGTGTCCCATAATAGTTGCCAACATATTCTGCCCATTCGAGCAGCTGTTTATTTTCAATCATATTAAGGAACTCTTCTTTTGTTTTAAAGAAGTATTCTACCCCATGCCGTTCGCCTTCACGCGGCTTTCTTGTCGTTGCTGAAACGGAATATTGAATGTCCAGCTTTTGTTCACGAAGCGCTTTACACACAGTTCCTTTTCCAACACCTGACGGACCGGAAAGAACAAACAGAATGCCTCTTTCTTTTTCCATAAAAACCTCCACAACCTAACTTTCTTCTGAGCCCTCATCAACCGACATCAGTCTGTGAGCTACTGTTTCAGGCTGAACAGCTGACAAGATAACATGATCACTGTCAGTCACAACAACCGCTCGCGTTCTGCGGCCATATGTAGCATCAATCAGCATGTTTTTCTCTCGTGCTACCGTGATTAATCGTTTTATCGGTGCAGATTCAGGACTGACTACCGCAATAATTCGGTGAGCAGCAACAATATTTCCGTACCCAATATTAATTAATTTCATCTCTAAACGCCCCTAACCTGCTACTATTCTAGCCAAATGGAATAACGGGTCATACGCTAATTGTACGATATTGTGAAAAACTGTACACATGTTCTTATATTTTAGCACATAAATCCTGAAATCTAAACTAATTTCCCTATTTTTAAGGAAATAGCGTAAAAAAGTTGCTAGCGAGATCTTCGACCATGTTCAGCTTTGAATTTTGGGCAGAGGTTTAGAATTGCTCATAAAAGTCTAGAACGTTCGTCAAGCGTGTTTCACAGTCGCTGGACGAGCGCACATACCTCTTGTCTTGCTAAAAATAATAGAAGCTGGTACCCAAACATACGGGAACCAGCTTTATTTGTTTATCTTGCCTCTTTTTTAAATAACTGAAAGCCTGCTAGAGCAAATGTTGGAATAGAAGCCATGCCAAGAACGAGCAGCCATTGTCTCATGGAGAGCGGCACCGTATGGAAAATATTTTGCAATGGCTCTACGTACATGACCACTAGCAATAACAGAATAGATGAAATAACAGCCAGGACTAGGTAACCATTCTGAAACGGATTTCTATGGAAAACAGAGCGCTCACTTCTGCAATCAAACACGTGGATCAACTGTGCCATAACAAGTGTTGCAAAAGCTACGGATTGCGCGACGATCAGTTGATCTGGATTTTCTTTTAAGGTAACCCAGAAAGCAAGTATTGTGGCCCCACCGATCAAGAATCCCCTTGAAACGATCTTCCATCCTAGCCCTCTGGAGAACACTCCTTCTTTCGCTTGCCTTGGTTTTCTTCTCATAACGTCTTCTTCTGCCTGGTCAACACCTAATGCCATTGCAGGCAAACCATCTGTCACTAAGTTCACCCAAAGAATCTGAATCGGAACTAATGGAAGGGGTAAACCCATGATCATCGCAAAAAGCATAACTAAGATCTCACCTACATTGGATGCTAGAAGATAACGAATAAACTTTCTAATATTTTCATAGATGTTTCTTCCTTCTTCAATCGCTGAACGAATCGTAGCAAAGTTGTCATCACCAAGCACAAGAGAGGAAGCTTCCTTCGCAACGTCTGTTCCTGTTATCCCCATCGCAATACCAATATTTGCTGACTTAATGGCTGGCGCGTCATTTACTCCGTCACCTGTCATCGCAACAACATGGCCTCTTCGCTGAAGAGACTTTACGATTTTCAACTTGTGCTCTGGAGAAACTCGCGCGTATACGTACACATCTTCTGAAACTTTGTCCAATTCATCGTCACTTAATTGAGCGAGCTCAGCACCTTCCATCACTCTTCCACCGTTAGGTAACATGTTTAGTTTTTTTGCGATACTTGCTGCAGTTACAACATGGTCTCCCGTAATCATTACGGTTTTGATACCAGCAGTCTGACAATCTCTGATACTTTCTTCAACTTCAGGACGAGGTGGATCCATCATTCCCTGTAATCCAATAAACGTTAGACTTCTTTCTGCAAAAGAAGCTTGTGAGTAGTGCTCTCCTTCTTTTAAAGGACGAATCGCAACTGCAATGGTCCGCAGTGCTTGACTGCCGAGTACATAGATGGCTTCTTTTATTCTTTCTTTATGTGCTTGTTTGATCAATTGTTTTTTATCATCCCACACAATATAATCACTTTTCTCGAGTAATACGTCTGGTGCTCCTTTTACTACTAGCATGTGATTTCCTTCAGTATCGCGTACAACAACACTCATCATTTTACGGGTAGAGTCAAAAGGAAACTCATGCTGAATCGTAAATTGTTCCCTTAATGATTCTTTCGTGATTCCCGCTTTGTAAGCACTGACTAATAACGCCGTTTCTGTTGGATCACCAACTTCTAACAAAGTGCCCTTCTTGCCTTCTTCTATCGTGGCATTGTTACAAAGTGCCGCATATGCCAAAACTTCTGTGAGCTTATCTTCTCTCTTATTGTTTTCTTGAATCCCGCCGCCTACGATTTCAAAACCGTCTTCATTAACACTCCACTGTCTGCCTTGAGACCAAACCCGTGTAACCGTCATCTTATTCTGAGTAAGTGTTCCCGTTTTATCAGAACAGATGACCGTTGCACAGCCTAATGTTTCAACAGACGGCAACTTTCTTACGATTGCTCGTTTTCGAATCATTTTTTGAACACCTAGCGCGAGTGCAATCGTAACGATCGCTGGAAGTCCTTCTGGAATGGCCGCAACAGCTAAAGACACACCTGCTAAAATCATGCTGTAGAGGTCATGTCCTTGCATAACACCTGCTAAAACTACTAAGACAGTTAAAAGCAACGCAAGGGCGATCAAAATTTTCCCAAGCTGTTCAAGTTTCATCTGAAGAGGTGTTGCAATGTTTTCAGCAGTTTGAATGAGATGTGCGATCTTGCCCATCTCCGTTTTCATGCCTGTCCCTACGACGATACCTTGTCCGGTTCCTCTTGTGACCATTGTGCCCATGAACGCCATGTTCTCCTGATCACCAAGGTTTAGGTCTTCAGCAGAAATCAGGTTGTTATGTTTTTGGGCAGGAACAGATTCTCCTGTGAGTGCTGATTCCTCGATCTGCAATCCTGATGTTTTTAAAAGTCTAATATCTGCTCCTACTCGATCGCCACTTTTAACTTTTATAACATCACCCGTTACGACGTCTTTCGCAGCAATAGAAACCCACTTACCTTCTCTTAAAACCTGGGCACTGGGAGCAGATAATTCTTTTAGTGACGCTAAGGATTTCTCTGCTTTTCTCTCTTGGATAAACCCAAGAACTCCGTTCATCACTACGATTAAAATGATTGCGATCGCGTCTAGATATTCTCCTAAGAAACCGGATAACAAAGTAGCCGCTAAGAGGACAAGGACCATAAAGTCTTTAAATTGTGCAAGGAACATTAAAATGGCAGACTGCTTCTTTCCTTCTTCAAGTTGGTTCGGTCCATCTAACTTTAACCTTCGTTCTTGCTCGCTTTTTGAGAGCCCACTCTCCATCCTGCTGTTAAGAATGGATTCAATTTCGTCTTGCGGCAGCTGGTACCAATTCATAGCTTCCACCTCTGATAAGATTAGTTAATAGCATTTATATGCAGGCATGTCCGCAAAAATGCTATACTATGAATCAGAAATAAGAGGTGAACATAACATGAGCTTTGATGGAATAATGACACGTGCCATAACAACTGAACTACAAAACACACTTACTTCAGGACGAATATCTAAGGTTTATCAGCCACATAAAACAGATCTTGTTTTTACAATCCGTGCAAATGGAAAAAATCATAAACTGTTATTATCTGCAAATCCTTCTTTCGCAAGAGTACATCTCACTGAACATACGTATGAGAATCCAGATACTCCTCCAATGTTCTGTATGCTTCTCAGAAAGCATTTAGAAGGTGCTTTTATTGAAAAAATAGAACAGCTTGATTTGGAGAGAATTATAACGATTACCGTGAAGAATAGAGATGAAATCGGCGACGAAACGACCAAAGTACTTTATATCGAAATCATGGGAAGACACAGCAACATCATTTTAGTCGACGAAAAATCAAAGAAGATCGTTGACAGCATCAAGCACATTCCTAGCTTTCAGAATCGCCATCGTACTATCCTTCCAGGTTTTGAGTACATCATGCCTCCAGCACAAGAAAAAACAGATCCTTTTACAGTAACCAATGCAGATGAATTTGTTTCTAAGATTTCTTGGAACGAAGGTAAATTGGATAAACAACTTGTAACCAGATTCAGCTTGTTCTCTCCCTTGATCGCAAAAGAAATCGTGCATAGATCCGGACTATCGGTTAAAAACGAAGTTGCGGACGCCTTTTTTAGTGTGATGAAGCAGTTATCAAATCAAGAATATGAACCTCAAATGATCACAAACCACAAGAAAGAGTATTTTTCAGTTCTGCCACTACATCATGTTTCAGGGGAAAGTCGATCCTTTGATACGGTTAGCCAGATGCTCGATCGTTATTTTTACGGAAAAGCCGATCGTGACCGCATTAAACAACAAGCAAACGATCTTGAAAAATATCTTTCGAACGAATACGAAAAGATTAAGAAAAAAATAGGAAAACTAGAAAAAGAACTTCAACAAACGCATAATGCCGAGGAGTATCAACGAAAAGGCGAGCTTCTCACCGCTTATATGTATTTGGCGAAAAAGGGAGATAAAGAAGTTGAGGTAGAGGATTACTTCACTGAGGATCAGCCACTGGTGAAAATTACACTCGATCCTCTTAAGTCACCTGCAGATAACGCCCAAAGCTACTTTAAAAAATATGGGAAACTAAAAAAGTCGGTTTCTATTATTAAAGATCAGATAGAGAAAGCTAAAAATGAATTGCTGTATTTTGAGCGTCTGATCGTCCAGATGGATTCAGCATCCATGAAGGATGTTGAAGAAATCAGAGAAGAACTCGGTGAAGGCGGTTATTTAAAACATAGACAAAGTAAGAACAAGAAAAAACAAAACAAGACGCCTCAGCCTGAAAAATTCACATCTACGGACGGAACAGAAATTTTAGTCGGTAAGAACAATAAACAGAACGACTATCTAACCTTTAAGTTATCGAGAGCAAATGAGACATGGCTTCATACGAAGGATATTCCAGGTTCTCATGTTTTGATACGCTCGTCTAGCCCAAGTGAAACAGCTATTAAAGAAGCAGCTGTTTTGGCAGGATTTTTCAGCAAAGCAAAAAATTCGAGTTCGGTTCCTGTTGACTTTACGTTAGTAAAACATGTGAAGAAGCCTAACGGCGCAAAGCCTGGATTTGTTATTTATGACAATCAGCAGACGCTTTTCGTGACACCTGATGAAGATCTTGTTTTTCGGTTAAAGAAGTAAGCAATCTTGTAATGCTTTGTAGAATTAGAAGGTATTGATCTACGCTACAGGATGCTCGCTTTGTGAGGGGCGTGCGTTGAGCCACCTAGCATATTTCAGAATAAAAGATTGGACAGATTAATTGCTGAATTGGACAGATTAAATTCAAGATTGGACAGATTGTGGCCCCAATCGGACAGATTATATAAGCAATTGGACAGATTCTTATTTTTGAAGGTCATTTAAGGTGCTTAAATCATACGTTCTCTCTCTTGTTGCCCTTGTATAGGGCAATTTCAAAGATACTAAAGGCTTGGATGCTTACCTTAAGCACCAATTAAAAAACGCAGAGCAGCTTGAATTTAGCTGTTCTGCGCTTTTTTTGCTTTGCTGATAATCGCAAGGCCACCTAATACTTCTTGATGTTGCACATCTGTAAAATGCAGGTTGTGTAGTAATTCTGTCATTTCATCTGTTGAATAGCGATGTCTTCTCGTACTTACGTTAGACCATTTTAAGAGTGCTGTTCGTTCGAACCCAGAGATATCGTTTTCCTTTGCGAAAGAAGCAGCGTTTTCTTGACTCATTTTTCCACTCGGGTTCAACATGACGATTTGACCATCATCTTTTAGAACGCGATGAACCTCACTGATACCTTTAGCTGGATCTGGCAATAAAAACATCACACAAGTGGATAAAGCTAGATCAAACGAATGATCTGAAAACGGAAGATTCTCTGCATCAGCAACAATAAACTCACTTTTACCACTTAATTCATGATAAAAGAACTGCTGAATGCTAGCCTTGACCATCTCTGAAGACAAATCAACACCGACAAGTCTATTCGCTTCCTCAGCTCCACGCAACAGCAATCTCCCCGTTCCGCATCCCACATCGAGAACATCTTTTTCACTCCATGACCCTGTTACTTCTTTTAAACGATCATGAACTTTCTTCAGCCAAGTCGTCCTTGCCATGCTGTCAAAAAAGGAAACAAGCTCATCAAATTCTTCACCGTTCATTTTTCTCAAAATGTATTCTCCTTTAAGAAAACTATTTGGAAAAAGAGGCAGCTCCCCAATGTTCTGGGTCTTGTTGCCATTCTTTTAATAAAGAAAGCCCTTGGTCACTTATCTTTCCGCTTTCTTGTGCTTCCTCTATTAATGTACTAAAGTTTGTTACGGTTTGAAAAGGAATATCCAACTCACCCAGTGCTATGTCTGCTTTTTTCAGACCATAACTAAAGATGGCTACAACACCGAGCACTTCAATCCCTGCTTCTCGAAGAGCTAGTACGGATTGAATAGAGCTTTTGCCAGTTGAGATAAGATCTTCAACCACTACTGCCTTTTTACTTTTATTCGTTAATCCTTCGATCTGATTCGTTTTTCCATGAGCCTTCGCACTAGATCTTACGTAACACATAGGTAATTCCATCTGATCAGCTACGAACGCTGCATGAGGAATACCTGCTGTTGCTGTTCCGGCGATAAGATCAGCTTCTGGGTAATGCTTCTCTATTAACGCGGAAAGCTCTCCAGCTACTTGTTTACGAATCTCAGGATATGCAATAATCAACCGGTTATCACAATAAATGGGAGACTTCATCCCAGAGGACCACGTGTATGGATGTTCAGGTGACAGAGTTACGGCTTCAATGTTAAGCAAATGTTGGGAAGTTGTTGTTTTCATGACTATCTCTCCATTCATGTAGTATTTGAGAATACGTTGCAACAGGTGTTTCTGATTGAGTGATACTTCTGCCGATCACCATATAATCCGAGCCTTTTAACGCAGCTTCTCTTGGTGTGGCAACTCGAGCTTGATCATGTGTATCAGACCCGCTCGGACGAATGCCTGGAGTAACAGTCAAAAAGTTCTTTCCACAAACATCCTTGATCTTCATAGCTTCTTGCACGGAGCAAACGACACCATCTAATCCTGCCTTTTTAGCAAGTTCTGCATAATGAGCTACACACTCTTTCATATCAACATTCTTGATTAAGAGCTCTTCGTTTAATACTTTTTCTGTTGTACTTGTAAGCTGTGTAACGGCAATTAATTTTGTATGATGAGCACCAGCTGCTAGTAGACCTTCTTTAGCAGCTCTCATCATATGAGTTCCACCTGCTGCATGAACATTCACCATGTCAATGTTCAGTCCACCGAGGACCTTCATGGCTTTATGAACAGTTGTTGGTATGTCATGTAGTTTTAAATCCAAGAAGATGCGAAAGTTTTTTTCTTTTAACCATTTAATAAAAGGAGGTCCTTCCGCATAAAAAAGCTCCATACCTACCTTTACATAAGGAGATTGTCCTTCAAAGCTTGATAAAAAGGATTTGGCTTGATCGGCATTCTTAAAATCTAACGCGATGATAACGGGGTTTTCCATTGCTTTGTACTCCTTCCTGTCATCTCACTAATATTTTCTACGCCAATCTCATCTAGCAGCTTTGGAAGTTGCTCTATGATCTCAGGACAAACGTATGGATTCACAAAGTTTGCTGTACCGACTGCAACAGCAGATGCACCAGCAGACATCATCTCAAGAACATCTTCAGCTGTGCTTACTCCACCCATACCGATAATCGGTAGTGATATCTTTTGGCTTACTTCATAGATCATCCGGATAGCTACAGGTTTTATTGCGGGTCCTGAAAGTCCACCCGTCTTATTTGCCAATATCGGATTACCCGTTCTCCAATCTAATTTCATTCCAACTAGTGTATTGATCATCGAAAGACCATCAGCGCCCGCTTCTTCAACTGCCTGTGCCATCTCTACGATGTTTGAGACATTGGGCGAGAGCTTCACATATACTGGTTTTTTTGATACGGCTTTCACTTTTCTTGTCAGATCTGCCGCAGATTTGTAGTGAGTACCAAACTGGATTCCGCCTTCTTTCACGTTCGGACACGATATATTTAGCTCTACAGCAGACACTTGAGGCGAGGATGAGATCTGCCTTGTCACTTCGATATACTCTTCTTCAGTAGATCCTGCAATATTAGCTAGTATCGGTATGTTATAAGGCTCCAAAGCCGGAACTTCATTTTCTAAAATTTTCAATACACCTGGGTTTTGAAGGCCGATAGCGTTTAACATTCCGCTTTCTGTTTCAGCTACTCGAGGGGTAGGATTGCCGAAACGTCCCTCTAGAGTAGCTGCTTTAATCGTAATACCACCTAGTACACTTAGGTCATACCACTTAGCATATTCTTTTCCGAATCCAAAACAGCCTGATGCAGGAAGAATAGGGTTTTTCATATTTAATCCTGGCAATGAAACATGCAGCCTACTCATAATACAACCTCCCCCATCTTAAATACCGGTCCATCACTGCAGATCTTTACATATCCTGATTCTCTCGTTTCGGTTGGACATACACAGGCAAAACAAGCGCCAATCCCACAACCCATTCGTTCTTCTAATGAAAGATATCCCCGTAGACCAACCGCTCTCTCTTCTACTGCTTTTAGCATGATCGCCGGTCCAACAGAATAGATGACAGGTTCATTTTCAACAACGTTCATCATCGCGTCTGTCACAAAGCCTTTTATTCCAAGAGATCCATCAACAGTAGTCACGATGGTTTCTCCGATTTCTTTGAACTTTTCGATGTAAAAGCTGTCTTCAATCGATTGATAACCTAGAATAAATGTTACTTCTATTCCTTTTTTCTTAAGATGCTTACCAAGGTAGTATAGAGGTGGTACACCAATCCCTCCCCCGATGAGCAGTGCATGTTTGTTTTTATCCATTTCAGCAAGTTCAAACCCGTTACCAAGCGGACCTAATACATCTACAACTTCACCTTCATGTTTGTGACTGAGCTGTTTCGTACCTTCACCTTGTGCTCTGTACAAAAGTGTTACTTCTTTTCTCTCTAAATCTACATCGCAGATCGAAAGTGGGCGGCGCAATAGTTTTGAAGATTGATTTCCTACAGAGACATGGAGAAACTGACCAGGTGTAGTCATGCTGCCTACACCAGGGCCAGTCAATTTCATCTCAAATATATTTCTAGCGATCTCTATATTTGATGTAATGTTCAACAAGTGCTTCTTCATACGAGCACCTTGTCTTTTTTTGTGAATGCTGAAAGTGCATGTGCTGAGAACGAGATGGACTCAAGTACTTCTAATAGAGCGACTGAAGTATCTAAGTTTGTCAAACATACGACTCCGTTCTCTGCGCATTCTCTTCGAATGCGGAATCCATCTCTCGCAGGTATCTTCCCTTTTGTTAACGTGTTAACGACAAACTGTGCTTCGTCTTTACGAATAACATCTAGAAGATTTCTCCCTTCTGATCCGATCTTGCCAACGACATTGACTGGGATTCCTTCTTGTTCAATAATGCTCGCTGTTCCTTCCGTTGCCATGATCGTGTAACCGATCTCGTAAAATCTCTTTACCATCTCAAGTGCTTCTTCTTTGTCTTTATCTGCTACTGTAAAGAGTACAGTTCCGTGCGTTGGAATTTTCATACCCGATGCGATCAAGCCTTTGTATAGTGCTTTTTGAAGATTCTTATCTCTTCCCATTACTTCTCCAGTTGATTTCATCTCAGGCCCTAAATACGTATCCACACGACGCAGTTTTGCGAACGAGAACACAGGAACCTTAACCGAGACTTCATCTGTTTCCTTCTGATAACCTGTTTCATAGCCTTGACTAACTAGATTCTCACCTAGTATGACTTTTGTAGCGACGTTAGCCATCGGTACACCTGTTATCTTACTTAAAAATGGCACTGTACGGCTTGAGCGTGGATTCACTTCAAGTACATACACTTCATTCTTATGCCAAACGAACTGGATGTTCAAAAGTCCGATGATCTTTAAACCTTTTGCGATTGAAATCGTTCTGTCAATAATCTTCTGCTTGATCTCTTCAGGCAAAGTTTGCGGAGGATAGACTGCGATAGAATCTCCAGAGTGAACACCTGCACGCTCTATATGCTCCATCATCCCTGGGATGAAAACATCTTTCCCGTCTGAGATCGCGTCTACTTCGATCTCTTTTCCTTCAAGATATCGATCGACTAATACTGGATGTTCAGGATTTACTCTAGCAGCGTTCTCCATATACTGAAGAAGCTCACTTTCTTGGTACACGATCTCCATTGCTCTTCCGCCAAGCACGTATGAAGGACGAACGAGTACAGGATATCCGATTGAGTTCGCGATAGCCACGGCATCCTTAACAGAGAACGCTGTTTTTCCAGCTGGCTGCGGAATTTCAAGCTGTTTCATCACTTGTTCAAAGCGCTCTCTGTCCTCAGCTAGGTCCATGCTATCTAGGGATGTCCCGAGGATCTTAATCCCTCTTCTCTCAAGCTCTTCTGAGAGATTGATCGCTGTTTGTCCACCGAATTGAACGATAACGCCTTCAGGCTTTTCATGATCGATCACATGCATTACATCTTCTACTGTTAACGGTTCAAAATAAAGTTTATCTGACATGCTAAAGTCCGTAGAGACCGTTTCTGGATTATTATTGATGATGATTGCTTCATACCCTGCTTCTTGAATCGCCCACACCGTATGCACGGTCGCATAATCAAACTCAATGCCTTGTCCGATTCTGATCGGACCAGATCCAAGAACGACCACACTCTTTTTGTCTGTAATGATTGATTCATCTTCTTCTGCGTAAGTTCCATAATAATAAGGTGTAGCGGATTCAAACTCTGCTGCACACGTGTCAACCATTTTGAAGACTGGCTTGATTCTCTCGTTCAATCTGAACTGATATAGTTCATACTCGTCCATTTCCCAAGCTTCTGCAATCCAGCGATCGCTAAATCCTTTTTCTTTTGCTTTCTTTAAGATGACTTCATCTTTCTTACGCTCTTTTACTCGTTTCTCTAAAAGGATGATTCCATGGAGCTTTTCTAAGAAGAAATAATCAATCTTTGTCCATTCATGTATCTGTTCTACTGTAATTCCCATTCTTAGTGCTTCAGCGATGTAGAACAACCTTTCATCATCTGCTCTCAAGATTTTTTCTTGTACTTCAGATTCAGTTAGGTTTTTCTCTTTCACATCAAGGTGGAAAGCTGAAATTTCAAGAGATCGTACCGCTTTTAAAAGAGACTCTTCAAAGTTGCGTCCGATCGCCATAACCTCTCCGGTCGCTTTCATCTGTGTTCCAAGCTTACGGTTCGCTCCTTCAAACTTATCAAACGGCCATCTTGGAATCTTCGAAACGATATAATCAAGTGCCGGCTCAAAACATGCATAAGTGGTTCCCGTCACTGGATTTTTTATTTCATCTAGCGTGTATCCTACTGCAATCTTTGCTGCTAATTTGGCGATCGGATATCCTGTCGCTTTAGAAGCTAAAGCAGATGAGCGGCTTACACGCGGATTTACTTCGATCACATAATATTGAGAGCTCTCAGGATCTAGAGCAAGCTGTACATTACAGCCTCCTTCGATTTTTAGAGCTCTTATAATTCTTAAAGATGCGTTTCGTAACAGTTGATAGTCTCTGTCAGTAAGTGTTTGGCTAGGTGCTACTACGATTGAGTCACCGGTATGAATTCCTACCGGGTCGATATTTTCCATGTTACACACAACGATTGCCGTGTCATTCTTATCACGCATCACTTCATATTCGACTTCTTTGAATCCTGCGATACTCTTTTCGATCAATACTTGACCTACAGGACTCGCATGCAACCCAGATGGCGTAATCTCTAAGAACTCTTCTTCATTTGTTACGATTCCGCCTCCCGTTCCACCAAGTGTAAACGCTGGGCGAATGATTACCGGAAAACCGTTCTCATTAACGAATGCTCTAGCTTCTTCCATGTTATGAACGATTGCACTCTCAGGAACTGGCTCGTTCAACTCTCTCATAAGTTCTCTGAACAAATCTCGGTCTTCCGCTTGCTGAATGGAAGGAAGTTTTGTTCCTAACAGTTCCACGTTGTATTCCTCGAGGACACCTGAGTTGAAAAGTTCAACGGCGAGATTCAAACCCGTCTGGCCACCTAACGTAGCAAGCAGTCCATCAGGGCGTTCTTGACGTATGATGCGCGATACAAATTCAAGAGTTAATGGTTCGATGTAAACTTTATCCGCCATATTAGGGTCAGTCATGATTGTTGCAGGATTTGAGTTTACTAAAACAACTTCGTATCCTTCTTCTTTTAAAGCTTGGCAAGCTTGTGTACCAGCGTAATCAAATTCTGCAGCTTGTCCAATAACGATTGGTCCTGAACCAATCACTAAAATTTTTCGGATGTCATGTCGTTTAGGCATATTGCATCAAACCTTCTTTCTTCGTTGTTTTAATCATGTTCATGAAATCATCAAAGATCGGATTCGAATCTTGTGGTCCTGGTGATGCTTCTGGATGATACTGAATAGAAAACGCAGGCTTCACTTTATGTTTTAACCCTTCAACTGTTCCATCGTTTACCGCTATATGTGTTAGAACGAGCTCTGAGTTCTGTAGAGACGCTTCAGTTACTGCATAACCATGGTTTTGTGAAGTGAGCGCAATTTTACCAGTCTCAAGATCTTTTACCGGATGGTTAGAACCTCGGTGTCCGAACTTCAGCTTTTCGGTATCAGCACCGGTTGCAAGAGCTAATAGCTGATGCCCTAAACAGATTCCTAAGATTGGAATATTATGATTTAAAAGCTCTTGAATCATCGTTATTCCTGAGTGCACATCTTTTGGATCTCCAGGTCCGTTGCTCAAAAGTACACCATCAGGCTGAAGGCGGATAATATCAGCTGCAGATGTGTTATGTGGAACAACGATCACATCACATAATCGTCTAGAAAGCTCCCTTAACATTCCGCTTTTCACTCCAAAATCTACGACCACTACTCGATAACCGCTGTTCGGTAAGTGATATGGTGTTTTTGTTGATACTTTTGTCACTTGATTGGTAATTCGTTCTTCTGCATTCAAGTTCTTTATCACTTCTTCAGCATTTTCAATAGAGTTTGTCATTCTACCTTTTAGCGTTCCGTGCTGTCGAATTTTTCTTGTGAGTTTGCGTGTATCAATTCCATATAAACCTGGAATATCTTTTGCTGTCAGCCAGCTGCTTAAAGACTGCATACCTTCATGATGATTGGGAAACTCAGCATGTTCATTCACAATGATCCCGCTCGTTGCAGGACGGATCGATTCATAATCTGACCGGTTGATTCCGTAGTTCCCCACTAGTGGATACGTAAAGCAGATAATTTGATCACAGTATGAAGGATCAGTCATTACTTCTTGATATCCTGTCATACTTGTTGTGAATACTACCTCACCACTTGATTCACGTTGTGAACCAAAAGCCAATCCGGTAAAAATCGTTCCATCCTCTAAAATTAAGTAGCGTTTCATACTAAGCTCTCCTCTCGTTGATAAACAAGTTTCCCACTAAAAATGGTTGCAACCGGCCACCCTTTACAGCTCCAACCGTCAAACGGTGTGTTTTTCCCTTTAGATACAAAATCGTTAGCGTTGATTGTTTCTTCTTTTTCTAGATCGATGATTGTAAGATCTGCAAGTGAACCTTCTTCAAGTCTGCCATATGACAGATTAAAGCTTTCAGAAGGCTTTTTCGTCATCTTGTCTACAAGTTCTTGCAGTGTGAATCGTTTCTTTTTCACAACAAGCTCTGTATAAAGAAGAGGAAAAGCTGTTTCCAATCCTACGATTCCAAAAGGTGCAAGTTCAACATTCTGTGCTTTCTCTTCTTCACTATGTGGAGCATGGTCTGTTGCGATAAAGTCGAGCGTGCCATCTTTAAGTCCCTCTATTAATGCCTCTCGATCAGCCTCACTTCTTAAAGGTGGGTTCATCTTATAGTTTGTATCGTTTGCCTTAATGTCTTTATCGCTTAAAATCAAATGATGAGGCGTGACTTCTGCAGTAACTTTAATTCCTGCTCGTTTCGCATCTCTAATGACTCGGACTGATTCTTTCGTACTCACGTGACAAACGTGATATCTTGCATCTGCCGCTTCAGCGAGTAATACATCACGTGCGATGTGCACAGATTCACTAACGGATGGAATTCCAGGCAGACTTTCTTTTTTCGTAAACTCACCTTCGTGGAAAGCGCCTCCTTTAGGAAGGAGCGTATTGTCTTCACAATGTGCTACGATAACAGCACCATGGCGTTTTGCCTCCTTCATCGCGCTAAGCATCATTCCAGCTGACTGCACTCCTACACCATCATCCGTAAAAGCGAATGCGCCACCCGCGAGAAGAGTTTCAAAGTCTGTAAGTTCACTCCCGATCTGTCTCGTTGTGATTGATGCGTAAGGAAGTACTCTGCAGCTTGCCGTGTCTTTGATCTTACTCTGTACAAGCTCTAATGTTTCTCTGCTATCTGGTACTGGTCGCGTGTTTGGCATCGCAGCAAGAGTTGTATATCCACCTTTCACTGCAGCTTTCGTACCTGTTGCAATGGTCTCTTTATGTTCTCCACCAGGCTCTCTTAAGTGAACATGTAGATCTACAAATCCTGGTGTTATTAATTTTCCTTCTACATCAAGTACTTCATGATTCTCAATCGCTATATCTTTTTCTACCTTTTGAATTTCGTTATTTACAATTAAGATATCTCTGTGGATAAGATTGTTGTTTCCGTCAAGGATCTTAGCGTTTTTTAATAAGTAGCTCATCGTTAATAGCCTCCTGATTCGTATTCAATGCCCATCTCAATACCGCCATTCGAATAAAAACACCATTCTGTACTTGCTTAAATATTCTTGAGCGTTCACACTCAACAAGTTCATCTGCGATTTCAACGCCTCGATTTACAGGAGCTGGGTGCATGATAATGCTGTGTGCTTTCATCCTTTTTTCTCTTTCAACCGTTAAACCATATTGCTGATGATAATCTTCTTTCGCGAGATTCATGGAAGTGCTATGTCTTTCGTGTTGAATTCTGAGCATCATAAGTACATCAGCTAGTTCGACTGCCTCATCAATTGGGATGAAGTCTTCTTTCCATTCGTCTACAAACCATTCTTCAGGTCCTGAAAATAATACTCTAGCTCCCATCTTCCGCAAGACTTCAGCGTTTGACCGAGCCACACGGCTATGTAGGATGTCACCTACGATGACAACTGTTAATCCCTGCAGTACAATAAATTCTTGTTGTATCGTTACTAGATCTAACAAAGATTGAGTCGGATGATTGCCACAGCCATCACCAGCATTGATGATCGGAACATTTATTTTTTCAGCTAAGCCGTCGAAATAGCGATCTTCAGGATGCCTGATAACAAATGCTTCCACGCCTATTTCCTCTAGCGTTCGTAACGTATCGTAAAGCGTCTCTCCTTTTTGCACGGAGGAGCCGTTCACTTCCACGTTTAAAGGTTTCATGCCAAGTCTGTATTCTGCAGCTTCAAAGCTGAACCTTGTTCTTGTACTTGGCTCAAAAAATAAATTCGCGATCAACTTTTGCTTGAAGATCTCATCTTGCTTTCCGCTTTTAAACGCTTCTGCTTTTCTCATTATGAATTGAATGTCTTCAATCGATAACTCATTCATTGTTAGTAAATGGTTCATCCTAATCTCTCCTTTTGACATAAAAATAGCACCCTGAAAAAGTTTTCAGGGTGCTCTTAACAGAAGAAGAAAATGGTTCCTCTCTTGTCGTCACCCTTTTAAGTCTCTCGTACTTATTTAAAAGGCGTTTTATGCAGCTGTGTCGTTATCGTTTGTTTTGAACATTTTGTTAATCAGATCTTTGTCATTCTCTCGTCCAGGGAGCACTTGGTTTAAAACGATACCGATAAGAGTTGCTAATGCCATCCCGGCAATTTCAAAGTTTGCATTAATCTTTAATGCTGCTCCACCAATACCTGTTACTAAAATAACGGATGAGATGATCAAGTTTCTTTTGTTTCCAAAATCGATATTGTTGTCTACTAACATTCGTAAACCTGATGAAGCGATGATTCCGAATAATAGGATTGAAACTCCTCCCATAACAGCAGTTGGGATCGTACTGATCAGTGCTGTTACTTTTCCAGAGAATCCGAACAGAATCGCTGTTACTGCTGCTCCTCCGATCACGAAGACCGAGTATACGCGAGTGATCGCTAACACCCCTATATTTTCACCATACGTTGTTACCGGAGGTCCTCCGATTAAAGAGCCGATGATAACCCCCATACCATCGCCTAAGATCGAGCGATGAAGTCCTGGCTTTTCAATAAAGTTTCGTCCGACTACTTTTGAAAGCACGAGCTGATGTCCGATATGTTCTGCGATCGTTACCGCGGCAACCGGCATCATGATCATTGCGATGCTCCAAGTAAAGTCAGGTGTATAGTTTACAAAAGGTACGAAGAAATCCGGTGCCTGTATCCATTTTGCTTCTGCTACTTTCGTAAAATCTACGATTCCTCTGAAGTATGCAAAGGTAAAGCCAGCAATGATTCCAATCAGAATCGGGATGATTCCTAAAATTCCTCTAAAGAATATCGAGCAAACGATTGTTACTGCGAGAGTAAATAAAGCTACCGTAAAGTGCATCAAGCTATATTTTTCTGTTGCCGGATCGTTCATCGCCATACCTACTGCTACGTTTGCTAATCCTAAACCGATCACGATGATAACCGGACCGACTACTACAGGTGGCAACACTCTCATCAGCCACTTAAAACCGAACCCTTTGATCAAAAGAGCTACCACTCCGTAAACCAAACCCGCTAAAAAGCTTCCTAGCATGGCTGCTTCTGGTCCTCCAAAAGCTTTTACCGTTAAAATCGGTGTGATAAAAGCAAAACTTGATCCGAGATAAGCAGGAATTTGTCCTCTTGTTACTAAGAGATAAGCTAACGTTGCAAGTCCACTTGATACGAGGGCTACACCTGGATGAAGACCTACTAAGAATGGTACTAGCACTGTTGCGCCGAACATCGCGAACAAGTGCTGCAAGCTTAACGTTAACCACTGAACGGGTGATGGTTTATCATGTACATCTAAAATCGCTTTTGTTTGGTTTTCCATAACTATTGACCTCCTGTTTCGTAACACTTATTTTTGCAAAGGTGTATGGGTTACACTTGCAATAAAAAAACCTCTTCTGCATTTTGCAAAAGAGGCCGCGGAGGCACAAGTGTACACGAGTCGTGTCACTTGATTGATACCTCCCTTGCCAGCCTCTCTGGACTGAATTTAAAGGGACTTATTTAGTTGTTGAAATAGATACTTCATCAAATCCATCTACTTCTATTAAAGACGCGGAGATAATTTCTTCACTCGATGTTGGAACATTCTTTCCAACATAATCTGCTCGAATCGGAAGCTCTCTATGTCCTCTGTCAATGAGGACCGCAAGCTGTATATTAGAAGCTCGTCCTAGATCCATGATGGCATCCATTCCCGCTCTTACAGTTCTACCAGTATAAAGAACATCATCTACTAAGATTATCTTTTTGTCTGTCACTTCAACCGGAATATCCGTTCCTTTTACTTCGGGTTCAGAATTGTCCGTTTTGATCTTAAGATCATCTCGGTACAATGTGATATCAATGACACCTACTGAAACAGCATTTCCTTCGATCTGTTCGATGCGTTCAGCAAGACGCTTTGCAAGAAATTCACCACGGGTCTTTATGCCAGCTAATACGATGTCTTTAACTCCCTTATTACGCTCGATAATCTCATGCGCGATTCGAGTAAGTGCTCTTCTGATTGCTTGGTCATCCATTAATACTGTCTTTGACATAACAAACCCTCCTTTAAATCTTGTTGCCTTTAACCGTTAATTCCAAAAAAAAATCCTCCCGTCACATGACGAGAGGATAGAGAAATTCTGTACAAAAATTCTCATGAATAACGTTTCCTTCTCAGCCTCACGGGACTAAAGTTAAAGGACTATTTAAGTTACATTTATTATGACAAACCCTTAAACGTTTGTCAACTTCTTTTCTCTAATAGATCTAATAGTTCAACCATATCAGCAGGTATTTCACGCTCAAACTCCATATATTCACCTGTTGTTGGGTGATCAAATCCTAGAGTTTGTGCATGAAGCGCTTGACCTTCAATTTGCAAAGTCTTTGAGGGACCGTACTTTGGATCTCCTGCTAATGGGAATCCAATATATTTCATATGAACTCGAATCTGGTGCGTACGTCCTGTTTCTAACTGACACTCTACAAATGTGTAATTTGTAAAACGTTTAATCACGTTAAAGTGTGTAACAGCATCTCTGCTGTTTTCATCTGTTACCGTCATTTTTTGACGATCACTTTTATCTCTTCCGATCGGTGCATCGATCGTACCTTGGTCATGCGGCATCACTCCATGAACGATCGCTTTATAAACACGTGTTGTTGTTTTTGCTTTAAGCTGATCAACAAGTGATTCATGAGCCTTATCGTTCTTTGCGACCATCAATAGACCAGATGTATCTTTATCTATCCGGTGCACGATACCAGGACGAAGTACACCATTGATTCCAGATAGGTCTTTACAATGTGCCATAAGTCCGTTGACTAGTGTTCCACTGTAATGGCCAGGTGCAGGGTGTACGACCATCCCACGAGGCTTATTTACAACAAGCACATCAGAATCTTCATACACGATATCCAGATTCAACTCTTCTGGAACAACATCTAGTACTTCTGGTTCTGGGATTTCAATCTCGATCACATCACCAGCGGCACATTTATAATTAGACTTTACGGGTTTTCCTTCTAACAATACGATCTTATCTTTGATCCAGTTTTGAATCTGTGAACGTGACCAATCATCCTGTACATCAGACAAAACTTTATCAATACGGTTTCCTGCTTGTTCAGGAGTTACCGTATATTCAAATTTGTTCATTTTCTGGCTCCTTCTTTTTGCTTTCCATAAAACTTTGAATAAAAATCAAACCAACACCTACTACGAGTGCTGAGTCAGCCACATTAAAAATCGGGAAGTCATAGCTGCCGATGTAAACATTCAGAAAATCAACAACTTCTCCGCGAAGCAAACGATCGATAAAATTACCAATAGCTCCCCCTAATACGAGAGCAAGCGCCGTTTTAAGGAGTGTATCATGTGCGTGTTTTTGTAGGTAATAAACTACTGCACCCACAACAATAACGGTAATAATGATAAAAAAGTATCGCTGATCTTGGAGGATACCAAAAGCTGCTCCCCTGTTTCGGTGAGAGGTTATGTAGAATACTTGATCAATAACAGGAATAGATTGCCCTAATTCCATATTCTTTACGATTAGCCACTTTGTCACTTGGTCGATTACCAAGATGAACAAAGCTACAAGATAATAAAACAATAGAACTCCTCCGATACAGAAATTAATGTCTTTATGAATTGTAGCACAGCCATCGGACGTTCTACAATTTAATTTGTGTCTAACATCAATGAAGTACACCATAACAAACAAAAATCCCGCAAAATGCGGGATTTTTTAAATTCATACTTTCTAAACAGTGGAATGCTGTTAGTTTATTCACTTCTCTGACAAGTTGATTGGAGTGGAAGATGCGAGACTCCTGCGGGACAGGTAGGCAAGTGAGACACTTATACGTGAAACGTACGAATGTGGCTCACCGCCTGCCCCGCGGAAAGCGAGCATCTGAAACGGAAATCAACCACTTTCAAAGAACAACAATGAATACGAAAACAATTAAGCGTAGTGCTTTTCAACGATTTCTGCGCAGCTTGCACAAAGGGTTGGATGGCTCTCGTTCTTCCCAACATCTTCAGAAACAACCCAGCAGCGTTCACATGTTTCACCTTCTGCAGAGCTAACTGAAACAGCAACATGCTCATATACCCCTGCAGATTCAGGAGCTTCTGATTTCACTCCCCCTACTTCAGCTTTAGAAACAATAAAGAGTTTGTTTAAATCTTCTACTGATTCTAACCATGGTTTCAAAGCTTCGGTCGGATAAAGAGTGATTGAAGCCGTTAGTGATTTACCAATTGTCTTTTGGCTTCTTGCTTCTTCAAGTGCTTTTAATACTTCATCACGAACATCCATGAATACATCCCAGTCTTTTTCAAGCTTTTCTGTACCTTGGTAGTTCTGCACTTCTGGCATTGTAGTTAATTGAACACTTACTTCATCAACACCTGGAATGTATTCCCATACTTCATCAGCCGTGTGAGAAAGAACAGGAGCAGATAGCTTAGTAAGTGCCATTAATGATTGATAAAGCACAGTTTGAATGCTGCGGCGTTTATGATCGTCCTCTGCTTGGATGTATAGAGTATCTTTTGCCATATCTAAATAGAATGAACTTAACTCGATCGTACAGAAGTTATGAATCGTATTATATACCGTGATAAATTGATAGTCCTCGTAAGCTTTTTTAACTTTAGCTACTACTTTATCAAGTTTTACCATCATGTATTTTTCTAAATCTGGCATATCTTCAAACTTCACAGAGTGCTTATTCGGATCAAAACCATGCAGGTTACCTAACAAGAAACGAAGTGTATTTCTGATTTTACGGTATACTTCAGCAACTTGTTTTAAAATATCGTCTGATACACGTACGTCTGATTGATAATCGACAGAAGATACCCATAAACGGATGATATCTGCACCTAGCTGCTTCATCACCTTGATCGGATCTAGTGTATTACCAATTGACTTACTCATCTTACGTCCTTCTCCATCGAGAACGAAACCATGGCTTAAGACTGCTTTGTAAGGAGATTTACCAGTGATTGCAACAGATGTAGAAAGTGAAGAATTAAACCATCCACGATATTGGTCAGATCCCTCAAGGTAAAGATCAGCAGGTCTTACTAAATTTTCTCTCTCTTCAAGAACACCCCAGTGAGATGTACCTGAATCAAACCAAACGTCCATGATATCCGTCTCTTTTGAGAAACGGCCATTCGGGCTATGAGGTGAAGTAAATCCTTCCGGAAGGAGATCTTTTGCTTCTCTTTCAAACCAAATGTTTGATCCATGCTCTCTAAACAATTCTACTACGTGACTAATCGTTTCTTCTGTAAGGATTGCTTCACCATCCTCACCGTAAAAGACTGGAATTGGAACACCCCAAGCTCTTTGACGAGAAATACACCAGTCTTCACGATCTTTGATCATGTTGTGTAAACGTGTTTCGCCCCAATTCGGAACCCAATTTACTTCTTCAATCGCAGAAAGCATATCTTCGCGGATTCCTTTGATCGAAGCAAACCATTGAGCAGTTGCACGGAAGATTACCGGTTTTTTCGTTCTCCAATCATGTGGATAAGAGTGTGTGATGAATGAAAGCTTTAGAAGAGCACCTTTTTCTTGTAATTGTTCAGTAATCGGCTTATTCGCTTCATCATAGAACATACCTTCAAATCCAGGTGCTTCTTTCGTCATAACACCTCTGTCATCAACTGGACACAATACTTCTAGACCGTATTTTTTACCAACTAAAAAGTCATCTTCACCATGACCAGGAGCTGTATGAACACACCCAGTACCTGCATCCGTTGTTACATGTTCGCCCAGCATGACTAATGAATCACGGTCATATAAAGGATGACTAGCTACTGCATGCTCAATGTCAGCACCTTTAAAGCGTTTCACTACTTCGGCTTGGTCCCACTCAAATTCTTTCGTTAGTGATTCTAATAATGCTTCAGCAACAACATACTTACCATTTTCAGTTTGAACGGAAACATAATCTAATTCTGGATGAACTGAGATTCCTAAGTTTGCTGGAATCGTCCATGGCGTCGTAGTCCAGATTACAAGTTTCTCATCTGCATCAAGAACACCTTTTCCATCTTTCACATCAAACGCTACATAGATAGAAGCTGATCTTTTATCTTGGTACTCAATCTCTGCTTCTGCTAATGCAGATTCAGATGAAGGAGACCAATATACTGGTTTTAGACCTTTGTAGATTAAATCTCTTTTGGCCATTTCACCAAATACTTCGATCTGTCGAGCTTCGTACCCTTTATCTAACGTGATATATGGGTTTTCCCAATCACCACGAACACCTAGACGTTTAAACTGCTCACGCTGATGATCGACTTGTTTAAGCGCATACTCTTCACAAAGCTTACGGAACTCTGCAACAGTTAGTTCTTTGCGTTTTACTTTACCGCTTTTCGTTAGTGCAGTTTCAATCGGCAGCCCGTGAGTATCCCAACCGGGAACATAAGGAGCATAGTGTCCTGTCATTGATTTAAAGCGCACGATGATATCTTTTAGAATTTTATTCTCTGCGTGCCCGATGTGGATATCACCGTTTGCATATGGTGGTCCGTCATGCAGAATAAACGGAGGTAAATCCTTTGTATTTTCTAACACCATTTTGTAGATGTCTAGTTCTTTCCATTTGTCTTGAACAACAGGTTCTCTTTGAGGCAGATTTCCTCGCATCGGAAACTCTGTTTTCGGCATTAATAACGTGTCTTTATAATTCATCATCTTTCCTCCTTCATTACGATAAAACGTGACAGATGACCAAAAGTACCGTGTTAAAACAAAAAAACCTTCTCGCCCCTACTGCATGCTAACAGTAGGGACGAGAAGGTTATCCCGCGGTACCACCCTAATAGGTTCATGACATAACACGAAACCCACTTAGTCATCCGTAGCGTGGATGAAGCGCCTGAACTTACTGCTTTTTTTCAGTCCAGGAACTCAGGGGTGATTTTCAAATACATCTCTATACTAGGCTCGCACCATTTCCTAGATCGCTTGAATAGATAAAAGTAATTTACTGTCCCCGTCTTCGTCACATATTAATCTTAGAAAAGTATATGCGATTTTTCAAAGTAATGTCAAGCTTACGACTTTACTTCTTGAAGTTCATAGCCTTCAAGATTATCAGGTGCATTCAAAGAATCCCAGTCGTCATTCTTTAACATTTCAAGTTGAGCTTCAATCAACATTTTGAAACGTGTTCGGTAAACAGAAGACTGTTTCTTTAATTCATCGATTTCCATTGAGATCTTTCGAGATTTAGATAGAGACTCGTTAATGATTCTATCGGCATTTTTTTCTGCTTCTTTTACAATTAAGCGAGCTTCTTTCGTTGCTGTGCGCTTAACTTCTTCGCCAGTTTCCTGAGCAATCAGAATCGACTTATTTAGAGTTTCCTCAATGTTTTTAAAATATGAGATCTTTTCTTCAAGGTTCTCTACCGTTTCCTCTAGTTCTTTCTTTTCTCGGATCACTGTTTCATAATCTTTGATGACTTGGTCTAAAAAGTCATTCACTTCATCTTCACTATAACCTCTGAAACCTCTTGTGAATTCCTTGTTATGAATATCCAGTGGTGTTAAAGGCACAACGGCCACCTCCATAGATGCATTATTTTTTACCTAATTTCGACAAATTTTCTGTCATTCCTTCTATTTAAGGAAATTATTTTAATAGTCCGTAACGAATACGCCACTTTTCTTTCTTTGTTGTTCCCTCAATCGCGATGAGCTTACTCCTGCCGAATCCTCTAACTGAGAGCTCATCACCTTCCATCATTTCAGTTGAAACATGGTCGACGATCTTATGATTTAATTTAACCCGTCCTTGTTGAATCAAGGGAGATGCTTTTGCGCGAGATAGGTTGTACACTTCGGCGACAATAACATCTAGTCTTAGAGAGGACACAGTCCCGCTCTTTTCGTTATATTCAGTCTTTACTTCTGTCAATTCGTTTTCTTGGATCGTATGTAACTTAATACCTGTCTTTCCGACTTTCGTTAAGTTTAACTCGATAAAACCAGCGATCTCTGTCGCACATATGAACTGAACACGATCTCCTGAAATTAAAATATCACCATACTTCCCCCGTTTAACGCCGATGTTCATCAAAGCCCCTAAAACATCTCTATGTTCGATGGTGGAGAATTTAGCGGGATATTGAATGTCGTAGCAGACTAATTGAAAATCATCGTTTTGAACTTCAAAGTAATCAGGATAGATCAATGCTCTTTTCCGTTCAGAAAAAGAAGAGCCTCCCCATAAAGAGAGGCGAACTTCTGTATCGTTTCCAACGATTGTTTTTACGATTTCTTGTTCTCGTGGATCAAGAAAGTCAGTCAGCCTTGGACTATACCTTTCCAACACCTCAGACTTCCAGTTTAAAACACGATCCACAAATTCATGCTCTTCTGGTCTGTAATGCTGATAGATGCTCATAATAAGACCTATATCGAACGAGCAATCATATCTGCAATCGCAGCTACTCCAAAACGAGCAAAGTGCAGTGCCATTAGAGCTACGATCGGCGAAAGGTCAATCATGCCAAGAGGTGGAATAATCTTTCGGAAAGGAGCTAGATACGGTTCAACGAGTCTTGCGATCACTTGACCGATGGATGACTCACGAGCGTTAGGAAACCAAGATAATAGTATGTACCCGATAATCATGTAATAGTAGATTTGAATAAGAGTTAGTACTACGTCTTCAACTGCATAGATCATATTCAATAATTTTCACCTGCCTGATTTAATCTTCTTCCATCATTTCTGAAATCGTTCCAGAAACGTCAACATTTTCAGGAGTACATAAAAATGTATTCGGTCCTAACTTTTGAATGTCACCACCGATTGCATAAACAGTCCCTGATAAAAAGTCTACGATTCTTTTTGCTTGATCATGCGGAATTCTTTGCAAATTCATAACAACAGCTCGTCGATTTTTTAATTGATCTGCGATATCTTGTGCTTCCGCATATACACGAGGTTCTACGAGTACAACCTTTACTTGTTGTTGAATACTTTGAAGACTGACTACGTTCGGTTTACCTTTTTTCGTATGAGAAGGTGTGATTTCTTCTTCTTCAGGCATTGCTTCTTCCTCATAATCATCTTCATACTCATAATCATCTTCTAGATCAAAAAAGCGCTTGAATTTTGTTTTGATTCCCATCTGTTCCACCTCCTAGAATTCTTTTCCTACTAAACTCGTCCCTATTCTAATAAATGTTGCACCTTCTTCAACAGCAATCGAAAAATCGTTAGACATTCCCATAGATAGCTCTGTACAAGGAGCATGAACCAATTTTAGGTTCTGTATCTCCAATTGAAGTTGCTTTAATGTTGAGAACACGTTTCTGATTAAGGTTTCATCCTCAGTAAAAGGTGCCATAGTCATAAGCCCGACAACCTGAATACGATCGTAGTCTTTTAATTTATCGACAAAAGCCACTACATCTTTTACTGGTAAACCATGTTTGGAATCTTCTTCGGCTACATTAACTTGTACAAAGCAAGAAACGGTTCTGTCTGCTCGTTTTTGAATCTCACTCGCCAAACTCAAACGGTCTAATGAATGAATATAGTCCACGTGCTCGATAACATCTTTTACTTTTCTTGTTTGTAAAGTTCCGATAAAGTGCCATTTAACAGGTAGATCTTTCAGAAATTCTTTTTTGGATAACAATCCTTCTATCCTGTTTTCACCAATATGTTCAATACCTGCTAAAACAGCGTCTTTTGTTGTTTCATTACTCACATATTTCGTCACTGCGATTAAATTAACGCCCTTTGAAGACCTGTTTTTTTTCTGGCATGCTCTTTGAATTTCATTAAAGATATGTTCTTTGTTTTCTTTGATACCCAATTCTTGATTAATCCCCTTTCCTGCCTATATAACTCATCATTCTTCCCGTCTTGCCCTTGTCTTTACGATGCGAAAAGAACACATCATTTTGACAGCTCGTACATTGATCTGAAACGATAATATTTTCAGGCAGTACTCCAGCTCTTAAGAGAAGGATTTCATTCAGTTTCTTCAAGTTTAATTGATAGTTCCCAGCTGCATTTTTTTTATAAACAGTGTCTACAGTATCTCCATCTAAAGCTACTTTTACTTCATTTATTACTCTATCATCTACCTCATAACAGCAATTCCCTATTGAAGGACCAATCGCGGCTAAAATTGACTTCACATCAACACTCTCTTTTTCCTGCCAAATGTTGATCATGGCTGGTCCAATTTTTGCAACCGTCCCTTTCCATCCTGCATGAGCAAGTCCGATTAAATTATCATTCGGCGCATAAAAATAGAGAGGAACACAGTCCGCATAAAGAGACGTTAAAAGAATATTTTCATCTGATGTATATAATCCATCTGTATCAGGTATTGCTGTATCAAAATCTAGGGAACCTGATCCTCTGTCTTCTTTAGATACCTTTACAATATTTTCAGCATGAACTTGTTTAGATCCTATCCAATTTTCAACAGGAAACCCGATGTCTTCTGAAAATAATTTGCGGTTTTTTCGGACCTTATCTGGATCATCATTTACATGAAAACCCATGTTCATAGAATGAAAGGCCATTGTACTATTCCCGCCTTCGCGCGTTGTGAAACCCGAAAAAAGTTTAGAATTCAACTTTTGCCAACTCTGTATTGCAAGATGCTTTCCAGATCGTTCAAATGTGTTCATATGTATGTATTCCTCCTGGAAAGTTTTATCTTTATTTTACCACATTTTTAGATAAGAAAGAAAAAAGAACCGTTTATTTCAATTGATCAAACGGTTCTTTAACATATTCATTTAATTCACTTGCTTCCATATGTCTTACAAGAATAACATCTGCGCCGATCTTAACTATATTTCTCCAAGGTATCACGATGTCATTTTCTCTTGCAAAAAAACCAAGCATTTTTCCTGCACCAGGGATGATGATCGCATCTATCTTTCCAGTATTTAAATTGATTTCAAGATCAGCTATGTGACCGAGCTTTTTCCCATTTGCTACGTTAACAACATCTTTCACTTGAAAATCTGATATTTTATTCATCTGCAATCCCCGCCTCTCTTACAACAGTATATGAAGGACAAAGCTGTTTCATGTTTTTTGTACAAAAATAAAAAACCCGTAAAAAACGGGTTTTAACTGCTTTGGATATTTTTATTCATTTGAGAGATGGCTGCTTTTTCAAGCCTGGACACTTGTGCCTGTGATATACCGATCTCATCCGCTACTTCCATTTGCGTTTTCCCTTGAAAGAAACGCATCGTTAAGATCATTTTCTCTCGATCGTTCAAACGGCGCATTCCTTCTTTTAATGCAATTTCTTCAATCCACTGCATGTCCTTTGCTTTATCATCGCTGATTTGATCCATAACAAAGATCGGGTCGCCACCATCATTGTAGATGGGTTCGAATAATGACACTGGATCTTGGATGGCATCAAGTGCAAAGACCACTTCTTCTTTCGGTACATCTAAAGCTTCTGCAATCTGTTGTGCTGTTGGCTCCCGAGATAGTTTGTTCATAAGCTGATCTCGAACTTGCAGTGCTTTGTATGCGATATCCCTTAAGCTTCTAGAAACTCGTATCGGGTTATTGTCTCGAAGATACCGGCGAATCTCACCAATGATCATCGGAACTGCATAGGTAGAAAACTTAACATTCTGACCTAGATCAAAATTGTCTATGGACTTCATCAGCCCTATACAACCTACTTGAAATAAATCATCTACATGTTCTCCGCGGTTGTTGAATCTTTGAATGACACTCAGAACAAGTCTGAGGTTTCCGTTAACCAAAGTTTCGCGTGCATCAGGATCACCTTTATGCATCTTATCAAAAAGAATTCGCATCTCTGGATTTTTTAAAACAGGAAGCTTTGATGTGTCAACTCCGCAAATCTCAACTTTATTTCTTGTCAAGTCTTTTCCCTCCTGCCGGGAGCTAATTTCAAATTAAGTATCACCGAACGGAGGGAAATTTATGCAATTGTCATTTTGGAAAAAAAGCTAGTATTGAATCAAAACCTATATAAAATATGTGCTAAACCATTTTATTAAATTCTTTTTGAAGTCTCTTTATTATTCTTTTTTCTAACCTTGAAATATAAGACTGAGATATACCGAGCATATCTGCTACGTCCTTTTGTGTTTTTTCTTCACCGCCTGAAAGACCGAAGCGAAGTTCCATGATCTGTTTTTCACGATCGTTTAATGTAAACAGTGCTTTCAATAAAAGTTTTCGATCTACATTTGCCTCAATTCTCCGCGTGATAATGTCGTCTTCAGTACCGAGAACATCTGAGAGCAAAAGTTCATTCCCATCCCAATCCACATTTAACGGTTCATCAAACGATACTTCTGAACGCGTTTTGTTGTTACGACGTAAATACATTAAGATTTCGTTCTCAATACACCTTGAAGCATAGGTGGCGAGCTTGATCTTTTTTTCTGGATTGAACGTATTCACTGCTTTAATCAAGCCGATCGTTCCAATACTGATTAAATCTTCAATGTTAATCCCTGTATTCTCAAACTTTCGTGCAATGTATACGACTAAACGGAGGTTTCTTTCGATCAAAAGAGATTTTGCAGCCTGGTCACCAGATGGAAGCTTTTCAAGCAGAACCGCTTCTTCTTCTTTACTAAGTGGAGGCGGTAAGGCTTCGTTTCCTCCGATATAATAGATCTCATCTGACTTGAGCCCCAACTTAAATAATAACTTATACCAATACATTGTCATCTTAAGACGCCACTTATTGAACATGTTAACTCCCCTTTCACATTATCTTCTTTTAAGTACTTTCACGTATCGCTGTTGTTAGGACGCTTGTACATGTTGCAGATACATCTTAGGATGAACGATTGCATCAAACTGACCTTCGCTAGATAATACCGTCCAGCTCAAGCCTATGAGACACTGCGGAGATGCTACCGATACTCCATCCTTATCAATTTCAACGGTATCTGGTTTGATACAAGCTAAAAACTGCTGATGTCCAACTGCACGGTACGGTACGATTCGAAGTCTGTTCAGCCAAGGATGCTCATTGTCATCTGTATTCATGGCAAGCACGTCTTTGGCAGCAGTTCGAATGGTTTCCGGAAAAGAATCACCATGTTTGTTCATATCAAGGATCATGACAGGCATTTTAGAAATGGGATCGTATAATTTATTACCGGTATCAATAAGTCCATTTGCAGATATCAAGATCTGGTCTATTTTGATAGTAACTTTGATAAGACTGTTGGAATCCATTTTTTCCACAGAAATATCATCTACTCTTTTCTTTGAAAAGTACCAAAGAAGAGGAACGCCTGCTACTACAAATAGCCAGCTGACAGGGTCTCCCATGCCTGAACTTTTTGTCGTGATAACACCATTCATAATCACAGCATCACTTTGCATAAAATAGTGAAGACCGAAAATACCTCCACCCGTTACAAAAGAAACAAAATAAAACATAGCGATATTTTTCATGACAAACTTGAAACGCTTAAAGCCAAACGCCACAATCATAATAAAAATCGATAAGATAAATTTCATGATTGGCTGTGAAAATAACATTAGTTCTGGAAAGATTACTAAAAACACATAACTTGAAGCTAATAACGAAGCGAATAGGATTCTCTTTTTCGATGCATTGCGCTTGAGCACATACGCTGTCAGAGAGATTAAAACATAATCAATGCAGAAATTAAGAAACCAAATGACATCCAAATATAGGGTCATTGGTTTTCTCCTTTCTTAAATTTGAAATCAGTATAACGTATAGGTTGTTTGAAAGTCTGTCAGTTTATGAGAGAAGTAAAGTTCTTATTTTCTCTATTTTTGTCAAAATAACTTATATGTTAGGTATACGCTTTTCGGACAAGAATATGACAAAATCTAAAACATTTTACGTTAGCTTTGTAGTTTTTTGAAGTGGTTGATTTCCGTTTCAGGTGCTCGCTTTCCGCGGGGCAGACGGTGAGCCACATTCGTACGTTTCACGTATAAGTGTCTCACCTGCCCGCCTGTCCTAGCCGAGAGTCTCCCACCTTCCACTCCAATTAACTATTCAATGAAGCATTTTATAAATCTCTCTGTAGCATCATTCTACTTGTCAATATGCCTGTTGTAGAAAAAGACAAGGGATATAATTTTTTGAAAGGCTGTTTTCCATAGAGTTATTGCTTTAATGTTTTAATCTATTTTTATTCTCTTCCTTTGCATGTTGATTGGAGCGTATGGTTGCCGACTCCTACGGGAAGAGCGGTCAGTACGAAATGTGGAAGTGGCTCGTTCAGCCCCGACCAGCAAAAGTTGAATGGACTAGGAAGGCGCACTTTGCCTTCTTGTCCATTCAACTTTTGACCTCGAGAGGCTAGCCACTGTAACCAGACAGGTGGAGACTCCTAATGGCGCAAAGCGGCAGTCCGAAAAGTGGAAGTGACTCGTTCAGCCCCGACAAGCAAAAGGGAAATGTGCGAGGACGGCGCACTTTGCCTTCTTGACCGTTTACCTTTTGACCTCGAGGGGCTAGTCACTGCAACTAGACAGGAGGCTCACCGCACGCCCCGTGGAAAGCGAGCAACCTGGAGCGGAGATCAACTACTAACAAAACAAAAAAGCATGCTCTCTAAAATAGAGAACATGCTTTCATTTTTGTATTTATCTTCTTCTGTTTCGGCTGCGGTTACGCAAGAATGTTGGAATATCAAGCGTATCTGAATCAGCGTTCGTATAAGAAGTATTTCTTGATTCTTGGCTCTCTTCACGAGTTTGCCCTTGTTGTGACTGGCTTTGTGGTTGAGATTGACTTTGAGAAGAATGAGACTGATTAGAAGTAGGAGCTTGTTGCATTCTAGGACGCTCAGCTCTCTGTTGGTTATTAACCATCTTCTCCGTTTCATCAAATCCAGTCGCAATAACCGTAACGAGGATCTCATCTTTCAGTTCCTCGTTAATCACGGAACCAAAGATCATGTTTACTTCAGGATCTGAAGCAGATGAAACAATATCTGCTGCTTCGTTCACTTCATAAAGACTCAAGTTAGCTCCACCAGTAATGTTCATCAATACACCTTTTGCTCCATCGATAGATGTTTCAAGAAGTGGAGATGAAATTGCTTTTTTCGCAGCTTCAGCCGCACGGTTCTCACCAGTACCTACACCAATACCCATGAGTGCAGATCCGCGTTCAGTCATGATTGTTTTTACATCGGCAAAGTCAAGGTTGATCAGTCCTGGTACAGCGATCAAATCTGAAATACCTTGTACACCTTGGCGAAGAACATTATCCGCTTCACGGAAAGCTTCTAACATCGGAGTATTTTTATCAACGATTTCTAGTAATCGATCATTCGGGATTACAATTAATGTGTCAACTTTTTCTTTTAATACAGAGATGCCACCAACCGCTTGCGTAGAACGCTTACGACCTTCAAAAGTGAACGGTCTTGTGACAACACCAACTGTAAGAGCGCCAAGATCTTTAGCGATCTCTGCAACTACAGGTGCCGCACCAGTACCTGTACCGCCACCCATTCCAGCTGTTACGAATACCATATCAGCACCACTAAGTGCTTCTTCGATCTGTTCACGGCTTTCTTCAGCTGCTTTTTTACCGATATCAGGATTTGCACCTGCTCCAAGTCCTCTTGTTAATTTCGTTCCGATCTGCATTTTCACAGGTGCTTTAGAAAGATTCAAGGCTTGTGCATCTGTATTTACACAGATGAATTCTACACCTTGTACACCGTGTTCGATCATACGGTTAACAGCGTTACTTCCTCCGCCACCAACACCAATAACTTTAATTGTCGCCAATTGATCCATATTCATATCAAACTCTAACATGAGCGTTCCTCCTAATGACTAGTTCCTTAGTGTTATTCGAAAAATAAACCAAACCAGTCTTTGACTTTTGATTTCATGCCACCGGATTGTTTTTCTTGGCCCGATTTTTGGCTGGATTGTTGTTTCTTTTTAGGTAAAGGTTCTCCAGCGTTATCAGCTAACGCAGTGGCAACTTCTTTTCCTTGAACTTTAATATTTTTGTGAGTGAATTGGATTAATCCAACACCAGCTGTAAACTTCGGTTCTCTAACCCCGATATAATCCGGCAATGAAACGCGTACGTTCTGCTGGAAGATATCTTGAGCGAGTTCTAGTACTCCTGGAATTGCAGCAACTCCGCCTGTGATAACAAAACCGCCAGGAAGTTCGGAATATCCACGCTGATGCAATTCATCATCAATCATCTCAAATATTTCAGCCATACGAGCTTCAATGATTAATGAGAGCTCGTATTGCGAGATTTCTTGTTCTTGTGAAGAACCAATTTGCGATACTGTAAATGTCTCATCTTTTGACGCATAATCCACGAAAGAGTGACCATGCTTCAGCTTAATCTTTTCTGCATCTTCAGCAGAAGTTCTTAATCCAATGGATATATCTTTTGTGATAAAGTCTCCACCAATCGGAAGGACTGAAGTTAACTGCATGGTACCTTGGTCGAATACAGATAGTGTAGTAGACCCCCCACCAATATCAATTAGTGCTACACCAAGCTCCATCTCATCACGTGAAAGTGCAATCGATGATGTTGCCAATGGCTCTAAACAAATGTCCGCCACTGTTAGTCCAGCTCGTTCTACGCATCGTAATAAATTATGTAAGATCGTTTTGGAACCCGTAATCACTGTTCCTTCCATCTCAAGGCGAACACCTAACATGCCTCGGGGATCAATAATCTCATCTGTACCGTCAACAATAAATTGTCTAGGAATCACATCTATAATTTCGCGTTCTGGAGGCACTGACATAACCTGAGCTGCCTCTATTACTCTAGCGATGTCCTCATCACCGATTTCTCGGTCTTCTCTTGATACCGCAACTACACCGTGGCATGGCTGAAGTTGAATATGGTTCCCTTTTACACCTACGATTACTGCATTTATAGGAATACCTAACATTCTTTCAGCTTGCTCTACGGCTTTTCTTATGGAACGAACAGTTTCGTCAATATCTACAATGGAACCTTTTCTGATTCCAGCTGATTTTGCATGGCCAACACCAATAACATTAAAGGACTCACTAGTCATTTCTCCAATGATCACTTTAATATTGGATGTACCGATGTCTAAACTTACATAAATTTCATTGCTGTTCATTCTGTGGCACCTCCTTACCTTTCATCCAATAAATCTTCTAAATTTTTAAAAATCCCTTGATTTGCGCTTAATTATGGAATAAATTCCACAAACAACGGGTTATCCCTCTTTTTTTTTACCGTTTTTTCAAATTTTTTAGGCCTTTTTGCGTGAATCTGACCATTTAGAAATAATTAAGCGCCTAATAACCGCAATATTATTAAACAGCCTAACACCAAATGCAAAAATTGCAGCTAAGTACAAGTCAATACCAAGGTGAACCCCTAAGTACGCGAGCCCTGCAGCCAATAAAATATTAAAGAAAAAACCTGTAATGAACACTTTATCTTCAAAACTGCCTTGAAGATGTGCACGTATACCACCGAATAAGGTATCAAGTGCAGCTAAGACAGCGATTGATAAATAGTTTGCATATTCTGGAGGGACCCGGATATCAGACATGAAACCTAATAGTAGACCTAATAACAGTCCAAGTACCGGCAACCACATCTTACGTTTCCTCCTTTGCCGGTTTCATAAACTTCACCTTCATATCTTTATCGAAAGCTGGCAAAATAACTTTAGCTGTTTGTTTAGATTCTACAAGAAAATTTTCACGGATAAACTCCTCAACAGCTGGTGAAGCAATGATCTTCTGATGAAGTTTTTCATAGTCTTTTGCCAAAACTCTGATTTCAATTGGAAAAGAAGAAACAGGCTCATTGTTTATGTAAATGTTTCCATTCACTTCCCGGATCGGGGTCTTAGATACGACACGCTGTCCATCTATACTAATCTCTTTTGCATCGTATCGATTTAATTCGTTTACAAGTCTTCTAAGCATATCAGGATCTATTTTAGGAACAGGTTGATCTACTCCAATTAGCTCTTCATTAAAAGGTTCGATCGTTATTACGATTCCTTGTCCGCTAACCGTCGTTAATCCTGCCTGTTTTTTTAAATCCCATAGCGCTTTTTCCATTGCTTGGATTTTTTCGTCTTTCCCTTCACCTTTGTATTGGTTCAGGAGTTCACTATAGCGTTCAAATTCCTCATTAAGCTCCTGCTGACGCTGTTTTTCTTTTTCCAAATCAGCTCTTAACTCCCATAAATCTCTAGTATCCCGAACAACAGGATTGTTTGTGGTCTCAAATTGGATCGCCAGCATTCCGCCAAGTATGAGGGCAATTGTTGCGAACATGAATTGTCTTTCTTTCAACTAACTCATCCCTCTTCCGTAATAAATGGCTCCATCTCGATCGCGCTTTCTTGCTCCACCCTTACTTCTACTCCGTCATTGACAATTTTATCGACGATATACAGATTCAAAGATTTCTCTAGGGTTGTTGATTTTCCTATTGCTGTTATAACAAAAGGTGCAGGATATTGGTTACCATCCACAGAAACGACCGGACCGATACAAGCGATATACGTATCATGAGAGATCCTCTGACCGTTTATCGCAATTGCTTCTGCACCTGAGACGTGAAGTTCGTCAATGACACTTCTTATATGTTCTTCATGGACGATATAATCGTTAGGGTTCTCCCCTTCCGGTATATAGGAGGAATCTTGCAGAGTAACTTCTACCCCCTCCCCTTTCACCTTTACGTTTCCTACTACCATTCTGAGCTCTTTTAAATCTTCTACTAGTTTAGAAGATATCTCCTCTTGATCAGCCAGCTTATTCTCTTTCTTCTCAACATTTTGCTGCAGATTTTGAAGACCGCCTGCTAATTCTCTATTCGTTTTTTGAAGATTTAAAATTTGGCTTCTCAATGAATCTTCTTTTTTCCATTCATTGTTCTCTACAACATTTTGCTTTTCAATCTGTGCTCTCTGATAGGAGAAAGATAATATGAACCCGGTAACGAGAAGGATTAAAGATAGGAAAAGATGCGTCCCTTTAATTTTGCTCATTACTTTCCTCCACTTGGTTGTATCGTTCAAAACGTGTGCTGATTCCTAAATAGAACGTACCTTTTTCATCAGGCTTTAGCTCACTCACTAAAGACGGATAAGCAGTCAGCCTTTCTGAAAACTTAGAGATCGTTGTCACTACTTTGTTTCCATCCGTCATAAACAATGTGAGTTGACTTGAATTGTTGGATGAAGGTGTATGTGTGATCTCGGATATACGGTGAATGATTCCTTCAGGTAGCTTTTGCAGTTCCTGAGCCATCATCTCTAATTGTTCAGGGTCACTCCAGCTTACAATTACTGGTGCATTTACAGGTCTCTCATTTTTCTTAAGAGGATCTAACATCTTCCCGTTTTGAAGCATCGGATAGTATATGTTTTCTTTCCTGAAATACCCAACCCGCTGAAATTCACTCACTTTAATTATAACTTGATTAAAAAATTTCTTTTGGATTGAAACTGAGCTCACCTCTGAAATACCTTCGAGCCGCTTCATAATTTCTTCTTCAGATACATTCAAATACTTTGTCTTTGTAGTAATTTCACTTTTTTCAAGAATCTCATTGTCGGTTACAAAATAGTTGCCTGAGACGGTAATTTTCTTCACATGACTAAGATCAGATTGAAAATAAACGACGACCAACAATAACAGGAAGAAAAAGGACAAGTAATAAATAAGACGACGATTTGCTTTTTGTTTGCGATGTTCTTTCAGCTTCGGAATTCGGTCCTCAATCTTGACAACCTTTACCTTGTCCATCCTCTTCCTCCGTTTTATAAGTTAGTACAAGAAACATTAACGGTTGACAGAAATAAAAGAACTTGGCAGATAGACGCCAAGTCTTCAAAAAGGTACTGATAACAGTCCAACTGTCAGAAGATAACGAAATGTAAAATCCGTTTTGAAACGTCAAAAGTTAATTTTTTCTTGTTCTTTGTATTATAGCACGGATATGCCGCAATTCAGCACTATTTATCCAATTTTTTGTTAATCATTTCTACCAATGATCTCAACTTCCGTATGAAGCTCAACACCATGCTTTTCTTTGATCGTTTTTTGTATATAGCTGATCAGATCCAGCACGTCTTTTGCTTTTGCATCTCCAGTATTCACAATAAAATTAGCATGCATCTCAGAAACTTGTGCACCGCCTACTTGTGTTCCTTTAAGCCCCGATGTCTCTATGAGATGTCCTGCATAATTTGGCAGCGGATTACGGAACACACTTCCACAGCATGGATAGTTCCATGGCTGAGTGTTTCTGCGATAATCTTTATTTTTCTTAAGCTCTGCCATGATGGTCTCTTTATCACCTTTATCCAATACGAGTATGACTTCTACACAGATTCCACCTGTTTCTTGAAGGACAGAAGTACGATATGAGAAGTGCAATTCTTCGTTAGAAAGCCATTTAAGCTCACCGTCAGGCAATAAAATCAAAGCTTTCTCAACGATCTTTGACATATCAGATCCATGCGCACCCGCATTCATGAACACAGCTCCACCAACTGACCCTGGAATACCAGCAGCAAATTCAAGGCCCGTATATGCTTCACGTGACATTACAGTCGCAAGCGGAATAAGCGAATATCCTCCGCCAACTCTAATCGTGTTATCATTTTTTTCAAGGTGGTTGATCCCCTCCCCTACCTTGATGACAACCCCTTCGATTCCTCCGTCTGCAACAAGAAGGTTAGACCCTCTACCGATTGCACGTATCGGTGCGTTTGCTTCTTTTATATAACTTAATGCTTTTTTTAGACATTCAATATTTTTTGGTTCATAAAAAAGATCAGCTGGCCCACCAATTTTTAATGTGGTGTGATTTTTTAATGGCTCATTTACTAGGACAGTACCTAGATCTTCACTTTTTAATTTCTCAGCTAATTGGCTATACATCATTAAAAACCCCCTACGTTCATACGCATCGTTCTATTTATATGCTATGCGTTAATCTTTTCCATGTTTTCAATGTCCTTAAACATCGACAAAGTAGTATTCGTCAGAACTAACGATTTTGTTTCTTACTTTTTATTTTCCTTAAAAATTTTAAAATGCTTTCGTTATGATTTATTAGTTGCTTCTTTGATTAATTGACAAAGGGTTGTAGTACTACTGCTAGTTTAACACAACCTATATAATTGATTTTTTCTTCCTAGCAAGCTGATTGTAGTGGAAGGTTGCCGACTCCTACGGGACGAGCGGTCAGGTGGAGACTCCTAATGGCGCAAAGCGGCAGGAGGCTCACCGTTCGCCCCGTGGAAAGCGTGCAACCTGGAGCGGAAATCAGCAACTAACATAAGCAAAATGATATACGAAAACAAGCTATCAAAAAATGACTCTAGAAAAAGAAGTTACCCTGCCATAATTGACAGGGTAACGTCTTTAAATCGCTATGTTTAGAATAAGAGAATTTCCTTTGAAACTCAAGTTTTAATACCTTGAATAACGGCTAATATTTAGGATTACTCCGATTGATGCGAGCATGAGTGTTAATGAGGATCCTCCATAACTTAAAAACGGCAACGTAATTCCAGTTACGGGCATCAAACCTGTAACTACTCCAATATTAATCATCACCTGTATAGCGACCATCCCAATAATCCCAATAGCTAAAAAGCTACCGAATAAATCAGGAGCACCTAAAGCGATTCTGATTCCACGCCATAAGAGAAGGCTAAACAGGATCAATACAAAAACAGCGCCGATAAAACCAAGTTCCTCTGAGAGGATCGCAAATATAAAATCCGTTTGAGGTTCTGGGAGATAACCAAATTTTTGTCTACTCTGACCTAAGCCTAACCCAAGTAATCCACCAGGTCCGAGCGAATAGAGAGACTGGATTATCTGAAATCCGCTTCCTAAAGGATCGCTCCAAGGATCGAGAAAAGACGTAATCCTCTTAATTCGATATGGAGCAGAAATAATTAATCCCGCAAGTCCGATAAGACCGATTAAAGCCATACCTACAAAATGAGAGATACGCGCACCTGCAACAAAGACCATCACGATGCTTGTTCCTACCATCACGGCCCCTGTTCCTAAATCGGGCTGAAGCATGATCATTCCAAAAGCGATCATCACTAATCCAAGAGTAGGCACTAAACCTTTTTTTAGAGAAGTGATCTTTTTTTGATGCTCCGATAGATACTTAGCTAGAAATGTAATCATGGCTAGTTTCATAAATTCAGACGGCTGTATGGAAAAAGCACCTACACCAATCCAGCTTCTAGCACCACCACGAACCATTCCAATACCTGGGACAAGAACTGCGATCAATAATACAAAACAAATAATCAGAAGAATCTTAGACCAGACTCTCCACGTCATGTAATTGATGTTCATGATAAAAAACATCGCTGCAATACCTACACCGGCAAATAACAATTGTCGCTTTGCAAAAAAGAACGCATCATCAAACTTATATAGTCCTAAATCTGCACTAGCGCTATAAACCATTATTATACCGATCGATAACAACATAAGCGTAACTACAATCATTATGATATCAGGGGTTGATTTCGTTGCAGGCAAAGGGAAACACCTCAACTCTTCTTATTTGTACAAACCTTATTTAAGTTTATGCACAGAGTTGATAAACATGTCCCCTCTTTGTTCGAATGTCTTATATTGATCCCAGCTTGCACAAGCAGGAGACAATAATATAACATCCTCTTCAGCAGATAAACTGTACGCAAGGGGAACAGCATCTTCCACATTATCAGCACGTTTTATCGTTTCTATTCCTGCCTGTTTTGCTGTTTCAGCTAGTTTGTCAGCTGTTTGACCAAAAGTAACGATTGCTTTTACATTTTTTAGTGACGGTAGCAGATCATCAAAAGAATTACCACGATCAAGTCCACCTGCTAGTAAGATTACAGGTTGTTCAAATGCAGACAACGCTGCATTCGTCGCTAATATATTGGTGGCTTTAGAGTCGTTGTAAAAACGTCTGCCGTTAAACTCACCCACATACTGCAAACGGTGTTTAACCCCAGGAAACGTAGTTAGAACCTGATGAATTTGTTTTAAAGTTGCCCCCGCTAATAACGATGCAGCTACAGCTGCCATAATGTTTGAGAGATTGTGATTACCTGGTAACACGATTTCACTCAACATAATAACTTTTCGCTCTTGAAAATAAAGCGCACCTTCTTCAACATAAACGCCGCTCTCAATTTTTTTCGACACAGAAAAAGGAATATGTTGAGCCTTGGAATCTTTCATTAAACGTGTGACACGTTCATCATCTGCGTTATAGATCACATAATCAGAGGAATCTTGATTCTCAGTGATCTTAGATTTTGCTTTTCCATATTCATCAAGAGAACCGTGGTAATCTAAATGTGCTTCGAATAAGTTCAGAAAAACAGAGATCTGTGGTTTAAATCGCTCTGTTCCCATCAACTGAAAGCTAGAAAGTTCCGCTACTAATATATCGTTCTCAGTAGACTCCGCAGCAACTTCGGAGAATACAGTGCCTATATTCCCGGCTACGATTGGTGTCTTATCACTGTTTTTCAACATATCACCAATAAGGGTAGTGGTTGTTGTCTTTCCGTTTGATCCTGTAATCGCAATAATCGATGCGTCTGAGATCATACCTGCTATTTCCACTTCTGTATAAACAGGAATGTTTCGTTTTACCGCTTCTTTAATCAAAGGATTTTGATAAGGAATTCCTGGATTCTTAACAATGAAATCTAACTGGTCGTCTAATAATGCCAACGGATGATCTCCGCAAACTACTTTAATCCCCAGTTTCTCAAGTTTTTCTGCTTCCACATTTCCTTCTCTAGGACTCTTGTCGTTCACCGTTAATTTGGCCCCAAACGAATGAAGCAGTTTTGCACCAGCAAAACCGCTCTTGGCTAATCCTACGATTAATATCTTTTTGTTTTTAAAAAATGTAGTGTCTTTCATTTATACCCACACCTCTAAATAAATTCCTAATGCTGCAAATACCAATCCTACAAGCCAAAATGTAACAACGATACGCCATTCACTCCAGCCGGATAGTTCGTAATGATGATGAAGCGGACTCATTTTAAAGACACGCTTACGAGTTAGTTTAAATGAGGCTACTTGAATCATTACAGAAAGCGTTTCGATTACAAACACACCACCAATAATAACAAGTAAGATCTCAAGCTTCGTTAGTATCGCTACGGCACTAATCGCGCCTCCTAGCGCGAGTGAGCCTGTGTCTCCCATAAATACTTTTGCAGGGTGTGCATTAAAAACTAAAAAGCCAAGTACCGCACCAACCACAGCCACACAGAAAATGGCAGCTTCAAATTGAAGAATGGTAGAAGATAACACGGCAAATGCACCAAAAGCTATAGCAGCTGTTCCTGCCAATAATCCATCTAATCCGTCCGTAAGGTTTACTGCATTAGAAGCTCCGATTAACATGAATACCACCAACACAGGATAAAACCATCCTAAATCAAATGAAAAATCTGTTCCGGGAACTGAAATTTCAGTCGAGAAATCAATGGCTCTTAAACCAAAGAAGAAAAGAGCTGCAATAATCAATTGACCTACTAACTTCTGTTTCGATGTTAAACCGAGATTTCGTTTCTTAACAACTTTAATAAAATCATCTAAAAATCCAATAAGTCCGTATCCTAAAGTGACAAGGATAAGTAAATGGGTTTCTGCCGTAACTGCAAAAAACTTCGCAGTCATCGCATATGTTGCAATAACAAGGGCTAAGACGATTACGATCCCGCCCATAGTAGGTGTACCTTGCTTTTTTTGGTGAGATTTTGGACCTTCATCACGTATGCTCTGCCCAAATTTTAATCTTCTTAAAAACGGGATAAAAAAGGGTGAACTTAATACCGCGATTAAGAAGGATGCAACTAATGTAAATAATAAGACTTGCTCAATCATTTTTTCGACTCCTGTTCTTTCTCTACAAATTTCGAGACAAGGGTTTCTAATACCATCCCTCTTGATGCTTTAAAAAGAATAGCAGTGTCTTTTGATAATAAACTAGCTATTGGTTCTTCCGCTTCTTCTTTTGTTAGACATTGAATAACCTCAAGGTCTTTACGTTTTTGTTTTTTTAGTTCATCTGCAATCCAAGCACCTTTTTGCCCCACACATATCACATGAGAGATCGTATCATCCACATGCTTAGCCATGTTTCGATGCATCTCTTCCTCATTTGAGCCTAATTCATACATATCTCCAAGAACAGCGACTTTTTGAGAATAATCCTTCAGGTCAGCAAGTGTCTCTAGAGCAGCAATCATACTAGTTGGACTAGCATTATAGGCATCATTGATAAGTAGTGTATCCTTCTTGCCGCTTTTCATTTCAAGACGCATGGATGTAACTTTAAGGCTCTCAAGTCCTTCTAATATTTTATTTTCTTCTATATTCAAGTAATGCCCTACAGCTATGGCATATGCAGCATTTTTTATGTTATGACGTCCTAGCATTGGTATCCGATACACAGTTGTACCTTCTTCTAAAGTAAACGTTACGCCATGTACATCTGTCTTAAGGTTAGATAACTTCAGTGTATTTGAATCACCGAAACCGACTTGTAACACGTTCTCACCTTTGACATGTGAAAGAAGCGGTTCATCTCCATCAATGATAAACAGCCCGCCTTGTTTTAATCCATCTGCAATCTCATGTTTTGCTTTAGCGATTCCTTCACGACTACCAAGTTGTTCAAGATGGCTTTCACCGATATTCGTGATAACAGCAACATCTGGTTCTGCGATCTTACTTAAAAGAGAGATCTCTCCATAATCACTCATACCCATTTCCAGGATTAGTACTTCAGTATTTTCTTCCATCGCAAGAATGGTTAGAGGCATTCCAATATGATTGTTGTAATTACCTTGTGTTTTAAATGTCTTAAAGTTTGCTGACGAAACACTTTCTATCATATCTTTTGTCGTTGTTTTTCCGTTACTGCCTGTTACAGCTACAACGACAGGGTTGATTTTCTTCAAGTAATATTTTGATATTTCCTGTAAAAACTTCACAGTGTCTGTTGTGTATAGAATCGGAAAATCTTCTGGCAATCCTTCAGGAAGATCTTTTCCTTCCTGCCAGATCGTAGCTGTGCATCCTTGTTGAATCGCATTCAGCAAAAAATCATGTCCATCAAAGCGCTCGCCGGCTATCGGTAGATATAGAGCATTCTCGCTTTTAAGTCTTGTATCTTTTGAAACACCTTCTAATATAAGGTTCTCATACTTTCCACTCGCCCGATCTGCTAATGAGACCAGTTCTTTAAAATCTAATTTCATTTTTTCACCGCCTTAATTGCTTCCCTTGCTACGACTCTATCATCAAACTCTAATATGTCTTTACCAATGATCTGATATGTTTCGTGACCTTTACCGGCTATAAGTATAACATCGTTTGCACTAGCATGTTCAACAGCATGTTCTATTGCTTTTTTTCGATCAGGGATGGTCACATAATTCCCACCATCCACACCCTCTTCCATATCTTTTAAGATTTGAAGAGGATCTTCTGTTCTCGGATTATCACTTGTGAAGATAGCATGATCAGCTAAGTTTGCTGCAATTCCTGCCATAAGTGGGCGCTTCGTCTTATCACGGTCACCGCCACACCCAACGATCGCTGTTATTTTCCCTGTAGCAAATTCTTTAATGGTTCGTAACACATTTTCTAAACTGTCAGGTGTATGTGCGTAATCAACGATCACAGTAAAATCTTGACCTGCTAGTACGGGTTCAAATCTGCCTGAAACTCCAGATACTTCTTTTAAACTTGTAAGAATTTGATCCAAATCTAATCCAGACAACAAACACGCCGTTGTTGCTGCAAGCACATTATAGACGGAGAACTTTCCGATAAGCTTCAATGTAACTTCTCTTGTACCAATAGGTGTATGGAGAGTAAACGTAGTGCCTTGTGATCCAATCATAATATTGGTTGCTCGAACGTCACTGTCGTTGTCGATCCCATAAGAAACAACCTGTGCGGAAGTAACTCTCTCAAACATTCTTGAAGCTGGATCATCATTATTAAGTACAGCTACTTTACGATCTGTTCTGCTATAAGTGTTGCCCATTTGTGAAAATAGAAGACTCTTTGCAAACTGGTATTCTTCCATATTTTTATGGTAGTCCAAATGATCTTGTGTCAGATTTGTAAAAACAGCAATATCAAAGTCACATCCCCAAACTCTTCCTTGAACAAGAGCATGCGAAGAGACCTCCATAACAGCTGCTTCTACTTTTTCTTTGGTCATCTGATAAAAAGCATTCTGCAAAAATAATGAATCAGGTGTAGTATTTGCTACTTTAAAGCTTTGATCTTTTATTTTCATTTCAATCGTACCGATCATTCCAGTGCTTTTCCCAGCATCTCGTAAAACTTTTTCAATGAGATGTGAAGTTGTCGTCTTACCATTCGTACCAGTTATTCCAATCAAATGAAGTTTTTGAGAAGGGTGTCCATAAAAAGCATCCGCTAAAACCGATAGTGCTTTTTTTGTGTTTTTCACTTTTATAACAGGAATGTTAACATCGATATCTTTCTCTGCTAATATAGCAGCAGCTCCGTTATTTGCCACTGTTTGGGCAAAATCATGGCCATCAAACAAAAGTCCTTCCATACAAACAAAAAGGCAGCCTTTCCCAGCTTTCCTGGAATCCATTTCAATGGAGGTAATTTCAGGATTGGCTTGGATATCCATTTCATAGTTCACTAAATATGTAAGCAGTTCTTTTAATTCCATTAATCCTGATCTCTCCTCTAATCATCGTTAAGCCTATATTATAAAAAAAAGTGTTGTTATCGCATATGCTGTTGCTCATAGAAAGGGTCTCTTTACCGTGTTATCTTCTTTGGCTTTAAATGAGTACGCTAAAAGTATCATCTTTCTATAAAAGAGCTGTTTATATGCATCTTTAAAGAAAATAAGCCAAGGCAAGATTCCGCGCTTGGCTATGTGTACATTCTTTATTTTAATCTTCCACTTCTTTTTTGTCACCCAAAAATAAACGTATCGTCTTGCCAGCTTCTAGCTTTACGCCAGCTTTAGGAGCTTGCTGTACGATATAATTCCCTTTTCCGGAAGTTTCTATCTTGAGATTATACAACAAATTTGTTAACTCTTTTGTTTGTTTACCTACTAAATCTGGAACGACTACCTCAGGAGCATCGAGCCATGTCTTTTCTTTTTCGATCTGATCTTTTTGCTTTTTGACACCCATGGCAGAAAGACTGTCTTCAATAATATTTCCTACGATTGGTGCTGCCACAATTCCACCAAATTGAAGGGTTTCTTTTGGATTATCTATAGCCACATAAACAACGATCTCTGGATTATTGGCAGGAGCCATGCCGATAAAAGAGACAATATGGTTGTTTTTTAAATAGACACCGCCTTCAGCCTTCTGAGCAGTCCCAGTTTTTCCTCCGACACGATAACCATCTACGAATGCATTCTTCCCAGTCCCTTGAGCTACAACACTTTCAAGTGCTCGCCTTACTTCTTTAGACGTTTCTTCAGAGATCACTTTTCTTTTGAGTTTTGGAGTCTGCTTACTAACTACTTTTCCAGTGATAGGGTCAACTAATTCTTTAGCTATATATGGTTCGTACAAATAGCCTCCGTTTACGGCCGCAGACACAGCTGCTACTTGCTGAATCGGAGTCACAGAAACACCTTGTCCGAACGCGGTTGTTGCAAGTTCAAGTGGACCAACACGATCTAAAGAGAATAAGATTCCTTTTCCTTCACCCGCCAAATCAACACCTGTCTTTTCTCCAAACCCAAAATCTTTTATATACTCAAAAAGTTTATCCTTTCCTAAACGTTGACCAAGGATAACGAAACCGGGGTTGCAAGAGTTTTGTACACCTTCTAAAAAGGTCTGACTGCCATGCCCTCCTGCTTTCCAGCATTTAAGCTTCCTCCCTGCAACTTCAATAGAGCCAGGGTCGTGAAAATGATCTTTATCTAGATCAACTTTACCTTCTTCAAGAGCAGCAGCAAGCGTAATGATCTTGAAGGTAGATCCTGGTTCATATTGAGCCCACACTGGCAGATTCCGATTGTATACTTCTGGTGATACACGCTTGTACTCTTCTGGATCAAAATCTGGCCGAGAGCTCATGCCAAGAATTTCTCCTGTATTCGGATTCATCGCAATGGCGATTGCGCCATCAGGATCATAGGTGGCTTGTGCGATATCGAGCTCTCTTTCAATTATCGTTTGAACACGTGAATCTGTTGTTAACCTAAGGTCGTATCCATCTTTTGGTTTTTCATACTTGTCCGATAATGAAGGCATTCTGCGTCCTCGTGCATCTGAAAAGAAGGATATATGACCTTTTTCACCATTGAGTTGTTCGTCATAATAAAGTTCTAGACCCGTAAGCCCTTGACTGTCGATCCCAGCAAAACCTAATACATGAGATAGGTAAGATCCGTATGGATAATGCCTTTTGCTGTCTTCTGCAACAAAAACACCTGGCAGATTTAACGCTTCAACTTCTTTTGCTTTCGTATTGCTGATTTTTCTTCCTCCATTATCAATCCTAACGATGGAAGCTTTCTTAGTGAGTCGTTGATACACTTCTGTTTTTGATATATTTAACAGTGCTGCTAACTTTTCAGCTGTTTCATTTGGTTCTTTGATCTGTCTTGGAACGACAAAGACGGTAGGAGCACTAATATTTGTCGCGAGTACCACATCATTACGGTCTAAGATCTTTCCTCTTTTTGGTTCAAAGGGAATATCTCTGCTCCAAGAATCAAGCGCTTGATCTGTCAACATATCTCCAAGCACAAATTGAACGTAGCCTAGTCTTACAGAAATGACAAAAAAGAAAGCTATTCCAAAAACAAGAACAAAAATTAAGCGCCTGCGTACAGTTACATTCGAAACTCGCACACACAATACCTCCCTTGTATGTCTCGTTTCAAATATATGCTTGTACACAAGCGCCTAGAACATTTAGTCTGTTACCGGTAACTCTTCTTGAGCGTCTTCATTCGTAGATTCGGTTTCTTCAACGTTCTCTTGTTCATCGGAATCCGTCTCTCTTCCTGTTACTTTTGGTGGTTCTAATTGAACAACAAAGAAATCTCCTTCTTTGACGGGGTTACCAGGTTTGATGCTTTGTTTAACTGCAAAACCACTTCCTGTTATTGTTTCTTTCAACCCAAGAAGTTTACTAATCCTTAAAATATCCATGTAAGACCAGTCTTTTACATCAGGCATCTTGGCATCACCAGATGTTCTCAAGATGACTCTTTCACCTTTCATCACATAAGCCCCTTCATAAGGTTCCTGGTTTGTTATATCGTTACCTGAACCGATGACGGAAACTTGCATGCCTAGTTTTTCTAAGTCACTTTTTGCTTTCTCAGCAGACTGACCTGTGTAATCCGGTAATTCTTTACCATAAGATTTCTTTACTTTGGTAGACTTATCGTTGACTTTGGCTTGGGGCTGAATGTTTAAATATTGCAGCCCACTTTTCATAACACTTGTAAAAATATTCGCAACAGGTGTAGAACCCATCTCAGGGAACTCAACCTTTGGTCGCTCAACAGCCACATAAACTAGTAGTTTAGGGTCATCTTTAGGTGCCATACCTAAGAAAGAAAATACGTTTTCTCCCCAACCAGAGATATACTTACCGTCTTTTCCTACGATCTGTGCTGTTCCTGTTTTTCCAGCTACACTATAACCGTCGATCATATAAGGCTTACCCGTTCCATCTGTTACTACTGTTTCTAAAATATCTCTTACTTGTTTTGATGTTTCTTCAGAGATCGGCTTACCTGCAACTTTCGGTTCATTTGATAGCACCGTCTTCTTCGTTTCCGGGTCCATGATCTTGTCGATTACGTATGGTCTCATCATCTTACCGCCATTCGCAATCGCTGTTGCAGCTTGAATCTGTTGAATCGGCGTAATCGTTGTTCCTTGCCCGAAAGCTGTTGTAACTTTCTCTATCTCATAGTTATAAAGAACTGATCCGCTCTTCTCATTCGGCAAATCAATATTCGTCTTTTGATCAAGACCAAATTTCGAGAGATAACTTCTATATTTCTCATAACCTAGCTTTTCACGTACAAGTTTAGAGAAGGCTACGTTAGAAGAGTTTTGAACCCCTTCGTTATAAGTAATGGGTCCCCATCCTCTTTTATTATGATCATAGATCGGTCTTCCGATGTTCGGAAGCTTATACGAACCAGATTGGAACACCTCGTTACCGTTATACTTACCTTCTTCAATAGCAGCTGCCAAAGTAAAGATCTTCATCGTTGATCCTGGTTCAAAAGGATAAGAAACAGCAAAGTTCGTATAGTTTGTAATATCCTTTTTGTTCGGATTAAAACTAGGTGAATTACTCATTGCGAGAATTCTTCCTGTTTTCGGATCAGCAACAATTGCGGTGATCTTTTCTGGTTTATATTTCTTAGCAGCTTCTTGCACCGCTTCATCTAAATAAAGTTGAATCTTCTCATCTAGCGTTAAATAAACATCCTGTCCGTGCTTTGGTGGCGTGATCGATTCTTTATTTGCTGGAATTGCTCGGCTGAATGCATCACCGACAAAGGAGATCTTGCCATCTTTTTCTTGTAAGTACTTATCTAACGACTTTTCAAGTCCCATAAGACCAGTCTGTACACCTTCTTCACCGTTTCCAGTGTACCCTAAAACATGAGCAGCGAAGCTTTGATTAGGATAATATCGTCTTGATTCTCTTATAAAATCCACACCAGGAATCTTCATCTTTTCGATCTGTTCTTTTTTACGATAAGAAACTTTTCTTCCAGAAGGAACTTCTACTTGGAACCTGCCTTCTTTACTCAAAAGTTCTTCTAGGTCATCCTTATCAGAATCTAGTACTTTTGATAGTTTTTCAGCAGCTTCTTCAGGATCTTTTATATGGTTTGGATACTTTTTATCAAGAATGGCAATTACGCTGTACGACGGAATATCTTGCGCAATCACTTCACCGTTCCGATCAAACATCGTTCCACGCTTCGCATCTAAAACATCGCTCTTCAACCATTTTCTTTTCCCGTATTCGATTAAGTCTACTCCTTCTGCAGATTGAGAAGAAGCCACGAGAAAGAATTTACTCGTTAATACAAAAAAGAGCAAGGTAAACACAACCATCAGAATACCCGCTCCAACGTTTTTTCTTTTTAATTTCATAACAACACCTGCTTTTTAGTCCTGAACCACTTTTACGTTTTTATCGTCAAAGATGAACCCTTGTTTTTTTGCCAACTTCATGATGCGTTCTGGATTACTTAATTCTGTAACTTGAAGGTGATAATCTTCAACGATCTTCGTTTCTGCAGTTAGGTCCTTTTGAATACTCTCAACTTCAGCAGTTGCCTGATAAACAGACGCGTATAGAGAAATGAGCCAAATCAATCCGGCAATTAAGACAACCCCCATAGCTCCCCACAATACGACTTCACCTTTTGTAAATATTTTTCGGGATGGCTGCTGTACCGGCTTTGGGTTTCTTTCTGGCTGTAACTGTACTTGTTGTTTTTGAACTTGATAGGCTAAATTGCTCACTTTAGCTCTCCTCTCTATTTTTGTTTTTCAGCGACCCTCAATTTCGCTGAGCGTGATCTTCTGTTTTCTTCAAGCTCGTTTTCTGTTGGTACGATTGGTTTTCTTGTGATGAGTTTTAATTCTGGTTTGTATTCTTCTGGTATAACCGGCAGTCCTGGAGGGAGTTCCGGACCTGTACTTGCTTTTTTTAGTATATTTTTACACGCGCGATCTTCTAAAGAATGAAATGTGATAACTGCAATCCTGCCACCGACATCTAATAGTTCAATGGAATCTTGCAGTGCATCTTCAAAAGCGTTCAATTCATCATTTACAGCGATTCGAATGGCTTGAAATGTTCGTTTTGCAGGATGACCGCCTGTTCTTCTTGCAGGAGCAGGTATAGCATCCTTTATTATTTCGACAAGTTCTCCAGTTGTTTGAATCTCTTTTTTCTCACGAGCCGCTTCAATCTTTCTAGCGATCTGTTTAGCGAATTTTTCTTCGCCATATCTTGAGATAATCTTCATCAATTCATTGAACGTCCATTCATTCACAACTTCTTTTGCTGTAAGGTCACTTGATTGATCCATTCGCATATCAAGTTCAGCGTCATGTTGGTAGCTAAACCCTCTATCCGCTTCATCTAGTTGCGGAGATGAGACACCTAAGTCGAACAGGATACCATCCACTTTATGTATACCGCGTTTAGAAAGCTCTTCTTTAATATGACGGAAATTGCTGCGAATAATCGTATACTTTCCTTCATGTTCCTTTAGTACCTGACGGGCGTTTTCAATTGCTATGTCATCTTGATCAAATGCATATAGGTGGCCAGTTTCTAACTGAGACAGTATTAGCGCACTATGGCCTGCCCCTCCTAGCGTACAATCAACATAAATTCCATCTGGTCTTACGTGTAAAGCATCTACTGATTCTTGTTTTAAAACGGTTATATGGTCAAACATGGAAAATTCCTCTCTGCTATAAACTTAAGGGTTATAAATCAAAGTCCATTAGACTTTCTGCAATTTCTCCAAATGAGTCTTCTGACTTTGAGAAGTATTCTTCCCAAATTGATTTACTCCAAATTTCAATTCTATTCGACACACCTATCACTACGCAATCCTTTTCTAGTTTTGCATAGTCTCTGAGCGGAGAAGCAATGTTTACTCTTCCCTGTTTATCTAACTGACATTCAGCAGCTCCAGAAAAGAAAAAACGAGTAAATGCACGTGCATCCTTTTTAGTAAATGGCAAACTCTTCAGCTTTTCTTCGATGACTTTCCACTCATTTAAAGGATATCCGAATACACATTGATCCAACCCGCGAGTTAAGATAAACTCTGTGCCTAGTTCTTCACGAAATTTGGAGGGGATGATCATACGTCCTTTTTCGTCGATGCTGTGTTGATACTCTCCCATGAACATATGATCACCCCACTTTCTCCCCTAAATCTACCACAACGCTCCACTTTTCACCACTACAAGTATTATTCGTGCACAAAAAAAAAAATCCTGCTGTAGCACAGGATTTTTTCTGAAATATTTTAACGTTTTTATAAGTAAACAATCTTATGTTTTCCGTTGAATTGATAAGGGTATTGTACAAGTTTGTTCACAAGTTCAGGACCTTCTTCATTTACAAATTGATAGATGTTCCAAATCCTTTCTTGCAAGATCACAGTAGGTTTTAATTGGAGCATGATCTCATCAAATTCAGCAAGAGGTTCTTTTACTTTTTTTCGAACGCGCTGTTCTAATTTATTCTCCATATAGTCGATCTCTGATAGGATTCTTTTCATATTTTGATCAGCGACGGGTAGAAGCTTTGAATCTATATCTTCTGCTAACTTTATCAACTTTTCATAAGAAGAAGTGAACTCTGCTTTTACGGATTGAACAGTCTCAAAAGTCTCGATGGGCCTGTTTAAAGCAAACCACTCGCGTTTATAACCATCCGTTCCATTCTCTAAAACTTGTTGCACCGTTAATTTCTTCGATTGGACCAATTCGTTTACTTGGTCGGTCACGAGAGTAAAAGATAGCCTTGGTGTCAATATCGGCATCAGTCTATTGAATTGGCTGAAAACCTTTCCAAGGACAGCCCAGTATGCAATCTCACCAGGGCCAGCAACAAACGATAACACAGGCAAAAGAAACTCTTGCATCAACGGACGTGTCACAACATTATTGCTGAATTTTTCCGGGTGTTTAATCGCTTCTTCAAGAAGTTCTGATTCAGAGATCTTGAAGTCTTTCTCTTTAGAGGAAAAACCATTTTCATCACGATACAATAAAATCCGCTCTTGATTCTTCGTGTAAAATAAATGAGCATTGTTTTCTTGCACTTCTATTGGAGCTGAAAATCCACTTCTGCAAAGTTCTTCCGTTCGATCATTAAAAGCATGATCAATCTCACTATTATGAACGATCATCTCTTTTAACATCGTCGATTGTAGTTTTTTAAACGAAGGATCTCCAGAGTCCAATACTATCAACCCTTCTTCAGAAAACCATTTGGAAAGAAGTTTTGCAAAAAATGTAACGATAGAATCTGATTCGTTCAAGATACGCTCAGTCTCTACGAGTAAATCACTTGTGTAAGCTGTTTCACCAAAAGAATGAAATACTTCCTTCAACCATGGCTGAACTTCATCTCTATTCCATTCCCAAAGAGAGGCTGAAGATTTCACGCTGCTTGCTGACTTTAAGGATATCTTTTTTGCAGTATTATTCTTAGGAACCATAATATGATTGATTTCATCCATATCATGATCTTCACCTGCTATCCAAAAAATTGGAACAACAGGAACATTTAATTCTTTTTGAGCTTCTTTAGCTAGTTGAATGGTACTGATGCACTTATAGATGACTAAAAGCGGTCCAGTAAGAAGTCCTGCTTGTTGTCCACCAACGACAGCTAAACTTTCATCTGCATTCAGCTTTTGTATATTTTTAATCGTTTTGGCTGAGGACCCTATTCTTTGATTATAAGAAGTCAGATAATCCGTAAGACCCTTTCTAGGAAACGAATAACGCTTCAATTCCTGTTGTCTCTTTGCCCATTCATGTTTATCATAAGGTGATTTATAATCAAAAAAACGGACAACATCCTTATCTCCGTTGGAGTACCCTTCTAAAAAAGGCGATGTATGAAGCTGCAGTTCCTCCAGTCTCATTTATGAACTTCCTTTCTACGTATCAATTACATCCTTAACGAGTATAGCAAAGAACGAATAGAGAACATAAAAAATATGCTCTAAATGTCCAAAATACGTGAAATGACTCCATATGTCATCAATGAAAAGTAACCGATTGACAAAACAAGGAACTGTAATCGCCAATTTAACCTAAGTATCTTTCTGATAGACAGATCTAATTCATTTTTCCAAATCACATATGTAAAAAGTAAACAGCCTGATAAAAATAACAATAAAAGAATCCAATAATAAGATTGTCCCCAGATTTCAACAGTCATTCTTTCGATAGCAAAAAATAAAAAAAACGTTGTACAATCAACACCCGCCTTAAAGGCTTTTCTTCTTTTCTTCGTGAGCTTTAACATACTTTTATTGACAAGAAAAAAAACAATATAAGGCACAGTTATTAATGTAGCAATAATCGCACCTACAACACTAGCCAATCATTCATCCTCTCCAATCCAATGCACTGATTGCTTCATAAGCAAACCTAGAATAAGGAGTTTGAATCTTCAATTCGATCCCTCGCTTAATAATCTCACCTGTAATACTCTCAATTTCAGTTTGCTTACCGCTCTCTACGCTTTTTAACATAGAGGATCGGTTTAATGAAGTATTTCTGCATAGGACTAACAATTCCTTCCATAACACTTCGCGCTGTTCTATCATATTTAGTACAGAAGTCGTTTCTTCAAAAAGTTCTTTCATCATGGAGTGTGCGTATGAATTCGTCAAAAGTTCTCCATTCGTTATTCTTAATAAAGCTGTAAGCGGATTGATACATGCATTCATAATAAGTTTTTCATAAACCATCTGTTGCCACTCTTCTTCTATTACGATCGGAAAACGAGTTGAATGTAGAAAATCGCGCCAAGTCTGGTCAGAGCCCCCACTATAAGAAGAGAGTTTAATCTTACCTTCTCCGAGATGATGTACTGTTGCATAACCTTTCTTAACCGCGCCGTGTTCAACAACTCCAATGCTTATTTGTTTTTTAGGCAACCTTTCTAGAAAAGAGAGATGACTGATTCCATTTTGTAAAAAGAGGAAGGAAACCTCACTAAATTTTGTCAATCCTATCAACTCGTTCATCGCTGTTTGTTTAACTGCGATCATACAGTATGACTCTTCAGCATTATATTCAGCAAAAGGCTTCGCATCGACCTTTATTGTTGTCTCTGAACCTTTCAAATTTCTGTATGTAAGTCCCGACTTACTTAGTTCCTCTGCTTGAGCTACGCTTTTTGTATAAATGACAGGTTCATTCCCATTTTGTTTTAAAAAATAAGAAACTAATAACCCTATTGCCCCGCCGCCAATGACGCTTATTTTCATTCTAAGGCTCACCTCTTTAATGTATAACTCGATAGTATCATATTCTTAAGCATACTAAAAAAACCTCCCAAGTTAGGGAGGTTCATGCATCAAACAGGATAAACAGGATGCTTTCGCTCACTGAATACCATTTCTTTGTTTTCGTAAAATGCAAAACGGTTTGTAAGTTCATCTCTTAAAGCTGAAGGTGAAACAATATCATCTATAATCATTTCAGAAGCAAGCTTATAAATATCAATATGCTCTTTATATTCTTGCTGTTTTTGCTGAACAAATTGGATACGTTCTTTCACGTCTTCAATCTCATTAATCTTGTTAGAATATACAGCGTTCACTGCCGCTTCCGGACCCATAACCGCGATTTGAGCCGTAGGCAACGCAAGGCAACAATCTGGTTCAAAGGCAGGACCAGCCATCGCATATAGACCAGCACCATAAGCTTTTCGGACGATCACTGAAATCTTTGGTACAGTAACATCACTCATCGCCGCGATTAACTTTGCTCCGTGACGTATAATTCCAGCTCTCTCTACTTTTGTTCCTATCATAAAGCCAGGAACGTCTGATAAGAAAAGAAGAGGAATTGAGAATGCATCACAAAGTGTGATAAAACGTGCCGCTTTATCCGCAGAATCAACAAACAGTACACCGCCTTTTACTTTCGGTTGATTTGCGATAATCCCTACTGGTTTTCCATCAATACGTCCAAAACCAGTCACGATCTCTTGCGCGAATAGCTTTTTCATCTCAAAAAAACTACCTTCATCAATGAGTCCATCAATAAACTCATACATATCAAACGGGACATTTTGATTTTCTGGTACGATCGCTTCTAACTCTCTTCCCGCTTTAGGAGCAATAGCATCCACAACTGGAGCTTTTAATTTATAGTTACTCGGGAAATAGGATAGATATCTTTTCGCTTCTTCAATTGCATTTGTTTCATCCGCTGCCAAAACGTCACCGCATCCACTAACAGAGCAATGCATTCTTGCTCCGCCCATTTCTTCAAGCGTCACTTTTTCACCGATTACTTTTTCAGCCATTCGTGGACTTCCTAAATACATGGATGCATTTTGATCGACCATGATCACGATATCACAAAAAGCTGGGATGTATGCTCCACCTGCCGCTGATGGCCCAAAAAGAATACAAACTTGCGGAATCATTCCAGACATTTTTACTTGATTGTAAAAGATCTTCCCCGCTCCGCGGCGGTTCGGAAACATATCGATCTGATCCGTGATTCTAGCACCTGCTGAATCGACAAGATAAAGCATCGGAACTTTCAGCTTTTGAGCGGTCTCTTGTATGCGAATAATCTTTTCAACTGTTCTAGCTCCCCAAGATCCAGCTTTTACAGTCGAATCATTGGCCATAACACATACTGTTTTCCCCCCAAGTTTTCCTATCGCAGTTACAACTCCATCTGCCGGTAGGTCTCCTGCTTGATTGTTTGCAAATTTAGCATCCTCTACACTGTATTCACCATTGTCAAAAAGCAGTCTTAGTCGGTCGCGGACGAACATCTTGTTTTGAGAACGGTTCTTCTCATGATATTTCTGTGCACCACCAGCTTCAATCTGGTCGATCTTATCTTTTAATACGTTTTCTAATTTTGCTACCATGATATACCTCCTTCAAGAGAGTGAGCGCTCGTTCAGATTGTTTGCATGCTAATTTTATTTAAGTGTAACGAGTACATCGCCCTCATTCACAAAGTCTCCAGATGCAAACTTAATGTTATCTACCGTTCCTGCATCAACAGCGTCAACGGGTATTTCCATTTTCATAGATTCTAAAATAATTACTGTTTGTCCTGCTGTAACCTCATCACCTTCACTAACCAATACTTGCCAAACTGTGCCTGCCATAGATGCTGTAATTTCTTTCATTTCTCTCTCTCCTTTGTTTAATTAAGGTTTTGAAACTTTTCTTTTACTTAAGTAACTAGTGGTATAGTCACCTTTTATAAAATCCTCTTCTTTCAAGATCATTTTAAAAAGAGGTGTATTCGTTTTTAGTCCGGTTATCTCTAACGCATCAAAGAATTCAACCGCATTCTTCATACATCCTTCTCGGTTGGAATCGCTTACAATTATCTTCGCGATCATAGGATCATAAAAAGGTGTAACTGCATTTCCACTTTCATAACCGAAATCAATCCTTACATTCTCAGATTTCGGCCATATTAGTCTTTCAATCTTGCCTGGTGATGGGAAGAAGGTGATCGGGTCTTCCGCATAAAGTCTAAACTCTATCGCATGACCTTTACTCATAATCTCTTCTTGAGTCAATGGCAGCTTCTCACCTCTTGCTACTTGTATCTGCCATCTTACAAGGTCTAGTCCTGTGATACTCTCTGTAACAGGATGTTCAACTTGAAGTCTCGTGTTCATCTCTAGAAAATAGAAATCTCCGTTTTCGCTTACGACAAATTCAACTGTTCCCGCATTCACATAGTTTACCGCTTCAGCTGCTTTAACTGCCGAATCTGTAATTTTAGAACGAAGGCTTTCTGTTAAAAATGGTGACGGTGATTCTTCTACAACTTTTTGATTTCTTCGCTGAACACTGCAATCCCGCTCAAAGAGATGTACGATATTCCCATGAGTATCACCCATGATTTGAACTTCAATATGCCTGGCATTCTCGATACATTTTTCAATAAACATTCTGCCAGATCCAAAATAGTTTTTAGCGCGTTGCTGGGATGAAACAAAATGTTTGCGAAGGTCATCACTGTTATCGCATTTTACCATTCCGATTCCCCCGCCACCGCTGCTTGCTTTAAGCATTACAGGGTATCCGATCTGTTCAGCAAGTTTTACACCTTCTTCAACATCTTCGATAGGCTCGATCGTTCCAGGTACGATCGGAACACCCGCTTGCTGCATTGTTTTTCTTGCCATGATCTTATCACCCATCCACTCGATGGTTTGAGGTGATGGACCTATAAAAGCTATTCCAGCTTTCTCTATCTTTTTGGCAAAGTCATCATTCTCTGATAAAAGTCCATAACCTGGATGGATAGCGTCTACCTTATGTTTGAGAGCGACTTCTAGGATCACTTCACTCTGCAGATAGGATTTCGCTACCGGAGGTTCACCAATATGTACCGCTTCATCAGCAGCTTTTACAAAAGGGAGGTCTTTGTCTGCTTCAGAATATACAGCAACCGTTTGAATGTCCATTTCCTTACACGTTTTAATAATCCGCAGTGCGATTTCACCACGATTAGCGATTAATATTTTTTTCATGTTCATCCTCCTTCCTGATGTCAACATTACCTTTTTCGACATAAAAAACCAAAAATCCTTTTTGAAAGCGTAAACTAAACGAATATTTTATTTTTAAAGAATTTTTTGCATAATTAGTATATACTATATCTATAGAGAAAAGTACAGAAAGACTGGGGGAGATCATATGTTAAAGTATGAAGTAAAGAAATTATTAGTTAACTATAAAACGCTTGAAGAATTTAAGCAGTTCAAGGAATACGGCGTACAAGAATTGTCAATGCTCGAGGATCTTCAGGAAAATATGATTGAAAACGACAGTGAGTCTCCATTCTACGGAATTTATTATGGTGATAAACTAGTAGCACGCATGAGCTTATATCAGATCGAATCTGCTTATGATCAATATTTTGATCCTCCACAAGATTATTTGGAACTTTGGAAACTTGAAGTATTGCCTCACCATCAAACAAAAGGACTAGGAAAAGCTTTAGTAGAATTCGCAAAAACGTTCCAACTCCCGATCAAAACAAACGGCAGACAACAATCTGGCGGGTTTTGGGAGAAGATGGGCTTTGAAGCTGTAACATACAATCAAGATCGTGATCGCGGTCAGAATCCTTACGTTTGGTATCCAACAGGGGTCAGTGAACAGCGCCTTGCATAATCAAAATAAAAAAGATGGCATCTGCCATCTTTTTTTTAGTTTCGGACTGGTATTTCTACTAGCTTCCTCGCCCTGTCCATAATCTGCAAAACATCTTTATAATCACGGTACACCATCTCATACTCTTTATTCACTTTGCTAAGTTTACTTTTCAGTGTTCCGTTTTCCTTCTTCAGGTTTTGAAGCTTCAACAGTAACGCTTTATTTTCAGCTTCTAAGTTCTTTGAAACTGGTTTTTCAGCTTGAAGTTGCTGTAAAAAATGTATGATGTCATTTAAAGAGAGAGGCGTATCGCTTTTCGCGCTGTTTGAAGGGGTATCATGAAGTACCTCATTATGATTCTCAATGATTGAAGCAAACTGTTTAACTTTTCTTTTATTTCGCTCTTTACGTACTTTCTTAGCTTCAGTTATGGCTTTATCATATTGTTTACGAATGAGTGAGTTCCACCTAAATCCACATGCTGCTGGTGTTCTCGTTAATTTCTCTCCTACCTCTTCAAAGGCAACCAGCTGTGTACTACCTTCTCTAATGTGCCGAAGTGTTACCTCAGCAAGAATAGCATCTTCATCTTTTGTCCAGGCATCCTGGCGCAAGTTTGTCATTTAGATCCCCCCATTTTAGTGGTTTGTAATATAAATATGCTAGTGCTAGATAAGATAGACTTTATATTCTACTAAAATGGGGAAAACTTATTTTTTTAAGAATGCCTCTACTCTTTTATGGTGTTCATCTGACGCCCATAACTTTGCACATCGTTCGATCTCATTTTGTACGCTCTGCTTCATCTTCCCCTTATCGAACCTTTCAAGCTGAAGTGCTTTATAAGACTCGATGACGCCAACAGGTTGAGATGTAAACCTACTTACATAGCGTTCAGTTTCTTTCAAGCTGTTTCCTTTAATGACGTATTGGATGAATCCGTAATCCATACCTTGCTTAGCTGTAACTGGAGTAGCACTGTACAAAAGATCCATCGCTCTCGTAAGGTTTATTCTTTCTAGGAGGTAAGTTCCTCCACCCCAACCCGTTGTAATGCCTAAACGACCTTGGATAAAGCCTACTTTTGCTTCTGCCCGAGCAAGTCTGATATCGCACGCTGATGCTATCTCACATCCTCCACCAACTGCTGATCCATTTAGAAGAGCTACAGTAGGTTTTGGAAAAAAGAAAAGATCATGAAGAACGTTTCCCATTTTTGATAACATACCGTACGCCTGCTCTTCAGTCTTTAATGAATGAAAAGCACTGAGGTCTCCTCCAGAACAAAACGCTTTTGTACCTGCTCCCGTTATAATTAGAACTTTTATATCATCATCCTTTTTTGCCACATCTAAAAGAGTAGATAAATTCTTCATCACATCGTAATTAATAGCATTACGTACAGATGGGCGGTTTAACGTTATCCACCCTATTCCATTCTTTTTTTCCCATAAAACAGGTTGCTCGTTCACTATATACACCTCCGATACAAAAGAAAACGCTTTATTTATGTATATGAAAAAACAGGAAGCCTATAGCTTCCTGTTTCTCATTACTTGCTTACTACTTCTTTTCCTTTGTAAGATCCACACTCACGGCAAACGCGGTGAGATAACTTGTATTCTCCGCACTGTGGACACTTTACCATACCAGGCATGGAAAGCTTGTAGTGTGTACGACGCTTCGCTTGGCGAGTTTGAGAAGTTCTGCGAAAAGGTACTGCCATTTGTATCCACCTCCTTAAAGGTTCTAGAAAGAATCATTATAACCTATTCTTTCACTTTTTGTCTTCGTCAAAAAATTTAGCCAGACCTTCCAAACGCGGATCAATCCGGTTTTTCATGTCTTCATCCGTAACCCTCTGCCATCCTTTTCCTTCTTTAGGAGCGGGACTGTCTGTCACATCAGCAGCCGTAATTTTCAACGGTTTTTCAAGCAAAATATGCTCTTCGATGACAGGGAGAAGGTCAACGTAATGTCCTTCGACTTTGTGAAGGCTCTCTTCATCTTCGTATTCCGTATAATTCGGATCGAAAATAAAAATTTCCGTCGTTTTTACCGAGAATGGAAATTCCACATCTACCAAAGTGTTGGCACATGGCAACACCATTTTTCCTTTTATGTTTAAGTAAAAAGTGGCTTTTTGCTGAGTTACATCTGCATGTCCTTCTACGTGAACAGGATCAACGCTTCTGATCTCCGGGTCTTTTTCCATCACTCCGCTCGCATCAACATTTTGTTCAAACGTTAACGGTTTACGGTAAAAATTTTTAATTTCTTGTAGTGACCATTTCATGTCTTTATCACCTCAAGGCAACAGTAGTAATTATATCGGTCATCAAATAAAATGTCAATATTTTATCTTTACACTGATACTTTTGATTCTAAACTCTTTTTAGTACAATGTAAACAAGTATAATCGAACGTTTAAAAGGAAGTGGAACAGTTGAAAGCATCTGGAGTTGTTGTAGAATATAATCCGTTTCACAATGGACATTATTATCATTTACAAGAAACGAAAAAAGCTACAGGCGCTGATTGTATAATCGCCGTGATGAGCGGTAATTTCCTTCAACGTGGAGAACCTGCTCTTTTGTCAAAATGGAAAAGAACCAAGATGGCGCTATTAGGTGGAGCAGATATTGTCATTGAACTTCCTTATTCATTCGCAACTAGCCATGCGCCGCGTTTTGCATTCGGTAGCATTTTTTTGCTGCAATCTCTTGGTGCAGATTCCTTTTGCTTTGGAAGTGAATCTGGAGATGCTGAACTTTTCAACCAGACTCATGAATCGGTAAACGCTCAACAGGAAGCCTACCAAGAACTTGTTCGGTCATTTATGAACAAAGGTCTATCATATCCATCAGCTGCTTCACGAGCATACGAATCACTTGATATTCCACTGGCTCTCGATCTCAGTAAACCGAATAATATTTTAGGGTTTGAGTATGTAAGAGCTAGCCGTGAGTTAGGTTCTCATATCCGACCTTTTACGATAAAGAGGAAAAATGCTGATTACCATGATGTAATGCTAGGCAAAGGTAATATTGCTAGTGCAACAGCTATCAGAGAAGCTATTTTCACAAGAGAACCTGATCAAGCAGCAACTTATATGCCCCGTCACACACTTGAGTTATTAGCTGAAGAACAAAGTGAAAAAGGTACACTTATGAATTGGGAGCGATTCTATCCTCTTCTTCGTTATCAACTATTATCTACAAGTCCCAGTGAAATAAACCGTTATTATGAAGTTGAAGAGGGTTTAGAATACAGGATGATCGAAGCGATGAAGAGATCTGACTCCTTCGAGACTTTCATGAATCATTTAAAGACAAAACGTTATACATGGACAAGATTGCAGCGCGCTTGTTTACACGTTTTAAATAAGGTCCAAAAAGACGAGATGTTTGCCATTCTAGACTCACCACCCTCATACATTCGCGTGTTAGGGATGACAAGTAAAGGCAGAGATTATTTAAGTACTGTTAAAAAATCTATAGACCTTCCTCTTGTCACTACTGTCTCTAAGCATGATTTTGCCGGATTGAGGATGGAAGCGAGAACTTCTTTAGTTTATGCCCAAGGTGCTGCTCGGAATATTTTACGAGCTGAGAAAGAAGAATTTAATACTCCGCCAGTTATGGTGAGATGATTAAGACTTAAAGTTTGGTCTGTTTTGAAATGGCGCTCTTATTCTTGATATGGCGCTCGTCTTGAGCGTAATTAACATCCGCTCCAGACGAGCTATAAAAGGATGCAGAAAAGCCACTTCTGGCTTCTGCATCCTTTTTCTTTACAATTTTTTCAAATAGTCGAGTGCATCGTTCAGTGTCTTAACTGGAACGATCTTCATTTTAGACCCTATATCTTTTTGAGCCTTCACGGCATCATTGTAGTTATTTCCATCAACAGGGGCAAAGAAAATCTCAGCACCTGCTTCATCAGCTGCAACAATCTTTTGTTGTATACCTCCGATCGGCCCTACATTCTTTTGAAGGTCCATCGTTCCGGTTCCTGCAATTTTCTTCCCGTGTGTAAGATCATCTGGTGTTAACTGATCCATAATTTCTAACGTGAACATCAACCCAGCTGAAGGTCCTCCGATCTGTGATGTATCAATCTTCACTTTCGGATCTGTTACGATGGATACATCTGCTACAGGAGAAGTGATGCCAAGACCCGCTTTCGGTCCTTGATCTTGAATATATTTCTTTGGAAAATCTTCAATGTTTAAATTCACATTCAATTTTTTATCGCCGCGTAGAATCGTTAAGTCAACCGCATCTCCTGCTTTTTTAGGAGCGAGCGTATCGAGTAGTTTCTTTGTTTCCATAACTGGATTACGGTCAACAGCAATAATCTTATCTCCAACTTTTAACTTTTCTTCTGCCGGCATTCCAGACATGATCCCTGTTACATAAACACCATGGTATTCGATGTCTACTTTCTTTCCTGCCTCCTGATAAGCAACAATGGTGGCCGCATGCTGTGAATCTTCCATCATCTGCAGTTGTCTTTGATTGTATTCTTCATCCGTCTCATCTTCTCCTCTGATCTGATCAGCAGGGATGACTTCACGATAATCACTCATCTTTGCCCATATGTATTGCGGAATGTTTGCTGTACCTACCGACACTGTTGTTAGCATGAACACTCCCTTATCGTCGTCTCCTCCCTCTACGCTAATGATGGGATCTAACACTCTGGCATCCCCTGGAGAGGTAATGTAGTAAGGGAGTGGATAGAATGCTATAAAAGCAAACACAAGTAAAAAAAGAATAATGAATTTATTTTTTGAGAAAAAATTTGTTCGTTTCGTTGTTTTTTCAGTGGTCATGCATAGACTCCTTCCAGTTGTCGATCTTTTCTAAAATTTTTGGTATCTGTTTTCTTCCTGCTTCTTCTCCTATAGCAATTATATCATTTACATCCTTAAATGCTGTAGAACTGAACTGCTCAACCATTGGACGAATCATAATATCAGCGGAAATTTCGTGCCAGCGCACCATTTCACGCTGCATGATATCGATACTTTGAATAATAACATCAAAAATAGAAGAAACCTGAAGTTCTGCTTTAAAATGCGAAATATCAACTGCGATTACAAGGTCTGCTCCCATCTCTCGTGCCACAGAAACAGGTACGCGGTCAATAACTCCACCGTCCACCAATAGTTTTCCATCTATTTTTTCAGGCACTAATATGCCTGGGATCGAGATGCTTGCACGAACGGCATCTGCAATAGGTCCCGTTCTAAAAACCACTTTTTCTCCTAGTAGTAGATCAGTTGCCACGATTGCTAAAGGAATATTCGTTTGTTCAATTTGTTTTTGTTTTGTGAGAAGCCTTACGAGTTCTTTGATTTTCTTCCCTGTGATAAATCCCATCTTAGGGACCGTGTAATCCATATAATATTTACGTTTAAAGAGCGTTGCCATCCGGTAAAGGTTTTCATCGCTATGACCCATACTCACCATCGCACCGACCAAAGCTCCCATGCTGCTTCCAGCTATCATATCTATAGGTATTCCTGCATCTCTTATTGCTTTAACAACACCTAGATGAGCAAACCCTCTAGCACCGCCAGATCCTAGAGCAAGTCCGATTTTTGGTTCTTTCATGCTTTGCTCCTCCTTTAGAAGCACCGTCTTTTTTTAACATATGGTCTAAAGAGTAAGGCTATACGTATAAATAAGGATGAGGACAAGTAAGTATAGTGGAATTACGTGAGAGGAGCGCTCCCCTTTATGAACAAAGCTTATTTCAAAACACTTGTATTGTCAGCATCGGCTATTATCATAGCAATATCAATAATCATATACCCAAAAGAAACATATATGGCGTCCGTAAACGGTTTGAAAATGTGGTGGGACGTTGTTTTCCCATCTTTAATGCCATTTTTTATATTATCAGAAGTATTGATGGGGTTTGGCGTCGTACATCTTATAGGTGTATTGTTTGAACCTCTTATGAGACCGCTTTTCCGTGTCCCGGGTGCTGGGGGATTCGTTTGGGCGATGGGCATTTCTTCAGGATTCCCTGCCGGTGCAAAGCTGACGGCACGATTATGGCACCAAAAACAGATCACGACACTAGAAGCAGAGCGACTCGTGTCTTTTACGAATTGTTCGAACCCTTTATTCATGTTCAGCGCGATTGCAGTAGGCTTTTTTCATAACGCAGCTCTTGGAATTGTTCTCGCTGTAAGCCACTATGTGGGCAACATTTTCGTTGGACTCATCATGAGGTTCCATGGCTGGAAAAAAGAACCAGTTAATAAGGAAGTACGTTATAGAGGAAAAGGTCTTACCAATGCGTTTAAACATATGCATGAAGCTAGATTAGCAGACAATCGTCCCATCGGACAGCTTCTTGGAGATGCTGTTCAGCAATCTACAAAGACACTGCTTATGATTGGTGGGTTCATTATTCTCTTCTCCGTACTTAGTAAGATGATGGATCTTCTTCATGTGGCTCAACTTCTCTCAAACTTTATCAATTATTTATTTATTATGCTTTCCCTATCCGAACAATTAAGTCTTCCTCTGATTAAAGGAATCTTTGAGATTACGTTAGGAAGCAATTTAACGAGTCTCGCACAATCACCCATTTTACAGCAAGCCGTCATCGTAAGTTTTATATTAGCTTTTAGTGGTTTTTCCGTTCAAGCACAAGTCGCTAGTATACTTGCTGATACAGATATCAAGTTCAAGCCTTTCTTTTTTGCAAGAATACTTCATGGATTCTTATCTGCGATCATTTGTCTATTAGTATTCCCTTATTTGTATCACGTTAAAAGCACTACTGCTCCTGCATTTGCATTTCTTACAGAAAAAACCGTGCACATAAGTGAATTTGGCATGCTGGCCCTAATGCACAGCCATTATGTCACACTTGGATTCTTGATGATTTCAATCTTGTTGTGGAATAGAAGTCTTATGAAAAAAAACAGCCTCCGTACTTAACGGGGGCTGTTGTATTTTTCTTTTAAAGCTTCTTCCACAACTTCCGGAACAAGATCTGAAACATTCGCATGATACTTTGCTGCTTCCTTAACGATGCTTGAGCTCAGGAAGGAATATTGATTGTTTGTCATCATAAAGAATGTTTCGACTTCGTCATCTAATTTCTTGTTGATCGAAGCAATTTTCATCTCGTATTCAAAATCTGATACTGCACGTAATCCTCTAAGTATCACATTTGCTCCGATATTCTTTACGTAATCGATCAGAAGACCGTTAAAAGAGTCTACTTTCACATTAGGAAACTGCTTCGTAACTTCCTTTAAAAGGACGATTCTCTCATCAACTGTGAACAAAGGGTCTTTGCTTTGATTATTGGCTACCACTACAATTACTTCATCAAATACTGTTGCTCCACGTTTAATAATGTCCAGATGACCACGAGTTACGGGGTCAAAGCTACCAGGACAGACTGCAGTTGCTGGCATTTTTTTCACCTCATACTTTATGTTAATCGTGTTTATAGATTGTTATTGTAGTTGTTTTTCCGTATGTTTCCTGTCTGACCTGATAAAAGCTTCCGATCTCCTCAGGTAGTGTTACATCCGTACCATGTTCAGTCACAATACTTCCTTCTGGAGAGAGTAGTTCCAGCTTGTCGATCTCCTCCATATCCTTTAATAACATCTGTCTCGCATAAGGAGGATCAAGAAAAATCATATCGAATTGCATCTCTCTTTTATGAAGCGCTTTCAATGCTCTTTTTGCATCATTTCGAAAGACTTCTGTTTTGTCTTCGTAGTTGCATTGTTTGATATTCTCTTTAATCGTATGTATGGCTTTTTGATCTTTATCAATGAAAATGAAGTGCTCCATGCCCCGGCTTAAAGCTTCAAGACCTAAGCCACCGCTTCCACCATATAAGTCGAGACCTGTACCTCCCTCAAAAAAAGGACCGATCATGTTAAAGATAGATTCTTTAATCTTATCAGTTGTCGGCCTTGTGTTCGTACCTGGTACAGCTTTAAGTGGTCTTCCTTTACATTCTCCAGCTATTACTCTCACGTTCTTCACTCAATTCTTTATCCGTTTTCCCTTTCTAATCCTATCACAAGTATTCCTGTATTCAAACATCAAATCTTTTTCTTATAAGTATAAGTCAAATTAAATGCGGTCATACTATTTGTAACAACATCAACGAACGATGTTGTTGCCAACCGCGGAGAAGACTTACTCCCCATAAGTTCTTCATCCGGTTTCTCCTCTCCCATCGCCTTTAAACAGAAGTGATTTTGTTTTAAAGGCAACCTGCAGTTTTTGCTGCAGGTTTTTTTTCATGCTTAAAAGTCCTTTAAGCTCATAGATGATTATGCTACATTGTTTTATAGAAAGGGGATTGAATGATGATTCAACGATTTATTGAGCTTGGAGAAGGGTATTCTGATCTTTATGAACTACTTGAGATCATGGAAACGAACAAAGACCGTATCTCACAGTTATTATGTTTAAAAGTTAAGAAAGAAGATAAAATGTATGCTTCTCTTGTTGCTGTCCTGCACCCAGCTTCAGAGGGAAAGTTTCAGCCACTATACATTTGCCGAGAGGGAGTACCTTATCCTTCTAAACGAATTGATCTATTCGAGGCAAAGGCCGCACAGTTAAATAAAGAAGTGGTTACATTTGATGTAAAGCCATCAACAGATTTTGCTGAAACAGAATTATTTTTTCACTATCTAACAGGGATTCTTCGTTTAAATTATCTAATTCCGCCTTTGTTATAAAATAATTTTTTTGCCAAATAGGTGAAGACTTATAAATTTTTTTGAGGGCTTATAAAAAAATTTGAAGACTTATAAAATTTCTTCAAGACTTATAAAATTTCTTCAAGACTTATAAATTCTTTTGAAGACTTATAAATGGAATTACTGACAAAAAAAACAGGCAGCTATTATTATTAGCGGCCTGTCTCTTAAATCCCCATCTTATAATCATACTCTTTCGCTTTATCAACAATTTTACTTTCATATTCTGTCTTGATCTCTTGTTTATGAGACCTTTTTACTTCTTTTACAAAATGCAAAGATTCAAGCTTTGCTGCAATCTCATCTATTTTGTTTCCATCACAGTACAAAACAGCATATTTCAATCTTCGAGAAACATAATGCACATTACCATAACGTCTTAACTGTTTTGAAAACTTTAATGAATGGAGAAAAACAGATAGCCCACGACGATTACCTATCATAATTAAAGCCCCTTTTATATACTGTATTGATCAAATAAATGAATAATCCCTGTTAGGAAGTGATGTAGATTGGACTTAAACAACGTTTGGGAACATTTTTTGAATCGAATTAAACAAGACCCTTCAATCATTCATGTTGAAAAAAAAATGATGGCCGGTATCCCTTTCATATATGTAACGGTTTCTTCGCAGTTTTCAATCGATCACTCAACTGATTCTGTAAAAAAACATGCCGTAAAAGCTATGAAAGGGAAACGGCTAACATTAAACCTTACATTTGTAAGATCAGAAGAAAATCTTCATGTATACCGGATGCGTTTTTTAGTACCGCAAGAAAAAATGTTCTGCTGCGGAAACTTATGTTTTGACTGCATTCGGTTTAGAGACTAAGTTTAAGCACAGCCACAGGATCCGCCTGAACCACATCCACCACTGCAAGAGCTCTCATCGAAGAACGGATTGCCTGTAGGAACTTTAATCTGTTGAGATACACTGTAAGCAATGATTTTGCTGCATTCCATCAATAAATTTTCAAGTTCTTTTTCTGCTTTCTTAAATTGAGCTATATTTTCATGAAAATCAAGCTCCCGTTTAAGAGTACGAACTTGTGTTGAAACGGTATGAAAATCAGGATGATATTTACCAAATCGCTGTACTTCTTCATACTGTTCTTTCATTTTTGTGAAACGAGCAATCATTTTCTGAGCTTCAACATCTTGCTCTAGGTTATATTTTGACTCTCTATATGCTAATGCAACACTGGAATCAGCAACCATCTCTGCTAATGCTAATGATTCTTCCAGCAATACACTTTGGTCTAAACTCATACGTCACACCTCCCTTTAGGTATGAGGTTTCTAATCTATTATAGCGGATATTGAATAGACTTAAAAGCATAGCAGACTTCTTACAAAAAATAAAACTCTTCATAAATTGAAGAGTTATCGAACTTGAACGACTATATTTTTCTTTAATCCGTAATCAGATCCATCTTTCTTCTTCAGCTGCAGAGTAATCTTGTGCTTACCAGGATTCATATTCTTTAAGATGAACATGGATTGATTAGCATTCATCTTCCACTTATTGTTTACAAAAACAGCAATGTATCCATCCTTATTTCCTGGTGTCTTCGTAAGACCACCTTGGAAGGAAAACCTTGAAATAATATTCTCAAAATAGATCCGCTGCTTTTTCACATGATAATTGACTGCCCAGTCTTTATCCATGATTGGATATGAAGCAGATACCTCTACAGCTTTTGGTTTGGACTCAGAAGTTCCTTCGTGGAATTTGGTAATCGTAAATAGTGTGAGCACGATAATCACTAATAGACCACCTGCATAAATCCGTCTATTTCTTATTTTCATAAAAAAACCACTCCTTATAGAAGTAGTTTTTTCCTTATTGATTCTTATTATCCCTCAAAAACTCTTAACCGTTGTTTAGAGAGTCTGGCATTGGCTGAAAATCATTCGGCATAGGAGCATCGCTTCCTTTTACTTCATCACCCATTACAGAGATCAATTCCATTAATAAGCCAAAGTTTTGTACCTGTTGATGAAAACGATCCACTCTTTGCCCGAAGGTACGCCCGTAAAACACTTTCGCACCCTCTTCCAGCTCAGACACTGAAAAAGGGTTTCTACTCAGCTTTCTATACCACTCTGGTTTTTCTCTTATATAATATTTCAAGTCAGGTCTTGTATTTAAGTATTCGAGAATTTCTCTTCGCACACCGCACACATCCTTTTAATCCCTATATGAAGGATAATCATTCATTCTATTTTCCGGCTGTTGGTTCGGTCTGTCAGACTGATTGTTAAATTGCTGTAATAGTTCTTGAACCGCATCCATCAGACTACCAAATTGGGATAAATATTTTTGTACATCCGTTATTTGCAGTTTACTTAAACCAGCAACAATATCTCCAACTGTAAGTTCTGTTCTTGTCTTCTCAGACTTAGAGCGATCTTCTTGTTTTTTATCTTTATCCTTATCTTTTGCATACTGATTCCAGCTTTCATGTTCTTCTCCCAAAACAATCCAATCCTGATAAACTTCTTTCCAAGGCCTCTTATTCTTCTTCACTTCCTTAATTAAATCAGGATGTTTATGAACGAACTCCTTGAAACTTTCTATATCAGTCTTTACCACAGAATCCACCCCCAGCCATCCACTGACGAATGATGTTTACTACATGATACATAAGTGCCCATAAATTGGTGCGCCCATTTTTTATTATTCATGCAAAGTTAATTCTGTTTACTTTATTCTCATCCGCCCAAAAAGGTACAATAAAAATAAAAAAAGATTGAGGGAGAGACTATTGAACATTAAGGACGAGTGGAACGAGTATTTCGAAACCAGTACTGAACTAGAGCAACAAGTCATGAAACGTTTCTTAAACAGTTTGAAAACGAAAAGAGAAAAGCAGCATAAGACACACATTGCTTCTTTATTAGATTTTAAAACAACTAGAATCAATGATCATACGTTAGAGATGGAGATGCCCAATTCTCCCTTACTCGACAATGCAATCGGAATCTTACATGGCGGCTTAACCGCAACACTTTTAGATACAGCAATGGGCACGATGGCCAGCCTTGTTCCAGGTAACAAAAGAGGTGCTGTGACTGTCGAATTAAAAGTAGACTTTTTAACACCTGGCGTTGGAGAGTTGTTCATTTGCCGTGCTGAAGTCGTACATAATGGCAGACAATTGGTCCGTATGGATGGAAAAGTACGTAACGAAAAAGGTACTTTAATCGCTTCTGCATCAGGTACATTCTTTAAACTTGCCGAATAACAGAAAATTCCTCTAAAATACCTTCTCAAAAAAAAAAGAGCTGAACCTTTTGAGGTTCAGCTTTACTATCTCTGTTTACTTCATAGGTACTAAGAAATTCTGTGTGTAATACTTATTATCTACACCCACTCCTAAATGAGTGTACTCATTGTTTAAAAGTGTGTTCCTATGCCCTTCACTGTTCATCCAGCCTTCTACAGCTGCTATACCATCCGTATAGTTTGCAGCTATATTCTCTCCCGCTTGCAGAAACTTTACTTGCTTTTGCTGCAGCCTATCTGAAAGCGTTCGTCCATCCTTACTCTCATGAGAGAAATATTGCTGATCTAACATATCTTTTGAATGCAAAAACGCTACTTCCGAAGTTTTCTCATCCCACTGCAACGGATTTTTGTCGTATTTAAGACGGATAATATTCGTTAACTCAAAAACTTGCTGTTCTTCAGATTGATCTACCTTTTTTTGTTCATCATCGCTTAACTGCCCAAGCGGGGGAAGATCTCCTCGATAAACGATCGAGTATGGCCTTTGTTTTAACAAGACATCCGAAGTAGTATATCTAACACTGGATAGCTGATTCGTAAACTTATCAAAATAAAGCTGTACCCAAATGTTATCTTTCAATTTAATCAGTGGACGCAGCATAACTTCTTGCTCAGACAGTTCAAATCTAAAGAAATCTTCTCCGTCGTTAATAGTGATGTCACTCTCAATCGGAAACTTTTGGATGATCGTGTTTGAATTCTCTCCAATCGTAAATGGTGATGTATTCACATCAGATCCAATGACAAACAACGTAACTACTTTTCCGTTTTCTACACCTGCTTGCAGATATCCTTTTGGACTCTTGTTTCCATATATGTACCAATCATAACCATAGCTAGATGGATCTATCCTTTCAGGTTCTCCCCATTGCTCTTTAAATTCAGATATATCTTTACCAACCCAGTTAGAAACAGCATCATCAGGAATCTTTAATGTTTCTTCTATGTACTCTACTTTTGTATCAGGCTTTTCTTTCTCGACTGTGAATTCTGGTAGTACATCATAAAAAAATAAGCCAATCAAAATAAAAACGGATAGGAAAAAAGTAACCAATCCTCGCATAATGGTTCCCCCTATATCTTTCTTCTCTTCTTAGTTTAGCATAGAGGGTATGTGTTTGGATGAAACCTTTCAAAAATAAAACAGCTCCCCTATAAAAGGAACTGTTTTATATAATCAACATCAATTATTGAATCTGATCTCTTTGCTCAGAAACTTGTGAAAGGGTATGTCCTGCAGCGGAGTCACTCTCTTTAGCTAGGGAAAGATCTCCTAACGAGATAATCCCTACAAGTTTATTGTTCTCTACGATTGGAAGTATTCTTACTTGTTTGTCTGCCATAAGTTCCGCTGCTTCTTCAACTGTCATATCTGCAGAGCCTGTAAACAGATTATCGCTCATAACATCGGATACCTTTGTAGACCCTGGACGTTTCTCAGCAACTCCCCGGACGACAATATCTCGATCCGTGATTACACCGATAATTTGATCATTCTCACAAACAGGAATAACACCTACATTATCCTGCTTCATTTTTACGGCTACTTCGTAAACATTGTCTTGTGGTGTTACATAATCTACATTCCTCGTCATGATGTCACTTACCTTTTTCACAAACATTACCTCCTCGTTATTTTAAATCTATACTTCTTTATGCTTTACGAAAGAAAAACAAATATGCGCACTTTTGACAATGATTGCATCTTTAGCGCTTTCATAATATCATTAAGAAGTGATTATTATTTTTTATTGAATTCCTAGGAGGTTTCACAATGAAATTTGAAGAAAGCGGCTTAAACGGGAAGGTTGTTGAGTTTTCACTTTTAGAGCATGTGATGGATAACCATGGCATGATCCGTGCTGGCCAATGGGATTATGAACGTATTACATATGATTACAAATTTGAAGATATGACGAATGGTGACGTTTACTACTTCCGTTTCCCTTGTCATGTTATTGAAGCAGAAACAGAAACACCACATGCTAAAGTTGAACTTGGAACACCTTATGTAGGGAAACATTACTACCCGCATGGTGTAGAATACGACGAAGTATTCCCAAAACACGTAGTTAATCAATGCAACAAATTGATCGAAGCACTGCATAGTGAGTTACATGTTTAAAAAAACCCCTCTTGCATGAGGGGTTTTTTTTATTCAGCAGCTCTTTCTGGAGATTGAGAGGAGTACCCTTCAAATAGCCTGCCACCATATGGAGCGAGCACTTCATCAACAAATCCAATGACTTTTGATTTGGAGCGATTGAAATAATATTCATCAAATACAGAAGCGAATTGTTCAGCAAAAGGTTCGCTATACTCTTTTAAAGCCCGAAGAATCCACTTTCCTTCCCCGATCCAATGTCCATTAACACGTAAAACAAATTCATGTGTACGATCAGCAAGTTTTGAAACGATAAATAAATCCTCTAAGACGTTTGTAGAACCTTCTAGATCGTTTAATAGATCGGTTAAGAAATAACGTGCTTGCTCGATCTCAATCGTCTTCCACGGAGTTGGCCCTGCTTTTAATAACTGTAAAGCTTCATTCTTAATCCGTGACGCATGCCCTGAGTCACGAAGAATGATGCCTTCAGCACACATTTGTGGAAGTGAGGGTCTGGCTCTGTCGATATTTTGTTTGAAAAAGCGTTTGTAAGTAAACATGTTGTGAACAAAAACCTCAATCGGCCAGTCATACTCGGTAAGTGATTCACGATATGACTCACTGATAGAACTATCTATGATGATGATATCTAAATCAGAGCTTTCTGTTTCTTCTCCCCTAACGACACTGCCAGCCAGATAGGCTACATCACAGTTTGGATAATGAGACTCTATAAATTTTTTAGCGGCTTGTCTGGCACTGATTCTCATGATTTTTCTTTCCTTTCTACTCGGCTTTACTATATATTTCGACACCAACGAGCAATTTCTTTTTTTTGTTGTGATTTTGTACGTCTTTTTTAGATATATTTCATAACATTCGCTTTTCCAGCGCCGTGAGGAGATTATATGCATCTGAAATCATGTTGTTTGCAAGTATAAACTTAGGTTTAGACAAAAAAAATAACCCGCAAAAATGCCGGTTACTTTAATTCAGGTTTCAATTGATTATTTTGTCGTTTAATTAGCTCCAAGTCCGCCTTATCACGCAGTCGTTCTTTTTTCACCCATCTCGTAAAGATTAATCCGAGTACAAAGGCATAAATCACTTCTTGGAAGATCTTCATTGTAACTCCACCTACATGCTGATCTTCTTTCGGCGTCATCGTTTCAAACAATTGTGGCACATTTCTATAAGTTTCATAAAGCTGAAAATCTGCAAACATGATCAACGCACAAGCTGGAGTCATTAGTACACCATTAGCAAACACGTATCCGATCTTTTTAATGTCTGACAACGTATCAAGCTCTCTAACCGGACAAAGAACCGGCCACCACATCGTATAAGCCGTTATTAATAATAAAGCATGATACCCATAATGAATAACAGGGTTTGAAACGGCTGCATCAAACACTAAAGGAATATGATACAAAGAAAATACTGCGTTAAAGATAAGCAATGCTAGCAACGGTTTAGTAAGGAAATGAAAAATCCGAGTAAGGATTGTTTTCTTACTTAACCAACTTTTCCATCTCACCTCAGGAATCCCAAGTATCATAAGAGGTGCGATCATTAAATAAAGAACAGCCATCTGTACCATGTGAACACTGAATAAATAATTATGTCCTAAAACCTGAACAGGCGTACCTTTTATAATGATCATCAACAAAAGTGAAGCGATCATTGAAGTCTGCTGCCATTTCGTCGCAAGCTTCTTACCCTGTTTATCTTTCGCAACAAACCGAAAGTAAACGAACGCAAGAATGATGGCTAAAACATATATCGAAGGCGGAAAAAGCTCGTACCAGTTATAATCACTTAAACTAGTATGATGAACATGATGATTATGATGCATGTCTGTCATCTCCTTTATAAAAGTACCCATAAATACTATATCAATCATAGTTGGTACTTGTACGGAATAATAGTGACAATTCTTAATATTGTAACAAATAAAAAGGGCTGCATACGAGATGCAGCCCTTCCTTGATTACGATGTCCAAATAAGTCCCATTAAGGAAGCTACTGTAATAGCTGCAACCAATATACCACTTGCCATACCCCAGATTGGGAAGTCATGTCCTTTGTGGCTTAAGTGCATCCAAACATATAGCTGGAAGAAAACTTGAACAACTGCCAGTGTTAGGATAAACAAAACAGCAAATGAATCACTAATCTTGTCACTCCAGATCGCAAAGAATGCAACGATTGTTAAAAGAATCATCATGACAAAAGAAACGTTATGATGCTTACGCTCCTCTTTCAAGGCAAGCTTACGCTGAATCTCTTCGTGACGATGAACGGTAGTTTCAGGGTTTTGTGTGTGATTAGCCATGAGTTTAGCCTACCTTTCCCATTAGATAAACAACGGTAAAAATGAATACCCATACAACATCGACAAAGTGCCAATATAGAGCAAACAAATAATATTTTGGAGCATTAGATAATGTAATCCCTCTGTTCCAGTTTCTTGCTAACAATGTTGTGATCCAAAGAATTCCAAACAATACGTGTGCTCCGTGGAAACCTACTAACGTATAGAAAGCTGAACCAAACGCAGAGCTTGTAAACGTATGTCCTTCGTGAACATAATGTATGAACTCATAAATCTCTAGACCTAAGAATCCAAGACCTAATAATAATGTTACGAGGAACCAGCCTTGCAATGAACGTACTTTGTTCTGCTTTAAAGAAAGTACTGCGTACACACTCGTAAGTGAACTAGTTAGTAGCAGCATTGTAGCTAGAAATACTAATGGCAGTGAAAATAGTTCTGCCCCAGAAGGGCCGTCTAAATGCATATTTCTAAGACCAAGATATGTTCCAAAAAGCGTTGCAAATAATACCGTTTCTCCACCAAGGAATAACCAGAATCCTAAAAATTTGTTCTTACCTTCAAGGGTAGCTTTTTCAGGATGAGCAGGGAAATTCGCATCTGTTAAACGTTCTCCAGCATTCATTAAGCTCTACCCCCTTTAATGTCTGCTTCAACTTCTTCTTTATGAATATGATACCCGTGATCATCAATAATAGAACGTAAGAACATGGTGATCAATACAAGCCCTAGACCTGCTCCTGCTACGTACCAGTTCGAGTAGATAAAACCAAAACCAGAAATGAACATTCCTAAAGATAAAATAAACGGCAGGATCGATCCATTCGGCATATGAATTTCTCCTACAGGTTCTGCAGGTGTCATTTCTCCATTACCAGCTGTCTTCTCAACATACAATGCATCTAGACCACGTACTAGTGGTGTTTGAGCGAAATTGTATTCTGGTGTTGGAACTGGCATAGCCCATTCTAGTGTACGGCCATCCCATGGATCTTTTGTTGTTGCATATTTAGATGATGCAGAAATGATGATGTTGATTAAAAGTACAATGGTACCTGCACCCATAAGAATCGCACCGATCGTACTTACAAAGTTTGCTCCATCAAGATCTTGTCCAGACATATATGTATAAACACGTCTAGGCATACCCATTAGTCCTAACCAGTGCTGAGGGAAGAACGTTAAATGGAAACCGATAAAGAACAACCAGAAATTCCACTTACCAAGTGTTTCATTCAATACGCGGTTAAACATTCTAGGGTACCAATAGTATAACCCTGAGAACAATCCTAAAATCAAACCACCAACGATTACATAATGGAAGTGAGCTACTACGAAATAACTGTCATGATATTGGTAGTCAGCAGCAGGTACAGAAAGCATTACCCCAGTAACTCCACCCATTACGAAAGTTGGAACAAATCCAACTGCGAAAAGCATAGCTGTAGAGAAACGAATCTGTCCGCCCCACATCGTGAAGATCCAGTTAAAGATCTTAACACCAGTTGGAATCGCGATTGCCATAGTTGCTACAGCAAAGATTGAGTTTGCTACAGGTCCTAAACCAACAGTGAACATGTGGTGAACCCAAACCATGAATCCTAAGAATCCGATAAGCACTGTTGCAAATACCATTGCGCTATAACCAAACAAGCGCTTATTTGAGAATGTAGAAATAACTTCAGAGATAATACCGAATGCTGGAAGAATTAAGATATATACTTCCGGGTGACCAAAAATCCAGAAAATGTGTTCCCAGATCAAAATGTTACCACCCATATCTGGATTAAAGAAATTAGCATCAAATACACGTTCGAACATCAGTAAGAAGAAGCCTACTGTAAGTGCAGGGAATGCGAAAAGAATAAGCCCAGAAGTAACAAATGAAGCCCATGTGAACAATGGCATACGCATAAATGTCATACCAGGTGCACGCATGTTGATAATCGTTACAAGGAAGTTAATTCCTCCTGCAAGAGTACCAGCTCCGGCAATTTGAAGACCAAGTACATAAAAGTCAACACCTGTATCTTCTGCTACAGTTGATAGCGGAGCATATGCTGTCCATCCAGCTTCAGGAGCTCCGCCTAAGAACCAACTTAAGTTCAATAGCACTCCTCCGAAGAAGAATAGCCAGAACCCGACTGCGTTTACATAAGGAAACGCTACGTCACGAGCTCCTAACTGTAAAGGAACGATCGCATTCATGAAACCAAAGATAATCGGCATGGCTGCCAAGAAGATCATCGTTGTTCCATGCATCGTTAATAATTGATTATAAAGTTCACCAGTGAAAATCTTGCTGTCTGGTTCCATAAGTTGAATACGCATTAAAACTGCTTCAAGTCCTCCGATTAAGAAGAAGAAGCCACCAGCCAAAAGATACAGAATACCGATCTTTTTATGGTCAACGGTAGTGAGCCAATCCATTAACCCACTTCTCTTTTTGTGACTTTCGTGAGTTGCCACGGTGTAACCTCCTTTTTTGCAATGCTTAAGACTATTTCAATTTAAGACCTAACAAGTAATCCGAAACGGCATCAATTTCCTCGTCAGAAAGATTTACTTTAGGCATGTTGTTGCCTGGTTTAACTTCTTGAGGGTCCTTGATCCACTTTTTCAGATTTTCTTTATCATGTTCTAAGATACCTGCTACACGGTCTTTATCCCCAAAACCAGTTAAGCTAGGTCCTGTGTTCCCGCCGTTTTGTCCAACAGCGTGACAAGATAAACAGTTCTTTTCAAAGACTTGTTGTCCATCAGCATTAGCAGAAGATTTGTCGTCAGCCGCTTTATAGCCCGCAACCCAGTTCTTGTAGTCTTCTTTAGAAACAACTCTTACTTTAAAGTCCATCAAAGCATGGGATGCACCACAAAGTTCAGCACACTTCCCTTTGTACACTACGTCTGTCTGACTTCCCGTATCAAACCACATATAGTTCTTGTTTTTATCACCAGGGTTTGTATCTGTCTTACCAGCTAGTGAAGGAATCCAGAATGAGTGAATAACATCAGCAGAAGATAATTCAACGTGTACTTTCGTATCTGCCGGAAGAACCAATTCCTGAGAAGTGATCAATTCTTCTTTCGGATACTCAAACTCCCACCAATATTGGTGTCCAGTAACCTTTATGCTTAACTCGTTCTTTGAAGCTGGTTTTGCATCTGCAGAGAATTCAAACGTTCTCATAACAGTTGGTACAGCTAAGATAATAAGCAAAAGAATTGGAATAACTGTCCATAATAGTTCAAGCATGTGGTTACCTTCCACTTGCTTAGGTGTAGAATTGTCACCTTTTTTCTTTCTAAACTTCAATAATACGAATGCATAAAGAACGAAAACTACCACCAGAACCAGAATCATAATACTAATAGAGATCAGCATCAGCTGGAACTGTTTGTCAGCAACTTCACCTTGCGGAATCAAAGTTGATAGAGTCGGATCTCCGCACCCCATCAAAAGAAGAGCCAACATGGCAAATAAGGAAAGAAAACGCCCTTTTTGTAGCCATTTTTTCATCACTACATATACCCCACTTTCTCGTTGTAGTCTGTTTTGACTGAATGTTCTATCTATTCAATTCAAATAAATATGTTATTTGAATGGAAATAGCAAAAGTAGATCTTACGAAAAATTTAAACTTTTTTCTTTATATAACGGGTTCACTCTTAAGAGTGATTACAAACGATCAGCCTTCATCTATACTTTTTTTATGAAAGCCCTTTTATGTAAAGGCGATTATAGGAACAGCACGATCGCGCTGTTCCAGTATAAAATCTATATGTTCACTAAGATCATCGCAACAAACATAATGGTCATATAATTCAACGAATAAACGAACATCATACGAGCCCATTTCATGTCATCCTTTGTCTTTAAGCCTGATAATGCTAGAATCAGCCAACCTGTTCCTAACACAGCAGCCAAGATCAAGTAGACGATACCAAATTCGAACAGGTAAAGAGACACAGGAAGTAATGCAGCTACATACCAGATCATCTGACGCTTCGTTAATGCGAAGCCAGATACAACAGGAAGCATCGGAATTCCCGCTTTTCGATAATCTTCACATCTTTTCATCGCAAGCGCCAAAAAATGTGGCGGTTGCCATAAAAACATGATTAAGAATAAAATCCATGCCACCCAATGAAGGTTAGCATCTACAGCTGCCCAACCGATTAAAGGCGGTACTGCCCCAGATATTCCCCCAACAACGGTATTAATAGAATGAGTTCGTTTCAGCCACATCGTGTAAACGACAACATATACGAAAAGTCCGATCAACCCCATTACCGCTGCCGTTAAGGTAGTCATCGCAAGCATAACTGTTCCGATTGCGGAAAGACTAATACCTACCCAAAGTACTTGATTCGCACTGATCCTGCCCGTAACTGTCGGGCGCTCAATGGTACGCTCCATCAGCTGGTCTATATCTCTATCAATATAGTTATTCAAGCAACAGCCACCAGCGATAACTAGTGCCGCACCCAGAATACAAAGAACTAAAGCACCAATCTTGTCAGAGAACAAATGATTGTTATATTTTAAAGCTAGAAAGAATCCAGCAAATGTTGTAATCAAGTTACTCATAACGATCCCGAGCTTCGCGATGGTCAAAAAATCTTTCCAGGTGCCTGTAGGGTTCGCTTCAGATAGAGGTCCGGGTTCCATTACTTTGTTAGCGACTTCATATGCAGTTGGAGTTTTGCTCAACAGATACACCTCCTTTTAGAGTAAAATGTTCCAAATCTTGCTTTTGCTGTTATTTAAGCCCTCATTCATTCTATATGGGCTTGACTCTAAAATCAACGGTAAAAAAATGTCTTCATCTGTTCACAATATGTAAAGTAGAACGTTTTACCTATATGATAGGATAGTGATATATAAAGAAAATGTCCTCTAACATTATAAAACAAATATAGTGCTTTGTATACTTCGACTAATATAGACAGTATCTTATATTATTTGTACGATGTGGGTGTCTGTAATACTTGTTGAAAATATTACAAATTTGTGAACGGTTATAGGACAAAAAAAGCAGGTGATTGATTTGAAAAGATTTTATCAAATTTATTCTATTATTACTTCACTAGGTATGTTGCTCGTATTACTGATGGGAGCTGTTGTAACAAAAACTGGCTCAGGTGACGGATGCGGTAACTCATGGCCTCTCTGTTATGGAGAAATCTTACCTACTGCACCAAAACTTGAAACCATTATTGAAGTAAGTCATCGGTTTGTATCAGCATGGCTTGGGCTGCTCGTTATCATACTCGCGATTTGGGCTTGGAGACGAGAACCACATAGAAAAGAAATAAAGATATTAGCTGGATCAGCTGTATTCTTTATTATCCTTCAAGGACTTTTAGGAGCCGCTGCAGTAATTTGGAGTCAATCTTCAGCCGTTCTTGCATCTCATTTCGGCTTTTCACTAGTTTCGTTCGCGAGCGTTCTCTTGATAGCGATTCTTTCTTTTGAAGATCCTGATCGTCCATTTATTGCAAAAGTATCACCCGCATTTAAAAAGAACATCTATTGGTTATTCGCTTATCTGTATGCTGTTGTATACACGGGTGCGCTCGTAAGGCATACAGGTTCGAGCATGGGCTGTGGTCCGGAGTTCCCTTTATGTAACGGAACCATATTCGCAACGATAGGATCTCAAGCAAGCATTCATCTGTTGCACCGAATTGCAGCTATCGTCCTGTTTATTTGGATCGTATATGCTTGGTATCATGCTCGAAAATACTATAGCGATCAAAAAGTAGTAACAAAAGGATTTCATTTCGCTCTACTTTTCGTCATTCTCCAAGGTGTATCTGGAGCATTGATCGTATATACCAATTTAAATCTGTTCGTGGCTCTTGGTCACGGATTGATCATATCCTTCCTATTTGGAACCTTAAGTTACTTAGCATTGATCGTATATCGAAAATAAATAAAAAACCAAGGTGCACGTTTTGCACCTTGGTTTTTTTATTTTTACTTAATCAATTCTATCAACAGATCCCCAGCAGCGATTCCTTCTCCGTTTTGAACAGAGATCTCTTTAACGGTTCCATCGAATGGAGCTTGAACGGTTGTTTCCATCTTCATGGCTTCAGTTATCATCAGATGATCACCTTTTTTAACCTTTTCTCCTTGTTCAACTAGAACCTTTATCACCGTTCCTGGCATACTTGCACCAATTTGAGCTGGGTTTGAAGGATCTACTTTTTGTTTTGCAGATACGGTTACTTTTGCACTTTCATCGATGACTACGATCTCACGCGATTGACCGTTAAGTTCAAAGTAAAGTACTCTAGATCCATCATTCTGTGCTTCACCGATTGAAACGAGCTTCACGATTAAAGTCTTACCTTGTTCAATTTCGACTTCAATCTCTTCCCCTAGCTTCATTCCATAAAAGAATGTTGGCGTATCAAGAACTGAGATATCACCGAATTGTGAATACATCTTTTCACGATCTAAGAATACTTTTGGATATAGCGCATACGCCAAAACATCAAAACTTGTTACTTGGCGATTGATCTTATGGAATAACGTTTCCTTAATGTCATTAAAATCAGCAGCTTCTAAAAGCTCCCCTGGCCGCTCTGACAAAGGTTCTCTTCCTTTTAAGATGATACGCTGCAACTCTTTAGGAAAACCTTCGTACGGCTGCCCCAGGTACCCTTGAAAGAATTCTACAACAGAGTCAGGAAAATCTAATGAATCTCCTCGATCATAAACATCATCTTCCGTTAAGTTGTTCTGAACCATATATAGAGCCATGTCACCTACAACTTTTGAAGATGGTGTAACTTTAACCACATCGCCAAACATATCATTCACTCTACGATACATCTGTTTGACTTCATCCCAGCGGTCTCCAAGACCGACTGCCTTTGCTTGCTGCTGAAGATTACTAAACTGCCCGCCTGGCATCTCATGCTCATAAACTTCCGGATCTGGTGCAGCCGAATTGCTTTCGAACCCTGAGTAATATTTTCTGATATCTTCCCAATAAGAAGATAGATCTTTAACATGATCAATGTTTAAATCTGGCTGTCTTTCGTTCCCTGCTAACGCGTAGTAGAGTGAATTTGCACTAGGCTGAGATGTCTGACCCGCCATAGAACTTACAGCAACGTCTACGATATCAACACCTGCTTCAGCCGCTTTTGCGTAAGTATAGATTCCGTTACCACTCGTGTCATGCGTATGAAGATGGATCGGGATTTCGACCGCTTGCTTCAGCGCTGATACTAAGTCATAAGCAGCTTGAGGTTTTAATAGTCCTGCCATATCTTTAATAGCTAGTATATGTGCTCCTTCCGCTTCAAGTTCTTTCGCGAGATTCACATAATATTTCAGATCATATTTCGTACGGTTCGGGTCTAAAATATCTCCTGTATAGCAGATGGCTGCTTCGGCAATTTTTCCTGTCTCACGAACAGCTCTGATTGCCACTTTCATTCCTTCCACCCAGTTTAGGCTATCAAAGATTCGGAACACATCGATTCCTGCCATTGCTGACTTTTTAACGAACTCTTCAACGACATTATCTGGATAGTTTTTGTAACCTACTGCGTTTGAAGCTCTAAGTAACATTTGAAACAACACGTTCGGAGCTTTTTCTCTCAGCTTAATCAAGCGGTCCCATGGATCTTCATTAAGGAAACGATAAGAAACATCAAACGTTGCTCCTCCCCACATTTCAAGTGAGAACATTTCTGGCCATAATCTTGCGGTCGGTTCAGCAATGTGCAAAAGGTCATTCGTACGAACGCGAGTTGCTAGCAATGATTGGTGACCATCTCGGAAGGTTGTATCCGTAAGTAAGAGTTTCTTTTGATCCTTTATCCAGCGAGACACAGCTTCTGGCCCCTCAGCGTCTAACAATTGCTTCGTTCCATTCGGAATCGGTTCTGAGTGCTTTATTTTTGGAATACGAGGTTTAGCAAAATTAGGTTTCTCCTGCTTAGCAAGTCCCGGGAAACCATTAATTGTTGTTGCACCAATATAGGAAAGCATCTTCGTTCCTCTATCTTTACGCTTAGGAAAGACGAAGAGTTCACTGCTTGTATCAATGAAAGAAGTATCATAATCACCTGATAAAAACTTCTGGTGTGTTACAACGTTCTCAAGGAAAGCAATATTTGTTTTAATCCCACGAATACGAAACTCTTTTAAGTTTCTTAACATTTTAGATGCTGCTTGCTCATAAGATAAAGCCCACGTAGACACTTTAACGAGTAAAGAATCATAGAAAGGAGTGATAATCGCACCTTGGAATCCATTACCAGCATCCAATCGAACTCCAAAACCTCCACCTGAACGATACGCCATGATCTTACCAGTGTCAGGCATGAACTGATTAGAAGGATCTTCTGTCGTTACTCGCGATTGGATCGCATAGCCATGACAATAAATATCTTCTTGCTTTGGAATTCCAATCTCTTTTCCATGCAACGGGTATCCTTCTGCGATAAGGATTTGCGATTGGACAATATCGATTCCAGTGACCATCTCAGTAATCGTGTGCTCCACCTGAACGCGCGGATTTACTTCTATGAAATAAAATTTGCCGTCTGGCGTTACTAGATACTCAACGGTACCTGCATTGATATACCCTACATGCTCCATCAACGATACAGCTGATTTACAGATATCATGACGAAGCTCATCAGATAGCGAGACGCTTGGTGCAACTTCGACTACTTTTTGGTGCCTTCTTTGTACAGAACAGTCACGCTCATATAAATGCACTAAGTTCCCTTCATGATCTCCGAGTATTTGTACTTCAATATGTTTTGGGTTTTCTACAAATTTTTCAACATATACTTCATCTTTACCAAACGCGGCTTTTGCTTCTGATTTAGCACGATCGTAACTTTCTGCAAGGGAGTTTTCACTTCTGACGATACGCATTCCGCGTCCACCGCCACCCATAGATGCCTTGATGATGATTGGAAAACCATTACTTAGAGCAAAGTCTCTCACTTCTGAAAGACTGTTAACAGGTCCATCACTACCTGGAATTACTGGAATGTTAGCATCAATAGCAGCTTGTCTAGCTTTAACCTTATCCCCGAATACATCAAGATGTTTTTCGTTCGGTCCTATAAAAATGATGCCTTCTTCACTACAGCGTTCTGCAAATTCCTTGTTCTCTGATAAAAAACCATATCCAGGATGAACTGCGTCGATACCATTTGCTTTTGCAATTTCGATAATACCTTCAATATCCAGATAAGCATCGATCGGTTTCTTTCCTTCGCCTACTAGATAAGCCTCATCCGCTTTATAACGATGATAAGATCCCGTATCTTCTTTCGAATAAATAGCTACTGTTCGTATATCTAGTTCGGTACAAGCTCTGAAAATCCGAATTGCAATTTCCCCACGATTTGCTACTAAGACTTTGCTGATTTTTCTACTCATACAAGTTCCTCTCCTTTTACCGTTACATGATAGCTTTTATCTTTCTGTTTACTTCGGGCTTTTTATCTGGGACTTTCTTGTTCAGATTTACTTTTGCAGAAATATTTATAAGAATCCCCATCGATGTTAGAAACAAAAGAAGGGATGAGCCCCCATACGAAATAAATGGTAACGGAACACCAGTAATCGGCAATAACCCTACTGCTGCACCTAGATTGACCACTGTTTGAATACCTATCATTCCAGCGATACCAAAAGCTAATAAGCTTGAATATGTATCATTACTTTGCATACCTATATAAAATCCTTTTAAAACGATATACCCTAACAAGGCGATGATCAAAAATACTCCAATAAAACCTAGTTCTTCGGCGATGATGGCAATTATAAAATCTGTATGTGGTTCTGGGAGGAATCCATATTTCTGAATACTCTCACCTAGACCTGATCCTGTCATTCCACCCGCAGCGATAGAAATATATCCATTAACGAGCTGATAACCGTCGCCCGCAGGATTTTTGAAGGGTGCATAAGCTGCATCGAAACGAGAAAGTTGTTCTGGGGTTAAACGAAGGAATATACCTAACCCTACGATACCCGCTAAAGCTGCCATTGAAAAAATATGTTTAAACTTTATACCTGAACAGAACAGAATAACTCCAGCAACACCTGAAACGATAATGCCTGTCCCTAAATCTGGCTGTCTCAATATCAATAGAAACATGATGGCGAAAATCGTTAGTGGAGGGATGACTCCTTTTTTGAAATCTTGCATCTTCCCTTGTTTCTTTGAATAGATTGCCGCTAAGTAGATAGCTAGTGTTAGCTTAATAAATTCAGCAGGCTGAATACCGATCGGACCTATGTATAGCCAACTTTTTGCATTGTTCACTTCTCGTCCGAACAATAAGACAAATATCAATATGAGAATTGAAAAGACGACGATAGGCATCATTAACTTTTTGTAGATTTGTATATTGAACCTCATGGTAAAATACATGAGTCCTATCCCAACTAGCAGAAAGACAAGTTGTCTCGAAAAGAAAAAGCTACTGCTGTAATCGTATTTATTGATCGTTACCCCTATACTCGCGCTGTAGATCATGACTAATCCAGCACTGCACAATAATAGTACGGCTACTATCAAAGAATAGTCATAGGGTCTTACTGCTTTTTTCACGTTGTTCACCTTTCTCCTCTCTTCTGAAGTCTTGAAACTGCATCTTTATAATTATTAGATATTGTATCACATAAACCTTTTTTATTTATGATACAACACTACAGCTTCAGCTTCTTATACTATTTCGAAGGTTTTATCTTGTTTTTGAATAGGCTTTAACCTACAGAATAGTTGCTTTTCATTTTCATAGTCATCTTTGAACAGTTGTGTGGAGTGGAAGGTGGGTGACTACCACATTAGAAACTTCTTGTAAGCCCTCAGACAAAGAAACTTACTGCGAACACATCATGATGAAGACATAGTAGCAAGAGTGACTTCCTTAAGACGACAGGACCAAAAGCCCAAAAGCAATAAAATTTACGAAAACAGCCTATTATTAAAATACAAACTTAGTTATATATATAAAAAAATCCAGTCCAATTTACATTCTCGGACTGGGTGTCGATCATTTTTTCATTGAGGCATCGTGCAAAGCAGTTAACTGCTTTTCAAGTGATTCTAATAATTTCTTACCTGCTTCTTCTTCGACCAGGTTTAAACGGACTGCAAAATCTATTTCACGGGATAAACCAAACATTTGCGTATCCAATACTTCCTCATAGAGGGGACATTGTGGCATTGTTAAGTTTTCCATTTGAACTTCAATTAGTTTCAGGATTTTGTCTGCATCTGCTTTTAATAGTTCAAATGCCCTTTCCCGATGTCCAGTTGCCATCTCAGCTGACAATGATCATCCCTCCGTTCGACACGATTTCTACCTTTAAATATAAAGGTTTGCATAAAAAAAATCAACATATTACAGTATTCTTATAATCGTGCTATGCTTTTTATAGCGTTTTCAAATTCAAGGAGGTTTATATGGAGTTCATCGTTGCATTAAACGGAAAAGTAAACTATCCCCTTACATTAGATCCAGGAGTATGGATTTTTGATGATAGAAAAGAGGATTTACACACATTGTTCGATTTAGATAAATCGAAGGAAAACGAGCAAGAAAAATACTTAAAAGAAGTGTCTGCACATTGGGACCGCGAATTACAAGAGGGTGCCGTTCCCCCTTCAGAGCAAGAGCAAAAGAAAAAAAGTTCAAAAACCACTTTAAAAGAAACATTATTATCAAGTTCATTTGCAATTTCTCTATCCTATTTTATCTATAATGCACAACCGCTCCCTGACGCAGAAAAAGTTAGGCTTGAGTCAGGGGACGGTAGCGTTGAGATCACACTTGAGGAAGCACAAAACGGATACTTTGCTTTTTCTAACAGTGGAAAACCGCTAAAAGAAGACGGCCCTGTACATTTTTATTTTGGTGATGGTCGCAACAAAGAAAATCCGATCAAACACATTTCAGCAGTAACGATTCTTTAATTGAAAATGTAGACAGCTCATAATTGGGCTGTCTTTTTTAATGACCATACAACTTTATAATAGATCTGCAGCAATCTGAGCTAGCGATGAACGTTCTCCTTTTTCTAAGCGAACATGCCCACTCAATGCTTGATCTTTAAATTTCTCTACTACATACGTTAATCCGTTAGTAAATTCATCTAAATACGGATGATCGATCTGTTGAGGATCTCCTAAGAGAACGATCTTACTGCCTTCTCCGACACGTGTTAAAATGGTCTTTACTTCATGCTTCGTTAAATTTTGCGCTTCATCTATGATGATAAATTGGTCCGGCAAACTTCTTCCTCGAATATAAGTCAGTGCTTCAACATGAATTGAACCGATACCAGCTAAAATCTTTTCCAGTTCACCTGATTTTTTTGTATTAAATAAATATTCTAAGTTGTCATAGACAGGTTGCATCCACGGTTTTAATTTTTCTTCTTTTTCCCCTGGCAGATAGCCGATATCTTTTCCGACCGGAACGATCGGTCGAGCAATAAAGAGCTTGATATAATCTTTCAAATCCTCTGTTTGAAGAAGTGCTGCAGCGAGCGTTATCAGTGTTTTTCCAGTTCCAGCTTTACCGATCAGAGTTACGAGTGGCAAATCTTTTCTGAGAAGTAACTCAAACGCCATCTTTTGCTGAACATTTCTTGCTCGAATTCCCCATATTTGTTCTGAATCATATCGAAGCGGCTTTAACGTCTTACCGAATTCATCAACTTTTCCAAGAGCAGAAACCGAAGATCTGAACACATCCTTTAAGATTACAAATTGGTGAGGATGAAATGAGTGACCTGTCAACTCGATCAGTTGAAGTTCATTTTTTTCATAAAATTTATTCAACAGATCACCTTGTACATAAATTTCTTTATAGCCTGTGTACGTTTGATCATTCTTGTCTATAACGCGATCGCTCAGAAAATCTTCAGCTTCTATTCCAAGTGCGTCAGCTTTTACTCGGACGAGCACATCTTTTGAAACAAGTATAACTTTTATTCCGCTTTTCTTCTCTTCTTCTTCTTGTTTTAGGTTTAAGGTAACTGCCAGTATTCGGTTATCGTTTGTTTGTTCAACAAAGGTTTCCTGAAGCCTTTTAAAGGATTTATGGTTGAGTTCTACTCGAAGGGTACCTCCATTTTCTAGAGGAACTCCTTTATGAAGCTGTCCTTTTTGTCTGACTCTATCGATCAAACGAGAAACCTCACGTGCATTTCTTCCAATTTCGTCCATATAACGTTTCTTTGAATCCACTTCTTCTAACACGACTGCAGGAATGATCACTTCACTATCTCCAAAGGATTGTATGGAGTATGGATCCTGCAACAGCACGTTCGTATCTAGGACGTATCGTTTATTCAACATTCAGCCTCCTGACTTAATGTGTTCTAGTCATTGTTCATTTAGCGTCTTTATGGACTGCCTATTAAAAATGTATGTACAAAGGAATAAAGTTAGAAGAATGTACAAAAAATAAGGAAAATGAACTGGAAGGATGAATGTCATTGAAAATATTTCGTATCGTAGCCGTTCTTAGTGCTATATTCGTACTTTTTGGCTGCATGAACAATAATAATGATAACGCTCAAAATGACCAAAACACTCCGAGGCTTACTAAAGTCAACCAAACTGCAAATAGTAAGAAGCCTCACCAGCCAAAAGGATCTCAAGAAATATCGAGACACCTTGTAGGTCTCGCAACAGGTATTCCAGGCGTTGAAGATGCAACTGCAGTAGTATTAGGCCCATATGCAGTAGTAGGGATAGATGTAGATCGCAAGCTTGATAATTCAAAGGTTGGTTCTATAAAGTATTCAGTAGCAGAATCTCTAAAAAACGATCCAAATGGAAAGAATGCACTCGTTACAGCTGATCCTGATACGGTAGAAAGACTTCGTCAGATGGGTAAACAAATCCGGCAAGGTCATCCAATCGGCGGAATTATGAAGGAGCTTGCAGGGATCGTTGGACGTCTGATGCCACAAGTACCTCACAGTATACAAACGAAAAAGCCATCTCCAACAGAAACAAACGATAGTCAATTATCAGAAAGAGAACAACAAGAGCTTAAAAACCAACAACAAAAACAAGAAAAATCAGATAAAAATCAGCCTCAACGATTGAATGAAACGTGATTTTTTGAGATATGTAAAAAAGACTCATAGCGCCTTAGCTCATGAGTCTTTTTTACACTTGTTAAACACAGATGTTTTGTCGAAAATCGGATAAAAAATTTTATACTCGTAATTAATCAGAATTACCTCGTAATTAAGACTGCTTTCTACGGATAAAATACAAATTACCTCGTAAAAAACGATATGTGTTCGCTAAAGAAAGACACTCGGTTAATTTTGTTCACCCCAGGGTTACGTACATTGCTTTTTATCAAAAACGATCCGTTACATTACTCTCTACTCGCATCCCAAGCATCGTTCGTTTAATTTTCCAATTTCTTTATGGTATACTATTTGAAAGAGGTGAAATACGATGCGTGTAAAATGCGTATTATGTGATACGATCGAAGTAATTGAAAATGAATGCTCACTTGCAAAAAAATTAAGAAACCGTCCCATACACACGTTTATGTGCGAATCTTGCAGAGAACGCATAACGCGAAAAACCGCTCAGCGTGAAGCTACAGGTAATTTCACATTATATCGAAGTCCGGATACAAACAATGATTGGTAATAACATAAGAATTATTTCATGGATTTTATTTGGTTCCCTTGCCGGCATTCTGCTGGCTTGTTTTTTTTACGTTCCAGAAGTGTTATTTGGATTGAATCTTTACACATTCTTATTAAATATTGATTTCCTGCCTCTTCCTGATTCCGTTATCTATAATGAACCTTTTCAATTTGTTCTTCATATTATCATAGCGATCATTTTGATTGCATTCGTAGATCTGTTCTGCAGAATTTATTATCATCCCTATCAGATTTCGTTAATCATAAATGTGATCATGTCTTTTACATTTTTTCCTCTGTACCACCTAGCTGTTGAAAAGCCATTCTCAGCCCCACTAACCTTACCTTTTATCATTTGGCTGCTCGGCCATATACTCTTCGCGATAATCATAGCTTATTTTGTTACACTCCTAAACAAAAAAAGGAGTACTGATTAATCAGTACTCCTCGTTAAATCTTGGTTCACTTTGAATTCCTTCATATAAAGCATCGATACTATCGATAAAAAACTTTTCGGAGTTTTCAATGCCGTTAACTTCATACAAAACGACATAAAACGGACCTGAAGTCGATACAGTAGAGATGTTTACATGATGATCCTCTGTGAGAATCTCAGTAAAAAACTCAAAAGTCTCCTTAGCTGCTTGGTCTCGGGGTCTCTCTTCATGTACTTTCTTAATGCTCAACCAATTGGATAGAGCGTCAACAAGTTGCATAATGAACCCCCTATCAGCTTTTTTCTTTCTTGCTCTGATGAAGCCGGACTTTATAGATGATCAAGATGAGTGCGGCTACCATCAAACCTTCAGCAACAGGCAAACCGATGCCGAAAAATGCTAGTGGCAGACATCCGATAATCAAAAACAAATAGATGACTATCGCTTTTAGCGGCGGCAGTTTTTTTGCAAAACCTAACTTAAAAACAATGATACTTAACACTGTTATGATGAGATATAACAGCAGAAAAGCTCTGACAGGGTCGTTTTCAATTCCTAGCAGCAATGCCATGGAGGATGAATCTTCCCCTGTCGCTTTCATGATTTCTTGTTCCTCCACGATTCCCACTCCCGATCGTTTTGTTAAGAAATACGTTTAGCCTTGAGCAAGTTTCTTTTTCTTTTCTACTCTTTCACGCTCGTTCTTATCAAGTACTTTTTTACGAAGACGAATGCTTTCAGGTGTTACTTCACAATACTCGTCATCGTTCAAGTATTCTAACGCTTCTTCTAATGACATGATACGAGGCTTCTTCATGCTAACCGTTTGGTCTTTGTTCGCAGAACGCATATTTGTCATCTGCTTCACTTTTACGATGTTAACCGTAATATCATTCTCACGAGTGTGTTCCCCCACGATCATACCCGTGTATACTTCTGTTCCTGGCTCAATAAAGATCGTACCACGGTCTTCAACACCCATGATTCCGTATTGAGATGCTTTTCCGTTTTCCATTGAAACCAGTACACCTTGACGACGTCCACCAACGTTTCCAGCAACCATAGGCTGATAGCTGTCGAACGTGTGGTTTAGGATTCCGTATCCGCGTGTTTGTGTTAAGAATTCAGTCGTATAACCGATTAAACCACGAGCAGGTACCATGAACTCAAGACGCACTTGACCAGAACCGTTGTTCACCATGTTCTTCATTTCACCTTTACGGTCTCCTAAAGATTCCATGATCGCACCTGTGTACTCTTCAGGAATGTCAATTTGAACATGTTCAACTGGCTCACATTTAACGCCATCAATTTCACGAACGATTACTTCTGGCTTTGATACTTGAAGTTCAAATCCTTCACGGCGAAGGTTTTCAATCAAGATTGAAAGGTGAAGTTCACCACGACCAGAAACTGTCCAAACATCTGGAGAATCCGTGTTTTCAACACGAAGACTTACATCAGTTTCAAGCTCAGACATTAAGCGCTCTTCAATTTTACGGCTTGTTACATATTTTCCTTCACGACCAGCGAACGGTGAGTTGTTAACTAAGAAAGTCATCTTCAATGTTGGCTCATCGATACGAAGAACAGGAAGTGCTTCTTCTTGACCTTCAGGACAAACTGTTTCCCCAACGTTGATCTCTTCCATTCCAGATACAGCGATTAAGTCTCCAGCTTTTGCTTCATTGATCTCAATACGTTTCAAACCTAAGAAACCAAACAGCTTTGTAACACGGAACTTTTTAACTGATCCATCAAGCTTCATTAATGAAACGGCTTGACCAACTTTAATCGTTCCACGGAATACACGACCAATACCGATACGTCCAAGGTAGTCGTTGTAATCAAGCATCGTAACTTGGAACTGAAGTGGCTCAGCGCTGTTATCTTCTGGAGCAGGAATCGTGTCAATAATTGTATCAAGAAGAGCTGTCATATTTTCATCTTGCTTGCTAGGATCCATTGAAGCTGTTCCTTTAAGCGCAGATGCATAAACAACAGGGAATTCTAATTGATCTTCTTCAGCACCTAGTTCAATGAATAGATCGATTACTTCGTCTACTACTTCTTCTGGGCGTGCAAAGTCACGGTCAATTTTGTTTACAACTACGATTGGCGTTAACTTTTGCTCTAGCGCTTTTTTCAAAACAAAACGCGTTTGCGGCATACAACCTTCATATGCATCTACAACAAGTAGAACACCATCAACCATTTTCATGATACGTTCTACTTCACCACCGAAATCGGCATGTCCTGGAGTGTCCATGATGTTAATGCGTTTCTCGTTATAATTAATCGCTGTATTTTTAGCTAGAATTGTAATTCCACGCTCACGTTCTAAAGCATTGGAATCCATAGCACGTTCATTAACTTGTTCATTGTCACGGAAAGTTCCTGACTGATGTAGCAATTTGTCCACCAATGTCGTTTTACCATGGTCAACGTGGGCAATAATTGCTATATTGCGTAAATCATCTCTTCTATTCAAGTGTATTCTCTCCTTATATCCTATCTCTTTTTCTTATCATTTTTTGTTCAACTTGACTATTATATCACAAATTTACAGAAAGGCTTTTTCTTTTTATGTAAATTCGGTACACTTATACAGTATAGACAAGTTTTTGGCTTGGAGGTCATCATGAATATCATTTTCTTTTTTATAGCTCTACTAACGGCATTTGCAATATGTGGCATTGGAATAGCTATTGGTGAAAAAAGCTGGTTGATCTTTCTTATATCGACCGTTTCTGTATTTTTTCTTATGGGATACGGGTTTACTCTTAAAAAGAAGCAAAGAGAACGTTCCTAATCGGACGTTCTCTTTTTTGCGTTGCGCTTTATAATAAGTGGTCTAATATTTCTTTATGCAACCCTGGCTTTGCAGCGAGAATACTGTTTTGTTCAAGAAGCTGTACAGGTTCTCCATCCGTTCTACTTACAATCCCACCTACTTCATTTAAAAGGATTAAACCTGCTGCGAAATCCCACGGGGAAAGTCGAAGTGTCATATAGGCATCGAGTCTTCCTGATGCAACATAAGCAAGTTCAATTGCAGCAGAGCCGTATGATCGAGTCCCTCTAGATTTTCTGATGATCTGTTGGACATGCTCGTGATTGATTCGTCTGTTCGGACCCGCCCACGTTGCATTAACACCAACAACAGATTCTGATAAAGTGACTTCCTCTAATTTCGGTAATTTCTTATCGTTTAAATAAGCACCTTCACCATCTTTAGCAAAATAAAGGTTACTTCCCTCCACATCATATATCAATCCTAGTTTTCCGATTCCATCTTCATAAACTCCAATTGAAATCGCAAAATTAGCTTGTTGATGGATAAAATTTGTTGTGCCATCGATCGGGTCAATAATCCAAATAACACCATTGGAATTCCCTTTTATCTCATCTCCAAAGCCTTCTTCCCCAAGTACTTTATGGTCTGGGAAGGTTTGTTGTATCTTATTAATAAAAAATTTCTCAATACTCTTATCCATATCCGTGACTAGATCTGCGATATGAGATTTATATGTAATCGTTAATGTGCTCTGAAAAGAATCTTTTAAGAGCTGTGCGGCTTCAAGTGTCCATGTCTTCATGTGTTTCTCTATGGTTATCATTTCTTCGTTCGTCATGTTTTCACTCCTTACCTTTACTATAGTATAAGGCAATTTCATTCTCTTCACAAAAAAACGAACCATCCGTTCATGATGGATTCGTTTTTGTTATCCGCTATCAGCTTGGATCATGCTTCTAATCTCACGAGCTCCAGCCTTAATCGTTCGAGCTTACGCTTCGATTCGTTGATCTGTTTTTGATCTTTCGCTTTTAAAGCATCAAACAAAGTAGCTAGTTCATAATCAATCTCAAGTTTTAATACTGGAATTCTTCTTTCTGCATCCGTTCTTTTTAAAGTGTTCATTACTTGTTTCATTTCACGGGCACATCCTTTCTTTTCGTTTTCTTCTTTTCTTCATTTTATGAAGCAACCATGTATATGGAAACGGCACTTTGCGGAATCTAATGCAAACATTTTTTTATAAAGCTTTTCGTATGGTAAAATTCTTTGTAGCACTTGATCATCAGGAGGATTTTTCAAATGACATTTAACGGATTTAATGATTCAGACTTCAATGTTTTCCAAACGCAAGGTCTTGATGAGCGTATGGAGCAAATCATCAGCCAGATTCGGCCAAAACTTGAGTCCTTAGGTAATAAATATGCAGAAGAACTTACTGTTCTTACTGGAGAAGAAATGTTCTTTCATGTAGCAAAACATGCAAGAAGGACTGTAAATCCTCCAAAGGATACTTGGGTAGCCTTTGCACCTAACAAAAGAGGATATAAAATGTTGCCACATTTTCAAATAGGACTTTGGGAAACACATGTATTTCTGTGGTTCGCGCTCATTTACGAAGCACCAATAAAGGATGCTTATGGCCAATTGATCCTTAAGAACCTAAACAAGATTAAGAAGAACATACCTAACGATTTCGTATGGTCTGATGATCATATGAAGCCGGATAGTTTTCCACATCGTGAGGTTAAAAAGGAACGACTAGAAGAAATGGCAAGCCGTCTTAGCACTGTGAAAAAAGCTGAATTGCTTTGTGGCGTTCGCATTGAAAGAGACAAAGCGTCAAACATGAGTGAGAATGACTGGTACGAACGAATTGATGAAACGTTTAAGACGCTTTTACCCCTATACGAATTAAAGAAAAAACTGTAATGAAAAAAAGTGGCAGGAAGCAGAGAATACGCTGCTTCTTACCACTAGTATATTGCCGTACAACAGAAATGTATGGGTAAGTATCATCATTGTTAGAAAAGTGTTAGAATAGGTTGTTTAATCTTTGTTTAATGGCTTCAGCTTCCGTATTCATCCTATTGAATAATTCTTCTACTGAAGGTATATCTTTAATCCTTCCGATAATTTGTCCAGCCCACCCAAAGCCTTCTCCACTTTTTCCTTCATAAATAAATTTTTGATTGGCCGCACCACTAATGTAATCCTTTATTTGATCATACGTTCCACCCATACCTTCTTCTTTTAAAATGTTGAGTGTGAAATCTGTTCTGAGCGTTCTGCCGGGGGCCCCTAGCGTTCTTTTAATAACCACCGTATCTAGTTCTGAACTTTCAACTACAAGTTTTTTATATGATGAATGTGCATGAACACATTCTTTTGTAGCTATAAATCTTGTACCCATCTCAACACCTTCCGCTCCTAGAGCCAGCGCTGCCATCAGTCCTTTTCCATCCCCGATTCCTCCAGAGGCGATTACTGGGATCGAAACATTTTCAACTACTCCAGGAATTAACACAATTGTACCCGTGTCATCCTTTCCGATATGGCCACCGCCTTCTTGACCTACCGCCATTACAGCATCCGCGCCTAATTGTTCTGCTTTTATAGCTTGTCTGACACTTGATACAAGGACTAATGTTTGAATACCTGTATCTCTTAGTCGCTCTAATACTGGTGCTGGATTGCCTCCCGTTACACTGATTACCTTTACACCTTCTTCAATTGCAGTCTCAAGCATGTCTTCATATGGCCTACCATGCTGTCCGATTGCAAAATTAACTCCAAAAGGGTTTGAGGTTAATTTTTTTGTCTTCTGAATTTCAGACTTTAATGACTTTGAATCTGCTAATGACATAGCTGTAATCTGACCTAAACCACCCGCGTTAGAAACGGCTGAAGCAAGTTCAGAATATGCCAGATATGCGAGCCCTCCTTGAATAATTGGAAACTTAATTTGTAATAGTTCTGTTAGTCTAGTGTTCAACTCATTTCCTCCTTGAAAATTAAATCATTTACTTACATCTTCATGCATTTTCTGTTATACTTCTTTTGTTTTATAAAAAGATAAAATTTATTATCAGTTAACGATAGATGAGGTGTAGAATACATTGTCTCAACACGAAACTCCTTTATTTACTGGTTTGCGTGAACATGCAAACAAGAACCCATTACAGTTTCACATTCCTGGTCACAAAAAAGGGCAAGGAATGGATGAAGAATTTAAAGATTTTATTGGACCGAACGCATTATCAATCGACCTTATTAACATTACACCACTAGATGACCTGCATCATCCAAAAGGAATGATTAAAAAAGCACAAGCACTTGCTGCACAAGCATTTGGTGCGGATCACACTTTCTTTTCTGTACAAGGAACAAGCGGTGCCATCATGACGATGATCATGTCTGTTGTGTCACCAGGAGATAAGATTCTTGTACCACGAAACGTTCATAAATCGATTATGACAGCAATCGTATTCTCAGGCGCAACTCCAATCTTTATCCACCCTGAGATCGATCCTGAACTAGGGATCTCACACGGAATAACACCAGACAGTGTAGAAAAGGCTTTAAATCAGCATCCAGACACAAAAGCTGTGCTTGTTATCAACCCAACTTATTTTGGTTTCGCTGCTGACTTAAAAGGAATCGTCGATATTGCTCATCGATTTGACGTACCTGTACTTGTAGATGAAGCACACGGTGTTTTGATCCACTTTCATGATCACATGCCACTATCTGCCATGCAAGCTGGAGCAGACATGGCAGCAACGAGCGTTCATAAACTGGGCGGGTCATTGACAGGAAGCTCCATTTTAAACGTGAGGGAAGGTCTTGTTTCACCTGAACGCGTGCAAACCATTCTAAGTATGATGACTACGACATCTACATCCTATATCCTTCTTGCCTCTTTGGATGCGGCTCGTCGCCGTCTTGCCACTGAAGGGTATACACTAATTGAAAAAACAATTCGACTTGCTAATGAAACGAGAGCAAAGATCAATGATATCCCTAACCTATACTGTGTAGGTGAAGAAAAGCTTGGCACATCTGCAACTTTTGATTATGATCCATCAAAGCTTTTAATATCAGTAAAAGACTTAGGCATTACAGGATATGACGCGGAAACTTGGCTTCGTCAAAACTTTAATATTGAAGTGGAATTATCTGATCTCTACAACATCCTTTGTTTGATTACAACGGCAGATCATGAAAAAGATACAATGGTACTCGTTCAAGCGTTATCTCAACTTTCTGATGAGTTAAGCCATTCAAAGAATGAGGAGATCAAATCAATACCTGTACACGTTCCAGATATTCCTGTGCTTGCATTATCACCACGTGATGCATTTTACGCAAATACAGAGAGTGTTCCGTTTGAAGAATCTGCCGGCAGGATTATAGCAGAGTTCGTAATGGTCTATCCCCCTGGAATACCGATTTTCATTCCTGGTGAAATCATCACAAAAGAAAACTTAGATTATATTAAAGAAAACCTTGAAGCCGGTCTACCCGTTCAAGGTCCAGAAAATGCAGATTTAAAGTACTTGAAGGTTATTCAAGAACAAGTTGCCATACGCTGATTTTCTCAAAAAAAAGAAGACCTTAAGAGGTCTTCTTTTTTTCTTACTTATCTAAGTTCGTTTGCTCGTGGCAATGCGGGCATGTGTTTGAATATAATGTGGTCACTTTTTCCTCTTCAAAATGTTCAATTGTTGTTTCACACGTTTGGCAAATGATTACTCCCATCCGTTCCATCTCCCTTCACATTTTGAAAGCGCTTACGTTTGTAATCTTATATTATTATGTCACATTAACTTTGTCAACACATTTAGTATAACACATTAAAAAAATATGCTATTTAATCATATTGCTCAATGGTATGGATATTAGGAACAGCCTCTTCAAAAAATAGTGCTAGATCTTCCGCTTCTTTAAGGGTTTTAATATGAAAAACCTGTTTGATGTATTCCAAATTCCGCATATCGTTCGAGTCCAATAAAGCCGATCTTCCCGTTTGCATACATACTACTAATGGTTTACCGAAGAACATATTCGTATAAACAATACCAAAATCATACCTGACAGTATCTGTAGTAAAACCTACAAACCTGACATTAACGGATTCACTCTCGTCATACAATTTCTCAAACCATTCCATATTACCCCTCCTCGTATGATTGCCTCTTTCATCGATCGGGTCGTCTATTACTGGAATTAAATAAGTTATACTAATAAGAGTGTCATTGAATGTAAGAGTAATTCCCTAATTTCAGAAGATTCAAACTCGATTTGTCAAAATCTTCTTAAAATATGATATACTATTAGTATGTTTGGATGACGTTAAAAATTACAAATTGGAGTGGATTACATGTCTCAAAGCGCCTATGTAAAACTTGTTCCCGCATCTGAAAAACAAGTGATCACAATAGATGAACTGAAAGACCTTCTGCTGTATTATCGTTCCATCACGACTAAAACAGGTGAACAATTATCATGGGGCTATGAAGATGCAGCGTTTCCGTATACGATCGAGGAAAAAGCAGAAGCTGACGGGCGATGGTTTTATTTAAAAGGTTTAGATCAAAGGAAAAATAAATATATTTTAGTTGGTATCGGAACAGAAAAAGAAAGTGACTCAGATCTTGAAAAACATTACATACAATTTACCCTAACCGATATTTCAACTCACGGTGACAAAGGTAAGGCCAATGAGTTCTGTAAGTTTATCGCTTCAAAACTAAAAGGCGAACTTCACCTTTTTAATGGCAGAGTAATGTATTATTACCCCAAAAAATAAGGAAAGTATAGGTGATTTTCTATAGGAAGCCCAATCATATGATTGGACTTCCTATTTTATTTTTACTACAATGTAAACTTTCGGGCCCTTAGGGAAAAATAAAATGGATACATATCATGAAAGGATGTGAAGAAATGAAAAAACAACCAAATACTGTTTTTATCGTTTCACTAATAATTTCTGTCGTTTTTGTTATCATAGGAAGTTTATTTCCTACCGAATTCCAAGCTAAGGCTACCGTCATTCAAAATTTCTTACAAGAGAAATTCGGCTGGTTCTATCTACTTTCTGCTACAAGCTTTTTGATTTTTGTACTTTATCTAGCTTTTAGTAAGTACGGAAAAATTAAACTTGGAGAACCAGATGATAAACCTGAATACTCTACTATCACGTGGTTTGCTATGCTGTTTAGTGCTGGTATGGGTATAGGGCTTGTCTTTTGGGGTGTAGCTGAGCCAATCAGCCATTTTTATACTCCACCATCAGGCGAAGGAGGAAATGCCGCCTCTGCTCAAGCTGCGCTTCGATATAGCTTCTTTCATTGGGGATTGCACCCTTGGGGAATATACACGTTAATCGGGTTGTCACTTGCTTATTTTAAATTTAGAAAAGGTGCACCTGGATTAATCAGTGCAATCTTTACTCCTTTATTAGGTGACAAAGTTCATGGACCAATTGGTAAAACGATTGATATAATCGCCGTATTTGCAACGATTTTTGGAGTAGCAACTTCGTTAGGTCTTGGAGCTGTCCAAATAAGCGGTGGAGTATCTTATTTAACGAACATTGCAAATAACTTTACGACACAATTGATCATCATCGGCATTGTGACTGTCTTATTTACACTTTCTGCTCAAACAGGATTAAACAAAGGGATTAAATACTTAAGTAACCTGAACATTTTTATAGCTGTTCTGTTAATGGCGTTCTTGCTTTTTGCGTCATCAACAAACTTCATCATGGATGTTTTCGTACAATCTCTTGGGAACTACCTGCAATACCTTCCAAGCATGAGTTTAAAACTAAGTCCTTTCAGACCTAGTGAAGCAGGCTGGATTCAAGGTTGGACAGTCTTTTATTGGGCTTGGTGGATCGCATGGGCACCATTCGTTGGTACATTTATCGCTCGTGTTTCAAAAGGTAGAACAATTCGTGAATTTATCATGGGTGTATTGCTTGTCCCGACTGTTTTTGGTGCACTTTGGTTTTCTATTTTCGGCGGAGCAGCCTTGCATCTAGAAATTTTTAATAATGTCGGTCTAAACAAGATCATTGCGGACAAAGGTACAGAGGTCGCTCTTTTCGCACTCTTTGAACATCTTCCGTTCGGAACGATCATGTCCTTATTAGCCATTTTCTTAATCAGTACGTTCTTCATTACATCTGCTGATTCTGCTACGTTCGTTCTAGGTATGCAAACAAGTGACGGTCGATTGAATCCTACTTCTATGACTAAATTCATTTGGGGTATCGTTATCGCAGCAGCTTCATCGATACTATTGTACACCGGCGGATTAGAAGGATTGCAAACTGCATCGATTATAGCAGCTTTCCCGTTTGCATTCGTACTGATCTTTATGATGATCTCTCTTAAAAAGGCACTTTCTGAAGAGACAAAATTAAAATAAGCTGTTTTATGATATTCAATGTTGCTCTGAAAGTATAATTTAAGCTCACACTAACTCGCTATCCATGCGGCCTAAGGTGAGCTTCCTGGTGCTTTCTGCCATAGGAGTCTCTAGCCACATTGCGCTATATTCAGCATGCTTAGGAAGCATCTATGAGCTATCCAATCATCATTTTACCGGTAACATAAATAAGAGTTAACGATATCGTCATGTTTAAAGCTACTGATTTGTTTATGTTTAAACGCTGTGCTACCAGAAAATTAAAATACCCAAACATCAACATTAATATTGTTTCAAAAAAATTATGGTCATGATGTGAGAGAAACAGTACGATTGAATAACCGCACCACATTACAATCTGAATGAAAGTGCATAATAAAACTCTCATCGCTTCCTCCATTTTAACGATATGAATTATTTTGATAGGGCTTAATCAAATTAGAAAAAACCACTGTCTACATTTATCTGTTTAGACAAGTGCTTCTAAATAAAGATTATGATGCGTTTACTTATATATGATTGAACAGAAAAAAACCCCTTGTGAGCTGTAAAAACAGTCACAAGGGGTTTTCACTTATTTATTTTACAATGTGTACAGGAAGTCCAATCGCAACTTCAGCTGCTTCCATAGAAATTTCTCCGAAAGTCGGATGAGCGTGAATAGTCATAGCGATGTCTTCAGCAGTCATACCTGCTTCGATTGCTAATCCTAATTCTGCGATCATGTCAGATGCATTTCCACCAGCAATTTGAGCTCCTAGTACAAGTCCATCTTCTTTACGAGTGATTAGTTTCATGAAACCATCTGTCTCGTTCATAGATAGAGCACGACCATTTGCTGCAAACGGGAATTTAGAAGCTTTCACTTCATATCCTGCTTCTTTTGCTGATTTTTCATCATAACCAACAGAAGCTAGTTCTGGGTCTGTGAATACTACAGCCGGAATCGCTAAGTAATCAATTTCTGCCGCATGTCCTGAAATCACTTCCGCTGCTACTTTACCTTCATAAGAAGCCTTATGAGCAAGAGCTGGACCTTCTACGACATCACCGATTGCATAGATGCCGTTAACACTTGTTTGAGCTTTCTTATTGATTTTGATAAGACCGCGTTCAGTCATTTCAACACCAACTTGCTCAAGACCTAGTTCTTCAGTGTTTGGACGACGTCCAACAGTAACAAGAACATAGTCAGCTTCAAATGTCTTAGATTCACCTTTGATCTCAGCAGTTACAGTAACTCCGTCTTTTGTTTCTTCAACGCCTTTTGCCATTGCTTCAGTAAATACTTCCACATTGCCTTTTTTCTTTAAGCGTTTAGAAACGACTTGACTCATTTGCTTTTCGAAACCTGGAAGGATTTGTTTTCCACCTTCAAGGATTGTTACTTCAGTACCGAAGTTAGCATAAGCTGTTCCAAGCTCCATACCGATATAACCACCACCGATAACAACCATCTTCTTAGGAATTTCTTTAAGAGCAAGAGCTCCTGTAGAAGAGATAATACGGTCACTCCATTTGAATCCTGGGATTTCAATAGGACGTGAACCCGTAGCGATGATCGCATTTTTAAACGTATAGGTTTGAGAGTTCTTCTCATCCATAATACGTACAGTGTTTTCATTTACGAAATAAGCTTCACCACGAATGATCTCAACTTTATTTCCTTTTAAAAGTCCTTCAACCCCGCCAGTAAGCTTCTTAACGATGCCTGCTTTCCAGTCTTGAACTTTGCTGAAATCAACTGTTACGTTATCAACAGTAATCCCCATATCTTCAGAGTGATTAGCATGTTCTACACGGTGACCTGCATTAATTAAAGCTTTTGATGGAATACAACCAACGTTCAAACAAACGCCGCCCATTTCTGCCTTTTCCGCAATAGCCACTTTTTGTCCTAACTGTGCTGCACGAATTGCTGCAACATATCCCCCAGGACCTGAACCTATGACAAGTGTGTCTAACTCAATTGGAAAATCTCCTACTACCATCGAATTACGCCTCCATTACTAATAGTTGTGGATCGTTCAATAAACGCTTAATGTGATTCAATGCATTTTGAGCTGTTGCACCATCGATCAGACGGTGGTCAAAGCTAAGAGATAAAGCTAAAACAGGAGCTACTACTACTTCTCCGTCTTTAACAACTGCTTTTTCAGCAATACGGCCGATACCTAAGATCGCTACTTCTGGGTGGTTGATTACTGGAGTGAACCATTGACCGCCTGCAGAACCGATATTTGTAATCGTACAAGATCCGCCCTTCATCTCTTCACCAGAAAGCTTACCATCACGTGCTTTAGTAGCTAGTTCATTGATTTCAGAAGAGATTTTGAAGATGGATTTACGATCAGCATCTTTAACAACTGGTACCATTAGTCCGTTATCTGTATCTGCCGCAATACCGATGTTGTAATAGTGCTTGTATACGATTTCTTCGTTCGCATCGTCGATAGATGCATTAAGCACAGGGTATTCACGCAATGCAGAAGTTAATGCTTTTACCACGTATGGAAGATAAGTAAGCTTAATGCCTTTATCTGCAGCAACTTGCTTAAATTTCTTACGGTGTGCAACAAGATCAGTAACGTCCACTTCATCCATTAGTGTAACATGCGGAGCTGTATGTTTGGAGTTAACCATCGCTTTTGAGATCGCTTTTCTAATACCTTTGATCTTTTCACGAGTTTCCATTTCTCCAGCAGGAATTGCTTTAGGCGCTTCTTTCTTCGCTTCAGCTTTTGGAGCTGCTTCGGTTTCAGTAGCTTGTGGTGCTGCTTCAGCTGCTCCGCCGCCGCTTACGAATTTGTCGATGTCTTCTTTAAGTACACGTCCGTTATCTCCAGAACCTTGTACTTTACGAATATCAACTTCTTTTTCACGCGCATATTTACGAACAGAAGGCATTGCGATTACACGCTTAGATTCGTCTGCTGGTTCTTCTTTAGCTGTATCTTCAGTTTTATCTGTTTTAGATTCTGATTTGTCAGCTTCTTTAGCTTGATCAGCAGTTACGTTCTTTTCTTCTTCAGCTTTAGGTTGTTCTGGAGCTTCCTCGCCACCACCATGAGCATCAGCAGGAATTTCACCTTCTGCTTCAATTGTTACTAGAACATCACCAACAACAGATACTGTTCCTTCGTCTACTTTTAGTTCAAGAATTTTACCGTCTACAGGTGATGGAATTTCAACTACAGCTTTATCGTTTTGTACTTCAAGCAGGATATCGTCTTCTTTAACTTCATCCCCTGCTTTTACAAACCACTTTACGATCTCACCTTCGTGAATTCCTTCTCCAATATCGGGAAGCTTAAATTCAAATGCCACGATTAACGCCTCCTAGTTAATAACAATCTTTTTTCGTCACTGATGTGAAAGAGCTGAAAGAAACAGTCTAGTACAGACGTCTCTTTCAGCTAACCTTCATTTTTTTTTTAGAAATTGTAGACTTTCTTTGCTTTGTCTACAATATCACGATGATCTGGAATCCAAACATCTTCTGCAGAAGCATATGGGAACACTGTGTCTGGTGCAGTAACACGCAGTACAGGTGCTTCTAAGTGAAGGATTGCACGGTCGTTGATTTCAGCTACAACGAACGCTCCAATACCAGCTTGTTTTTGTGCTTCTTGTACAACAATCGCTCGACCTGTTTTTTCAACAGACGCCATGATCGTTTCGATATCAAGCGGGCTGATTGTACGAAGGTCGATCACTTCAGCAGAGATGCCTTCTTTTTCTAATTCTTCAGCAGCTTTTAGTGATGCGTGAACCATAGCACCGTAAGTAATAATAGAAACATCCTTACCTTCACGTTTCACATCTGCTTTTCCAAGTTCGATCGTGTATTCTTCCTCAGGCACTTCGCCACGGAAAGAACGGTATAGTTTCATATGCTCTAGATAAACTACTGGGTCATTATCACGAATTGCAGAGATTAATAGACCTTTTGCGTCATAAGGAGTTGAAGGAATAACAACTTTGATACCAGGAGTTTGGTACATTAAACCTTCAAGGCTGTCTGCATGAAGCTCAGGTGTTTTAACGCCTCCACCAAATGGTGAACGGATCGTTACTGGAGAAGTGTAAACCCCGCCTGAACGGTATCTCATACGACCCATTTGTGCAGCAACTGAATCAAATACTTCAAATACGAAACCGAAGAACTGAATCTCCATTACTGGACGGAAACCTGTAAGCCCTAGACCTATTGCAAGTCCCCCAATTCCAGACTCAGCTAGCGGAGTATCAAAAACGCGATCTTCTCCAAATTCTTTTTGAAGTCCTTCAGTAGCACGGAATACTCCACCGTTTTGGCCTACGTCTTCACCGAAAACAAGAACTTGTTCATTGCTTTTTAATTCATTGCGCATAGCGTCTGTAATTGCTTGAATCATAGTCATTTGAGCCATATTATTTCGACTCCTTTGCTGTGTATTCTTCTAACTGCTCACGAAGGTTGAACGGAAGGTCTTCAAACATGAAGCCGATAAGGTCAGTGACCTTTTGCTTAGGCGCTCCGTCTGCTTTCTTGATCGCAGCTTTAATATCTTCTTTTGCTTCTTCTACAACTTTGTTTTCTTGCTCTTCAGACCAAAGGTTCTTCTTTTCCAAGAACTTACGGAAACGAACAAGTGGATCTTTCTTTTCCCATTCGTTATCAAGATCTTTTGTACGGTAACGAGTAGGATCATCTCCTGCCATCGTATGTGGTCCGTAACGATAAGTAAGAGTTTCAATTAATGTAGGACCTTCACCAGAAATGGCACGTTCACGAGCTTGTTGAGTCGCTGCATAAACTGCAAGAACATCCATTCCATCAACTTGAATTCCTTCAATACCAGCTGCAACTGCTTTTTGAGCGATCGTTTTTGCTGCAGATTGCTTTTCAACTGGAACAGAGATTGCAAAACGGTTGTTTTGAACAACGAAGATCGTGTTAGCACGGTATGCTCCTGCAAAGTTTAAACCTTCGTAGAAGTCACCTTGTGATGCTCCACCGTCACCAGTGTAAGTGATACATACGTTCTTTTTACCTTGTTTCTTAAGTCCGAAACCAACACCAGCAGCTTGAATAATTTGAGCTCCGATGATGATTTGAGGCATCAATACGTTTACACCTTCAGGAATCTGTCCACCTTGGAAGTGTCCGCGAGACCATAAGAATGCTTGTGTTAATGGGAAGCCGTGGAAAACCATTTGAGGGATATCACGGTATCCTGGAAGAATCCAGTCTTCTTTATCTAAAGCATAGTGAGTTCCAAGCATGGAAGCTTCTTGTCCTGCTACTGGAGCATAGAATCCAAGACGCCCTTGTCTGTTTAGAGAGATAGCACGCTGATCCCAAATTCGTGTGTAAACCATGCGGCGCATTAGTTCTTGCAGATCTTCATCAGACAAATTCGGCATTGCCGATTCGTTAACAACTTCTCCATCTTCAGAAAGAATCTGGAACGTTTCAAATTGATCTTGAACTGCATCAATTGTTTTCGTCATGAAAAGTCACCTCTTCCTTTCTTTTACCCTGTCAATTTTCCCTAATCTTAAAAACATGCACATATTTAATAGGTTGCCCAAAGTGAAACATTTTTAAGACAGGTTTATATTTTTAAAAGGCTTTTAGGTATGCCTTTGTATACCCACTGAAGTTTTCCCTTGTATCAAAGAGCTAAACCATCTTGCGGCATCCTAACTGTATTACTAATTTACATATCTAGAGTAACACAACAATCCTTTTCACGTAAATTAGTTTACACCACTGCTCATACACAGTCAATCTATAGGTTGCATATAGTTGCCACATCTTTTTTACTTTGTTCATATGACGTTTACAACTCTCATCCCCGTAACTGTTTCATTATAATTTTACTGCTGTATCAGTCATTGTATGCTTTTATAGATACGCTTACAGTCGAAGGGTAAAATAGAAGATGAAGCAAAATATTTTATTCCCGTTCTTTTTTATTAAAAATCCTCTATGTTATGATAAGGGGAAACTAAATTAACTTAAAAGTATATCGGCACGGAGGTTTTGCTTGTGTTAACAATGAAAGATGTTATAAGAGAAGGTCACCCAACACTTAGAGAAAAAGCAGTCGAAGTACCTTTTCCTTTTTCAGATGAAGATATTAAAACAGCTAATCAACTCCTGGAATTTGTAAAGAACAGCCAAGATCCGGAACTTGCGGCAAAATACAATTTAAGACCAGGTATTGGGATTGCTGCACCTCAAATCGGAATCTCAAAACGAATTTTTGCTTTTCATGTATCTGATGAAAACGGAAATCTATACAGTTATGCACTGTTGAATCCGAAAATTATTAGTCATTCGGTTCAAATGACTTATTTAGATGGAGGAGAAGGATGCTTGTCTGTAGACAGAGATGTGCCTGGACTTGTACCTCGATATGCCAAGGTTACTGTAAAAGGGTTCACACCTGACGGCTCAGAAGTTAGCTTGAAGTTAAAAGGGCTTCCTGGCATTTGCTTTCAACATGAACTTGACCATTTAGACGGTATCATGTTCTATGATCGAATCAATGAAAAACAACCATTTGAACCTCCTGCAAATTCTGTTGTTATCAGATAACGATTAACTAAAAAAACTCACTAAGTCGAAAGATCGACTTAGTGAGCTTTTTGTTTTTACGCATAAATTGCTACCTGAATTAGTTACTACATTTTATTAAGCTACATCACGATCATCATCAACGAGCATTACATCTTCATCGCTTGTTTTACTTCGAATGAATAAGATAGATACAAATACAGTCGTTATTGTAGCAATCGTGTAGGATATTCCATTCGACAGCCCAAGACCTATTGGAGCATTACAAATGTAAGTAACAGTCACCATCGTCATAAAAATTGCAGGCAGCGTAGCGATCCAATGATTTTTTTTCGATCTTTTCAAATACATAGCTCCTACCCAAAGAGCTAGCATTGCCGTTGATTGGTTCGCCCAAGAAAAATAACGCCATAATAATGTAAAATCAATCTTAGTTAATAGAAAAGAAATAACAAACATTGGTATAGCAATCCAAAGCCTCGAAGATAATTTCTTTTGACCAATGTTAAAGTAATCAGCTAGTATCATTCTAGCACTTCGGAAAGAGGTATCTCCCGAAGTAATCGGTAAAATGATGACACCGATTACCGCAAGCGTCCCTCCGATTGCTCCTAGCATCGTTACTGACACTTCACTGACAACTGCGGCTGGTCCACCTTCTGCAATAATTCCAGATAACGATTTTCCATCAAATAAACTCATTGCAGCCGCTGCCCAGATCATCGCGATTACAGCTTCTGCAATCATCATGCCATAAAAAATTTTTCTACCTTCTTTTTCATTTTTAGTCGTGCGAGAAATAATAGGAGATTGGGTAGCATGAAATCCTGAAAGTGCTCCGCAAGAAATCGTCAAGAATAAGAGCGGAAATATAGGAACATTATCTGGATGCATATTTTCAAATGAGAGTTCAGGGATCGGTGCCCCTGTAACTACTAGACCCCCACCTATTCCAATAGCACTTATAACAAGCAATGCACCAAAGATTGGATAGACACGACCTATTATCTTATCGATCGGTAAGAGTGTAGCTAGAATATAATAAACAAAGATCAAACCAATGATGAGACTTATGCTTAACCAGTCTCCAGTAAGATCATGAATCAATGCTGCTGGAGCACTAACAAAAACAGTCCCTACTAACAACAAGAGTAAAAGAGTAAAGCCATTTACAACATGTCTCATCGCATTCCCTAAAAATTTACCAGCTAGTTGTGGTAAATGTGCCCCTCTATTACGAATGGATATCATGCCAGTCAAATAATCATGAACAGCTCCAGCAAATATGGCACCAAGTACAATCCAAAGAAATGCAACCGGACCGTATAGCGCACCCATAATGGGACCAAAAATAGGACCCACCCCGGCAATGTTCAATAACTGGATCAGAGAATTCGTTTTTGTACCCATCGGGACGTAATCGATACCATCTTCTTGCGCATATGCAGGAGTCTTTCTTTTCTGTTTTACTCCAAACACTTTTTCAACGTACTTTCCATACGTAAAATAACCTACGACCAATAACACGATTGAAACTAAGAATGTAATCAACCAGATTCCTCCTCACGTTGTATACGCTTACATTCTACACGAAATAAAAAAAACACTCAATTTTCAATTGAATGCTTTTAGGCTGTTCTGTCATGTTGAAGGTGTAAAGGTTTCTTTTTCTTTCCCCTCTTGTCTGTTAAATAGACTCCGGTAAAAATAAGCAGCAAGCCCCAAAATGCACTGAGATGAATTTTTTCATCTAATAATACGCTTCCCCATATAACCGCTGAAACTGGGACTAAATAGGTAACAAGAGTAGCAAACTCTGCCGAACCTGCAGATATCATATAATAATAAAGCAAGTATGCAATACCTGAACCAAAGACTCCAAGACCGACGATAGATAATAAAGAATAGTAATTTAAGGAGTCTTCAGGTAAATGCCATCCATCCGTGAATAACATCATCATGGCACTTAAAAGCATACCTGCAAAAAGTGTAGAAGAGGCCGTGATCCAAACCGTCGTTTCTTGAAGATGTTTTTTTGCGTACTGTGAACTGTATCCATAACAACACGTAGCTATTAACATTAAAACAATCCCTAAACCTAGCTGACTCTTTGTCAATCCAGGAGCATCAACATCCATTAGCAATAGAATACCAACAAAACCGACTATTACACCAATCCATTGTTTCCACCGCAATGTAATGGAAAAAAAGAATACGCCCATTATTGACGTCCAAATCGGTGTAGTAGCATTTAATATAGCGGTGTACCCGCTATCTAGGAAGGTTTCGCTCCAAGCAATAAGCCCCCAAGGAAGACCAGCGTTCAAGAAACCTACGAAAAGTAACTTCTTCAAGGGAAGTGTTTTCCAGTTCACTGTCTGCCTGCTTAACATGAACAACGGAACGATCGTCATTATTCCTAACAAACAGCGAATAAATACAATTTGCCAAGGATCGAATACACCGAGCAGGACTTTTATAAATAAGAAAGACATTCCCCATATTAAACTTAAAACAAAAAGCGCTGAATATAACTTCATTTGTTCACCCCTTTCATATAAACACCGCAAATGAAGAATTGTAACAATTTCCCTCTAGCAATATCGATTCAAATACACATACTAGTAATAAAAATTGGCATGGAGGGCAATAAATGAAGATGAGAACGCGCTTATTAAAAAGACTTAGGAAATGGGTAAGACAACAAAATAATAACGGGAAATTAATTCTTAACTAGGTTAAGTTTCTCTCTTAACTAAAGTAATTATAAAGGATAATACCTATAGCTTAACAGTTATTATTTTTATATTTTTGTGGTTTTCCAATGAAGCATTATGAAAAAACATGAAAAACATGTCACTTTCCTTTATAATAGGACGAAGAAACTCAAAAACTACAGACCGGTAAGGAGACATGAAATATGATTTATAAAGTATTTTTTCAAACTAGCTTAACAGAGGTTCCTGTTCGTGAACACACTCAAACAGTATATGTAGAAGCAGAAACGATCAACGACGTACGTAAAAAACTCGCTGACCGCAAATACAACATTGAATACATACAAGAAATTAACGGTAAATTTCTTGAGTATGAAAAAGACACGAATTCATTGGAATTGGAGAATGTATAATTTATGAAATTTGTAAAAAATCATCAAGCCGCTGTTTTCGCACTTGGCGGTCTAGGAGAAATCGGTAAAAATACGTATGCCGTTCAGTTTCAAGATGAGATCATCCTTATTGATGCAGGAATTAAATTTCCAGAAGATGAACTCCTAGGAATTGATTACGTAATACCAGATTACACGTATCTTGTTAAGAACGAAGAAAAGATCAAAGGGCTATTTATCACACATGGACACGAAGATCATATTGGCGGTATTCCTTATCTTTTAAGACAAGTGAACATCCCTATCTATGGTGGTAAACTCGCGCTTGCTCTGATCAAGAACAAACTAGAAGAACACGGTTTGCTTCGTCGTGCACAATTACATGAAATCACTGAGGACGATGTGATTAAATTCCGTAAAACATCTGTAAGTTTCTTCAGAACGACTCACAGTATTCCAGATTCATATGGATTGGTAGTGAAAACACCACCTGGTAACATCGTTCATACAGGTGACTTTAAGTTTGATTTCACGCCTGTTGGTGAACCTGCTAACTTAACAAAAATGGCTGAAATCGGAAAAGAAGGTGTACTCTGCTTACTTTCTGATTCAACAAACAGTGAAGTTCCTGGGTTCACTCTTTCTGAGAGACGTGTCGGAGAAAGCATACAAGACATCTTCAGAAAAATGGAAGGCCGAGTGATCTTCGCTACCTTCGCTTCGAACATTCATAGATTGCAGCAAGTCGTTGAAGCTTCTGTTGCAAACAATAGAAAAATTGCTGTGTTTGGACGTAGTATGGATTCTGCGATAACTGTTGGACAAGAGCTTGGATTTATTAAAGCGCCTAAGAATACGTTTGTTGATGCAAATCAAATCAATCGTTTGCCTGATAATCAAGTTACGATTCTATGTACAGGAAGCCAAGGTGAACCAATGGCTGCTCTCTCAAGAATTGCTAACGGAACTCATAGACAGATACAAATCATTCCTGGAGACACGGTTGTCTTCTCATCCTCACCTATCCCAGGAAATGCTCTTAGTGTCAGTAAAACGATCAACCAGTTGTTCCGTGCAGGTGCAGAAGTGATTCATGGGTCATTAAACGATATCCATACTTCCGGTCATGGCGGACAACAAGAACAAAAGCTTATGTTACGTCTTATGAAGCCTAAATTCTTTATGCCGATTCATGGTGAATATAGAATGCTTAAGATGCACACGAAGCTTGCTTCTGATTGTGATGTTCCATCTCAGAATTCATTTGTAATGGATAATGGCGAAGTTTTAGCTCTTTCACAAAATGAGGCTATGGTGGCTGGTAAGATCCCTTCAGGTTCCGTCTATGTAGATGGAAGTGGAATTGGTGATATCGGGAACATCGTACTTCGAGACCGAAAAATTCTCTCAGAAGAAGGTCTTGTAGTCGTTGTCGTAAGCATGGACATGAAAGAGTTTAAAATAGAAGCAGGACCTGATATCATTTCACGAGGTTTTGTTTATATGCGTGAGTCTGGAGACTTGATTCACGATGCTCAAAGTCTTCTTAGCAAACATTTAGAAACGATCATGAACGAAAAAAGAACCACACAGTGGTCTGAGATCAAGAATGAAATCACAGATACGTTGGCTCCTTTCTTATATGAAAAAACAAAAAGACGTCCAATGATTCTACCTATCATCATGGAAATTTAGTTTCATAATAAAAACCGTTCCCTATTCAAGGGTAACGGTTTTTTTATTCTTCATTAGCCATTTGTTTTTCTAAGCGGTTGATGTCCTTATCTCCACCGATTACAATCAATACATCTCCTTGGTGAATGCTCTGATCAGCTTGTGGAGAAACGAAGATGTCTTTTCCTCTTTTAACAGCTACAACGTTACAGCCATACTTTGCCCGAATGTCTAACTGTATCAAAGATTTATTGTTCATCTTCTTACTTGCTACTAATTCAACGATGCTATGTTCGTCGGATAGCTCTAAATAATCAAGAACGTTGTTTGATACGATTTGATGAGCAATTCTAACACCCATGTCTCGCTCAGGGTGAATAATTTTATCTGCTCCGATCTTTCTTAACACCTTTTCATGGTAATCATTTTGAGCTTTAACCGTAATCTTTTCTACACCCATCTCTTTTAAAATGAGTGTTGTAAGAATGGACGACTGAAGATTGTCACCAATCGCGACCACTACATGCTGAAAATTCCGTATCCCAAGACTTTTCAATACTCCTTCATCTGTAGAATCTGCAATTACAGCGTGCGTCACAACGTTTGAAAACTCATTCACTCGATCTTCATCAATATCAATCGCAAGAACTTCCATTCCTTGATCGGCTAATGCTTTACACATACTACCGCCAAAACGACCTAGTCCGATTACAGCATATTGCTTTTTCACAGTCCCTCACTCCAATCTTTCGCGGTATAGCCTTATTTTACCACATTATTTACAAATCAATATCTAACTAATACCTCTTATGTAAAAAATACAGAATATGTTCACGTTTTCATTATTAATTATAAAAATAACCCAAGAACAACGTCTTGGGTTATGAAATATACACGATTTGACGATTAAAGAGTCTTTTGACCAGGCTTCCAGTTTGCTGGGCAAAGTCCACCTGTTTGAAGTGCTTGAAGTACACGTAACGTTTCATCAACATCACGGCCAATGTTGTTATGGTTAACAACAGAGTACATTAATTCACCCTCTGGAGAAATGATGAATAAACCGCGAAGAGCAATACCTTCTTCTTCGATTAGAACACCATAATCACGAGCTACAGTGTGGTTTGTATCAGCTGCTAGAGAATATTTCAACTCACCAAGACCGTTCATGTCACGTGGTGTGTTGATCCAAGCTTTGTGAGTGTGGATTGTATCAGTAGAAACACCAATTACATCAGCATCTAAATCTTCGAACTCGTCAAAACGGTCGCTAAGTGATGTAATTTCTGTAGGACAAACGAAAGTGAAGTCCATTGGATAGAAGAAAAGAACAGTCCACTTGTCATTCTTCATGTTTTCTTCTAAGCTAACTTTTCCAAATTCTTTGTTTGGTAATACTGCATCCATTTCAAATCTAGGTGCTTGTTTTGCTACCATACGTTCTGCCATAGGTGAAAATCCCTCCAAAAAAACTGTTTTATTTACATGGGTAATTATAGTACAGTCCTTATTTTTAGTCAATGTTAAATAATAATTAATTTAAATAAGGAAAGGTATTCCCACGACTTAATTTCTCCTTAATCATAGCAACTTAAACTATAAATGTGAAATTATCCGCTCATTTCAGATGCTTTTCATTCTCAATAAAGAGTTTACATTGAGGATTCCACGGGAACGCTTTATCCTATAGGAGGGATAAATATGCCGTATGATTCGCTTAAAGATCTACCTGAGGGAGTAAGAGATCATCTCCCCCACCACGGTCAGGAAATCTATAAAGAGGCTTTTAATTCTGCACTCCAAGAGTATAAAGAAGAAGAAACCGCACACAAGGTAGCATGGAGCGCAGTAAAACACAAATACGAAAAAACAAAAAATGGACAATGGAAAAGCAAAGACTCCTGAAACATCGTTCAGGAGTCTTTATTTGTATCAGTATTTTTATCTTCTAATATTTTTTCAATTCCGATTTTTTTTATCTGTCTGCCATCCAGCTCCAAAATCGTAAAGCGATAACTTTCATAATTAAACGAGTGATGAGTTTCTAAATCAACTGATCTTGTTAGAACCCAACCTCCAATTGTATCGATTTCACTATTATCAATATCCAATGCGAATAGTTCATTGATTTGTGAAATGAGCACTTTTCCATCCACTACCGTTTGATTTTGATCAACTTGTTGAATCTCTGGTTCTTCATCAATATCAAATTCATCTCTAATTTCCCCGACGATCTCTTCCAATATATCTTCAACCGTTACAATTCCTGCAGTCCCACCATACTCGTCTACGAGCACCGCCATATGAGTCTGATCTTTTTGCATTTTGACCAAGAGCTTTTGGATCGGTATTGATTCATGGACCGTAATGATAGGGCGAATATAATCATTTAAATCAAAATTTTCTTTGCTGAAATTTTCATTGAAAAATTCCTTAATGTTTACAATACCAACGATATGATCCTTATCATCATGGCCAACAGGATATCTCGTGAACTTTTCTTCACGCATGATCGCCATGTTCTGTTCACAACTATTCTCTAAGAATAAACAGACCATTTCAGTTCGCGGTATCATAATCTCTTTCGCTACACGGTCATCAAATTCAAAAATTCTGTTCACATACCGGTATTCGGATTGATTGATCTCTCCACCTTGTAAACTTTCTGAAAGGATAAGACGTAACTCTTCTTCCGTATGTACGACCTCATGTTCACTAGCTGGACTTATACCGAAAACTCGTGTTAAAAGATTCGCTGAACCATTTAGTAAGAAGATAAAAGGGTACATGACCTTATAAAATAGGATAATTGGTTTTGCTGTAGCCAACGAGACCATTTCAGCTTTTTGAATTGCGACTGTTTTAGGAGCTAATTCGCCCAATACCACGTGCAAGAAGGTAATTAAAAAGAAAGCGATTGAAAATGAGAGCGTATGCGTTAGTCCTTCATTCAATCCTGCATTTTCAAACAATGGTCGTAAAAAGATCTCAACAGTCGGCTCACCCAACCAACCTAGTCCTAGTGCTGTAATGGTTATCCCTAACTGACAAGCTGACAAATAGCCATCAAGATTGCCGATTACTTTTTGTGCAGCGATCGCTTTACTATTACCTTCGGAAGCTAAATGGTCTATTCGCGTCCTACGTACTTTCACAATGGCAAATTCAGTAACTACAAAAAATGCGGTTAAGACGATAAGTAAAATAATCATGATTACATTAAAGATTGGCATATGGACCTCCCCATCTGCTGCTAAACAACATATTTTTTTATGATTGGTCAATTAATTCCCTGTTAAAACGTGCGTTAAACAGAAATAAAGGGGCAGCATGGCTGTCCCCAGGAGTGTTATGATTGTAATCTGCTCTCAACAGCCTGACATACTTCATCTGCTGACATACCATGAGCATTCAATACAGATCCTTGAGTTTCTGCATTTTGAATGCCCATAATGTTCTGATCCTGTCCGGAAATTACACAGCAATCACAGCCGTTAGCGTCTTGCTCTTGTCGAAGTTCTACAACATCATGTCCCTTTGATCGCAATGCATCTGAGACGTTTGATAATGATTGTTCTACACCAATTCTAGCCATATTCCCACCTCCTTACCTTTCTTAATGTTTCCAACTCATAATGGGAATATGTAATGCAGAAATGAAGTGTTTCTGTTGAGACACGCATGTAGATATATGGCGTAAAGTGTCGACTCGCGGATAAATCATAAAAACTTTTGGATTGAGTCCCGAAACTTGTGGATTGCGTATTAAAACTTTTGGATTGACGGTTAATATTTCTGGATTGGAGAGAAAAATTCGTGAATTGAGTGTGATAAGGAGACTGAAATTAGGGAAATGAGCAAGAAAAAACGGCCGATTGGCCGTTTCCCTACATTCTATTCCCTTTAAAGTGGAAATATTGAACTAATAGATCTACCGCATGCTGAATGGCTTCTGCTTGCGGTTTTAACTTTGAATGATGAAGACCATATTGGGTATCAACCCCTAGCCAGAACATGAAACCAGGGATTTTTTCTAAAAAATATCCATAGTCTTCCCCGGTCATAGCTTCTTTACATTCAATAACATTCACAGTTTCTTGCTGTTTTGCAAATTCCATGAATTCTCTAGTTAGAATAGGTTCATTATCAACTTGACGATAGTTTGAACCGTAATCTATTGCAGTCTCACATTCAAAACTGCCTGAAATACCTTTAACGAGTGCTTCAATTCTCTTTTTAACCTTATCCATCGCTTCTGGAGATAACGTTCGAATAGTGCCTTCGAGTCTTGCTTTTTCTGCAATGATATTTTGCTTCGTTCCACCAGTGATCTTACCGATCGTTACAACAGCTGAATCCAGTGGATCAATATTACGTGAGATGATCGACTGCAACTGTGTAACAAGATGGCTTGCTGCGACTACCATGTCATTACTTAAATGCGGATAAGCAGCATGGCCGCCTTTTCCGATCAGATCAACAAAAAGTTCAGAAGTATTAGCAAATAACAAACCTTCTTTTACAGCAATCGTGCCGACCGGATATTCCGGAGCAATGTGAAGCGCTGTAATCATGTCAGGTTTTAGCTGCTTAAACAGCTCACTCTCTCGCATTGGGAGAGCTCCCCCTGGTCCTTCTTCAGCAGGCTGAAAGATAAATAACAGATGATCATCTATTGGGTTCTCCGCAAAATGAGCCAATAACCCTAACGCGATCGTCATATGAAGATCATGACCGCAAGCATGCATCATTCCTTCGTGAAGAGAGGAAAATTCATAGCCTGTTTCTTCGACAATAGGTAATCCATCCATATCTGTTCGATAAGCTATCGTTTTAGATGGATTTCTTCCGATTACTTTTACAAATATGCCTGTTTCCCACGTATGAATTTCTAAATGGTCCTGAGGAAAAGTGAAGATGAGATCAAGGATATATCTCTGCGTTTTAAACTCTAAAAATCCTGGCTCCGGTATACGGTGCAAGTCTTTTCTTATCTCAAGCAATGATTTCATCTTCTCTCATCTCCTACACTAAAAATTAGTCGTTTAACTGACGTAGCTCTTGTCTGATTTCTGTTTTTGATTTTGTTTTTTCGTCGATCTTTTTTAATACGCGAGCTGGAGTTCCACCAACCACTGTGTATGGTTCTACGTCTTCGATCACAATGGCACCTGCAGCTACAACTGCGCCCTTACCTACCGTAACGCCTTCAAGAACAACTACGTTCGCTCCAATGACTACATCGTCTTCTACAACTACTGGTTTTGCTGAAGGTGGTTCGATTACACCTGCAAGAACAGTTCCTGCACCGATGTGGCAGTTCTTTCCTACAGTAGCTCGTCCACCAAGTACTACGTTCATGTCGATCATCGTTCCTTCACCGATTACTGCTCCGATGTTAATGGAAGCACCCATCATGATTACAGCATTGTCACCGATCTCGACTTGGTCACGAATGATGGCACCTGGTTCAATACGAGCTTTAATGTTTTTCATATCTAACAATGGAATCGCCGAATTACGACGATCATTTTCGATCACGAAGTCTTCAATGTTGCTTTCATTTGCTTTTAACGCAGCTTCAATATCTTTCCACTCGCCGAATAAAACAGCCGTGTTGCCTGAAGGGAACACTTTCGTATCTTGTCCGAATTCGATATTTTCAAGATTTCCTTTTACGTAAACTTTTACGGGTGTAGATTTTGTTGCATTTTGGATAAATGAGATAATTTCGTTTGCATCCATCATTTTCATGTTTGGTAGTTCCTCCTTAAAAGTCATTCTGTATTGTATTAAACCACTAAATATAGAAAGATTCAAACGTTATTCATTGGTTAGTTTTCGAATCAAATCCATAAACACATTCACTTGTTTTAGCTCCGATCCCGTACCGTGATGAATGAGCCAAGTATCTCGTTTAATGGCATTACCCTTTTTATCTGTTAATGGAATCTTAAATATATCATCCTCTGGTCGAAGACTGATCGATGGGAGAATCGCATAACCAATTCCATTTAGCGCCATCTGCTTACACGTTTCAATCTGGTCAACAACAATCGTCTTTTGCGGTGTAGTTTTAAAATGAGTGTGCCACCAATCTTGTATTTCTTGATAATAAGTTGAATGGCTCTTGAATTGAATAAATGGTTTAGTCGTATCAGAAAGCTCGTCAATGGATGAAATCGTCGTATCTACTAAGTATAAATGATCTGACAAAATATGCTCTTTACTGCCTCTCCACTCTGGATTTCCTCTTACAATGCCAAGATGGATCTTATCTTCATAAAGGTGTTTAATGATTTCAGAACTCCAACCCGTAATAAGTGATATATTTACATGAGGGTATAGATTTACATACTCCTTTAACACATGGGGCAACCAATATTGACCTATGATTGAGGCAACCGCAAGCTTTAATGTGCCGTGAACATGCTCTGAAAGAGATTGAAGTTCTTCTTTTACAAGTTCTTCTTTTTGAAGAACTTCCGTTACAAAAGCAAGAATCTTTTCTCCAGAGGGCGTTAAATTCAATCCTTTTTGAGAACGAATAAAAATGATGGTTCCCCAATTATTTTCAATCGTTTGAAGTCGCTGACTAAGAGCTGGTTGAGATACATAAAGCCGCTCAGATGCTTTTCTCATGTTTAATTCTTCAGCAAGAACTTTTAAAATACGAAATTCAGATAACTGCATCATTTCTCCTTCTTTTACTATGATAAGTTTTACTTATTGAAAAATATCTATTTTATGTAATTTATTTTAAGTATACCTTAACATAGGATAGATATGTAAAGGGAAAATGAAGGGATGTGAAAACACTGTATATCCTAATATTCGTTGGGTTTGTAGCGACTTTTATCGGCACTCTTTCTGGAAGTGGCGGCATGATCAATTTTCCTATCATGTTATTGTTAGGTGTTCCAGTCCACTCTGCGATTGCAGCGAATAAATTTGCCAATATGTTCAGTTCTTTTTCAAGCTTTTTTGTTCTCTTACGAAAAAATGATACAAAGCTTTCCCCTTACATCATTTCTGGTGTTATCAGTCTACTAGGGGGAATTGCAGGTGGCTTGACTGCTTCATTAATCTCTAGAGAGAATTTAACCATCATCGCACTTTTCTTACTCACGTGTGCACTCTTCTTAACTTTTCTAAAAACAAATAGAGAAAAAGATCCTAATGATGAGATCAAACAGCTCCCTCCGAGTAAGTATCCTTACCTTTTTGGCATCGGGGCATATGACGGCTTATTCGGTCCAGGTCAAGGTACCTTGCAGATGCAGCTTTTTATGCGAAACGGCTTTTCCTATATTCGCACCGTCTCATTTACACGATTCAATACGTTCTTAAGCTGTACAGGGGCTGTATTCACTTATTTATGGGCAGGACATTATATGTGGAGTGTGGCTATACCGCTTACGATTGGAAGTATATGCGGTGCTCAAGCTGCGGTAAAACTTGCACCTCATTTAAAAACAAAACAAGTTACAATCCTTATGAGGACTGTAACTGTTCTGCTAATTATTCAATTAATTATTCAATGGAGGTAATAAACCATGAAAATAACAGGTATCCATCATGTCCAAATATGTATTCCACGAGAAAAGGAAGATGAAGCACGAGCTTTTTATAAAGGAATCCTGCAACTTGAAGAAATTCCAAAACCAGATGCTCTTCGAAAAAATGGTGGGATGTGGTTCCAATTCGGTCATCAACAACTACACATTGGAGTGGAAGATCAGGTTTACAAAGGTAAACATCACCCGGCCATTTTAGTCGATGACCTCACAAGTTTCAAAGATCATTTGGCTCTTCATCAAGTACCGATACAACAAGAACTGCCGTTTCCTGGATTTTCACGCTTTACGATACGAGATCCCTTCGGAAATCGGATAGAATTCATTCAGCCCTCTTCACTTTAATTAATTATCTTTGTTCTTTCCGTCCTCTGGTTCAACGTGAACTTGTATACTCTCGACATTATAAGCTTCTTTAATCGTGTCTTCTATCTTTTCTGTGATCTCGTGACTTTCCACTACATTAAGGGAGGGATCAACTTTAATCGTTACATCGATAATAGCTCGGTTACCGTGTTTACGAGCTTTCAGGTCTCCCACGTTCTCTACACCTTCAACATCTAAAATCTTGTGTTCCATTTCCTTGCCTTCTTCATAATCAAAGCCATCTGAAAGGTTATGGGAGGTTTCAGTGAAAATCTCCCAACCTGTCTTAATGATGATCAGACCAACAAGAACTGCTGCTGCTGGATCTAGCCACGGTAAGCCGATCTGTGCGCCAAGAATTCCGACTGCTGCTCCAATACTGACAAATGCGTCTGAACGGTTATCAAGAGCGGCTGCTTTCAGCCCTTGGCTGTCTGTTTCTTTTGCAACTTTTATATTATACAAATAAACGATAATCATCACTGCTGCACCAAACAGGGCGATCAAGGCTGCCGTCAGCGAAGGCTCCGTCTCCACTCCGTTAAACATCTTTTTAATAGAAGATATCAATACTTCTATACCGATAACTACCATAATGAAGGAAGCAACCATTGACGCAATCGTTTCTGCACGCAAGTGTCCATAAGGATGATCTTCATCTGCTGGCTTCCTTGAAATTTTCAAACCTATTAATACTGCGATAGAGGCGATTATGTCAGTAGCATTGTTTAATCCGTCAGCAACTAATGCATCGGAATTATAGAAAATACCTGACACCAGTTTAACTATTGATAGAAAGATATATGCTCCTAAACTAAGATAAACACCGCGTTCCACTCTTTTTTGCTGATCAGATTGCATTCTCTATTCTCCTTCGTTAAATAATACCTTTTACATCATAAAGAATGGATTGGGGGTGGGTCTAGAGCAATCTTTTTCCCTATAGGAAACATTAATGTTCATAGATCATTTTTCTAGTCATCCCACCATCGATCGTAATATTTTCCCCGGTAATAAAATTATTGTCAGACTGCGCTAAAAATAAGCATGCCCTTGAAATATCAGCTGGCATACCCACTCTTTTTGAGAGATGCTGATCATGATCAACTTCACGCAGTTTCTTATAATCTCCTGTATGTATCCAGCCAGGACTAATAGAATTCACGGTAATAAAATCTTCAGAGAACGATGCAGCCAAGGCGTGAGTTAAAGCAACAATTCCGCCTTTAGTTGCCGCATATGCTTCGGAATGGGGCTCAGACATTGCTGCACGAGTGGAGGCCATATTGATGATAGAACCTCCTCCAGACTGAGACATGTACTTAGCAGCTTCTCTAGAAAAAAGAAAAACACTTCGCAAGTTTGTGTTTAAAATGTTATCCCATTCATCTACTGTTAATTCATATGGCGATTTCCATTTTGAAATACCAGCGTTGTTGATCACACAGTTCAGACCACCTAATCTATCATGTGTTTCTGATACCGCTTTTATAATTTCCTCTGGATTTTTTACATCGCATGTAATAAAGATGCTATCTGTTTGAATTTGACGGACTTCAGAAAATGTATGTTCAAGCTCATTTTTATTGTAATCAATTAGCGAGACCTTCCATCCTGCTTTAGCAAAATCAAGTGCTATCTGTTTTCCAATCCCCTCAGCAGCTCCTGTAATCAATACTGTACCTTTAGTCTTAACCATAATTAGTTCCTCCTAATTTAATAATCAATATATAATATTCTTTCCCCTCTTTCTGTTATTTTCATCAAAGACTTACACAAAAAAAGAGTATAAAAACATGTGTTTTTACACTCTCTCTATTCACATCCTTATTATTTTGCTGCAAAAAGATTATACTCTATTTCAGGCACTCTTCTAGCAATTTCCCTTCCTATTGGAAAACATGCGGTAGCTGCTGGAGAAGGAGCATTACACACATTGATACTCCGTTTGCTCTGTTCTATAAAAAAATCATCAACTAATGAGCCATTGGATCGCAAAGCTTGTGCTCTAACACCTGATGGTGAAGGAATAATATCACTTTCTTGAATGTCAGGTACAAGCTCTTGTAGACTTTTCACAAATGCTTTCTTACTAAATGATCGCCAAATTTCAACCGTACCTTCTTTCCAATACTTACGTGCCATCTTCCAAAAACCTGAATACAGCATGATTTCCGCTGCATCTTTAAAGTTAATATCACGTTTTAAATAGCCTTCCCTTTTTAATCCTAATACTGCATTCGGACCAGCCTCAACACCACCGTTTATCATTCTTGTAAAATGCACGCCTAAAAAAGGAAACTCTGGATTCGGAACAGGATATATTAAGTTTTTAACTAAATATTGTTTTTCTGGCTTTAGTTCGAAGTACTCTCCTCTAAAAGGAATTATTTTTAGATCTGGTGTTAAACCCGTCATTTTAGCGAGCCGATCACTGTGTAGACCTCCACAATTCACAACATATCTAGCAGTGAATTCTCTTTGATTTGTGATAATGTCTACATGCTCCGATTTTTCAACAATGCTCTTTACTTCAGTATTTAAAAGCAGTTCAACTCCATGCTTTTCTAAAGTTGAAACAAGAGCTAAACATACCTGCTTGTAGTCAACAATGCCCGCTGAGGGTACCTTAACTGCCTGTATCCCTTGAACATATGGCTCTTCTTCTTTTATTTGATCTGGTCCAATCATTGATAGTTCAAGCTCGTTTGCAATACCTCTTTGATACAAATTTTTTATATGAGGTAATTCATCTTGTTTTGTTGCCACTATAATTTTGCCGCATTGTTCATAGTTCACATTATGCTTCTGACAAAAGTCTATCAATTCTGTATTTCCTTCTTTTGCAAATTTCGCTTTTAAACTGCCTGGCTTATAGTAAATGCCTGAATGAATGACACCGCTGTTATTTCCTGTCTGATGTTTGGACCATGAATCTTCTTTTTCTAATACAATAAGACGAGCGTGTGGAAATCGCTTGCTCAATGAGTACGCAGTCGATAATCCAACAATTCCTCCCCCGATAATTACGATATCTGTCATTTTCCCCTCCGGATATGTTCGTATGTGTTACACTCTAGCAAAATAGCCTCTTTGTCTTAGTAATTCACGATGAAGCTCAGGATTTCTCTCAAATGCAGCTCTGCCATGCAGCCAGAATGTATTGTTCACCATAACAAGGTCTCCTACTGGGAGAGGGAGATCGATAGTGTTCTTGCTGTTCTCCATTGACTCAGATAGATTTTTCAAGTAAACAGCTTGCTGCATCGTTGTTGGATGAGCAAATTGATCAATAAAACAGATACATGGTTTGCCATTATGTTCAAAAAATGTTTCATTATAAACATTCTGTACAACATTTTTACTAGCTGGCGCCTTGTATTCAATACGACAAGAAGCTAAGGGGTGTTTGGAAAAGTGGTCTAACTCTTCCCAATCATCTAAATGTAATAACCGAGACTCTCCACCTTTCGCATTTTCTTCAGCAAACTTCATCATTAGGAGCCAATCCGTTGGTTCATCTACGAACGTTCCATCTGTATGAAGAGTAAAACGTCGATATGCTTGCCTTAAGTAGGAATCACTTTCGTCTGTATCTTTAACTGTAAATCTAGCGTAGTAGGTTCCTGACATCGCATCAAAGTTTACCCCCCCGATCAAGTGAGATAAAGCAGTTGAAAATTTAATATACTCATCATAATTTTGAGTTAACCCTTGCATTCCGACTGTAAAACCACCTGTATTCCGATCGTGTAATATGGAACGAACGGTATCAGAAAACGAACTACCTAAGTGCCTTTCCAATGATTGCGATAATACGAGTCTCATATAAGGAACGTACTCTAATTGTTGTGCATTCACTAGTTGATTTTCAGTCAAAAATGCTAATAATGAATCTTTTTCAATGACTAGATGATATAGTCGTTGATGATTCGGATGACTATTCACCTTAAAAGTACCGTATGTTCCTACAAATGTTTTCTCATTTTCTTTAGTTACGCTCATTTTTCTTCCTCCTTTTTTTTCCACAAAAATAGCCAGTTGTACCATTTCATTAGGAAATGATAAAACTGGCTTGTAGTCTACTTTTGGCTTTTGGTAAAAGTCCGATAGACTTAACAGTTATTATTGATTATAAGTTGCATACTAACTATTACTAGCCGTGGTAGGGGACACCAACCTACGGGTAATATTTATATCATTTTAAATCAGTTTTTATCTTGTGTCAATAAATAAATTGAATAATCAGAAATTCAACAAGTCCATCAGACCTCTGTTTTTGCTCTTATTGCACTATATTGTTTATAGGCATCTTTTACCGCCGTTATTAATGCCGTTTTTGCCTTTCCGTGATAATTTCTTTCGATCGTATTCACAATGGGATCACACCCATCCATGAGACTAAACCCTTTTAATAAACTACTAAAAAAATTTTGAGCATGTTGCGTTGATAAAGTACATGAAGCATTTAGAATCACCCAGTATTGATGATCCGTTTCAATAGTAACTGTTAATGTTTGATGAATTTCACTCGCCGACATACCTTGAGGAAGCTTCGCATGACCTGCAATCATTCTAGTTCGTTCCAACATCACCACCTCCTAGATTTGAAGTGTTATCTTTCATCCTCATGCAACTATTCCTACACATGAATCAACTTAAAAGTCCCTGTTCCTTTTGAAACAACATTTCCGTACTCATCTTTAATTACCCCATCCACAAAAGCGGTCTTATGACCTTTAGAAATAATATGAGCCTCTGCATATATGTAGCCTGTTTTGACTGGTGCTGTAAAATGAACGGTTAAACTCATCGTCACACACCTCGTCTTTGTAACAGAGCGAAGATGCATACTTTGAACGAAGTCAATGATGGAGGCATATACACCCCCATGAAGGGTACCATTCGTATTCAACAATTCATTCTTTATTTTTAATTTTATCCTCACATTTTCTTCTTCAAAAGATACGATCTCTATACCTAAGTGGTGAAGGTATGGACAATGCGCAAATTCTTTGTGAATTTCATCGATTGTTAATGGCATATCGTTTGTCCCTTCTTTCGTTTCTATCTAGACATGAATTCAGGAGCTCTTTTCTCAAGAAAAGCCCTTGTTCCTTCCTTTTTATCTTCGGTTGAAAATAAAACAGCTTGAGCCAGCTTTTCTATTAATAATCCAGCTTTCATATCAGAATCATAACCGGCATGAATGGCTAATTTAGCAAACTTAACTGCCAGCGGTCCTTTAGATATGATTTGATGTGCCGTTCTCTCTACGGATTCTTTCAATTGTCTAGCTGGTGCAACTTCTGACACGAGGCCAATTCTTTCCGCTTCATCTGCCGATATTATTTTTCCAGTCAGTATAAGTTCCATCGCTTTTCCTTTTCCGATTAAACGCGCTAATCGTTGTGTTCCCCCTGCACTTGGAATAATACCTAAATTCAATTCAGGAAGACCAAGTTTGGCATCTTGAGAAGCTATTCTAATATCACATGCCATTGCAAGCTCGCATCCTCCGCCTAAAGCATATCCATTTATCATAGCAATAGTCGGCTTCTCAAAACCTTCAATATAATCATACGTTTCTTGCATTCCATCTGGATTGAAAACATCTAAAGGCTCACGGTCTTTCAACTGACTAATATCTGCTCCTGCTGCAAATGATTTGTCTCCTTTCCCTGTAAATACTATACAGTAAATTTGATCATCGCTCTTTAACTCATCCAATGCTTTCTTTATCTCTAAGAGTGTTTCTTTACTCAGCGCATTTCGCTGTTCAGGTAAGTTTATAATTAGATAGGCGAGCTGATTAGATTTTTCAACAATAATATTTTGAAAGGTTTGCATGATTACTTCACCTCGTTTGTATTTTCTAATAAAATCGCTATCCCTTGTCCACCACCGATACATGCCGTAACAATCGCACGTTTGGCACGTGTCTTATTCATATGATAGACCGCTTTCGTTATTAAAATCCCTCCTGTCGCTGCAATTGGATGGCCATGCGCGATAGCACCACCGTTAACATTTAATTTTTCTTTTGGAATCTCCAACTCACGGTTACATGCTAGGACTTGGGATGCAAATGCTTCGTTCAATTCCACAAAATCTATATCCTTGATCGACAATTGGTTTCGTTTTAGTAGTTTTCTAACTGCAGGAACCGGACCCATACCCATCATATTTGGATCTACTCCTGCAACTTGTGAATCTACAACTGCAGCAAGTACTGTTAAATGGCGCTTCTGGGCTTCATCATGAGACATCATCACTAATGCAGACGCACCGTCATTCACACCTGATGCATTTCCAGCTGTAACCGTTCCACCCTCTTTAAATACAGGGGAAAGAGGGGATAAACTTTCTATAGTTGTTGAATGGCGAGGATGTTCATCTTGTTTAAAAACATATGTTTCTTTCTTACCTCTTATCTCAATAGGTACGATTTGCTTATCAAACAATCCCTCTTCCATAGCCCTTGCCATACGTCTTTGACTTTCAGCTGCATATTCGTCTTGTTCTTCTCTTGTAATCTTATATTTTTCAGCAACATTTTCAGCTGTGATGCCCATTGGTGGGTCGCCAATGTCGTCAGGAGAGAGTTTTCTCTTAATAAATTGTGGAGGATTTCGGTCATACGTTCTAGTTGCTGGTGATAATAGATAGGGAGAACGGGACATGCTTTCTACTCCTCCAGTTAAATACACACTTCCTCTTCCAGCCTTGATAAGATCTGCTGCAAGAGCAACTGCATTAATGCCTGTACCACATTGACGGTCAATCGTCATACCAGGTACTTCAAATGGTATTCCAGCTTGTAATAACGTCATTCGTGCTGGATTTCCTCCTCCACTTAAACAATTCCCAAAAATTACATCATTGATCTCGTGATGCTGAATTTCTGCTCTTCTCACAGCCTCTCTCATTACTTCTGCTCCGAACATATAATAAGGAAGTGTCGCCAAAGCCCCTCCTTGTTTGCCGATTGCGGTTCTAACAGCTGACACAATAACAGGTGTAGTCATTTTAGTATTTACGCTCCCCTCCTGCCGGAATGATTTTGAAAGTAGCCGAACCTGAAGCACAATGATTTCCATTCTCATCAAATATGTCTCCTACTCCACTTCCAATATTTCCGGTTATATTAATAGAACGTCCTTTGCATGTAAGTTGCTCTACATACCTGTTTTCATATACTTGAACATGCATGTTAATCGTTATCGTAAAGCAATTTTTCATTTCTGTAATCGAAGTCCCAAGTGCTATATCAAGCAGGGTATAATAGATTCCATTTGATAACACTCCTGACTCATTACAATGCTCTTCTTTCATATTGAGTGATATGATGACATTCTTATTCTCATTTGGTTCCATCTTTATTCCTAGATGATTAAAGAATGCTGAATGTGAATTATAATTTCTTTCGTTTATCATGATTTCATTCTCCCGTAACCATTTTTAAGAACTGAAGAAGAACATGGTGCTTCACGCCCGTTAGACTGATGGGAGAGATAAATACTATAAAACTACTTCTACTTTTCTTCCTTTTTCATCGTATTCATAAAATCCTTTACCTGTCTTTTTACCTAATTCTCCTTTTCTTACTTTTTCAGCTACAACTTTTGAAGGCTTTTCGTTTTCATCTCCACTTTCCTCAAACCTCTGCATTCGAACATAATAATTAACGTCTAAACCTGTTAAATCCATTAAAGCAAACGGACCGATTGGATGATTAAGCGCTTTTTTGCAAACTAAGTCAATTTCGTCATGTGTTGCATAACCATTCTCATATAGAAAAAGTGCTTCATCCATTAGTTTTCCTAAGATACGGTTCGCAATAAATCCTGAAATTTCTTTTTTTAGCAATACAGGGGCTTTATTAATGCTTCGAACAAAATCCATACATCTTTCAGAAGTTTGATTCGACGTATGTGGTCCTTTTACTACTTCAACAAGTTCCATAACAAGTGCAGGGTTGAAAAAATGAATATTACATACATTCTCTGGTCGACTTACAGCTTCTGCAATTTTTGAGCTTACAATCGTTGAACTATTTGTTGCCAGTATCGTCTGTTCTGAAACTATTTTTTCTACGTTTTGAAACAATTCTTTCTTCGCGTCTAACTTTTCAATGATTGCTTCTATAACAAGATCCGCTTCTGATAACTCATCTAAAGAACTAGTAAAGGTAATGAGATTAAACGCCTGCTTCACCTCGTTTGATGTTAACTTCCCTTTTGTGACTCTTTTTTCCATCTGCTTCTTTAATTGCTCTTTTCCTTTAACAAGACTTTCTTCACGAATATCTTGCAGTACGACAGGATACCCAGCTAGTGCACATACCATTGCAATCTGTGATCCCATCGCACCTGAACCTACGACTGCTACTCTTTGAATAGACATATTATTCATTCACTCTCACTCCTTTTTCCATCTCTTCTTTAACTAATAGTCTTTTTAATAACTTGCCTACTCCATTCCTAGGGAGACTTTCTCTCACTTCAATACTCTTTGGCACTTTATATGGAGTAAGATTGGAGTAACAATGACTTTTCAGTGCATCGGTGTCTATAGTTCGTCCTTCTTTAGGGACAACATACGCTTTTACGAACTCATCATGTATTTCATCTGGAATGCCTACTACAGCTGCTTCCTTCACATCTTCATGATCATATAAAACGCTTTCAATTTCTTGCGGATAAATATTAAATCCACCAAAAATAATCATTTCTTTTTTTCTTCCGACGATATAAAAGTACCCATCATGATCCATCGTTGCTAAATCACCCGTGCGGAGCCAACCATTCACAAGCGCATGTTTCGTTTCGGATTCATTGTTCCAATACCCTTTCATAACTTGAGGACCTCTGATCAACAGCTCACCTACGTAGTTTGGTTCGAGAAGGTTATGCTCATTATCCGTTATACAGCAATCGGTTTCTGGAACTGGAATACCGATGCTTCCTACCTTCCGTTTTCCATTGATCGGAGTTCGATGGGTGGTAGGAGATGTTTCAGACATTCCGAATCCTTCTAGAATTGTCGCGCCAGAAACCTCTTCAAATCTTCTAATTACTTCTACAGGAAGAGGAGCTGATCCTGAAGAACATATTTTCAAGCTGTTTAATCCAAACCGCTCTGCATTTGGGTAATTAGCGATTGAAATATACATTTTAGGAACACCTGGAAAAACAGTAGGTCTGTATTTTTTTATCGCCTGCATCATTTTATCGATATCAAACTTGTCCAATAATAACAGGTTAGCTCCTAAGAAAATGCCCACATTCATTGCACTCGTCATCGCATAAACATGATAAAGCGGTGTTACGGTTAAGACCGTTTCTTTACCTGGAATATATTTTTGTCTATACATCGTAAAACTCTGATACGCATTCGTTGTTAAATTATGATGAGTTAACATGGCACCTTTTATTTTACCTGTCGTCCCACCTGTGTATTGAATGACAGCTATATCATCTTTAGCCTTGATCTCGACTGGGCAGTATAATGGTGAACCTTGTTCAATGAGCTCGTCCAAGGTAAGAAAGTAATCTGTTTTTTGTTTTTTTACCTGGGATGTCATAACGTATTTAAAAGGGTAGAATTCTTCAATCTCATAGATGGTTTGCAATGACCGATTATCTGCAACAATATAAGAAACTTTTGCATCGTCCAAAATTTGCAGAAATTCTCTTGGTGTATAAGAAGGGTTAATTTGAACAATGATTAACCCTAACGACATGGCCGCATAGTAAGAAACGATATAATCAGGGTGATTGCCTAACATCAAACCGATACGTTCACCTTTTTCAAAACCTCGGTCTCTCCAACTGTTTGCTAATCGATCTGTCTTGTTCTTTAATTCCGAATACGTGATAACTTGATCATTAAAGGTTATAGCGGGTTGGTCTCCATATTTGTTTTCTGAGTCTGCTAAAAATGAGTAGAGTGATACTTCTGGAAACACTATTGCTTCGTTCACATCTCGGTAGTATTTGTCCCATGGACGGTTCTGGATCTCGTTCATTCGTATTCCCTCCCAACAAAATTACGAGATTCATATCAGACTAATTGACCTTCTTTTCTAACACTTCCATCTGACCCTGTGATCTTTCCTTGTACGTGGAATCAGGTTTAACAAATAGTAGAAACAGCAGTGCAAAAGTCAATACGAGAAAAGCCATAAACAGCACAGAATAGTTATATCCGGTAATCTTACTAGAATCGGAGATCGCAATAATATATCCAGTAATGATTGGCGCGATTATACCTGCAAGATTGCCAGATGAAGTGAGGATACTGGTCATTAAACCTCCTCGTTCTGGCATCTCGTTGATCATAATGGTTGGACCAATTGGTAAAATTGCATAAGTTAACCCCTTAGACAAACACATGGCTATAATTACCCATACCGGATTTTGATAAAAGGTAATAGAAGCCATTAATAACGCTCCAATCACCATAGAGATTCCTACAACATAAACTCTGGAAATCCGCCAATTCTCATTTTTCTTGTATAGATGATCAGAAATAAAAGACACTCCGATATAGATAAACGTGGACACTATACCGATAATCATCACGGCTAAACCCATTTGCTTAGATGTCATTTCCACAACTTCCACTAAGTAGATCGGCAGCCAAACCGCGATCCAAACTACCAGGAAATATGTTGAAAAGTAAGCGAGTGTTGTAAATAATGCAGAAGGAGATAGCAGTAATCTGCCAAAATCTCTTAGATTGATTTTTTCTAGTTTCTCCTTTCGCTTCTTCTCCTTTTCTTCAAATACTTTCAATGGATTTTCTTTCGTAAAAAAATGAAAAGCAACCGCCCAAACGATACTTGCAGCACCTAAACAAGCAAAAGCAGGTTTCCATCCCAACGTGCTAATCAATGCCACAAGAATAGGGGCAACCACCATGGCACCTACTGTTGCACCTGATACGACTACTGAATTAGCAAGACCTCGCAGTTTAGGAGGAAACCACTTATTCGCATGACTATATGCCACTGGGCTGAATGGTCCCTCAAATGCTCCAAGTAGGATACGATAAGCAATTAATAACGGTAAGGCAGTGATCGCTAACACTCCAAATTGCAGAACTGCCCATGTTAACATCAGTAATCCTAATACTTTCTTAGCTCCTATTCTGTCAGCCCAGGCTGCTCCAAATATACCTGTTACCGGATACAACCAGTAATAGCTGCTCCCAACAAGACCCCATTCCGTATAGGAAAGATTAAAGTCCTCCATAATTGGAGCTGCAGCAAGTCCAATAATAGACTTGTCTGCAAAATTAATGATCATTCCAAAGAATAATAAAACGAGGACGATCCAACGCATATAATCCCTCATTTCTGTAATTTAGATAAGGATTTTAATTTTCTTCAAGAATTCTTCTCGAGATAATTAACCGTTGAATCTCATTGGTCCCTTCATAAATCTTTGTGATCCTTGCATCTCTGTAGAACCGCTCAACAGGATAATCGGAAACGTAACCCATTCCGCCATGAATTTGAACAGCTTTATCGGCCACTCTATTGAACACATCACTTGCAAATAATTTAGCCATAGAAGCTTCTTTAATCACTTTCTTTCCTTCATCGACCATTTGCGCTGCTTTCAACGTTAACAAGCGAGCGGCTTCCGTTTCGGTTGCCATATCTGCTAACATCCATTGAATAGCTTGATTATCAGCAATCGGTTTTCCAAACTGTTTCCGTTCCTTTGCATAAGATGCAGAGAGCTCGATCAGTTTGTCACATGAACCTACTGCTCTTGCAGCTAATCCTATTCGTCCCTCTCCCAATATCTTTAAAGCAGACATATAGCCCATACCAACTTCACCAATCACGTTCTCTTCAGGTACTTCACAATCTTCAAATATGAGTTGCGCTGTATAAGATCCACGTAAACCCATTTTTTTATCTTTTTTCCCTATACTAAATCCAGGTGAATTCCTCTCAATCAAAAAGGCAGTTATTCCGCCTTTAGCCCCTTTTTCTTTATCTGTTAAAGCAAAGACTGTGAAAAAATCGGCGATCGGAGCATTGGTAATAAAGTGTTTCGTTCCATTCAAGATCCATTTATCACCATTTTTCACAGCTCGAGTTGATAAGTTCGTCGCATCAGATCCAGCACCAGGTTCAGATAGAGCAAACGCAGCGATCCTATCACCTGTCGCCATCGCTGGTAAGTATTTCTGCTTGAGCTCTTCCGAAGCAAGTTTTACAAGTCCCGTACTTCCGATGCCGGTATGAGCACCTATTAAACTCACAAATCCATTGTGAGTGCGTCCAAGCTGTTCCAGCACCGTTGCTTTTCCAACTGTATTTAAACCGATTCCGCCATATTCCTCTGGGATACTCATCCCGAATAAACCAAGTTCTTTTGCTTGTTCTACCAAATGTTGCGGTATCTTATCATCCTCTTCAATTTGTTGAGCATAAGGCTCTACCTCGTTTTCAACAAAGTTTTTCACCATTTGTTTCATCTGTTCAATTTCTGGGGCTAATGTCGTAATCATTTTCTTCCTCCTTTTGAATACAAAAATTATGAAAAAGTTCTTAGTTAACAGATATGCAATTTCCATGCCAACTCTAGAGAATGTTCATTTTTCTGCAAATCAGATACATGATTTCTCTATAAAGTGCTGATTTCCGTATCACATGATCGCTATCCGCGTGTTGTCCGGCGAACCCCCGCAGAAGTTTCGGGAATCTTTCCCGCACTAATCTCTCAATAACATGAATAACAATATGAGTAAAAAGAGCGGAATTCATAAATGAATCAAAATCGTAACAAATTGGATATTCCTTCTATGATTTAAAAAAGAATCAATGATTCAAAAATGAATCATTGATAACTATTAAAAGCAAAAAGCCCCTTCCAAAAAGAAGTGGCTCGATTTACTCATTTAAACGGATATTATATTTTTTTAGTTTTCTTACGATTGTTGGCTGACTTGTATCAAGAGCTTTAGCAAGTTCATAGGTGGTTGTGTATTTGATTGCTGCTTGACTTAAATATTTTCTTTCTGCATGTTCAACAACTTCTTTTAATGTTTGAATTTCTGTTTCATTCATTGAAGCTTTACTTGACTGATATTCCTCTGGTAAATGTCTCAGTCCCAATAAATCCTCACTGTTAAGAAGGACAAGCTGCTCTAATACATTTGAAAGCTCTCTTATATTACCCGGAAAAGAATACTTGTAAAAAAAAGTATTGAGCTCTGAATCTATTACTTTTGCTGTGTTGTACTTTTGGTTGATTTGTTCCAAAAATAATGAAATTAAACTAGGGATCTCCTTCCTTCTTTCACGAAGGGCTGGTATGAATAAAGGAACAACATTTAGTCGATAAAATAAATCCTCTCTAAATGTCCCCAGTTGCACCATCTCTTTTAAGTTACGGTTCGTAGCAGCAATAATACGTACATCCACTTTCTTAGTTACTGTTCCGCCAACACGTTGAATCTCTTTTTCTTGAATAACTTTTAACAGTTTCACCTGAAGGTTCGACGGCATCTCTCCAACTTCATCTAAAAATAATACGCCTTTATCAGCTAATTCAAACAAACCTGGTTTTCCCTGTTTGTTTGCACCTGTAAAGGCTCCCGGTGCATACCCAAACAATTCAGATTCTAATAGATCAGGAGGAATAGCACCACAATTTACTTTAACAAACGTGCCACTTCTTTTTCTCTCGCTTTTATTATAGATGTACTTTGCCAGTACATCCTTACCTACCCCAGTTTCTCCTAAAATAAGTACAGTTGCCGATACATCCGCAATTCGACTCGCTGTATCGTAGATAAGTTTCATCTGATCCGCCTCAACAACTGTTTTTCCACCAAATAAAGATGCGCTCCCTTTTAAGCGTTCTATTTCTTTTTGGTAACTTTCGTTTAACTTATTCGCCTGACTAAGTGCTTTTTGTAAACTGTTTAATTCAGATAGATCACGTATATTGGTAACGACACTTTCAACTTCACCGTTTTCATTAAAAACAGGATTTCCTGTAAGTAGAGTTTCGCGTCCAGAATAGCTTAATTGAATGTGTGTGACACTTTTCTTCTTTTGGATGACTTTATCTGTGATCGAGTTTTCAAGAATTCCTCTTTTCACTAGATCATCCACTTTTTTATTTATGTAATATTCCTTTGGTATTCCTGTTATTCGTTCAATGGCAGAGTTTGTCCGTAACGTAATTCCGTCTTTATCTGTTATATAAATGCCATCGTATGAACTTTCAATGATAGCATCAAGGTGAAGATTCAATCTCTGAAGTTCTTTCACTTCTTCAGACTTCTTTTCCAATTCAGCAGAAACGATTCCTACGTAAACAAACCTATTACCTGATATTTTATCTTTAATAAAAATAAAGTTCTTATCCTTCAAACGAGCTTGAATTAAATTGCCTCCTGATGTTGGTTTCCACTCATCGAATACTGTTTCAATTGATTCATTTATAACAGTGTTGTTTATTTCTTCTTTCAATCGATCATTCATTATTAAGATTACATTGTTTAGAGTTGCTTCTATATAGAAAAAAGAAATCGTGTCCTTCTCCAATATTGCTGGCATGTATGTCCCTCCTTAGAAGTCGTCTGGTAAACTCTTTAAAAGTAAACTAATGGTTTTTCTATTAGCCGATTGTTTAATCATACTATTTTTTATTCATTATAGTTAGAAAAGTTTAATTATTCAAAAATCTATAACGTGTGGAATGTACTAGTTGAAATAATGAAAGCTGCCGACCGTGTCGACAGCTTCACTATTACTTCTTTCTCCAAGGACCACATGGACCACATGGAGGAGGGCATGGCGGGGGACAAGGTGCCATGATGGGTTGGACCGTTCCACAAAGGTTTTGCTGCGTTGCTTGGTTTACGACGTTCGTGTTCTGAGGGAAATAATGTACATATTTATAGTTCATCTGGTTGACTTGAGTCGTTTGAGTTGGATGAACCATCGGAACATATACATCTTGCTGGTTATATTGAACTTGTTGGTTCGTAGGGCTAAACTGTGCAGGCATAACTTGTGGAGGATAATATTGAGATGGTGATACTGCTGGGTATCCACATCCACCCATCTGGGGCATCTGTTGCATAGCTCCCATCGTAGGCGCCATCTGACCCATTGCTCCCATCGTAGGTCCCATTGCACCCATATTAGGAACCATTCCCTTTTTGGCAAAAATGCCAGGGCGTTTAAATAAAGCCAAAAAAATGTTCTCCTTTCAAAAACCTTATATCCTATTTCTCTATATTTTATGTAGGACGACTTAAAAAGTTCGTCCATTTATCAATAAGTATTAAAAGGATTTTGTAGAAATTAATCGAACTGTACTTGAAATACATACTATTCAAATATCATTTATGAGGAGAGGAAGAAATAATTTGAGACTTTTAATTTCATTTTCAAACAGATTGATGCAAAGGTATATGCCCGATCCTTTTCTGTTGGTCATCTTACTGACATTCTTCGTATGTGGTTTAGCACTATTTGCGACAGATAGCACTCCTGTGCAAATCGTTAATTATTGGGGTACAGGTTTTTGGAGTTTATTAACATTTTCCATGCAGATGGTGTTAATATTAGTGACCGGCCACGTTATGGCAAGCTCCCCGCTATTTAAGAAACTATTAGGTTCTTTAGCAAAAATCCCAAAAACACCTGGGCAAGCTATCATACTCGTAACGTTAGTCGCGCTCGTCGCATGCTGGATCAATTGGGGGTTCGGACTTATAATAGGTGCTCTATTCGCAAAAGAAATTGCGATGAAAGTAAAAGGTGTCGACTACCGGCTATTAATCGCAAGTGCTTATAGTGGTTTTATCATATGGTGTGGAGGTCTATCAGGATCGGTTGTCTTAACAATCGCTACACCGGGACACTTTACCGAAAACATTATGGGAGTTGTTCCGACTAGTGAGACAATCTTTTCATCGTTCAACTTAATTATCCTAGCTGGCTTATTCATAATGGTACCGCTCATTAACAGATTAATGGTTCCTCCGGGTGAAAAAGCGTTTGTAATCGATCCCGCTTTGTTAGAGGACAAGCAATCACATGAGGCAGCAAGTAAAGAAGAAACCCTTCAAACACCTGCTGATCGACTTGAAAATAGTCAGTTATTATCTATTCTCATAGGGCTATTAGGAATCTCATACCTAGTCTATTATTTCACGAAAAATGGATTTAGCTTAAATCTAGACATCGTAAACTTTTTATTCCTTTTTATCGGTATCATCTTACATAAAACACCGCTGTTATTTTTGAAAGCGGTTACGGATGCTGTGAAAAATGCGAGCGGAATTATTATTCAGTTTCCTTTTTATGCAGGACTAATGGGAATCGTAACTTCATCGGGACTTGTGGCGGTCCTATCCAATATGCTTATTTCCTTTTCAAACGAACATACTTTTCATTTATTTACTTTATGGAGTGCTGGCCTCGTTAACTTTTTTGTTCCGTCTGGCGGTGGACAATGGGCGGTTCAAGGACCTGTTATGTTAGAAGCAGCACAAAACTTAGGCGTTTCGTTATCAAGAACGGCTATGGCTGTAGCTTGGGGTGATGCATGGACAAACATGATCCAACCATTCTATGCGCTTCCTGCTTTAGCTATTGCTGGATTAAAAGCAAAAGACATTATGGGATACGGTCTTGTTATGATGATCATTACAGGGGTCTTTATCTCTAGCGTGTTTTTGTTGCTATAACACATTAAAATCCAACAAAGAAAGCTCAAAAAAACCTCCTTATCGCTAAGGAGGTTTGCTTATTATGTATGGTGACTCGAGAGGGGTTCGAACCCCCGACCTCTACCCTGTCAAGGTAGCGCTCTCCCAGCTGAGCTATCGAATCAATGCCTTTGTCTAACAAAAATTATTATATATGCTTTTTACGAGTTTTGACAACACTTTTCTTCTGATTCTGCAAAAAAACCAATGATGTCTTCAGCTTTTCTTATGTATACACCGGGAGAGTATCCCGGCTGAATCAACGATTAGTTGAACGTACCTGCAGCAAGATCTCCGTCTTGTACACAAGTTACAGCTATGATGTCTTTACAGTTAACTAGTAGATTACGAGTAGCTGTTCCCGTTGCCGTCGTTACTTCATAAGAAAGCACAACACAGCACTTTGTGTGTTCCCAACGTACAAATCTGAACAACGTAGGATCTGTTGTTCCATTCAAGCTTAACGGTCCAATTCCTTTTAAGACGATTACAAGGAAGCTGTTTAAGTTTTGGCTACAAAAATCAATGTCGTCGGATAGATCACGAAAGAAATCACATACACAGCTATCACAACCGCGTGTGTTATTATGCTTTGTACATTTCTCTTTTCCGTGGAATAAAGAGTCACCCATCGTTACTGACCTCCCATCCATTTAAGAAATAAATCAATCTGTATACCAGATACTAAATAGCATATTAATTTATTTCGAAAATGATAGGATACATGCCTATTAATCGATAAATATGTGTTTACCTATGTTAAACGCAAGATAGAACACTACACACTTTCTTACTTTATTAATAGATTATAGTATGGAATCTTTATAATGAGCATCGTCTTGCTATAAAAGTTTGTTCCGGCAAGGAGGTGAATCATATGGCGATCATCCAAAGCCGTACTCTAAGAAGTAGAATTATTCCTTTAGCAAGTGAGAATCTAGTGAATGTATTCATTACAGGTAATAATGCAACACCTTTTTCTAGTGTTTCAATCCGTGAAGTTGGTGGTAACTTTCTCCGTGTATTCAATGCAGCTAATAGTATTAATGCTTTAATCAACTTGTTTGAAGTGGGAAGCATTGATAACGCTGCTGGAGCTGGAATAACTCCTGAAGTGAATAGCACAGACTTTAGAGACCGTATTATTGAATTTGCTAGAGTTTTCACCGTTGATATTTATGTTCCTGGTTTGCTAGCCCCATTCCTTACTAATGTAACCATTCGAGAAGTCGGTTCAGATTATATAAGAGTAACTAGCGCGACTGTTGACCGATATGTTTTATTCACTTCTATAGCAGCAGTGGATCAAAACTTGATTTTAGTTACAACCAATACCCCGAATGTAACAAGTCGTACTATTCGTTCAGTCTTGATTACATTAGCTAATGGAGATGTTATAGTAGATTTAATCGTAGCTGGTAGAGTGTTCAATGGCGTACAAATTGAAGAAGTACAATCAGATTACGCACGTATTAATAACGCAGCACAAACAAAATTTCCACTCTTAGATATCGTATCTATTGATGTCTTGTAATTAATAAAAATAAAGAAACACGCCGAAATTATGGCGTGTTTTTTGTGTAATACTTATCCTATCTTCTCTTCCTCATCACGTATTTTAATCTCTTCTACATCAAGACGCTCCTGCTTATCTCGGAGTCTGTGTGCGAGTCGGCTTGAAGCATTAGCAGCAATGCTTGCAACAAGGTCATCCAAGAATGTATGCACTTTCCCATTTGCTATCTTCGTATCTAATTTTTGAATAATACCCATTTTAAATTTGTCTAGGTGACCAAAGGTTGTAACAGCTATGGATCCATATCCGAAAACGGCACCAAGAGCGATGGTTTCATCTACTCCAAACAATCCCTCATCTTGTTCAACAATACTTTGAAGTGGTTCAGATAACTTTCTTTGTTCCGCAAGTATATCAAGTTCTACTCCGACTAGAATAGCATGCTGAATCTCGCGCTTCATGAGAACAGCATCGACGCTTTCTATACACTCTTCTTTCGTTAAGCCAGGTGAAAATGGGATCTGCATTTCATATACGATCTCAGCGATTTCAGGAATTGTGACGCCTCTTTCATTCAACAGCCTTCTAGCCGCTGCTTCAACTTCTCGACTGTGCACTCTATTATTCAACAGACTTCACCTCTTCTTAATGTTCGATCTCTTATGGCAAAACGATTTGATTCTTTCATTATATCATTATGTGATACAATAAAACGAGTTGAATGAAAACGCTTATAATTTAAAGATCAGTCAGCACAGGAGGTACTTTTTATGGCCATACTTAAAGGTTCTATTACAGATGATAAAATATACAGCAACTACTTGGATGAGGAGATTGACTTGCTCATCTACCTGCCTTCTAAGTTTACTCCACTCGTTAAATACCCTATTCTAATCGCACAAGATGGCAGAGACTACTTTCAGTTAGGAAAGCTGGCGAAAACCGCCGATCGACTAATGGAAGAAGAAAATTTACAGAGCTGTATCATTGTTGGTGTAAATCATAAAGGAATTGAAGATCGAAAAGCAAAATATGACCCCACAGGAGAGAAGCACGAAAATTACATTCGATTCATGGCATTTGAACTTACCTCTTATCTTAATGAGAAGTTTAACACGCTCCAACTTGGTGCAGGCATGGGCTTAATCGGAGATTCTCTAGGTGGTTACATAGCATTTAAGCTGAGTATTCTGTATCCGAATACGTTCGGGAAAGTGATTGTACAATCTCCTTATGTTCCTGAGAGCCTTATTGATACCGTTGAATCCATAGAACATATGCAAACGTTGACCATCTATCACTCTATAGGTGATGAAGAAGAACAGTTTACGAATCCTGAAGGAATTACCAAAGATTTCTTAACTCCAAACAGACAGCTGAGTAAGCTTTTGAACAATTTAGCTCTCGATTATGAATACACTGAGTTTCAAGGAAATCATCTCTGGGTAAATTGGCAGAAAGACTTAATTCCCGCTTTAAGGTTTCTTTACAGCGACCTGTAACTGTGGGAAATAAAAAGAATATTTGGTATACTAGTTTAAAATATGAGGGAGGAAGAAATATGAAATACGGCATTGCAATTTTTCCATCAAAAAATCTACAAGATAAAGTGAATTCCTACCGAAAGCGTTATGATCCGCATTATGCCCTTATCGCACCTCATATCACACTTAAGGAGCCTTATGAAGCAACCGAGGAAGAAATTCAAGAACATATCTCTTATATTTCTTCTGTTGCAAAGAACATAGACCCGTTTTCAATCATGATTAATAAAGTAGGATCTTTCCATCCTGTTAATAATGTTATCTTTTTAAAGGTGAATGAAGCTGAAGAGATAAAATCGCTGCATGAGCAGTTATATTCCGGTCCACTTGAACACCAGCAGCCATACAACTTTGTACCGCACTTAACACTCGGACAAAAGCTGTCGGATGAAGAGCATTCAGACGTTTTAGAACGTTTGCGTATGATTGATATTGAGCATGAAGAACGTATTGATCGTTTTCAACTGCTCTATCAACTTGATAATGGCTCATGGACAGTCTATGAAACATTTCGACTTGGAAAAGGAGTTTAATTAGATTGATTAAGACGTATACAACGAGCGAACAAGGATTTCAAGATGCATTAGCTGTAAGAAAAGATGTTTTTGTTCGCGAGCAGCAGATTGATGAAAAAGAAGAAATCGACAACAACGAAGATGTCTCCCTGCATTTCGTTCTTTACGACGGAGATAAACCAATAGGTGCAGCAAGGCTTCGTGAAGTGAACGGAGAGGGAAAAGTAGAACGAGTCTGTATATTATCTTCACATCGTAAAAAAGGATTAGGTGAAGAACTGATGAATGCTATGGAAACAGCAGCCATCGAACGTTCTTTACCGAGCCTTATATTATATGCACAAACACAAGCAGAAGACTTTTACAAAAAACTAGGGTACCTTACAACATCAAAGGAACCCTTCCTGGATGCTAATATACCGCATGTCGCTATGAAAAAAGCATTGAAATCGTCATGACGATTTCAATGCTTTTTTGTTTATTACGATCTAATCTCGTCAAAACTGTACAATAAAACGTACGTTGAGGAGACTAAGGTTGATGAACATTCATGTTGGACAATTGACAACTGAATTAATCATAGGGTTTATCGCCCTCTTTTTGTTAACAAAAGTATTAGGAAAAACGCAAATTTCACAGATAACACCTTTTGATTTTATCTCGTCTATTTTCTTGGGTGAATTAGTTGGTAATGCTATGTATGATGATGAGACTTCTATATTCGTTATTTTGTATGCCATTGTAATCTGGGGTTCTATGGTCTATATAGTTGAAATTATATCTCAGAAATTTAAAGGAACGCGAAAATTTCTGGAAGGCGCACCCACTATTGTCATTCGTAACGGACTAATCGATCGAGACATGTTAAAAAAGAGCAAGCTCGATATCAACCAACTTCAAAACTTAGTTAGACAAAAAGGATTTTTCGGATTAAGAGAAGTTGAATATGCCATATTAGAATCTAATGGATCTTTAAGCATATTGCCTAAGTATCAATATGGGCCACCAAACAGACAGGATTTGAACTTGCGATCTGAAGAACAGCCTGAACTCCCTGTAACTCTCATACTAGACGGTGAGCTTAACCATGATAACCTTTCAACAGCGGGACTCTCAAAAAGCGAACTTTATGAGTTGCTACAGCAACAAGGCTACTCCAATGTGAAAGGTATTGTTTATGCAGAATTCTCAGAAGGTGAACTGTTAGTCATGCCATGTACGAAGCCGAAAAAATAACAGGCCGTCCGTTTGTAATCTTATATGCTACACTTCCCTCCTCTAGCAATTGAATAATATGTGCAGAGATGGCCGTTCGAAACAATGAATAAGCGCCTAAGTTAGGGGGGGCCACTTCATAATTTGTTAGCATGACAGCAACTAAATTCTCTAATGATATTCCAGATCTGCTTGATTTTTTGATCTCCTCATGTACTTTCACAGTGATGGTTTCGTGTATAAGTAAGTTGTCTTTAATAACTTCCTGGTATCTGGTAACAAAACTTCCATGTCCAGGGACCATACCTTCCACTTCAATTTCTTTAAGTTTTTGTAATGTTTCTATATTCCGACGTGCGTCAACTATAAAAGGAATCTTATGCTTTGCAAGTACATCTATACCTAAAAAAGCATCTGCAGCATATAAAATACCGCGGAATAAGATGCCATGTTGATTATAACTATGACCTGGAAGATGAATAAAGTGAACTTCTGGAAATCGTTCTATATACCCTTCCGCGCAAATTTCATCAACACGTATAGCTGGTGCTTCTAAAAATTTATTTCGCATTTCCTTTAACGGGTAATTTCCATGAGATAAGTAGATTGGTTCTAGTACAGGATTCCTCATAATTGCTTCTTCTAGAGCAGGGGCAATTGTATGTACATCATAGTTTTGTTGTATGTACAAAGCTCCTCCAAAATGATCTGCATGTGCATGACTAATAAATAGATGAGTTAACGGAAGCTTTTCATTTTGAAGTTGCTTTATCACTTTTTTGGCTGCTGATGTTTCCAGACCAGCATCTATTAACATTCCTTTGCTTTTATCATTATTTACAATATACCCTATGTTAACAGCACCCTTGAAGTAATAACAGTCAGTCGAAAGTTCAATAAATTCCACTATAAAACCTCCAATTCATATGTTATGAACAAAAAAAGAAACCATCAGATGGTTTCGTTAATTATATTCCCTTTGCCTTCCATTTCACTTAAAATCTGATCAAAAGAACGCTTTTCTTCAAATGTCAATCTCTTCTTGTGCTGAAATGAACGTACATCATCATTTTGAATTGGAGGAACACTAGCAACAACAGGCAATCCTCTCTCAGCTTTTTCCATCCGACTAGCATATTGCAGCTGCTGAATTGGTAGGTACGGCAAGATATACCCCATCGATATCCTCTCCTTTATCATTACTTCTATATTTCTTACCCTATTCCTTCTAATTCTATGTTTTCTAAGTGTAATACTAAAAAAAAAGAGCACTCTGTTGAGAGTACTCTAAAGAAACATTTGGATTGCTTACACCCAAGGATCATAGTGGCAGCCATTGCTTGAGCTTGAGCTGGAACTTGAGCTTGAGCTAGAAGAAGATTCATGTTTTGAAGAAGATTCATGCTTTGAGCTAGATTCATGTTTATGGCTAGATTCATGTTTATGACTAGATTCATGTTTAGAAGATGACTCATGTTTGTGGCTAGACTCATGTTTATGACTAGACTCCCATTTGCTAGAGCTTGATTCGCACTCTACCTTCTTTTCATGAATAATAACTTTATCTGCTTTAATGATTACTTTATCAGCATAAACCTTCTTATGTTTTTTATGCTTCTTCTTCCTTTTACAATAATAACAATCTTCCATGTTACAACCTCCTCGTATAGTACATCATATGCAAGTCTGACGAGTTGGTTATAGGCTGTCTCACTAAAAATTAATAGCTATATGATTAACTGCTTTTGTTCGATAGTTTTGTTTATGAAAATAAACGAACGCTTCTACCGTAATGTTTTCATCAATACCACTCTTAAATGGAATCTGGAAATCATCCAAAGAGAGTTTGTCACCACTTTTAAATGTGGTTTCACGTAGTGGACAGATCCACATCTCTCCCCGTTCTTTTGCTTTTTCCGCCCACTCATTATCCATATACATCCAAATAGACTGCGTCATCTCTTCCTGTGAGGGTGACGCGATCAACGATATAATTTTTCCTTTTAATGCACAAGCTTCAGCAGGTTGGAATCTGAAACAAATATAAGGATTCTCCAACGTTTCTGTTCCAGTGTTTTCGATAAAAAAAGAACCTCTAATAAAACCCTTCTTATCTTTTGTGAAAATTACCGAATAGTCGAAATAACAAGCACTATTCAAGCCTTCTTTTTTCTGTGGTTCTGATTTACTATTATCTGAATCAAGCTCTTCAAAAACCGGTTCAGAAGTGCGATTAATGTTGATTCGCTTTTCCATACTTTTTATGCGCTGTTGATACAGATCGATCTGTTGGTCTTTATCATTCATTTCATCTTGTATGCTCTTCAACAATTCTTCGTAACTCTGCATCCTTTTTTCCATCTCATGTTCTTCTAGCCGTTTTAATTTCCTTGTGAGTTCTTCGACTTGTTTTCTTAGTCCTTGAAGTTCTTTTTCATTCTCTTCAATTATTTTAAGTGATCGATCATTGTTCGTCTCATTTTCGAGTCGTTCAATGGTTTCTTCAGCAAAGACGAGCTTTTTCTCAAGATCAAGTGCTTTGTCCTTGTAATAGTCCACCCTAGAAACGAGCCGCTCATAACTTAATTTATCCTTCGTCCCCATGCATCTTCCCCCTTGCATAATTAGGCTCTTTCCCTATTGTATGTAAGCTACAATTATTCGTTCACCTTTTTTTCATAAACAGGAAAGACCTGCAGGCAAATCGCCTCAGGTCTTTCTGTTCTTCAGATCCATTAATTATTGGTGTTGAAGGCAGTTTTCTATAGCGATTTCTCCAGAATCTGCTTTTACAACACCTGTAGTAAATACTTTAGTTCCTGCTCTGTCAATAAGTTCTACCTCAAATTGATTTCCATGCTCTGTCTCAACAATAGCCAGGTTAAACTGATACTGTTCTCCTGAAGCGTCCATTATTCCTCTTCCTGAAACAGTCAATCTTAGTCCACCAGCATACTCATCACAGCTAAGTGTTTCTTGTGTGAATTCTGTAGCTGTATATCCTGTATCATTTAGAGATAATTGGAATCTGCTTCCTGACAGGTTGTAATTCGGACAGATTTCAACGGATATCGTTGCCCTGCCAGTTTCTGTTGCTCCATCCTCTTCACACGTTAATCCGCTAGCAGTTCCTCGTGATCTACACAGGCAGCCTGGCCTGGGATATATGTCCGGGCATTGTTGTGGGAACACTACCTCTGGACACATTTCTCCCTCGCTTTCCTCTGCATTTAGGTCATTTTCACGAGGCGAGCAGAACTTCGCCAATACCTCTAGTTTAACTTCTGCTTCAACTTGGATATCAACGCAGAATGTAATGTCTACAACGAATGAAGTTGGTGATGGACTATTCAACAACACAGTCCCTGTTGGGATGCGAGCAAAGATTTTAGTGATTCGGCAGTATAAGTCTGTTCCATCTGGATAACACAAGACGAAAGATTCAAATACTGATGCATTAACCAACTGTTCTACAACGATTACTCCGTTACGGTCTACAACTTGAACTTTGATATCTGTTGTAAAGAGTAGCTCTACAAGCTGTGCTTCAGCAAAACCTCCGTTAAGCGCTACTGTAACATCTCTCTTATCTCCAACTTGCTCGCATAGATATAGTTCAGGGCATGCTGTCGCTTCAGTTGTTTCACCTGTTAGCGGGAATGCTGGAGGAGTTTTAGGTACTTTCGTAACCAATCTTAACGGTCGGCGTGAAGGATCATCCAATGCTTCTTCTATAGCTGCGATTTGTTCAGGAGTAAAAGAAACGGTCTTTCTTACGTTTAGTGTATCAGTCACCCAGTCGTAAACTTTCTGAACGCGGATACACTCATCCTGCAAGTGTTTATGATTATTTCCCATTGTTTCCCTTCCTTTCCTCATCATGATCTGAAGATTCCATACATACTATGGAAATAGAGTGGGTTATGACACAAGAACGAAAGCCTATTTTTATAGATAAGCGTTAAGGAGGAAGCTATCATGAGACCAATCTGGTATCAAGATCAGAAAGTGTGTGAGTTATCATCCATAGAATATGAGGCTTTATGTCTTTTATTACCTTATTGGGGATTGCAGATCTCTGATGACGGAGAAACAATTTCAGGAGCTCTTTCTACATTTATGTTTGGTATCCAAGGGCTACCACAAAAGAAAGTTAAAGAACTAGATCAGCTTTTAAGCCATACAGGAATCAGAGTGACAACAGATGATCATGTGAAATGTGACCATCGTTTTTATGTAGATTTCCATAGTGGTCATCCAATGCCACTTGCTCTGAATACACCTGAGAAACAATTATATTACTTGAACCCTTCTCCCACTTTCAGGTTACCCGTTCAAGCTGGCATTCATAAAGGTATCACATTAAAAAGAAAAGACGGACCTCTCTTCTTAGCCGTGCAGCCTTCTTATGAAGGTAAAGTTGTAGAGTGGATCAGTTATTTAGTCATTCAAACCTTTCTGCGTGTTTCTTTTGAATCTCTTTCTTCCGTTTCAGAATCAACTTTCTTTTCTTGCGCGAATAAAATCTTAAAGCCTATTAATCCTTATTTTGCAGCCGCTCAAATCCCGTTAGTAGACGAAATTGAAGAAAGACCAAATGTAGAAGTTAAGCTAAAGTCCTCCCCTTCTTCTCCTGTACAAAACAAGAGGGAAGATCTTTTTTATGAGGCAAATGAACAGAAGCCTGTTAATAGAAGATTAGATGCACCAAAAGCGACTGTTCCCCAAATTCGACCTTTTTCATCTGCTGGTTCGCTCATCACCAACCAGATTCCAAAACCCTATGAGCAAAGTAAGGTTTTATCAAGAAATGCAAGTCCAATCAGTCCTTTTAAATCAAACAGCCCTACTGAAAAAACGATCCAACCTTTTAATAAGAATACTGCTGAATCAAAGAGAACTTCAGTCATTCGTCCATTTCAACCAAATAAGAACACCCCGTCCTCAGATTGAGAATATAATGGCATTGCGCCAAGATATTCAATTAAGAGGAGAGATTAGAAGTGAATAAAGAGGATTTACAAAAGCTTTATGCTGAGATCAAAACAAAGAAACTGAACAATGCAGGGAAGAACCAATCTCTAATTAACCCCCCTGTAAAAAAAGGCTGCAGTTCTTGCGGCAAAGTAACATGGAAACCTAATAAATCTAACTAAAAAGCTGTCACCTTAGGGTGCAGCTTTTGCCTTTAAAAAATATATTGATTTTCCTCCAAATATTTTATGATTTGTTCGGCACATTCTTTTACTTCCAGGTGATCTGTTTTTACAGTAATTTCAGGAGAAACTGGTGCTTCATACGGATCAGAGATACCCGTAAAATTAGTAATCAATCCTTCTCTTACCTTCTTATATAGCCCTTTTGGATCTCGTTTCTCACATTCTATAAGACTGCAATCTATATAGACTTCAACAAATTCTTCTCTTGACAACAAACTTCTAACAGCATCTCGATCTGCAGCAATAGGAGAAATAGCTGCAACTAAAACAATCGATCCGCCTTCTACAAATAACTTTGTAACTTCTCCGACTCTTCTGATGTTTTCTGTTCTTGCTTCTTTTGAGAAAGTTAGATCTCGATTTAATCCGTGTCTTACATTATCTCCATCAAGCAACATGGTACTGTACTGTCTTTGGTATAACATTTTCTCAACTTCGGAAGCTATCGTTGATTTTCCAGAACCCGATAGACCTGTAAACCAAAGCACAAAGCTCTTATGACCATGAAGTTTCTGTCTCATTTCCTTGGTCACATTATGCTGTTGCCATGTTATATTCTTATCTTCTTGACTCAAATCTTTAGCCTCCATACCTTTTTATTTAGCATAATAATCGCGTAATATTGAAATGACTTCACTCCTGCTAAAATTAGTTGGAATCGGCTCGTTATTTTTTAGCATTTCTCTTACTTTCGTTCCTGATAAAGTAAGTCTGTCCATTTCGTCATGTGGACACGTTTTAATCGTGGCCATAGCTCCACATTTCGTGCAATAAAAACTATTCTCGAAGAAGATAGGTGTTATTCCTATCTCCTCCAGATCAAACTCTGCAAAAATATGCTGCGCATCATAAGGACCATAAAAATTTCCGACACCAGCATGATCTCTTCCTATTATAATGTGGCTGCATCCATAATTCTTTCTTATGATGGAATGAAAGATCGCCTCACGTGGACCCGCATATCTCATCGATCCAGGAAACGCACTCAACAGGACACGATTTTTCGGGTAATAATGTTGGAGAAGCGTTTCATAAGACTCCATCCTAACTTCTGCAGGTATGTCATCCTGTTTTGTCTCCCCTACTAAAGGATGTAATAAGAGCCCGTCCATCTGTTCAAGTGCTGTTTTTTGTAAATATTCGTGTGCACGATGAATGGGATTTCTCGTTTGGAAACCAACGATCTTTTCCCAACCATTCTTATTAAATTGTTCCCTTGTCTCTTTAGGATCTAAATAATAAGATGAACCAACTTTTCGAGGAGGTTTGTTCACCAAAGTAACTCTTCCCCCTACGTACCAGCTTCCTCTATTCATCACATTGCGTACCCCTGGATGCGTTTGATCCTCCGTACCATAGACATGCCTCACTTCTAGAAGTTTGTCAGGTTTGAAGATATCTGTGATTTCTATTTTTCCATATATCGTATTTTCATATTTCAGTAAAGCTTCATGTTGTTTTTTTAATTGTTTAGCTTTGTCTTCAGTAACAGGTAACGTTATTGGAACACTCCAAGGAAGTCCGTTAGTTAGCCTCATAAGACGTACTACAGCTTCGTATTCCGCTTTGTTCATAAAAGAATCAAGAGGACTAAATGCACCGTTAGCAAGACATTCTAAATCAGATAAACTGATTGGATCTAATTCAATTTTAATTAGGTTTTGATTGTAATCGACGTTAGTAAACTGTCGATTGACTAAACTTCCACCATGAGGAAGAAGGAGCATCGATTTCACCTCAACTATTCATTCATTAGCCATTGCTAATCATTACTAGTGTATGAAGGTTAGACAAGTTCTGTGAGTAAAATCATTTACACTACAAATGAAATTTTTCATTACGGACTTAATTTTTGTACTTCCCTGATAAGTTGATTGACGTGTAAGGTGCGAGACTCCTGAAACGGAAAGCAACTACATTCAAAAGCACTTCAGCATGTAGACAGCATTTATTTTAGAAGCAGTCTAAACAGAAAATTTTTTTACCAAAATAACCAGTCCCATACTTGTATAGTTGAATAGAATACTTGTATCGCACTATGACATTATCAATCATAGAGAAATTGAACTTAGGAGGAACTTTAGTGAAAGTAGGCGTAGTACTCCCCGTATATCACCAGGAAAGGGAGTATATTTTTGAATGTATACAATCGATGGAAAGACAAACTTTTCGTGATTATAAACTTGTAATCGTTCTTGATGGACCTAATGATGAAACGGTCACCGCAATAAAAGAAGCTAGTAAACTTTTAACCATTCCATATGAGATCGTTGATCGAAAGGTGAATCTTGGAATTTCTCCTACTTTAAATGAGGGCTTTGAACTTGTTAAAGATTGTCCTTATCTGACATGGATCTCGAGTGATAACAGACATGATCCAAACTTTTTAGAGCGGTTAGTCGATACGATGGATCAAGCCTCAAAGGAAACCGTATTGGTGTATTCATTTTATAGGCGGATTGATCAACATGGTACACCGATCACTTATACAAAAGCTTGGTACGAATATGTTGAGCATTTTATGACGAGGAAACGAGAAGAGATATTCCAGAATTGTTTTATTGGTGCATCTTTCATGTTTACGAGTGAAGCTTTTTCAAAAGCTGGAGGCTATCGGGTAGATTTCCCTAACGTACAAGACCATGATTTTTGGATTCGTTTGCTTCAGCATGGCGATTTTGTACTGCTCCGGGAATATATTATGGAATATCGTTTTAATGGACGATTTGCGCTTACAACAAACATCCCACCCGAACAACTGACGATGGAAAGTATGGCTAGCAGTATCGATATACAAAAAAGTATCGGAAAGCTACCAAAAGTAAGTGTTGTCCTCTATTCACACAATCATGTAAAAACAATCGATCTTGCATTGAACAGCATTCTTCAACAAACGTTGAGCGATTTTCAGATTGTTATTGTGGATGATGGTTCGACCGATTTTACTCCTGATTCAATTCATCGAACACACGACTTTAGAATGATTCCATTGTTGCTAAATCATCGCGGAAAAGCGGAAACCATTGAAATTGCTCTTGATTATTGCATCGGAGAGTATGTTCTTTTTATGACAGGTGAAGACTGGCTTGATCCACAAGCGCTAGAGCAGATGGTGTTAAAAATGGAATCCTTACCGTCAGAAACAGATCTGTTGGTAACGAATCATAAAATTTGGTACGACCGTCGAGGACGTTTGACTTCAGGACCGATTATAAGAGGTACTCGGTATGTTAAATCCTCGTTAAACAAAACCATTCAACCATACGCCGTTTTGTATCGATTAAGATCTCTTCATAAAAGTTTGAGTGGCGTCTCAAACAATCAAGTTGAGACTCACTTTTATAGCCAGCATATTAAGCCTGGAAATACACATTGGATGAATATGGCTCTATACCATAAGCGAATGAAATAAATAGAGCGTCCCCATGAATGAGGGACGCTTTTTTAGTGTATTAACTTGTTACATTACCTGATTGATCTGTAAAATGTAAGAGTTTGCTGTATCGAAATTTCTAATGGGTATTTTTTCTGCCAATGGAGTTCTTGTAAGAGTTTTGAATCCATGACATTGGGACTTTTTTCTGGAGAAGCGGCTGTCTCTAACAAAGTCAGTTTTTCTTTCGTAAACGTTTGAAAGATATCAGCTATCTCTAACAGTGTTGTCATCTTTCCTGACCCTATTTCGTAGGTCTTATTATGATGGCCTTTCTTCAACAGAACTTCATAAGCAGATATCGCATCTCTTACATCTAAGAACTCTCGCTTGTTTCCAAGATGACTGATATTAATAGCACTTACATCACCAGTATTCTCCATGTGGATAATACGCTTTGCTAAAAAAGAAACGAAACCAGGTGATGTGCCTGGTCCGATTAAATTACATGGTTTTGCTATCATAACTTGAAGATCAAACAGATGCGTCCAGTTCATCACTAGGTTTTGTTGAAGCTGTTTACTCACTCCATACGGATGATCCTTTCCCGAAAGTGCTGAGGTAACAATTACTGTTCGGCACGATGGGACTGATGAACGAATAGCTTCAAGTAAATAAAGTGTTCCTAGAACATTTGCTTCAATTGTCGAGATAGGGTCTTCCCATGAATGAGGTACAGAATTCACACCTGCCAAATGAAGGCAGAAGTTAGGTTTATGCTTGTTTAGGATTTCCGAAATACTTGCTTTGTTTAAAAGATCACATGTTTCTGCATGCACCTTCGAAATAGAAAAGGAACTTCTTGAAATGCCTATAACTTCATATCCTTTATCCACAAAGTACTGACAGGCATGAAGCCCTGTAAATCCTGTTGCACCTGTTATTACGATCTTTTTTTTCATTTCGACCAATCTTTTAAATCTTGTACCTGTTTTTCATAAGATGCGACCTTAAATGTTGAATCTGTCCTTGTGTTAAAGAGTGTTCGATCTAATCGTGGCTCGGTATGCGGGATAATATCAACATCATCCTTCTGATAGATATCCTTGATAATCTTTAAAAGTTCATACTTTGAAAGAACTTCTGGAGCGGTTAAATGATAAAGACCTGATATTGGATTAGTCGTGGTATGATCAATAAATTTAGCAAGTTCTAATGTTGTAACACCGTTCCATTTCACATGAGTAAAACCTTTAATGATTCCCTTTTGCTGAATAAACCAATTAAAAAGGCCGATACCATTTTTTAACTCGGGACCAATAATAGATGTTCGAATCGTTAGATGAGGTTCTGTTTTTATTTCTCCAAGCTGTTTAGTTTTAGCATACATCGATAATCCATCTGGTACCGATTCTTCATTGTAATTACCTTGATGTCCACTAAACACGCAATCTGTACTAATGTGGATCAACTTGCCTCCATACCCATTGAGTTGTTTAGCTAATTCGTGTGGAAGTAAGCTGTTTACAAGGATTGCGTCTCTTTGATGGATGGCAGCATATTCGTTTAATAGACCGATGCCATTAATAATAAGATCTGGTTTATAATGCTGAACAACTTCTGCAATCTGCGTTAAATTCGTTGCATCCAGCAGGATATGGCCCTCCGTTCCATCTCTAGAAGTCAGAAGGAGCTCATGTGTTGTCTTTGTTTTGAAATAGGAGGCAATCATATGACCAGCCATCCCATTCGCCCCTAAAATCATGATCTTCAAGACAGAAATCCACCTTCAACGAGCATCTGATGAATCTCTTTTTTCGTCATTAAATCCGTCTCAGAACTATAGCTTTCAAGCTCTACTTTATCGAAAGATGCATAGTGTTCATTCAATCCGTCTATATCAATAGTAGGTAGAATTACAAAGTATTCATTATCAAAAAGGACTGTCGTTGTACTTTCATATTCAGATAATAGGATTTCATGAAGCTTCTCTCCTGGACGTTTTCCAAGTTCGATCATCTTTACCCCTTTTTCTCCTGAAGCATCAATAAGAACTTGTGCTAGATCTGTAATCTTGCACGTAGGCATCTTCATAACAAAGATCTCACCGCCTACACTCTCATAAGTGGCTTTAAATAATAGACTGATCGCTTCTTCTAAAGTTAAGAAGAACCGCGTCATTTCAAAGTCAGTAATGCCCACTTGTCCTTTGTTCTTGATCTGACTTTTAAACACGTGAATAACACTACCATTTGTGCCTAAAACATTACCGCCTCTTACGCACACAAATCGTGTATGCTTACTTAATAGGTTTGCATGAATGATTAACTTTTCACCGATCGCTTTCGTCATTCCGTAAAGATTAGAAGGGTTCGCTGCTTTGTCAGTTGAAATATAGATCACTTTCGTCACCTTATGATGAATGGCTGTTTCGATTACGTTTTGTGTTCCTTGAATATTGCTTTTCAATGCTTCATAAGGTTGGAGCTCACAGATGGGTACATGCTTTAATGCTGCAAGATGATAGATATAATCGATGCCTTCGCTCGCTCTCATTAAGGAATCTTTATCTCTGATATCACCAATCATAAAGGTAAGCTTGGGATTATAATCAAACTGTCTTTGCATAGCTACTTGACTTGCTTCATTACGCGAGAGAACGATTATTTCTTTCGGTTCTTTTGGCAGAAGCTGTTTGACTAGCTCATGACCCCAAGATCCCGTGCCCCCCGTAATTAAAATTCTTTTATTAAACAATACTATTTCCTCCTAAAATAAACTTTACGACTCGATCTGAAACATCTAAATCTCCATAGCCTTCGGGAATGGACCATTGCTTCTTCTGATTTGTCATTACTTTTACTGAAGCTAAAATTTGTGTGGCTGAAACACCTGAAACACAATTGCTGCCACACTCAACGGTTTCTGGCCGCTCGGTACTATTTCTCATCGTTACAGTCGGCACTTGGAATAAACAACATTCCTCTTGAACGGTCCCACTATCTGTTAGTGCACAAAATGCGTGCTTTTCTAACTTTACAAAGTCAAAGAATCCAAATGGTTCATGAAATTGTACGAATGGGTTCATCTGTACCGTGCTGCTTTCTAGAATCCTTGATTTTGTGCGTGGGTGAATAGAGCAGATGATCGGCATTTTAAAATGTTCTGCAACTAAATTTAAACCTGTTAAAATCTCTTTTAAATGAACGTGATTGTCCACGTTCTCAGCACGATGGGCTGTGACTAACATATACTTTCCTTTTGAAACATTTAATTTTTCTAGAATTCTGCTATTATCAATCTGTTCTGCAAATTGAGTTAACACTTCATAGATCGGGTTACCTGAAACCATGATTCGGTTAACAGGAACACCTTCTCTTATTAAGTTCTCTCTGCTGTATTTGGTATATGGCAGATTAAAGGTAGAGATGGCGTCAATTACTTTTCTGTTTTTCTCTTCTGGTACATTTAGGTCAAAACATCTGTTACCCGCTTCCATATGCACAACTGGTATGTTTAACCTTTCTGTAACAATAGAAGAAAGAGCACTGTTCGTATCACCTAGGACCAAAACTTTATCCGGCTTCTCGTGTAGCAATATTTTCTCTAGCTCTGAAAACAGATGTGCAATTTGATTTCCGAAAGAAAATTGTTGTCTCATTAAAATATAGTCTGGCTTTCTAAGTTGAAACTCTTGGAAAAACACGTCATTTAATGAAGGTGTGAAGTTTTGACCTGTGTGAATCAAAACATGTTGATCTGCTAATTGATCTAGTTTTTTGATGATCAAACTCAGCCGTATGATCTCAGGACGTGTTCCAAGAATAGTTACTATTTTCAATGAAACTCTCCTTCCATAATTAAAATTAAAACTTTATATTAAACTATGATTGTATTCCCAATGTGGACTAGACCCCTACCCTGTACAAACAAAAAAAGGCACCCCTTCAGAGTGAGTGTTTAGAACATCTTTTCTATGAATTCATACAATGGCTTATAGAATTTAAAAGGAGCTACCGTATGATCACAGCTAAAATTTTGTTTGTTTTTTATTTACCTAGCGGCGGCATGGAAACATTGAACCGTCAACGCTGTAAAGCCCTTAAGAACCACGGCATCGACTGTCATCTTCTCTACCTTCAGAATGGTACAGGCATGCAAAACATTTCTGAGATTACTACTTATATCACAAATAATGATGAAGAGATTAAAAGAATAATAATGGATGATTTTGATGCCATCTTCGTTTGCTCAGACATTAACTTACTTCACCGTATAAGAAAGCTTGGGTTTACAGGTAAACTTATATATGAGGTGCAAGGGTTAGGTAGTTACCAAAACGCTGAAAAAATTTTGCTTCAGGCAAAGCCGAACGTGGAAACATATTCTAACGGAATCCTTTTTCCTAATACACCTCATCTAATCAACTTGATTCAAGCCTACTATCCTTCCACACCTAAATATTGCTTTCATAATTGTTTTGATAAAGATGAATTTTGTTATGTTTCAATGGAAAAACCGAGCTTTCCGATCGTTGGCTGGGTTGGGAGAATTGAAGAGAATAAAAATTGGAAAGATTATTTAGAGTTTTCCTTTCGCTTCTTAAAGCATAGACCTGACACTCAATTTTGGATGTTCATAGACGATACACTAGGCGATCAAAAGGAGCGGATGAAATTTAATAGACTGGTGACTCAGATGGGGTTAAGCACTTCCTTAAAGCTGCATGCCAACATCCCTCATAAACAGATGGCCAACTACTTTTCCATGATCGGGGATTCTGGAGGATTCTTATTATCGACTTCTAAAGTAGAAGGATTCGGGTACGCAGTCATTGAGGCGATGAGCTGCAGATGCCCTGTTCTCTCTTCTGATTCAGATGGTGTAAAAGCATTCATCGCTCATAATCAAACTGGTAAATTTTACACGAATGCTAGAATTGAAACGGCTGTTCCGGAAGCATTAGAACTGGTTAACAATGTGGTGTTACGTTCTAGTATTATAGATCAAGCATACAATCACTTAGATGTATTTAACCTGGATACGTATGCCCAAGAATTTATGAATATTTTAAAATAAAATACAGATATCCTAAGTTTGTTCACAAAAAAAGCTCCTAAAGAGGGCTTTTTTATGTGCCTTTAATTCGTTTAACGATCTGTTGAGTCATCATTCTTTTATATCTTTTAGAGACAAGCTTAACTTCTTTTCCTATCGACGGTTTACGTACCTGTGAACCCATTTCACTGTGCACGCGATAATGGGTTAACGGCTGATTGTAGTGAAAAAATAGGATGTCCGAACAGATTACTCGTAACCAATAATCATAATCTTGCGTACTCGGAAGCTCTTCATCAAAGTATCCTATTTGCTGAATGAGTTTTTTATCCATCATAACTGTACATCCATTGATCACACAGCTTCTTCTCATAACTTTTAGAAATGCCAAATAATCAGTGTTATCGAAACCGAGTGTTGAACTTGTAAGAACATTATCCTCATTCATAAGTCTGAAGTTCGTACTGCTTATCAGCGCGCCTACTTCATTCATAAAAGCAACCTGACGTTCTACTTTGTTTGGAAGAAACATGTCATCAGAACTTAGCCAGCAAATAAAGTCACCACTTGCAGCTTTAATGCCTGTATTCAATGCACTTGCCGTTCCACCGTTTGGTTTTGAGAGAATCGTAACCTGATCTCTATAAGGTTCTAATTTCTCGTTATGTTGAAACGATCCATCATTCACGACAATAATCTCGATATTTTTGTACGTTTGATTCAACGCACTTTGTATAGCGTGTGTGACATAAGTACAGTTGTAAAATGGGATAATAATAGATACTTTATCCATTCAAAGTTTCCTTTCAATAATTGTTTGTATTTTGTGTATCATTTCAAGAGCTCTTTTGCTCGAGATATGTCTCTCGTGAACCATCTTATATCCTTGTCTAGCGATAACATTCCGTTCTATTTCGTTAGCAAGGTAATAAGTGATCTTTTCTTTATAATTATTGAGATCAATTTGTACGAATGTTTGACCATCAATAAATCCAAGTTCATATAATTCTGGTGAACCTGGAGCTAGCAACAATGTTTTTGAGGCTAATACTTCGAAATACTTCAAAAGTGGATAATGATAGATCGAATCACATGTAATAAATATCTTGGCAGCATTTATTTCTTTTGCATATTCTGCGCCTGAGATAATTTCTTTCTCATGCGCTTTTATATCACGGTATCCAGGATGCTTGAAGGTTTTAAAACCACTAAAAGTTTTCATCTCTTGCATGATCTTGGCTCTAAGAGGATAAAGATGCGGATAGTTTGCACCTACCATTAAAACGTCTGTTTCTTTTGTAATCTGGTAATCTTTGAAAACATTTTCGTTCACATGATGAGGGAACCAATGTACCTTATCTGATAGTGAAGGAAAAGTTTGGATAAAAGCTTCTTTATAATGAGGAAATAAAACTTTAATACAACTTAATTTCATAATCCTCTCACGTAATTTTGGGTTGTAATGCAAATCGTGAACGATCATCCCAGATGGTACGTTCAATGTCTCGAGTCCATTTATAAAAGGACTATAGTTTTTGTGAATATCATTAAATAATATGAAATCAGGTTTCCTTTGAACACGTGAAAGAATATGTTGAATAGAAGCATGTTCGCTCCACACTTCAACATTCACATGTTTTTGAAGTTCTTGGTATAAATAATGACTTGATTTATCAATAAATTGGCTAGTGTCTTTTGTGATAAAGAGTATGTTGATTTTACTCATTGATTAATCCTTTCTAAATAAATTGAAAAGACTTCATGTAAACATGAAGTCTTCGTGTTAGATTAAAGCTCGATACCAAGAATGTGGTCTATGCGGATATAATACGTTGATCCTGCACCAGAACCTGCACCAGAGAATACCACAAAATTTTCTTCAACACTAACAACAGTGACACCAAAAAGATTTGTTTCCTCACAGCTAGTGTATACTTGCGTGATAACTGTATTTTGTCCAAGTAATCCATTGAACAATCTTCTAAAAATCAATCCCATTATTACAACTCCTTTCTTAACAAAATTACAATTAGATGCTAATATCTTGGATTGTGATGATCTTATCGATAGGTACTAAATAGTTAACAGTTCCATCGTTTACAATGATGAAGTCTGCTTGTACCTCAGTAATAGTCACTGCAGTTAGATCTGGAGCTGCTGCTACTTGAGTTGTTGGTACATAAATAACATCAATGTTCGTAGCTAGTCGTGCAGCTTGAATTAATCTCGCTCTTAAGTTTTGTGTTCCAAAAATCGCCATATAAATCTTTCTCCCTTCAGGAATAAAACAAGCTAGCTAAAATTTGTACTAGCTTTATATATAGATATGAAAAATTACAACTTGTGCATAGATGAATCGACTAGTATATGAGCGGAAATTTAAGAAGTTTAGAAGAAAGGGCTAAAACCTATTTATAGAAGATTGGGCATTAACTAGGTACATGTCTCATGCAAATAATAGCCTGCTTTAATATAGTATATTAACCCTGATGAAACGTTCAGGTACATGTATCTAATCTATAAGGAGGCAATTTAATGTCTAGCCTATTTAAAGGATCTTGCTGTGGCGGAAATGGAGAAGCTGCAGGTGGATCACGGTCAAGAAACAAGTCTTGTGTATGTGAGTTGTTAAACAACATCGCAAACACAAACGGTAATTTCTGCAGCATGGCTGCTCAGCAAAGACTTCTAATCGTATTGAAAGGTGCTTCTACACCTCTTTCTCTTGGTGGAGAAACTACACCTACTATCTTTACATTAGTTCGTTTTGACGACGACAGCAGCTGTGCAGTATTCTCTTACTTGGATGCAACGACTGCGTTAAACCAAACGTTTGTAATCGACTGTCGCTGCATTTGTGGTATCGTATGCGTACCACAAACTACAGGAAACGGCGCAGGAGCTCTAGGTTAATAGAGACTGCAATTACCAAACGGCTTACCTTCCCATTGAGAGCAAGGTAAAACGTCAAAAAACCCCTTCGGAGCCCATTGTGAGCCTTCGAAGGGGTTTTTATTATCATTTAATTATCTAGCGATTGTGTTATAACCACTATCCACGTGAAGAATTTCTCCCGTGATTCCACGAGCCAAGTCACTCATCAAGAACAGTGCAGCATCGCCTACTTCTTCTTGTGTATTTGCTTTACGAAGTGGTGATTTTTCTTCGATCTCTTTTAGTACAGAGTTAAAGTCACCGATTCCTTTTGCAGCAAGAGTACGGATTGGACCAGCTGAAATCGCATTAACACGTATACCATCTTTACCTACGTCACTTGCAAGATACTTCACACTTGCATCTAGTGAAGCTTTTGCCACACCCATAACGTTGTAGTTAGAAACTACTCTTTCTCCACCAAGGTATGTTAGCGTCACGATGCTTCCGCCTTCTGTCATTAGTGGACGAGCTTCTTTAACTACAGCAGTGAGTGAATAGGATGAAATATTATGAGCAAGAAGAAAACCTTCACGCGTTGTATTTAAATACTCGCCTTTTAGTTCTTCTGTGTTGGCAAAAGCGATACAATGAGCAAGTCCATGGATCACGCCAACTTCTTCTTTTAATGTAGCGAAAGTCTTTTTAATTTCTTCATCATTCGTAATATCACAAGGAAGGACGATTGAATCATTTCTTCCTAGTGACTCTGCTAGATCTCGAACATTCTTCTCTAATCTTTCGCCTGCATATGTAAATACTAGGCGGGCACCTGCGTTTGAAAGAGATTGTGCAATTCCCCAAGCAATACTTCTCTTATTTGCAACACCCATTACTACAAACGTTTTGTTTTCTAATGATAGCTGATACATATAAAGCTTCCTCCCCATCAATCTGTTCATTTTATTTATTAGTAATTGTTATTAGTACCAAGTCCTAATTAGTATAACAGAAGTAGAGAGGATTTTCACTATTAACCTTTACTAGTCTGAATATCTTTCACTTCAAAACCGCATGAATCACAGCGATAAATCACATTTTGATTCGATTGAGCGATTAAGACCTCTCCATTAAGATCATGTTCTTTTCCGCATTTTGGACAATGAACAACTGGCATCATATCATTTCAACTCCCTATATTTTATCTTTACGCTTAGCATGCTCATTTTTATAGTAATTTAGGACTTATCTTTTTTAGGCAAACAAAAAGCACTGACTTAAAAGCCAGTGCTTTTTGAATTAACCTAATATTTGTCTCATCTGCAGCACTTGTTGCTTACTGCCCGTCACAACCATTTTATCTCCTAATAAAATCTCGGTATCACCGTGCGGAACGATTGACTCTTTTCCTCGGTAGATACGAACGATAATGCTATCCCCAAGAAAAGGAAAGTTTCTTAAAGCTGTTCTGTGGTAAGCACTGTTTTCGACAAGAATTTCATTCAGACTATTATCTGACGTTGTAAGGATATCCACTACCGCAGGATTTTCGATTAACGCTTTTAGTAACACTTGAGAAGAAAAGTAAACAGAATATACTTCAATCCCTTTGTCTTTAAGTGCATCCCTCTTTAGTGGATCCTCAATACGAGCAACAACTCGTTCCACCCCTTCCTCTTTTGCAATCAGAGCAAGGTTTTCATTTGTTTCATCGCTTCCTGTTGCTAATACAATAATATCTGTATCAAAAACATTTGCCTGCATTAATGTTGTTGTTTCGTAATCATCAAGCTCTTGTATTTTAAAGCTATCCAGTTGTTTTTGGTCTTTTTCTTCTTGTTTCGTGTGATATAGTCGATATTCAAAACGAGTTTGATCAAGCTCTGTCGTTAACGGCAGTGTAAATTGATTGGCACCAACAAATACAAGTTGTTCTTTACCCGCTTCCGCTTCCTCTTTTTTCGGAAACAGTTTTTTAAAGAATATAGGTGTAATGATTGCGCTAATAACAGCCGTTAAGATTAATGCTGATGATGTTCGGGCATCAATTACATTGATTCGTTCTCCAATTTTAGCAGCAGCGATCACCAACGACAGTGTAGAAGTTAATAAGAACCCTGCAGCCGTTACCGTTTTCCAGTCATACCACTTTCGAAGGTACAAAATAGGCAAAAACTTAGAAATAAGCAACGCGATCAATAATAACGGTATCAGTGCTAATGCTTTAGGATCAGCAAATATCGAACGAATATCCAGTTCAACCCCTACCATTACAAAAAAGATAGGTATTAGAAATCCATATCCAAAAGAATCGAGTTTATGAACCAGTTGTTTATTGGGTGAAAGGAGAGAAACGAGAACCCCTGCTAAGAAAGCGCCTAATATGTTCTCTGCCCCAACCGATTCAGAAAGTCCGACCAAAACGATGATTAATGTAAAGACAGCCCGTGTATCTAGCTGTATCGTTCCTTTTGACATCGTGTCGAGAAATGATCTATGTCTCATTTGTTTCCCGACAAAATATAATAGAACTCCTGCGGCAAAAAGGATAAGTAACAGCCACATTCTGCTTGGATCTCCTGATTCCATTGAAACAAAAAGAGCAAGTAAAATCATGGTTACAAGATCAGCAATTACCGCAACTAATAAGATGATTTGACCAATGGTTGTCTTTGATAACTTTTCTTCTTTTAATGTTGGGACAACTACGCCTAGTGAGATGGTTGAGATAACAAGCGTCATAAAGAACGCACTTTCTGTAAAGCCACCCCAAACAAAAAGAAGAGATAATCCGTATGACAGGATCAGTATGAAGAGAAAAATGATGCTTGAAACGAATATACGATTCGGTTCTTTCTTCTCTGCTTTCTTTTTCTTAGAATTGGACTCGCCTGCAAAGATACTAAAATCAATTTCTAGGCCACTTAAAAACATTAAGAAAATAAAACCGAGTACGGATAAGATCTCAAGCCATGCGTCAGAATGGACGACATCAAAGCCGCTCTTTCCTAGAATAATACCTACAATGATTTCCGCTACAACAACAGGTATTACTCGCAGCCTAAATTTGTTTAGCAGAATAGGAACGAAAAATGCTGTAAGAATGACTAATACTAATGAAGTAAACGATGCATGTTCTTCCATAAAACCTCCGTCGTTTCTTTATATTATTGGTTTACTATAGTAAAGCAGAAAAAGAAATGTCAAACGATTATACTCAAAATGATTTGCAAACACTTTATTTTTAGGTAAGATAATACATGTTATTGTTTTACTTTAAGGAGTCGATCCACATGCAGAATAACCACAAGTCACCATGGCAGCAACTCGATTACAATCTTTTGTTTCTTTTGTTCTTAATGGTCATCACGAGCTGTGTTGCCATCTATAGCGCGCAGATGATGGATCAATACGGCAGCAACTTCGTCATAAAGCAGCTCGTTTGGTACGTTATCGGTGGAATTGCTGTAGTCGGTGTTATGGTATTAGATTTTGATCAGTTTAGAAAATTATCTTGGTACGTATATGGGTTCGGTATCCTGTTACTGCTTGGTATTCTAGTCGCTCCTGAGAGCATAGTTCCAAATATCAATGGTGCGCAGAGCTGGTACAGATTTGGTCCTTTCGCCTTGCAGCCTTCAGAACTTGTAAAAGTGGCTCTAGTCATAGCCATCGCCAATACAATTGCTACTCACAATGAAAAGTATATTGTTCGCACATTGCATGAAGACCTGTTATTGCTTGGTAAAATTGCGTTAATTGCTGGTTTCCCTACACTGCTTGTCCTTATGCAGCCTGACCTAGGTACGAGTCTTGTATTTATGGCGATCACAGGAAGTCTTTTATTAGTATCCGGAATTAGATGGAGAATTATTGTTATCCTTATTCTTTCCTTTATCTTGTTCATATCAATCCTAGTTTGGATATATTTTACCTTTCCACAATTTTTTGTGGATCATATTCTCGATCAGTATCAGCTTAATCGCTTCTACGCTTGGCTTGAACCGTATGAACATAAAGATGCGGGATATCATACAAGAAACGCACTACTCGCGATCGGCAGCGGAATGCTTTTTGGTAAAGGTTTCACAGAAGGTTCTGTTTATCTGCCAGAAGCACAAACTGATTTTATTTTCTCGATCATCGGTGAAGAATTTGGTTTCTTCGGAACAAGTATCGTTATTTCTCTATTCTTCTTGATGGTTTACAGAATGATCAATACCGCTCTTGAGAGCAATGAAGCTTTTGGAAGTTACTTATGTGCAGGAGTAATTGGTATGCTTACTTTCCAAGTGTTCCAGAACATTGGAATGAACATTCAAGTTATGCCGATCACAGGTATTCCCCTACCTTTCATCAGTTATGGAGGAAGTTCGATACTCGCATACATGATTGCCTTTGGGCTCGTATTAAACGTTCGATCGAGAACGACTAAATATATGTTTGAATAGCACCTGATATTTATCAGGTGTTTTTCTTTTGACTTTGAAGTATCCTAATGTTTATGAGGTGATGGACATGAAATATGATATTATCGGTGACATTCATGGATGTTTTAAGGAATACGAAGAACTTGTAACGAAGCTGGGATATCAATGGAATAACAACCTTCCTGTACATAAAGACAACCGAAAACTCGTATTTTTAGGTGACTTGATGGATCGTGGCCCAGAATCAATAAAAGTAATGGAACATGTATATGAACTTGTACAAAATGATCTAGCCCTATACTCACCAGGCAATCATTGTAACAAGCTGTATCGATACTTTTTAGGACGCAACGTTCAGATTAAACATGGACTCGAAACAACTGTTGCGGAACTTAACGCGCTCAATCCTGTTGAAAGACAAAAAGTCAGAGATCATTTTTGTACCCTTTACGAAAGTGCTCCTCTTTATCTACATCTCGATCACGGTAAGTTAGTCGTTGCTCATGCAGGAATACGAGAAGATTATGTTGGCCAAACTCATGATAGAGTAAAAACATTCGTTCTATATGGAGATATAACAGGGAAGTCAAACCCTGATGGAACCCCCGTGAGAAGAGATTGGGCAAGAAATCACTCTGGAAAAATCACCATCGTTTATGGACATACACCTGTTGAAGAAGTGCGTCATATTCAAAATACGTGGAATATTGATACAGGATGCGTCTTCGGTGGTAAGCTTAGCGCCCTTCGTTATCCTGAAATGGAGACAATTAGCGTACCGTCAGCCATGCCATATGTTCCTGAAAAGTTTCGGTCTTTTCACGATTAAAAAAGAGGAGTGCCGAGCCTATGGGCAACACTCCTCTTTTAACGTTTTAGCGCGTATTTATCATTGATTCCAAAGATTTTTCATGTCTAAAGGTAAATCAGCTTTTAACGTAATGAGCTTCTCTGAAAATGGATGGATAAATGAGGTTTTCTCACTATGTAAAGCCTGTCGTTGAATCAGTTCTAATGAACCACCATATAAGTCATCTCCAAGTAGAGGGTGACCGGTTGAAGACATATGTACTCTGATTTGGTGTGTTCTGCCTGTTTCTAATCGTAATGAGACAACGGTAAAGTTTGTTTCTTCCACATAATCTATTGTTTCATAATGAGTGATTGATCGCTGGCCATCTCCACTTACCATTCTTTCAATAATACTCTCTGGATTTCTTGCGATCGGACGATCCACCGTTCCTCTTACATCCTTTAACTCTCCGTGAACAAATGCAATATATTCCCTCTTTATCACTTTATCTTTTTGCTGTTTAGACATGAGCGAATGGGCGAATCGGTGTTTCGCTATTAATACAATACCTGATGTATCTTTGTCTAAGCGGTTTACCGCATGAAATGTACCTGGGATATCATGTTGCTGATAATAGTATAAAACGGCTGAAGCTAGAGACCCGTTTGGCTGATAAAGCGAAGGAATCGTTGGCATTCCAGCTGGTTTATGAACAGCAATAAAATGTTGATCTTCAAAAATAATGTCTAATGGTATATCTTCCGCTTCCATTGAAGAGCTTTTTGTTTCTGAAGGAAACCTTACTGTGACTTCATCACCACCGTTAAGAGCGGTTCTGACTGTTACTTCTTTTTTGTTAACAAAAAGAGCGCCGCCGTGAAACTTAATATCGGTCAGCGCTGCTTTGGAAATCTGTTTGTTTTTTAAATACTCCCGTAAAAGAATGGGAGCTTCTTCATTTTGCACATACCATGTAATTGTAAATTTATTCATATTAATCTCCGACGAATGATTCTTTAACTCTTTTCCAGAATGGAAAAGGACGAAAACGAGCAAAACGAATTTTCTCTTCAGCTACTCGATATTGTATCGACTTCACTTTTTTCTGAACTAAGAATCGATGGTCAATCGTTATATGAAAATCTACATCGTTTACTGGTTTCAATATACAAGTATGATGCTGCGGAAGAACAAGCGGCGAGCCTATCGTTCGGAATACACGATTGTTGATAGAAGCCATTTCTGATAATTGAATAGATGCAAGAGACGGGTGGATGATCGCTCCACCTAATGCTTTATTGTAAGCCGTACTTCCTGAAGGAGTTGAAATACAAAGACCATCGCCTCTGAACGTTTCAAATTTTTCTCCTTTGATCTCAACATCCATAACGAGGGATCCTTCAACACTTTTCACCGTACATTCGTTAACAGCTAGATATCTTTTTTCATCTAAACCATCAATATATCTTACTGTAACCTCAAGTAATGGATATTCAACAATTTGAAAAGGTGTTTTTGCGATATGTATAACGAGCTTTTCCACCTCTTCAGGCAGCCAGTCTGCAAAAAAGCCAAGGTGACCGGTATGAACACCAACAAAAGCAGTCTTGTCTATGCGATGCACATAATGATGGAATGCATGAAGCAAAGTTCCATCTCCACCTACTGTTATTACAATCTCTGGTTCTTTTTCTTCATAAACCAGTTCAAACTCTTCCAAATATGCCCGGATTTTTCCCGTTAAAATATTTGATTTGTTATCTCCTTTTGATACGATGGCAAATTTCATTCTCTCTCCATCCTTTATGATCCTAAATTAGTTTCATTGGATTTATCATTGCGTTCCAAAAACACAAGCTGAGCTTCTTGAATTTCCCCTTTGATCTGAGACATCTCTTCATCTAGTCTATTTGCAGCTTCTGCAGCCCTTTGCAACCTTTGACGGATATCTTCAGGAATTTGTCCCTGATACTTATAGTTCATAGAGTGTTCGATTGTAGCCCAAAAATTCATAGCCAGTGTGCGGACTTGAACTTCTACAAGAATCTTTTTTTCCCCATCTAGTACTTGAACAGGGTATTCGATAACGATATGATACGACCGATATCCACTTGGCTTCTTATGTGTGATATAGTCTCGTTCTTCAACAATAGTAAAATCATTGCGTTGACGTAACAAGTTAATCACTGTGGTAATATCGTCAGTGAACTGACACATGATCCTAAGTCCCGCTAAATCTTGAATTTCCGTTTCTAGATGTTGATCGGGAATGTTTTTTTGATAAGCTTTGTTCACGATTGACTTAATGGGTTTCACTCTTCCCGTAACGAACTCAATCGGACAATGCTGATTTGACTTTTCAAATTGCTCCCGCATACCTCTAAATTTTATTTTAAGCTCATCAACTGCTTGCTTGTACGGAATTAATAGCGCTTCCCAGTCCATGTTCATTGGGCTTTTTCCCCAGTTCCAAAAATCTTGATCACTTCGTCTTCCATCTCTTGACCATAGTTAGCATTTCCTTGTATATTGTCTGTCAAAAAGTCCATTTCTCCAGAGAAAGCAGTAAGTTCAAGCTCTTCTCTCTTTTCATTTTGAACAACGAAAACCGCATCTTTTTGGAGTGCTCTTTTCACTTCGTTCCAATGATTATTATCAATTGAGATATAAATGAATCCTTCTTCATCCTCAAGAACATAGATGAATGCTAACCCATCAGAATCTACTAGCATTCTTTCACTGTCTTTCCAATCAGAAATTCCTTTGTTTGATTCATTTTGAATAAGCAGAATCAGCTTATTTTCATTCCATGCAGTTGACTGCACATTCAATCGTCGTGGCATCATGTTAACAACCTCCTGTTTCTTCTTGTTTAGTGTAACACAAAATAGGAGTTTAATAAGAAATTGAGATGCAGTAATCGCTATGAGATAATAAGTTAACTTAAGTATAGCTATAGGGGGATAAACCAAGTGTCTCAAGAAATTGAAATTGAGTTTAAGAATTTGCTAACACAGCTTGAATTCTTAAAACTTATCGATGAGTTTGATGTTCAGCAAGAAGATTTTCATAAACAGACCAACTATTATTTTGATACCCAATACTTTGAACTTAAACACCAGAAAAGTGCTTTACGAGTTCGAACAAAAAATAATGAAAACACGCTAACGCTTAAACAAAAATTAGACAAACATATTCTTGAAACCCACCAAAATGTTTCTAAGCATATTTTTGAAGAATTATTAAAAGGAGAACCGCTGCCCTCAGGAGAAGTCTCTGATCAAATTAGTAAAATGAATATCGATGCAAAGAAAATTACATATTTAGGAGAGCTCACTACATTTCGTGTTGAGTTTCCGTATAAAGATGGCCTTCTTGTTTTAGATGAAAATCGTTATTTAGGTAAAATCGACTATGAAATAGAATACGAATCTGCCGATTATACTAGTGGACTAAATACTTTTAATGAATTGCTTTCTATTAAACAGATTCCTGTTAGAGATACAGAAAGCAAAATTGCACGATTCTTTAATGAGAGCCGTAGAAATAAGTAAAACGTTATTCCATTTAGGAGGATATCTCTTGAATATTCAGTCATATAAGGCACTTATGGAAATTCAAGCACTTCAGCAGTTGAATGTAAATGCTTCGTCTTCTTCTTTCTCTAGTATGCAAAATACATCAGCAAGTCCTTTTGCAGCATTGTTGCAAGAAGCCTATTCACATGTTGGAGGCACAAGTGATCTGGAAACTAATGTTAAGCCCAACTTTGGACAAACGCTTCATCCTTTCACTGCGTATACAAGTACACCTTACTCATTACCAGTAACACCAGCATTACCGACTTCAAGTGAAAAGTTAAGCATACCTTCTAAAAACCTAGATGAGCTGATTGAAAACACAGCTAGGAAATTTGAAGTGGATCCTAACCTTATTCGTTCAGTCATTAAACACGAATCTAATTTTAAAACAACTGCAGAAAGCCATGCAGGTGCTCAAGGGCTGATGCAACTGATGCCTGCAACGGCAAGGTCGTTAGGAGTTACTAACCCATTCGACCCTATACAAAACGTGGAAGCCGGAACAAAGTATTTAAAGATGATGCTTGATAAATATGATGGCAATCAGAAACTTGCACTTGCCGCTTATAATGCTGGTCCTGGAAACGTAGCAAAATATAATGGTATTCCCCCTTTTAAAGAAACGATTTCTTACGTTAATAAAATTATGAATACGTATCAATCACTCGTATAACCCTCAAATTCTGAGGGTTTTTTTATTGGGTTCCATACTCCATTTTATAGCGGCATTACGGAGATTTACAAACTTACGAACATCCTTCTCTATTCATATTGTTTGCTTACTATTCATGAACCTTGCTACAATAAAATTACAAATTGACGCAAGGAGCTTTTGGACCATGTTTGACGAATCAAAAACACCATATGATCTGTTAGGAGAAAAGGAAGGTATTGAAAAACTTGTTACTACTTTTTACAATCTAGTCAGTCAAGATTCATTGCTTTCTCCACTTTTTCCTGACGACTTAACAGAGACTGCCTATAAACAAACACAATTTTTAAGCCAGTTTTTTGGCGGGCCGCCACTATATACTGAGGAACATGGACATCCTATGCTTAGAGCGCGTCACATGCCTTTTCCCATAACACATGTGCACGCAAAAGCATGGATAGCCTGTATGGAAAAAGCGATGACGATTCAAAAAATAGAACCTGAATTGCAAAACATACTGTTAAGCCGATTAAAAATGACTGCTTTTCATATGGTTAATACGGAGGATTCAGAAAGGGGCGAGAATGCTGACACTGTATAATTCCAATTCCTTTTATGACGAACAAGAGAACAACAAAAACCATGCCTGTCAAAAGCCATTGGAAATCTATTCTGTCATCGATCCGCTATGCCCAGAATGCTGGTCATTAGAGCCTGTTATTAAAAAATTACAAGTCCAATACGGCCACTATTTCACATTACGCCATTTTGTTAGTGGCAGCCTGGAATCACTCAATACGTACGTACCTCGAAAAAAGGGGATTAATACCGCTGAACAAATTGCTGAGAAGTGGGAAAAAACAGCTTCCCTTTCTGGTATGAGCTGTGATGGAGATGTATGGTTGGAAAACCCCATTTCTGCCCCTCATAAAGCAACGCTAGCTATAAAAGCTGCTGAGTTACAAGGAAAGCAGCAAGGAATGAAGTTCTTAAGAAAGCTCAGAGAAAACTTATTCTTAAACAAACAAAACATTGGAAACGATGACGTATTATTAGATATAGCTCGCTCTGTTAACTTAGACGAAGATGAATTTTTAAGTGATCTTTCATCTGAAGCTACGATTAAAGCTCTTCGCTGTGATTTAAAATTTTCACAAGAAATGGATGTTACTCAAATCCCAACACTCATTGTTTTTAATGACAAAACAGATGATGATGGAATTAAAATATCTGGCTGTTATTCCTATGATGTTTATGTGCAGATCCTTAAAGAAATGACTGAGGTTCCATTGGAGCCTTCACCGCTTCCTGAATTAGAAGACTTTCTTTCTTCTTACTCATTTGTAGCTACAAAAGAGGTTTCAGTTGTATATCAGATTAGTTGTGAAGAAGCAGAAAAGAGATTAAAACGTCTCGTACTGCAGCAAAAAGTTGAACGAGTCCCTGTAAAGTACGGAACATTTTGGAGATACCTCCCCAACCGCTGATTATGTTCAGCGGTTTTTTTATTTGAGTTACTCTTGCTTGTCGAGACTGAACGAGCCACTTCCTCATTTCAGACCGATCGCTCGATCCATATAGGAGTCGGCAACCTTGCGCTTTAATCAACTTGCATAGGAAGAGAAATGAAAAATACCTAGAGGATAGCAACAGTTTGTGGAGATGAGCCTTTAATATTCGGACACGCTTTGCATATCCTTCCCCTACATGAATAAACATGTACAAAGGGAGGGAGAATTTTATGTATTTGATTATGATTTTGGTGAGTTTACTTTCACTTGCAGGGAGTTTTTATTTCTTTGTGCTCTCTCTGTTAAACATGGCACCAAAAATTTTAGCGATTCCGGGACTCTTTATCGCCGTACTTTTAACAACACTGTGTTATAACTACCGATCAAAACTAAGAAGAATAGGCTAGAACAAACATAACAAAATCCTGCCCAGAGTTCTGGACAGGATTTTTTGTGTTTACTTCTCAAAAAGCAGTTCTTCCATCTCATCAAGAATGGATTCAAAAACTTTAAGAGCATTTTCAATTGGTTCTGGAGTAGTCATATCCACACCAGCTTTTTTCAATACTTCGATCGGATAATCAGAGCTTCCTGCTTTTAAGAAATCTAGGTAACGATCAACAGCTGGTTTTCCTTCATCTAGTATCTGTTTAGACAAGGAAGCTGCCGCGCTAAATCCAGTTGCGTATTGATAAACATAGAAATTGTAATAGAAATGAGGAATTCTAGCCCACTCTAGACCAATCTCTTTATCAATCACTAGATCATCACCGAAATATTTAACATTCAGATCGTAATAGATTTTCGTTAATAGTTCTGGCGTTAGCGGCTCACCATTCGCTGCACGAACATGAATCTCTTGTTCGAATTCTGCAAACATCGTCTGACGGAAAACAGTACCTCTAAAGCCTTCTAAATGGTGGTTCAACAAGTACAACTTTTCTTTTTTATCAGATGTTTTCTCTAACATATAATGATTCAACAAAGCTTCATTACAAGTAGACGCAACCTCTGCAACAAAGATTGAGTAATCCGCATAAGGATAAGGTTGATTCTCACGTGTGTAGTAACTATGAACAGAATGTCCGATCTCATGCGTGAGTGTGAACAAGTTGTTTACGTTATCTTGCCAGTTCATTAGGATATATGGCATTGTTCCATAAGCACCAGATGAGTAGGCACCACTTCGTTTACCTGCGTTCTCATGTACATCGATCCAACGCTTCTCATAGCCCTCTTTTACGATCTCTTTATACTCATCGCCCATCGGATCTAAACTGTCTAATACAAGCTGCTGAGCCTCTTTAAAGCTCACTTCCATCTTTGCATCTTTTACAAGTGGCGTATAAAGATCATACATATGAAGTTCATCAAGTCCAAGCGCTTTTTTACGCAAACGAACATAACGATGCAATAATCCAAGGTTATCATTTACTGTCTTTACTAAATTATCATAAACTGCTTCAGGGATGTTATTGTTGTTCAATGCTGCTTCACGAGCTGAACTAAACTTTCTAGTTTTTGCAAAGAAATTATCTCGCTTTACCGTTCCTGCAAGAGTGCTAGCAAATGTATTTTTGTAAGAATCATATGTGCCATATACAGCTTTGAAAGCATCTTCTCTTACTCTACGATCTGAGCTTTCTAAAAAGCGGATATAACGTCCATGTGTTACTTCGATTTCTTCCCCGTTCTCGTCTTTAATAACTGGGAATTTAAGGTCAGCGTTATTCAGCATACCAAATGTATTGCTAGAAGTATTAGCTACTTCTCTTACATCTGCTAAGAGTGCTTCTTCTTCTTTCGAAAGTACGTGAGGACGCTGACGATTAATCTCATCTAACGCTTGTTTATATAACTTTAATGGTTCGTGACTTTGTAAGAATTGAACCAACGCGTCCTCAGATAGAGATAGAATTTCTGGTACTGCAAATGAGACTGTACTGCTTACTTGAGTTGCTAAGTTCGAAGCACGGTCATTCAAACCTTGGTACATGGAGTTCGTTGTATCTTGATCGTATCTCATATGAGCATATGTATAAAGTTTACCAAGCTTTTTCGTTACTTCGTCTTGTTTTTGAAGATATGAAAAAAGTGTTTCCGCCGATTCTCCAAGTTTTCCTTGAAAAGATTTTAGTTCAGGCAACAGGTTTTTCGTTTCATTGAATTCTTTTTCCCATACATCATCTGACGCATATATTGCTTCTAAATCCCACGTATCTGAAACAGGGACTTCATTACGTTTTGGCAATGATTTCGTTTTAGTTTGAGACATACATACACCTCCAAGTAAATTAAAGAGAATAGTAGGAATACTTTCTCCTTATGTATATCTACATATTACCAGAAAATGCTTAAGCAAAGTCAAAAATTACGACTTTTCACTGAAAATTTCGTCTAGTTTAAACGCCTCATCCAAAGTTTTAGGATAATGAACACGCTGCAGCTTTCTAAATGTTCCTTCTGACACTTTTTCTATGAGCAGATGGTCGACTAAAAAATCTAAGTAGCCATGGATTGCATCTTTCCAAGATTCATTAAGATAAGGAAAATCTCTATTTTGCAGAATTCGTTTATGCAGCAATCTTTGAAATTCCAAGTGTATAAAGTTTAAGGAGAATAGTGAAGGCGGCAACTGTTCAATCAAGAACAGCATATACGTTTGCCACAAGTAAGATGATGTTTCGATGTGATAGTAATCTTTTGAAGGGATACCCGCAATAGAGGGAAACAAAGTTAAGGAACGGTGATTAAAATATAAAACTTTTTTAAAATACATAACACCAGGAGAATTATTCTTAAAAGCCGTCATTCTCCATGTCGTTTTTTGTTTATTCCATAAAGCGTTATAATTTAAGTTATCCTGTTTTAAATTCGTAAATGTTTTTGATAAACATTGTATATCCGTGAAATTTTTCGTTGAGAACGCATGTGCATGAGCAGCAGCTTTTGTTTGTGAAAGAGGAATTATATTTCTAAGCAGCAGAAATTGTTCTTTAAGGGGACAATAGTAATTGAGATATAAGTGGCCATTGTCATCCTTTTTTGCTGCGGATAGATCAGAGCTTTGAATATAGAATAAATTTGGTCCTTTTTGCTTTATACGTTTCATACCAAAAATCCAGTCGGATTCCATGTTTAGAGACTCAAATCCTGCTATTCTTTTTCTCAGATCATTGCCTGTGACTGTTGCACATTGAAACTCAATAGCATGCTGATATTTTTCGAGAAGCAAATCTGGACGCTGATGAATATCCCGTAAATAATATTCAAGAATTGGTTCTTCATCTACATTAATAAGCCATTTATATAATCCTTTTTTTCCTAGCAGATGATAATCGGTTTCTCCTTCATGATATCCGTTACATTCTCTAAAAGAATGATGAGCAAAATGCCATGTCTTTTTGGTTCCACATTTCGGTATGACTTTATTCTGACAGACTGGACAGCGTAAATTTCCAGACTTATTTTTTTGATACCATTCTTCCTTCGTCGTTTCTCCAACCATATCAACATACTGATCATTAAAAAGAGCGACTAACAATCCGTCTCACCTCCACAATCATCATGATGAACGAAGATTGTAGAAACTTCACATCTTCATTTTCTCTAATCGGTTATGAATCTCTATCATTTTTGTTCAAAACTTCCTATTAAAAAAACAAAAACCGATTTCAAAATAGCTGAAATCGGTTATCTCTTATAATTTAAAATATTGTTGTACGTGATCTAATGCGTCTTCTGCAACAATCGTCTTTCCATACTCTTGTATGCGGTAAACAGATAGATCAGAGTCGTTACCGTATTCCAATAGTTGGGCTAGTAGGTCGTCTTGTTCTCGATCTGAAGTTTCTACATTAAATGTCACATACAAATAATATTTACCCTCGAAATGAAACAGCGAATTCTCAAAAGACGAAGAATCAATGGTATGACTTAAAGAGATAACATCTTCAAAATCTCCAAAAGAAATGAGGAAGGATAAATAGTCTTCTTCTGTTTCTTCTAATTCATCAAAGTCTTCTTCCGCTTGAAACTGTTGATCCAATATTTGTTCAATATTTTGATCAACCGGTAAATCCAATTTATCATCGCCTATAGGAAGCTCAATTTTTTTACCGTCTTTGGACATTTGAGCACGAGTTACAATAATTTCGAGACCTTTATCCAGAGCCTGAACTTGAATCCACAGTGGACCTTCTAATGGAAACTGCTCTTGCTGATGTGCTTCGTCCATCATTTCCCAAAAGAGTTCTTCTCCTCTTTCGCGATCAGACCATATTTCTTCACGATCGAAACCGCGATCTTCAATATCTCTGTACGTAATGAAAAATTTAATGGTGAACTCATTCACTCTTTCAATTTCCATCCTGCTTCTCTCCCTTCTCTCCGGTTTGTTCGTGAAGGGATAAATACCCCTAGAAAAAAGCAAATCTTATTTCCAAATGTTCTCCGTCGAAAATTACATCAATCACAATTAAACCTCTTGTACCTTATTCTATGACAAAACGGAAAATATGGAAATAAAAAAGGCCTGTATAAACTGCCCTTTTTTGAACCTGTTCACGCGATGAATCTCAAGCTCTCAACTTGACGGAGCAGGTCAAGCTGGACTATAATTCAAAGGTCTTTAAGGTTAACATATTGTACCATAACACAAGTGAAATTTCATTATTTACGGGGGGTTTACGTTTGGAAACAGAATTTCTGATATCACTGTTGCAGATCATCGCAATTGATATCCTTCTCGGCGGAGACAACGCTATAGTAATTGCCCTTGCCAGTAGAAACTTACCAGAAGCTCAAAGAAATAAAGCTATTTTCTTAGGAACTGGACTTGCTATTGTTGTTCGTGTAGTACTAACCATTGTAGCTGTTTATTTATTAAATATTCCTTTCTTATATTTAGCAGGAGGAATTTTACTTCTAATTATTGCTTATAAGCTAATCCTAGAAGAAGATGATGAGCTTGATGTCAAAGCCGGCAAGAACTTATCTGACGCTGTAAAAACCATCGTTTTTGCTGATATTGCAATGGGTCTTGATAATGTACTAGCCGTTGCAGGTGCTGCACATGGGAATATCGTTTTGGTTGTAATCGGTCTGTTAGTATCTGTTCCTATTATTATATGGGGAAGTAAAATAATATTGCACTTTATGGAAAGATTCCCTGTTTTAATTTACATTGGTGCTGGAGTACTTGCCTTTACATCAGCAGGAATGATCGTAGAAGAGCGGATGATTCATTCTTTATTTGAAGGAAATGATATACTGAAATACGGCTTATACGTATTTTTAGTTGTTGGAGTAATTCTTGCAGGAATTCTGACGAATACGTTTAAAAAGAAACGTACAAGATAGGTAAAAAAGAAGTCCTTGCGATAGCGCACGGACTTCCTTTTTTGGAACGTAACAATAAAAAACTTCCACTATAAGATAGTGGAAGTTTTTCTATTATTCATTAACAAGACGCTGTGCTTCCATAAGCTGAAATGTACGTACACGTCTTGGTAAGAAACGACGAATTTCGTCTTCGTTATATCCAACTTGCAAACGTTTTTCATCCAAGATAATAGGTCTGCGTAATAATCCAGGATGATCTGCAATCAATTGGTATAAGTCTTGCAAAGGCATGGATTCGAGATTGATGTTAAGTTCCTGGAACGTTTTAGAACGAGTAGAAATAATCTCGTCAGTACCGTCCTCTGTCATTCTCAAGATTTGTTTAACTTCTTCTATTGATAAAGGTTCTGAAAAGATATTTCTTTCTTGATAAGGAATGTCATTCTCTTTTAACCATGCTTTTGCTTTACGGCATGATGTACAGCTCGGCGAAGTAAATAGTGTGACCATAGTGGAACTCTCCTTCCCCTCTCTCTGATTTAGGTACTTTAAAAAAGTTATTAAATCATCATTAATAGTATACTACACATTTTACATTTTCGGTAGAGGTTATACAGACTTTTGTACATTTTTACGAATTTGTCATACAAATGTAATACATCTACAAATATTCTACACAACTTTTCCGTTTCAACATATATATAGACGTATTACCCAAGAATAAGTTTCATAAAACATAAAAAAATAATAAGTTTTATGAATTAATATTTTGAATGTTTACTTAAGATAAGTTTAATACTAGTCTCAGTAGAAATAGAAATAACTTAATCATTCATATAAAAAAATGAGGGCTGTTAGAAGAAAGTTTACCTTCCTTCTAACAGCCCTACATTATGCGATCGTTTTTTTTACTTGTGAAGCAGGGCCTTTTCTAGAAATGCTTGGTTTGAATCTCTTAAGATTTTTCTTAAGCATTTCTTTCCATAGTTCTCGTTTTGTTTTTTTCTTTTTGTCCTTTTGTTTCATAACGCCTCATCCTCCTTCAAAAAGGAAAATATTATTACTCGGAAGCAGGTTTTCCTGAAGCATCTGATGATTCATCATCAACGATCTCAGGTTTAGGTACTGAATTCTCTGTATCTAAAGTTAGCACTTCACTTGCAGGCTGATAGGACTTACCGTACAATTCACTATCCTTGTACGTGTGTATTTCATTATACGTCTTTTTCATGTTTTCATAAATAGTTTCTTCAGATTCTTCTGTTGGTGTCCAATAAAGGATCTCCATCTCATTTACTTCATTCGTAGCAAGTGAACGTCTTCTATATCCAATGCTAGAGGCATGTTCAAATCCTTCACGCGTGTAGAATCGCAATCTCTTTTCTGTATCCGTATCTTCATAATCGACTGGCTCAACTTCTAAAATGATTGGTTTTCCCTTTTCTTTTAACTTTTCAATAAGCTTATGACCGAGTCCTTGCCCTCTAGCATCTTTTGACACAAATAAATAATCAATAAATACAAAGTCAGCTAATTCAACATACATCAATACGTGATACTGACCTTCATCTTTGTGATAAATGTCACTCTTTTCGTCTAATAATAATTCCATATGCTCTTTAGATTTCATCTCTTCAATCGGAAAATATTGATTTAACTTCTCATACCAGTTCATTTTTTCCCCATCAGCTCCTTAAATTTTTGGTGATATTATATAGTTTTCCCTCTTTCTTCCTTTGTTATCATGAGATACAATAAAGAAAGAAGTACGTGGTGAACTCGTTGCGAAAAGGAGGAGTCCTCATTTGATTTCATTCTTTACCGATTTAACGTTGCTGGCACTTTGTGTAGTTGGAATCACAGCACTCATGGGAAGCATCTCCCAATTCATTGCTGTAAAATTGTTCGGCGGTAAAAAAGTTTTTCATTTTGTGGATAAATCGAAGTCTTTTCAAGAAAACTGGAGACCTGTTAAAAGAAGATAAAATGCGAACAACCCGTGAATTTTGGGTTGTTTTTTACATTTCAAGTCCGAACTACTTTATAATATAAGGGTAGCATACATAATAGAGGTGTTCAAATGCATAAAAACCTTAGAACTTTCATCAACCAGTTAAGAGCTGAAAAAGAAATTGTAGAAATTCATACAGAAGTTGATCCTTATTTAGAAATCCCTGAAATCCATAGACGTGTGATCTCAGAAGAAGGACCAGCTCTTCTGTTTACAAATGTTAAAGGTAAGAATATTCCTGTTGTAACAAATCTTTTTGGAACAATAAAACGAGTAGACATGGCTTTTGGTCCAAAACCAGAGCAGTTAGTAAAAGAACTAGTAGGTTCGATCGATGAGTTAATGCCTCCCTCCCCTTCTGTCTTATGGAAGAAAAAAGGCATGATTAAAGATGTATTATCACTTGGCACGAAAGCAGTGAAAAAAAATAAAGCTCCTTTATTAGAAACTTTTACGACAAATGTTAACATGCAAGACTTGCCTGCATTAACTGGCTGGCATTTAGATAGTAATCCGTTCGTAACTCTGCCACTCGTGTATACGGAACATCCCGATAAACATGAGCATAATCTCGGTATGTACAGAATTGAGATCAAAGAGAAAAACAAAACGGGGATTCACTGGCAGATTCATAAAGGTGGAGGCTTCCACCATTATGCCGCTGAACAAAAAAACGAGGCATTACCTGTTACACTGTTTCTAGGCGGACCTCCTTCATTAATGATTTCAGCCATCGCTCCACTTCCTGAAGCAGTTCCTGAACTTATGTTTTCTTCGATGTTAATGGGAGAGAAGTTAAGTCTTGCGCATGTTGATGGCCATCCTCATCCTTTAATTGCAGAGGCTGAGTTTGCGTTTGGAGGAGTTGTTCCACCACATGTTCGAGAACCTGAAGGACCATTCGGAGATCATTATGGCTACTATTCATGGGCACATGATTTTCCAGTATTCAATGTTGATAAGATGTGGAAGCGAAAAGATGCCATCTATCCTGCAACGGTAGTTGGAAAACCAAAACAAGAAGATTATTTTATCGGAGAATATCTGCAAAGATTGATGAGTCCATTATTCCCTGTTGTTATGAACGGTGTACGAGATCTTTGGACGTATGCAGAAACAGGCTTTCATGCACTTGCAGGAGCTGTCGTGCGCGAATCTTATTATAAAGAAGGTTTAGCTCACGCGTTTCGTATTATGGGTGAAGGACAACTAACACTTACAAAATTCTTGATGGTAACAAATAAGCCTGTAAACCTTCAAAATTTTGCAGAACTTGCAGAAGGGGTACTGGAGAGGTTTCTTCCTGAACGCGATCTCTTAATTATCCATGATACTTCTATGGATACTCTTGATTATACCGGCCGTAAGTTCAATACAGGTTCAAAAGCAATTATGACGGGGCTAGGAGAACCTGTGCGGGAACTAAAACGCACCTATGAAGGTGGAACTATTTCAGGCATCGATGACGTAGGCGTATTTTGTGGTGGCTGTTTAACGGTAAGTGGACCATCGTTTGAAGAAGCACCAGACTTTGCAGAAAAACTACTTGTTAATAGTCACGATTCTTTCAAAGACTGGCCATTAGTTTTCCTTGTAGATGATGCATCCATTGCTGCAACGCAGGCTGAATTCTTATGGACAACCTTTACACGATTTGATCCAGCTTATGATGTTTATGCAAAAAGCACGATAGACAGAAATCGTATTAAATATGAAGGTACAATTATTATTGATGCGCGAATGAAGCCATTCTATCCTGATGTGGTTGAAACTCGTGAAGATATTGATAAATTAGTGACAGATCGTTGGGATGAGTACTTTAAAAAGTAATCCTCTCTATAGCTTAGCAACAAAAGAAGAAGCGATTTCGCTTCTTCTTTTGGTTGTTTTAGTTGATAAATTGTCCAAATGGTGTTATTGTATATAACAATATACATTTTTAGAGAAAGGAGAAATCATATGCGAAATATTAGCTTACTTGATCTATATAATCATCCTCATGTTCAAAAATATGTAAAGCGGTCAGGAATGGTTCATGCCATCTCAACAGCTTATCATGCATACCGTTTGTCTCAAAAATATGGTGTGAATCCTGATTTAGCGACAAAGGCTGCTTTTCTTCATGATATCGGTCACTATACATGGTATAAGAATGGTCATTGGGACTATGACATGTACAAAGAAAATGATATTCATGCGATTAAAGGTGCAGAACGCGCACATCGTATATTAGTATCTTTAGGTGAAGACCGTAAAAATGCAAAGGAAATTGCTCTTGCCATTTTACTGCACACCGATTCTTATCTCCCTGCTGGCTCGCTAAACCTTAATCCGTTGCAAAAAGTTGTTGCTTTAGCTGACGAAGCAGATGAAGAACCAGGCGGAAGCCACCACTATCGTACGATTAGTGATATGAAAGCTATAACCATGATCAAAAAATTAGATGAAATGGTAGATGAATATCATGAAGAAGAAAAAGTAAAACACTCTGTTTCCTAAGAAAGGAAAAGAGTGTTTTTAACATTTCTACCTATTTTTTTAATAAGCTACAAATCCAATGGCTTTTTCACTCGAATACGTTCCGATCGTGCTTCCAAATCGAGTATAGATCACTTTTGGGAAACTAGATAATGAGAATAATTCTTCAAATTCCTTTATCACTTCATCAGTAGAAGGAAAACTATGAATGAGGTAAAGTGTTTTCTCAGGATTTTCTGCTTTCCATTCAGTGATGTATTCTTTCATCTTAGAAAGACCCTTCTTACTTCCTCTAAACTTCCCAATCGTTTCAACAACACCATCAATGATTGATATCATCGGTTTAATATTTAGCATTCCTGCTATAGCACCTTGAACAGCAGATATTCTTCCACCTTTTTTCAAGTTTTCTAACGTTTCAAGCAGTACATACGCTTTAATGCCCGACTTCGTCTTCTCTAAGTTACTCACGATTTCAGTTAAAGCTTTTCCTTCACGTGCTAATTCAATTGCTTCATTTAGTAAAATTTGCACACCACCTGAAGCGATACCGGAATCTAGAATGATCACTTTTTCTTGTTCTTCTTCAGTTAACATGCTCTTACCGATCGTAGCACTTTGAACCGTTCCACTTAAGTTAGATGAGATGCCGATGTATAGTACATCATGGCCTTTATCCACTTCTTTTTGAAAGGCTTCATAAAAAGATTGTGGAGAGGGCTGACTTGTTTTTGGTAATTCTGGTTCCATACTCATACGTTTATAAAATTCATCTTCAGTAATATTCACGCCATCTAAATAATGGTCTTCTCCAAATTGTACATTCAATGGTACAACGGTTAACGAGTAATCCAGTTTCTCAAGATCTATTTTAAGGTCACTTGCGCTATCTACTATAAAACTAAGGTTCATATTGTTCTACCCCATTTCTGCTTCTCGTTCAATTATTAGGGATGTATAAAGCATTGTATACGCTTTACACACTTCTATTAGTTTAACATAAAAACGACCTCCTGTATTATAGGAGATCGTTTTAAATGTGTTAATTCTGTTGCTTTACAGCTTCTTCATCATAAAGGTGACATGCTACCCAATGACCTTCTCTAGCTTCTTGCCATTTAGGTTTAACTGCTGCACACACATCCATTGCATGTGGGCAACGAGTACGGAAACGGCAGCCACTTGGAGGATTGATCGGACTCGGAACATCTCCCTCTAAGATGATACGTTCACGGCTTCTTTCAAGTTCAGGATCCGGAACTGGAATTGCTGATAAAAGAGCTTGTGTATACGGGTGAAGCGGCTCTTCATAAAGCTCATCACTTGTTGTAAGCTCTACGATATTACCTAGGTACATTACACCTACACGATCAGAAATATGTTTAACCATAGATAGATCATGGGCAATAAATAGGTAAGTAAGTCCACGTTCTTTTTGCAGTTCCATCATTAAGTTAACAACTTGCGCTTGAATGGATACATCTAGAGCTGAAATCGGCTCATCGGCAATAATAAAGTCCGGATCTACGGCCAGTGCACGAGCAATTCCGATACGTTGACGCTGTCCACCTGAGAATTCATGCGGGTAGCGGTTTGCGTGTTCTTTGTTTAATCCTACTGTTTCAAGTAGTTCATAAACTCGATTTTCACGGTCTTTCTTTGTTTTCGCCAATCCGTGGATATCGATACCTTCAGCAATAATATCCTTAACCGTCATACGCGGATTGAGAGAAGCGTATGGATCTTGGAAGATCATTTGCATTTTGCGGTTAAATTTCTTTAGTTCAGAACGAGACTTTTTATCATGAACATCATCGCCCTCGTAAAAAACTTCACCATCAGTAGCATCATATAGACGAATAATTGTACGTCCAGTTGTAGATTTACCGCAACCTGACTCACCTACAAGTCCAAGTGTTTCTCCTTTATAAATATCAAAGGAAACATCATCTACAGCTTTTAGTACGCCCTTTTTTCCAGCAGGGAAATACTTTTTAAGATTTTTTACTTCTAATAATTTTTCTCTTTCTACTACTGCCATTATCGAGCACCCCCAACTAATGCCTCTTCCGGCGGTTCAACTTTTGGCGCTCGCTCATCTAATAACCAGCAAGCTGCTTTGTGAGAAGAAGATACATCTGTAGCTACAGGCATATTCTCCAAACAAACTTCCATTGCATATGGACAACGCGCTGCAAACGGACATCCCTTTGGAGGATTCATTAGATCAGGCGGTGTTCCTGGAATCGCTAAAAGTTCTTTTGATTCTGCATTTATCTTCGGCATTGAAGCCAATAATCCCCAAGTGTACGGGTGTTTCGGCTTATAAAAGATTTCATCAACTGTTCCAGTCTCAACGATCATACCACCGTACATTACAGCTACACGTTGAGCTAAGTTAGCTACAACTCCAAGATCATGTGTGATCAAGATAATCGCTGTACCTGTTTTATCTTGTAGATCACGCATTAAGTCAAGAATCTGAGCTTGAATAGTAACATCTAGCGCTGTTGTAGGTTCATCCGCAATTAATACTTTCGGGTTACAAGCTAGAGCTATGGCGATAACTACACGTTGACGCATTCCACCTGAAAATTGGTGTGGATACTCTTCCACACGAAGCTCAGGATTAGGAATACCAACAAGTTTCAAAAGATTAACAGATCTTTCTTTTGCTTCACTCTTGCTCATGTTTTGGTGCTTACGAAGACCTTCCATGATTTGTTTCCCGATTGTCATCGTCGGATTTAGAGATGTCATTGGATCTTGGAAGATCATTGAAATTTCAGCACCACGAATTTTTTCCATCTCACGCTCTGATGCTTTTGCCAGGTCTTTTCCTTGAAACTTAATCGATCCTTGCTTGATCGAACCAATTTTATTTGGTAAAAGTCTCATGATTGATTTCGAAGTTACTGACTTTCCAGAACCAGACTCACCAACGATAGCAAGTGATTCACCTTTATCTAATGTAAAGCTAACGCCACGAACAGCCTTAACTTCTCCCCCATACGTTTGGAAGGAGACATGAACATTATCTAACTCTAATAGTTTTTCCATTTTATAATCCCCTTCCTATTTTCTCATTTTAGGATCAAGTGCGTCACGAAGACCATCACCAAGAAGGTTAAAGCTGATCATCAAGATACACATTACTGATGCAGGAAAAATCGCCAAATGCGGATAGATTCGAATTGATTTAAATCCATCTGATATTAATGATCCAAGCGATGCCGTTGGCGGCTGAATTCCTAAACCGATAAAACTTAAGAATGCTTCAGAGAATATTGCTCCAGGAATAGTAAATGTACTTGCAACAATTATTGCACCTAACGTATTTGGCAACAAGTGTTTAGAGATTAATCGTCCGTTTGCAGAACCTAAAGTCTTAGATGCTAAAACGAATTCACGATTTTTCAATGAAATGACTTGTGCACGGACTATACGTGACATCCCGATCCAACCTGTAATTACGAGTGCAAGTGTTATTGAGAGTATTCCAGGATCAAGAATGATAATGAATAAGATAACGACAACTAGTTGTGGTATACCAATTAGTATTTCAACTATACGTTGCATGATATCATCTGTTCTTCCACCATAAAAAGCAGAAACCCCGCCGTATGTTACACCAACAATCAAATCGATTGCAGCTGCAAGAAATGCGATGTAAAGTGAAATCTGAGTACCTTTCCATACTCGTGTCCATTGGTCACGTCCAAGGCTATCAGTTCCGAACCAAAAGTAATCACCTTTAGGAACATTCTTCATTTCATATTGGTTTACATCACGAATGTCTACTCCGTTTAATCCTAAAAATTCTATTTTTTCAAGTCCAGGAATTTTAGGAGGTAAATTTGACCTCATTAATTCCTGATCGTCAATCCCATACTTACTTAACACGGGAGCAACAAATGAAAAGATTATGATAAACACGATTGCGAATAACCCTAACATTGCGCCCTTATTCTTTTTCAAACGTCTAAACGCATCTTGCCAAAAGCTTAAACTTGGTTTTAATATCTCTTCTGCTTTATTCGAATCAAGATTAGCTGGGCGGAATAAATCAGGTGTTAGTTTACGTTCTGACATACTCATTATGATTTACCTCCTGCTACACGAATACGAGGGTCGATGATTCCGTATAAAATATCTACTACTAATATGATTACAACAATTAAAAAGCTAAAGAATAATGTTGTACCCATAATAACCGGATAGTCATTAACCGTAATTGCTTTTACGAACTGTTCTCCAATTCCAGGGATGGAGAAAATATTTTCAATTACTAGGGAACCTGTTATGAGGGCCATAGCCATAGGGCCTAGTATCGTAATAATTGGAATCAAACTATTTCTTACACAGTGCTTAAAGATTACTGCCTTTCTACTAACTCCCTTAGATCTTGCCATTAAGATATAATCTGTTCCTAGAATTTCAAGCATTTCAGTACGCATAAAACGAGCTACTGTCGCAATAACTCCTACGGATAAAGAGAAAGCTGGTAATATGTGGTACTCAGGTCCGTTCCAAAAGGCTACTGGCAGCCACTGAAGTTTTACTCCCACAAAGTATTGCAATAGTCCTGCAAATACGAATGAGGGAATAGCAATACCTAGAACCGCTATGACCATAGCCCCATAATCAAGAAACGTATTATGTCTCAATGCAGCAATGATACCTAATAGTAGTCCTACAAGAGTACCGAAAACTAGAGCCTCAAAACCGACAGTTGCTGATGGTCCCATACCATTAACGATTAATGAATTAACGGTACGTCCATCGAATTGAAACGTATACCCTAAATCACCCTGTGCCAATTTCCCTAGATAATTTATATATTGAACAGGCACCGGGTCATTTAACCCGTATTTTTCATTTAATGCGTACCTTTGAGTTTCCGTTAACTTGTCTTGGTTGTTAAATGGAGAACCCGGTAACAACTTCATTAAAAAGAATGTAATCGTTGCAATGATCAGCATCGTCAAAAACATGTATAATACTCGCTGTGTAATATAACGCAACATTACAAACACCTCCCCCAAATGTTTCAAGCCTTAATATTTTGAAATCTTTCTGTAATATCTATCTTAAGGGACAAAATATTTTATATCAATAGAAAATATTCTTTTTTCGACATTTTCTGATTTCTTTTTTGATTAATAAAAATTTCCATCTGTCCTTTTCATGGCAAAAAAGAGAGTACATGTCAGGAACACATGTACTCTCCTGAGAAAAACTATTTACTATTTTACAATAGAACTAATTATTGTTGCTTACCTTCGATATACATCCACTTGTAAGAAGTATCTGCACCGAATAAGTGGTGTACAATACCTTTAACGTAAGGTTTACGTAGACCAGTTAGACCTCTTTGGTAAATAGGAGAGATTGCTTGATCTTCAAATAATACTTTCTCAGCTTCAAGCATCATTTCCCAACGCTTGTTAACGTCAGTTTCTTTTTTCGCTCCGTTTACTAACTCATCATACTTAGGATTAGAGTATTCCATTTGGTTATGAGCTCCACCAGTTACGAACATATCGATGAAAGTCATTGGATCTTGATAGTCAGGACCCCAACCAGCATAAGAAATATCATATTCTCCGTTAGACTCTAACTCAAGCTTTTGCTTGAATGGTTGTGCTTTAATAGAAACTTTCAAACCAGGTAGATTTTTTTCTAATTGGTTCTTAATGTATTCTCCATCTTTCTTAGCACCGTCAGAATCGTAGTTTAAGAATTCAATTGAAACTTCTTTCTTACCGATTTCTTCAAGTCCTTTTTCCCAAAGTTTTTTCGCTTCTTTAGGATCGAATTTACCAAAGTCTCCGTTTGTTTTACGGAAATCTTCGTTTCCTTCAGGGCTGAACGTGAACTCACCAGGAACTAGGTAGTATGCTGGCGTAGATCCATTGTTAAGTAACACATCAACTAATGATTTTTTATCGTAAGCCATATCAATCGCCTTACGGATGTTTACGTTTTTAAGTTCTTCTTTCTTTTGGTTGATACGAAGGAAGAATACTGTTGCTTCTCCACGTTTAGTTAAATCTTCGTTGCCTGCGAACTGATCAACAAACTCAGAGTTCAAACCAACAGAGTCCACTTGACCTGTTTCATATAAGTTAACACCAGTAGCTACGTCTTTAACGATTTTCACGTTGATTTCGTCAAGCTTAACCGTGTCTTTGTCCCAATATTCATTGTTTTTCTTGTACTGCCATCCTTCGTTATGCTTCCACTCAGAAAGAACGAAAGGTCCGTTGTAGATCATTGTATTAGCTTCAAGAGAGAACTTATCTCCTTGAGATTTAACATATTCTTCTTTTTGTGGGTAGAACGTTGCAAATCCAGTTAGTCCTAGGAAATACGGAGCTGGAGCTTCTAATGTTACTTCAAGAGTAGTGTCATCAACTGCTTTAACACCTAGCTCTTCAACTTTACCGTATAATGGGTCACCCTCAGTTTGGATTGCGTTAGCATTCTTTACAGGTCCCATGATATAAGCATACTCAGAAAGTGTATCTGGGTGTAATGCTTTTTGCCAAGCGTAAACGAAATCTTTCGCAACTACTTGAGATCCATCGCTCCATTTAGCGTCTGGGTTTAATTTAAACGTGTATACTGTTCCGTCTTCACTAACTTCATGACTTGCAGCTACACCTTCAGTTGGTTGGTTGTCTTTGTCAAGACGGTATAAACCTTCAAATACGTTGTTCATTACTTCGAATGAAACTGCGTCAGTTGCTTGTGAAGAGTCCATTGAAGGAATTTCTCCAGAATCAACTAGATTAAGTACTTGTGGCTCATTTGGCTTTTCAGTTGCTTTCTCGCCTTCGCCGCCTTTAGAATCGCTTGCCTTTTCTTTGTCTCCGCCACTACATGCAGCTAAGAACATGCTTAGTACAAGTACTAATGTAAGAAGCAATGACCATTTTGACTTCTTCATGAGTCGACCTCCCCTTTTTATCCTGTTAAATTGTTAGCAGATAAAAGCATCAAGAATTATCAGACATTTTCATCTACAAGTTCGATTATACAAGTTTTCAAACAATTGTGCATTTATTTTTTTTAAGAGTTTTACAAAAAGCCCATTATATTTACTTTTCCTTAACAAAAAATAGGTATATATACCTATTACCAAACAGGGTTTATTTTCTGATAATTCTACAAATTTTACCAAAATTATGTGTAAACTAGCATGAATATTACATTCTCGATTTTTTGTGAGGATAAGACATGCTTCACTTTGTAAGATAATTCGTCATTTTTATATTTCATTTGTTACAATGGGAGTAAAGTCTGACGGTATAATTTAAAAAATATGGTACATTTCTTTATGTTTATGGTGTAATTCTTACTAGATGGAGGCTTCTACAGATGAACATACTTTTTAAAAGAATCCTGATCATATCAGCGTTCCCTGTCGTGATAGCATTTGGCGTTAGTTTGATATCTTCCGGACCTTTTACCCTAGAAAAATACGTAAATACTTTATTTTATTTTTCATTGTCGATTGCGCTTATTGGCATTGCTTTATACGTAGCAAAAGGTGGATTCTTTGATTTTATAACGTACAGCTTTAAAAAAGTGGCTCGATCATTATCTAGACATCCAGAGATCGATGATGTGGTTTCATTTAAGACAAACTTTCAAGTATCAGAGCGAATAAATGTCTCATATATGAAGTCGTTTTTATACAGTGGACTTCTTTTAACTTTCATCACGATTGCCGTTGCATATCTTCTATAATTTGTGTATACTACAAAAAATAAATGTTATATGCGATGAGAAAGAAGAGTACATGATGTGAAGCTCTCAGAGAGCCTGTGGTTGGTGAGAACAGGTAGTGAATCATGATGGAATGGGCTTTTGAGCATTCTGACCGAACCTTACTAGTAGGCTCAGGCGTGTAGATGTCCGCACGATATAATGGACAGCGTATCGGTACTTTACCTGTACGTGTCAAAGTGATTTTCGGTATGTATGAAAATTATAAGGGTGGCACCGCGGTCCATTCGTCCCTTGCATGAGGCGACGAGTGGGCCTTTTTATATTGATTTTTAAAAACAAAGGAGAGATGAATCATGTCTGTAATCTTCTCAGGCATTCAGCCGAGCGGAAATTTAACGATCGGTAACTACATTGGAGCGATGAGGCATTTTGTTGAACTTCAAAATGAACACGAATGTTATTTCTGCGTGGTTAACCAGCACGCCATTACGGTGGCACAAGATCCTGTTGAATTGAAAAAAAACAGCAGAAATTTAGCTGCTTTGTATTTAGCAGCAGGAATCGATCCTGAAAAATCGACAATTTTCATTCAATCTGAAGTTCCAGCTCATACGAAGATGGGATGGATGATGCAATGTGTTACGTATATTGGTGAATTAGAGCGCATGACACAGTTCAAAGATAAATCAACTGGAAAAGAAGCTGTTTCTGCAGGATTATTAACGTATCCTCCTCTTATGGCAGCAGATATACTTCTTTATAACACGAGTATCGTTCCAGTTGGAGATGATCAAAAGCAGCATCTTGAGTTAACTCGAGATATCGCTGAACGCTTTAATAAGAAGTATCGTGAAGTCTTTGTGGTTCCAGAGCCTCGTATTGCTTCGGAAGGTGCAAGAATCATGTCACTTGTGGATCCTGAGAAAAAGATGAGCAAGTCTGATCCTAATCAAAATTCATTTATCTCTATGCTTGATGACGAATCTGTAATCTTAAAGAAAATTAAGCGTGCTACTACTGACTCAGAAGGTGTAGTTGCTTATGACAAAGAAAATAAGCCAGGCATTTCTAACCTATTAACGATCTATTCACAGTTATCAGGAGAAAGCATCAAATCGCTCGTAGAAAAGTATGAGGGCAAAGGGTATGGTGACTTTAAACAAGGTGTGGCAGAAGCTGTCATTAACGCTCTTAAACCTATCCAAGAACGTTATAAAGAATATTTAGCATCGACTGAATTAGATGACATTCTTGATTCTGGTGCAGAAAAAGCTAATCGTGTGGCGAATAAAACGTTGAACAAAGCGGAGCGAGCAATGGGATTAGCTCGTAAACGTGTTTAATTTTATCGATTTTTCGAACTCTATAAAAAATTGAACACACAAAAAAACCAGCAGAACTGATTTTTTGATCAACTGCTGGTTTTTCTTATTTTAGAAACGATACCTAGTTCACTTGTGTACCGTTCTCAAGCTCCCAGATCTTTTCAAAATACGGTTGTCCTTTTACTAGCCTCTCACACATATCCACATGTTGTTTGGACCATCCGCTTTTTAATTCACAGTATAACGCATCCCATGCTTCGTCAAAATCCATCCGCTGAATTCTTCCATATTGCTCTGGCATCCACTCTGTACACCAATATCTCATCTCAGCGACATTTTTTGTTGAATGAAGCTGATCTAAAGCCATGAATAAGAGTTGCTTCAATTGTCTCTCTTTGCGCGTTAAGCCTCGCATGCTGTCTGGATTCGGAGATAGGATGTGATATTCCTTACTTAACTGCTTTTCACTGAACGTATAGACGTTTGTCTCCGTCTGCTCTGCCATCTCAAATACTAGCTGTTCTTGTCTTGGTATGAGTCTGCTCTTACGGATTGGTATTCTATAACCCATCGTATCTATGATGAGAGATTTCTTTTCATCCGTGATGATAAAGCAATGTTCGAGTTGCACCCGTTGGTTGTTCTTTCTAACGTAAGCTTTCTGGTGCACCTCTTCAAGTAGGGAATCCGGCAGATCATTCAAATCATTCTCGATATAATGAAAGAGTGTGGATTCTATTTTAATAATGGGTACTTGATCCAATAATTCAATATAGTCGTCTTTTCTCCATTCATGAAACTCACAAACGTTATAGCCGTTCTCTTCTCCTTCAAACCAGTTGACCCAAACATCACGTAAATATAACATCTGTACCCCTCACTTCTTTGCCGATTTGTATTTAAAATCAGTATAGTCAGAGGTTGTCCTTTTTATTCTAAATAAAGGTAATTAACTCGAAGTATGCAAAACCCCGCTTTCAAAAGAAAACGGGGTTTGACAACGAATTATTCTTCTATTTTTTTAAAGACTAATGATGCATTATGTCCACCGAAACCTAGTGAGTTACTAAGAACAGCTTTCACTTCTGCCTGTCTTGCCGTATTTGGAACATAATCTAGATCGCACTCTTCATCTGGTGTTTCATAGTTAATTGTTGGAGGAAGAATACTTTCCTGAATCGCTTTTACAGAGAAGATTGCTTCAATTCCACCTGCAGCTCCTAATAAGTGGCCTGTCATTGATTTTGTAGAGCTGACCGGAATCTTATAAGCATGCTCGTTAAACACAGCTTTAATGGCAGCTGTTTCAAACTTATCGTTGTAATCCGTACTTGTACCATGCGCGTTAATGTAAGAGATTTCTTCTGGAGCTAGACCGCTATCTTCAACAGCTTGTCTCATGGCACGTGCTCCGCCTTCACCGCCTGGAGCAGGTTGAGTGATATGATAAGCATCACCTGTAGCTCCGTACCCTACGATTTCTGCGTAAATTTTAGCTCCGCGTTTTTTCGCAAATTCGTATTCTTCTAGAACTAGAATCCCAGCTCCTTCACCGATGATAAATCCAGTTCTGTCTTTATCGAACGGACGGCTAGCTGTTTTTGGATCTGGATTCGTTGATAGTGCTCCTGCTTGGCAGAATCCTGCTAGTGCCATGTCTGTGATCGGTGCTTCTGTTCCACCTGTAACCATTACATCTGCATCTCCGCGCTGGATCACTTTGAATGCATCTCCGATTGAGTTTGCACCTGATGCACAAGCCGTTACGGTACATGAGTTCATACCTTTAGCACCAATTGTAATTGAAACTTGACCAGATGCCATATCCGGAATCATCATCGGTACGAAAAATGGACTAACGCGTCTTACACCTTTTGCTTCAAAAATACGGAATTGTTCTTCATGAGTATCCATTCCACCAATACCAGAACCAATCCATACTCCTACGCGAGGTGCAATTTCTTCCGTGATATCTAAATTCGCATCTTTAACAGCCATAATAGATGCTGCTACCGCAAACTGCGTAAAACGATCCATACGGCGCGCTTCTCTTTTATCCATAAATTCTTCCGGATTAAATTCTGTTGCTTCTGCAGCAACTTTAACCGGAAACTTTTCTTTATCTCTTCTTGTAAGTGGACCTACACCACTTTGACCTTCAACAATCTTTTTCCATGTTTCTTCTACGCTGTTTCCAAGAGGTGTTACGGCTCCTAGACCGGTTACGACTACTCTCTTTTTCATTGTAAAACCAACTCTCCTTTGTACACATTGTTGTAATTGATGATTTATCGTCCCCAACGAAGCGCAACAGCACCCCAGGTAAGTCCTCCACCAAATCCAACAAGTACGATTGTATGATCTTCTTTTATTCTACCATCTTTCAGGGCTTCTTTTAATGCCATTGGTATTGAAGCAGATGATGTATTACCAAACTTGTCAATCGTCATGACCATTTTTTCTTTCGGAAGCTCTAAACGTTCTCGTGAAGCTTCCATGATTCTTATATTCGCTTGATGCGGAATTAAGAAATCAACGTCTTCTTTCGTCAAACCTGCTTTATGAACAACATTTAATGAAGTCTCACCCATCTGACGCACAGCAAATTTAAAAACTTCTCTGCCATTCATATGGATAAATTCGTCTTGGTACAAATGTTTTGCTCCTGTTCCGTCTGAACCAAGCTCAAATGAAAGGATGCCTCTACCTTCACTAACATTTGAAAGGATAGCCGCTCCAGCTCCGTCTCCGAAAAGCACAGCTGTATTACGATCTTTCCAATCTGTTATCTTAGATAGCTTTTCAGCACCAATGACTAGAACATTTTTATATGTTCCCGTTTCAATAAATTGCTTTCCTACCACCAAACCATAAATAAATCCTGCACAAGCTGCACTTACATCCATACCTACGGCGTTCTTCGCACCTAGTGATTCTTGTAATTGGCATGCTACTGATGGGAATGGATTGTCTGGTGTAACGGTTGCGACCACGATAAGATCAATTTCTTCTGCAGAGATGCCAGCATCTTTTATCGCTTCTTCCGCTGCATATCTAGCCATATGAGACGTTTTTACCGATTCGTCTGCAATTCTGCGTTCTACGATCCCTGTTCGAGTTCGAATCCACTCGTCACTTGTATCAACCATCTTTTCCAGGTCGGAGTTCGCTAGAATTTTTTCAGGGATATAACTTCCCATCCCTATGATTCCTGCATTCATAACATTACCCCTTTGGCTTTAGTTTATTTTCAATGAAAATCTTTTCCATCGCTCCTGTTTAGGTGAGCAACTTGCAACTTCAATTTAGTACTTCCTAAAAGGAAATAAGTAATTGTAGAATCTTTATAATCAAATATTATGACCTGGTACTAATTTTATGATATCTCTTATATTTTGTCTAGTTAAAGTTCTTTTCTTTTCACCAATATAAGCCGTAGGGCATATCCTGTATGGAAGAAAAATGTAAGTTTAGTGAAATTGATATTAGGAGTGGTTCAACATGCATAATCCTCAAGCTAGACAGCAACCAATGTATCCTCCGCAGTTTCCTGGACGTTTTCCAATGGGCCAAAACCAGCAGCATATGCAGCAAGGGTTTCCACCACCTCAACATTTTGGCGGCCCTGGATTCAGAGGCATGCCGGCACCACCTTTTCATCAACCGATGCCTCGACCATTTCTACATTCTTTTCGAACGCAGGAAGGTTCTCTAGACTATAATAAAATTTTTGCTGTTATCGACCAATCAGTAAAAGTCGCACAACAGATCTCACCTATCTTTTCTGCGTTTAAGAAGAAGTAAAAAAAGCCAACCCGAGCTGGTTGGCTTTTCTTTGTTTACTTACCCTCTTCTTTTCCGAGTTCGTATGCATCGTTCATTACGTTCATCAAAAGCTGAAGCATCGGCTGCACATCCTCCATGCCAAGCTCAATTCCTTTTTTCTCTAAAAAAGCTTGTGCTTCTGGCAGATGTGACATAGCGATCTGCATAAATTTCATATTGCGTTCTGTATCCATCTTCTTAAGTTCCTCCCTTACATTATGTAAAAGGTTTTTTAACCCATTTTCTATTATAAAGAAAAATGTTCGGTGGATAAAACGTTTTGTGATTAATTTTCAAGCCAACTATGATTTCGATTATACTGGCTAGGGTATCCATACAATTAATTCAAGAAATTTTTGAAATAATCCTAGAAATGTGAAACTTATTACGGCGGGTTTTTGCAATAATCCAGCGAGTTTTTCTCATTTACTTGCTAGGCGACATACCTCGACATTGATAAACTACAAAATAACCTATCCTCCACTACCATTCATTTAGTCCGTAAACTTCCCTAAACATCGAAAAAAAGGTGCTCCCGAAAATCTTCAGGACACCTTTTTTAGCTAAATCTCTTTAGAATTTGGCTTTGATTTTTTATTTCTATTTCTAAAATGCATTATTTGTTTCATGATGCCTTCTTTTATTTTCGTTTTCGCACGAAACCCGAGCTCAGTCTCCGCTTTTTCGCCTTTAATCCGCATCTTTCTTTTTTCTTTAAATGTTAATTGATCTGCTTTTAATTCTGTTAATCCTTCTAGCCATTGGTTCTGGTTGCCACTAGATATGTTATAGATCTCATTTTTCGCGGTTGATTTACCTGCCAAGAATAATGCCTCAGCTGCGTCATCAACGAACAATACGTCTTCTGTAACAGAATCTTTGGAGATCGAATCATTCCTATTCTGGTCTTGGTCCTCTATTGAAATCACCTGTTGGTACGTATGATGTTCGGGCTGTCCGGGTCCATAGACAGTAGGAAGTCTCATGATTACGAACGGAAAATCATGCTGTTCAGCAAGTTGTTTTACGATATTTTCTTCCGTTAGCTTTATTAGACCAAAAAGGGATTCTGGATTTTTTGGTGAAGTCTCCAAAACATCACCCTGTCTTTTACCATATACATCATAGGAAGATACATAAATTAATTTTGTTTCACTATTAGCTAATGAAGCGACTTTTTTAAGAACGGATACGTTTCTTTGCACTTCATCTTCAATATTCGCCCACGGTGCTGTTGGTTTGACTGAGCAAGCTAGGTGGAAAATTACATCGCAGCCGTTTGTATGTGGTTGAAGATCCGTTTCATTAATATCATAAGGAAGATATTGAAATCCGGCATGACGTGCAATAAAATCAATCCGGTCTGGAGATTCTGCCATATCAATGCCGACGACGTCCACTTCTTCATCCAACAAACGGCTGCACAAATGGTAACCGATAAACCCTGCCGCTCCTGTTACAAATGCCTTTTTCATGTAAGAGCCTCCAGTCCATTTTTCTCCTCTTACTATCCTATGGTGATACTCGAGAGAATACGATACTTTTTTTGCACACAAAAACCCCATCACGTACTACCGTAATGGAGTTTCTATAACACTTTTTCATGGTTTTTAAAATATTCTTGAAAGGCCCTTGCCGGATTAAACGTAGCTTCAGGTACATGAATAGATAATGATATAGGCGCATCAATCTCTTGTCTTCTCTTCTCATATGGCCTGCTGTGTTCTTTAAAATTAAATGCAACACCGCGTGCCGCATGCCATATCTGAACAGGAGTTTTCGCTGTAAGTTGTTCTGTTTGAGGTAGTTTATCTATAAATGAATCAATATCTTCTTCCGAGTTGTAAGCAGAAATAATTTCTCTTTTCAGCCGTTTAAAAAATAACCGGTTCTGTCTTTCATGATTAAAATGATGCTGCAGGTCTATACAAGGATTTATAAATAAGGCGGAGCGAATATTTTTTTCCATATCCTCCATAAGCTGCAGTGCAACAAGTGATCCCATACCCTCTGCGATCAAATGAATATTCGGGTTTAATATTTCATGCTTCATAACATAGTGGTATAGTCGCTTTGCAAGAATGACTGCTCTCGGACTGCCCCAATGTCTTCCGTATAAGTTAGAATAAAAGATGGTATATCCTTGATTTTTGAGGGCTTGAATGAGATTTGCACGTTCAGTGTTTTGTTTCCAAAGACTTGTATGCTCATCAACATAATGACTGCAATCGCCAATGATCATGACGCCAAAACCGTTCGGCTGCTTCGGTAGGTGTATAATATTCCATTGATTGTCTATCTGGAAAGTGCGTTTGTCGATACTCACATTTCTCCCCTCGAATTCGCTTTTCTTAACCAATGTATGCAGGGGAAACAAATTAGCTAAAGTTATCTGCCTAAGAATTAAGTTCTTTTTTCAATTGTTCTAACGTTTGTTTTCCTTCAGAAGTCAAATTCTTTTCTTCTTGTTCTTCTAACGCTTTCAATTCATCCAACTTTTCTTCCATCTTTCATCCCTCCGAATATTAATGTCTATTTTATATGTACTTTCTTCTTCGTACTCATTCCTTATCCTGTTAAGCTTGAACAATTTATGAAAATTTCTAACATTTATGGATTATTGATCGATTATTTACACAAAGAATCTTTCCCTTTATCTCAACTTTTGTTACTATACAGAAGGGTAAAGAATTCGTTTACATAAAGAGGTGAATGTGGCATGCGTTATATTTGGACGTTAATATGGTCTTTATTATTAAGTAATATGATTTTTTATGTGCTCGTTTCAATGCAAGGCGGAACATTCGATTTCGTAACAGCTTGTATTTTTGGAGTAGTATTTACAGTCATTATTTCTATTCTTGGTGAGTTATTACCAGCAAAAAGCGAAGAAATATAAAATAAAAACCCGGGTTAGTTACCGGGTTTTTATTTTTGCTATGGCTTTCTTTTATATGTCCAAACTCTGTTATGATTCGTTGTCTCTGGAAATCGGTCACCGGCTGATAAATGGACCTGCTGCGGATCATTTACCATACTTCCTGTTTCACCAATTTCTACATACATCCCGTTATTTGGTGCTTTCTGGCCATGTTTAAAATGTTTATTTTGCCCCATACGTTGATGTACCCTCCTTTCTTCTATAGGTTACCCGCGCTTACACTGATAACTCTTGCTAAAAAAAGAAGGATTCCATCAAAATTTCCCTTAAAACGCTCCGTTTACTCCTGCCACAGCATGAAGCGGAAACATACATCGATAGATCTGATATCCTCTTACATCATATTGCGCTTCTGAGTTGCGATTTTCTTGAGCTTCTTCTACATAAGGGATAGCAAAATAAACGTTTTGTTGGTCGACATATTCAATAAATCCTGTATATGTTGCACCATCCATCAACATTAATTGCACATGCTGATTTCTGTTTTTTAAGCATGTTTTATACATTTTTTTAAATGGGGATCGACCCATTCCCGCCGATTGCCCACCAAAATTTTGTGATCCTCCATACGGATATGGTTGCGGATACATATTACCCCCTCCTTCTACCACATCCTATTCAAAGGAAAAGAAGATGGTACATATATCTATAGACAGATATTCTAAGTTGAAGGGATTGTGAAAAACCTTGGAGAAAGGTACATGTGAGCTTTGTAGAAGAGAACCACTCGAATTAACCGTTCATCACCTAATACCTAAAGAAGAAGGCGGCAGATTCTCTGCCACCGCAAACCTATGTATCCCTTGTCATAAACAGATTCACTTTTTGTATACAAATTCTGAGCTAGCGTTACTTTACAACACGGTTGAAAAGTTAAGAGATGCGCCAGAACTAAAAAAATTCTTAAAATGGCTACGTAAACAGCCCTCATCAGCGTTACCTCGAATGAAAAAATCAAACCGTTTAAAGCGAAGGAGATGAAGGAATGAAGGAACTTGTAGGGAACTGTGCAATCTGCGCCAAAAATTTATATTGTGTGGACGGTTTTTTTCAAGGTCACATCGTAAATAATAAAAATCTCTGTTTATCTTGTTTTGAACAAAACAAAAAGGAACCTACGGAGTAAATAGTCAGGCAGGTTCCTTCATTTTTTTCTATAAGTTTTTTTGCTTTTGCATGTTTCTAGTTCTCTACATACGCAAATTGATTTTCGTCAAAATCAACTACTTTCAAAATAATACTTCTCGGTTTTTAACAATCACTAGTCATTAACCCCCACTAACAGGTGGTATGAAAGCAACCGTGTCCCCATCGTTTACTTGATCCGTTAAATCTACATACTCCTCATTTACAGCAACGAGTGCATTTTCGATTCCAAATAGTTTTCCGACTTGATTTTGAAGCATGTTTCTTACTTCTTCTACAGAAAGAGGAGATTTTACTTCAATAGAAACTCTTTCTGTTTCGGCTTGTTGCGCCAAATTTGCAAACAATAAAATTTTTATCATCATTTCTTCACTCCCTCTGGGTGTCCAGCAGGATAAGTTTTTGTACCTTTTTGGTTGCCTACCCACTCTTCTCCATCTGCATAATGCTCTTTTTTCCAAATGGGCACTATTTCCTTGATACGCTCAATTGCATATCTACTTGCTTCAAATGCATCTTGCCGATGAGGAGTAGATACAGCAATCGTAACCGCGATATCAGATATTTGGAGGGTTCCGATTCGATGTGTTATAGCCGTAATCGCATTCGGCCATTTTTCTTGAATCTCTATACCGATTTTTTCAAGCTGCTTTTCTGCCATCGGTACATATGCTTCATAATGAAGAAACTTCGTTTGTTTTTCTCCAGTCATTTCCCTAACCGTACCGATAAAGACAGAAATGGCACCTGCATTGTGATGGACCACTTGATCAATGACTTCTTGATTGTTTATAGAATTCTCCGTGATATTAAATCTTTTCATGACCCACTCTCCTTGCGATGTTCTTGAATGATGTATGTTATTATACAATCCATCCACTTCTTTTCATCATCCCTTGTAAATCTGGGGCTAGGACTGCCTGTTCTCTGAATTGGTGTTACTAAAGACTTGTTCAAATGGATCGTTGCGATCACGTCACGAGAATGAATCAATAGATCAATATCTTCTGCTTTGTTTCGTAAAAGTACGACTCGCGGAAATTGTATATTCTTATAACCTTCTATTAGAATACAGTCCATTTCAAGGGTTTCGTATATGGCGATTGCTTTATTCAATGGTAATTCTGAATTCATAGTCAATATTGAGTTCTCAGATGAAATCACACATGTTACATGCGCACCGGCGCTTCGATGTTGCTCTGTATCTTTTCCAGAATCATTATGATCTACCCGAACTCCGTGACCATGATGCTTAATCACTCCTGTTTGTAGATGGAGTTCCGCCAACCTTTTGAGCAATTTTTTTATTAGTGTTGTTTTTCCACTGTTTTGATAACCGACGACTTGGAGAATAACGGGTGATCCCACGGCCATTCGCTCCCTTCGCCGTGCCATGTGATTACACCAACCTCGTTTCCTTTTTCCCAACCTCTTGTACCTCCAGGCAAAACAATTAGACAGTTTGCCTCTACTAAAGAGGAAACTGAGCTTGATTTATCAAGGCCAGCAGGCTTTACGATGTTTCCACCGCCTACTTCAGTTAATACAGCTCTAACAAATCGAGTAAACGGATTAGGCTTTGGAAAATCACTCGAAAGCATTGCGTTTGTAACTGTGCAGTGTGGTTTTAACATGTTCATTCCTTTTAAAATTACAGGTCTTACAAAAAGTTCAGCTCCAACAAAGCAAGCTGACGGGTTTCCTGAAAGGCCAAAAAGCCATTTATCTTCATAACGTGCAACGGTAGTAACACTGCCTGGACGCATGGCAATTTTATTAAAAAGAACATCTGCACCAAGCTTTTTGTATACCTCTGGAAGAAAATCATAATCACCAACAGATACACCACCTGTTGTGATCAAAACATCAGTTTCCTGCAGTGCTGCTTTAATACTTTTATATAAAGAATTAAAGTTATCCTCACGATGTTGATAGAGCTTTACTTCTGCTCCCATCGCTCTAACTTGTGCTGCACACATGTATGCATTGCTGTTTCTTATTTTTCCTGGCTGCAGTTCTTCCTTTACGTCGAGAAGTTCTGTTCCTGTTGAAAGAATACCTACGATAGGTCTTTTGTACACAGAAACGGTGTGATAACCAAACGTTGAGAGAATCGCTACTATTCCTGGAGTGATTTTTGTTCCTGCTCTTACTAAGAGTGTTCCATTTTGTGTGTCTTCCCCTTGAAAGGAAATGTTTTCATCCTTTTTAACAGATCGTTTTATGATGATTTGATTTTCGCTATCGTTAACAAGCTCTTTTACTAGTTCCAGCATGATAACTGCATCAGCACCATCCGGGATTTGTGCACCTGTCATAATGCGAACTGCCATCCCGCTCTTCACTTCACGCATAGCAACTTGTCCTGCCCCTATCGTCTCTACAACATTTAATGTAATGGGGTTATCCAGTGATGCATGTTTCGTATCAACAGAACGAATTGCGAAACCATCATATGGTGACCGATTGAAAGGAGGAACATCATGGGTAGCTGTAAGATCCTCTGCCAATATTCGATGATCACACTCCATGATTGAAACTTTTTCAATTTCCCATAGACGGGTGTGTTCCATGATTTTATTTACTGCCTCAGCAATAGGTAGTGGTGTTCTTTTTGTGACTGGCAAAATTCCCACTCCTTTAATTTTCAGAATATATACACTTTTCAGTTTACTTTTATCTTTTTCTTTGTTATTATTTTTTTAAATTATGGAAAGGATGTTGATCGAATGAAGGTTTCTTATGAATATTACCACCGATCCGGCTATAAAGTAACCATAACCGACATCCCAGAAGAATTTAACGAACAGGGAGTTTGGTCCCTTCGCATCATGCATTCTCTACAAAAGCAAATTGACGAAATCGACCATATGTATCAGCCAAAAAGAACATATAGGCTTAAGCTTGAAGAAACGGGGTAATCTTTACACCGTTTCTTTTTTTACTTTCAATTGTTGTGCAATCCACTCTACTGCGTTTAAATAGGCAGCACGTGAAACTTTGTGTCCGGAGGTTTTGTCGTTCATATACACCGATGAACTATTCTTTTCGGTTAAGGTTTGTACGTAAGGTTTTGCAAACTCATATGGTATTACTGCATCAGCTTCACTATGCCAAATGAATAATGGACGGTTATTAAGCTTTTCAAGATTTAATGTAAGATCGAAATCCTTCAATGTAGAAATTGATTCTTCAAGCTCTTCTAGTGTAAGAGGAATATCGTAACCTGCCTTCTGAATTCTTTCGATCTGCCATTTAGCAAACTTTTGATGAGCTGGTGTTCCCATGAGTGCACATCCGGCACTGATCATCGGGTTATTTACGAGTGAACCGTAAGTAATGATAGCTCCCATAGAAGTTCCTCCTACTGCAAATTGATCTTCCAAAACAAATTCGTTTTCTTTTGCCCAATCCATTATATTGTTCACATCTTGAATACCTTGTTGAACGATATTCCAGAAATCATACTCCATCGACTTTGGAGGGTTTGCAACGATTCGTTCACCATGATGAAGTGCATCTGGTAATATGACTCGAAAATCTTTTTCAGCTAGTGAATATGCAAAATGTAAATTATGCTCTTTTGCACTCGTATATCCGTGTATGAAAATAAAAAGCGGCAACGGTTTACCCGCATTTTCTTTTTTTTCCGCAAGTAAGAAAGGAATATCGCCGATCGTTCCTTTTTGTATACATACCATGTGTGTATCTCCTCTTTCTCTTTTTTTCCATCTTATCATGAGACATGTTTCTTTTTCATGAAAGACGCCCTGTATGAATAGACTTTTTGTAAGTAAAATAATACAATTTATATAAGCATCCTAAAAAAGGCAGGTACTTTCGTGACACAACCTTACTTAATTGCATTAGATCTTGACGGAACTTTATTAAACGATGAGAAAAAAATTCCTAGAAAAACAAAAGAACTACTTTTTCAATTGATCGATCATGGTCACCATGTTTGTATTTCTACTGGTCGTCCTTTTCGTTCTTCAAACATGTATTATGAGGAGCTAGAACTCAACACTCCCATTGTGAACTTTAATGGTGCATTTGTTCATCACCCACATGATGCAAGTTTCGGAATTCACCATTCCCCACTTGAACTTGACGTTGCTAAACGTATCATTTCAGCCTGTGAGACGTTTAAAGTTAAGAATATTATGGTCGAGGTTCTTGATGATGTATATTTAAAAAAACCTGATGAAGTGATTGTTAATACTTTCATCATGAATGAAAATCCTCTTCAAATTGGCGACCTTCATAAAACCTTGAAAGATGACCCTACCGCAATTCTTGTTCATCCAGAGGATCATCATATTCCAGAGTTAAGAGCGATGCTTGAAAAGGAGCATGCCGAAGTTGTCGACCAAAGAGTTTGGGCAGCTCCATGGAATATTATAGAGGTTATTCGTTCTGGTATCAGCAAAGCCTCTGGCCTGGAAAAAATCGCTGCATACTACAACATCCCACAAGATCGGATCGTAGCTTTTGGCGATGAAGACAATGACTTTGAAATGATTGAATACGCAGGGCATGGAGTGGCAATGGGAAATGCGATCGATGAACTTAAATCACGAGCGAATTATGTAACCCTTACAAACGAAGAAGAAGGTATTGCTCATTACTTAAAAAATATATTAAAACTTGTTTAATCACGATAAAGATCTTCTGCTGAATGTCAGCTGGAGATCTTTTTTTCCATTTCTTTTTTAAAACGTTTGAAGCCTTTAGCTACATATTGTACTTCTTACGGTAAAAACTAAAGATACGGGAGAAAAGGAGGAATTTAAAATGAGTAAAAAGAGTCGTTCCAAACGAGCAACTAAGCAAGGAGCCGATATGGTAAGTCAGGAAACAACTATGGCTTTCAGTAAAGATGAGCAACAAGATCGCAAACGGGAAAAAGAAGAAAGAAATTCATTAGGAGGCATATAACGATGGCAAACAGATTATTTCAAATCGCGAGAAATGCTGTTCAACAGGCTGTTGGAAAGGTACAACATTCCACACATGATTTAAATCACAAGATATCTAACAGTGAACATGCCCCTCATGCTGAACTTTCTGGTCATGACAAGGAAGTTGCACAGAATGCTCTTTCTTCTGCAATGGCTAATTCGTCTGATGCAGAGCGAGCTCAGTTGGCTGAGTTCCAAAAAGAATTGGATGGCCACGCTGGTGTTTCGTCTTCTGTCAATTCTAAATCTGAACATGCAGAAAACCAACATACAGAGTCAGGTCAGCCTCAATCTTTTACACAAGCCACTGGCTTAAGTTTAGAAGACGCTGAAAGCTTATTGGAAGACAATCCCGATCGCCTAAAATAGAACTAGAAACAGCTTTCTCTTTTCACGGAGAAAGCTGTTTTTTTGGGAATGTAATGGCTGTCAATGTTTTGATTTTTCTTAGCACAAGTTCACTTAATTCTTCATATCCGAATTTATTAAAATGAAGACCATCATCTATCACGTATTTTTGAATGTTCTTTTCCACTAGTGTTTCGAACAAAGGTACATATGATGTTCCCTCGTGTTTCGCTACCTTTTTAACCGTTTGTGCATACTTTTTCATTCTATCATTCGTACGTGCCATTTGCTGTTTCTCAAATACAGGAGCTGGACTGATCAAAATCACTTTTTCTGCCCCAATTTTATTTACCATATAAGTTAGATTCTTTTCGTACTCTTTTAATGGAATAAGTCTATGATCGCTTGAATCATTCGCGCCAAAAAGAATGGTTACAAAATCAGGGTGATGCCTTAGAACGTCATCTTGTAGTCTAACTAGAGCAGCTCTCGTTGTTTCTGCAGGTATTCCAGCATTCATAACTACCCATTCGGTTAGTTCTTGCCTTAAACGGGAAGTTAATCTAAGTGAGCCATCTTTACTCTTTTCTTTTGAAGTGATGCTGTCTCCAAAACAAACAAGAGTCTTCATTTCTTACTCATCTCCTCTTTTAAATCTCTCTATTTAAACTATTCGAAAGAAATTACCATTTATCAAACGTCAAATTCTCATTATTTTTGTTATAATGTGTTATGTGAGCGAGATATCTTATGTTTTAGAGTAATTTTGGGGGCATTGTATGAAAATATATCGTGTAACGAATGAAGCTGAATCTCATATCATTGAAGAAATTGCGCATTTATTCTTACAGCAGCGTACGATGGACGGTGAACCAGAAGAGAAATCCAGAACGTTTGCTGGTATTAAGATGGCACTTGAAAACCCAGAAAAAAGCGGAATTATCATTGCCGAAGAAGAAAATTCCGTGATTGGATTAGCCTTCTTCAACTTGGGAGTAAGTCTTCGTATCGGCGGACCATATCTTTGGTTAAATGAGCTTTATGTACATGAAAAACACCGAAACAGAGGAATTGCCCGTAAAATTTTGCTACACTTGATCTATTGGGCCGAAAGAGATGGCATTAAATCCATTGAACTCGAAACGGGTATCAATAACTCCGTTACGAAGCATCTGTATAATTCATTGGATTTCCATGATATCATCTCTAAAAGATATGCATTTCATTTTTAATACTATACTTTGAAGGAGTGTTTGTAATGGCAGTAGAATTTTCAATACAACCAACACCGAATCCTAACGCAATTAAATTTGATGGTTCAGAGAAATTTTTAGAAGGAAGACTTTCTGCACGCGTAGGTGATGAATCAGATTCAACACTAGCAAAAGCACTATTATCCATTGATGGCGTAGAATCAATTTTTGGTTTTGAAAACTTTATTACAGTAAATAAAACGAACGACAGTGACTGGAACGAATTAATGCCAGAAATTCAAAAAGCATTAGAAGAGAATGCTTAAATGTTCACACCAGCCTATATGATTAGGCTGGTTTTTTTGTTGTTATAAACTTGTAAGCATGACTAACGTCTATTTGAATGATTGAAGCGGCACCGCTAGTGTATCTGATTTTCCCCCATTTTTAGGATTGTAGTTATACAATTCAAGCATGAGGGTGCCGTTTATAGGTAAATCTTCCTCCGGAATGTTAATGTTAAACGAGAATGGAGTCCAAGCTGGTGCACCTTCAGCTGTTTGTTCATGTCTTTCAATAAAAACGTTATGACCATCAGATACTGAATAGCCAAAAGATGCTTCAAATACTCTCGCCTCTCCTGAAACTTTGTAACTACCGTCTTTTCCTGAAAAGTGTATGTTTCGAAAAGAATTATTTCTCAGTTCTCCAGTTCCTCCTTGAAGAGTGAGCGTTTCTTTCACTGTTACATTCTCAGTCTTCAATGAACCAGGTGAGATTTCATTCGGTAGAAAGGTTGCGTTCACTTTATAGATCCCGGCTTTTCTTTTTGCAGCAGAAAGTTTCCACTTTGTTTTCCAAATGTGACTTGCTCCTGCTTTTATCTGTACATCCTCTTGTTTTTTCTCATAGTTTTTCCCTTTAGAATGCCTGAAAACTTCTTTACTTGAAGAATTCACTATAGAAACATCGAACATCTTGGAACTGTTGAATGATAAAGTTACTGTATGATTGCTTTGGTTCTCGAGAACAGCTAGTATATCAATGCCATCGTTTCTTTGTTGGATGGATAGAACGGGACTAAGCTGAGAAGCTACTTCACCTTGTTTTTCTTTAGGCTTCTCCTTTTCCTTGCTGCAAGCTGATATTAGAAAAATAACCGCACAAACGGTTAGAAAGACTATAACGGTCGTTTTATATGGCTTCATGTTAACAAATCACCTCACTTTCATTCTTACCTTTATATGGTGATTTTATTGAAAACATTCGCAAAAAAACACACGGTATGGACCTTGTCCATACCGTGTGTACAAAAGTGAAGTTTTGTAATTGTGTGGGGTCAGACCCCCCTCAGTCGTTTCTGAAGAAGCCGTAGATGCCCGTTGTGTGCACGATATTTGTGAAGGCTTTCGGATCAACTTCTTTAAGAACCTGTTCTAAATCATATAGTTCATATCGTGTGATAACGATGATAAGCATCTCTTTATCTTGCTTAGAGAAAGCTCCTTTTGCTGGTACGATCGTTATTCCTCGAACCATCTTACCGTGGATGGCTTCTTGGATCTCATTCCCCTTCTTAGTAACAATCATCGCCGTAAGCTTTTCGTGACGCGTATGTACCGCGTCAATAACACGAGATGATACATAGAGAGCTACAAGCGTATATAACGCCTTCTCCCATCCAAATAGGAAACCTGCAGCGAGGATGATCAAACCGTTTAGGATAAAGAAATAACCACCGATCGGTTTGTTCTTCATTCTCGATAAGATCATAGCAATGATATCAAGTCCACCTGTTGAAGCTCCATACTTTAAGGTAACACCTACACCTAAAGCTGCTATAACTCCGCCGAACACAGCATTCAGCAAAATATCAGAAGAAACAACGGTTATGGGTATGATCTCTAGAAATGCCGTGATCATGATAACGCTCAAGAAGCTATATACCGTAAAAGACTTTCCTACTTTCAGCCAGCCTAAAATCGTAACAGGAATATTAAACAATAAGTACAAAATACCAGTGCTGATCGGGAAAGCAGTGTTAACGAGTAAGGATGAAATCAACTGGGAAACCCCAGTAAATCCACTAGCATAAACTTTTGCCGGTATTAAGAACATGTTAAGAGATACGGCATTAAGCAGGGCTCCTACAATGATAAAAAAGATTTTTTTTAGTTCAGTTATACCTAAGTCGCTTAAGCGAAAACGTTCTGTCATAAGTGAGAGTCCCTCCTTTTTCATTAATCCAAGATTCATTTTTAACAGATAAAGATACCCCGCGTCAATAGTCATAAGAGCTATTTTTTAAACATGATCATTGCCTTTTCATTCCATCACAAGTTAAACTATAGAAAAAAGCCAAGCAGGTGAACAATAATGACTACGATAATAACTGATACAGGATCTGATCTACCTAAACAGCTTTTGGATGAATACGAGATTATTATGCTTCCTTTAATCGTTCAAGTAAATGAAGAAGAGTATTTAGATCGATCTAATATCGAACCAAAACAGTTATATACATATATGAAGGAAGGCGCTGTTCCTAAAACGGCTCAAGTCCCTCCATCTATTATTAAAGAAACATTAACTTCATTTGCAAGGAATGGCCAACCTGCCATTTATATTACTTTGTCCTCAGGAATCAGCGGAACCTATCAGACAGCTGTTCTTATGAAAAATGAAGTACTTGAAGAATTTCCAAACGCTCAGATTGAAGTCTTTGATAGCCAATCTGCATCATTAGGATATGGATTAATGGTGCATGAAGCTGCTAAAGAAGCGAAGGAGGGAAAATCTTTTGATGAAATCCTTCAAACCCTTCAACATTACCAAAACCATCTTGAACATATTTTTACCGTAGATGACCTTGAATATTTATTGCGCGGCGGCAGAGTGAGTAAAACGGCTGCAGTCATGGGAACACTCTTAAAAATAAAACCTGTACTTCATATGGAAGACGGAAAACTGTTTCCACTCGAAAAACTGCGTGGAAAGAAAAAAGTTTTAGGACGCATGGTAGAAATCATGAAGGAAAGAGCTTCTTCTCTTGATGACATAACGATCGGCATCAGTCATGCAGATGATACTGAAACGGCGAAAGCATTAAAAGATTTAATCATTGAAGAAACAGGAAACAAAAATATTTTAGTTACAATGATCGGCTGTGCGATAGGCGCTCATGCAGGGCCAGGAACAATTGCTTTATTCTTCTTAAATACACCTAAAAATGTATCTTAAAACATGATGAATAATAGAACCCCTTCTGACAGATGTTAGAATCAGGAGGGATATTTATGACACAGCGTAATACGAAAGACAATAATAAACGACCAGCAGATAATCAGGCATTGAATCAATTGAAAAATGAAGCAGAGCTTGAAAGTAAACAAAACGGAAGACAACCTTATTCTAAAAAACCTGATCATCTTTAAAGATAGGAAAAGCCCCCTTTTGAAAGGGAGCTTTTTTTGTTCATTATTCAACATTTATCATCACCGTTTAGATGATTGGAAATTTAATCGTAAAACAAGTATCGTCTTTCGTTGAAGATACTTCAATCGTACCATTATGTTTTTCAACGATCTGTTTACACACAGAAAGCCCAAGCCCTGTTCCAAGTGACTTTGTCGTAACAAAAGGTTCAAACACGTTCTCGAGTAAATAATCAGGAATCGGGTTACCATTATTGCAGATTGATAATTCTGCCATGTTTTCTTCGTTTTCCCTTAGTGATACTTTAATCTTTCTCTCACCGTTCCAACCGCTCAATTCTTCGACTGCATTCACTAAAATATTTAATAACACTTGTTTGATCTGTGAACTGTCTCCTTCGGTATATACGGAATTTTCGACTTGTGAGATGGTTACGATATTCGCTTCAGTAAAACGCGGATACATAAAATTAAGCATTTCTTTCAAGAGGGATGATAAAGAGACTTTTTCAAGCTTATCTTCTAAGCCTCTCATCTTTGATAAATATAAAAATTGCGTTATCTTTTCTTCAAGACTCTGCATCTCATTTTGAATAATTTCAAAGTAATACTCTGATTGATCTGTTTTATTTAATTCCTTTTGTAGAAGGTAGATAAATCCTTTAACTGAAGTCAGCGGATTTCTGAATTCATGAGCAAAGCTGGCAGCGATCTGCCCAAGCATCGTTAATCGATCGTGATGCATCTCTTGAATGAACTGATTTTTCCGATCAATAATTGAATCCTTAAGTGCTGTGTATTCTTTTACACTCAAAAAGACGAGCTGATCAAAATACCGCTGCATCTTTAATACCCCATCACCTTTTAATTGATCATTTAAAAGTGAACACATTAAAAGTTCATAAACGATGCTTCGTCCAACGTTGATGTTATGAACGAAATCGCCTACGTTCGCTTTGGCTTCAATTCTTTCTTTGGCAATCTTGCTTGTTAAAGCTTTCAGCCTTTCGAGTGACCCTGTTTCTAAATAGTTTATTAATTCTATGATTGTTTGATGGCCGTTCTTTTTCACTTCTTCAAAGAAAGGGTCATTTTGAGGCAACAGTACGTTCTCCAGCCATTTTTCAACAATGCTTGTTTTTTGCATCTTCAAGAATTGAGCAAGTTCTGTATTTGTTTGTATGTTTGTACTGCTATCCAATGTTATCACCCTTTTATTGAAAGCGGCTGTTTTCGTTTTCATTGTTGCTTTCGATAGTTGTTGATTTCCGCTCTAAGGTTGCTCGCCTTCCATGGGGCGTGCGGGGAGTCTCCACCTGCCCGCTCGTTCCATAAGAGTCTCGAACCTTATGCTACAAACAACTTGTCAATGATGCGTTATTAATCGAAATCAAAAGCAACAATTATTAGAAAAGAGCCTATTGAAAATCTCTATTCTCATTATGAATGATATTACATGTTTCTACAATGCATTGTCGAAATCTGTATAAACTATGGAAAAATATACATGATGTTGATACGTCTGGAGAAACTATTTGTAAATGAGTTTGGAAGGATGGTCATGATGCACACGATGTGGAAAGGTGCGATTAGCTTTGGTCTTGTGAATATACCGATCAAGCTGTTTGCCGCAACTGAGAATAAAGATATTAAGATGAGATATTTACATGAAAAGTGCCATAGTCCTGTTCAGTATGAAAAAATCTGCCCTGTATGTGAAGAGACTGTGGATTCAAAAGAAATCGTTAAAGGCTATGAGTATGAACCGGGTAAATTCGTAGTTGTAGAGAAAGAAGAACTTGATGAATTAGCAGGTGTATCTGATAAATCGATCGAGATCATTGATTTTATTAAATTAGAAGAGATTGATCCTATCTTTTATAATCGTTCTTATTTCGTTGGACCTGGCGAGAATGGGACAAAATCTTTCGCACTCTTGAAAAAAGCTATGGAAGATACCGGAAAGATCGGACTTGCTAAATTCACACTTCGATCAAAGGAACATCTTGCAGCTGTTCGAGTGTACAAGAACGGTTTAGTTCTAGAAACTATCTTTTATCCGGACGAAGTAAGAAATGTTGACCATGTTCCTGGTTTAACAGATGAAGTGTCATTAAATGAAAAAGAAGTTGAGATGGCTAAACAGCTTATCGAACAATTAACTGCTCCGTTTGAGCCTGAAAAGTATGAAGACGAATATCGTGAAGCGGTTCTCGAATTGATCAACAGCAAGATTTCTGGTGATGAAGTGAAAGTTGCTAAAGAAAAGCCAAAAACAAATGTCGTAGATCTTATGGAAGCACTTCAGGCCTCCATCAATGAGAGTAAAGGAAAAGAATCGACTGATAACAATAAGAAAACAAAGGATACCTCGTCTAAAAACAGTAAAAGTGCGGATGAACCAAAACCTAAGAAGAAAAAAACATCTGCAAAGAAGAAAGCTAGTTCATGATTCAACACTTTTTAAAGCCCATGCTCCCTTCTCTTTCAAACGAATTGCCGGAAGAGCGTCATTGGGTATATGAAGTGAAATACGACGGTTTTAGATGTTTACTTTATTGGGATCACGCGAATGTTATCATGACATCTAGAAATGGTCATCCTCTGCATACCATTTTTCCTGAGGTTGTAGATCACCTTAAAACGATCGAAAATAAAGTTAAAGACTTGTTCCCCATACTTTTAGATGGAGAACTATGTATTCTAGAAAATGAAAATAAAGCAAACTTTGAACAGATTCAAAAAAGAGGCAGACTAAAACAGCTCGATAAAATTGTGATAGCTTCTAAACAATATCCTTCTTCTTTTTGCGCGTTTGATCTACTTGCGATAGAGAATGAATATATGAATACACTACCTTTTTTGGATCGGAAAGAAAAATTGCTGAAACTGCTTCAGACTACAGGTATTTCTAACATTAAAATATCACCCGATCGTCGTCTTAATTTTATCAATTTCACTTCTGAAAAATCTAAAATCATGGAGGATGTGAAAGGAAGTAATAGCGAAGGAATTGTGGCGAAGAAGCTTTATAGTAAATGGTCTTCTGGCATCCGAACGAACGAATGGATCAAAGTTAAAAATCTTAAATTCCATCCACTTATTTTATTAGGTTACGATACAGAGAACGGTTTTTTTCACGTTGGCGTTATTAAAGATCGTTCTGTTCAATTCGTGGGGTTATTCTCTCATGGCATTTCCCCTCAAGAGAAGGAAGCTTTAATACAAATTATAAAGAAAAATATTGCCAGCAAGAACGGGTCTCTTATTTTAATAGAGCCGTCAATCTGCGTAGAACTTTCTTATTTAGAACTATATAAAAATCAATTGAGACAGCCAAGGTTTGTTTCATTCCGTTTTGATACAAATTGGGAGGATTGTACATGGGAAAGTCTACAAAAGAACAAGTAGATCTCAACGTAAACAACGAGATCGTAACATTAACAAGCCCTAACAAACCACTTTGGCCAGATCTCGAAATTGTAAAAGTCGAATATATTAACTATTTAACCCAAATTGCACCTTATATGCTGCCTTTTTTAACAGACCGGGCTTTAACGGTAATCAGATATCCTCATGGAGTTGGTGAGGAGCGCTTTTATCAAAAGAATTGTCCTGATTATGCTCCACACTATGTACATACGAGTATAGAAGAAGATATTAATTATATCGTTTGTAATAACTTACCTACACTACTTTGGCTAGGAAACCAGCTTGCCTTTGAGTTTCATATTCCATACCGAACAGTTAAGAATAGTCATCCATCTGAGATCGTGATGGACTTAGATCCTCCATCTCGAAAGGAATTTCATCTTTCCGTCGAAGCTGCGCTCCTGATAAAAGAAGTGTGTGACAAGTTACATCTCACTACATTTATCAAAACAAGCGGTAATAAAGGCATGCAGATATACATCCCGTTACCTGAACAAGCTGTTACCTTCGAAGACTCACGACTATTCACAGAGTTTCTAGCCCATTATCTAATCGAACGAGAGCCGAAATGGTTTACGATTGAACGTTTAAAAAAGAACAGAGGCAACCGTTGTTACATTGATTATATTCAACACGCAGAAGGCAAAACAATCATTTCTCCCTATTCTGTTAGAGGAAATGATGATGCTTTAGTTGCCACTCCTTTATACTGGGAAGAAGTGAACGCTGCATTAAAGCCTGAGCAATTTCCACTTACCACCATCATCGATCGTATAAACGATGTAGGTGACCCGTTTAAAAAATTTTATTCTTGTAAAAGTAAACAGCCTATCCTACCTGTTATTAATGCTCTTAAAGAAAAAAGCCTCTAAGAAGATTTCAACACATCTTCTTGAGGCTTTTTTTGTATACTTTGTTGCTATCGTTCCGCTCAAGGTAACACGCTTTCCATGGGGATGCGAAGAGCCTCCAGCCGCTACACGCCATAAGGAGTCTCCACCTGACAGCTCGTTCCATAGGCAGATCATTACTTTTCGCTAACTTTACTGCATGTCTGCCTTTCGATCAATTGAAAAGGTACGACTACTCGTTTTGCTTCTTTTTCTGGACATTGAATGCATTCTAGTAGTCCCTTAGCCGCTTCATAACCAAGTTTAAAGATATTGATGTCTACTGATGTTAGTGAAGGGGATGAGAGTTCAGATAGCATAACGTTGTTGAAACTTAGTAATGAGATGTCATCTGGTACGCTCACTCCTAACTCGTTTAATGTGCTCAGCACACCGAAGGACATAACGTCATCAATAACAAGAAGTGCTGACGGAGGCTCATTTAGCGCGAGGAGCTCTTTAACTGCTTCCTGCCCGCCTTCTTTTAAGAACTCCTCATGAACGATGTACTCATCTTTATAAGGCAGACCCGCATTTCGGATCGCTTTTTCATAGCCTAATAACCGGTCGATGGTTACGACTAGATTTAAATTTCCACCTACAAACCCGATTCGTTCATGACCAAGTGATATGAGATATTCAGTCATTTCTTGAGCAGCTTTGAAGTTGTCATTATCTATATGTGTGATTGTTTCAGCGTTCTTAAACGGCTTTCCGATTACCGTGAAAGGAAATTTCTGTTCTTGTAAGTAGCACATGATCCGATCATCTACACGTGAATACAACATAACGATTCCATCCACTCGACGTCCTTGTACCATTCGAACAACACCTTCAAATATTTCATCTTCTGTATTTCCAGTCGACATGTATAGAGCGTATTCTTGCTCATGGGCAATGGTACTGATACCTCTGATTACTTCTGGAAAAAACGGATTCTGGAAGGCTTTGTCAGCAGAACTAGGCATGACAAGTCCGATCGCCTGTGTGCTTCGGTTTGCCAAACTTCTCGCATTAAAGTTTGGATGATAGCCAAGATAGTCCATCGCTTCTTTTACTTTTCGTTTTGTTTTTTCTGATATTCGAGGATTATTCGCGATTACCCTTGAAACGGTTGAGGGTGCAACATCTGCTAATTTTGCTACATCTTTTATAGTAACTGACATGATATAGTCCTCCTTTCAGACTATTTGGCTTAGTGTATACGCTTACTTAATTCCATCAATAATTGTATAGAATTCGTAGGAAAAAAGAAATAATAATTCCTTTCCACTTTTAATGTTTTTCACTATTTTTGTAAATTGAACGGTTTCTTTTAGACTATAAGGCTTAAATCGTTTTATTCCGCTACTAGCTTGTAATTATGAGCGTTGTTTTCTTCTTCTGATTAGATAGAAAGAGCTCAATATTACTACAACAATTACTACAGCAACAATCGAATATAGCTTCCATTGTGAATCTGCTTTTTGAACAGCATATATCTCAGCCGTTTCCCCAGTCATATTCACTTCAACAGAAGTATCATTCACCTTTATCTCTTCGTTTGATAAAAGACTCACAAGCTTTTTATTATGAAGGCTTTTATCTGAAAAAGAAATACCCGACTTCTTCTTATCATTGTTAAACACGATAAATAATGTTTCATCTTTAAATTTTCGTTTAAAGACCGCTTTCCCACCTTTATCAACAATCATTGAATAATCGCCCCGTCTAAGTGCAGGATGTTTTTGTCTAAGTTTTCCCAATTTAGAAGTGAACGTTTCAAACTCCTTATTTTGAGTAAAGTCCATCATGCGACGATTGTCCGGATCTTTGGCGCCGTCCATCATATGCTCTGTTCCTTGATAGAGGATAGGAATACCAGGTGCCGAGTAAAGATAGGTAAGAGCAAGCTTCAGCCTTTTTTCGGGATCTTCTTGCTTCAACAGCACTTCACGTACAAATCGAATGTTATCATGATTATCAATAAAGTTTCCTAACGTATACGGATCTTTATAATAGAACTTATTCCGCTCCCATACAGCGTTCAGCTCTGAAAGTGATTGCCCGCTTTGTCTAAAGATACGAACCATCTCATTAAACAAAGGATAGTCTACAAACGATTGTATTCCTGCTTTATTGTACTCAGAAATATATCTTGGATCATTGTGCCAAACTTCACCGATTAAATAAAAGCCAGGCTTTGCTTTCTTCACTCGTTCAGAAAAATCTATCCAAAAGTCTTTTGGCACATGTTTAACAGTATCTAAACGGTAGCCGTCTATATCTGTTTCTTTAATCCAATATTCAGCCATGTCGAGTAAATACTTACGTGTTTCATTGTTCTCTGTGTTCAGATCGGGCAATCCAGCGAGCCAGCCGTTCTCAACTTCTTGTTGGTTATCCCAGTTCCCGATCTCCTTCTCTGGGTGAAACCAAGCCTTTTTTGACGCCTCATCTAACCAAGGATGTTTATAGCCTGTATGATTTACGACTAGATCTAATATAACTTTTATATCACGATCATGCGCTTTTATAACAAGTTGCTTCAACTCATCCTTTGAACCAAAATGTTCTTCCGTTTCATAGAAATTCTCCGTCCAATAACCGTGATAGCCACCGGGTTCGTTCTTAACCACAGGTGTTAGCCATATCGCCGTAACCCCAAGGTCATCAAGATAATCAATTTTATCCATGATCCCTTTGAAGTCTCCCCCATGGTAAGCTGTGGGGTCATTAAGATCTACATCAAAATCGTTATCTTTATTTCCATTATTAAACCGGTCCACCATAATAAAGTAGATCGTTTCGTCTTTCCATGATCGTTCTTCCTTTTTTTCTGCAAGCGCTTTATTTTGAACAGATAAAAAAAGAAGAAACGACATAGCTAAGAATATCATTCTTTTGCCCATCGCCGTTCCTCCTATAGTAAGGTGCTGTGATTAACCTTTTGTACCACCAGCAGTTAAGCCAGAGATAAAGTAACGCTGCAGTGATAAGAATAATAGACCAATCGGAATCGCTACTAATACAGAACCCGCTGCAAACAATGTAAAACTGTTACCGAATTCGTTCTTAATCATGTTAAACAGACCAACCGCAAGTGTCATCTTCTCATCTGAACTGATCAGAATGGACGCTAAGATAAAATCAGCGAACGGTGAGATGAAACTGAAAAGTGCGATTACCGCTAAGATTGGCTTTGAAAGTGGCAGGATGATCTGCCAAAAGATACGAAAGTGACCAGCGCCATCAATTCGCGCAGATTCGTCTAGTTCTTTTGGAATCGTATCGTAATAGTTCTTTGCCAAGTATGTGTTCATCGGAATCAATCCACCCACATAAACAAGGATTAAGGCAAAGTGTGTATCAAGCAATCCTACTTGGTAAGCTAGGATGTAGATTGCAAGAATCGCTACGAATTGTGGAATCATCTGCAAAATTAGGAAAAGAAGCAATCCGTTCTTACGACCAACAAACTTATATCTTGAGAAAGCATAAGCCGTTAAGCCAATAAAGATTACAGAAAGCACCATTGTTATAAAACAGATTTTTAGCGTGTTCCAGTACCAGATTAGATAATCCGTTTCAGCGAACAGCTCTTTATAGTGAGCTAGAGTTGCATTCTCTGGAATGATCGTCGAACTTGATAAAGTGTTACCTGGGTTGAATGAAGATCCAATTACCCAAAGAATTGGGTAGACCACAATCGCAATCGCTGACAATAGTACTAGATAGGACAGAGTTAATCGTATTCTTCTTGCTGTTTTTATACTCATATTAAATCATTCCTTCGTCCTTAAATGATTTCGTTTTTCTAAACTGCCACAATGCAAGTGACACGATGATCAACGATAACAATACAGTTACAGCTGCTGCCTTACTATATTGAGCTGAAGTCATCGTTAAGTTGTAGATCCAAGAGATCAAGATGTCTGTCCCTCCTGCATTTTGATCAGCCACTGCAGGTCCACCGTTGTTGAATAGATAGATAACGTTAAAGTTATTAAAGTTAAACGTGTATTGTGTGATTAATATTGGTGCTGTTGTAAATAAGACCATCGGAAGTGTGATCTTACGGAATTTATCCCAATTTGATGCCCCATCTACAGTTGCAGCTTCATAAAGTTCACCAGGAATAGACTGAAGTACTCCTGTAGTCATAGCCATGATGAACGGGAAACCAAGCCAAGATTGGATGAAGATCAAAGCGATCTTTGTATAAAAAGGATCAGTCATCCATGGTATGGAATCGATTCCAAGAGGTGCTAAAATAGATTGGTTGATTGCTCCAAACGTATCATTAAATAATCCAGAGAAAATTAAGATTGAAACGAATGCTGGCACTGCCCAAGGTAAGATTAAAAGTGTACGAATAATCCCTTTAAACTTAATTTCTTTTTGATTCAAGACTACCGCCAAGAAGATTCCAATTGCGACTTGAAGGGTTGTTGCAGTAAATGTCCAGATAATCGTCCATGCAAATACAGAGATAAACGTTTCACGCCAAATATCTAAAGAGAAGATTTCGATAAAGTTCTTAAACCCAACCCAATCAACAAGCTTTGCTGGTGGAGAGTTGTACAGATTATAGTTCGTAAATGCTAACAACAACATAAAGATGATCGGAAAAATGACAACGAAGATCAAAAGTAAGAATCCAGGTCCCACCATTAGATAAGGAAATCCTTTGTCTACAACATTATGATATTGCTCTTTTAGTGAGTTAAGTTTCAAGCCGTTATCACGTTTTTTCCCATTTTGGAACGCATCATAGATATTAAAGTAGTAAAACCCTAAACCGATACCTACTACTAGTATGGAAATAACGCCGTTCACTAGTAAGAAGATGGAATGATCTCTAGGCACTTCTGTACCTAGTGTTACGATTCCCCAAAGTCCGATATTCAGAAAATCAAGAAATGCAATAAAGTAACATATCGCTAAAAACAAGAATGCGAAACCTTTAACAAATTGCTTGTTATAGAATTGCCCCATTCCTGGAATGATGGACAGCAAAGCTGCCGTCTTACGGTGTGTCATTACAGGTTTCCCCTTTCTTTTCCCCACTAACTGTTTTGTGTGTAGTTCGAAAGATTTTAGGACCCATACATAAGCGAAATCTTTCCAACACACACAATAGTTAGAGAAAGCAGTACCCGCGACGTCTGGGTACCGCTTTCCACTTATTGCTTATTATTTTTTACCATGGTTCGCTTCAATGTTTTGTCCAATCGTCTTAACTGCGCTTTCTAGAGCAGCTTTTGGCTCAGACTTTCCAGTAGCAGATAATTGAAGTGCGTTTGCAGCTGGAGCCCAAACTTCTGCCATTTCAGGAATGTTAGGCATTGGAACTCCACGTTCTGATTGAACCGCTACAGCTTTAGCTGCTTCGTTGTCTGCAATGATTGGGTCCTCCATTAAAGATACAACTGGAGGAATTTCTGCTGTTTTCTCAAAACGAGTCTTTGCGCTTTCTTCGTTTGTGATGAACTCAACCAGTTTAGCAGCCCATTCTTGGTTAGGAGAGAACTGACTTACGTTGTAACCTTTAACTCCGATGAATGTTTTAACATCTTCACCGTTTGGAAGTTTAGGCATTGGTGCAACACCGATATCGATTCCAGCATCTTTATAGCCTTGGAAAGACCAAGGTCCGTTCATTACAGAAGCAACTTTACCTTCTTGGAAAAGACCATCGATTGTTTGTCCTGCTTTTTCACCGATGATTCCTTTTGGGAACAAGCCATCTTTGTACCAGCTAGTGATATAATCTAGTCCTTCAACTGCACCTTTGTTAGAAAGGCCAAGGTCTTTAGGATCTAATGTTCCGTTGTCATCTTTAAATACATAGCTTCCATATCCAGAAAGCACACCATTTGCAAAGTAGAAATCAGTCCAGTTTGCTAGGAAACCGTATTGCGCTCCACCTTTATCACCTTTAGAGAATGCAAGAACATCTTCTAAAGATTCTGGTGCTTCAGGCATCTGTTTTTTATTGTAGATAAATACTGGTGTTTCTGTTGACTTAGGAAGACCGTAAAGTTCTCCGTCATATGTTAATGCGTTAATTGAAGATTCAGTGTAAAGCTTTGTTACATCATCAGATACTTTAATTGGTGCGATAAGACCTTCGATCGCTAATGGTCCAATACGGTCATGCGGAGTTGTAATAACATCCGGTCCTTTTTTAGCTGGTCCATCTAGACGAAGCTTCTCTTGCTGATCTAGCATTGGAATTTCTTTTAGCTCAACTTTGATGCCGTATTTCTCTTCGAACTTTTTAATGGCATCTTTTGTTCCAGCACCTTTTTCTTGGTCTTCCCACATAACTAATTTTTCAGGCTTGTCTGTGCCAGATTCTTTCTTACCACCTGTAGAAGAACTATCTTCTTGCGGTCCGCAAGCAGCTAACGCACTTGCAGCTAGAGCAAAAGTTAAAGGCAAAGCTAATAACTTTTTCATCAATTGTACCCCCCATTATTGTTAAAAGATCAAAGCATACAAACGTTTGCACAGATTAGCAAAAAAAATGTTTTTCTGTCTTCTTATGAAGTTTTTTGCCGTTTATGAAAACGATTGCATTACCTGCTCAATTTCATTATACCTATGCTTTGAATTTTTACAATACTTTTTTAATTATTTTTGGTTTCGCTTTCATTTATCTTGATTTTATCGCTGAGAGCGGTTTATACTATCAGCATTACAAGTTGAAGGCAATGTACGTTCTTTTAGGGGTACAACCTAGTTTTTATAGGTTGTGCCCCTTTTTTATTGCTGAAACTGAGAGGAGATCATACTATGTTAAAAGAAGCTATCTACCACAGAGCAGGTAACAATTTTGCTTATGCTTATGACGAGACTACCCTCCACATCCGTCTTCGTACCAAAAAAGGTGATGTTGATTCAGTTACGTTAATTCACGGTGATCCTTATGACTGGACGAAGGATGGCTGGCAGACGTCCCGATCACTTATGACTCTATCAGGTACAGATGAATATTTTGATTACTATTTTATTGCTATCTCTCCCCCGTTTCGCCGTTTACGCTATGGATTTGAACTGAAGAACGGTGTTGAGACGTTGGTATATACTGAAAAAGGCTTCTATAATGAAGCTCCGTTCGATGACACAGCTTATTATTTTTGTTTTCCATTCTTAAATGGAATAGATGTATTCCGTGCCCCTTCTTGGGTGAAAGATACGGTTTGGTATCAAATATTCCCTGAACGTTTTGCGAATGGAGATACGAGCAACGATCCTGAAGGTTCTCTTCCGTGGGCTAGTGAAGAGCCGAAGTTTAACAATTTTTTTGGAGGAGATTTTCAAGGTGTGATCGATCATATCGATCATCTCGTTAAACTAGGTGTGACTGGTATTTATTTCACACCGATCTTTAAAGCGAAGTCTAATCACAAGTACGATACGATTGATTATTTAGAGATCGATCCACAATTCGGTGATAAAGAAACGTTCAAGCAACTAGTAAAAATTTGTCATGAGAACGGAATTAAAGTTATGCTCGATGCTGTGTTTAATCACAGCGGATACTATTTTGAACCATTTCAGGACGTACTTCAGAATCAAGAGAATTCTACTTATAAGAATTGGTTCCATTTAAGAGAATTTCCAATCCAGACTGAACCACGCCCTAATTATGATACGTTTGCTTTCGAAAAAGCGATGCCGAAACTGAACACTGAAAACCCAGAGGTTCGCGAATACTTACTCAAGGTCGCTCGCTATTGGGTGGAAGAGTTTGATATTGATGGATGGAGATTAGATGTTGCAAATGAGGTTGATCATTCATTTTGGAGAGAATTCAGAACAGCTGTTAAGTCTGTCAAACCAGATGCATATATCTTAGGTGAGATCTGGCATGATTCCATGAACTGGCTACAAGGAGATCAATTCGACGCCGTTATGAACTATCCATTCACAAATGCGGCTCTTGATTTTGTAGCAAAAGAAACGATTGATGCAAAAGTGTTTGCTGAAAAAATGACGGCTGTACTTCATATGTATCCTGAAAATGTTAACGAAGCTGCGTTTAACCTATTAGGTTCACATGATACAAAACGTGTTCTAACGTTCTGTGATGAGAATAAGGATAAGATGAAGTTATTGTTCTTATTGATGTTAACCTTTAAAGGAACTCCATGTATCTATTATGGAGACGAGATCGGTATGACAGGTGGTAATGATCCAGGTTGCAGAAAATGTATGGAATGGGATGAAAACAAACAAGATTTAGATCTGTTTGAACATATTCAATCTTTGCTAACTCTTCGTCAAGATCATAAAGTTCTAGCCAATGACGGCGAAATGAAGTTTATCAAGGCAAATGAGAAAACATTAGTATATGAGCGTTCATCAAATGAGGAAAATGTATGGATCCTTTTAAATGCGGGTGAAGAAAGCGCTGATCTTTCCATTGATATCCCTGAAGGCTACACACATATTTTGGGGTCATCATTCTCAGGATCTTTGCCTGGATACGGCTTTAGTATATATAGAAGAAAATAAACATGTTCCCCCTCACTGTAAAAAGTGAGGGGATTTTATTTCAGTGACTACTCATACCTGATACAATAGGTAAATGTTAAAACCATACAATATAAACACGATGGAGAGGGATTTACATGAAAGGCAACAAAGCTGCTAAGCTTTCCCTTTTTGCCATAACGTGGCCAATATTTATTGAAATAATGCTTCATATGTTGATGGGGAACGCTGATACTCTTATGCTCAGTCAATATTCTGATCATTCAGTGGCTGCTGTCGGACTCACTAATCAACTGTTATCGATCGTAATCGTTATGTTTGGATTTGTTGCAACAGGAGCGAGTGTGGTTATTGCACAGGCAATAGGTGCTAGACTTGAACGTACAGCTGCTGAAGTAGCTGTCGTTGCCATCTTAGGGAACTTGCTTTTTGGGGTACTCTTAAGTGCTGCATTACTTGTCTTTGGCGATGTATTTTTAACATGGATGAATACGCCACCAGAGTTGATGGCTGAAGCATCGAGCTATTTAATGATCGTAGGAGGATTTTCATTTATCCAATCGGTTATTATGACGATCGGAGCTGCCATTAGAAGCTACGGTTTTACGAAAGATGCCATGTATGTCACGATCGGGATGAACATCTTGAACGTATTTGGAAACTATTTATTTATCTTCGGCGCTTTCGGTTTTCCAGTATTAGGTGTTGAAGGTGTAGCGATTTCAACATCTGTTAGCCGATTTTTAGGTTTACTTGTAATTCTGTATCTGTTGTTTAAGCGCTCTTCTATACCATTACCTTTTTCCAGCTCATTCAAATTATTCCCTCTTCATATAAAGGGTGTATTAAAAATCGGATTGCCATCAGCTGGAGAGCATCTATCTTATAGTGGATCTCAGATGCTGATTACGTTCTTCATCACGCTGCTTGGTACAACGGCACTTACTACAAAGGTATATACCTTTAATATTATGATGTTTATCTTCCTTTTCGCTGTAGCGATCGGCCAAGGTACACAGATATTAATTGGTCACTTAATCGGTGCTAAATCGTACGACTCTGCTTATAAGATGTGTCTCAAAAGTCAGACGTATGCCATGATCATAAGTTTTCTTATGGCAGGTATAGCTTCACTATTTGCAAAGCCACTTCTATCTATTTTCACAGATAATCCTGAGATTATTAAGGAGGGTACTATTCTTTTATACTTAACGCTCCTGCTCGAACCTGGCCGTTCTTTTAATCTTGTTATCATTTCAAGTTTGAGAGCTGCAGGTGATGTTAAGTTTCCGGTCATTATGGGTGTCATCTCTATGTGGGGAGTTAGTGTACCACTCGCATACTTGTTAGGGATTACTTTCGATCTTGGTTTAATAGGGATTTGGCTCGCCTTCACTGCAGATGAATGGCTGCGGGGACTCTTTATGCTGTCGAGGTGGCGAAAAAGAAAATGGCAAAAACAATTAGTCGTCAAGCATGAAGCAACTGCATAAATTAAAAAAACCGGAGAACAGAAATGTTTCCGGTTTTTTCGTTTAATCTACGATATTAATATTATAGTCGGTCAGCCAGCTGTCGATCTGCGCAAGATGAGCCATTAATTGTGGGCCGGTCATAAGTTGACCAAACCAAGGCTCTTTAAACGTCTCACCATTCGTTTGAATAATTTCTTGAACACGGGCTCGGTTTAATACTTCAAATAATGGTGAGTTCTTTTTCGCGACGATGCTTGTTAACCAATCTTTTACGCCGTTCGTATAATCCGGATGGAACGTTTTCGGGTAAGGGCTCTTTTTTCGATACAGTACATCATTCGGAAGTACCCCAGTAAGTGCTTTTCTAAGTATTCCCTTCTCTCTTCCATCCAGCATTTTCATGTCCCAAGGAATGTTCCATGCGTATTCTACAATTCTATGATCTGCAAAAGGTACCCTCACTTCTAATGAAGCTCCCATACTCATTCGGTCTTTACGATCCAACAGTGTCGTCATGAACCAAATCATATTCAAATAGAAGATTTCACGTCTTCTCGCTTCTATTTTAGATTCTCCTTCTAAAACAGGCGTTTCGTTCACTGTTTCTTCGTATCGTTGCTGAACATATGAAGCTAGATTCAACTTGCTAGCCCATGAGTCTTGTAAAAGATTTTGGCGCGCTTCTGTTGAACGCATCCACGGAAACATTGGACGATGCAAGAGTTCCTCTTTATGAAACCATGGATACCCACCAAAGATTTCGTCTGCGCATTCTCCTGAAAGTGCAACTGTTGACTGAGGTTTAATCTGGCGGCAGAACCATAAAAGTGAAGAATCAACATCAGCCATTCCTGGCAAATCCCGAACGGTGACAGCTTCACGCAAATGATTGATTAATAGTTCGTTATCAATCACGCAGCTATGATGAACAGAGCCTGTAGCTTCAACCATCTGATTGATCCAATATGCATCTGAATTCGGCTGATAATCACTCGCTTTAAAATACTTATCATTATCTACATAATCAATGCTGAACGTATGGAGGTCACCTTTGTTTTCTTCTTTAAAATATTTCGCTGCGATTGCGGTGATCGCACTTGAATCGAGACCGCCAGAAAGAAAAGTACTTACTGGTACGTCTGCAATCAGTTGTCGCGTCACTGCATCATTCACGAGATATTTCACTTTTTCAACCGTATCTTGCAAAGAATCTTGATGTGGTTTACTTTCTACGTTCCAATACCGCCAAATTTTCAGCCCGTTTTTTGAATACGTCGCAGCATGTGCTGGACGGAGTTCTTTTATCCCTTTATATACTCCGTTACCTGGGGTACGAGATGGTCCTAGACCGAAAACTTCTTGTAGTCCTTCACGATCTATTTCAGCCCTGACATCTGGATGAGCTAATATGGACTTTATTTCAGACCCAAATAACAGCATACCGCCTTTTTCAGTATAGAAAAATGGCTTTACCCCTAATCGATCACGAGCTACAAACAAGCTTTCCTTTTCTTCATCCCAAATTCCAAATGCAAATATTCCATTAAACCGATCGATACAACTCTCTCCCCACTCCATATAAGAAGTAAGTAAAACTTCCGTATCGGAATGCCCATCAAACGTGTACCCTCTTTGTAAAAGTTCTTTCCGGAGATCTTCTGTGTTGTACAGCTCTCCGTTATAGCAAAGTGTATAATTCGATTTGTTCTTCGTTCTTGTCATCGGCTGAACGCCGCCTTCAATATCTACAACTGCTAACCTTGCGTGACCAAAACCTGCATGTGTGGTACTCCATACATTAAGTGCGTCTGGTCCTCTTTTTGATAATGGTGAGGCCATCTTAATTAATATATTTTTTTCATGTGTGAGGTTACGATTCCAATCTGCCCAACCCGTTATTCCGCACATTGGTTTCATCCTTTCTGTACAAACTCCATTTCTAGTATCTATGCCCATTACTCAGCATATGCTTTTATCCTTGTACGGGTGTTTTTTTAAAATTTGTGTATGTTCTTATAAGTTGTATATAATGAATACATATTTCAGAAGATAAAGGTGATCATTAAATGCCACAGTCGAAATTTTTTCGTATCGGTTACGGATTTCTCCTCATTTTTTTAATCATTCTAGTAGGAACCAAGATTGATTTTATTTTCAGGCCGATCGTCGTTCTTGTTCAAACGTTATTTTTCCCGTTTTTACTTGGCGGTGTTCTTTATTATCTGTTCCGGCCAGTCGTTCAGTTCTTACATAAGCGAAATGTTCCGAAGGTGTTATCCATCCTTCTCATCTATCTGCTTGCGATCGGACTTTTCGTATTGCTATTCTATTCTATTGGTCCCATATTACAAAGACAGGTAAGTAATTTAATTGAGAATACACCTGCTTTAATCGATGCTATTCGTTCTAAGCTAAATGATTTACAGCAAAATGAATGGGTAAGCCGTTTCCAAGAAAGTGACCAATTTGATGTGAAAGAAATCTCTGATAAAGTGACTGCATATTTGTCTACGAGTGTTCAAACAATTGGTACGAACATCGCAAACTTTATTGGAATCATCACAAACATTATTATGATTTTTGTTACCGTTCCTTTCATTCTCTATTACATGCTAAAAGAAGGTGAAAAAGCTCCACAGATGGTGCTTCAAACGCTTCCTGAAAGACAGCGTACGAATGGAACAAAAATCCTAAAAGACATGGACATTGCCCTTAGTTCATACATCCAAGGACAAATCCTGGTCAGTGTCTGTGTGGGAACCATGCTCTATATTGGATACCTTGTAATTGGAATCGAGTATTCACTGATCTTAGCCATCATCGCGATGTTCACAAATGTTATTCCGTTTCTTGGCCCGATAATAGGAGTCGTTCCTGCACTGATCGTAGCGGTCGTTGACTCGCCGGCGATGGTCATCAAAGTACTAGTCGTTATGGTTATAGCTCAGCAGATTGAAGGTAATGTTATCTCTCCTCAAGTTATGGGTAAAAAGCTGGATATCCATCCGCTTACCATTATTTCAATCTTGCTTGTTGCAGGAAGCCTAGGTGGTCTCCTTGGATTGATTCTAGCCGTTCCAGTATATGCGGTTCTTAAGGTTATCGCCCTGCACACCTATCGTTTAATCAATCTAAGAAAATCAAAAGAGCTTTAAAATAATGAGGAATTTGAAAAAGCATCGGTTATTAGAATCCGATGCTTTTTCTTTGCTCGTATTTTCTGTATGGCGCTCGTCCAGCGTGCTTGTCAGCCGCCGGACGAGCGCCTGACCTGCTAACTACTCTCTCATTACAAAAGAAAACACACCATTTCATTCAAATAAAATGGTGTGCCAGGTTTATTATTTTGCTTCTTGTGGCTGTTTATCGTAGATCGGTACCCAGCCTTCTTTTGATTTGAAGATGCGGACCGCTACTACTTTACGATCTTCTTGCAGCGTGAAATAGTGACGGAAATTTTCTGGAACGGAGATTAGATCTCCCGGCTCAAGCTCTACATCAAAAAACCTTCCATTAGGTCCTTCGATCGCAAAGATTCCATGTCCAGAAACGATAAATCGTACTTCATCATCTGTGTGATGATGTTCTGCTAAGAAGTTTTTCAAAAGCTCATCTAAGTTTGGTGTCGCATCAGAAAGGGAGATAACATCTTCTGTTACATACCCTCTGCGCCCAGAGATATCATCGATCTCACTGCGGAAGGTTTGAATCACTTCTTCTTTGTCCTCATCACTTAACGAAAAATTTTCACGAAGGTGTGATGGAAGTTTTTCAATGTCCCACTTTTCGTAAATAACTTCCTGTGAGTTTAAGTACGATTCTACCTCGCTTTGTTTTTCAATTCTTTCGTTGTTATCATGAAATCGTAGTTGTGCCATTTTTAACGCCTCCAAATGATTGATTTTTATTTAAAACGTTTAAAGTTTGTAATTTGATATGGTAAGAGAACAGAAACTCGAAAGCTTCTAGGTGTTTCTTCGCTTCAAAAGCATTTCTGCCCCATACGGTAATACCATGATTGCGGATCAGGACAGCTTTGGTATCCGTATTTATAACAGCACCTACCGCTTCTGACAGCTTCGAAAGGTCACCGTAATTTTCAACGATAGGAACCGTGATACTTCCTTCTTCTTCCCATATTCCAAAAGCTTTTATCAGTTCTTGACCTTGAAACGTAATCTTCCCTACAACACCATATAACTCAGAGATTAAGTTATTATCTACGGTGTGAACGTGTAAACAGCAGCCTGCATCCGTTAATCGATAGACTTCACAATGAATGCCTGTTTCTGCTGAAGCTTTTAAATGCGTTTCTTCTACCGGATCCCCATACTGATCTACTAAAAGAAAGTCTTCAGAGGTACGTTTTGTTTTATCTTTTCCGCTTGCAGAAACGTAAAAAGCGAGCGGTGAGTCACTTACTTTAATCGATACGTTACCACTTGTTCCAGGAAACCAGTTCCGTGAAGCAAGCTCATCCTTTACATCTGCAAGCTCAATCCATCGTTGCTGTTTACTCAACTTTTCACACCTCTTTTCTCTAAGACATGAATGATGTCATGGAACGTTTCAAATGAAGTATATAGTATTTGGTTTTCTTCGCATTTTTCAATCAGATAATCTCTTGCGAAAACAACATCAGCCATCTTAGAAGCTTGAAGATCAGTAATTGAATCACCGATCACAATCTTTTCTGCTCGGGGATATTTCTCTTCAAGTCTTCTAATAACAGACGGTTTGCAACACCCACAATCATTGTCACATTGATCATCACACGCATTCGGCCAAGTGATTTTTATCGTGTCACTGGTAAAGTCACTGGCATTACAAAATACGTATTGTGAATCCAGCTTGTTTTCTAAAACAGGATGAACAAAAAAATCAATGCCGCCACTAACGATGTATAACGGAATTCTCTCGCTTTGAGTAAATTGAATAAATTCCTGAAAGCCATCTCTAATCTTAGAACGTGTTAAAACGAATTCAATAATCTCTTTCTTTTTATTCGAAGGAATTCTGGAAAACATTTTTCCTACACCTTCTCGTATCGAGATCGTTTCATTCAAGATTTCATTTACGATCGGCTGCCATCCCTCAGGTGAAAATTCTTCCATGATGGCGACGATGTTATCTTTTTCGGTAACAGTCCCATCAAAATCACAAAAGATTACCGATCGTTGTTGAGTTGTCATTTTACAGGAACACCACCCCAAAGCTCTAATGCTTTTTGAAGTTCTGCATGTTTTTCAGCAAAACTTTCAAAGTCTTCTTCTTTAACAACGGCATCTATCGCCTGACGGAAAGCACGTGCTCCACCGGCAGCTCCATCTGGGTGACCATGTATGCCTCCACCTGCATTTATAACGCTGTCCAAACCAAAGTCATTGTATAAAACCGGTGTTAGTCCTGGATGGATACCAGCTGAAGGGACTGGAAACGATTTGTTTAATGAGATGTTATCTGTTGTTAAGGCATCCGCAATGCTTAATGTTTCTTGACGATCAAGTGCTACACTTCCATATGGTGATGGGAACAACACAAGATCTGCTCCTGCATAACGAAGCAATTTGCCTAGTAATACTGAGTAACCAATTCCGTAAAGTGATGATGACCCTATAGCTCCGGATAGTGCAGGATGAGCCATAATCGGTAGTTGAATCTCTTTATCTTCGGCCAGTTCTTGCAATACATCTGGTCCGTAAGATAAAACGTTAAATAGTAATGCGTTTGCTCCTAATTCTGCTGCGCGCCTCGCTTTATCTCGAAGTTCACTCGTTCTGCCTGTTAAGTTAACTGCGTAGAGCGTCTTTTCGCCTGTTCGCTCGTGAACAGACTTTAATACTTCTTTAGCGATTTTCACTCTTTCTTCAAAAGGAGTGAGTGGGTTCTCAAAAAGAATTTCATCATCTTTTACAAGATCTACCCCACCTAAAGCCTGCTCATATAATTGCTGCTTGAAGAATGATAGATCTTTTCCGAGTACCCCTTTAAAAATACTCATAACTAGTGGACGGTTATGTACGCCTAAGATATCTCGAATTCCTGTTATTCCAAACTTAGGACCAGGAAATTGTTTTTCTAGCTCTCTATCAAACTCTAAATCTATGAGCTTGATCTCACCATCTAACGAAAGTTTACCGAAAACCGTCGTTAGAATTGCTGGAATATCATTTGAAAAGTTTGCTGATGGATAGGAAATCTTAAGCAAGCCCTTAGTTCTTTTACTTCCTAAAAATTGATCAGCACGTGGATCTTCAGGAAGTTCAATGACCTCTTCCACAATCCCTTTATGTTTTTTTAGCTGCTCTTTCTCAAGTTGAGGAAGATCTGTCCAAGAACCTACTGTAAGTCCTAGTGCAATTCCTTCCGCTTTTTTTTGTAAGTTTTCTTTCTTATCATGTACTAAGTACGTCGCTGTAATTTTACTCATGTTTGTCGTTCTCCTTTCAAAAACACAAAAAACCCCTTCACGAGGAAGGGGTGTCTACATATTGACAGTTCCACTTCCTCTTATCTCTCAGTCAACGTTCGACTGCAAGAATTAGCACCGTTTTCAGCTAATACATAATTAGCTGAATGGTTGCCGGGTTTCATCGGGCTAGTCCCTCCACCTGCTCTTAATAAGAGTGCAAATTGTTAGAATATAATTTTAATTGTGATTATGACAGGGTATGAACGATCTGTCAACCCTATCTTCTTTCTTCAGTGTATTGAAAGTGATTTGATTTCCGTTCCAGATGCTCGCTTTCCGGGGGGCGTGCGGTGAGCCCCTTGCCGCTTTGCGCCCTTAAGGGTCTCACCTGCCACACTCGTCCCCCAGGAGTCTCCCACCTTGCACTGCAATCAAATGTCAGTGGAGGTAAACACTAGTTATCGATTATTAGTTTAGCAATCCGATCAGCAGCCTCTATCAGACGTTCTTCAGACGTTAAAAGACCGGCACGTACATACCGATCGCCTTCGCTTCCGAATCCGATGCCTGGCGCGACTACGACGTGTGCTTTCTCTAGCAAATAGTCTGCGAAAGTTTCAGAAGTATACCCATCAGGTACAGGCAGCCAGCAGAAAAATGAACCTTTTGGCGATTCTACCTTCCAGCCGTTTTCGTTCAAACGTCCGATGAATGCATTTCGGCGACGTTCATATGTATCTACCAGTTCATCCACACATCGCTGTGGTCCGTTCAATGCCTCAGCCGCCGCGTGCTGGACAGCTCCGAACAAGCTTACGTAAAAATGATCTTGAAGTAGGTTAATAGATTCAATAACAGTTTCGTTTCCAACCGCGAATCCAACGCGCCATCCTGCCATGTTATACGTTTTAGAAAGGGTGTAAATCTCTATACCTACGTCCTTTGCTCCTTCTATCTGTAGAAAACTGACCGGCTTTTGTCCATCAAATCCGATTGCTCCATAAGCAAAATCATGGCACACGAGAATATCATGTTTGTTAGCGAGTTCTACTGTTTCTTTAAAAAAGGATTTTGTTGCAACCCCTGCTGTAGGATTGTTCGGATAGTTTAAGAACATAAGCTTTGCTTTGTTCAATACTGTCTCAGGTAATTCATCATACTTCGGGAGAAAGTCATTTTCTTTTCTTAAGGGCATCGTCTCCATAGTAGCACCAGCCATTGCAACACCTGACCAATAATCAGGGTATCCCGGGTCTGGAACGAGTGCAACATCTCCTTGATTTAAATAGCACTGCGATAGCTCTACTAAACCTACTTTCCCGCCAAAGAGTACGGCTACTTCTTTCTCAGGATCGAGTGTTACTCCATATTCTCGTTTATAAAAATCGGCAGCTGCCTGCTTCAAAAATCCATGTCCGCGAAACGGTGAATACTTATGAAAATCAGGTCTATCGGCTCCTTCTTTTAATGCATCAACAATATGCTGTGGAGTTGGTTGATCAGGATTCCCTTGTCCTAGATTAATAACATCAAAGCCTTGCTCTACATAGTAAGATACTTTTTTTACAAGCTTGGCGAAAAATTGCTCTGGCAGTTTCCCCATCACTTCTGCCTGCTCAAAACGTTTCACGACGATCACTTCCAGTCTAATTTGAATGTTCTTGAAATTCTAATCAGTTATGTTATACGCTTAAGGAAATTCTGTAAAGACTTTTTTTACAACCTGGAGGGTACAATCATGAAAATTGCCTGCATACAAGTTGACATTCAATATGGGAAACCTGATGAAAATTATAAACACATCGAAAATAAAATTCGTAAAGCCGTTAAACATCATAATCCTGATACGATCGTACTACCAGAACTGTGGGATACTGGGTATGATCTTACCCGATTAGATGAGATTAGCGATCATGATGGTGAGAAAGCAAAGAAATGGTTAAGCGAGTTATCTAAAGAGCTTGATACTAATATTGTCGGAGGGTCTATCGCATATCGTGAGAGTAACTCAGTTTACAACACGTCACTCACTTACAACCGAAACGGTGAACATGTTGGCACCTACTCAAAGGCTCACCTGATCACACTTATGGAAGAGGAAAAATATATCTCCCCCGGCAGTAATAGCAATCTGTTTACAATCGACGGTAATCTCTCGACCCTTGCTATCTGTTATGACATCCGTTTTCCTGAATGGATCCGAGCTCCTTTCATAAAAGGGGCAAAAATATTGTTCGTTCCTGCCGAATGGCCGATTCAAAGACAATCTCATTGGCGAGCATTGCTTATCGCACGTGCTATAGAGAATCAATGCTACGTTATTGCTTGTAACCGAGTTGGAAGCGACCCTAAAAACACCTTCGCTGGTCAATCACTAATTATTGACCCATGGGGAGATATCATTGCTGAAGGATCTGTGCACGAAGAGGAGATCCTTACAGCAGAGATCTCACCTGAATTAGTAGACGAAATCCGTGTAAAGGTTCCTGTATTTAACGACCGTCGAACAGATCTGTATTAAATCCATTTAAGAATTTAGTGTTGACAGATCTCCACACAACGTTGTAGTATAACGATTATGAATTGCGTGAATATTGTTACGCATTAACAAAACGAATAATTTTGGTCTCTTATCAAGAGCAGGTGGAGGGATATGGCCCGATGAAACCCAGCAACCGACCGTAATACCATTGTAAGATGGGGCGCCCGCATTATACGGGGAGCCGCTGATTAATTCAGCGTATGGCACGGTGCTAATTCCGGCAAAACATTTTTGTTTTGCTAAGATAAGAGGTGCGGGAAATCATCATTCCGAGCCTCTTTTCTTATATACGAAAAGAGGCTCTTTTTATTTGTAAAAAAACTTTCCGGGGGGAACAAAAATGAGCGTACAAGTAAGACCTACATATGAACCGTTAAACGAACTGACAGTGCTTGATGTGGTAAAACCTTTAGCATTTTTTGATGCATCCGAACAAGACCAACTGCATGTTAGAGAGATTGGAGATGGCAACTTAAACCTTGTCTTTCATATAGAAAGCGCACTATCCAAAAAAGCTGTAATCGTTAAACAAGCACTTCCTTATGCAAAAGTGGTTGGAGAAAGCTGGCCGCTCACACTAGATCGTGCACGAATCGAGAGCGATGCGTTATTAAAAGAAGCTGAATCCGTTCCTCACTTAGTTCCGAAGGTTTTATTTTCAGATTCAACACTTGCAGTCACAGTTATGGAAGATCTGTCTGACCATGTCATCCTTCGAAAAGGACTTATTGACGGTCAAATTTATCCACAGCTTGCTGATGACATTGGAACATTTGCTGCTAAAACAGCTTTTTATTCTAGTGATTTCTACCTGCATCCTTTTGAAAAAAAAGAACAAGTTAAACAATTTTCAAACCCTGAACTTTGCAAGATCACGGAAGACTTAGTGTTCACTGATCCATTTTTCAATCATGATACAAATGACTTCCCTTCTGAACTCCAAAGTGAAGTTGATGTAATTTGGAATGACAAAGAGCTTTTACAAGAGGTAGCTCAACTGCGACTATCATTCTTAACTAAAGCAGAAGTTCTTCTTCATGGAGATCTACATTCTGGAAGTATTTTTGTAAAAAGCGATTCTACTAAAGTGATCGATCCTGAGTTTGCGTTCTATGGGCCAGCCGGATTCGATATCGCTCACTTTATAGCTAACCTTGCGCTTAATCATCTTTCTCAGAATGCACATGCAAAAGAGCCATTTCATCGCGAATCTTTACAAACCTACCTGTTACAAACGATCGAAAAGACTTGGGAAACATACAGAGAAACGTTCTCACAACTATGGAACGAGAAAGCAACAGACCCTTTTGCCAAGATTGACGGTGTACTTGATAATTTCTTGGAAAAGACTTTCCAAGAAGCTATCGGTTTTGCTGGTTGTGAGATTATTCGAAGAACGATTGGACTTGCACACGTTGCTGATCTAGACACTATCCCCCAAAAAGAGGTCGAGCTCTTTTATAAAAAAACAGCACTAGCGTTAGGGGCAAAACTTGTTAAAAATCAAAGGAAACTTACAAACATCACAGAACTTACTGACTGGATTAGAGGTGCTTAAATGATGACTGTAGCAGAAAAATGGGTTCCTTCTGTTCGATACAGAGGTGACCATCTTCTTATATTAGATCAACAACAACTTCCCCATCACACGGTTTACTTAAATGTAACCACGATTGAACACGTATGGGACGCAATTTCTAAGCTTAAAGTTCGAGGCGCGCCAGCTATTGGGATCGCTGCTGCATTCGGACTCGCACTATGGAGTAATTCTGAAAAAGAGGTGGATCATTCCTCGTTTTTAACTAAATTGCAAAGACAAAGAGATTACTTAGCGTCTTCCCGCCCTACCGCTGTTAATTTATTTTGGGCATTAGATCGTGTTGTTGCTTCTGCTCAACAATCAAGTTCAGTAGAAGAGGCGAAAAGTAGAATTGAAGCTGAATCACTTTTAATTCAAGAAGAAGACGAGAATACATGCAGAAAGATCGGTGAGTACGCTTTGTCACTTCTCCAAGACGGAGACGCTGTCATGACGATCTGTAATGCAGGTGCCATCGCGACAAGCAAATATGGAACAGCATTAGCTCCTTTTCATCTTGCTAAAGAACAAGGCTGGAACCTTTCTGTTTACGCGAACGAAACTCGTCCTGTTTTACAAGGTTCTCGTTTAACAGCATGGGAGCTGCAAGCAAACGATATTGATGTGACCTTGATCACAGATAATATGGCAGCCCACACGCTAAAAACAAAGAACATTAAAGCGGTGATCGTTGGATGTGACCGAGTGGCAGCGAATGGCGATACAGCTAACAAAATCGGAACTTTTGGTCTTGCGCTACAAGCAAAAGCGCTTGGTATTCCCTTTTATGTCGCTTGTCCTCTTTCTACCTTAGATCTCAGTACAACAAGCGGTGATGATATTCCGATCGAAGAACGTCCGGAAGAAGAAGTCACGCATCTAAACGGTGTTCGCATTGCACCAGAAGGAATAAAAGTGTTCAATCCCGCTTTCGATGTAACTCCCGCTGAATACATCTCAGCGATCATAACTGAAAAAGGAATCGTCAATGGCAATTATAAAGAAGCACTATCCACACTTAAGGAGGAAGAAAAGCATTGAGACCTTTTAGAATCTTGGCAACCGCTTGCCTAACGTCAGCCTTGTTCTTAACAGGATGCACAAATGAGCAAGATGCTCTTTCCAATAAGACAGAAACAAAACCTGCTGCAGCAAATGAGTCACAATCAAATTCTACAGTAACTGCTTCTACGTCAAGCAAAGTTCCAAAACAGCTTCAGAAGCCTTTAAAGATCGCTTCAATTAATCAGTTCTCTATCGGTACTTTTTCTTCTCAATATATTAGTGGCGTAAAAAAGCAAGTGGAAGAGTTTGGCGGTGAGGTGCAAATCTATAACGCTGATAACGATCTTTCAAAAATGGCAGCATATGTTGAAACAGCCGTTAACCAACAAGTTGATGGAATCTTAATCGATCATGGTCGTGCAGATGCGATTGCTCCAAGTGTGAAAAAAGCAGTTGCAGCAGGAATACCAGTTGTCGCTTTTGATAGTGATATCAACATTCCAGGAGTAACAGTCATCGATCAGGATGACTATAGCCTTTCTTGGAATGCTTTACGAAGCATGGCGCAAGACTTAAATGGTAAAGGTGAGATCGTATACGTTTGGGTAGGCGGTTTTACACCGATGGAACGAAGAAACGTTATGTATGAAGCTTTTAAGAAACGTTATCCTTCGATTAAAGAAATCGCTCGATTCGGTACAGCGACACAAAATACTGCGCTTGATACACAGTCACAAATGGAAGCTTTACTACAGAAATATCCGAAAAAAGGTGATATTGACGCTGTATTCGCTCCTTGGGACGAATTTGCTAAAGGCGTAACGCGTGCGATCCAACAAGCTGGACGTGACGAGATTAAAGTATATGGAATCGACTTAAGTGACGAAGATCTACAACTGATGCAAGAAGAAAACAGTCCTTGGGTTTCAACAGCAGCGACAGATCCTGCTGATGTTGGAAAGCTGCAGGTACGCTTTCTCTATCAAAAAGTAGCCGGTGAAGAAACACCTCAGATCTATAGTGTACAGCCTCACCTTGTTGAAAAAGAGGATCTGCCAAAATCTAAGGTATCCATGGATGAAATCGGTAAGTACGTGGAAGGATGGGGCAAATCTGACGCGGGAACATCTCCATGGATGGAAAACTTAAGTAAGGATACCAAACAATGACGATACTCTCCTTAACTTCTATACAAAAGTCATTTGGTGAACAGATTGTATTAAAAGGAGTGGACTTTACCGTAAAAAGCGGTGAGGTCCATGCTCTTTTAGGAGCAAATGGTGCTGGTAAAAGTACCCTTATGAAAATACTGTCTGGTGATTATGAACGTGATGGCGGTGTTATCACACTGGATGAGAAAGAGCTGATACTTAAAACACCAGCTCATGCAAAAGAGGCTGGCATTGAGATGGTCGTTCAAGAAGTAGATACAGCTCTCGTTTCCTCATTAAGTATCGCTGAGAACGTTACAATGAATACGTTTATCTCAGGACCTGCTTTTTTTTCTTGGAAAAAAAGATATAAAGTAGCCCAAGAGCTTTTAAACAGAGTTGGTCGACATCTTGACCCTGCCCTTCCTCTTTCTCATTGCTCTTTAGCTGAAAAACAGTTGGTTCTTATTGCAAAAGCCATTTCTCGGAATATTTCTTTTATTATTCTTGATGAACCTACAGCCGCACTTAGTACGAAAGAAGCTCAGCATCTTTTCTCTGTACTTCGTGAACTTCAAAAGCAAGGTGTTGGCATTATCTATATTTCACACCGTTTACCTGAAGTCATGGAGTTGTCGACTAGAGTAACCGTCTTAAAAGATGGGTATGTGACGCTTCAAAAAGAAACGTCTGACTGCTCTTCTGAAGAAATAGTTCGCGCGATGCTAGGCAATGAATTGGTTGAACTCTTAAACGATGAAGAAGACAGAATACTGGGCGATACACTTTTAGAAGCCAAACATTTCAGTGTTCCTGCTACCAATGAGTCTGTATCTTTTTCCGTTCGAGAAGGTGAAATTGTAGGCGTTGCCGGATTAGTAGGTGCAGGAAAGACCGAAACGGCGAGAGCATTATTTGGTGCAGATCCCTCTAGAGACTCTATTTACATGAAAGGAAAAAAAGTTAGAATCTCTAACCCTCAAAAAGCCATTTCTGCTGGTATCGGTTTTGTTCCAGAAGAACGCCGTAAAGAAGGGATACTCGTGGATTACAATGTGATTGAGAACTTAACACTACCCGTCTTAAAACAGTTTACCAAGTTTGGGTTTATCCAAAGAAAACGCGAAAAAACAGAAGCTGAGAAATGGATCAAACAGCTCGGTATCAAGACACAAAAATCGTCTCTTCTTCTGAACCATTTAAGCGGAGGTAATCAGCAAAAAGCTTCGATCGGTAAATGGCTTCTTACGGACGGGGATGTATTTATTTTCGATGAGCCGACAAAAGGAATAGATGTTGGCGCTAAGCAAGATGTGTTTCAATGCATCAAAAACTTAGCTGCAAACAAAAAAGGAATTCTCTATTTCACGAGTGAGATACAAGAACTACTCGCTTTTTGTGACCGTATCATCATTATGTACGATGGTAAAATTGCTGGAGAATTAAACAAACACGAAGCTACCACTGAAAAAATTATGCACTATGCAACTGGAGGTCATTATGGCACAGTACGTTCATAAAGAACATGTTGAGAACGACATAAACACTACTAAACTCTCACTTCAAGAAAAGGTCTTTCCTTTTCTTTACCGATACGGCACGCTTCTTGTCATATTATTAACCGTAATCGGCTTTAGTCTAGCAAACGACAAGTTCTTAAGCTATCAAAACTTTACGGATATTTTACGCTCTGTTTCCATTATTACATTGCTTGCGATCGGTGTAACCATCTCTTTAATCGTTGGTGGCTTTGACCTTTCTGTCGGATCAACGGCAAGCCTTGCGACCGTTACGAGTGCTGCGGCTCTTGTTCTGTATCGCCAAGAAACGATTATCGCCATTCTCATTCCCATTGCTATTGGTTTATTAGTAGGACTATTAAACTCGTTCTTCGTTGTAAAAGTAAGACTTCCAGATCTGCTCGCAACTCTTGCAGTTATGTATATAATCAATGGATTGCACCTTACCTTCACAAAAGGATTTTCGATCTACAACAACATGCCTTTGTCAGAAGGTGGAACAGCTCCTGGGGTTTTCCTTCCTTCTTTCTTATTTATCGGTCAAGGTGAAATATGGTCGGTTCCAGTTCCCGTCATTATCATGCTGATCGCCGTTATTGTCGTTCATATCATTCTACAGCAGACTAGGTTTGGAAGATTATTGTATATTACAGGTGGAAATGAAGAAGCAGCTCGTCTATCTGGTGTCCCTGTTCAGCGTTACAAGATGTATGCTTATCTTTTATCTGCATTCTTTGCCACTCTTGCTGGTATTCTATTAGCGGCACGAATCGGAACCGGCCAAGTTTCTGCTGGTGCTCCTTTGTTAATGGATGGTGTTGCAGCTGCATTTATTGGCTTTTCTGTTTTTGGTGCAGGGAAACCGAATGTGATCGGTACTTTTGTTGGTGCTGTTTTGATCGGTATACTCCTTAATGGTTTAACGATGTTAAACGTTCCGTACTACGCACAAGATATCGTAAAAGGTTCTATACTGATTGGTGCCCTAGCATTTATGTATTATGAAAAGAAAAAATAGCACGAACAAAAACAGCACTTCCTTTACGGAGTTGTGCTGTTTTTTTCTGCCAGAAACTTCTTTAAGAACTCACTCGCTTCATAAGCAGGCATAGGCTTACTGATTATATAGCCTTGTGCAGTATGACAGCCATATTCTTGAAGTAATTTCATCTGTTCATATGTTTCTACACCTTCTGCCACCGTAGAAAGAGAAAGACCTTCACACATCATGATGATCGCTTTTATGATTGCTGCATCACTCGTATTAAAAAAGTCATCACTAAGATGTCTGATAAAGCTTTGATCAATTTTTAAATAATCGACCGGAAAATCTTTTAAATAACTAAGAGAACTGTAACCTGTACCAAAGTCGTCGATCGATAAACGAACACCTAGCTCTCTTAATTCTTGCATGATGCTTATGCTGTATTGGACGTTTTGTATCATCGTACTCTCTGTTAATTCTAGGTGTAAATATTCAGCGGATATTCCTGCCGTTTCTATCGCTTCTTTTACTTCATATACAAATGACAACCTTTGAAACTGTCTGCCTGAAACATTTACAGAGATAGAAAGATGAGGCGCGCCATCATCATGCCATCTTTTTAGCTGCTTACAAGACTCGAATAGAACAAACCGACCGATCTCATCAATAAGTCCGATCTCTTCAGCTAAAGGTATGAACTGCATCGGAGATACCAAGCCCAAGTCAGGATGATTCCACCTAACAAGCGCCTCAAATCCGAGGACCATTTCCGTTTTCAAACAAAATTGAGGTTGAAAATAAGGTTCTAGCTCGCCCTTTTGAACCGCCTTACGCAAAAAGCCTTCTAGCTTTAGCCTTTCAAGTGTGAATGCGTTCATATCACCGGTAAAGAATTCACGTTTTCCACGGCCCTTTTCTTTTGCTTTATGCAGAGCGGTGTCGGCATTCTTAATGAGAACATCGGCACTCGTGCTATCATTTGGGTAGATGCTGACCCCAATTGACGTACTAACCGTATACTCTTGTCCATCAAGATAGATCGGTAATTGAAGTGCTTCTTCTATCCGATCTGCTGTATCGATCACGTCTGCTGGCTTTTCAATCGTCAAGATTAACGTAAATAAGTCCCCCGCGAACCGGCATAGCAAATCTTGACTATGGATTACTTGTCTAAGCTGATTGCTTACATGCCTTAACACAACGTCTCCGATATGATGACCTAAACTCTCATTTATGATTTTAAAATGATCAATATCCACAAACATCACAGCTAATAAGTGATTTGCAGGATCACTTTCAGAAACGAGTTCTCTCAGCCTTTTTTCAAATAAACTTCTGTTCGGTAAACCGGTTAACGAATCGTGGAACGCTAGCTGTTCGATCTCTTCTTCCGCTTTTTGCTGCCAGGTAATGTTCTTTCCGATCCCATATACACCAACTACTTGATCGTTTACGACGATTGGAATGTTTGTGATGCTGCTTAAAATGTGTCCGCCATCTTTTTTCTTGATACTCGCTATAAAATTTTGCGGTTTATCATGTACGGCGAGCCTGAAGTGTTCAACAACCCGTTTATGATCTTCATCGCACACAAATTGCAGAGCGTGGGTTGAGAGTAACTCTTCTTCTGAATATGCTAAAGACTGAACGAGCGCATGGTTCACACTCGTTATATAACCTTGTAGATCCATAGAATAGATCATATCAGGATTATGATCGAACAACGATTTATAACGTTGTTCAGATTCAATTAGATTATCATTAAGCTCTTCCATCTCTTTCGTATTCATCTTGATTAAATGAGATAGCGCTAAATATTCATCCATCTCTTTCATTCTTACACCTCATCTGTCCAATGAACCAATTTATAAAGTGATACGTGCTATCATTTATATCGGTGTACAGGAGGCATTGTTAACAAAACAAAGATTGGTTATTTTATCCAATAAAAAAAGCCGTCCTGCAAGGGCGGCTTAAAACGCATTAACCAAGTACGGAATAACCGTAAAATAGTACTAACAATAAAGTAATCCAGAAAAACACCCAATTGAGCAGGCGGCTCTCACCACGTTTTCTTTGAACAAGGATGATTTCCATTAAACCAATGAGGACTACTCCTAAAGTTCCTTTAATAATTATCGGCCCTTGATTAACAATTCCTGGATCGGTTAAATAACCAGCCAGCATGTGACCACCTGTTGCCAGAATCGCTAAGTAAAGAACGCGCAGAATCATATGCAAAATTTTTGATTTTTTTCCTGCATTTTTTTTGTATAGCATATACGTTACAAAAAACAAAATTAATGCCAGAAACCACGATGTTACATGAGCATGAATCATAAATATATCCTCCTATGTATAATTCTCCATATTACTATACCATGAACTGCTATGAACTAGGCAATCAAAAGAGTTCCCTCTGTAAAGTAAGCACTTTCATTGCTATAATAGCAATGTGAGAAATCTTGCAGAATAGAGGTGTTTCCTTTGAAACAGACAGAAACGAGAAATACGGAAACTGTAATTTCTAAAACGGAACAATATGGTGCACAAAACTATCATCCGCTTCCTATCGTTATCTCGGTAGCTGAAGGTGTATGGGTAACAGATCCGGAAGGTAACCGCTACATGGACATGCTTAGTGCATATTCTGCGGTAAACCAAGGACACCGCCACCCTAAGATCATCCAAGCACTTAAAGACCAAGCAGACAAAGTTACATTAACATCACGCGCATTTCATAACGATCAGCTTGGTGACTTTTATGAAAAAGTATCAAGTCTAACAAAAAAAGATATGGTGTTACCGATGAACACCGGTGCAGAAGCTGTTGAAACAGCTATTAAGGCTGTACGCCGCTGGGCATATGATGTTAAAGGCGTTGCGGATAATCAAGCAGAGATCATCGTATGTGAAGGAAACTTCCATGGACGCACGATGACTGCCGTTTCGATGTCATCTGATCCTGATTACCAACGTGGATTCGGTCCTATGCTACCAGGAATCAAAGTGATTCCTTACGGTGACTTAGACGCCCTGAAAGCAGCTATTACACCTAATACCGCTGCATTCATTCTAGAGCCAATCCAAGGTGAAGCAGGAATCGTTATTCCACGTGAAGGTTTCTTGAAAGAAGCGCTTGACGTTTGTAAGTCTGAAAATGTACTCTTTGTTGCAGACGAGATTCAATCTGGACTTGGCCGTTCTGGCAAAATGTTTGCTTGTGACTGGGAAGAGATCGAGCCAGACATGTACATCTTAGGAAAAGCACTTGGCGGCGGCGTAATGCCAATCTCTTGTGTAGCAGCAAACCGCGAAGTACTTGGCGTGTTCAATCCTGGATCACACGGATCAACTTTTGGAGGAAACCCGCTTTCTTGTGCGGTATCAGTCGCTTCTGTAGACGTGCTTGTAGAAGAAAACTTAGTTGAGCGTTCGCTTAAATTGGGTGAGTATTTCTTAGGCGAGTTAAAGAAGATTGATAATCCAGTGATCAAAGAAGTTCGCGGTAAAGGCCTGTTCATTGGTGTTGAACTGAACGAACCAGCTCGTCCATATTGTGAGCGCTTAAAAGAGCAAGGCTTGTTATGTAAAGAAACACACGAAAACGTTATTCGTTTCGCACCGCCATTAATCATTTCTGATGAAGATCTAAATTGGGCGATCGAACGCATTAAAAACGTACTTTCTGTTTAATTTGATTTATTGAGAGCTGACTCTTTTTGGAGTCAGCTTTTTTTAGGGCTACAATTGAGCTCAATTTCATATACGGACTAGGGTATTAATCCGATTTTTAATTGATGAATCCACAACTTTTATGGATCAATCCAAAAGTTTTAGCGGTTTATCCAGAAGTTTTAGCTCTCAATCCAAAAGTTTTCACTGTTTATCCACGAGTCTACAAATATCGACATCTGTACTGGAACTGATACCCCTCACTTAACTCAAAAAAAGAAGCAGCCATGAGCTGCTTCTTCCCTTTACAGTGCTTTCACCATACCGCCATCGATCAGCAGTGACTGGCCAGTTATATAAGTGTTTGCGTCAGAGCACAGGAATACGACCATCTTAGCAAATTCCGCAGGTTTACCGTATCGTCCAAGTGGAATTCCGCTTTCCATGGAAGTTCTAACGTCTTCAGCAGAAATTCCTTTTTTCTCAGCCATCATCTGATCTAATTCACCTACTCGATCTGTTCCGATGCGTCCAGGTCCGATGGTATTAATCAGAATGCCATCTTTCCCTAGCTCTTGTGAAAGACTCTTTGATAATCCATTAATCGCTGTTCGAAAAGTGTTTGATAAGATGAGTCCGTCGATTGGTTGTTTAAAAGACGAAGAAGCGATATTTACGATGCGTCCTCCTCCGTTTTTAATCATATTAGGCGTAACGGCTCGAACGGTACGTACAAGGCTCAGTAACGTTAACTCAAATGCTCCCTGCCAATGCTCATCCTCAAAATCATTAAACGTACCAGCAGGAGGACCACCTGCATTGTTCACGAGCACGTCCACACTGCCCAACTTCTCTACGGCAGCTGCAACGAGTTCATCGATCTCATTACGCTGTGTGATGTCACATTTTTTATAATGAACATCCGTACCTGTTTCACGCTTTATCTCTTCTGCAGTCAGAGAAAGCTGATCTTCATCTCGGCTTGTCAACATCACGTTCGCACCTTCACGGGCAAATTCCAATGCACAAGCTTTTCCGAGCCCCTTACTTGAAGCAAGGACGAGTACATTTTTTCCTTTTAATCCTAGATCCATATCACAATCACCTGGTTTCTTAGAGAGATTTTATAATACGAAACTTACGTACTTCGTTTCCAGATAAGCTTCCATACCTTCTACGCCACCTTCACGACCAAGACCGCTCTCTTTCATCCCCCCGAAAGGTGCTTGTGCAGCGGAAGGAACACCATCGTTCCAGCCGATGATTCCATAATCTAGTCCTTCAACAACTTGAGTTCCTTTGGACATGCTCTCAGTATAAACATATGCCGCTAAACCAAACGGACTCGTGTTTGCGAGACGAATACCTTCTTCAACACTGCTGATCTTGTGAATTGGAATGACTGGACCGAACGTTTCTTCATTCATGATCAGCATATCTTGTGAAACATTCTTTAAGACTGTCGGCTCGTAATAATACCCACCGTTATCTGCTCTTCCTTTTCCTCCTGTTACACACTCTGCACCGTTTGAAACAGCATTTTCCACGTGCTCTGAGATTTTTTCATACCCGTCTTTGTTGATGATTGGACCGATATCTGTACCTTCATCCAAACCGTTTCCTACTTTTAATTTCTTAGCTTCAACAGCCACTCGTTCTACAAACTCTTCATAAACACTTTCTTGCACGTATACTCGGTTGATACAAATACACGTTTGACCTGCGTTACGAAACTTAGAAGCTACAATTCCAGCTACTGCTTTTTTTATGTCTGCATCCTCTAGTACAACTGCTGGAGCATGACCTCCAAGTTCCATAGAAACGTTCTTTACAGTTGCGGCACTTTGCTCGATCAATTTCTTACCGATCTCTGTAGAGCCGGTAAAGGTAACTTTTCTAACTTTCTCTGAATCCATAATCGCTTTGCCGATCACAGAAGATGATCCTGTTACGAGATTGATTACGCCTTTTGGAAAGCCTGCTTGATCGGCTAATTCTACTAATTTAATCGCAGTTAATGGTGTTTCTTTTGGTGGCTTTACAATGAACGTACAGCCTGCAGCTAGCGCTGGACCGAGCTTTCTAGTGATCATTGCTGCTGGGAAGTTCCATGGCGTGATGGCCGCAACGACCCCAACAGGCTGACGTAAAACTTGCATTCTCTTGTTTTCTGCACTTGAAGGAATCGTACGGCCGTAGATCCGCTTACCCTCTTCTGCGTACCATTTGATGAAAGATGCAGCATACATCACTTCACCTATTGATTCTTTTAATGGTTTTCCCATCTCAAGCGTCATTAGTTCTGCTAATTCTTCTTTTTGTTCGATCATTAAGTCATGCAGTTTCATAAGATAGTCAGCGCGTTCATAAGCTGTTAACCTAGACCAGCTTGGAAATGCTTCGTGCGCTGCATCAATTGCAGCATCCGTTTCTTCTTTTCCACAAGATGCTACAGTTCCTACCACTTCGCCGTTAGCTGGATTGAACACCTCTATTTTTTCGAGAGAATCTCCTGTCCATGAACCGTTAATATAAAGCAGCTTTTCCATGTGAATTCCTCCTCTATGTAACTAGTTAATTCGACTTCATTCTACTATTTCATTACGAAGTGTCCCGATTCCTTCAATTGTAATCTCAATAGAATCTCCAGGCTTTAAAAAAACAGGCGGCTTCATTCCTTTACCTACTCCAGCAGGTGTACCTGTTGCGATAATATCTCCCGCTTCAAGCGTCATGCCTTTTGAAAGCTCAGTGATCATCGTCGGTATATCAAAGATAAAATCAGATGTGTTTCCGTACTGCCTTACTTCTCCGTTTACTTTTGTAACGATTGATAGGTTTTCCGGGTTTGGTACATCAGAATGATGAACGATCCATGGACCCATCGGGCAAGTTCCATTCAAACTTTTCCCGAGCAAAAATTGCTTATGCTTCTTCTGAAGATCCCGTGCTGTAATATCGTTGATGATGGTATAGCCGAAAATGTGATCCATCGCGTTCTCTTTCTTTATACCTGTACCCGTTTTGCCGATAATTATGGCAAGTTCACCTTCATAGTCAAGCTGATTGGTTATAGACGAGTGATTTGGAATACCATCTCCATGACCGATCACAGATGTAGGAGCTTTTGAAAATACCATGATATCTTCAGGAATGTCTGCTTCGCTTCCCATCTCTATCGCATGATCGCGATAATTTTTCCCGATACAGAATACATTTTTCCTTGGACGCGGGATAGGTGATTTTAACTGGACTTCATTTAACTCATATGTATGGTTCTGTGCAGAATCAGAATGAATCAAAGTCTCGACTTGCTCAAAAACTGATTCTCCAAGTGAAATAGCTTCAATTAATGTTGATGGAAACTTCACATCACTGCTCTTAGCAAGTGCTGTTAAATTGAATACCTTTTCTTCTTTTACGATGCCTATAAACGTCTTTTCATTCCTAACAGCTGTAACCCATTTCACAATAACGAATTCCTCCTTTTTAACAAACGCTTACAAAGTAATTATTACTACTATATAGGTTCTGACTTTGTACCGTAAAGAAATTTGCTGTATGAAAACACAATACTCATTTTTGATTCTTTTTAAAATATGGTAAAATAGTTTGTCATCTAAAACGCCCAATTGAATGGGTAACAGTAATGAGGTTATCAAATTATGAAAACTGTACTAAGTACGTTAAATGCTAAATATATACACACGTGTCTTGCGCTGCGCTATTTAAAGGCCTATAGCGAGCCTGATTTCCCTGTGACGATTCGAGAGTTCACGATCAAGGATCCTTCTCTTAATATCGTGACTGATCTTTACAGCCAAGAGCCTGATGTTCTCGGATTCAGCTGCTATATTTGGAACATTGAAGAGACGATAAAAGTAATTCAGATGTTTAAAAAGATCAAGCCAGAAACGAAAATCGTTTTAGGTGGACCTGAAGTATCTTACGATGTGGCGCATTGGCTCGAGAGCATTCCAGAAGTGGATTTTATCGTTGTTAATGAAGGGGAGGAAACATTTAAGCATTTGTTGACTCAAATTCAGAACGATGCTGGATTTGATTCCGTAGCTGGCCTTGCTTATCGAAAAGACGGAAAGCCAAAGATTAATGGTCCGCGTGAAAAACTGGACTTAAAGGCCGTACCATCACCTTTCCGCTTCGAAGAAGATATCCAGTCACTATCAAAAAGGATCACTTATTTTGAAACAAGCCGCGGCTGTCCCTATTCATGTGCGTTTTGCTTGTCTTCGATTGAAGTTGGTGTTCGATATTTTGACCCTACACTCGTTAAAGATGATTTGATCTTTTTGATGGATAACGGAGCAAAGATCATTAAGTTTGTAGACAGAACGTTTAACATTCGCAGAGATTATGCACTCGATATGTTTTCGTTCTTGATCGAAAACAGAAGACCAGGAGTTGTTTTTCAGTTTGAGATCACAGCTGATATCATGAGGCCAGAAGTCATCGATTACTTGAACGAACATGCACCTAAAGGGCTCTTCCGTTTTGAAATCGGTGTTCAATCTACAAATGACGCGGTTAACGAACTGGTACAACGCCGACAGAATTTCGAAAAGCTGACTCGTACGGTAACAACTGTGCGCGATGGTGGGAAGATCGTTCAGCATCTGGACTTAATCGCTGGTTTACCTGAGGAAGACTACAACTCGTTCAGAAAAACATTTAACGATGTATTCGCTTTTGGCATCGAAGAAGTTCAGTTAGGTTTCTTAAAGATGTTAAGAGGGACAGGTCTACGATTAACAGCTGAAAAACATGACTACGTGTATATGGATCACTCTCCATATGAGATCTTAGGAAACAATGTTCTTACTTTTGATGAGATTATTCGTATCAAACAAGTTGAAGACGTATTAGAAAAATATTGGAACGACCATCGAATGGATCATACCGTTAAATACCTGATACACCATGTATTCCAATCGCCTTTTGATTTCTTCCAAGAATTCGGGACTTATTGGGAAACGCGCGGTTGGTCAAGAATCGGCCATCAATTAGAAGACTTATACACGCGCTTGATCGCATTCTTAACGGAAGCTGCACCACATGCACTTCCTGTTGCTGAAAGCCTGATGAAGCTTGATTATTTAGAAAGACAACAGTTCAAACCTCGTAAACCATGGTGGGAGAACACACAGAACAAAGAAGAAACATCTAGAGTGCTTTCGCTGCTCGCTCAATATCCGGAAATGATCGATGGCTTTCCAGCTCTTTCTGAAAAAGATATGCATAAACACGCTTTTGTCACAGAAACAGCGATTGATCCATTATCAGATCAACTAGTGCCACAAGGGGAGAAAAATTTCTTACTTATTGCGTTGTTTGATCCTAAGCAACAATCAACAAAAGTGTTCACAACATCTAAAAAGTCATTGTTAACAAAAAATTCGTAAATTGTGAAAGCGGGGATCACCGTTACAGGGTACATGCTTTCCGCGGGGCAGGCGGTGAGCCCCCTGCCGCTTCGCGCCTTTAGTGGTCTCACCTGTCCCACTTCTCCCGCAGGAGTCAGTACCCTTCCACTCCAATCCCTAAAAGTTAGCACTAAAAAGATTAAAGACACTAACTAAAAAAAGCTAAGTAAAAAACAAGGGTTTCGCAAGTAATATACTTGCGAAACCCTTTTTCTTCTTATAAAACGTAACACTAGTGTAATCCCACTTGTTTTTTATTGGTAAAAATTTAAGATCTTAATAGCATTACTTCTTTAAGACCGGCTGCCCTGAAACAAAAACAGGAGAAGGATTAAGTACGACAACCTGACCCTTTTTAAGTCCTTTGGTAATCTGAACATTACCCTTTTGCTCAAGACCCGCTGAAACCTTCAGCTTATACAATTTGTTTTTCACAATCGTTAACACATACGTTTTCCCATCATCTTTTAAGATTGCTTGTTTTGGCACAGTAATCGCTTTTTCTGCAAGTTTTTCTGTTACGATGATCTGAGCGGTTTGTCCTTCAACCCAAGCCGCTTCATCCTCTACGAGAACGGTTAACTTAAAATTATTCTGATCAGCTGGTAATACAGTTTGAACAGTACCCTTCATCATCTTTTCACCGTTGGACTTGATTAGAACTGAGTCTCCTGTCTTCACGAGAGAAGCCATTTTCTGATCGATGTCAGCAACAAGTTCAAAGTTTCCTTGCCCTACAATGGATAGAAGTGGTTCATCATCGCCTACACCATTTAATTCTGAAACTACACCATCAGCCGGACTTTTTACACTAAGATCATCAAGCTGTTTTTCTAGATCTGATATTTCATCTGATAAGACGGAACTTTCGTTTTCAGCTAACTCATTTTGTAACTCAGCTTCTGCTAATTTTTCTTGAAGAAGTACTTTAGAATCTTTGCTGTCTTTTTCTTCATCAAAATCCGAGAGTTCACTTTTCCATTCACTTATTTGTCCAGAATAATGGCTGCTTCGAACATCTGCTGCTTCTTGGTCTCGTTTCAAGTTGCGAAGTTCTTTTTCAATCTCTGCATTTTCATATGTAATTAAAGTTTGACCAGATGTAACGGTCTCCCCCTTCGATACCATTATTTCTTTAATCGAGCCTAGGGATGCATTTTCAAAAATCTCAAATGTGTTCTTTGACTGAGCAACACCTGTTGTTTCGTGTTTTTTTGTAAAATCTTTCTGTGTAGATAGACCCATTTCAACTCTAGGTGCTTCAACTGCGGCTGATTCCTTTTTATCGAAAATCACGATGTTCATCACGACAAGGAGGATGACCATAATAGCTGCAGCAACCCATTTTAGTTTATTCATAAGCTTGTCTCCTCCTTAAACCAGCTGTCCACTAGTTAATGCAGCGTATAGTGAAGATAATAAAATGAAAACAACAAAAAATCCTATTGTAACAATCAAGCAGTAATTCTTTTCTTTAAACGATAATTGTCGAAGTGCAAAATACAAAACAACAGAACCCCAGATTGTAAAGATATTGATGGCGTTTAAACATTCTTGCCAAAATCCATGCTTAAAGAATAGTACACCAGCAAAACCGAAACCTAAAGGCTGAACTACTTCTTCAGCACCTGTTACAAACTGGATCGGTAGTTCGAATAGCAGCCCGAGAATAAATAAAAGATATACCGCTGTCATTACATAAAAAAGTGCTTTATATCCGATGTCCCGAAAAAAAACATACAAAAATAATGCTCCTGAATTTATTACTATGAATGGTACGATCAATCCCCAAGCACCACCTACTAAAGCGATAAGGTATCGCAAGAGTTCAAATTCCGCTCCACTTAGTTTAGCTGTTTCTACAAAAGAAATAGTTTTGAACGATGGGAACGCTGCAAAAAAAGAAAGTGCATGCAGCAACCCGCTAGCAACTAATATAGCAAAAAAACGGATCCAAAAACCCTCTTTATCTTTCCATTCATTATAAAACGCAAAATATGTATTCGGCTTAGTTAAAGCAGGAATAAATTGTGCCCTTCCTGTCATGGTGCCGCCCCCTTCTCTCTTTATCTCTGTCTATGTTATCACAATTTTTTACTCATAATGACAATTTCTGACTCATTTTTGAAAAATAGTACCTTATCCGCATAAATAAATTAGGGTAGCAAAAACTAAGGCAAATTATTGCGAATCGGGATGATGTACATCATGACTTTCTTTAAAAAACCAAAAAAATTACTAGAACAAAAAAGTACAGAAAAACACCAAGAGCCTAATCCACCCGCTAGAACAAATTCATCTCAAAATTCACAGTTTGAACAGGAGAAGAGCAACAATCAAAATAAGACAATAAATCAACTGTTAGCTGAAATTGAGGAGAGTTTTTCTTCATCACAAGATTTGCAGACGCATTGGATTGAAATGCCCTCTGATAAGAGTGACGTTGCTTTAATATTTTTAGATTCTATCATCGATAAACAAAAAATTCAGGATTTGATTCTTAATCCTTTGTTTGAATTGGACAAAGATATTGATCTTAGCACATTTGAAAAAGTAATAAATATTGATTTTAGGAAACAAACAGACTTTACAAATATAGAAGAGTTACTTTTACAATCTTATACGATTATATTTACAAAGGATACGACCTGTTATTATTCAGTATTCACACCGATTAAAACAGAACGAGACATTTCCGAACCAGATAACGAGGCTGTTATTCGCGGTTCTCACGAAGGTTTTATAGAGAGTATGTCTACGAACATCGCTCTTATTAGGAAACGGCTGAAGAGTCAAAAGTTGGTTGTTAAATACTTAAAAGTTGGTAAAGAGACACATACGAATGTAGCCATGCTTTATATGTCGGATATCGCCAATCCAGAACTACTTCATGAGATGGAAAGAAGAATCAATTCAATAGAAGCTGACGCTGTTATGACTCCTGGAAATATTGAGGAGAGCATAGAAGATAAAACATTTAGTCTGTTTCCACAAACCTTAAGTACAGAGCGGCCTGACCGTGTTGCAGCAAACCTTATGGAAGGAAGAGTAGCATTATTGTATGACAGTTCACCAACTGTAAACATTGCTCCCGTGAACTTTTTTGTCTTTTATCAAACACCAGATGATTATAATAAACGCTGGATGTTAGGAAGCTTTTATAGACTGATCCGATTGTTTAGCTTTTACATTGCCATAGGACTCCCGGCTTTTTATATCGCCGTCGTTTCCTTCCATTTTGAGGTCATCCCATCTGCGTTAGTATTGTTGATGAAGAGTTCACTAGAGAATATACCTTACCCACCATTATTTGAAGCGTTAGTGATGGAGCTGACGATTGAATTAATCCGTGAAGCAGCAATCCGTCTGCCTACAAGAATTGGTTCTACCATTGCCATTGTTGGTGGTTTAGTTATTGGTGATGCGGTAGTTAAAGCTGGGCTGATCTCGAACCTAATGATTATCGTTGTGGCTACAACAGCAATCGCTGCCTACACCGTACCTTCAAACGAGATGAGCTTAGCTGTTCGTTTACTACGTTTTCCTTTCATGGTAGCTGCTGCAACTTTCGGGTTTCTAGGTATTATTTTTGGTTTAATCATTATGTTCTTTCATCTATGTCGTCTCTATTCTTTTGGAACACCTTATTTCGCACCGCTTGCGCCTTTTAGAATGGGAGACTTAAAGGATACAATCATTCGTTTACCCTTTTTCAAAATGAACTCCCGACCTGAAGATATTAGGCCGTTAAAGAAAGATGAAGATAATCACACTAGAAAGTGGGAAAAACAATGAATAGCAGCCATACAATTACTCATAGACAGCTGTTCTTTGTTCTCATACAATCCCAGATCGGAGTCGGAGTCCTTTCACTACCATACACGTTGTTTGCTAAAGCAAAAACAGATGGATGGATTTCTCTACTGTTAGCAGGTATTTTTATACAGTTTTCCATCCTTGCGATTTGGAAGCTCTGCGAGATGTATCCAAAACAGACAATCTTTGATTTTATGCCTAAGATCTTAGGCACTAAACTCGGTTTACTATTAAATATTCTTTTTATCGTTCATCTGTTCTCAGTATGTATCGTAATTTTAATTCTCTATAATAACATTGTATCAAAATGGATATTTTTTCAGACGCCGCGATTCATAGTCATCATTATCCTAGCTCTTACTTGTGTTTATTGTATTACATGTACAGCAAGAGAAATTGCGAGATTTTTAATGCTCTGTTCACCATTGTTACTCATCTTATTTTTCTTTGTTGGTTACGCGTATACAGATGTACATCTTCTTTACGCTTTTCCAGTAGGGGCAACTGGTATTAAAACCATTATTTCTACTTCGACTGATGCGTTAATCGCCTTACTTGGCTTTGATACCGCTTTAGTCTTTTTAGCTTATACGGAAGGAAAGTCTACTAGTAAGCTAAAAGCGATGTCGTATACCTCACTATGTGTTACACTTTTTTATTGCTTTGTAACATTTACAACTTATATATTCTTTAACCCTGCAGAGATTGTTATCGTACCGGAACCAGTCCTTTATATGTTAAAAGCGTTCTCTTTTAAATTCTTGGAACGTACTGACTTAATCTTTTTAACGATATGGATCGTTTCTGTTACAACGTCTTTGATCAGTTATCTATTCTTTACGGCAAAAGGTGTTCAGACCTTATTTAAGCTTCACCATCACAAATCTGCCGCACCATATGTAGGAATCATATGTGCTTTAATAGCATCAATACCAGGAAGTAAGTTAGATGTCCAAATGTGGTCCAAGACAATCGGAATGACGGCAATGATCTTTTCAGCTCTACTCCCAATATTATTATTGCTGATCGCCATTATCCGGAAAAGAAAAGAAAAAGGAGCTGCTTCAACATGATACTTAAAAAATTACTCCTTTTCTTTTCTTGCCTAGTATTGTTATCAGGTTGCTGGGATCAAGCACAGCTTAACGAATCGAAACTGATCCGAGCTGCAGGTTTTGATTATACGAAGGATGGTAAGATCAAGACAACCGCTGCTGTACCGCAGGCAATGAGTGCTGACACTGGGACCGGGAAAGTATTTAATGAGATATTTTCCGCTAAGGGAAATACGGCAAGACAAAGTCGAATACGTTTAGATAGAAAGGTTTCCGAAAGAGTGGAAGCTTCTAAGAACCTAATTGTCGTGTTCGGAGAAGAGGCAGCAAAGAAGGACATTTATCACATTTTAGATGTCTTCTATCGAGATCCAAAGTCAGCTCTTAATGCTCGGATAGCAGTAGCGAAAGGCAAGGCATCAGATGTGATCAGTGCAAGGTTTGAAGAAACAAAATCCTCCATAGGAATTGGTAAGTATCTGAGTGAATCAATTCGTGCTGCAGAAGGTGCTTCAACAGTGCCAGCGGAAAACATTCAGACCGTATGTCCAGTAATGTTTGATCCTGGTCAGGATTTTGCTTTACCTTATCTTGTTCCCAAAAAGAATGCCGTTTCAGTAAATGGAATCGCAATTTTTCATGGTTATGAGATGGTAGGTAAGATGCATGGCGCTGAGGCGGTACTATTTACGTTGCTTACCGGAAAACAGAAGACGATCTCTATGTCTTTGACAAAAAAGATTTCCGATAAACATAAGGATAAAATTCTGAACTACGCTTCGATAAAAGTGAAGAGAAATAAACGAACCTTCAATGTAAATGTTTCACCTGATGATAAGATATCTGCTCATATTAAACTCAATATGAAAGTGGTTATTACAGAGTACCCTGGAGATAACCTTACTTCAAAAAAGAAAATACAAAATATCGAAAACGCGTTGACCAAATCACTAACAAAAGATGCTAACATCATTATTAAAAAACTACAAGACATGAACAGCGATACATTCGGCGTTGGCAGAAAGCTAATTGCATTTCACAACCCAACATGGAAAAAATTAGATTGGAACAAAGAGTATCCAAACATCGATTATACCGCTTCAGTTAAGGTAAAAGTCATCGGTCATGGAATTATCGAATAATAAAAGGATGCAAGGCTTAAACGCCCTGCATCCTTTTTATAACTGATCTAATTTAACCCGAGTTCCTTTGCCAGAAGGTTCAGCAGGTTCGACGATCAGTCGTTTCGTTAATCTTGCTTTCAACTCAGGAACGTGAGATATTACTCCGATCGAAAAGTTTTCCATCCTAACTTTTTCTAACGCAGTTACAACTGTATCTAGCAGCTCTTGGTCAAGTGTGCCAAATCCTTCGTCTAGGAAGAAGAACTGTAGAGGAAACTTTCCTCTTAATTGAATCTGAGCAGAAAGCGAAAGCGCGAGTGCGAGTGATGTTAAAAAGGTTTCTCCACCAGATAAAGAGGTTACGGGGCGTTTGATTCCTCCGTTAGCATCATCCCGGATAACAAAACCACCCGCTGAATCTACTTCGATCGCATATCGTCCACGAGTAAGTTTCGCGAGTCTGCCAGATGCATCGCGTGTTACAAGATGCAGCTGCTCTTCTGCCATAAATTCAACAAAAGCATTTCCACGGAATACAACTTGAAGCTTACCTAATTGCTCTAATAAGTTAGAAACCTTTTTCTTTTCCTTTTCCAACTCGTTGAAACGTTTATGATTTTTCTCAATCATCATATATCTTTGTCGCGCTTCACCAACAGCCTCATGCGTATGATTCATTTCTTGCTTGAGACTTAATAGTTGGCTTCTCGCAGATTCAACATGTTGATCTGAAAGAATCTCCTCAGGGAGCTTTTCTTTTATCGCTTCTAAAGCCAAAGCATTTGATTTACACCGATCATGGTAATCCGCGACCTGCTTTTCCCATTCGATCTGAACTTGCTCATCTTTCAAACAGTTTTCAAAGTCTTCATACGATTGGAAATCTGACTTTCTTAACTGTTTGTTCCATTCTTGTTTTGCTTTTTCTACTCTTGATACAGCATCATTCATCCGTTGAACAGAAGAATGGTATACTTTATCACTTTCTACATATTGCTTCTTCGCAATGTCATACTCCCGTTCTGAATCAATGTATGCTGTCTTCAGATTCTGCAACTCATTCTGTGTTTCTACAAGAACTTTTTGAACTTTTTCATTGCCTACTCTGTTATATAACTTTTCTTTTAAATTTTGAATTTCTTTTTGAAGCATCTCTTGTTGATTAGAAGAGACCGATAAACTCATCTTCAACTCAGATTTTTGCTCTTTGGCAGATTCCATTTTTTTCGTTTGTGTTTCTAGAAATTCTTCCGCAATGTTCAAGCTTTTTACGATTTCCGCATGACGACTTTCTTTTTGCTGAAAAAGTTCTAGCTGCTCTTTCAGCTCTGTTGATGAAAAAGGTATCTCAGATTGCTTCCATTCCGAATGAATCTGTTCCATTTTTTTTGATATCAAAGAAAGCTGTTGACTTAACTTGTTCGTTGTCTCTTCACTATTTTCAACAGAAATAGAAATCCGTTCATATTGTTTTTGATCTTCTTCTAATTTGGACAATAACTTCTGCATGCGTTCTTCCACTTGAAGCTTATCTTGCTGAATACCTTTTACTCTCGTTACATGATCCTTGAATTGTTCCAAAGAAAACACGCTGATATTTTCTTTCTCCACCAAAGTCATACTCTGATCTGCTGCTGCAATTTCCGCTTCAGCAAGATTTAGCTTTTTCCATAGCGTTTGGGAATCCTTTTCAAGTCCTTCACTAAGATGTTTCAGCACATGATAATGCTCTTTCAGACTTTCATTCGCTTCTTCTAATTCTTGAATACGCTCGTTATCATGTTCAAAAGTCTCATGCATTCGGTTCGGTGAAGGATGGGTTGTTGAACCACATACAGAGCACGGCTCGTTCTCTTTTAATTCTGCAGAAAGCTGTGCAGCTAAATGGTTGATCCTCATTTTTTCTTGTTCGTTTTTCAATTCACGAAGGTTAGCCTTTAAATTTTTTGAGACCATTTCATTTGAACGCAGAGCTTCTGCCACTTCTGCATACATATCTTGAATATGTTTCAGCAGTTTCTTTCCTGCATCGTAACTGTCAGCTATTGTTGAACTGATCTGTTTTTTTGTTTTTTCTGCAGAAATCATTTCAGTTTCTGAAAAGGAGATTTCTTTTTGTATCTTTTTCTCTTCATCGTGAACATCTTCTAATCGTTGATTTAGCAAGATGGCTTGTTGAAATTTAGTCCGGTCTTTTTGTGTTATTTCAATTTGAGACAATTCTTTCTTTAACGCAGATTGTTTATCCTTCCCACGCTTAAGTACTTGCGTGGCATCATACTCAGCTTTTTCGCATTTTTCGTACAATGTCACTAATTGTTTATGCTTTTGGGTTTCGTTTTGCAAAAATTCATTTTTTCTATCAAGATCCTTTTCCCAGTCAACCGCTTCTTTTAAGCCACTTCTTTTTTCGATAAGAACAGGCTCTTCCTGATTGATTGCCTTCTTGGCTGATTCATATTTCTCTTCAAGCTCTTCAAGAATGGTTTTAAGCTTTTCAGTTTGTCTTTTTAGTTCCTCTTGCTCTCCACGGATTTTTTTCTCATCTGTGAGCGAATGCTTCCATTCGTTTGCATAAGGATAAATTTTGTCTGCAGAAACAGCTTTCTTTAGATTCCCTTGAACACGTCCCATAGGGATTTCCAGTTTCTTCAGTTCGTTCCTCTCTTGGATCAGCTTTTCATTTTGAACTTGAGCATCCCAATACACCTCAAGCTTTTTGAGGTTCTCTTCTTTTTCTTTGTACTTTTTGGATATCTGTTCTAACTTTTTTTCATTTTCCTTCAGATAAACCGTTGCCTGCTGAAGAGTTTCTAAGGAAGCTTCACCTAGACCCGTTTGCTCAGCAGTGATTTCATTTAAGCGATTTTTTTGTTCATCAGACCGCTTCTTTAACTTTTGATTCAGTTTATCTCCGTATTTTTCAAGCTGAAACAACCGTTGCAGCATCTGCCTTCTATCCGCACCTTTTAGCGATAAAAATTCAGCAAACTTACCTTGAGGCAACACGACTGCACGCGTGAAATCATCGATTGTTAGACCGATCAGCTCTTGCACAAGACGTGTAACATCCCGTTCTTTGTCTGCATGAACGACAGATTCATGATTCACGGTTTCAATTAATCTGCACGTACTTGTTCGAATGGAATGTTCGCCACTTCTTTTAAACGTACGTTCCACGCTATATTCTTTTTGCTGAGTACCTTCACCTAATTGAAAAGTAAACGAAACAGACAGTTTATCTTCAGCCTGGTTCATAATTCCGTGTGTTCCACCAGCTGCACGCTCAACTTTCCCGTATAAAGCAAGTGTCACCGCGTCAAGAATCGTGGACTTCCCACTGCCGGTCGGTCCAAAGATACCGAAGACTCCGCCAGAACAAAGCTCATGAAAAGGAACGGATTGTGCTTCTCGAAAACTTTGTAAGCCTGAAACGGTTAATGATATAGGTCTCATTCGCGTTCCTCTCCTTCTGTTTCCTCTTCTCCAACAAGATCAAGAAATAAGGAGATCAACTCATTGTCAGGAACCGCTCCACCTGTCTGTCGCTCATAAAACGTTGTAAATAGTTCATCTACAGGTAGTTTTTGAGCGGATACCGCAATTTGTTCTCCGAATCTTTCTTGAAACACAGGTTTAATATGAACAATACCATCATGTGCTTTTCTAAGCCGTTGAATCTCTTCCATCGACAGTGCATCTTGAACATGTACGGATAGATCAATCCAGCAATTATGATACATTCCATCTTGAATTCCTTGAAAAACCTCTGACACACCATTTCTAGCTTCCCATGCTACAAGTGGTTTTCCTGCACGTAAATGAATCTCTTCTACCTCTGCTATACCGTTTGGTTGCACATCAATAATGGATACGGATTTTGCTTGACCGCTTTCTGAGAAACTATAAGAAAGTGGAGAACCTGAATACCTTGCGTCTGTTTTTGCTCGTTTAATTCGCTGTGGACGATGCAGATGGCCTAATGCCACGTATTGTGCGGCACTCGGAAGGCTTTCAGCAGCAACCGTATAAGCACCACCAATATGTACAGGGCGCTCTGAGTCAGTCTCCTTGCTTCCTGCTACATAAAGATGACTCATGGCAACATTCACATTTCCTGGGCTAAATTGAGATGTGATCTTCTTAAAATAAGAGTCTACCCAATCATCGTATTGGGTTCTAACATCTAATTCTTCAGCTGATTCACTCAAAAGCATTTTCAGCCTTGATTCAGAAGGATAAGGTAATGCTGCGATTTCTAGCATTTCTCCCGTTCTCTTTATCGGGACACGTTGAAGGTCTAACGTTGGAAGACCTACTAGCGTTATGCCCAGTTCTCTTAAAAGCGGGAAAGATGCTGCTAGTCTCTCTGGATGATCATGGTTTCCCGCTATCGCGATAAATGGGCATTCTCCTTTTCTATTGATCCGTGACAGCGCATCATAAAACATTTGCTCTGCCGCAGCTGGAGGGTTTACCGTATCAAATACATCTCCCGCCATTAGTACCGCATCTATTTTTTCCCGCTGGACAATCTCAACGAGTTCATCTAGAAAATCTTGTTGTTCCTGAAGTCTGCTTCGTCCTTCTAATGAGCGCCCAAGATGCCAGTCAGCCGTATGAAGTAATCGCATCGTATCCCTCCTTATTTCACTTGAAGAATGTGTCCACCATCAAAAAAGTAAAGATAACTTTCTTTAACAGGCTTTTTTAGTATTCTTTCAATAGCCTTTGCGTACAAATTGAGCTGCAACTCGTAACGGTTGAACAGGATATCTCTTGCTCCTGTAAAGCCATTTGTAAAGCGGTTCGTGATTTTGTCTGTTTTATAATCAATCAGTATATAACCGTCTTCCTCTTCAATGAGACAGTCAATAACACCTTGTACGAGAACATGTTCTTCTTCGCCGGTCCACTCTCTTTGAATCTCTGATATCGGGAGCGCTATACTAAACGGAATTTCTCTTTTTAAATTCTCGTTCTCTTTGATTCTCTCGCCAAGTGGTCCTTCCATAAACTCCTGGATTTGTGGAAGCTGGATGTATTGAGCTTGTTCTCTTGTAAGCAGCTCTTTCGTTTCCATTTCTGCAAGCTGGTTTTGAAGAGAATCTAGTGTAGCTGGTATTCTAAAGTCAACATGCTGCATGACCATATGCATGGCTGTTCCAACTTCAGCAGCGTTCAACTGTTCTTCCTGCATAAATTTTGGCCGCTCATGTATAGCTTGTTGGGCCGCTTTTACTAATTCGGTAGAACTATACTCATCGGCTTGATATTGTTTTTTAATTTCTGTAACAGATTGTTTAGAACGGGTATATGTTGAGTGTTTATGTGTATAATTCCATTCCAGTCGCCGCTTAACTTCATCAAAATCATTCGTAACAAGATTTACCGTTTCATAGTTCTCTAGACGATTCAGCAGTTCTTCTTGTTTTTCTTTCTCTTCAACTTTCAACTCTTCATATTGACTCGCTTGCAGGACGGTAATCTTCCAATCTGTTTCATCCAGATAAACTTCACCTCTACCTCTTTCACCTGTTCCAAGAAGGGATAGGAGAGGGTCTGCATTCTTATGGCGGATGACTGCTCTCCCGATCCAATCGAGATAACTTTTCACACCAGCTCTTTCAAAGTCTGGTAGAATCCAGCTCTCTTCATAAAGAGAATCGCTCCATGCATCCACAGATTTTTCAATATCATTTACTGTGCCGACTAAATACAATTTTTCTTTAGCGCGTGTAAGAGCGACATATAGTACACGCATCTCTTCTGAGATCAATTCCATTTTCTTTCTTCCAGCGATCGCAAGCTTTGGCAATGTGGGATAAGCGATTCGGTACTCGGGATTTATATATTGAGTTCCTAGTCCGAGTTCTTTATGAAGAAGAACTTTTTCGTTCAGATCTCTTGTATTAAACTGTTTGTTAATGCCTCCAACGAAAACGATTGGAAACTCTAGACCTTTACTTTTATGAATCGTCATTACACGAACTACATCTTCTTGCTCACCTAGCGCTCTTGCCGCTCCTAGATCTTTGCCTCGTTCCTGCATTCTTTCAATAAAATGAAGAAAGCGGAAAAGCCCTCTAAATGATGTACTTTCATACATCTTCGCACGATCATATAGTGCTCTTAAGTTTGCTTGACGTTGTTTTCCACCGGTTAATCCGCCTACGTAATCAAAATACCCGGTTTCACGGTAGATGTCCCATATCAGATCAGAAAGAGACCCTTGACGCGCTTGATGACGCCACTTTTCCAGCTGGTCTAAAAACGTAGAGACCTTTCCTTGAAGCTCTGCGTTTTCTCCTTCTGAACGATACAGTTCTACGGCTCCCAAATAATTATCTTGCTTTTGTTTTAATCTGATCACTGCAAGTTCTTCACCTGTTATTCCGACCAGCGGGGAACGAAGAACGGCGGCAAGCGGAATATCTTGCATTGGGTTATCGATCACTTTTAAAAGTGACATCATGACATGAATTTCCGTCGCATCAAAATAGCCAGTTGAAAGTTCAGCATACGCTGGTATTCCTTGCTGTTTAAACTCTTCTAGTATGACTGGTGCCCATACGGAGGTTGCACGAAACAACATGACAATGTCTTTGTATTTTGCAGGACGTAATTTTTTTGTATGTTTATCAAGAACGAAGTGAGGAGAATTACCCGCTGTGCCAACGATCTGTTTTATTTTTTCAGCGATGACTCTTGCCTCTAACTGAACGGTTTCAAGTTCAGACTTCTCTATTTCTCCACTCTCAAGGCCATCTTCATCTGTTACAGGCTGACTTTTATTAATTAGAAGAAGTTCTGGCTCATTGCCCTCTTGCTCCGGATAATAAGTAGCACCAAGCTTTAGTTCAGCATCATCGTTGTACTCAATCTCTCCTACTGTTTCGTTCATGATCTGTCTGAACAAATAGTTTGTTGCTTGAAGTATTCCATTTCGACTTCTAAAGTTTTTGGCAAGGTCAATACGCAAGCCTTTGCCGCCTTCTTTCGTAAACTGCTTGTACTTGCTTAAGAAAAGAAGTGGTTCTGCTAGTCTGAATCGATAGATGGATTGCTTTACATCACCTACCATGAACATGTTTCCTGCTTCCTCATCCTTTGATACTAGGCGTACAATGGATTCTTGAACAAAATTCGTATCTTGATACTCATCGACTAGTACCTCTATAAATCTTTCGCGATATTCTAGAGCCGCTTCTGATGGAACCGGTGCATCCATCGTAGACCCTACACCTTTTAAAACTCCAAGGCAATAATGCTCAAGATCACCAAAATCAACAAGAGACTTTTCCTGCTTTGCTTCCAAATAACGTTCCCCAAACTTTTTCACCAAGGATGAAAGTTCTTTAACTACAGGAGCCATCTCTTCAATATGAACGATATACGAATCTGGATGTCTTTCAAAATATTCTTCTTTTAATGCGCTCGTCCGTTTTTTGATGCTGTCTCTCATCGCTTTTACTTTATTCTTCAGTTCTTCATCTACATCTTTCCCGCGGATGGCTTTTAATTTTGGAGGATCATAAGATTGGAATTCCTCATAAAGCTCATTCCAACTACATTTTGCATGAAGTAATCGTTCGATGAAGACAAGATCTTCCTGTAGTGTTTCTGCATATGCGAGAGGTCCCCCTGAAAGCTGGCTTAGCTCTATCGCTCTGAGCGCCAACGAACGTAGCCCTTCTATTTGAAGCGATATATCGAAAAGAAGCTCCTTTGTCCAAGGTAGGTCTTCTATTGAAGTAGCTTGGACTTGATAAGTTTCCGCCATCTGGTCTAGCCATCCACTCGGATCAGGATGACTTCGAGCGAAATCATAGAGCGATAAGATCAGTTTTTGCAGTTCTATATCATTTCGGTCAGAACTATAAGCATCGACCACTTGGTAGAAAATATGGTCTTCTCCCTTGCTATACTCTTCTTCAAATAAATCTTCTATCACTTCTTGGCGAATAAGTTCTGCTTCTGTTTCTTCTGCTACACGAAAGCCAGGATCGAGATTCGTTTCGTAATAGTGTTTACGAAGCACCTCAATACAAAAAGAATGAAGAGTAGAGATCGATGCTTTGTTTAATAAATTCAGCTGCCTTCTTAAGTGTAGAGATGAAGGATTTAAAGACAGCTCTTTATCGATTGCTTCTCCAATTCTTTTTCTCATTTCAGTAGCAGCAGCGTTTGTGAACGTAACGATAAGCAACCGATCTACATCAGCAATCTTTTCACGTATCATCGTGATGATTCGTTCGACAAGGACGGCCGTTTTTCCTGATCCAGCTGCTGCAGCAACGAGAACGTTTTCTCCTCTGGCTTGAATGGCCTGCCACTGTTCATCCGTCCAAGTGGCACCTTCTGGTTTTGGGATTAAAGTCTTCAATTGACAGTTCCTCCTTCCTGATGCATTTTTTCTAGGATGACGTCATCTTTTTCTGAACGAAGTTGACGGTATTGATTCTCTTCAAGGGTTTGATCAAACTGACAAACAGGCTTATATGAACAGAACGTACATGGTGTTTTTTTCTTCATCTCATATGGAGAGATATCGATCACTCCGTTTGTAATTCCTTCTCCACTCGTTACAGCCATCTTTCGCGCATGATTACGCATCGTGTTAAACTGCTCACTTGAGGCGATCGAGGAATGTGACTTATGAAATCCTTTTTGAGTTAGAGCGACTGGAATGATAGAAGAACGCTTATCCATTGTACTGTCCATAAGTTGAACGGCCTCTTCTTCAGCAAGTACTAAACCTTTCATCTTAAACTTCTTCAACACTTCTTTTTCGATTTCTTCCACACTAAGCAGTTTCTTTTGATTCAATAGTGGGTTGTGTACATGGAAATACAGAACGCCTGCAGGAACGGACTCTTCACCAAGCCAGCTTTCTGAATGTGTGACTGCAACGTCTAGATAAGTCAGCATCTGCAGAGCAATTCCATGATACAGCTCTGCCAAGTTGAGACCAGTTGAGCTTGATTTATAATCAATCACGCGCATAAGAAGTCCTTTTGAACTTTTTGCTGTATCAACACGATCGATACGTCCGATAACTTCCATTGTCGTTCCATTCGGCAATTTATACGTTAATGGCGGCAATGTTGCACCAGAAGCAAATGCTAGTTCAAGACCTGCAGGAGTGAACCCGCTCGCCTTTGCGTGCTGACTTAAAATGTGAGAAGCTTTTCCAACTACTTCTTTTAGCTTTTTCTTGATATAAAGATGTCTATTAGAACTTAACAGAATCTCATGTTGAAGCTGTGGTGCCAAGAGTTCTACAATATCTCCTGCCAAACGATAACAGTCCCCTTTTGAAAGATCACTCCAGGCTACGCTTCTTTGCTGAAGCGAATCATTCATCTGTTTTAACGCAGCATGAAAAAGCTGTCCGATATCTGGAGCTTCAAGTTTGTACATTTGCCGTTCTTTAAGCTTCAGACCATACGACATGAACTGAGAGAATGGACATGATTGGAAAAGCTCCATTCTCGAGATGCTCGTTAAAATCTTATCACCATAAAGATCTCTTGATACGGATGAACTGAGAGGTGCTTCTCTATTAAAATAGAAGAGAGAAGACAGAGCTCGCTTTGCATAGAAATCATAATCCTTGTCTCTGACCACCCAATTGTATACATCCCACCAAACGGAAGAGATCGGATAACCTTTTTTCCATTCTCTGAGCTGCGTACTTAAAAAAGATACACTCTTTATTGGATGCTGCACAAAATCCAAATCGTTTTGTAAAGCTGGTTCATTTTGATATAGTTCTTCCTTTAAATCAGGGAAAAGATCATGCAATCGCTGTATGACCATAGAAGGCTGCATCGTTTTCCCTTCCTCGTCTGCTAGGGCATATGAAACAAACAGATGATCACTAGCATTCGTTAAAGCCAAATAGATCATAAACTGTTCATCAAGCAGCTTTCTGCGTGCCGTCGGTGCTAGCACCACACCGTTTCGATCCAGAGCCTCTCTTTCATCTTCTGAAAGCAATCCATCGTCCTTAGGTTTTAACGGAATGATTCCATCGTTTACGCCAAGAACAAAATTCACTTTTACATCTGTGAAACGAGATCTTTCCATCGTTCCTACTAGTACTTGATCGAGAGAAGGAGGAACAAGTGCAAATTTAAGACTCTCTAGCCCTGTTTCAAGCATTTGCATCCACGTTTCTTTAGAAAGTTCTTCCTCACCAGTCAACTCTACCATCTCATCGAGGAGACCCAGAACCGCATTCCAAACTTGGCCATGTTCAGATGCTGACCGTAATTTACCTGCTGATTCCGCATGAAGTCTCAAGCGTTCAAGTTTCATCGGTACATTTAAATCCTCAAGATACTGATAAAGACTTTTACAATATTGGATGATACTTTTGCTGTTTGATAGGTTTTTAGATAAACGACTCAAAGGAGATACAATCATGTCCCGCATATCGTTGATCAGCTGTTCTTTTTCATCATCACGAGTTGTCTTTCCAAAATCTTCTGCTTCAAATCCTCTAAATCTTTTATACTTCCAAGGTTTAGGATCTGTCCACCTTCTGCCTTGAATACCAAGTGCTAACACATAATTTTCAAGTTCATCCATACAACGTCTCATCTCAGAAGTCGTTTTTCTTATCTCATCAAGCGGATAGAGCATATCTGTTTTAACAGCTCGAAAAACGGCTTCATAGCGCCAATTCTTTAAGACAATATCTAGTGAAGAACGTATAAGCTCAATCAGTGGATGGTGAAGCATAGATTTTTTTTGATCAAGAAAAACAGGTATCTCATAATCTGTAAATACCGTTTCAATCAGTGTTTGATAACTACCAGCATTTCGGACTGTAACTGCGATATCGCGATACCTATATCCGTGGTCACGAACGAGTTCTGCGATTTTCCTTGCCGCTCCTTCAACTTCTGACCGAACATTTACTGCTGCCGCTACTCCAACACCTTCATGTTTGGAAGATGGTATGGCCGGCCTTCGATCATACTGCTCTTCGATATGAGCGATAGCACTTGAATTAAACTTAGGCTTTTCATGAAGATAAATTGGTTCCTCAACGAATACACCAAGTTCTTTGGCCTGTGCTGTTAGCGTCTGAGCCGTCTTTTTTGTCATATAAAACAAATCTAGCTCATGAGGTTCTGACTCCATAGTAAAAGATTCATCGACAGTGAGTGCAATGGTCACTTTTTTGGCGTGTGCCAGTAATCCCGCTATAACTTCAAGTTCTTGTGGAGTAAACGAATGAAATCCATCTATGTAAATTTCACTTTCTTTAATGCTCTCGGATAAAGGAATCTTTGCTTGAAGCAAACGTAAATAATCTTCTGAATCTACATACTTCCCAATCAGTGCCTCATCCAAGGAGCTCGAAATGACACTCAGATCTGATAATTTATCCTGAAGCACTTTTTTATTATTTTCTTTTTGACCGAGAGAAAGCAGTGTTTCAGCATTCCACGAAAGATCTTCTGCACTAACACAATATCGTTTAAGTTCTGTAGTCATCAACTCAAGTAATTCGTAAAAACCACTTTGTTCAGAGGCTTTTCGAAAGATTTTAAGATCTTCTTTTTTATGCTCGACGATTTTCCGAAGCATCATTCTTATTCCAGTAGATGTGATGTGCATTCTTGTCAAACCACCGGTCTCACCAAGAATACGCCAAGCAAGCCTTGAAAAACTAAAGACTTGCGCACGCATCATTCCGGATAATTCTGGCGTTGATGCAAGCTTATACTCCGATTGAAAGGTCATCTGATCTGGTACAAGATAGATGATCGGATTTCCTGAAGGACGTTCTGTAAGTTCTCTTTGGATCTCCTTAAATACAGAGTGGGACTTTCCGCTGCCGGATCGTCCCAAAATAAATTGCAAACTCATTATGTTCATCCCCTGTTCCGCACTTGAATTCTAACTTCATTATCTCATAATCTACTATGACATCAAAGGCTACGACCTTTAAAAAGAAGCACATCCTCCTGGTAGTTATAGGATAGTTACGTAAACGAATAATATTTGTAAAAGGCAGATACCATCATTTCGGGTAGACGAGAGTGCACCAAGGAACGAAAAACATAAAAAAGGAAAACCGCTATATTGATAGCTGATTTTCCTCCATTGTGACCGTATCCAATTTTAACGTATTTCTTCCTGCCGCCTTTGCCTCGTATAGCAGCACATCAGCTCTATGAATCATTTGCGAAGGCTTCTCACCTTCTACATAACTCGCAATGCCATAACTAAGTGTAACAGGTAACTCATTATCACCTGATATATACGGAAAGGTTTCTAAATGCTTATTGATCGTTTCAATCGTATTTTTCACTTCTGTTCTGCATGTAGTATGGAGAATCCAGGCGAACTCTTCTCCACCGTAACGATAAGCTTCTCCTTCTTTTAAAGAAATGAAACGTTTAAACGTTGCACCTACAAGCTTGAGCACCTCATCACCAATTAAATGGCCGTGCTGATCGTTAAACATTTTAAACCGATCAATATCACATAATACAAGTGTAAAAGGTTTATTCTGTTTTGTTTTTTCCAATACGTCCTCTTGAAATTTCCGATGATTCAGCAAACCTGTTAAATAGTCTTGTTCAGATTGAAGCTGATACATATTCTTCTCGAAATAATATTGTCTTTCTTTTGAGGCAATCACACCGCCGTAAAAAGCGATCAACCATAAGAAGATGCTCTTCATTAAAAATTCAAAGGAAGAGAGCGTGTTCATATACCCACTATCTCTTATAAAAAAGTAACAGAGAATGGTAAAACTCACTGTTCCTACTATAAAAGCGCCCTTTAACCTCCAATACAGAGCAGCATGGATAACGATTAGGTAACCAACAGCAACAAACGCACTATCAGCTCCACCAGTAAGCTGCATCAACCATGCATAAGCAAGACAATCAAAAACAATTCCACCTCTTGTAAAAACACGGTAGTACAGTGACGTCTCTGGCAATCGGTGTAATACAATTTGTGTGGATGTCATATATATAATGCCGATTATAAAAAGGATCGGAAAAGTTTCCGTTTCATAATTCAAAACGCTTGATATAGGTTGATAATAAAAAACAGGTATGCAAAGAATTAAAAAGAACCACCGTAACAAAGATGATATGGTTTCAGAACGGTGTTCCGTAATCGTAAATGAATCTTTCATGCATTCAACTTCCTTTACGTTATACGATCTGCGAAAAACATAGCAGAAAGGCCCATTATTTTACATGATCAAATCAGTGATTTATTCTCACTTCTAGCTCTTTTGTTCGTGTACATACGCTCATCAGCAAGCTGCAGGTAATAGTCTATGTTTTCACATGCATCTGCAAGTAATTCTATTGCACCATATGCCAATGAGATGGATTCATTCCAAACGATAAGCTGACTTTCTAGTTTTTCAGTTAAGATGTATGCTTCATCTTCAGTAATTCCTGGTAAGAGAAAAACAAATTCATCTCCACCGAATCTAAATCCAGAGAACAATTTTAGTCGCTTTGAAAGTTCTGCGATCTGCTGAAGTATCTCGTCACCCGCGTGATGCCCTAGCTCGTCATTGATTAATTTAAAGTTATTGATATCAAACATGACAAGTGTAAGAGGAAGCTTAAGTCTATTTGCCTTTTCTAGCTCCTTTTCTAAACAATCATAAAAGTAGCGACGATTATACAGATTTGTTAATGGATCACGAATGCTAATCTCCTTAAGATCTTTAAACTGTTGAGAAGAGAAACCGCTTAGAAATCCTGTAACAGCATGGTGAGAAATCCGGTTCCAGCGATCTAACATAAATAGTTGTATAACTAACGGCTCGTTGGACGTTGCTTTTTTCACTTCAAATAAAACGGATTCACTAATACTCGTTGTAAAACACGCAAGTGCTTGATGAGGAATTCGTTGATGCCTTAAAAAATGAATACCTGATCGAAACGCTTTCTGCTCTCCTTGTTTTAAAAAGGATTTGAATCGTTCTTCTTCTAAAAACACTGCATGTACAATCCCGCGTAAAAATTTCTCTAGTATCTTCTCGTATTGCTCAACAAAACCGTTTAGAAACGTATGAAAGTCTTCATTTTTTCTTAGATGTTCTTTGTGTGTATGTATCATGGCTGGAATAGACTTCATAAATTCTGGTAACAAGTTTTTTTTGAGTGCGCGTAAGTCTAGTTGGAAGTTTTCCATTCTACAACCCCTCAAATCCCTCAAAAATTACATACAAAAAGCCATCACCTAATAAAGGGAATGGCTTCAATTTATGTTTTAGATACTTTTAACCTCTATGAACACATTATTCCTGCAGAGAAACTACAAAATACGAGAATAAAGCTTCATAGAAACGCTTGTGTCTAAACACGAGTCCGTTTCCCTTTGGCAACCGGCTGCCATTGCATGTTCACCATACTTTAGGCCCATAGCTTTGCGTCCCAGCTTTTCAACTGGTTTGCCCTTAATAACAAAGGTTTTTATTGATTTATAGTTATTATATCCTACTAAGGTAATTTGTGCCAATGATTTTAATAGTTCTTTAATCCTATTATTTTAGGCTTTGTTTTTTGGATATTTTTAACTTTCTATAGTACCTATACCCAATCCTTACTCCATTCAAAACAATATAAGGAATCTTTATTGGAAAGTAATACAGCGTTTTCTTGTAAAAAGTAAAATAAGCTTTCCTTAAATCTTTCCATTTCCTGCAAGTTTCGTATCGGCTAAAATCAGATACGTCTACAATAATTCCTCTATTATTGGATATCATGACATTTTTTCCATGTACATCGTTAGGAAACAATCCTTTGTCTTTTGCATGCCTCACTGCTTCATCGATGTCATAAATCACATTTTCAGGAATTTTTACACCTTTATGCACACAGTCGTACAGAGTCATTCCTTCAATACGTTTTAAGATTAAAAAACGTTGTTCGGAATAATAACAAACAGAAAATCCAGGGTGTGTTCCTAGTCGATCATAAACCTTTTTTTCCTCTAATAATCCATGCTCATCCCTGCCGTAAATCTTAACTACATATGCTGGATGTTCAGGATGTGAAAACACCGCTGCATAGTTCCCACAGCCCAGCATCTGCCAAGGGTGTGGTGTATTCACCGGACATACCGGATCAAATGGGCTGCGGCTTTCAATCATTATTTCTCTGTTCAATTGTCTAGCTAGCTGGATAAAGTGTTCCATAAGGTTCCTCAATTCAAATTCTAATCCTATTATCATCATCTTATGTTTCTGCAATACGTTCATTGTATACAGATGTTATCGAAAATGAAACTGGCATGCTTTATCCATTATTCTACGGTCACTTGTAGATAAGAAAGCATAAGTGTTTCTGCTTTGTTTTTTAGATGAATGTTTGGAAACCTCATAATTTCACGATAACCCCTAATAAAGATTTCATATTCTGTAATATCTTCCTCACGGCGTGCATCCATAACTTTAATTCTTCTTTTTCTCAATTCAATTCGTACATCAAATAGATCTTTGCTGATTTGATTCATAATTTGTTCTACTAATGCAACGTATGGCTGTCTCAATTTAAATGGAGAGCCGCAAATAATCTGCAGATCGCGATTAAACACTGTAAGTAAAATCGGATACATCACAAATTTTTCAATAAGCGAACGCTCTTCTTCGCTTCCATATTGCACGACAATCCCCCCAATCTCAAGAAGACAAAAAACGTGAATGTACGGATAATATGTTTCTTATGTGAAAACTTCGAATCTGCTTTTTTGCCGAGCAGTATCCCTTTATTATATGACCGTCGAAAGAGTATGGAATTACAAAACGGTGCGAGATATCACCTTTTTGCGAGAGGTAGATCATTTCTATTCCAACCCGTTCTTGAATGCATCTCATTAATAAGTTAGTCATGAAGCAACCTCCTTTTTTATATTATATGCGAACAAACGTTCTTTTTATACTAGAAAAAAATACCTGCCTTACTTAAGAGGCAAGTATTTTTGTTTTATTTACTATTACCTGGAATGAAAATCAACTACTCTCGAGGCTGTTTTCGCATTGATTGTTTCTAGGAGTAATCAATATGAACAGCAAATCCTGCAGATTTAGCTTTTCGAGAAAGGTTTTCGGCATTCTCTCTAGATGTGAATGCCCCAATCTGCACCTTATAGAGCTTTTCTTCTGCAGTGACAAGTTCTTTAAACTCGTTCTGGTTAACAACAAACTTTTTTAGCTCATACTTAACATCCTCAATGAAAAATGGAAATGTTTTATCATATTGATGAAAACAGTTTAAAGGATCTGTCCTTCTTTTTGGGTCTAGCTGAAAGTGCCCTTTTATGTCCCGCGCAGGGTCCCATTGGTACATCTCACATAAATACGCAAAAAACCATACATAACGGCTGTAAGCTTTGTTAAAATCTATGGAAGGTCCATAGCATAACTCTACTCCAATCGCCCATTCATTAGCATCCGATACGTTAGAGCGAACGTGCCAAGCTTTTTCTTGCAATGGAATGATCATCAATATCTGTTTATCATCTATGAATACGTGTGCAGAAGCCTCTAGTTGTCTGCTGTTGAAATATTCGTAGTTCTGTTGAGCCGTAGAGTTAGGGTTACCAGTATCGTGCGCAACCGCATAGCGTGGTATACGGTTACCTCCTGGACGCTGCTTCCATTCTTTATTAATATGTTTAGTTGTAATCTGATACTTTACTTTCATACCAACACCTCCCATTTATTTAAATTAGAAGTGTTTGTTTATACAAAAAAAGAGCCATTACGGCTCATTTTTTTACATTCCACCTGGTTGTGATTGTGTTGTGATCGCCCAAACCCAGTAAGCTGCTCCGATCAAAAATCCAAAGCCTAAAAGCACAAAAAATAATGTTGAATTTTTCATAATCCGTGTCTCCCCAAACCTTTTGCTTTCTTTCTTATTAAATATAAATTATCATATACTAGTAGAAGAAGAAACAAAAAGCAAGGGTGTTAAAATGGAAAATAGAGAACAAACCCCATTAAGAAATGATTTAGAGCGCGAATTGGAAATGAGTTTACGTAGACTTTTTCGTACGTTAAGAAAAGGTTTGAACGAAGTGTACTCAGATTATATCCCAAGCAATGAGTTTGCTGTTCTTCAGACTTTATTTATTCAAAGTCCTCTGATGGCTTCCGAAATCGCTAACGAATTAAAAGTTTCATCAAGCCATATTACCGCGGTTACGGATCGGCTTGTTGGAAAGAATTATATTCAGCGTGTACGATCAGATTCAGACCGTCGGATCGTCTATTTGGAAATTACTGAAGATGGTAGAGAAATTGCACGAAAAATGGATAACATTAAAAATAACTACCTAGAAAAAAAGTTTGCTGCTTTAACAGATGGAGACATAAAACGAATGATAGAATCTTCAACAAAACTGCTTGATTAATGGAGCAGTTTTCTTTTTAGCAAATAATTCACATTGTGAATTATTTACAACATGAATAGGAGGATGATGCATGGAACATCTTGAAATGCGGCGGAAAGTTATTATCATGCTTTCCATCATGTCTGCTATGCTTTTTGCTGCGTTAAACCAAACAATTGTTGGTACGTCCTTACCAAAAATCATTGCTGATCTTGGAGGAATAGAATACTACAGCTGGGTTTTCACGATTTTCATGCTCACTTCAAGTATCACTGCTATTTTAGTTGGAAAACTATCAGACATTTACGGAAGAAAGCCATTTATCCTTTTAGGGATTGGAGTGTTTACGGCAGGTTCGCTTTTATGCGGCATATCCGGAAGCATCCTTGAGCTCATCTTATACAGAGGTGTTCAAGGCTTTGGAGGCGGTATGATCATGTCAACGGCTTTTACAGCAGTTGGCGATCTATTTCCACCTCGCGAACGCGGCAGATGGCAAGGGATTATGAGCAGTGTTTTCGGTTTAGCTAGCGTATTTGGTCCTACATTAGGCGGATACATCGTTGATCACTTTCATTGGCACTGGGTATTCTGGATCTTTCTTCCCTTTGGCCTCGTCGCTTTTGCTGCTATCTACTTTTTATTTCCTTCTGTACAAAGAAAAGAGAAAGAATCTATTGATTACACAGGTTCTCTGCTACTAACGTTAACAATGGTTCCTCTTCTCCTTTCATTCACCTGGGCAGGAAATGAATACGATTGGGTATCTCCAGAGATCATCGGACTTTTCACTGTAACGATCGTAGCTTTCTTTTTGTTTGTGCTAACAGAAAAGCGTGTATCAAGTCCTGTACTACCACTTGATATGTTCAAAAATAAAGTGTTCACCGTTTCTAATATAATCGGATTCTTTTTAGGAGCAGGCATGTTTGGGTCCATCATGTATATGCCTTTCTTTATACAAGGAGTGATGGGAACATCTGCTACTAAATCCGGGTTTGTAATGATGCCATTAACACTTGCCATGGTTGCAGGAAGCACGATAAGTGGGCAGATTATAACTAAGACAGGCAAGTACAAGAAATTGGCTATGCTTGGATTGTTCATCATGGTCAGTGGTATGACAAGCATGCATTTTATGGATACTCAAACGACTAATACGACAGCAATCATGAATATGATCCTCGTAGGTTCAGGACTTGGAATCGCGTTTCCCATCTTCACCTTAACTGTGCAGAACGCAATTGAACATAAATATTTAGGTGTTGCGACCTCTTCTGTTCAGCTGTTCAGACAGCTTGGTGGTACGATTGGTGTTTCAATCATGGGAAGTGTTATGAATAACTCTCTAGCCGATCACTTTAACAAAGAGTCCCAAAAGTTAGTCGCCTCTTCTCCCAGTGTTACACCTGAGATGAGCGAGCAGATTAAAGAGCTTGCAAATCCTCAAGTGCTGCTGAACCAAGAAGCTGTTTTAGAAAAATTTAATGCTTTACCTCCTGAATCATTAAATATGATTAAACAAGTACTTGGTATTTTGCGTGAGTCTTTAAGTTATGCATTAAACGGTGTTTTCTTAACCGGCGCAATCGTTATTGGCACTGCATTCATATTAACCTTCTTCTTCTTAAGAGAAATACCACTAAGAACTTCAAATGAAGAAAAGAATGCCTCAAGTGAACAAGCCGAAGAACGGAAGCTTGGTTAGTTAACAAAAGAAAGAAAAGGCTGTTTTCGTAAACTTTGTTGCTTTTGGAAGTGTTGATTTCCGTTCCTGGCTGCTCGCTTTCCACGGGGCAGGCGCTGAGCCACATTCGTACGTTTCACTCTTAAGTGTCTCAGCTGTCTAGTTGCAGTGGCTAGCCCCTCGAGGTCAAAAGTTTAACGGTCAAGAAGGCAAAGTGCGCCTTCATGGCCCATTCAACTTTTGCTTGTCGGGGCTGAACGAGCCACTTCCACTTTTCAAACTGCCCGCCTTAAGAAGTTCCTTGCTCCTGCGTCTACAAGTGATGCTTGGTAGTAAGCTTCCTCGTCGCATGCCTTGCATGGAGTATCTCAGGTGGTAGGCACACACCTTCCACTTCAATCAATTATCAAAGGTGACAAAGAGTTTAAAGCAACAATCTTTTAGAAAAGTGCCAAAGAGAAAGACGGCAGAATCGCTAGAGTTGATTCTGCCGTCTTTTTTTTTCGCTATTGGACACATCATTCTTCGGGCTGCCCTCAACGTCCTAGCCGAGAGTTACGCATCTTCACTTCATTCAATTGTCAGAGGAGAAAAAGATTTGAAAGTTATTTCACTACTTCTTGGTTTTTTTGGGTTTCTGTTGTTTGGACTGAATAGTTCATACTCCAAAATCCAATATCTTTAAAGCCTAAACGCTTATATATCGACCCTGCTTTAGGATTATCATAGAAAAGACAAAGCGTTTTCCCTTCAGCTAAAATATCGTAGCATAGCGCTTCCATACAAAGTGAAGCATACCCTTTGTTTCTTTTTTCAGGGTGTGAACACACGCCGACAATCATCGCTGACACTGAATTTTCTGCCGTAGAGGATGCACAAGAAACAACGGTATCCTCTTCTCTAATAAAATAAGTGCGCCCTGTTTTGGTGGATAATGCTTGCTCCAAGCTTTCTTTAGCTGTTTTTCCAATTGAGAATTCGTTGATCAAATATTTTAGTTCCATAAGACTTTCTACATCTTTAACATCTGCTTGTATTATATTTTGTCTAGAGCTGTTGTGGTTTAATGCTTTGGCATCCTTTAATTCAGCAAAATACAGTTCTTTTGTTCGCTCAAAATTTAAATAAGGAATAAACTGCTCGGTAATTTCCTTTTTACCAGAAAGCATTTCATAACTTTTATCTTTATTGATAATTTCCGAAAATGCTTTTGCATTAATTTCCCCTTTTGCATAAGGAAGGTAGTTCCCTTTATAACGGAGAAGGATACCTGTGATAGATTCGTTATCATCAACATCTGCCCAGATGTCCTGAGAATCTGTTTCATAACCAAAATTCTCAATATCAGCAATAATAAATAAGTTTAATGCAGGTTCTTCACTTAAATAGTCCATAACTTGTTTATGCCACGTTTGATCCATCTTAACTATCATCTGTACACTCCTCCTTAAGATGTTTTAATTTTATCCGCAAATTGGAAAAATGCAACATTTTTTTAGAATAAAAAAACCAGTCAAAAGACTGATTTTTTATCAACATCATATTGTTTTTAATATAAGAGATAGCAAGATAGTATCTTTTATTTATAGTAAATATGATAAGAACATGGTCGCTGTACCAAAGTATACTAAGAGTGAAAAAATATCATTCAATGTTGTGATAAGAGGTCCCGATGCTACCGCTGGGTCAATCTTGAATCTGTATAGCAGTAAAGGAATAAGTGTTCCTGCAAGCGTACCAATTATCAAAGTAAAGAATAAAGAACTGCCTACAACAAGCCCCAATACTAAATTACCTTTCCATAAAAAGGCTACGATTGAAATTAAAATTCCGCATGTAATTCCTATAATAAAACCAACACCAAATTCTCGGAGTATTAATTTCATAATGGTCGGCCGATCGATGTCATGCGATACAAGTCCGCGAACAACTACTGCAAGTGATTGTGTGCCTGTATTTCCTGTCATACCTGCAATCATTGGCATAAAGTACGTAAGTGCAACCGCGCGTTCAATCGTGCCTTCAAACGTGCTAATGATACTACCGGATAAGATCCCAATAAAAAGAAGTAAAATAAGCCAAGGCAGTCTTCTATAGGAAGCTACAAGAGCACTTGTCTGAAAATCAATGGATTTACCTGTTGCCGATAACTTCTCGATGTCTTCATTCGCTTCTTCAATTAATACATCAAGTACATCATCGACTGTAACAATCCCTATCAAACGATCATGTTCATCTGTTACAGGGACTGCAATAAAGTCATAGCGCTCAATGGTTCGCGCTACTTCTTCTTGATCTGTCTCTGCGGGTACGGAGATAACCCTGCTGTACATGATCTCTTCAATCTTCTCATCCATTTCTGCTAATAACAGATCACGATAAGAGACAACACCAACAAGCCTTCTATCATCATCAATTACATATAAGTAATAAATATTCTCTGCAAACCCGGCAAATGTCTTTAGCTTTTCAACCGCATCTCTGACTGTATAAACTTGCGGAATCCATACAAACCGGTTAGTCATAATTCCACCAGCGGTATCTGAATCATACTGCATAAGACTTTGAACCGTCTTCGATTCATCTGCTTTCATGGAAGACAGAAAATCTTGGATCTCATTAACATCCAAATTGCCGAGAAGATCGGCCAAATCGTCATTCTCCATTAAGTTCATGATGTGAGATGATCGCTCAATGCCTAGTTTATTCAGGATTTCCATCTGAAGATCACTTTCAAGCTCTTGAATCAAGGATGCAATCTGTCTTGTTGTTAAGAAGGTTACAAACTTATGTCTGTGCTTCTCAGGCAAATTTTTATAAACATTCGCAATATCATACGGGTGAAGTTCATCGATTAAAAGCTGAAACTCCTTTTTTCGCAACTCTTTTAAGTTTTTTATGACATATAATAATATCTGGTTTTCTGACATCTCTTTAAACAAGGAACGTCACCTCCTTATAAAAGTACTTCACCATTATAAGTGATTTTTCAAACTGTGACTATGGTATCGTATTGAATCTTTTCTTCTAATCCTCATTACTTAGGCAAAAGAAAAAACCACTTAGCATAAAGTGGTTTAGTCATTTTCATATTAGTTCAGTATTCAATTCTATTTTAACCAAAGGTGATCCAGAGAATAATCTCCTGCACCTGTTAAAGCGACACCTACCACTACGGCAATTAAAACAAGGTTAAATTCATAACCGTTCGCTGTAACCCAAAACCCATTCTGCAAGTGAACTTTAACTGCGGCCACAAGCATCGTTCCAGCAATCAATATAGCCCCAATTTCGGTGAATAATCCGGCAGCAAACAAAAGTCCTCCGCCAAATTCAGCCAGCCCTGCTAAAAGAGCCATCGTATAGCCTGGTTTAATGCCAATGGATTCCATCCAGCCTCCGGTTCCTTTTAACCCGTAGCCGCCAAACCATCCAAACAACTTTTGTGATCCATGTGCCGCTAACGCTAGACCCACCACTAATCGAATAATAAGTAATCCTAATGATAACATCCCTTAACCCCTTCTTTCTTTCGTTTTTTTACTTACTTTATGTTAGTATATTACAATGAGTAACTTTTATGTGTCAAGTTACTTTAAAAAAATAACCTTATGAACAAAAAAAATTACCGCTCTTCTTATTAAAGAATATGCGGCAATGTTTATTTTAAGCTTGTTCTGTTAAAATAATTGGTCCATCTTTTGTGATAGCAACGGTATGTTCATATTGTGCTGATAGACTTCCATCATAGGTAACGGCCGTCCAGCCATCCTGCTTCAAGCTTATATGGGGTCTACCTTGATTGAGTATGGGTTCGATGGTAATAACCATTCCTTCTTTTAAAGTAATACCCGTATTTCTCTCTCCAACATGATGAACTTGAGGCTCTTCGTGTATATGACGGCCGATTCCATGACCAATAAACTCTCGAACAATAGAATAGCCCTTATCCTCAGCGTAAGATTGTATCGTATGACCGATATCCCCCAAACGATTACCAACTTGCGCTTGTGATATCCCTTTATATAGTGCATTTTTGGTCGTTTCCATTAAGGCTTGCGATTTCTTAGAAACGTTTCCGACTCCATATGACCAAGCAGAATCTGCCAGCCAACCGTTTAAGTTCACGACAAAATCAATCGTTACGATATCTCCTTCTTTTAACGCTCTTTTATTTGGTAGCCCGTGACATACTTCATCATTTACTGAAGCGCAAGTTGCATAAGGATAGCCCATATATCCTTTTTGAGCAGCTTTTGCTCCGTGATCTAATAAATAATTTTCAACAAATTGGTCAAGTTTCAATGTTGTTGTTCCTGGTGTAACAAGTTTATTTAATTCTTTATGACAAGATGCTAGCAATCTTCCCGCTTCTTGCATCTTTTCAATCTGCTTTTGTGACTTGATCTTAATCAATACAAAGTCTCCCTTCCTCTTTTTTAACTATATTCAAGGAAAAAGATCTTCGTGAAAGTAAAAAAGCACCTGGCGCTATCATTACGCCCGATGCTCTGATTCTTTAAGTCTTGATTCGACTATTTTTCCACCTAGCCACAATACGAATATGCCAAAAGCAATCATCCCAAGTTTTAAAGGACTTTTCAACACATCGATAAAATCATACCCGATAAAAGAAACGATCGCGATCATCACCAATTTACCGAGAGCTAATGCAAGCAAAAAGGTTTTAACATTTATCCTCGATAATCCGCCTACAACATTTACTAGAGCGGAAGGAGTAAACGGAAAACAATAAATAAGAAATAGCATACCAAAACCATGCCTCTCTACCCAGCCTAGCATTCGTGTAGTGTTTGTATGCCTGTTTAAGAAATTCAAAAAACGCTTTTGTCCATACCGCCGTACTAGCAAGAATACGATGATAGAACCTACGCAAACCCCAATCCATGAATAGAGAAAACCTAACCAGAATCCGTATGCTGCTGCATTTCCCGCTACAAAGATAAAGAGCGGAAGAATCGGCAGAAATGATTCAAGCATAGGCAGCAATATTCCTGGCAAAAAACCTAGATCTTTGTATTGATCAAGCAGCTCTAATATATTTTTTTCAGTAAAATAGCGTTCCCAGTTTCGCCAGTCCATCCATCGTTCACCCTTTTCTTCCTCATACCCTCATCGTTGCCACAGTTAACTTGTTTAAAACCGACTTTAGGAAAAACAAGGAGTTAATCATTTAATTTTATCACAAAGAGACAAAAGTTCACTATTTGCTTAACGTATTTGAATGTGTTTTATCACTTTTTTGTCCTACAATAAATCCACAGCAGCATACGGAGATAAATGAGAATAATGGAGACAAAATAATTATAACCTGTACTCCATTTGTTTCTGCGTCAACCGGAAATAAAAGACTATACATAACTACTGTCCCGTGAATTAAAATTCCCACAACAGCCAACAGTTTGTTTATCCACCCTATATTAAAGCGGTTTAACGCACATAAAAATGCAGCAATCCCCCACAGCAAAAGAAAATATCCCCAAACGTTCAATCCATCAGTTGTTTCCACAAGATTCGTGATCTGCAAGATGCCTACAAACATTGAGATTAGACCAGATAAGAAAAACAATCTGTATACGATAGGCATGTGATCTCCTCCTTGTTTTTCATGACTTCCTTTCTAAGAACAAATCTATAAATAAACAAAAAACCGCCACAACATAATGTTTTGACGGTTTGTATGATTCTTCTAGTTGTAGAAAGCCACCTTATTTCATTAAAGCGTCATACACTTGTACATCTAACTCTTTCGCTTTCTTTTCATTATACGTCTTTTCATAAACAGGTTCTTGGACGATCTTTGCACCCCAGAACATGCTTTCAAAAACATGATCAATTTCCACTTCAATCTTCGCAAGCTTTAATGGTACACCTTCCATGGTATCTTGAAGTATATTCGCTTTTCCATTAATAGAATATACCGTTTCAAGCCCTACCACCGTAAGGACCACATTTGGATTATCTTTAATGTTTGTTACGATACGTGAATTGTTCGTAACCGTAAATCGAATCTTTTCATTTGACAAGCTCTTTACCCAAGATATTGCGTTAACAGATGGAGCTTTCGTTTCTACGTCAACGGTTCCTAAGAGGACAAGCTGTTCGCCTTGCAGGTGTTCAAACAATTCTGGACTTAATACTGTCGGAATTTCTTGTTTTGCCACATGATCGCCACCTTTTAGAAAAATTATGTATGTTCCCTATTTTACCATATATTTCATAAGTTAAAAGTGAAAAAGGAAGCCTATAATTAGCTCCCTTTACTCTTCAAAAGTTCCCTTGACCAAAGCTTCTCCATTTTGAACCACCACTTGCCCTAACGCAATAACTGAATCGATGCTAAGATCTTCATTAAGCAGAACAAGATCAGCATCAAGTCCTTCTTGTAACCTTCCTTTTTGTTTAAGCTTTAAAACGCGAGCGGGATTAGAAGTGATTGTTTGCAATGCTGTTTGAAATGCAACACCTTCTGTTTTAACTGCGTCACGCACTTCGCTGTACAGCGAGTTCACTTTACCGATACGCAGACCAGTAAATTCTCCAAATTCATTAAATGCAGGCAAACTTCCCTGCGCGTCTGATGTGAAGGTTATTTGTTCGATAGCCACCCCTCTATCAAGCATTTTCTTTAACCCAATGCTGCATTTGACTTCGCCTTCTTCTAAAAACTGCTTTGTCGTACTCGTTGTAAAATCCACGATACCGCCTTTTTTTGCATATTCGATACCTGCTTCAAATAAATAAGAATTTCGGTTAATATGAGTTGGATAAAATTGAGAAATAGGCAGATCAGTCGTCTCTACAACTTCCTCAATTAAAGACAACATGCGTTTACTGTCGCCAAGGTGAATGTTCACTACACCCGCTTTTCCTGAAAGCATACCTCCAACTCTTGCTTGTGACGCAAGCCTCGCGATTTCGTGAGCAACCGGCTGGCTGGATCGATGATCAGCAATAGCAATTTCACCTACACCAATAATCTCATCAATCATCATAATGTCTGTTTCGATATTCCCCGTTAACGTTTTAACAGGTACTTGGTAGGATCCAGTATGAACGAAGCACGATATTCCTTCCTCTTTAAGCGCTTTTGCTTTCGCGATTAAATTAGTCATCGTACGAGCTATTCCGTCTGTTCCGATCACACCAACAATGGTTGTCACACCAGCTTTAGTAACATCTGAAAAATAGATTTCAGGAGTTCTCGTTTTATAACCGCCTTCTCCTCCGCCACCAGTAATATGAACATGTGCATCAATAAATCCTGGTGTCACAATTTTTCCTGTTGCATCAATAATATTAATATCTAGAGCAGATGCCGGCCAATTAATATTTTCTGAGATGCTGGCAATCTTCCCAGCAGCTAGTAAGATATCCTTTTTACCAAGATAATGAGGCGTATATACCTCACCGCCTTTGATAAGAGTAAACATGTAAATCATTCCTTTATTCTTCAAAGATAGTTTATTTAAAACCAATTAGTACAGCAATTACAATTATGATTGAGGCAAAAGTAAACAGCAACGCTTGAAACTTAATTTGGAACTTGAACCATTTTCCCCAATCTAGACGTGCAACTCCTAGTGTTCCCATCAAAGCCGCAGAAGTTGGTACAATCATGTTCGTAAAACCGTCACCAAGTTGGAAAGCTAGAACTGCGACTTGCCTTGTAACTCCCGCAAGATCAGCAAGCGGAGACATTAACGGCATTGTCAGTGCCGCTTGACCTGAACCTGATACAACAAAGAAGTTAAACACAGATTGGAATACATACATAATCCAAGCCGATAGCGCTGTAGGCACATCTTCAACAATTCCACCTGCCGCATGTAGAATCGTGTTTAATACTGATGCTTCAGCAGGATTGTCACCACCAAGGATGATCACAATACCTTTTGCCATACCGACGATAAGTGCTGCTGGAAGAAGATCCTTTGCACCTTCTTTAAAGCCATCAGCAATTCCGTTCACTGTCATGTCGTTCATCTTGAATATAATACCAATTATACCCGCAACTAAACCAATCGTAAAAAATTGAGTCGCAATTTCAGGAATGTAATATGCTCTTTCTACAACTCCCCAAACGATCCAGGCAACTCCCGCTAAAATAGTAAGAAGAATTAAGATATGGCCTGTTCCAAAGTTTGATTTAATATCTGTATGTTTAAAATCTTCACGGAAGTATGCATCTGAATCATACGATAAGGAACGCTTTGGATCTTTTCTAATTCTTGATGCGTATATCCATGTATATACAATTCCTACTAATGTAAAGAAAGCCCACATCCCAATTCGGAATGGTGCACCAGATAGTACTGGAATGCCAGCAACACCTTGTGCAATCGCGACACCGAACGGGTTCATCCATGATGTTGCAAAACCAATCTGTGTTGCAACGTATGTAATCATAATGGCTGTTATGGCATCATAACCGAGAGCTATCACAACGGGGACAAGAATCATCGCAAATGCGATCGCTTCTTCACCCATCCCAAAAACAGCACCGCCTAGTGAGAATAATAAGAACATGAGCGGGATAATGAGTGCTTCTCTACCTTTAGTATGGTCGATCATTTTTAATATACTGTCTTCTATCGCACGCGTTTTCATAATGATACCGAACGCGCCGCCGATGATTAGTATAAAGGCAACAACCCCAACTGCTGACCCCCATTTATCCCCAGAAACTAAACCTTCAAAAATGTAATTTAAAAAACCGGCACCACCGCCTTCTTCAAACAGACTGACCCCTTGAGTAGTTGGCTCTCCGTCCTCCCCTTTTACATACGAAAAGCTATCAGGAACAAGTACTGTTTTAGTCTGCTCTTCGCCACCCTGCATAAAGGTTGTTTCTTTTGTCTCAAATTGACCTGCCGGAATGATATACGTTAGTAAAGCCATTAATGCTACAACAAAAAACACGATAACAAACGTGTCCGGCATCGTAATACCTTTTTTCTTATCCACGTTACTTCCCCCTTTTCTATAATTCACCATTCATTATTTGCAAGAATTATGCCAACATTCCGTCTCCCTTTGTTAAAGGTTTTTAAATATTTTGTTTTATTTAATGGCTGGTTATAAGATAATAGTTTCATAACCAAAAAACGACCTAAAAAAGACCATTAAAAGAAGGTGTATATGATGGAAACTAAAAAACAGATTGTTCTATTAGCAGGTACAAAGGAAACTCGTATTGCTTTATCCTGCCAACTTCAATCCATATTAGGCGACTATTTTCATATTAGAAGCTATTCTTCCGAAGAGATTCTTCCTACACGACTGGAGAATGAAATCGTAATTCTATCTTCTTATCTTATAAAACGTGAGGTAGCTCACTGTTTGAGTGAATCTTGTAGAGTGATTACGGCAAGACGCACCGTCAACTATGAATTTATGGATCAGCTTTTACAACTGCCAGAGGGTACAAATGTTATGTATGTGAACGATTTTCCTCAAACGGTAGAACAGTCAGTACAAACTCTCAAACATCTAGGAATCAATCACTTGAATTACCTTCCCTACTATCCTGGCATTCCTCACTACCAACATGCAGATATCGCTGTGACACCCGGCGAGATGCATCTCGTGCCAAAAGAGGTTAAGAGAATTATTAATATCGGCGTACGTCTGATCGACATTACTACCATAACAGAGATTTTGAGCGTACTTGGTGTCTTAGATGACCGGGCAACAGGCATTTCTGAACGTTTTACAGAAAAAATTATTCAGTTGTCTAAGAAGCTTGCACTTGCTAATCAAAAGGCACTTCAACTTAACGAACACTTGGACAAAGTATTAAATGGAGTGAATGATGGTATTTTATCATTTGATCATACGGGAAAGATTACCGTATTTAACGAAGAATTGAAAAGCATATTTTCAACCGTTTCAAAACAAGCTGTCGGAAAACATATTAAACAAATTATCAAAGATAAAGACCTGCTGAACTTTCTAACAGATACAACAAGTGAACAATCAGATCAATTTTTCACGATCAATGATATAAATGTTATGGTTCACCGGTTCGCATTACCGGCGGAAAACACAATGATTGCAACATTCAAAAACACGAGCACTACAATCTCGATGGAGAAAGCCGCACGACATGAACTAAAGCGAAAAGGTTATATCGGAAAGTATTTTTTCAGTGATATCATCGGGGACTCCGAGGAAATTATTCGAACAAAAAATATTGCGAAGAAACTAGCTGCAACAGATCTCTCCCTCCTCATACAAGGAGAGAGCGGCACGGGTAAAGAGCTCTTCGCAAGTTCCATTCATAACGAGTCCCGCAGAAGAAACGGCCCCTTTCTAGCAGTAAACTGTTCTGCTCTTTCTGAGGATTTATTAGAAAGTGAACTATTCGGATATGAAGAAGGTGCATTTACAGGTGCAAAAAAAGGCGGAAAACAAGGTCTTTTTGAACAAGCAGAAGGTGGTACCATTTTTCTCGATGAAATTGGTGATATTAGCGTCAAACTTCAGACACGCCTCTTACGTGTTCTGCAGGAAAAAGAATTAAGGAGAGTTGGGGGAACTCGTGTACTTCCCATTGACGTAAGGGTTATTTCTGCAACGAACAAGGACCTGGCATCTGACATAAAGCAAGGATTGTTTCGGGAAGATCTGTATCATCGTTTAAATGTTCTTTATTTAAAAATCCCGGCACTTCGTGAGAGAAAAGGCGATATCCCACTTTTACTGAATCATTTTTTAGCGATGCGTACTACGAAAAAAATGAAAGTGGAGAATGAAGTCGTTGGGCATCTTATAAACCGCTCCTGGACGGGGAATATTAGAGAATTAAAGAACGCCATTGATTATATGCTTGCTGTTTGCGACAAAGAGAAGATTACTGTTTGGGATCTGCCTCAGGAAGTGATGAGAATAAGTGGTTTTGAGAGTACTTTTGCAGGAGAGGCGATTAAGGAGATTTCAGTCACCTCGGAGGAACTGCCGCTTATCGCACCAAATGAAGAAGCTGCGATTATGAGCTGCATCTATCGCAATCATCTTTCTGGTAAAGCATCCAGCCGAAAGAGCTTACTGCTGGACTTGGAATTACAAGGCGTTAAGCTCTCGGAAGCCCAAATCAGATTGCGCTTAGACCTCTTGGAAAGGAAAGGGTTTATCGTAAAAGCAAAAGGGCGAAAAGGAACACGGCTGACTGAGAGCGGACTACTTTATATTAAGAATGAATTGTAGAGGTCTTTAATCTTGAGAATCGCTCGTAAATCTTGAGAATCGCTCATAAATCTTGAGAATCGCTCATAAATCTTGAGAATCGCTCATAAATCTTGAGAATCGCTCATAAATCTTGAGAATCGCTCATAAATCTTGAGAATCGCTCGTCCAGCGTGCATAAAATGCCGCTAGACGAGCTTAAATCGTTAAAACCTACAGAATATACTCCAATATACTCCCAAAAAAATAAAAAAAGCCGCCTCCTGCAACAAACAGGAGCCAGCTTCCATCACTGTATAACTTCATCCAAAAATCAAGTCACAAAATCAGGCTTGCGCTGCGCTAGAGTCGGACTTCTCAGCTCTACCGGCTCACCTTTTTCCAAACTCAAAAAAGAGGTTGCTTCGTTAAACCAGCTGTCAGGAGCTTTATGTCCCCAGAACGTCTGGCGCCTCGGGTCGTTAATATCCCACTTGATCGGCTTAAAGTCAGGATCACTCGTCAGATAGTCTCCATTATATAACTCAATGCGATTTCCATCCGGATCACGGACGTATAAAAAGAAGGCGTTCGATAATCCGTGACGTCCTGGCCCACGCTCGATATTGTCAGCATATCCCATGCTCGCCATCACATCACAGCAATGGATGAGACTCATCGGATCAGACAGCCAAAAGCCTACATGATGAAGACGAGGTCCTTCTCCGTTCATAAACGCAACATCATGTACAGTCGGCTTACGATGAAGCCATGCTGCCCATGTGCGATCATCTTCTGTTGCTGTATATTCAGAAATTCTAAATCCGAGTTCATCTGTATAGAATTGAACAGCTGCTTCCACATCTGGAACCATACAGTTTATATGATCAATACGCTGGACACGTGCACCGCGGTAAAGATCATACTTCTGGATACAGCGCTCCACACTTTCCATCTCTGCAAAAAACTCAAGCGGTATGCCTGAAGGGTCTTCTACACATAACGTTTTACCGATTCCAACTGCAGGATCTGCATCTTTCCATAGCACTTTTGCGCCCTTCCCTTTAAAAAAGGTTTCGAGTGCATTTAAGTGACTGTCTTCCCACACCTTGTAGCTCACAACATGAACGCCAGGTTTATCAGCTTTTTTCAACAAAAGGCTGTGATGCGAGTGCTCCTCCAGTCCACGTAATGCCATCCATTCTGATGAAGAGGCTGTTTCAATGAATCCAAGAGCATTTACGTAAAAATCACGGGAAGCATGAAGATCCGTTACGTTCATGACAACACGCGCAATTCGAATAATGTTAAAATCCATGACGGCTCCTCCTATACACTACTGTAATTATGGCTTTTAGAATTCACGCGTTGCAGAAAATCTTTCACCATCGCTTTATAAGGCTCTTTGTTAAATTGATCATAATAGATGTTCGACATACGTGCCGGATCTCCAAAGAAGTAATATTCATAAAGAGCTTGGCGACCACCGAATGTGCTGATTGAAATATCCCATGCTAAACGGAACAATTGAGTGCGTTCGTACCCATCAATGTTAGCCCCTTGTGTATAACGATGAACAAGTTCTCCGATGTCATCAGCGTTAAAATCTGCTTCTGTTGGAATTCCCATCAAACCAGAGGCACCGAGGATCTTCACAATTTCAACAATGCGCTGATACATTTTTGGATACCAGTTACGAGCTGCGTTCAATGGCGCAAAGTCCGGTGTCATGTTTCCATACTTATCAAGAGAAGCGTTGTGCTCTGCACGGTAAAGGTGAGAACGCATCGTTTCCAGGATAAGCATGACTTCAGATGCTTTTTCTTTAACATGTGGAAACACATCAATACCGATTGATTCCATCATATTTAGGATGACGCCGAGCACAAATTCAGTTTTCACCGTATTCTTTGCGATTACTTGATGAGCCATATGAACGATGGCGTTCGTCTCCACATACGTACGGTTACAAATATCAGAACTGCCGCTTACAAACACGCGCTCCCAAGGTACAAGCACATTGTCAAAAACAACAATCGCATCACTCTCTTCAAAGCGAGAGCTTAACGGATGATCCCATTGGCTTCGCCCCGTATCAAACGATTCTCGACATAAGAACTTTAAGCCTTCTGTATTGTTCGGAATAGCAAAAGCCATCGCATACGGATCATCTTCAGACGAAGCTTTGTTCAATGTTGATGGGAACACGACGATCTCATCCGTTACCCCACCGAGTGTAGCTAACAACCTCGCCCCTTTAACTACGATACCGTCTTTATTCTTTTCAACGATGCGAGCGGATAAATATGGATCTTTTTGTTCAGACTGCTTTTTCGAACGATTCGTCTGTGGATGAATCAGAGTATGAGTTAAGCTGATGTCATTTTCCCGGCAATAGTCATAATACTTTCTTGCGTTCTCTGCGAACATTGGATCGTTTTGTGCAAAAAAGTTACCTGACGTACCGAATGCCATAACACTCGTGTTTAAATAATCTGGTGTACGCCCCATCATTCCGCCTGTGTATCCCGCCCATTCAGAAATCATCTCACGTCGGCGAATAAGATCGTCTACAGTTTTAGGAGCAATAAAAGAAAGCCCCACTTTATCTCCTGTCTGTTCAGAGGTATAGAGCATCTTGTCTGCTTTTTCATGCTGGAGGTCATACAGGTTAGCAATGGATCTTACAATGTTTCGAAAAGCTGGATGAGAAGGAACATCTTCCACTTTCTCACCATGAATCCAAACGTTATTCTTAGCCTTTGAAATCCCTTGGATATATTGTTCCCCCGTGCGTGCAGGCAAAGAAATCCCTCCTAATGTTTCGCTTCGGTTTGAAGCGACTGTTTTTTCTTTCCGAACTGCTGAATGTGATGGTCAGCTAGTGCAACATGCACTACTTTCATCTCAGTATAAAACTCAAACGCATAGTGTCCGCCTTCACGACCGATTCCGGAATTCTTAGAGCCTCCGAAAGGAATACGAAGATCACGAACGTTTTGCGAGTTCACCCATAACATCCCAGCTTCAACCGCGTTTGCGACGCGTAGACCTTTTTTCATGTCATTTGTCCACACATAGCCCGCTAGACCATATTTAATATCATTTGCATAATCAATTACTTCTTCTTCATCTTTAAAGGTCATCACAGATAATACTGGACCGAATATTTCTTCTTGGGCTACAGTCATATCATTTTTCACATTTAATAAAAGTGTCGGAGCAACAAAGTTTCCTTTTTTGTGAGTTTCAGAGATAGGCTGACTGTATACTTCTGCACCTTCGTCTTTAGCAATCTGTAAATATCGTTTTACATTTTCATAGTGTTCTTTATGAATGAGTGGCCCGACTTCTGTATCTGGATCTGACGGGTCACCTACGATGATGTTGTCTACCCTTTCTTTCAAACGTGTTACGAACTCGTCTTTAATCGATTCTTGAATGAACAAGCGGGAGTTCGCCGTACACCTTTCTCCATTAAAAGAAAAGATTCCCCATACACAAGCATCGAGAGCACGTTCAAAATCACAATCATCAAATACGATGATCGGCGACTTTCCGCCCAGTTCCATTGAAAAACGCTTTAAAGATGCAGCGCCGTTTCTCATAATCTCTGAACCAGTCTTTGTCTCACCTGTAAACGAGATAAGCTGTACATCTTCATGAGCAACAAGAGATGCTCCAGCTGTCTCTCCAAAACCATGAACGATGTTGAAAACACCTGCAGGAAGTCCTGCTTCATCCACAAGTTCAGCTAGTTTATTAGCAGTTAATGGCGACCATTCAGCTGGTTTCAAAATGACCGTGTTTCCCGTGGCAAGTGCAGGTGCGATCTTCCAAGTCTCAAGCATGAAAGGTGCATTCCATGGCGTGATCAACCCTGCAACCCCGACCGGCTTTTGAATCGTATAGTTCATGAACTCATCATCCACATGATAAGCTTCACCAGACATGCGGTTCTTTACCATTTCTGCATAAAATCTAAAGTTATCTGCAGCACGCCCTACCATCTTTCGGGTTTGAGCAATAGGAAGTCCCGTATCATAGGACTCTAACAACGCAATCTCTTCTACATCCCTATCGATTAAATCAGCAACCTTATAGATGTATTGTAGTCGCTTTTCCTGCTTCATCTTGCCCCACGGCCCTTGCTTGAAGGCCTTTTTTGCAGCAGCTGCAGCTCGATTTATATCTTCAATCGTACCTTCACTAACCGTATTGATCTTTTCATTCGTAAAAGGATTTACGTTTACAAAAAGATCTCCTTTGTGTCCCGTTACAAACTGACCATCTATATAATGGTGAATCAACTCTTTAATTTCCGGTTTCATGATCCTTCCCTCCAGTTGGAACTTTTTCTGTACGACCATCGACGATCGTATTCTCTAAACAGCCTAAGTAATCGATCTCCAGTCTAACCACATCACCTGGGTGAACGTGTGATATTCCTTTTGGTGTACCTGTCCAAATCACATCATTTGGTTCAAGCGTCATGAACGATGAAACAAATTCAATGATCTCAGGGATAGAGTACATAAGATCTTTGGTGTTACCCTGCTGTCTCAATTCACCGTTCACATAGGTGCGTAGTTCTAGGTTCGTAACATCTGGGATATCTGTAGCATCAACATAATAAGGACCCATCGGACCAAACGTGTCATGTCCTTTTGCGCGTACTGGAGGACGGTACCAGTTGTTCACAAAATCACGGACTGTTACATCGTTCGCTATAGTGTAACCGCTTACAAAATCCATCGCGTTTTCAGCTTTAATATTTCTTCCCTCTTTACCAATGACCACAGCTAGTTCATTTTCATAGTGCATGTATGTTGCACCATCTGGATAGAATACTTGCCCTTTATGACCCACTAATGATGAGTTTGGTTTAATAAAAAGGACAGGCTCAGCCGGTTTCTCCAGTCCCAGCTCATCGGCATGATCGGCATAGTTTAGTGCTAACCCGATCATCTTGTTCGGCTTAAATGGAGGAAGCCACGTTTTGATTTCACTAACCTTGGCTGATTTCCCTGATGAAAATGTGATCACATCATCCACTACAGTTCCTTTTTGTTCTCTTCCTTCAAAAATCACACGAGCATGCTTCATTTATACTTCACTCCCTATTTTTTCTACTAACCCGTAATCAGCAAGTACACTTCTTATTTCTTTTTGCAAAGAATTTGCCGGCAAGTCCATTGGCAATCTTAATTTTGGATTGATCTTGCCCATCATGCCTAACGCAGCTTTTAGTGGAGCAGGATTCGTATCTTTAAAAAGAACATCATTTAGAGGCATTAAATCATAGTGAAGCTTAAGTGCTTCTTCTACATTTCCAGACTCCCAGGCGTTGTATACTTCTGCCACTTTAGAAGGTAGCACATTTGCTGTTGCTGATATGTATCCTGCACCACCAATGGCAAGCATCGGATAACAAAGAAGTTCTATGCCTGAAAACAGCAAAAAGTCACTTCCACAGTTTAAGAGCACTCGGTTAATATGCTCAAAGTCTTTATTGGATTCTTTTACTCCGATAATATTCGGACAGTCTTCGTTAAGGCGTGCAAGTGTCTTCACTTCTAAATTTACTGCTGTTCTTCCTGGGATGTTATAAATGATTAGAGGAATGTCTACTGAGTCTGCGATAAGTTTAAAATGTTTGTATAGCGCATGCTGAGAGGGCTTGTTGTAGTATGGGACAATGACCATAGCGGCATCTGCACCCATTTCTTGAGCTAATTTCGTTAAATGTAGTGATTCTTGATGGTTCGTTGATCCAGTTCCTGGTACGATAGGCACTCTTTTATTTACTGCTTTTATCGCTGTTTCCATAACAAGCTCACGTTCTTTTAATGTCAGCGACGATGGTTCTCCTGTCGTCCCGGTGACGGAAATCCCGTGACTTCCAGACTGGATATGCCAGTCAATTAAATTTTTTAGCGTTTCGAGATCCAGCGACTCATCATCATGAAACGGGGTGATGATCGGAGCAATTGATCCTCTTAAAGACTTTTTTACCTCTTCTACTTTCATGCCTTCATCTCCTCAAAATGTATTTTGTTTCGAATCCTCAAGAAAAGCTTTTAGCGTGTTCAACTTATGGTTTCTTGTATAAGATTCTATTACTTTTGGATCTTCTCTTCTTTCTATCATTTCAATTAGTTGATAGTGTTCTGTGACTGAGCGCTTCATACGTACAGGTTTCATTGTTGACCCCTGTTTGCGAACAGTACCCAGCCTTTCCCATGTTGTATGAATCTGTTCTAACAGAAATTGATTGGTGCAATATTTGTAGGTGAGTTTGTGAAATTCTTTGTTGTAGTTGGAGAAAAGAGAATAATCAAGATGTTCAAGTGCATCTTCCATAAGCTTTGTATACTCTCTTAAACCTTCAAGTTTTTCGTGAGGAAAGTGGACGGATGATTCTGCAGTCGCAAAACCTTCTAATACGGCTAGAACGGATAAAGTTTCTAAATATGCTTGTTCATCGAAGGGGGTAACAATCGCTCCTGAGTATGGCTTAAATGAAATCAAGGAGTCCGCTTCAAGCAATCTAATCGCTTCACGAACCGGGATAGCACTCGTTTGAAGCTCTCTTGCCAGTTGGTCAATAACAAGTTTGTGACCAGGCGGATACCTGCCATCTAAGATACGAGAACGGATGACTTGATAAGCATACTGCTGTTTGTTTGTTTTATGTTTAGTCTTCATAATCCTATGTTAATCGCAAATCATATATGATTTCAAGCTAATTATCAGAAAAATCATATATTATTGTTAATTTAGTAATAAAGTATCATATGGTGTTTTATAAAAAAATAATTATAGTTAAATAGTCTCGTTACACACACTAGAAGTTTACATATGTAGTAAGAATAAGCTATTCTATTCATATAGATTGTGTATAAAGGGGTAAAAAGCCCATGAATGTAAAAAACGCCATGGAGATTCTAGTAGAAGAAGCATTAAAAAATTATTGGGGACAACTTCAGCTGCCTTGCAAATGCGAAGTTTGTAAAGCTGATGTCTTTGCGATTACACTTAACAATTTACCACCCCGCTATGTATCAAATGAAGATGGATACGCTTTTGTCAAAGCTCAAAACTTTGATGATCAATCCAGAGTCAACATCTTAAACCAGATTGTAAAAGCTACAGGTATTGTAGCAACTCGACCATCACACGATTTAAAACCATCTCCTGCTAGCGAATAGAAGGCAGATGGTTTTTGTTTACTGTACAATCAATCAAGTTTATTTTGTAAAGTATACCTAAAAACCATAACATTCAGTTGAAATTTACATAAGAACAAATATCCTGACTCTTTATTCCTATTTTTCAGAAAAGTTCCTTGCGAGAGCTTTTTTCTTGTGATATATTTGTGACAACCATTCAGTACTGGATTACATCTTAACTTAAGAGTTTGAAAGTGGTTTGGTAATTACAGAGCACAAAAGTGCAAACGTTCTAGGAGGCATTTACATGCAAACAGGTAAAGTAAAATGGTTTAACGCTGAAAAAGGTTTTGGATTCATCGAAGTTGAAGGTGGAGACGACGTATTCGTACATTTCTCTGCTATCCAATCAGAAGGTTTTAAATCACTTGACGAAGGTCAAGAAGTAGAATTTGAAATTGTTGACGGAGCTCGCGGACCACAAGCAGCTAACGTAACTAAAAAATAAGTTCGGCTTATATATAAAAACCCGGCAGTTACTGCCGGGTTTTTTCTGTATGCAAATATATGTACAAATAAAGAGGCTCCCTACTGAGGCAGCCTAGTCTTTTAAACCAACTTTTAATTTATACTTTTGTATCTTACCTAATATATCTACCTTATCTTCCTGCGAAAAGATTCCAAGTTTGTGTAGAATTATTGTGTACTGCTGTAGTTTAAACAATGAACTCTCTTTATACCACATAACATTCACCTATCTTTCCTTGAGGAAACTTTTTAAACCTTTGTAAATATTATATGCCATCTGCCACTTTTATGATAATGATTTGTTATTTATTTTAATGCTGCTACACATTAAAAAAAGCGCACCAATACGATACGCTTTTTTTCACTATTTGGTTTGAATTGTAGAAAGCATTGCCCAAATGGCTTGCTCCCATTTAGCAGCGTTCTTATGCTCAGGCAAGTTAACCGTATATTTGACTTGATCTCCGTTGCTTAAATCTTGAATCACAATGTATTTTTTGTAAGAATCTTTTGATGCTGTAATAAATAACGCAGTGTTTTCAAATGCAGGCCCAGCGATCTCTTTTCCGTTCACTTCACTTACTTCTCCAACCGCTTTAAGCTCATCATTCGCCCATTCTTTTAGATCATCAATGGACGACTCCTCTGACAACGGCTCTATTCTAACGAATGTTTCAGCAAATTTCGTAGCAAATAGTAAATCTTTTCGTGGTTCCTCTGCTGTAAATTCAAAATCTGGTAGCTTATAAAAGTGGTAATTCAGTTCACTCTCTGTTAAAACGGCGTCCTCTTCAATAGAGGTTCCATCCACTATGTACGTAAGCTTTTTCGATGGAGCAGCTTCTGGCACACTTTTTTCTGTAATCTGCTCAAGCAGCCATTGTCCTTCTTCATTCTTCTTATAAATGATGTTAACTTTGGCTCCTTCCTCCAAACTCTCAACGTCATCCCTTACTTCGTCTGTAAGTCGAAGAACTAATGTTTCACCTGCAGCTTCTACTTCAATAGAATTATTGTCAATCAGACCAATATACGTTCCTTCTTCTTCAATAGAAGTAACTTCTTCGTTAACTGGTTCTTCTTTTACTTCTTCATTCTTTTGAGTTGGTGAAGTTTCGGCTGTTTTCGGAGCTGGTTCTTCTTTTGTATCGGTACTTTTCGGTTCACTGCTACAAGCTGCAAGCATTAGTATGATTGCAAATATCCACGTTTTTTTTATCATTGTTAAACACCTCAAATTAAAAGTTTGATAGTAATGAACTATGTATCCAGACATATAAAACAAATTTTGGTAAACACCTTAAATGCTATGAGAATCCTGACGATATATAAACAGTACTTATACATTTTAAAACGGAGATGACGAAATTTGAATCCATCATTTGCCTCAAATTTACAAACGAATAAACTAGTTACAAAAATGCTGTGGGGTATGTATTTCCTTGGTCTAGCAAGTACTTTCGCTAGTACAAAAACCATAGACAGTGTCATGTTTTATGGTATAGCTGGACTAGTTATACTTCTCTCACTATCGATTTGGACGTACCGAAAATGGGCTCCATTCGCCGTTCAATATTTTGTTGTTATCGGCTTAACGATTCTGACGGTTATCATGGCGGACACGAACCCGAAGATTTCAACTTATCTTATGACCTATGTATGCTTGGCAGTTATCACGTTGTATCATAACTATCTTTCTATCTTACTATCGGGTATTAGTGGATTATTGTTAACTAATTTCTTCTTTTTTCAATATAAAGAAACGATGTTTGCCGGACAAGACCCTAAGATCATTATCTCATTAAACGTTTTCTTAACCGTAATTACTGCAGCTTTAGTAGCACAAGCGAGAATTGGTCAGCGTATGCATGAAAATATTAGAGATGCTGAAAAACAATCGGAAAATGATAGAGTTAAATTGGAACAGTTGTTGACTAAGATTAAGGATGCAACAGAAAATTTGCATCACTTTAGTCAATCGGTAAAGGAAAACGTAACCCGAACAGGTGAAATATCGAGCAACATTACTTTCGCCTTTACTGAAGTAGCAAAAGGTGTGGAATCTCAGGCTGTCAGTGTAGGTGGAATGAGTCAATCTGTCACAAGTACCAACGACGTAGCAAAAGGCCTTTTTCAACACTCCAGCGATATGAAAAAACTTTCAGAGCAAACAGCAACTGTTACAAAAGCAGGAGAAAACCAAGTATTAGAACTCTCTTCTAAGATGAAAGAAGTGAGCGAACTAATGCAGCAAACAAACACTCTTATGCATGAATTAAATCAGCAAAGTGAATCCATAGAAGGAATTTTAACGACAATTGAAGAAATTTCTTCTCAAACGAATCTGCTTGCATTGAATGCCGCAATTGAAGCAGCGCGTGCCGGGGATCAAGGTAGAGGATTTGCAGTTGTTGCAGACGAGGTTCGCCGCCTTGCTGAGGATTCTCAACATTCTACAAAGCAGATTGGAGCAATCTTAGGTGAAATCCGTAATAAAGCCAAACAAGCAGCTCAATTTGTAGATGGTTCGCAAGGTGTCGTCACATCCAGTCTTGAAGCGACTGAGAAGACTGCAAACAATTTTATTCAAATTTTAGTAAACACTGATCAAGTTGCAACACAGTCTTCTGAAGTACAAGAATTGATTAATCAATTGTATGAATCTACCGGATATATTGTAGGAGAAATTCATTCGGTTTCAGGAATCGCAGAAACATCTAGTGGTTCTGTGGAAGAGGTTCTCGCATCGGTAGAAGAGCAACATAGATGTGTAGAAGAAGTGGTAGAAAGTTTCAACAAGTTTGAAGCATTAACTTCAGAACTAAATGCACTCGTAAAGAAATAAAAACGATAAAATACCTTTTCATGTATATTGGAGAGGTATTTTTGTTATGGAAGGGTGTATAAGATGCATACACACAGAGGTATCTATTGTATCTCTTATAACGAAGCTGGAGAACTGCTCGTAATTGAAAAAAACGGAGGACCTTATAAAAATCGATTCGATCTTCCTGGAGGCACACCTATCGTTGGTGAAACTGAATACGACACGGTTATCCGTGAAGTATTAGAAGAGACGGGATTTGGTGTGAAGAAAGGAATTAAGATAGGCGAACGCTGTTACGAACTTCCATGGATCTATAAGCAATGGACCTACTCCCAGCATACAGCTGTATATTTTGAATGTATGCTAGATACTACTTCACAAGCCACTTTAGCAGATATTCCTGATCAAGACTCTAAAGGCACAAGATGGATACACCCTAATAATCTTAGAAGTGATTGGTGCTCTCCTCTTGTTTGGGAAGCAGCTCAATATATACTCACAAAACACATTTCCTCTGATATTAAAATATATGAAACATGGAGTGTTCTGAAAGAACCACTATACCCTTAGAATAAAAAAACAACCGCACAGAGGCGGTTGTTCTTAGTAACAATAAAATGAACTAATTTGGCGTGTATCCATGCCGAAATAGATCCATCTATTGCCGGTCCAACGGAATCCTGCAACCGATCTACGACCTGCAAAGGTAAGCCATGCCCAAAATCCTGGTCCCCATGTAGGCCAGATGTAGACATATTGGTACAAACAAGGTCTAATTGCTCCCGGATCAACTGCATAAACTCCTGGCTGACTTCCACCGCCTCCGCCTCCACCTTGCAAACTAAAACCTTGTGATTGAGATGGTGTAAACGTAGGAGGTGCTGATGTTGGTGCCATTCCACCGCCACCGTCGCCTCCTGGTGGTCCGCCTGGAGGTCCACCTGGTGGGCCAAACCCTTGCCCTCCACCTTGCCCGCCGCCTTGACCTGGAAAAGGTGGAAAACTTCTATTCATACTCAATACATTCAACTCCTATAAAATTGTATTCGGTTCATAATATTCATATCGTACTGAAACGTATAGACAAGTAACCCGTAAAAATTTAAAAGGATTGCTGCATGCTGATTTCGGGTATATTACATGAAACAACTATGATTTTTATAGGAGGATGAAAATGGGACGTATTAAAAAAGGCATTAAAGGAATGGCGGTTGCTTTTTTAATAAAACAAGGTAAGAAAAGGTTATTGCCTATTATTAAACGAAAGCTAAAAAGCAGATAATAACTAAAGAGCTCCTTTCCTAAGGAGTTCTTTTTGTTTAGGCACCCGTTCATTGAACAGATCAATTTCACCGCTTCATGTTCATAAACTCTTCTCTTAAGAAACGTACTTCAAACTCAATGAGTGATTCACCTGTTTCTTTCTCAAACATACGATAAAAATTTTGCTGCTTATTAAGTAATAACGATTTGATTTTAGCTTGATTTCCGTCTTTAACCAATTGGTCGAACGCATAGTAGCTCTGTCTGTATGGACGATGAGTAGATTTTCTTCGATTCTCATAAGCCCATTCATCGACTGAGTGCAGTCTTGTGAAGGGAATGAAGTTTAGAGGTACAAAGATAGGCACCTCTCTCACACTCTGTTTTCCTGCATATTCTGCAATCCCCTCTTCAAACCACCTAGGAAGATGCCGATTATCCAATTTATTTTCAAACAAGTAACTTACAATCCAATGATGTGTATATTCATGTCCCACCAACTCTAGAAATTTATCAGGATTCTTATCCATTTCGTCAGTAACAAGCAGATGAATTGTTTCTTGAGCAGGGACGTACAATGCTTGCAGATTTTCATAAGAATGAAATGGCAAATGTTGCTGAAAGATTAATGGGTTTCGATAGAGGATGAGCGTAACCGGAAGAGCTTGATGAACATCAATCCATTCATTGTGATAAGACTGCATTTTACGGATATGCCGAATTGCAGATCCTGCAAACTTCTCATCTTGCGGTTCATAAAAAACCGTAGCATTTCCCTCATTTACATTTTCTAAAGTTTTTAAGAAGGATACGCGCTCAAATATTCTATCCTTTTCTACTAAAATTGCTTCCAAATAAAATTGATTTTTTACTCTTGATGTTAACGAATTAGGCAAAGAAGTTTCGAGCGCATAGTTGCTTATAGATAAAAATACGGTAGCGAATGCAATAACAATAGTAATAATGAGGTTTGGCTGAATTCGTGCTTTAAGAAAAGTTGCTCTTCTTCCTTTAAGGATTTCTATGAATCGCATGCTGAATAAGAAAAAGCATACTAAAAGAAGAATCACTCCTACAAATAACCCCTCTATATCACTGAGCAGTAAAAACAATCCGTAAATCATCAAAAGTGAAAAGAAGCTAAGAAAAATATTTCTTATAAAAGATATTAGCTTCTTCAATCATTACACTTCCTTTGTCCAAATATTTTGTAGAAGTCGTACTATTATCGATATGCTCTCCATAAAATGATAATGAATCTTAGTTTTTACAGGAGGCGCTATGACCGGATACATTGTTGAAGGCAAAAGTGATCAACTGAGAGTACAAAGTGTTCATCCTCACGCCCATTTTGTCATATTAAATGGAATATCGTTTCGACATAAAGAACGAAGAGCGATTGAAGAAGCATTGATTCTTTGTGATGAAGTTTATGTATTAACTGACCCAGATGAACCCGGTGACAAAATAGCTTCAAAAATTATGGAAACCTATCCTGAGATCAAAAGGATTCATATCGATCCGAAGAAAGCACGGAATGTCAGAGAAAGTCGCTACAAGTATGGTGTTGAATATTGTTCAAACCAGTATTTAAAAGAAACACTGCCAGGTATTTAATTCCCATTCAAAGACTTCTTTACTGCTGTCTCATCACCTTCTACCTCGAAGTACTCTTTACAAAGAAATAAAAAAAGACTGCAATCCATGCAGTCTTCATTTCTATTTGCTCTCAAAAAATTCAAGTGATTCTTCGTCTGGTCCGTAAAAGAAGAAATATTTTCCGTTTGGAAGCTCTGTAATTTCTTTATCTTTCATGACTACGTCTTTTTTCTGCAACAACTCATACTGCTTTTCAATGTCATTGACAGAAAACGCAATGTGATGCACTTTCCCCTCATTCGTAACTGGCCCGGTATATCCAGCGATCAGCTCAACAAGCACTTTTCCGTCTACACCTAAGAATGCTAATTCAACGGGTACACTAGTATGATCAAAACGATCTAATAGATCTAAGCCAAGTACGTCGGTATAAAACTTGATTGAGTTCTCCATGTTAGAAACCATAATTCCCGTATGTTCAATTCCAGTAATCATTGTTGTTTTCCCCTTTCTTATGTTGAAGCAGATTGTTGTTCAAGAAGCGTTTTGCGAATGCCTTCTCCATATTGAAAGAACGGTAAGGAAAGTAAGGAGATAAGTGTAAGAATGCCAAACACATAAAATCCTTGTTCAAATCCAAACGTGCTTAACAGTAAACCACCAATCCAAGGTCCCGCGCTGAAGCCAATCGATCGAAAAGACATCGCCCCAAAATATGTACCTCTCATATGCTCAGGTGCTAAATCATCTAAAAGTACATCACTCATTACGAACACGATTATTTCTCCCACTGTAAGAAATATCATACTAATCACGAGAAAAATCCAATTCGTTGAAAGTCCGAATCCAAGCAAAGCTAGACTAAATGCAAAACTTCCAAATCGAAGTGCATTCATCGGCTGAAATCGTCTTACATAGTTAGTGACCGGAAACTGTAAAAGCAGCACAGTAATTGCATTTGTAACGACTAGGTAGGCAAATAGCTTAACACCATTTTCAAATTGAGGAGCATTCCCTATATATTGCGCTAGCGTAGTATCCATTTGTGACTGTGCCATCATAACAATTGTGTTGCCGATTAGAAAAAAAGCAAGCACTCTATCTCTTGAAAGAACACCAATGGCAGACTTGATGGAAAACTTCCTTTCTTCTCCACCTTTCAACTCAGTTGAGTAGCCTCTCAATGTGAATACAATCAATAATGCATACAATAAATATGCCACAGCCGTAATGTAGAAAGCTTGAGTTGAATTTGATGTACCAAGCTGTGTCCCTACAACCGGACCAATCGCAGCACCGACATTGATCGCAAAGTAACGAGCATTGAAAACATGAAGCCGGTTTTCCTTTGTCGTTACATCCGCAAGCAATGCTCTTGATATCGGTTCAAACCATGAGCGACAAAGCCCGTTTAGCATGTTCAATAAAAAGAAATGCCATACTAGATCGGCTACAGCAAACCCAACAAAGACGGCACTCCATGTAAATATAGCAACTGTCATCACAGGCAGTCTTCCTATACGATCGGATAGATAGCCTCCAAAGAAACCACCGAACGTGCCAGTTAAAGCACTTACTCCTATAATCAATCCAACCATTGCAGGATCGATTCCTTTTTCATTGTACAAATAAATGGCTAAGAATGGCATTGTCATAAAGAATGCCGCTCGTGTAAATAGTGTTCCAGCAACAATTACGATTACTGCTGGATGCCACTTTCTAAGTAAACCCCTCATCTCCATTCCTTCTCTCTTCTAATTCTGTTACCTACTCTATCATTTTTTTATAGTGATAGCGTAGAAAATATACATTTTTTGAAACTTTTCTATTTTTCCTTCGTCATATATAGGTGTACCCCCCTTTCCCGAAAAAAGCCCTCCCCTAATTAAGGGCTTTTTTCATTTTAAATAAATGCCCTTTAGTCCGTCAGCGCGACTTTGTCACAAAGTGATAACGTTTATCAAAAAAATCACATATTCGTCCATAATGAATTTGAGATTGATATATTATAGACATCCCTATCAACAACCCCCTTTTTTCATTGTTAAGAACGAAAGAGAGCGCTAAGAAGGACGACCTTCTAAGCGCTCTTTTTTCATTATTTTCACTTTCATTCACATTCGTCCCCATCACAAAATTCAAATTTCGCATCCCTAATAGCACCTCTTAATGCACGTTCGATATTTGCTTGAGGATGCAGGCCTTTTAATACTCGCTCACCAATAATAATGGTAGGAACAGCAGTGATGTTCAGATCTTCTACAGCTTCTTTTAAATACTTTTTTCTTTCTTGATTAAATTCACGGTTTTCCAAAGCGTATTGAAATGCGTTGCCATCGAGACCCACTTCTTCGGCGATCTTACGAAGTACGGTGATCTTTCCAATATCTTCACCCTTTTGATAAAAAGTTTTAAAAACAAGATGTGCATACTCTCTTTCCTTGTTGTATTCTTTGGCAAACAACAATCCTTCATGTGCGTAGAAAGTATGTGGTTGAGGTGACACATCTGGCAAAATCATATCAACACCCATTTTTTTTGATAAAGGCTGAACGGACTCCTGCCACGAACGCTGTAGATAATCTTCATCAGTTCGTAACGTTTCTTGCGGAAATGGTCTGAGTTCATATGGCATCCACTCAATTTCAACATCTTTACCTTCAGTTGCTTTTAATAGCGGCGTTTCAGCTAAGAAACAATATGGACACACAAAATCAGAATATACTTTTATATGAATGGTCATGTTTATATCCCCTTTAGTTAAACCTCAGTTCTGCTTTTTTATATGTTTTCACTTTTGAAGCTTATGATATTTACATAATGATCATAGTTCAAGCAATAAGTCTTAATCTCCACCGCTCTTTAAAATCTCATATCATCCTTCAGCAGTACGTATTCGTGTTTGATCAGAAAATCCCCCATTAAGTCTTATTTCTTAATGAAACAACCTCTGTTCACCTTTTGTATTACATGATATATTTAGAAAGGCTTTATTACTTACATACCATATATTGATTTTTGAACTTATGAATACATACGTTTTACACTAGTCCCGCATCACTGATTTCAGAGCAGATGATGCACCATTTTAGGAGGATATACCGTGATTTTAATGGCAGGTATGATCGGTACAGGCAAGTCTACATATGCTGAATTTTTGAGCGAGCAGCTTGGGAGTTCTATCTTTTATGAAAGCGTCGTTGACAATCCTATTTTACCCGATTATTACAAAAACCCGAAGCGCTGGGCTTTCCCGCTTCAAATTTATTTTTTGAACACACGTTTTAAGACCATCCGAGAAGCTCGTACAAGTCCAGATAACGTTCTTGATCGTAGCCTTTATGAAGATTTAATTTTTGCCGAACTGAATTTTGATTCCGGAAACATGACACAGCTTGAATTTGACACGTATAAAGATTTACTTGAAACGATGATGAACGAGATCGACAAAACGCCAAAATCACGTCCTGATTTACTCATCTATTTGGATAGTGATATTGAGACTGTTTTAAGTCGTATCCGTCAAAGAGGTCGTTCATACGAACAAGTTGATGAGAACCCAGAACTTTTGGCATATTATCGAACACTTCATGCTAAATACAAAGAATGGATTAAAGCCTACGATAAAACGCCTGTATTGATGATTGAGAGTGATCAGTACAACATTTTTGATACAAATGATCAGGATAAGATTCTTACACTTGTAAAGAATGAACTGGCACGACTGGATTCATTGAAGCAACCTTCTTTTCTTATGCATGAAAGCCTATAAAACCACAAACACTATTAGGACAAACAAGGTTTAAGGAGTGAACACAAATTGTTTACATTGTTCTTTATTTTGTTATCTGTCCTTGTAGCTGCAGTAGGTCTCTGGTGGACGATGAAAATCGCAAAAAAACAAAAAATGTATACGGAAGATGAAGTAAATCCTGCTGTATCAAGACATACTGCATTGTTGAATCCTGTATTTATTGCACTCGCCGGCTTCACACTCGTGATTGGCCTCATCATCTACATTGCCTATTTTGTCTATTAAGAACTTAAAGACCAAAAGACATTTAGTCTTTTGGTCTTTTTTCTAAATCTTGTGGTTTCTCAGGATTCCAAAAACTCATACTTTCAATAAATTGTCTTGTTTCCACTTGACCGAGATCATGAATCATCTGATACGCTTCTCTTAGTTTTTCATCATACCTGTCGTTGTCTGAGTCGTTTGAATAAGGTACGTATGGTAAATGTGACCTCACAAAAGTATCATTTGCCGTACTGTCCAGCTCACTAAACTTTCTTTCAAGATGTCTTACGTCTTCATCAGAAGCAGAAATTTCAAACTGAAAAGTAGAAGCAGTTTTGATTGGAAGGATCTCACCAGTTTCAACATTAATATAATACGGTCTTTTTTCCATTCTTCACGTCCTCCTTTTTTCTTTATTTTCCTCAGCTCATACATTTTTATGTAAAATCACCACCATCTTTTCTTTCTAAAATAGCTCATGATCATGATAGCGAGAGCTAAACAAAGAGTTAACACGTAGAAATAACCATATCGCCATTTAAGTTCAGGTATATATTCAAAATTCATTCCGTAAAGACCAGCAATAAATGTGAGAGGTATGAATACCGCACTAACCAAGGTCAAAGTTTTCATGATTCTATTCATGTGATCGGACTTCAAAGACATTTGGAGATCTAGAATACCTTTTAAATTTTCTTTAAAACTGTCAAAAGCAGCAGTTACCCTTGAAAATGAGGATAGCAAATCCTTAAAGTAAAAACCTGACTCTTCATTTGCATATTCAAAGTCATCATGTCCCATTTTCTGAATGATGCTCTCTTCAGCTTCAACATATTGTCTAAGCTTGTGCAAACGAGTCTTCCAGCGGTAGACATCTCGCCCGATCTCACGTTTCTGCGGATCGATAAACACACTTTTTTCAAGCTCTAAAAACTCATCCGAAAGTTGATCTACTACTTCTAGATAAGAACTTACAATATCCTTCATCAGATAGTACAACATATAACTAACATGCTTCATGTGCTCGGGATTGCTAGTGAAATCATTAACAAGTTGTTCCCTAAAAGATATTTCATGTTCACTCATGACAATTAAATAGTTCTTACCGATTAATAGGTTAAGCCTTATTGGTTCATAATTTTCTGTTCCTAAATAAAACGTTGAAACAACAGCGTGATTTGCATAGACATTCAATTGTGGATGTTCCGAAAAATTCATAAAAGCATGCTTGGCTAACGGATGAAGATCAAGCTGCTCTAATATTTCGTCTTGATTCATTTCTTCAGGAGATTGATAAAACATCCAAATCGTTTCTTCTTCTTTTGGCATTACAAAGTGTTCAATGCGTACCGATTGATTCGTGGTCTCTTTATACATTAACATCTCATGACTCCTGGGCTTTTTCTTCTATCTTTCCCATAAGATGAGATTCACATGACAAAAAAATAACCCTTTATCCAATTAGAGGTTAAAGGGTCACTGTACTAATACTTTTTACTTTTTTCACTACAACTCTATCTCCTTGCGCAGGTGGCTGAGAAGTTAAAAGAAACTCAACAGGCAAACTTGTCTCGTTACGAACTTGATGGGTTGTTCCTGCCGGAATAGCTATTCCTTGATGCGCGGTAAGTGTAATTTCTTCTCCATCTTTTTCGATCAACAATTCTCCGTCTAACACAAAGAAGAATTGATGTGAAAACACATGATAATGTCTCACCTCAGCTGTTTGAGGGGGCATTCTTTCTTGTATGATGCTTAGGTTATCTTGCTTTAGAAGGTGCCAGCCATCACATGCATCTCCCCATTGATAATGTTCAGCATTTAATGTACTTTTCTTTGACATACACCCTCCAATTATTTCTTCAAAACGTCCTCCAGATTTATCTTCATCCTTTGTGCACTAGGCGGACAAGTTAAATTATACTGAAAGACTTTTTGGTTAATGGTCTCTACTGTCTTTTTGATGTTAAATTCTACTGTGTACGTTTTTAGTTCCTCTTTTAGTACGTCTATCTCCTGACCAAGTTTCACCCAATTCGGGAGAATGTTATTATCTTTCATTACTTTATGAAGGCGCTTTTCAGGATTATAAGCAAGATCTTCATCAAGCTGGAGTGGCTTCCCTAATCCATCTAAATTATCGAATGCACCTTCTTTACGTGCACGGTTAACGATGGCTGTGATGTGATCTTCGTAAAACCAAGCATTTGTTTGCTCGTCTTTCATTAAGATCTCACGTTGCTGCAGTTCCTTTTCAAGCGACGTTTTCTTTTCCATCACACAAACCTCCAGGAATAAATTTTGTCTACACTTATACTTTATGTTTTTTATCCCTTTTCCCTTGGAAAACTTATGGCAGATTTATTGCGAATTTGTGTACAAATTAAGAACGCCTTTCGTCCTGGTTATCTTCATCCATGCTCAATTTTTAGGAAAAACTGGAGTTGACTTGAAGAAGAAAAAAGGAAGCGACTGCTCGCTCCCTCTCTATTACACACTTATTTTTTTAAGAAATACTTCTCCAGATCATCTAACATCAAGTTTGCAGCCTTTACTCCACCAGCTGTATTCCAGATTGCATCACTTACTTTGTAAGCTTTATCTGCTTTAACAACATCAAGGTTTTTCCAAAGCGGGTTACCTGTCCATTCTTTTTCTGTATCAGTCGCTTTTCCATCTCCAGCTTCGTACGTAAAGTAGAACAGAATGTCACCATTCATATCAGGAATACGTTCTTGTGTTACTTCTGCCATAAAATCATCCTTGTTCTGATCACCAGGACGTGCAAATCCAACTTGATCAAGAATTACACCAGAGAAAGAATCTTTGTGATAGATACGAGATGTTCCAGGCAAGAAACGAACCACTGAAACTTCTGTTTTTAATTGATCCGCTGCCTTTTTCTTCATATCCTCAATACGCTTGTCGAATGCAGCTAGAACTTCTTTTCCTTTTTCTTCTTTATTTAATGCTTTTGCATATAGTTCGAAGTTGATCTTCCAATCACCACGAAGCTCTTCTGAAAATACAGTTGGTGCAATTTTGTTTAGTTCGTCATATTGTTTCTCTTGACGCTGTTTGTTTCCGATGATTAAGTCAGGCTTTAAAGCTGCGATCTTCTCAACGTTCACAGCACTTTCGTCACCTACTACTTCAACGCCATCCATGTCACTCTTAATATGATCATACCAAGGATCACCTAACCAAGATTTAACAGCTCCAACTGGTTTTACCCCAAGAGCTAGTACTGCTTCAGTACCTTCGTTTGTTAAGACAACCACTCTCTTGTTTTCCTTAACTTCTGTTGTCCCCATTGCATGTTCTACTTTATAGCTCTCAGAAGATCCTTCTGATATTTCTTCTTTTTCTTTATCTTTCCCGCCGCATGCTGCCAATGCAAGCATTAACGTTAACACCGCTGCGAGCGCAAGCCATTTGTATGTAATTTTTTTCATTCTATTTTCTCTCCCCTTTTTATAATGTAAATGATAATGAGAATCAATTACAATTCGTATCATAATATGTTATGAATACGTTGTCAACAACTAAATGATAATGATTTTCAAAGTCATTGACAGAAACCTACTTTACTTTTAAACTGATAAATGAGAATAACTTTCATTAATAAAAGAGGCTCTAATGAACGGAATATTATACGGAAATAAATTGAAGACTGCCGGGCTTATCGTTGGCATACTAATCGCGCTCATTATTATGGTCTTGAGTGTTGTGCTGGGTTATACGAACACTTCACTAAAACAAGCTATTGAAGCGTATACGGCTTTTAACGGTTCGAACGAACATTTAATTATTCAACTATCTCGAGTCCCGCGTTCACTTGTAGGTATGGCTGTTGGAATCTCTTTAGGGATCGCCGGCGTTCTCATGCAAGCGCTCACTCGAAATCCAATTGCATCTCCGGATATATTTGGTGTTAATGCCGGTGCTGGATTCTTTATTGTTTTTGGCGTTACTTTCCTAGGAGTATCATCCATACAACAATTTATGTGGATCGGTTTCTTAGGAGCTGCAGTTGCTGCAGGATTGGCTTATGCATTAGGTTCTTCTGGCCAAGGTGGACTTACACCTGTTAAATTGACACTTGCTGGAGCTGTTATGGCCGCTCTTTTTGCATCACTCACGCAAGGTATGCTCGTTACCAATGAAAAAGCACTAGATGAGGTTCTATTCTGGTTAGCTGGTTCAGTAGAAGGAAGAAAACTTTCTATGCTAGTCGCCGTCTTACCTGCACTTGTTATCGCTTGGGTGATTTCCCTCTTATTATCAAGGCAGTTAAATGCCTTTGCGCTTGGAGAGGACGTAGCCATCAGTTTAGGTCAAAAAACAGTAGTTTTTAAACTAGCAGCCGCTCTCATGGTTATCATACTAGCTGGAGGATCAGTTGCAATTGCTGGCCCTATCAGTTTCATAGGAATTGTTGTTCCTCATTTTGCTAGGTATCTTGTAGGAAATGATCACCGCTGGATTGTGCCATACTCTGCTATTATAGGTGGCATTATGCTCGTCGTTGCAGATATTGGCGCACGTTATATCATCATGCCTGAAGAAGCACCTGTTGGAGTTGTAACAGCCCTGATCGGTACACCCTTCTTCATCTATATTGTTCGAAAAGGAATTTTTCAAAAATGAGAAAGTACTGGGTCTTACAGCGTAAATCATTTTCTTTTTTAATTGATAAAAAAACGACTGTTAGCATAATTGCCTTAACACTAGCAGCAATAGCTGCCATGCTAATAAGTATCGGTGTCGGTGATATGTATATCGCACCGTGGGATGTGTTCAATGCATTAATCGGAACAGGGCTAGATATTAACCAGCTCATCATTACTGAATTTAGGCTGCCGAGGGTATTAGTCGCATTTATTGCAGGAGCCTCACTCGCTCTTTCGGGTGCTATCTTGCAAGGTATTATTCGTAACCCACTAGCCTCTCCCGATATGATCGGAATAACAGGTGGTGCAGGTTTTGCTGCAGTTGCCTTTCTAACGATGTTCAGTGATGATTCAAACAACCTTTTATTAAGTATTAATTATTTACCACTGTTTGCTTTTGGTGGCGCTACTATCGTTGCTTTCTTAATTTATGCATTAGCTTGGAAAGACGGAGTTACACCTATTCGTCTCATATTAATAGGAATCGGGCTCATGGCTTTATTACAGGCTTTAACAACGCTCATGATGCTTATGGGACCAATCTATAGAGCGAGTCAGGCCACAATATGGCTTACTGGAACGGTGTACGGTACTTCCTGGAACGAAGTAAAAGCATTGCTGCCTTGGTTTATTGGATTGATTCCAATCTTAGTACTTCTCGTCCGCCGTTTGAACATTCAAGGATTCGGTGATGACCTTACAAAAGGGGCAGGAATCTCCGTTCATCGTGAACGTTTCTTACTTTTAATGGTCTGTACAGCTCTTGCAGGTTCAGCAGTCGCGTTTGCAGGGGCGATGGGGTTTGTTGGTCTTATCGGACCACATATCGCTAGAAGAATTTCAGGATCATCGTTCGGCGGCTTGTTTCCAGCTTCAGCTTTGATCGGGGGTATCATGGTCGTATTGGCAGACCTTGCCGGACGTACCTTATTCTCACCTTTAGAAGTACCCGCCGGTGTTTTTACAGCGGCGATCGGTGCTCCTTACTTTATCTATCTTTTATTTAAAAACCAATAACAGGAGTGGATGACAGATGGCTGTAATAACAACCTCTAACCTAACATTAGCTTATGGAAAAGAACCGATTATCGACGAGTTGAACCTACAGATTCCTAAAGGTAAGATTACCGTCTTGATCGGAAGCAATGGTTGTGGAAAATCCACTCTGTTACGTTCTATGGCAAGACTCTTAAACCCTAAAGGTGGTCATGTATTGCTAAACGGTAAAGACGTTGCGAAACGTTCTACAAAACAAGTAGCAAAAGAACTAGCAATCTTGCCGCAAGGACCAATTGCTCCTGAAGGATTAACTGTACTGCAGCTCGTTAAACAAGGACGATTTCCTTATCAATCATGGCTGCAGCAATGGTCACGAGAAGATGAAGAAGCCGTAATGAACGCACTTGATGCTACAAACCTTCTTCCTTTTATGGAAACACCAGTCGATTCACTTTCAGGCGGTCAGCGTCAACGAGCGTGGATCGCTATGACATTAGCGCAAGGAACAGAAACCATTCTTTTAGATGAACCTACTACTTACTTAGACATGACACATCAAATTGAGATTCTCGACCTGCTTTTTGAGTTAAATGAAAAAGAAAAGCGAACAATAGTTATGGTGCTTCATGATCTAAATCTTGCTTGCCGGTATGCTCATCATATTGTAGCGATTCAAGATAAAACCGTCTACGCACAGGGTGCACCTGAAGAAATTATGAACGAACAATTAGTAGAAGATGTATTTCAGATGGCGAGTTCTGTGATTCCTGATCCAGTTTTCGGCACACCAATGTGTATTCCATATGGAAAGGGGCGAGTCGTTCGACATGTCAATACTCCTCAGTACGCCTAAGTCAAACGGTTGGACAGCAGAAGAAAAAAAGCATATCAGTTCGAACTATCGCTTCTCTTTTCAAGCGCCGTATGAGAATGAAGTTGTCGTTTCTGCCGAACAACTGTTGAGCTCTGATAATCTGCTTCAATTTTTGGATCAAACAGGACCTCGTATCGGTTCAAACAAACGCCCTGTAACAGCGTCTCTATTCTTTAAACGCTATGCGTATTGCAGTTTAACTTCCTGTTTATATGGGATGACCATCCTGAACAAGTCATTTGATATGAACATAAAAAATGTCTATCTTATCGATCACAACTCTGACAGCATGTGGCTTCCATCATTCACACTGAAAGATGCATCTGCTCGCATTGCTGACGAAAATAGAGCAGATTGGCGATCTTCAGTTATTGAAACACTTTTTAAAGAGAACATGTCAGTCATGTTGAATCATATCGCAAGCACTGCACGCATTTCAAAAGCAACTCTTTGGGAGAACGCGTGGATCTACATACGCTGGGTTTATGAAACGTGGTTAAATGAAGAACATCCAGCAGAAGTTATGAAAAGAATCCAAGAAGATTATGCATTCTTTATGGAAGCTCATGCTTTTCATTTTGGGTTAACGAAAAACCCTTTCCATCGCTTTGCAGCTCCTATTGGCTGCGGACCTACTAAGACCCGTAAGACTTGCTGCCTTTATTACAAAACAGATAACGGGACTTGCTGTTCTACATGTCCAAAGCGATAAAATCGAGACTTTCTGTCCTCGATTTTTTGTTTTTTCTTTATCAATTACGGGTAATTTAGTATAGATAGATTGATTGGAGGCGATTGTATTGATGTGGTTATGGATTTTCTTAGCTATATGCGCAGCTGCAGCTCTATTCATTTTAATTCCAGGAATTAAGGCAATGAAGGAGTCAATGAGTACCGTTCAACAAATGAAGAGCACTGGTGACAGCATTACCGCTCGTATGAACGATGTAAAAACACAGCAGCAACTTCTTCAAGAAAAGAAAGATTACTTAAGATATGACATCTACCAAAAGAAAAATAGTTTTTCAGCAGTTAAAGAAGGATTCACAGATTTAAAAGATACCTTTAAGAAAATAAAAAACTAAAGGAATATGATAACCATGCGGATTACCACTTTTGTAATGGCTGCGATCGAACAGCCTGGTGATGAAACATTGAGTGAATTGTACGAGGAAGAATTGCCCTCTTATGAAATCTCAAAAAAAGGGTTGTACACCCTATATTCCTTGGAGTCTGGTGAACGGTTAATTAAGGACGAAAACGATACGTGGTATGTGTGTGCTTCTTTCGAAAGAAAAACGTTTCACGAGATCAAATATGGCAGACAGCTCTTTCCACCGCCTTACACGGATATTCCCATTGAACAACTACCTTTTGTAGAGTTGCTGCAGCGATATAAATGGACCCCGTTAAACGCGCATTACGATAAAGCGCTATGTCATGTCGTCGCCGTAGTAGATGACATTGATTCCGTGCCTCTAGAATTCCAATCAAGATTGGCACACGCTGATGGTGATGATGATCCACAAGTGGCACACTCTCTTCATTACATAGAATCTAAGCTGAACGGTAAGCGCACACGTTTCATTTCAGGATGGGAGTCCCATTCTTTTGCAACGATAACGGAAAGTCACGAATTTGCTCAAAATATACTTATTCCTACTTCTTCTTGGCTCTATCTTTTGTATTATGAACATTTTCGCCATCATAGAGGTGCGATTCCTTCAGACCAGATGATGCCAAGATTATTAGGTAATCTGTGGGCTTCTACAGGAAATGAAGTTCCTTACAATAAGGCGCTTCTGCAGATTAAAAAGATATAATAAAAGCCTCTAGCTTTTATAGCTAGAGGCTGATTATTTATTTTACAACTAGTTTTGATACCATATCTGCATGACCGTTTCCACAAGGAACGCTGCATCGTAATGTATATTCACCAGGCTTTAAATTTACGACATCAGAAGAACCACCTGTTACGTTCACGTCTTCTCCCTCAATCATGACCGCGTGGTTACCATCAACGTTTTCTAGTTTAAGAGCTACGTCTTTATTTGCTGGTATCTCATACTCTTTTTTATCGAATTTAAAATTAGTAGCTTCAATTGTAATCGTTTCTTCCGCATTCTTAGTGCTTTTTTCTTTGTCTTTTCCTCCACCGCAAGCTGCCAGTATGCCAATAGCAAGAACTGCGATCGCTGCAAGCCAAAAAGATTTTTTAAGCATGGAAAATCCCTCCTAGAGTGTTTCTACTATCATTATAACCCCATTTTATAACAACTAGTATGGAGAAACTGTGACAGATAACGAATCCCGAAAAAAATAGTCCGTTGGTTGCCGGACTATTTCTCTAACTTCTTATATTTTTCATGAATCTGTTTAGAAGTTTGTTCGATCTCTTCTCCCCAATGGTCGTTCACCTCTGTAACGATAACCTTTCCTTCCTTATCGATCAGTGCGTATCCACGTTTAGCTACACTGTCCCCTTTCATATCTAAATGGTCAATGAGCTTAAATTCCGGATCAGATAAAAACGGAAAAGCAGGTTTCATCTCTTTGTGAAGGAAAGACAGATGCTCAACCGTATCAGAGCTTACCGCATAGATATTTACATCCATATCTTTAAATTTACCTATATTTTCATTCAGCTGAACCAGCTGCTTTTGGCAGAGACCTCAGCCAGCTGTAGTAAATAAAAAGATGAGTGATGGTTTGTCAGATGGGAAAACAACTACAGGTTCACTGTTTTGGTTCTCTAGCTTTGCTTCTTTTAATTTTGAATCGTTTCCACATCCCGCTGCAACAAGCATTAAAATAGTTACTACACACATACTGAGATTTCTATATATCTTTTTCAAGTGAATCCCCTTTCTTACGTTTCAAAAGAATGATTTATGGTAATCTATAATCTCTACGACCTATCATTTATTATAATAGTAAATGGTAAAGCATATTCAATCAATTAAATATGAAGGATGTTTATATGTTAAAAAAGAAATTGCTAGTCTCTATTATTAGTATCGTGTTCCTTATGTCTGGCTGTAGTTATTTGACTTCTAACGATGAACAACGAATTCCTGTAAAAGTTGAAAAGGTTGTTGACGGAGATACGATAAAAGTTCGAGTTGATGGTAAGTTAGAAACGGTTCGCTTTCTGCTCGTTGATACACCAGAAAGTGTTCATCCTTCTAAACCCGTACAGCCTTTTAGCAAAGAAGCTAGTAAACACACAGAAAATATGCTAGTAGAAGCTGATGTTCAGTTAGAGCTTGGAATAGGAGAACGAGATAAGTACGGTCGTCTTCTCGCTTATGTCTATGCAGATGGACAAAGCGTTCAAGAAAGCCTGCTAAAGAAAGGATTCGCACGTGTAGCCTATGTGTTCGAGCCGAATACGAAGTATGTAGATCAGTACGAAAGTATTCAAAAGCAAGCCCAGAAAGAAGGTGTTGGTATTTGGAGCTTAGAGAACTATGTTCAAGAAGAAGGTTATGTTTCAGATAATGAAGAAGAGAAACCACAACACAAATCACAAAATGAAGATTGTACGATAAAAGGTAACATCAGCTCTTCTGGAGATAAAATTTATCATCTGGAGAGTGGCCGTTATTATAAAGTGACAAAGCCCGAATTATGGTTTTGCACAGAAAAAGAAGCGATGGATTCGGGATTTAGAAAATCTAAACAATAATAAAAACCGCTGATGACTTTTAAAAAGTCATCAGCGGTTTGATTTGTTAACAACAATCGTCCTGTCCAAGCATCACGAGACCTGATCCATATTTAGAATCTTCAAAGTCTAATTTTAATGCAGAAGTCTGCTCTTTGATCCTTGGATCAAACGCTACACGAATCCCGTTTATCTCTTCGATAATGTCAGAGTTTTCCGGCTCATCCAGAGCCAGGCCAAGCTTAGGACCTCCTCAGCCCATTCCTGAAAAGTAAACTCTTATTCCATTGGCGTTGTTCATTTCAAGCACTTCTTCTATATACTTCTTTGCGCTTAATGTTATATCCATAACCATCACCTCTTACAAGAAGTATAACGCAGAAGTGAGGTCATCGTCTAAGAAAGGGCTTGATCCATTCCACATATAAGGCAAATGCAATGGTGGTATAATGTGTCCACTGTAGATGTACAAAATTAGTGAAAGTGTAATTGTCTAGGGTCTGTCCCCCCCTCGCAGTTGTTTTAGCACTTGTTCAATGTCTCCAGGAGTGAATCCACAGATCTCCATCGCTTCAGTCACTTTCGCAGCGATATTTTCTTTCCCTTGGTGTTCTTTAATGCGCAGAAGCAACTCATTAACTTTAGCTGCATTGTATGTTTCATGATAATTCTTAATAAATGTATCCATCTCAATTCCTCCCCTTTCGTTTTATATTGCGGTAGCCATATATATGTTGTGTACAACTCTCGTTAGAATTTGTCTATACGTTATTTGAAGAATAATAAAAAAGCCCGGTACATAAATACCGGGCCATTACGTGTAGGACAATATGACAGCGATGATTATTTCTTCTTTACTTTATAAAGAATAAACAAAAAGATGACAACAACAGCTATGATCATGATTCCGCGTGTATAAGGAGCTGCAATCGTTTTAATATCCTCCCAGTTAGAACCAAGACGGCTGCCTAATTCAATAAAGAAAATTGACCATGGAATAACAGCTAATGTTGTGAACAACGTAAACTTCGCGAATGACATTTTTGCGATTCCCGCTGGGATGCTGATAGCATGTCTCACAACCGGAATAAATCGTGCAAAAAAGATGACACCTGTTCCATATTTATTGAACCATCTTTCAGACAAGTCGATCTGCTTCTTTGAGATTAGGACATACTTTCCATACTTCTCAAGAAACGGACGGCCACCGTAATATCCCATCCAATACAAAAAGAGCTGTGCAAGCGTTCCTCCGATCGTTCCAGCAATAACACTCAGCGTGAAGTTTAAGTGCCCCTGTGACACCATATACCCTCCATAAGACAAAACCAGCTCACTCGGGATCACTTCGACCATCAAACCAAGTGCGATCCCAAGATGTCCTAAACTCATAATCCATTCTAATAAAGAAATTACTAAATCTTTCATTATATCTCCTTTAATATTTTCATTTTATGCCGATAACAAAGCCTGTCCAAGCTGCTAGTAGTCCTAATATATATGTAAGGAACAAATACGTTAGACCTCTTTTAGCATTACTCTTTAATATAGTAACTGCTTCAAATTGCAAGGTGGAAAAAGTGGTGAGAGCTCCCAAAAAACCAGTAGCATACAGTGAACTCAATAGACCGTCTACTTCATCTGCCACATACCACCCTAACAGAAGCGATCCAGCGACGTTAACAGCCAACGTTCCCCATGGGAAACCTCTATTTATCCGTTGACTAATTAAAAAACGAACAACTGCACCTACGGCCCCACCTGCTGCTACGGCTATTGTTTGTGCGATCATTGTTCTTCACCTGCTTTGCCATAGTAAATAGAACCTAACTTCATTCCCAAGTAGATAGCGATAACACCTGTAACAGCACTTGCTGAAAAATATAACAATGCCATTGTATACAGCTGATCCTCAACCAGTAATAATATTTCTGTGTTGAAAGTAGAGAATGTTGTAAAAGAACCGATTAAACCAGTCTGTAGAGCTACTATTAAATGGTTGTTGTTTATACGTTTCACACCAAAAACAACAAACCAGCCTAGAATAAAACTGCCGATTACGTTAACCAAAAAAGTAGAAAATGGAAAAGACCCCTGTGGGTGGAAAAGAAGCAGACCGCACCAAAAACGCAGCAGTGCTCCAACTATCCCTCCAAGCGCGACTGCAAGTATTTTCACCTAAAATAATCCTCCTATATGTACAAAAAGATTAAGACATTCAGCCTTAATCTTTCGTAACTTCTTTATTCCAGATTAAATTTGCACAATACTTGATAATATCCCGTCTTCTAATAATTCCAATAAAATGGCCGTCATCATCTGTAACGGGTATAAAATTTTGGTCGGTAGACAAAGTAATAAGATCTTCCATGTTAGAGTTGATGGAAACAGAGATATTATTTATCCGCTGAGGTACATTCACTAACTTTGTCTTTAATACGTCATCATACCCTTTGTCAAAGGCTTCTCTAAGTTTCCATAACAGATCGCCTTCCGTTAACGTTCCTATGTAACGACCTTCTTCTGAGACGAGAGGCACAGAGGTGTACTTGTGGTAAGATAACTTTTCAAGTGCCTGTCTCATCGTTGCTTCTGGGTTCAAATACTTCACTTCATCTTTAGGCAACAAATAAAAAGCAATATTCATGTTAGTACGCGCTCTCCTTTTTAAGCCTGATTCACGCTTATTAAAACGCTTAGTTAAAAAACATCTTCTTTATTATACCAAAAACGACTTCTATCTGCTTGTAAAATCACTACCCTTTAGAGTTTTCGTTTTAGACTATATATTTCACATCTAGTAAAAAATCTTCCAATACAAGAAATAATATTTTACAAATCGTAATGATTACGTTTATAATGAGTAAGGATTGTTTGAAAGGAGAGAAAGCTAAAATGCGAACGATAAGCTTATTAAGCGTAACGATAATGTTAATTCTATCAGCTGCATGCGGTAATAATAGCACATCTGATCAAAAAGAGGGTACATTGAAGATCTATACCACCATGTATCCATTAGAATATTTCACTGAAAGAATTGGAGGGAAACATGTAGAAGTATCTTCTATTATACCTCCTGGTGCTGATGCACACACGTATGAACCTTCTACAAAAAAGATGGTCGAAATGACTGAAGGTGATGCTTTCGTTTATAACAAACTTGAGTCTGATGAATTCTCATCTTCCGTTGCAGATACATTGAAAGAAGAAGATATGCCTATCATTGATGGTGCAAAAGGAATATCCTATCACGAATCTGCAGAACATGAAGGCGAAGAGCATGCTCATGAAGAGGAAGAACACGCTCATGAAGAAGAAAATCATGCTCATGAGGAAGAAGGACATCATGAGCATGGTTCTTTAGATCCTCATATTTGGCTTGATCCTGTTCTCGCACAGCGGATTGCAGATAATATTTATAACGGACTCGTAAAATTAAATCCTGATGCAAAAGCTGAATTTAAAAAGAATCATAAAGCACTAGTTGCTGATTTAGAGAAATTGGATTCAACATTTAAAACAAAAGTGGAAGAAGCACCAAAGAATTCGTTCATCGTATCTCATGCTGCATACGGATATTGGGCAGAACGCTACGGCCTTGAACAAATAGCAATCAGCGGTCTCTCACCTTCACATGAACCTAGTCAGCATCAGATCGAAGAAATTATTGAAAACGCAAAAAAAGAAAAGACCAGCTATATTTTATATGAAGAGAACGTAAATAATAAAGTAGCTGCAATGATCAAAAAAGAAGTCGGTGCAGAAACCCTGACTCTTCATAACTTAGAGACATTAACGAAAGACGACATTAAAAAAGAGCGAGATTACCTATCTATCATGAACCAAAACATTGATACACTTTCAAAAGCATTACAATAAACAAAAACGCCTAGGAAAAAAATTTCCCAGGCGTTTTTTTATATCGCATCAAGCATCTTAAACTGAGATACGACAAGGTGATAATAAATGCCTTCTGCATGCATAAGCTCTGCATGACTTCCTTGCTCCATAATCTCACCGTGATCGAGAACGACGATATTATCTGCCTCTCTGATCGTAGAAAGTCGATGTGCAATGATGATCGCTGTTCTTCCCTTTAAAAGCGTCTTTAAGGCTTGTTGTATCTTTTGTTCAGATTCGGTATCGATACTTGCCGTTGCTTCATCCAGAATCAGAATATTAGGATCTGCAAGAAGTGCTCTTGCAAATGAAAGTAGCTGTCTTTCACCAACTGATAAAACATTTCCTCTTTCCTCTACTTCTGTTTCATAGCCATTCGACAGTCTCTCGATAAATGCATGTGCTCCAACTGCTTTTGCAGCATTCTTAACATCTTCATCGGAAGCATCAGGTCTCCCAAAGCGAATATTCTCTTTAATCGTTCCTGAAAAGATAAAAGTATCTTGAAGAACGACACTTACTTTTTCACGAAGACTCGCTAGATTGACGTCTTTCAAATCTTTTCCATCAATCTGTACCGTACCCGATGTCGGATCATAAAATCTGCTGATTAAGTTAGCGATTGTCGTCTTACCTGACCCTGTATGGCCGACCAGTGCGACGGTCTGACCCCCTTGTATCGTTAGATCGATGCCTTTTAATGCTTTTCGATCAGCATTATAGGAGAATTCAACGTCCTTAAACTGAATTTCCCCATTAATTTTTGAAAACGAAAAAGCATTTTCTTTTTCGTGAACATTCGGTTTTTCATCTAAAAATTCAAAGATTCTTTCAGATGAAGCCATTCCTACTAAAAGCTGATTGTAAACTTGCCCAAGTCGAGAGATCGGCTCCCAAAACATACCAAGATAAAAAGCAAACGTAACAAATACCCCAATTTCAAGTGCCTCACCTTGTATCAAGTAGGAACCAAACCACAATAGAATCGCTGTTCCAATCGCATTAGACATTTCAACAAACGGTCTGAACAATGCATTCTGTTGTGTCGCCGTTTTCCAGCTATCATATGTTTCATTGTTAACTCCATTAAAAAAGCTCATGTTCTCTTTTTCTTGAGTGTACGATTTAGTCACTCGTATCCCCTGTATGCTTTCATTCAGGTGTGAATTGAGCTTAGCTTGTTTAATACGTACAACTTGCCAAGAGCGTCTGATCTTCTTTCGTAAACTTGTCGAGATGAAGAACATAAGAGGCAAGATCACCATGATCGCTAGCGTTAGCTCTGGGCTGTAGATGAACATGATGACGATGATACCAAACAGAAGGATGATATCCATCAATACGTTGATAACACCGTTCGTGAACAAATCTTGTAAAGAGTTCACGTCATTAATGATGCGAACAAGAATAGATCCTGCAGAGCGCTGATCAAAAAAGCGATGTGACAGGCGCTGAATATGCTTGAACAGATGCTGACGTATGTCGTAGATCACATATTGCCCAAGATAGTTCATCCATTTTATCCGTAACGTATTCGCACCCCAGGATAAGAGGTAGAGGCCCCCGATCGCAATGATTAATTTCACAAGAAGGTTCGTATCTTTGTTCTTGATCGCATGATCAAATGTTAGAACACCTATAAAAATAGGTACGACAAGTCTTACTGCAGTCGAAACCATCATCGCGATGATCGCTTTTGGCAACAAGTTCTTGCTGTAAGGCTTCATGTATTGAAACAACCGAATAATCTGTCCCCAGTTGAACGGTTTATCGATCACTTGTTCAGAAGAATATTTAAAACGAGGCGAATTCTTCGTTTTTAATTCCTTTGAATGCTGCATCCTCCTTATACCCCCTGCCCGTTCATTTGAAAGACTTTATCTTTATCTTGATACTGAATATCATAAATTCTTCGATAAGCTCCTGATTCTTGCTGTATCAGCTCTTCATGTGTACCTCGTTCGATTACCTTGCCTTTTGATAGGACAAGTATCTCATCAGCATGTTTTAAAGAAGAGATACGATGAGCAATAATGAATGTTGTACGGTCGCTCATCACTTCTTTTAAAGCCTTTTGTATCCTGAATTCTGTCTCCATATCTACAGCACTCGTCGCATCATCAAGTATTAAGATTGTTGGATCGATAAGGATCGCTCTTGCTATTGAGATCCTTTGTTTTTGGCCACCAGATAGTCCTAGTCCTCTTTCTCCTAATATCGTATCGTAACCATCAGGAAGCTCCATTATAAATTCATGTGCTTGAGCTCGTTTTGCTGCATCGATAATATCATCCATGTCTGCATATGGATTACCGTAAGAGATGTTATCTTTTATCGTTGACGAAAACAAAAAGGACTCCTGAAGAACGGTACCAATATTTTTCCTGATCGTTCTTAACGAATAATCTTCGAGTGGTTTACCATCTATTAAGATGGTTCCTGATTCAGGATTGTAAAACCTCGATAGTAGTTGGGTAATGGATGTTTTCCCAGAACCCGTAGCACCGATCAATCCAATCGTCTGACCAGGTTTTGCTGTAAAAGAAATATCTTTGAGTGCTTCTTTTTTCTCGTTTTTATAACGATGTGTAACATTTTCGAACGTCACTTCTCCGTGAAAGCGAACCATTTCAAGTTCGCGATCTTTCCCTTCCATCTCAAGAGGTTCGTCTAACACTTCCAACAAACGCTCTCCTGATGCTTTTGATTGAGAGAAAGTGTTCATGATAAACCCAAGATTCATAATGGGTCCCATGATATACCAAACAAGACTAAAGAACGCCACGAGCTCTCCAGCTGTCAGGTTCCCTTGAATAACAAGATAGCCACCATAAGCAAGCAGTAAAACGACCGACAGATTTCCGATCAATTCCATTACCGGAAAGTACTTAGCCCAAATATGAGACGTGTTTAAGTACTGAGACTTATAATCTTCATTAGACGTATCAAACTTATTAATCTCAAAATCTTCACGTGATAACGATTTAACAGTGTTGATTCCGCTAATATTCTCCTGAACCTTCGTATTGAGATTCGCCATAGATTTCCGAATCCCCCGGAAAGCCGGATGAACTTCTTTATCAAACTTGTAAACAACGAGTGCGAGGAAAGGCATCATGCACAGTGTAATGAGTGCTAATGGAACTGAATAGAAGAACATTACGGAGAGACTAAAACCTATGATTAAAACAAAATTTATTAGCTGTGAGAAGCCAAAAGAAAGAAAAAAACGAAAACCTTCAACATCAGCAGTTAACCTCGACATTAAATCTCCAGTCTTTGCATTATCATAATAATCGAATGGCAGAAACTGCAGCTTTTCGTATAAAGATTCACGAAGTTCATAAACAGAACGAATACCGAACAGATCTCCATAAAACTGATGAGTGTATGTAGCTGCCCCTTTTATTACCATCAGAAGTACAAAGCCTAATGCAACATATGGGACGGTTGAATATTCCCCTTTAATAATGATTTCATCGATGGTAAATTGTAAGACCATCGGATAAACAACTGTAATTCCTGACACTAGAATCAATGTCAAGATCGACCAATAAAAGTACTTTTTATACGGCCAATAAAAATCTTTTAATCTCTTAAATGTATCCACCCTATCACCTACCCCCTTCTGAAAATTAAAAGACAATATACATCATATAACAGAATAGTTAGAAAAAACTATCTATTTGCTCATATTCTTTACTAAAAACAAAATAAATAATTCACTTTGTTATCTTTCCTATAGTACGAAAAAAAGCCCCGATATATTCGAGGCTTTTCCTTTAACGCTTTCTTCTAAATGCAAAGAATGACACGATAGCAATAATGATAATTAAACCAATGGTTAATGGTGCAAAATATGATGGATTATTCGGCTTTTCGTTTTTTTCTTGATCATCCAATGCTTTTTCACTATTGTCTTCTTGTTTCTCTTGAGTCCCTTTATCTGTTGTACCCTCTTCTGGTGTTTCTTCTTGTTCAGGGCGATCTACCGAAAATGAGTAGTTCCCCTCAATCACATGACTGTCAGCGCCAATGATTTTATACGCTACTGTATAGTTTCCATTTTCAAGCGGATTTGTGATCGCTCCTGTCATTTGATCGTCCTCTACACTAATCTGTAAAGGAATCTCTTTCTCACCGTTTTTTAACGTCATCGTACTTAACGACTCAATCTTCGTTGAAAACGTTAAAACAACCGCTTCTAGATCTGTTGTAACCTTCTCACCTTCTGCAGGAGTAGAAGTTTCTAGTTTAGAATGAGCAGACGCCGATAAAGGCAGTTGGAAAACAATCGTAAATAATAATACTAAAGGTAAAAGTAATTTTTTCATAAGCTGACTCCCTGTCACGTATTTTCTTTCTCTTTTCATTAAAACAAAGAATATATGTTCTTCACAAGTATCCAGTCTTTACAAATCGTTGACACTTTTATGGTCAAACATACATTTAACGCCTATTTTGATGGAATCTGGGCTCCTGCCCACTTCAATTATGAAAACAGGCATAGGATATATGGAATTAACAATTGCAAGAATTAAAGGAGGAAAAATCGATGGGTTATTCTTATGGCAATTCTTTTGCATTGGTAGTAGTGTTATTTATTCTATTGATTATTGTTGGGGCAGCTTGCTTCTGCTAATAATGAATAGTGTGAAGGGAGAAAACCGGCTTCGGCCGGTTTTTTTTCTTTTGGTTAAATCTGATTGTTCTTGAAAGTGGTTGATTTCCGCTACAGGTTGCTCGCTTTCCGCGGGGCAGGCGGTGAGCCACATTTGGGTGTTTCACTTTTAAGTGTCTCACCTGCCAGCCTGTCCCGCAGGAGTCTCGCACCTTGCGCTCCAATCAACTTGCAGGTGAAGAAAATTTAATAATGGTGTGAAGCAACAATTCATTAGAAAAGGTCTTAGTAATAAAAATCCCAAGACGAAATAACGTCTTGGGATTTTTATTATTAGTTACTGCTTAACTATTTCTTGTAAATCCAGACCATTCCTGCAGAATTATCCTTAGCTTCACCGATAACTTGGAAATTCAACCCTAACTGAGGTACAAGTCTACCTGCGTCGTCGATAACCCCTCCAGCTAAAGCCCCATTATAATCTGTATTGTCAATATATGCTTTAGAGTCATCGAAACCAGTTACACCTTTAAGTCCTTTGTAGTCAAAGATTCCACGTGATGGTGAGTTGATGTACCAAGATGGTGCTTTGTCAAATGAGAATGCCGCATCTGCTACTTGGTAGCGGGTACTTTGAATAACTGATGGCTGACCATTTAAATTACCTACGATTGCGTTTGGATGCGCATCAACTACTCCCAGGAAACCTTCACCCGGATGAACACCGACCCAGTTATCCGTTTGGCTTTCATCAGCATACCAAACGAGCATTCCTGTGTTGTATTTAACTCCACGTGCATATTCTAATGCCTTATCAGCACCAGCATAATTTCTCCACTCTAAATAGTAGAAGTGATCTTTCATATCATAGCCATTAGAGACTACGGCACCATCTAATGATACTTGTGGTTTTCCTTCAGCATCATCAGTAAACACAACTTTTCCGTCAACTGTTACAGCTAAGTTATCCATAGCGAACCCGTCAAGTGCAAGTCCACCGTCTGTTACGTATTCAAATTCAACTTTTACTTTTTTTCCTGCAAATTGTGATAAATCATATGACTCGTTTACCCATTGTCCTTTAGTAGATTCAGCTCGGGCATCACCATCTGTGTCATCATCGCCATAAACTTTTAAAGGTGTATCTTGCTTTACTCCATCTACAAATGCATTTACATATAAGTAGTCATATTCAAACTCAATGTCGTAATATGCTTTTAAATCTAGTTTAGCGTCAGCAGCTCCAGTTAAATCAATTTCCGGTGTCGTCATAGTAGTGTGGAGATCGTCACCTTTTGTACTGTAATAGTACTTGGTTCCAAATGCAGGCTGAATCCCTTTTACAGCTTTTTTAGGTAGGTTCACTTTAACTATTCCAGGGTTCTTAGACTTTGTAACAGATTGGTCAATATTGGTGAGTACTCCGAATTTACCAATTTCATCATAATTTACTTCTTCGATATTTGCCCAGTTTCCGCCCATGGTCTTTTGAAAGAACTCTTTATTTTGAGGAGAGAAACTTGTTGGAGTTGTACCCGCAATGTTTCCATTCCAGCTTCCTCCACTCATAATGGACCAGGATGCAACAGGCTCCCCATCTCCAGTGTATTGAGTATCATACTCATCTGGCAGACCTAAATCGTGGCCATATTCATGTGCGAATACTCCAACAGCACCATCTTCAGGCTGGATAGTGTAGTCGTAAGCAGCCATTTTACCGCCCCAATAATCTACCTTTGCAGTAGTGTTAGGAACTGCAAAGACTCCGTTTAGAGTCCAACGATGTGACCAAATTGCATTGTCACCTAGTTTTCCTCCACCGGCTTCCTGACCAGTTCCAGCGTGAATGATCATTAAGTGGTCAACTAATCCGTCTGGCTCATTTTGATCACCATCACCATCAAGATCGTATAAGTCAAATTGATCATACTCTGCCAAATCCATACCGGATGCAACTGCAGCTTTTAATGCCTCTTTAACTAAATCCCTTGGTCCAAGCGGAGCTAAGTTATCATGTCCTCCAGCTGGATTATCATCACCATAATCAGCTGCTTTACCTGGTACAGTTAACCACTCAGAAACTGTGCCATCTACCGTATAACTTCCTCCAGACTGCTCTTCATAATATTGTTTAAAAGTCTTTACTTTTTCTCCATTAAACAATTTGAAATCTTTATCACCGAACATTAATTTTTCATAATGCTCTTTACTAAAATCTTGAGCATACATATATCCAGTTTCTTGAACAACATTGTTATGTTTAAAGTCCTCAAATTCAGTTAATAGTACCAGAACCTTATCTTCTCTAACTCCCCCATTGTATTTGGCTGGTTTGGCAGGGTCTACATTAACAATCCCATCAGACTTCCCTTTTTTAAGATTGCCTTTATTAAGCTGTTTCTTTAGCTTGTCTTTTTGCTTTTTCAAAAAGTCTTTAGTCTTTTTATCCATCTCATCTTGGTGCTTTTTATCATGGTTTGCTTTAAGAACTTTGGTATTGTTCTTTTTCTCAATGTATTGCTTTACCGCTTCTTGAACCTCTGCTGTTGATGCATTTTTAGAGATAATCCCTCTTGCTTGAAGCACTTTACCTAAACGATCCTGATCTACTATGTTTAGATCAATTGGAGCCGCTTCTACTGCACTTGCAGAAACTTTTGATTGCTGTCCTGCTGGAGTAGCAAATGCACCAGTAAATAGTGCTGAAGCAAATAACGTTGTTGCTGTAACACTGGAAAATACCCTTAACCCCTTTTTCTTCCCTACCACTTCATTCACCCCTATGTAAACAGATTAGTAGGAATGTTCATTATTACGAACAACCTGAGAGAATCATAACAATTTGTCTAAATTTTGTAAATATTTAATTTGCAACTATTTATTTTCTGATAAAACTAGATGTTTTTCGACATTAAACGAAAAAAACTCAGCATCATTCTGCTGAGTCCTCTTCGCTATCTTTTTCTAAATTACCGGTAACTGTTGCTGCATTCTCACCGTATTCTTCTTTCAAATTCCAATAAGCTTCCAGTGCACGTTGGCCAATGTATTTGTTGATCTTTTGGTTTCCGTTCTGTGGTGTACCTTCTGGAACCACTACGGCAAATGCAATCTCAGGATTCTCAAATGGTGCGTAACCTACAAGCGTAAGATTATGCTTTTCCACAATGTTCCCCGTACGAGGATGTCTTATGATACGTTGAGCAGTCCCTGTTTTTCCTGCTGGGTTGTGGTATTTTGCAGGGTCATCGAAATAGCCTTTAGCAGTACCTCTAGATCCATGCATAACTTGCCAAAATCCATCTTGAACGCGTTCAATGTATTTCTGTTCAACATCAATCTTGTTTAGGATCTCTGGCTCAAAGCGCTTTAAGAGTTTACCATGACTTTCTTCATCTGTGGCTGGTTCTCTAATCTCACGAACGAGATGGGGCTTAACACGATATCCATCGTTCGCAATGGTAGATACATATTGAACAAGTTGCATTGTTGTGTACGTATCAAACTGCCCAATACCTAAGTCATATAGCGTACCTGATTCTCCTTCAGGTGGTTTTCCTTCATATCCGATAGCTTCGTTCGGAAAGTCAATTCCTGTTTTTACACCTAAACCATATTGATTAAAAGAATAACGAGCTTCAGCGTACGTTTGTGTCCAATGTTCAGGGCCAATCATGCGGTCCATAATGTTAAACATATAAACGTTGGACGACATCATTAAAGCCTGTAAGTCTGTTATTGGGCCCATAGTTCTCCAAGAAGACTTGTTCATCTTATTTTTAGTAAAGGGCTTATCTACAATAACTTCTCCCATATGAATCAGTCCCTGTTGAAGACCTGTTAATACGGTAGCTCCCTTTACGGTTGACCCCATTTCATAGGCATCAAACAGTGCCCCATAAGAATCATTCGTGAATTTTCCATCTTTGTACTTTTTCCCTGCGATCCCTTTTATTTCACCAGTTTTAGGGTTCATCATAACAATGTAAGCTGAATCTAAAAGGTCATTTCCTCCTAATGGCTTAGCTCGTAAGATTTCTTCCTCAAGAATTTTTTCTAAATGGAATTGCAGCTCCATATCCAATGTTAATACAATATCTTTTCCACGTTGACCTGGAATCGTTTTAGGTTCACCGATCGTTGCACCTGTTTTTGGATTTGTCAGGTAAACAGATTTTTCTTTTGTGCCTCTTAATACATTTTCGTATTGATCTTCAAGACCACTGATTCCCACTTGATCGCTTCGATCATATCCCATGCTCATAAAGTAATCTGTTTTAGATTTTGGAATCTGTTTAACTTGTCCAAAAATGGTAGAATCACCGTATGGATAGATTCTTTTCGAATCCGCCATAATATCTACCCCTGGCAGGTCACCGAGATTCTCTGAGATCACGGAAACTTCCTCGTTGTTCAAGTTCGTTTTGATTCGTTGTGCCGAATACGCATAACCCGTATCCATTGCACGTTTATAAGCTAGAATTTTAATATCTTTGTCAGTTAGACTTTTGATTTCTTCTTCTGTAATCTTATTGACGAGTGCGATATATTGATCTTTGTCACTTAATTTCTTTTCCTTTTTGCTAAGGCGCTCTTCCATCATCTTCGTCACATCTTGTTTCGCGATAAAATAGTCTTTTTTATCGCGTTCTGTGATCTTTTTAATCTGATCTTCTGTAACCCCAAGGCGATCAGCTAGCCATTCTGCAATTCGCATCGTGTCTTTTGCTTTTGTATCTACTGTTTTCGTATATGTTAAAGAAAAGAAAGGTTCATTCCCTACGACCTCACGGAAGTTGCTGTCTAACAGCTTTCCTCGTGGCGCTTCTTTCCTTGCGATAACTTCTTCAACTGCTTCAGACTCTAGCCGTTTTTCCTCTCCATTTACGATTTGGAGAACACCAAGCCTTAAAATAAGGACTGAGAAAAGAAAAAAGACGACCAAAAACAAGACATTTAAACGAAAGGGCACTTGCGATTTTTTCCTCTTTTTTTCCGGATCCGCTTTCGTTACCATCATTCCGCTCCTTTTGGAAATATTCCCGTTGATTTTACAATTATATTACAAAAGCATCTACCTATAGATTACTAGAAGTTGGTCACTATTCCAAGTCATTCGGTAAAAAAAACCTTATCTTTTTTTGATAAGGTTTTCGTAAATTTATTGAACAACTGCTGCTAATGATTTTGTTGGAACGGGACGGCCAAAATAGTAGCCTTGCGCAAGCTCAACTCCGCATTTAAGTGCGATGTCTGCTTCTTCTTTTCTCTCAATTCCCTCGGCAAGTACGACAGCACCTATTTCTCTTGCAACCTCAACGATTTTTTGTATCATATCTTCCTTAGATGCGTCTTCATCACAAAAAGAAACGATTTTACGGTCAATCTTCACATAGTCTGGTTTCAGCTCTTTTAATACAGAAAGTGTTGAATGTCCTGCACCTAAGTCATCTAGTGCTACTTTCATTCCTTGCTCTTGGTAAGCTTGAAGGATACTTTTTAAATGATCGATGTCTGCGATTTCTTCTGTCTCCACCACTTCAAAGACGAGATCGTTTGGGTCTACTCCTGCGTCAGCTGCTGCTTTAAATGTTGTAGCCAGACAATGCTTTGGGTCGTAAATCGATGACGGAAGGAAATTAATGAATCGTTTCAAGCCTGGTGAAACAGCTCCAGCGCTATTTCGAATAGAAGTCATCCTAGCATTTCCGTCCAACAGCGCCTGAAGACCTGCTCGTTCAGCAAACTGAAAAAGTTCATAAGGTTTGAATTTAAATTCTTCAGTTGATGGACGAAGTAAGAACTCATATCCATAAATCTCTCCACTCTGTAAAAAAACAATAGGCTGCGAGTGTGTAGTGAAGAGCTGCTGTTGAATAATGTCATACAGATCGATATGCTTCATTCTTTCATAAAATTGCTGAAATGAAATCCAAGGTGTGAAGACGCTCATTTCTTCCAATGCAGAAGTAACTGAACAATAAAATGACCGTACAGCCATTTCGTTAAATGTTTTAAGTGACTTTTCCATGAAATCTTGCAGTTCTATAAGATTGCTATATTTTGCTGATGCAACATTTCCAGAATGAATGCCTTCCAAACCGTGCTCTTTAAATAAATTCATCAAACTTTCCACAAGCACGGGATGATCGGTACGGATATGTAAAAATCCACTCTCCGGAAAATCTCCTGTTGGACGACACTGTGAACATGACATAAAAATAACCTCCAAAAAAAGAATTGCAAACTTTTGTAAAATTTGCTATTTTATATTTCTGCGCTAAAAAATGAAAACTTCATAAAGGGGGACTTATGGTTTATTGGATTCTTTTACAAAAGAGCTTTATGCGTAACATGCAATACAAGGTGGCGCATCTGATCAATAATGCAGCGAGTGCAATCTTCGGATTTGTTTTCATTGCCATATGGGTCGGTGTACTTCAAGGAAAAGAGAATGACAGTCCCTACACTGCCCTAGATATGACCTTTTACATTGCGGCTGTCCAATGCATCCTCTGGTTATCCGGTTTCTTAACGGCAGGACTCAATATTCATAACGGGATAAGAAATGGTGCAATCTCTTTAGAACTCGCAAGACCAACAAACTTTTTTCTCTATGTTACCTCTCAAGAAGCTGGAAGATTAGTGTATAACTTGTTCTTTCGATCTCTTCCTATTGGGCTTGTTTTTTCCTTAACGGTAGGCTTTTATATTCCTCAACACATACTGACTTATTTTTTCTTATGTATTTCTATTCTTTTTGCCATGATCATTTCTATTAACCTGTTCTACCTAGTAGGAATCAGTGCATGCTGGACGACTGAGATCGATTGGGCACATTTTGTAAACTTTACATTATTGGTTGGACTTGGAGGACAACTTGTACCTATTGATTTACTTCCAGCTCCCCTATCTTCTATCACACCCTATTTACCTTTTGCAGGAGCCATCTATTACCCTGTCATGATTTTCCTTGAGAAGATTTCAAGTGAAGTTATTCTTATCCAGTTGGTTTGGGTCGTGGTTTTAACATGCTTCAACCTATGGCTAACTGAGAAGGCACGCCATAAGTTAGAAATTCAAGGAGGATAAGTCATGAACCTTTATCTGAAACTATTATCAGGAAGTTTGCGTTCACGTATGCAGTATAAGATGAACTTTCTCGTATCCTCCTTATCATACGGTTTGATCATGGCGGTGGACTTTGTGCTGCTCGCAGCCATTCTGCAGCGTTTTGACGATGTAAAGGGTTGGAATCTTTATGAAGTGGGGCTTCTCTATGGAATCTCATCTGTTGCCATTACTCTGTACAGAGTATTTTGTGTAGAGGTACATAATTTTGAACGTTATATGGTCGAAGGTGAATTCGATAGTCTTCTAATTCGACCTGTCTCTCCGTTATCATTGCTTTTGACTAAAAACATAGACCTATCCCGAATAGGAGGAACGATACAAGGTATTTTAATCCTTGTTATTTCTATTATCGGTTTAAAACTTAATAACGTTGAATTATTTCTTTTGTTAATTTATTTACCTGTAACTATCATTTCTGGAGTACTTATTTGTTTTTCTCTAGGGTTGATCACAGCTACCATTGCCTTTTGGACACAGAGGATCAAAGATTTCCAAACCTTTACTCTATATGCTCCATTTAATGCAGCCAACTATCCGATGAACATCTATCCCGGCTGGCTCAAAATCATTTTTTTCACAGTCATCCCAGTAGGATTCATGAATTATACACCTGTTCTGTTTCTATTAAATAAAGGTGGTGACCTTTGGAACCTAGCATTACCACCACTCGTTTCAATCGTTTTTCTATTCATAGCGTTACGATTCTGGATGTTTGGAATCCGCCATTACCATAGTACAGGAAGTTGAGGAGGGCTATACATGATTCAAGCTCAGCAATTAAATAAACACTTTAAAATCTATGAAACAAAGAAAGGATTTATCGGGTCGTTTAGTTCTCTTCTTTCTACAAAGCATCATGTGGTAAGAGCTGTAGATGATATTTCTTTTTCTATTGAAGAGGGTGAATTCGTAGGCTATATCGGGCCGAACGGTGCTGGAAAATCCACTACGATTAAAATGTTATCAGGTATTCTTCATCCGACTAGCGGTGAAATCACAGTGGGAGGATTGAGCCCGCAGAAAAAAAGAAAAGAAGTAGCCAAAAAGATCGGCATTGTATTCGGACAACGTACACAACTATGGTGGGATCTCCCGTTACGTGATTCTTTTGATATTTTAAAAGAAATGTATAAAGTACCTGATGAAAAATATCGCCAGTTTTTGAGGTTGTATGATGATATGCTTCAGATTGGAAAGTTTATGGACACACCTGTTCGAAAACTATCTCTAGGGCAACGGATGCGCGGGGACCTTGCTGCAGCCATGATTCATAATCCTGACATCCTTTTCTTAGATGAACCTACGATCGGATTAGATGTTAATGCAAAAACAAGTATACGAGCCTTTTTAAAAGAATTGAACGAAAACGAGAAGAAGACCATCCTGTTAACCACACATGATATGGATGATATTGAACGGTTATGCAGCCGCGTGATCGTGATCAATCACGGACAAATGGTTTTAGATGGAACGCTGGAAGATTTACGTAAGAATATTGGATTACCTAGCGTCATGGAGATTCAGTATCGTGTAAAACCAAACACGGCTGACATACAATTAGAAGGAATTGAAAGAATGACATGGGAAGACGAAAAGTTAATTATCGATTATGATCGCTCTCTTCTATCCTCACCTCTATTACTTCAAAAAGTCACACAATGGGGAGAACCGGTCGATATTCAAATGAAAGAACCAGATATTGAACAAGTTATTCAAAAGATATACTAAATGAAAAAAGCTTGCTATAGAGATCTGTTTCATGACTTCTATTGCAAGCTTTTCTATTTTTATGACATGAAATGATACGGGAGAGTGGATTAATTTTAATTGGATAACCAACTTCTTAAGTTATCCAATTGGTTAAGTGCATCTATTCTTCCTTGTTCGTACAGAACTCCAAGTCGTTTAGGATCGCGTTCAATTCTTTTTACTATCATTTTCTCCATGGGACGAAGGACAAATAAGTTTCCACTTTTCTCTTCTTTTTCTATAAAATCAAGCGTCTCATTATATTTGATGTAGCGTCCACGTAAACTTTCGTCGAGACCTGTGTATTCAGGATAGAATTTTTTCGTTACCCACGTCATTTTAGGCTTTTTCTTGCGATAACCCTCGTTCTGAGTGAGGATTACGACTCCTTTTTGCACGCCATCTTTCAAAGCTTTATGAACAGGTATAGGATCCGCAATCCCTCCGTCCATCATCTGACCTCCTGCAAGCTCGACTACTGGTGCGATAAATGGAATGGATGATGATGCACGTAGAACATTTGAGATCTCCATCTCTTCGTAATCTTCTTTATTCAAATAAACGGGTTGGCCTGTTCTTACGTCTGTTACAACGACTACAAATCTTTCTTTCGATTGTTTAAATGCAGCATAATCGAAGGGAACTAGGCGGTTCGGAAGTTCATCAAATATGAAGTCCATACCGAACAACCCCTTCTTCTTAAACAACCAATTCTTATAAGAAATATATTCAGGATGTGAGCTATATTCTAGATTCACCGTGCGATTTCTTCCGTGCTGGCGTGATAAGTATGATACAGCGTTACAAGCACCAGCAGATGCCCCGATCACATACGGAAAGTAAAGGTCGTTTTCCATAAAAACATCGAGTACCCCTGCCGTATAAACACCGCGCATTCCTCCACCTTCAAGAATAAGTCCAGAGTTCTCCAAATTTGGCACCACCTATTGTTAACTACATTTATTATTTATGATTTTAATTATATGAATAAAGTGAACATAAAATCCAGTCAAGCGAATTAAGAATAGGAAAAGATACTTACTGAAACAAAAGAGGCAGTGATTAAAAGTTCACATTTTTAATCACTGCCTCTTCACCTTATTGAAAATATTGAGCCAATCCTGTCGTAATACCCGTTGCTGCTTTTGTTTGAAAAGAATTACTCTTGATTATACTTTCATCAAATGGATTTGACAAAAAACCAAGCTCTACTAATACGGCAGGTTGTTTGTTTTCACGTAGAACGTGAAAGTTTCCATATCTAACATTTCCACCTTTTAATCCCGTATTTGCTCCAATTAATCCGTTGTTTACCGAGTTCGCCAATTTCAGGTCCTTCTGGCCGTAATAGAAGGTTAACAGTCCTGTAGCGGATCTATCTGAAGCTGAGTTGTAATGTAGACTAACAAATGCATCTGCAAAATGATAATGACTAATCTCCACACGTTTATTAAGAGATATATACGTATTATCACTTCGAGTTAAGATGACTTTTGCACCTGCATTACTAAGCTGTGTGGCTAATAATCTCGCACTCATCAACGTCATGGCGGCTTCTTGTGTACCCGATGATTTTCCTGAAGCTCCTGGATCATTTCCACCATGACCAGGATCTATCACAATCCTTTTTCCTTTTAATCCCTTCAAGGATGGTTTAGGAGTTGAAGGATTGTTAGAGGATGATTGTTGAACAACTACAAGCCATCCTGCCACCCAAGCACTTTTACCATTTGGAAGTTTAATTTGTACCCAGTCGTTCTTAGATTGAAGAAATGCGAATTCGTCCCCTTGATTTGCATGACCCACTATTAAGTAGGCAGTAGAAGGACCTTGCCTAATATTTACGCCATCTGACATGATGACAACTTTTTTGGCTATTGAAGAAGGTGGAGCAACTGGAGGTTTCGTTGCAGGCTTAGGGTTTGTAACGATTGGAGACCCTCCCGTTTTTAGTGATATGTACTGGCTAGATACCCAACCTTTCTTTCCATCGGACGTTTGAATGAAAAGCCAGCTTCCTGACTCTGACAAAATCTGAACAGAAGTACCATATTTGAGTGAGCCGATGATCGGTGAAGATAAATTTCCGGATGATCGAAAATTCAAATACGTCGCTGTTACTGTTCCCCACTTTCCATTGTTTACAGGTTTGTTTGTAGGAGGCTTAGGAGGAGTTGTACCTGTTTGATTCAATAGATATGCACTACTTACCCATCCTTTAATTGAACCGTATGTTATATTAGCCCAATTGCCTTCTTCTTTAATTACAGAAACTACCGCTCCATTCTTTAGCGAGCTTACCGTCTTATATTGAGTTCCTGCACCACTCCGCACATTTAGAGAAGTTGCTGTTACTTTTGCTGTTTTAATATTTTTTGCTTCCTTTTGAGATGGTGTTTTGGAACTAGTTGAGTTATTTACCTTTATGTACGCTGAACTAACCCAAGCTTTTCTATCCTGAAAAGATATGTTTGCCCATCCTTTTTCTATCTGGAACACCGTAACTTTCGAGCCTTTTTTTAATGATCCTATCTGTTTTGACGATGAGGAAGGTTCTGTGCGAACATTCAAGCTTGTTGCATTCACTGTAGCCGTTTTTCCTGCTGCCGAGACAGGTCTAAATGGAAAGCTTACGATTAAAAAGACAGCGATTAAAAAGTAACACATCACCTTTACATTCAATCTCACACGTTTCAACTCCTATTTGAAAAGTTCTTTACTTGCTGTACGTGTTATATCGTCATTAAAAGGTTGCTCCTTTACCTTTTTCACTGCAATTTTCAGAACAAAAAAACCCTAGCTGAATTCAACTAGGGTGCTCCATGATTAAATTAATCCAAAATGTTTAAGTCCATGATAGATACCATCTTCATCAACTGATTTTGTAACAAAGTCTGCCGCGTCTTTTGCTTCTTTTAAACCATTGCCCATCGCAATTCCTGTTCCCGCTGCTTTAAGCATTTCGATATCATTTAACGCATCACCAAATGCGTACACATTCTCAGGTTTCATGTTCATCTGGTTCATAAAAGCTTCAATTCCTTTTGCTTTAGAACCACCAGTTGGCAAAATGTCTAATGCATTTTCATGCCAGCGTATAAAATCGAACGTGCCTTTGTATCCATCGCGATAGACATGTTCATGCTGTTCCTGACAGAATAATAAAACTTGATAAACTTCATTTTCCTTATAGAATCCTGGGTGGAAAACGGGATAACTCGGCATGAGATTAAACGTACAGTTCTTAATGATCTCATGATTATCAGCATTGCTTGTTGCTCGTTCATGATCAAGATACACAAGTGGGTGACCCGCCTTTTCTGCTTCTTGTTCTATTTTTAAAATAGCTTCTCTAGATAATGGCGTCTTGTGAATCACTTCGTCTTTAAAAACAACATATGATCCGTTAAAGCTTACAAATGAATCAACCTCTAGTTCCTCACGAATTGGTTCAAACATAAATGGACCCCGCCCAGTAGCAATTGCTACATGCACGCCATTCTTTTTTAACTGTGAAATACTCTCTCGCGTGCTGTCAGGAATTGTTTTCTCTTCGTTTACCAACGTTCCGTCTATATCAAAAAATACTATTTTGTCATTCATATCCGCATCGTCTCCTGTTGAATGTTCTTCCCTACCATAGTGGTACGATTCCGTATAAATGTCAAATCATGCGTTTTGCTTTACTTTTTTATTGATTGACTCACTTGTATTAGTCCCTTTTCTGGCATAGATAGCAAGAATACTGTCAAAATAATGAGCATGCCACCTGCTGTTTGGAAACTCCCAAACGCAGTACCAAGCCATATGACAGATACAAGGGTTGCTACTAAAGGTTCAGCACTTCCAAGTAAGCTCGTTTCTGTCGAGCTTATATACTTTAAGCTGTCTAAGTAGAGATAAAAAGGCAATAGTGTTCCAAATACTACTACAAATGATAGCATTCCAAATAATGAGAAAGACCATTCGATTGCATTCGCCTGCCACGGCTGAGTAAAAATAGAAACAGCAGATCCACCAAGCAACATGGCCCAACCTACGATCGTAGCAGATGCATACTGTTTTAACAGTCTCACTGGATAGACGGTATATATAGCTACTGAAATACCTGAGAGAACTCCCCAGAATATAGCTTTTTCGGAAACCGTTATCTCTTGCAAACTTCCATTGGTTAAGAGCAGGAACGTTCCTGAAAGAGCCATTAGTACTGCGATCCATTCTTTTCGTTTTGGCCATTTTAAGAACTTTAACGCAAAATAGATCGTAATAAACACCGGGCCTAAAAATTGAAGCAGTGTAGCCGTTGGTGCATTACCCGCTTCTATACTCAAAAAGAACGTAAGCTGTGCCCCAAGCATACCCGTTAAAGAAAATACTATTAAATCCATTCGGTCTTTTTTAGTTCTCCAAACTTCAAATATATTGTGATGAAAAGAGACTAGAAATAATAGCAGCGCTCCAGCCATTACCATACGGACTGAAACTAACCATGTTGCGGTCATTGCTGAATGTGAAAAGATCCATTCTGCTGCGTTTCCTGAAAACCCCCAAAGAGAAGCTCCTGCTAAGGCTAGTCCTATACCTTTCCACCGGGAATACTCTTTTTGATTCCCCATCCTACACCCGCTCTCCCAATTACTATTGAATCTATATCCTTCATTCATTATAAAACGAATGCGTTAAAATCAAATATATTTTATTATTCTAATTTCTACATTTTTATCTTTATATGTATCAATCAGCTAGTAATCAATTACCTACCATAGTATCAACAGGCGTCATAAAAACAGAAAGCACTGAGCTTAAAAAACCAGCTCAGCGCTTATCTTGAAAATAAAAATAGGGGGATGATGTATCATACGAAACTTACGGGTTTTGGTGTCGGTTAAAGCAAAAATATGCGAATACCTATCGATCTCTTCTTCCGAAAAGAATTTTTCCATCATGCGCATAAAATTGTTAAATATATACAAACTAGTAATACAAGGAGGTGATACATATGGCACGTAACAATAACTCTAACGAATTAGTAGTAGCTGGAGCACAAGCAGCTTTGGATCAAATGAAGTATGAAATCGCTTCTGAGTTTGGTGTTCAACTAGGACCAGACACAACATCCCGTGCGAATGGATCTGTTGGTGGTGAAATCACTAAACGTCTTGTTCAAATGGCTGAACAACAGCTAGGTGGCGGATACCGACGCTAAACTGCAGTTAACATGAAAAAGTCATCCACAATATGCGGATGACTTTTATTTATTTATCTGACTTTATCTAGTTTTACTTGAATTAACACAGGATCATGGTCACTTGCTCGACCGTGTTCTTCCATAAACTGCGAATTGATATGAACGATATCAACTTTTGTCTTTCTCGCCATATTGTTTGTTACTAAAATATGATCAAGAACTTGAGCGTTCCCTTGGTAAGAATATGTGTAGCGCTCTTTGTAAGGAACTTTCTCGATCATGTTCGTCAACTCTTTGCCTTTAACTTTCTGCAGCGTCTTCGTAAACTCGAAATCATTGAAATCTCCAAGTAGCACGACCTTTGCATCCTTATCTTCACTCTTAACATTTTTAACAAACTGATTTACAATTCCCGCGATTTCTAAACGTTGCGCTTCACTTCCAAGGAAAGGAGGCTGATTTTTCCCAAACAGCGGCTGATCTCCGCCTTTTGAGTTAAAATGATTGGCAACCACAATTACGCTCTCACCTTTAAACATGAACTGTGCTGCGACTGGCTTACGGCTGTTTTCAAATGCTGGGTTTGTCGGATCGATACGCCCAGGATTTACAGTAAGCTTCCCGTCCTTATAGCCTACCGCTTCTGTTGCTGTTCCTTTAGTTCCTTTTGCAAGTGAAACACGTTCAGGATTGTAGATGAATCCTACACGAATGTTACCACCAGGAATTCCGCCGTCTTGTCCATCAACTGGTGCGATATCTGTATACACATATTGTGGACCACCTTGCGCCGTAATCTCAGCGATTAATCGATCTGCACTTTCTTTTGCATCTGTCGTACCATCATTCGTTGGACCGTTTCCATCTTGCATCTCAACAAGCCCTACGATATCTGGTGCGTTCAGGTTACGAACGATCGATTTTGCGATACGCGATACTTTTTCATCGCTCGTACTGTCACGCCCTTCTTCAAGTGCAGAAAAGTTCTCTACGTTAAAGCTCGCGATTGTTAACTCTTTATGTTTTTCATGAATCTTTGTAACTTCCGGTTTTGTTCTTCCTTCAACAAACGTTGGAAGTTCTTCTCGGTCAGCTAACACTTTATAGTTACCAAATCCGTAGCTGACAACTCCAGTAATTGAGCCCAAGAAGAAGTCTCCTGTTTTTGCCACAAACGATTCGTCGTTCATATCGACAAAAATGCGTTCTGGGTTGTAATCAAATTCCTTGATGTTTAGACCACCTGATGAGTTAAATTCTTTTTGCTTCCAAAAATCTGGAACAACAACAAGTTCTCCATATTTTTGAGGTGCAAGAACACCAGGATTTTTTACTTCTACAAGCATACCTTCTAAACTCTCATAAAAATCAATGCCATCTTCTTTTGGATCAAACAACTCAAAGTTATCATTATCAATCACTCTAGTTGGTTGTTGAAGACCAAACAAACCGATGATCGTTGACTTTGGAAGTTTTTGTCCTTCTTGTAGTTTTGTGATGCGACTTCCATTAATCTCTGTAACAGCTAGATCTGTTTTTAATTTATCAGAATATCCTTCAAGTACCCATTCTTTTACTAGCCCATCAACTGAAACAAGATTTCCTTTAGCCTGACCGTGATCTTTTTGGTAGACTAAAATACCTTCAGACGTTCTATAGTCTTTGTCTGGTTTAACGTCCTGCATATAAAAATTATTGTTATCTACAACTTTTGTTACAATTCCTTCGACACCCTCTACTGCTTTATTCGAAACAGGAGATTGATGACTTGCACCTTGAATATCATGGATACGAAGTCCGGATAGAGCAACTTGGTATTTGAACTCTGATATGTTGCTATTCTTTAATCCTTCTTTAACAGCGACAGCTCTAATGGTTACATCTTCATCTACTGAAATAGGAGATGTATAACGTGTGCTATCTGTAGTCGGATCTTGTCCATCTAATGTGTAAAAAATTTCAGCATCTGTTGTTTCAGTAGAGAGTACGACTGAAGTCCCTTTAGAAACAACCTGTCCCTCAACCGAAGACCTTACTTCTTCTACTTGTGGTTCAGAAGGAGCACCATCAACAATTTGATATTTGTTTACATTTTTAAGTCCTGGCACACTAAAATAGGCCTCTAGTGTTCCTTCAAGTTGAACTTTTTTCCCTAAATTCTCAGGGTGATCAACGAGGTTCAATGCAGATCTTGCAGCATTATTGGGTAATTGAACAGTTAGTATTTTCGTTTTGTCTGTTTCGTTCACTGAATCTGCGATGGCCAAGTTGGTATTCGCAGTAAATGGTCCTTCATGTTTGAATGAGATAGAAGACCCACTACCTCCATGAACAGTTCCTACGATATACCCTTCAACCATCTGTGTTGATTTATCCTGCTTAACCAATGCTTCGCTAACCGTTAGAACGTCAGCTGCAGATGCAGTCTGCTGCAGTGGTATAGCCATGCTAAGCACCATTACTAGCATGATACTTATATTTGTAAGCCTTTTCGTCATTTTCATGAACATATCGTTCCACCTGCCTCACTAATAGGATGTAAAACATGTAAATCCATGAAAAATATAACACAATTCTGTCGATTCAATTGTTAGTTTTATATTAAAACAGTCAGAAAGACTTACAAAGAATTTACAATATAGTACTCTTGGATTATTTTTCGTAAAAAAAAAATGACACTTTCACCTGATCAAATACAGATCAAAAGAAACTGTCAGCTAGTTCTATAAACGTTCAAATCCATAGTGACTTGTTCTGCAAATAGTTCTGGGTTGTTGTCTTGGAGAATAGAAAAAAGTTTATCCTTACTTGCTGAGCGATCCAACCAGTTCTCTCCAATGTTTGGCTCTAACATTACCGGCATACGGTGATGATATTTTTCCATAGAGTCATTAGATGCTTTTGTTAAGATGGAACACGTAATTCTTTCTTCTTGCTGTCCTTCGACTTCACCTGTCCATCTGGACCAGATCCCGGCAAATGCGAACGGCTTTTTATCTCTTAGTGTAAACTTATAGGGCTGCTTCTTGCTAACACCTTCTTCAATAACCCATTCGTAGAATCCACTTGCAGGAATCAAGCATCTTTTTTGAACAAAAGAGTTTTTAAAGCTTGGTTTTTCAGAAACTGTCTCACTTCTCGCGTTCATTAATTTGTTTCCTATTTTCGGATCGTTCGCCCAACTTGGCACAAGCCCCCACTTCATATATCCAGCTCTATTTCCTGAGCTCGCTTTAATAATCGAAAGAACTTGCTGACTCGGGGCAATGTTAAAGCGTTTATCATAATCAAATTCGTTTTCTAAGTTAAAAGCATCAATAATCACATCTTTTTCGTAGTAAAGCATATATCTGCCACACAAAACACATCACCTCGGTTCAACTTATGGATAAGGATGTCAATCGTGCAAAAACTAAAAACAGGAGGTGGACGTCATGAAGAATCCTGTTGTTATTTATATCATTTTACTATTCAGTATGTTCTCTTTACTCGTTGTCATTGATTGGTTTCTAGGGATCGCTCCAGCAACGGTTATAAAAAAATCATTTATGTCTTTCTTTCACTATGTGGACAAGGTCGAATATGTTCTAGTGATCACTTTGATGATCTTACCCATCCTAACGTTTATTCTGTCGAAGTGGATGGAGAAGAAGCAAAAGGCTTAAGCTTCTTTCTTCTTATTAAGAATACAATAATGAACAGACTCGGTAAAACAACTTGAAATGGTAAATGAATAAAATGAGGAACGATATTTAAACCTTCTGTAATATGTTCCACATAATTTGCTGCTATGACGATAGATGAAAGAATCAATACAATACCGATTGGGCCTATGAGCTTTTTTTCTTCTTTTACTCCGAAGATGTCTTGGGTTGCTTTAACTGCAACATAAAACAATACAGAGATCTTAAAGAATCCTCCTATAATGAGCGTAAATACCACTAACGCATCCAACCTTTGAATAAATTCTCCTAAGTTAATCTTCGCAACTGCAGCAAGCAATGGGAAGTAGACATGAGTAGCAACATGCCCTCCTAATATCGCAATGTCCATCGCGACCGTTACACTTAAGATAATCCCACTCACCATAATGGCAAATAACCCAACTGTTAGTGCTTTACTTTTCTTTGTTGTTTTCAAATATGGCAACAACATTGTAAAAACCACCATTTCTCCAAAAGGAAAAGTCGGTGTTACTGGGAACGCCGCCTTTAAGACCGGCAAGAACCCCTTGCCTAGAACAGGAAGAAGATAATTGTATTTCATTAAGTCTGCTGATAAAACAAGTACAGCAAGAACGATTCCTAAGAGAACGACTAGAAAAAAAATGATCTCCCCTGTTCTTACTAGAACTTCGAAACCTAATTTTAAAACATAAACAATCGTAGCAATCATTAGCGCATTTACAACAATAATCGGTGTTTGTACAAAAACTGCTGACAGCAGAAGGCTTCCAAAGTCACGCAAAACACGAGCAGCTAAATACATGAAGTACATTAGGTACAAGAAACCAAATAATTTTCCTATATACTTACCGAACAAGATCTGCAAATATTGTGTTAACGATTGCTCTGGAAATTGTTTATAGAGATAATAATAACCTACAAATAGAAACATACCGCATGTCATACCGAGCAGGATAGCGATCCAAGCATCCCTGCCAGCATCCATTCCTAAACCAACAAGGATCGCACTTCCGAGTTCAAATAAGACGATGATAATAAAGTATTGTTGAATATCGATCTTGATGGTCTTCATTTTGGAGCCTCTTTCTTTTCCTCTAATAAAAACGGTGAAGTTCGAACACCTGATCTTCTAATACGAGAATCGACATTCACTTTCACTTCTAACTTCGGAAATATTTCTTTGTAGTTCTTTTTGTAAACATTGCGCCATTTACTCGGATTTTCTCTATACAACAATTCACCAAATCCAAGTACATCGCTATTAAAGTCTTGTGATGCGTTAATCGTTTTTTGAATTTCTTTTTCAATTACAAGGTTTAATTTACGTTCAATTTTAAGGATTTCAGAAGTTTTTTCTAAGTTCACTGCACAGTTTGCTTCTGCAATATTTGCTTCAGGAAACACATCGAGTGTTATCGTCGGTATATCCTGTTTTGTATCTGCCGACAGTTCAGTATTCGAACGAACAATCTCGATAGAATATCCGTTATCGTTACCCATACAAGGTACCGTAATAGCTGAACTAACAAGCTTTCCCTTTATCCACAGAACGCCTCTCGCTTCAGGTCCATCCAACCACCCCTGCAGCTTGCCATCTCTAAATACCCCCATGCCTGATAACTGAACTCTCGCGGGATCGCCCACTTCATAGTTTTGTGCTGTCACTGCCAACTTATGGTCACCCGTAATTTTAATGCCATTGATTATCGGTTCTCCGCCTTCATCGATAATGGATTGAAGGACTTCATTAATATCCTGCTGCATATTTTCTCCCCAATTTTTCTCTGAAATCTTCAAAATTGTAGCCACTTCATCAGAAGTAACTTTATCGATGGCAGTAAACGTTCTTAATAATTTTGATGGCGTCGTATCTCTAGCTACAACAACTTGAATGGTCGAACGAACTTCAGGATCACGAGAAATCATGTCAACCGCTTGATAGATACTCTCTTTTGCAATTTTCTCACTAAAAACAAGCATCCTCGCATGCGCAAAAAACAAGCGTCTTGATGTTTGTTTACTTGCTTTTCTCGTTGCTTCCATCAAGTTTCTTCCTGTTGTCTCATAGACGGTGAAGACGGGCTGTTTCCCTCCTCCCGCTCCGGTAATCCCTGGAGCAACTTCTGTTGGGTTCACCACTTGATAGGTCACAATTAAATTTCCTTTTTTATCAATGTTAATTCCAATTCCCATTACGATTGAAAGCTCATCCAGCTCATTTTGATCCCAGCAGCCTGATAGAAATAGAAGGCAGAGTGAGAGAGGAAGGCAACTTTTTAAAAGTTTCAACGTGTTGTCTCCTCCTCTCGTTTCTTCTTAACCAAATAAGGTTTTGTACGTGTTTGGTTTTTTTTCGATAGCTTTTCTGGTCTTTTGAACAATTTGGTAATCGGAAATCGAAACAGACTATCTTTTAAATCCTGTGTTTGTAACGGAGCAAAAGGACTTAAATATGGATAACCGAAAGATCTTAAGCTTGATAAATGGGCGATGATTACAATCAATGCTAGTGTAAGACCATAGAAGCCGAAAACTGATGAGATCAGCATTAACGGAAATCGTAATAATCGTGCTGATGTGGCGACAGCAAACGATGGGATCGCAAAGCTGGCTACTGCAGTGATTCCCACAACGATAACCATCGCAGGTGAAACAAGTCCTGCTTGAACTGCTGCTTGACCTAATACAAGTGCCCCAACGATTGAAACGGCGACGCCTACCGCCCGTGGCATCCTAATCCCTGCTTCACGTAAGATTTCAAATGTAATCTCCATCACTAACGCTTCTGCTATTGCCGGAAACGGTACTCCTTCACGCTGAGCGGCGATTCCAAACAAAAGAGTCGTTGGAATCATGGCTTGGTGAAAAGTGGTAAGGGCAATATAAATCGATGGAGCGATCAAGGATATAATAAAGACCGAAAATCTCAACAAACGAAGAAATGTACTGATGTCATACCTCATATAATAGTCTTCTGATGACTGAAAGAACTGTATAAATTGTGCTGGGGCGATCAAAACAAACGGTGTTCCATTAATAATGATACCCACACGACCTTCGAGCAGGTTTCCAATAACAACATCTGGTCGTTCAGTATTTAGAAACTGCGGAAAAACAGTGACTGTCTCGTCTTGAATAAACTCTTCAAGTTGACCGGATTCTAGCAAGCCATCTGTCTTCACTTCTTCAATTCTCTCTTTAATCTCTTGGATCAATAATGGATCAGCGATATTCTCTAGATAAACAACCGCCACATCTGTATGTGTGACTTCTCCTATTTTGAACTTTTCAATTCTAATATCTTTTGATCTTACTCTTCGTCTTATTAACGAGATATTCGTCTTGATTGACTCTGTGAATGAATCCTTAGGACCACGAATAACAACTTCTGATGTAGGCTCTTCGATTCCTCGAACTTTTCCGCCGTTCGTTCCTAGTTTTAGACCTTTTGTATTCCCTTCAACTAAAAGAACACTTAAACCAGCAAGAAGGGCTTCAACTAATTCATCTTCCGTTTCAACATCCAATACTCTTCCAAGGGCTAAAGCATTCTGTTTGATGTAATGTAATGCATGGTCTACTGGCACTGGAGAAGATTGCTTGTCTGATGACAGTGACATCAATGGTGAAAGAATGAACTCATTTAACACTTGAGAATCATTCATTTCTTCTAAAAATAATAATGTAGCTGTAACCTTGTGTTCTAGCTCAAATTCAAACTCACGGACGATTAAATCCATCGGGTTACCTAAGAGTGTCTTTACTCTATCAACCACCACATGCAGAACCGGACTAAGTTCTCCAACACGCTTTTCTGTTTCTTTTTTCTGTTGTATTGATGTATCCATAGAAATGGTATTAGATTGAAGAGAAGAATGATCATCATGCTTTTTATCTGCTAACATATCTGTTAACTTTTTATGAGTTCTAATGATTGGACGCTTTCTTCTATTCCGCATAACCATCCGCCTTTTTACCAAACTTTTCTTAGCATTTGCACAACACGACTTGGTTATGTACTAACGATTCGTTTACACACTTTAAACACAAAAAAGCCCCTGATCGATTTCATTGATGAAAACGATCAGGGGCTTTAACAAATTAACAGTATAAATGCCAGGGTTCTGTATCCCTGGCTGGAAAAAGGTAACTTTATTATAGCATCTTCTTTTAAAAATGCGAATCTTATGAACTGCAAAACACTAAAAATATATCTTTATACTCACATTGGATCCCAAGGTTTTTTTACTCCGAACTCTTTGGCCAATTTCTTGCTTTCTTCTCTGCGCTTTTTTCTTGCAATTGCTCGTTCTGGCGCATGTTCATGGAGCCATTTTTCTTCTTCTGTTTCAGGTATAACTTTTGGCACTGGGGTTGGTTTACCCTCTTCATCTAACGCTACAAATGTTAGAAAGGAAACCGCACAAACTTTTCGTTCCCCAGACAATAGATTTTCTGAGATCACTTTTACGAAAACTTCCATTGAAGTTGTTTTCGTCCACGTCACAAATGATTCTAAGCAAACAGAATGTCCTTCTTTTATCGGCTGTAAAAAGTCAACCGAATCCGTTGAAGCTGTAACCACATTTTTTCGTGCATGTCGGATCGCTGATATAGCTGCAACATCATCGATATAAGCCATCAATTTCCCTCCGAATAACGTACCATGATTATTTGTATCCGGTGGAAGTACTACTGAGGATTTTACTGTTCGAGATTCACGAACAAATTTTTCTTCCATGATCAAAACTCCTATTCTTATCTCTTCATCACTAGTATATGTTGAATGTCCAAAAATTAATGAAAGACCTCTGCTTAAACGTATAAGCAATGAGGTCTTTATTAAGGCATTTTATTATTTTTTCACGACTGCATGGCCACCAAATTCGTTACGAAGTGCCGCAACGACTTTACCGTGGAACGTGTCGTCTTCTAATGAACGGAAACGCATGAATTGAGATAGTGCGATAACTGGAGCTGACGCTTGATAATCAAGAGCAGCTTCAACTGTCCAGATCCCTTCACCTGAAGAATTCATCACACCGCGGATGTCTTCAAGTTTTGGCTGTTTGCTGAATGCGTTCTCCATCAGTTCGATCAGCCAGCTACGGATAACTGATCCGTTATTCCATACTCTAGAAACTGCTTCATAGTCATAATCGAAATCACTTTTATCTAAGATCTCAAAACCTTCTCCGATTGCTTGCATCATACCGTACTCGATTCCGTTATGAACCATCTTCAAGAAATGACCAGAACCTGCACGCCCTGTAATCATAAATCCTTTTTCTACACAAATTTTTTCGTATAAAGGAGCAAGGTAGTTAACAGCATCGTCATCTCCACCCATCATGGCACAAAGACCGTAACGCGCTCCATCAGTTCCTCCACTCGTACCAACATCTACTAGATGGATGCCTGATGCTTTTAGTTCCTCATAGCGGCGAAGAGTGTGCTTGTACATGGAGTTACCAGCGTCAACGATAATATCTCCCTCTGTTAAATGTGGCTTCAGTTGTTCGATTACTTGGTCAACGATCTCTCCAGCTGGAACTAAAAGAATAACCGCTTTTCTTCCTGTAAAAGAATTAGCAAGCTCTTCGATCGAGTCAACACCTTTAACACCTTCCGCTGAGATCTCTTTCACTGTATCTTTGTTAACATCTGTAGCGAAAACCGTATTCCCTTTATCATTCATATTCAGTGCCATATTGAAGCCCATTTTCCCAAGGCCGATTAAACCGATTTCCATTGTACATATCACTCCAATTTATGTATTTATAACTGTTTTGTATTATTCCACAAAATAAAGGCGATTAACCTCTACTTGCAACACTGTCTATTAGAGTATCTAAAAATGAACAAAAAAACAATTATTTCAGTTCTTTTTATATGAAATAACAAAGAAAAATTATAAAATCATAAACATTTGATCTGAACCTTTCTCATTTTGTCCACATAATCTATAGCATCATTATTGTTGGAGGACCTTTTATGAAAAAAATTGTAATGCTGGCTTTGATTGGTCTCATGGCTCAACTCATAGATGGCTCTCTAGGCATGGCTTATGGAGTTACTTCTACAACTCTTCTCTTAGTAGTCGGGTTCTCGCCCGCTTTAGCCTCTGCTTCTGTTCACTTATCAGAAGTTGTGACATCTGCTGTCTCAGGCTACTCACACCTCAAATTCGGAAATGTAGATATGAAAACGGTCAAAAAGCTCGTCATCCCAGGCGCTATAGGTGCATTTTTAGGTGCTGCTTTTTTAAGTTACATTCCTTCTGCATTTATCAAACCGTACATCTCGTTATTTTTATTAGGTCTTGGCTTTTATGTTCTGTTCCGCTTTTTACTGATAAAAGTAAAGGTAGATGTAGTGAAAGATTCTTCAGAGAGCAGTGCTAAGCAAATGATGTATCGTCCATTAGGGCTAATCGCTGGGTTTATGGATGCAACAGGTGGCGGAGGATGGGGACCGATAACAACTCCTATTCTGCTTACACAGAAAAACCTTACTCCTAATAAAGCGATCGGCTCAGTAAATTTTAGTGAGTTTGCGGTATCATTATCTGCTTCTATCGGTTTCTTTTTGTTTATCGGTTGGGAAACTTTGCTTTGGCAGGTCGTTGTTGCGATGATGCTAGGTGGGATTATTGCAGCTCCTTTTGCAGCGTGGCTCGTGCAAAAGTTAAAGCCAGCGCTATTAGGCGTATTAGCTGGTGGCTTAATAATCGTAACGAACTTAAGAACGATTATAAACGAATTTTTTTCTATAGATTTGTTTACAGAAATTTCAGCTTTGGTACCCCTACTTCTTCTATGGAGTATGTTTATCGTCTTTGCAATTCGAAAAAAAGCTTAAGAAAAGCAGTGCTGTATAGATCATAATAAAACAGACAAAATGTCCATCATGGATGGACATTTTGCCTGTTTGTAATTGTGTGGGGTCAGACCCCTATTCTTCAAACCAGAGGAGGCCGAGGGTGCCTGCGCCAACGTGGACGCCGATCGCAGGGCTCAGTTGCCCTAGATTGAATGTAATGTGTGGATACTTCTCTCTTAACAGGTGAAGCCAATCCTCCGCCTTTTCTGAGGAGCCGCTGTATACGACACTTACACCATAAGCACCTTTATTTTCTGCCGCTTCTTCAAACAAAGCGAGAACACGAGATTCTGCTTTTTTTAACGTTCTGATCTTTTCAAATGGTACGAGTGAACCATCGTCAAAGGTAAGTATGGGTTTGATCTGAAGAAGATTTCCAACAAGGAAGCTTGCACCAGATAATCGACCACCTTTTCTTAATTGCTCAAGACTCCCGATGCAAACATAGCCTTTTACATGATCTGCTGTTTCACGCAGCATCGCAGCAATTTCCTGAGCTTCCAATCCTTCAGATTCAAGTTTCTTTCCTTTTAACAAAAGTTGTTTCATTGATTCAGATAAAATCTTTGAATCTACAATATGTACTGGAAAATCTGCCATTTCCGCACCAAGTCTAGAACCATTGATCGTGCCGCTGAATTTTTCAGAAACATGTATGGCAATTCCACAATCATAGTTATGTTTCAGAACTTCATAAAAGTCTGAGAACTCTCCAACTGTTGGCTGGCTCGTTTTTGGAAGTTCAGAAACACTTTCAAGTTTTGCATAAAATTCATCCGGGGTAATATCTACACCGTCTTTATAAATTTTATCTTCCATTATGACAGATACAGGAATAATATGAATGCCAAGTTCTTTCGCTTCATCCTGTGTTATGCAGCTTGTACTATCTGTAATCCAAGCAATACGTGCCATCTTGCACATCCCCCTTTATCTCTCTATTTTTTATTAGATAGTAACAAGTGAATTCCTCTTTTATCAGGAAATATATTTTTGTTTCTAAATTAAACCTATATTTCAATAGTTTAAATACTAGCACAGAGATACACATTGAAAACTAGATACTTTATACTACTCTTTAATGGAACTTATCGGAAATTTATATTAAAATAGGAGTAATGTAAGCTAAGGAGGCAGTACTGTGAAAGTGGTGGCAGATAGTAGAAATGTATTAATGGAAGTAGAGCGTATAGAGAAAGCGTTTAATGAGATCATGGACGTGATAAAGCCTGAAATATGGGAAGAAGAAGAGATTACTTCTACTCAATTCCAAATATTAAAGACTTTATCATCTCGTGAAAAATGGACGGTTTCCGAGATTGCTGACGCTATGAAAGTACGTGCAAGTGCTACTACCGTTATCATCGATCGACTCGTTAAAAGAGGATTAGTAGATCGTTATCGCTCTGACCTCGATCGAAGAATTGTATATGTGCAATTAAATGAAACTGGTTTAGTGGCATTTCATGCAATTCAAGAAAAAAGAAACGGTGTACTGATCAAGTACATGTCACAGCTCACTGATAAACAGCTTGCGGATATGGTTCAATGTATTGAACGCCTTTCTTCAATAGTAAAGAACTAATATTAAAAAACTGCTTATAACAATGACCGCAGATTAGTTTTCCTACCTTTCATACTACGAAATCAACACGTTATCCAATGGATTAACGTGTTTTTTAATTTATTCTTACTTTATTTGGATAAACTCTAACATTTCAGCATATTTGTACGATATAACATACAAAGACTAGTACAAAAGTTTTAATATATGAATATTTCAATTAGGGGTCTAACATGTCAAAAATAAAAAGACTGGAACGGTTACTGCTTTCCATAAACTCTAAAAAGCATTTTACCTTAAAGGAATTAGCTGATGAATTTGGAGTATCTACAAGAACCATTCAACGTGATCTATTAAATCTGATCGAGATGGGCCTTCCAATCGTATCTGAATTCGGACCACACGGCGGATATCGCATCGAGAACGATCGTATTCTTCCTCCGATTGGATTTACCGAAATGGAGGCTTCCTCTATTCTATTTAGTTTGCAAGCATACACTGAATCAAGTTTTCCTTTTCAAACCCAAAGTAAATCTATTTTACATAAACTGCATCAGTTCATGCCAGAAGATGCTAAAGAAAATTGGACTCAAATTCAAAAACGACTTTTGGTGCAGCTACCATTACCTCCAAAAAGTCAGGTTGCGCCAGTTATTCTTGAAGCTTCAATCAAACAAAAGATTGTCACGATCCTATATACGATGAAAGAACAAAAAATGTATAGCAACATTCAACTGATTGGGCTTTATAGCGAAAATGGTGAATGGTACTGTCCAGCATATTGTTACTCGCTCATGGATTATCACGTTTTTACACTATCAGATATCAAGCATGCTGTAATAAATTATGAACCAATAGAGGTAAAAGATTTTACCGAGGTAACTATTCATAACTGGGCATCTCAAATCTCACCAAGAAACTATGTTAGACTCGAAGCAGATTTATTACTAGAAGAATTAACTTATTGTGAGTCTCACCCTTTTCTTAAGCAATTTATTACTATTAAACAAGATGGTTTATACAGTCTGACAGGAGATATTTTGGCAACTTATGTTGAAAAAGCTGCCGAGTATTTATGGCCATTGAAAACGAACATTTCAATAAAATCTCCGAGAGAAATTAAAGAGATTCATGCACGCTGGGCAAGGGAAATCTCTGCTCAATATGAACTTATTTTAAATATGTAATCAAATTGATACATATTTTTCCTCTTTTAGGCGTATACTATAAGTAGAACAGAAAAAGGGGGATATCTATGGCTTTTTTTTCAAAACAACCTGCAGAGCCGATTCCAGACGTAGAAACGAAGGTTTGGGCATGTACGAGTGATGGATGCTCATGCTGGATGCGCGCTGACTATTCTTTGCAAAAAGAACCGCAATGCCCCATTTGCAAATCAGCAATGAATGAAGAAATTCGTATGCTTCCAGAATTAAAGAGTTAATGAAATAAATAGAATTCGGCCGGGTGATTGCTGCCCGGCTTTTTCTATATTCAAATTTATAACGTTTTGGAGTTATCATTCTCTATCAACCGTATATAGAGTAAATATATTATTTGCTTTCCATCATGCCATCCTAAACGATAAATTTGTTTCTATTAATATTCATCACGCCTTCATGCTTCATGTTTATCATCAATAGGTTCCGGGTAGGGTTTTATACAGACTAAAAGGAGGATTCAATACTATGCCTAACCATACAAACACAACAACGACTACTGCGGAACCGGTCTTTACACATTCCGATTTCCAAACACGAGATACTGCTGATACTAACGTTAGCAAGAAAAGTAATGCTTCTGGTTTTGCTACAGGTTTAGTAGTGGGAGGTCTTGTAGGGGCTGCTGCAGCATTATTATATGCTCCTAAAAACGGAAATGAGTTTAGAAACGATCTTCGTGATTCGTCTATCAAATTGAAAGAACGCACGCAACAGATGAAAGATGAAACAATGCTAAAAGCAAAACTTGGAACTATGGATGCTAAAGATACGGTTGCATCTATAAAAGAAAAATCCGGAAACCTTTCTCTTTCTGCTCGTCAAAAGCTACAGGAAGCGAAGAATACGGCGACTGAGGTAAAAAGTGAAACACAATCTGCGATAGAAGAAGCAAAACAAGAGGCTGAAAAAGACAACTATCAAACCAACACGCAAACAAAAGCTGTTGTAACGCCTCGTACCCTTTCTTCCACTGATACACAGCAAAAGACAGGAACAGATTCTAGCTATGAAAAAAAACAAAGTGATATAAACAATAATACTTTTTAATTCAGATAAAAAGCCGCGACGTTAAGTCCGGCTTTTTTCTGTGGCTATTTTAATAAGCGGAGCCCATTTAAAATCACTAGTATCGTGCTTCCTTCATGCCCGATCACCCCAAATGGCAACGTGAGGAACTGTAAATAGTTCGCACATAATAAAAATAAAATAACACTGATTGAAAAAATGATATTTTGTTTAATAATTTTTGATAAACGTTCAGATAGTTGCATGGCATAAAGCAGCTTGCTTAGATCATTTTTTACGAGGATTACATCTGCAGTCTCAATGGCGGCGTCGCTTCCCATTCCCATCGCTACACCAACATCTGCTATAGCGAGAGCAGGTGCATCGTTCACACCATCACCGATCATAGCTACCACCGCTTCTTTATCTTTCCATTTTTTCACGGTCTTAACTTTATCTTCAGGCATGCACGAAAAACCTATTTCGTCTACCTTCGCGATTCTTCCGATCATTTCTGCTCCACGTTTAGAGTCACCAGTTAGCATGATCGTTAAAATTTGTTTTTCTTGTAGATCTTTTATCGCTTGAATGGTCTCTTCCCTTACAGTATCTCCTAGTAGAAAATAGGCTGTGAGCTGATCATCAGCCGTTACATAGACAACAGTGTGTCCTGTTTCTTCTCCTTTGTCCTCTATCCTCATCAACAGCTCGCACTCTTGCTTTTCTGTTATATCAGTCCACTCACGATTTCCTATTTTCCATATAATATCTTGGATGTGAGCTTTCACACCCAGTCCTGGCACATCCTCAAACGCATTCAGTTCTATAGGTTTTAATTCTTGATGAATTTTAAGATGTTCATTAATAGCTTTTGCAAGAGGATGTATGCTATTACTTTCAATTCCATGGATGATTGAGATCAACTCTTCTTTTGCCCAAGAAGAATGGAGAAACTCAGCATGTTTCACAGTGGGATGGCCTTTTGTTAAAGTACCTGTTTTGTCAAAAGCAATTACGTTCACTAAACTCAACTTCTCCAAAAATACACCACTTTTAAATAGAATCCCATTCTTCGCTGCGTTAGATAACGAAGCAAGTAATGCTGGCATTGTCGATGCTACAAGTGCACAAGGAGAAGCAACAACTAGTAGAACACAAGCTCGATATAAAGATTCGGAATAACTCCAAATACCAATCGATCCAGGCACTAGAAACGTTAAGGCTGCTGCCAGTAATACGAAAAGAACATATTTTGTTTCAAACTCTTCAATCTTCCTTTGCACTGGCGGAGCATCACTTTGAGCGTTGTTCACTAAATCTATCATTCTTTGAAACACAGAGTCTTTCATGTGTTTCGTCACAGAAATCTCTAACAATCCAGATTGATTCAACGTTCCTGCTAATACTTCCGATGATGCGTAGACCTCTCGAGCAAGGGGCTCACCTGTTAGAGCGGATTCATTAATAAAAGAGTTCCCTTTTACGATGATTCCATCTGCAGGCACCCGTTCTCCTGGCTTAACCTTTATAAGGTTACCAGGTTCTAAGGAGGAAGCTTCCACTCTATATTCCTTATCTTCCAATAAAAGCCATGCTTCTTCCGGCTGCAAACAAATTAATGCTTTGATTTCTTTATCACTTTTTTGTAAATTGTACATCTCTAGCGCACCAGAATAAGCAAAGATCAAGATCAGAACAGCGCCTTCCCCCCAATAGCCGATCGCAGCTGATCCAATTGCGGCAAACATCATAAGAAGTTCAACATTCAATTGTCGCTCTTTAATGCTTTCCTGAATCCCCTCAACTGCTTTTGCATAGCCTCCTACGATGAAAGCTAACAGATAAAAGAGCACATAATAAGGAGACTCTGAATACTTTTCCATCATCCACGCCGTTAATATGAAGATGCCAGACGTCGTTGCCATTAACAGTTGTGTTCGTGCAGAGAGTTCCATTGGACTTCCCCTCCTGCTGTATTGATAATAACTATCATCCTCAAGTACCCTTAAAAAGCAGAAATGCTGCCGTCTTTTACGACAGCAGCCTGAAAACTATCCAATATTCGGTTCCTAGCACTTACATTGTATGTGGAATTTCCATTTTTGTGACTTTGTTTATTAATATTATACACATTAGTCGAACTATTTAGAATATTTATAACGGAAGATTTCTATTCTTAAACACGATCACACTAACCATGAACAATAAAAATGTTGAGATACTTAGAGAACAACCGATCCAGATCGCGTCCGTTTCATTGTTGATCAACTTAACCGGGTCGTACCATTTAAAGATCGAAAAGTTTAACATCCATTCTGTTTTCTCACTGAGTTTACCTGCCATGTTCAACATATAAAACAAAAGCGTGATCCCAGCAGAAATTCCGAGCGCTTTTTTCTCATCATTACTTACCGATGAGATAAAAAAGCAATAACCTGCGATCGTTGAGAAGATAAGAAAGGTCAGTACATTCATTCTAATAAAAGAAGGAATATCCAATTGATACCCTTGAATCAACCATTCACTTGCTGCAATGCCACTAAGCGTTGTAAACCCTACGATCAATGCAAGTCCGGTAAGCAATACTGCTGCCTGTGTGATAGCAACCTTAACTCTTGAATTTGGTGTAGCGAGCATATAGGCCATTGAACCTTGATCGATCAAGCGTGCCATCACCCGAGTTGAAGTCAAGATCACATATACCATCAATATGATCAAAAACAACATACCGTAAAATTCACCCGCTACATAGTCTGATAGCGAATTTATGCCATTCTCCATCCCGATCAGCTTTCGCATGCCTTCTGGCAGAGCTGCGATCATATCGTTAAATCCTTTCATATCAGCAATAGAAGGATATATCCAAATGATCAGGACAATATAAGCTGCAGCACCGTATATGAACCCGGCAATCAGCTTTAAGTGACTTTTCATCATCGCAAGGAATAAAGGCAAGCTCATTTCGCCACTTCCCTTCTGTCGTAATAATGCATAAAAATATCTTCTAAATCCTGTGGCCGTGTATCGATATGTTGAACCTCACAGCCGCTTAACAACTGAAGAAATTCCTGATCATTCCCTTGAACCGTAACATGAACCGTTCTTTCCCCTTTTACTTCTGTATCCAAATTGGAATGAAGAATGGTATTCATATCATTTTCAGACTTAACTTTCACTTCAAATACACGTCGTTGAACCGTACGTAGCCTATGCATATCTTCTAGCGCTACTAATCTTCCGTCTTTTATGATCCCTGCCGAATCACAAGTCCGCTCAATCTCTTGAAAACTATGTGATGACATAAGTATCGTTTTGTTATTTTGTTTTTCTTCCAAGATAAGATCGATAAAAACACGCTGCATGAGTGGATCTAGCCCCGATGTAGGTTCATCTAATATAAGAACTTGAGGCTCATGCATAAACGCTGCTATGATTCCCACTTTTTGTTTCATCCCTTTAGACATCTTCCTTATTGGTGCTTTTACATCTAACTGAAATCTTTCAATTAATTCGTCTCTCCGTTTTGTAGAGGTTTGCTTTCGCATCTTTTGAACGAGTGACAAAAAGCCAAGCCCTGTCATCCCTTCTAAAAAAACAATCTCTCCGGGCAGGTATCCTGTTTGTTCTTGAATGCGTGCAGCGTTGTTCCAACAGTCCATTCCATCGATTGAAGAATGCCCACTATCTGGTTTCATAAAACCCATCAAGTGACGAATGGTTGTTGATTTGCCCGCTCCATTCGGACCAATATATCCAAACACCTCACCTTTTTGCACTTCAAAGTTCAGGTCGAACAAACCTTTTTCTGCAGTAAATCGCTTTGACAGTCCCTTTACGATAATCATCGTCACACCCACCTTTTTGAAATATTAAACTTATTATATTTCAAAATAATCATAACCCTTTTCGTCGCACTTAGCAATACTTTTTGAAATATGTGATTTGTTATTTTTCAAAATATGTTTTATCCTAGTAAAGAGGTGAAGAAATTTGAACGGATACGAACGTCGTAAGGAACAGAAGAAAAAAGATATTAAACAAGCTGCTTTCTCGCTTTTTCAAAAACAAGGCATTAAAGAAATAAAAATAGAAGATCTCGCAAAACATGCTGGGGTATCTCAAGTAACTATCTATAATCATTTTGGCAGCAAGGAAGCTTTGTTTCGTGAAGTGATTAAAGAATTTGTAGAAGAAGAATACAAATTTCATAAGAAGCTATTTCAGAAGGATCTTTCTTTTAAAGAAAAAATGACCGCAAGCATCCATCAAAAGACGAATAACGTACTGAACATTCATCCAGAAGTTATTCAAGAGATGATGCTAAACGATGAGGAGTTAAAAATTTACTTAACTGAATTTCAATCTAAGTATGCAATTCCTTTAATAGTTGACCTGATTAGAAGTGCTCAAAATAATGGTGAGATCAATCCTGATCTTTCTTTAGAATCGATAATGGTATACATCCAACTTTTCAATAACGATATGCTTATCTCGATGATCACAGGAGAGAATGGAAAAAAGCTAGCAACAGATATTTTACAAATGTTCTTCTATGGGCTTTCTGTGCCACTAGATTCTAAATAATACGTTAAGGAATGATGAGTTAGAAGAATATAAAGAAAACATTTCAAATCATTTACATTGTAAATTCTGTGTGTGTAAATTATAAAAAGATAGGTTAACCTTGTTAATCTTTTGTAAATAATTGATTACAATTCATTCTTTTTCGACAAAAACTCTTATTTTTTTGTATAATGTGTTGGGTGGTTAAAAAATAGAAAAAAATAACCACTATAAAAAACGTAAAAGAAAAAGGATAAAAGACATTTCTTTTGGAGGGTACTATGTTTACAAAGAAAAAGGACAAGTTCATGGTCATGCTAACGGATATTGCTAGCAACTTGAAGGACTCTGCTGGTTATTTCCACGAATTTAAGATTAACAACGAAAATGATCTTCGCGAGTTTGCGGACCACTTAAAAGAACTAGAATCTAAAGGTGATTCTTATGTTCATACCGTTATCATGGAACTGAACAAAGTATTTATTACACCCATTGAAAGAGAAGACATCTTATCACTTGCCATGAGCATGGATGATATTTTAGATGGTATCGAGCAATCTTCTGCATTGTTTGATATTTACGCAATTACAAATCCAGATCAATACATGGTTAAATTTGTAGAATACATTAAATTAAGTGCGGAAGAAATTCTGCTTACTGTTAATTTGTTATCAGAGAAAAAACTTCTTGATATGCGTGAACATGCTATCAAAATTAAAGATTACGAATCAAAATGTGACGATCTTTACCGTGAAGCACAGCGTGAGTTGTTCTCAACACAAACAGATCCGATCAAAGTTATTAAGTATAAAGAAATGTACGAAGTGCTTGAAGGCATTGCCGACAGCTGCCAGAACGTTGCAAATACTTTAGAATCTATCATCATGAAAAACGCTTAACGGGTGGCTGGTATGGATACAGTATTACTCATTACCATTCTTGTTGTAATCGGTGCGCTTGCATTTGATTTTATCAATGGATTTCATGATACGGCGAACGCGATTGCAACATCTGTTTCAACAAAAGCGTTGACACCAAGAAGAGCTATTATTTTAGCTGCTGTCATGAACTTTGTCGGAGCCATGACATTCACTGGTGTTGCAAAAACGATCACCAAAGATATTGTTGACCCATTTACACTTCCTAACGGGTCAGTCGTTATCCTTGCTGCTCTTGTTGCGGCAATCGCTTGGAACTTGATTACTTGGTACTATGGAATTCCAAGTTCATCTTCACATGCAATTATCGGTTCTATAGCTGGTGCTGCGATTGCAGCTGCTGGTTTTGAAGCACTTCATTATTCTGGTTTTCTAAAAATTATTTATGGTTTACTTCTATCTCCGATTCTAGCATTTATTGTTGGTTTTATATTTTATAACGTTATTAAGATGATATTTAAAAATACGAACCTAACGAAAACAAATAACGGTTTTCGTAAAGTGCAGGTAGCTACTGCTGCGCTTCAAGCTTATTCCCACGGTACGAATGATGCGCAAAAAGCGATGGGTATCATCACGATGGCACTAATCGCGAACGGCTACACGGAAAGCACTGATATTCAGCTTTGGGTACAGATTTCCTGTGCACTTGCAATGGGTCTTGGTACTTCTGTAGGTGGCTGGAAAATTATTAAGACGGTTGGCGGAAAGATCATGAAGATTCGTCCAGTTAACGGGGTATCTGCTGATTTAACGGGAGCTTCAGTTATCTTTGGAGCATCTTTCTTAGGTATACCAGTAAGTACAACGCACGTTATCACTTCTTCTATCCTAGGAGTTGGTGCGTCTCACCGTTTAAAAGGGGTTAAGTGGGGAACTGCTAAGACAATGATCATCACTTGGTTCATCACACTTCCGATCTCTGCGACATTAGCTGCTCTATCTTATCTCGTATTAAACTTAATCTTTTAGTTACACTTAAGTCTTCCGTTATTAGTTAGCGGAAGGCTTTTTTTATTTTGCTTTTACAGTCAGCCAATGATTGGGATGCGATAACAAAGTAGATACACATTTTTTCCATAAAAAAATCTCTAACTCAACATAAGATGAGTTAGAGATGTAAATAGATTATGCGCCTTTTTGTTCTGTTAACGAACCTGTCTTTTTAATCAGCCAGTTCTTACCTTCAACTAAACGCGCTGTCATCATACTTGCGACATTATCACCTGTAGCGTTCAATAAAGTAGCTGGAGGATCAATAATGGCAGAGATCGCTGCAATTATTGGAAGAGCTTCAGGAGGAAAACCGAACAGAGATAGAATAAGCATCTCCGCTATCAGTCCGCCTTGAGGGATCGCTCCCATTACCATACCGACTAGTAGAGCAACTCCACCAACAAGAAGATAAGTATTGAATCCTGAGAAGTCCATTCCAAATATTCCAAAAAGGAACGTGATCTTTAATACCCCACCGATAACAGATCCGTCTTTATGCAGCGTTGCACCGAGCGGAATCGTCGTTTCACTAATATCGTCAGGTACTCCCATTTTCTTAGTAGCTTCTAAGTTAACAGGAATACTCGCAGCAGAACTACACGTTGCTAAACTCGTTACAGATGGCGAAAGCATGTTTTTCCAAAACACACGGATACCAAGCTTTCCATGAGCCATGAACGCGTATAAGGTAAAGAAACCAAAGAAATAAAGAATAGAGAACGGATAGTAGAATAAGACTGCTTTAAAGTATGAACCGAGCAACGTTGGGCCGAATTCACCAACAAGTGCAGCAAAGTATGCTCCTAAACCAACCGGTGCATAATACATCACATATTTCACCATCTGAAGGGTAACTTCACTTCCCGCTGAAAGGAAGTTCGCGAGCGGCTTTGCTTTTTCTCCTACTTTCGAAGTTGCAAGACCTAACAACACAGAAAAAAGGATTAGTGCTAACATATTGGCACGACTTAATAGATCTACGAAATCTGGCACAGTGACTGTACTAACTAACTGATCACCAATCGATACTTCCTCACCCGTTGTATCAGGCTTCACTAAGTCGATCTTCACACCCTCAGAAGGCGGAAAGATTTTAATTCCAGCCATACTGATGATAGCAGCAACCGTTCCTGTGAATAAAAAGACGATCAGCATAGAGCTGATAATCTTACCAAAACGTTTAGTTCCAGCCATACTCGCTACACTCGATGAGATCGAAAAGAAAACGAGTGGAACGACAATCATGAACATAACGTTTAGAAACAGATCGCCGAACGGTTTAAGGACTGCAGCGTCCTTCCCCATCGTCGAACCGATGATGCTTCCGGCAATAATTGCGAGGAGCAATATAATCGGTGAACGATAGGCTTTCCAAGTGTTTTTCATAACATTCTCCCCTTAAATAGATTCATAATCACTCTATCTATTTTATACGGAAAAAATATTTTTCATAGAGGTGAAGTAAAAATAGTACTATTTTCTAGAATATGTTTCTGCTGAAAGTTGCTTCTTAATATGAAATAGTTCTTTTTGAATAACAAACCCGATTCTCTGGTATAGGTTGATCGCTTGTTTATTTTCATGGTTTACGCATAGATCAATACGTCTCAAGTGCGGATTACTAAGCATCCATTTGACGGCATAGGTTAATAGCTGTACGCCGATTCCTTTTCCTCGATGGTTTTCATCTACAGCGAAAAATTCAATAGAACCTTCTGCAAACTCAGGTTGTATTTCCACATAAATGTAACCTGACACTTCATTTTCAGTCTCATAAACAAACACTTTATGAAACTCGTTAATTCGTTCAATGATCTGTTGTGAATTGTAGTAAGTAGAAGGAAAATGGGTATCATGGAGATTTTTGAAAACATCTTTATCATTTTCTGTCAGTTCTTTTATGTTCTTTACTAAATTTGTGGTTGTTAAGGATTCCTTATTGACCGTAAGTATTGTATGTTTACTTTCTTGATCCATAAAGTCATTATGTAGTAGGAACTCTCTCTGATTTGTATTTTCTGTAGAGATAAAGAAATGAACCGTGTTAATTCTTTGGGGAATGAGCTGAAGTAAAAACTCCAAAAGCTGTTTAGTAATTTGCTGGTGCTCACTATGCCGGATAAAAGGTCCCCATATTTCTGCGTTTCCGTTCTCGAGATCTGCATCAAATCCGATCACTCCTACAAGGAGATCATCCTCATAAGCCAATGCGAAGGATTCATTGTAAGGAACATCTGAAACGTCTTCAATTAGTGAATGGAGAATTTCATGCTCTTCTTCACCACAATAACCGCAATAGTTAGAGGTGATTCTGTTTTCGTTTGCAATGAAGATTGCGATTTCTTTCGCTTTTGAAGAATCTGCTTTTACTATCGTAAACACGTTATTCCTCCTTCGTATTTTTCTACTATTAAACTTTAACATATTGTTCCATTTCAAAAATAAAAAGACTTCTTTTTAGAAGCCTTTTTCTTATCCATTCTTCATCCATTGGTCGATGGCAGCGTTTGATTTATTTGCTTTATTGAAGCCCGTAATAATATCAATGATGGAAAATACAGCCATGAGTGTTGCTATTGTGGATACAAACCAAAATGCTGGAACATCCGGGACGGTGTCATATAGTTTTTGAGTAAATGACTTATTATAAAGAGTTTCATCCGTTAGCATAAAGCAAAGTAATCCTACCGAAATAAAATGATAGATTAAGTTTAAAGAAGCAAGCAGATTCGTCCATCTTCCAATGAAAAATTTATAGATAGCAAGACCCACTTCAATAAGAATAAGCAAAACTATAAAAGGAGCATACGTGAACAAAACTTCTTCATTAAATAGTGGAGCTTTGAGCGTAAGTCCTTCTAATCCTTTTCCACTTTGTTCATACCAACCGATCATTTCAGCCGACTTAAATAGGATTATTGCCCAAATTGCTGTCCAGAATAAACTAAAGAAAACTTCCGCTTTTGGAATCTGTCTTTTCGCAACTACTTTCTTAAGTTGATATAGATCGGATGGAGACCATGTTTTCTTTTTTCTCGTGTAAAGATCACCATTCGAAACTCCTGATCGTTCTAACATGATAAAAACAATCGTTACCCAGAAGAAAACTTGAAACAAAACATTCAAGCTGGATAAGAGCATCTTCAAGCAAAGTTGACCGATAAAAGCCATTACAGTGAATAGAGATTTATCACCCTCAAACGTGATCATACCGTTTACAAAAAGCGTAAGGCTGCTGATTACAACGGAAATGATCGCTGCTACGATCAAGACATTGATATAACTTTCATAAAACATAGGACCTATGAGATAACGAGGCTTATTATTGTATTCGCCTGCGAGTTTTACAGGATCTCCTAGTTTCATTAGAACCACTTCAACATCCTTGTCTGTGTATTGATCTGAAAGCATATCTTCGATAGTAGACCTTAATTCCATCGCGATGTCATCCCTTATTTTTTCGGGAAGTCTTTGTGTCACTTCATTGATATACGTTTCAATCAAATTCATTTGGAATTCCTCCTTATAACATCGAATTTAATTGCATGGACGTTTTTTGCCATTCTTCTTTCAGCTGTCTGAACACTTCTTGACCAAACTCGCTCAGAAGATAATATTTTCTAGGTCTGTTCTCGGTTGTATCCCACTCACTCGTCAGCAGCTCTTGCTTTTCAAGCCTTCGAAGAAGTGGATACAATGTGCTTTGATCAATAGATACGTTGTTCTCTTCTAACCGTTGTGCGAGTGAGTACCCGTATTGCGGTGTTTGGAGCTGGCTTAAAACTGCTAAAGTTAAAGTTCCTCTTCGCAGTTCTGTCTTTAGAGAGAAAATTAATTCGCTCATGCAATCACCTCGATTATAGTATAGTGTATGTCATACAGTAATGTAAAGTTCCTAATATTATGGAATTTATTATATTTAAAAATAAGGAAAGGGGTCAGACCCCTTTCCTTTAATATGCTTTTGCCCAGTACACAAGATGCTTTGCTTCTTCATCACAGCAAACGCACTTTTCTGAGAGCTTTTCTTGTTCAAATGGTATACACCTTGATGTTGCACCTGTTTCATCTTTAATAAAATTCTCACAAGCTTCATCTCCACACCACATCGCTTTAATGAACCCGCCTTTATCAGTTAGTTCATTTTTAAATGCATCAAATGTAGTGACTGTCGTTGTTTGATGTTCTCGGTGAGCCTTTGCCCTTTTAAATAAATTACTCTGAATATCAACTAATGTATTTTGTATGTGTACTTCTAAATCTTGCAGAGTTATTGTTTCTTTTTCTCCTGTATCACGACGAACTAATATGACTTGGTTTTGCTCAATGTCACGCGGCCCAACCTCAAGACGAAGAGGTATTCCTTTCATCTCATATTCATTAAATTTCCACCCTGGCTTTTTATCACTTGCATCAATTCCAGTTCGAATGGTCTGTGAAAGCTTATCTTTTAAATCGTATGCAAAATCGAGAACACCTTCTTTGTGTTGAGCAATCGGTACGATCATGAGTTGAGTTGGTGCTATCTTTGGAGGAACGACTAGCCCCCGGTCATCACCATGAACCATGATCATCGCCCCAATAATACGAGTTGTGAAGCCCCATGATGTCTGCTGAACGGTCTGCAGTTTACCTTCTCTGTTCGTAAATTCGATACCGAACGCTTTGGCAAATCCATCTCCTAAATGATGAGAAGTTCCAGACTGTAACGCCTTCCCATCATGCATTAGGCTTTCAATCGTATAAGTGTATTTCGCTCCAGCAAATTTCTCTTTTTCTGTTTTCTGACCCTTCACGACCGGTATTGCAAGGAATTCCTCACAGAGATCAGCGTATACGTTAAGCATACGAACCGTTTCCTCGTGTGCCTCTTCATCTGTTTCATGGCACGTATGTCCTTCCTGCCAGAGGAATTCAAGTGTACGAAGAAAAGGTCTTGTGGTTTTTTCCCATCTCACAACGTTCGACCACTGGTTATAAAGCTTTGGAAGATCACGATGAGAATGGATAATGTTTTTGAAATGCTCGGCAAAAAGAACTTCAGATGTGGGGCGAACACAAAGTCGTTCTGTCAGCTTTTCTTCTCCACCATGTGTTACCCATGCTACTTCAGGAGCGAATCCTTCAATATGGTCTTTTTCTTTTTGAAGCAGACTTTCTGGTATGAAAAGCGGCATATACACATTCTCATGACCTGTCGCTTTGATCTGCTTATCAAGTTCCTTTTGAATGTTCTCCCATATTGCGTATCCGTAGGGTCTTAAAATCATAGATCCTCGAACACTTGAATAATCGATAAGTTCAGCTTTTGTAACAACATCTGTATACCATTGAGCAAAATCATCTTGCATACTCGTTACATCTTTTACAAATTCTTTTGCCATAGGTTGCACTCCTCACTATTATTAGAAAATAAAAAAAGCTAAACTTTTTCATTAGGGACCAATTTCATGGCGGTACCACCCTAATTCAAAGCTTAGCTTTACACTCTTTCATGATAACGGTATTTAACCGCTGGATATCTTATTATTGGAATAAGATACAGAACTCAGAGGCAGGTTCAATCGTTTGTCAGTAGAAGCTTTGCAGCCAAACAGCTTCCTCTCTAGAAAGACAGAATCGATTTACTAATCCTCTTCTTCGTTTTCTACTTCATATGTTTTTGAAATTATATGTGATATTGGTATGAACTGTCAAATCATTTTTTAACTAATGAGATTCAACATTTAATTCCATAAACACAAAACCCGTATCCCATTAACTGGGATACAGGTTTTCTCAGAGCTTGTGAGACTTGAATGTTAACCCCTAGAGAGTGTTCACTCCACAAATACAAATTTAGTAGATTTGTATTTGTGTGGGGTCAGACCCCTAGACCCACCACATCTCGGCTGGCTGCTCGGCGATGAGGATTGACTGCAGGTTCTTCACCGCGCGGTTGAATCCTTCGTCGATCGACATGATCGGATCTTCATGCTCGATGCTTACTACATAGTCATAACCATACGTACGAAGGGCACTCATCATGTCTGACCAGTCTTGCACAGAGTGACCACAGCCTACTGAACGGAAGCTCCATGCGCGGTTTTGAACAGCGCCATATGGTTGCATGTCCGTTAATCCGTACATGTTGATGTTGTCTTGATCTAAGTATGTGTCTTTTGCATGGAAGTGGTGGATTGCTCCAGCTTTTCCAAGAATTTTGATTGCTGCTACAGGATCGATGCCTTGCCACCAAAGATGGGATGGATCAAGGTTCGCACCGATCGCGTCACAAGTTTCTTCACGCAGCTTCAGTAACGTATGTGGAGTATGCACTAAGAAACCACCGTGAAGCTCTAAGCCAATCTTCACTCCATGTTCTTTTGCAAATTGACCCCACGTGCGCCAATACGGAATCAACTTCTCTTCCCATTGCCACTTCAACACATCGCTGTATTCATTCGGCCAAGGGGAAACGGGCCAGTTTGGATACTTTGCATTCTCAGAGTCACCCGGTACACCAGAGAAACAGTTTACCACTGGTACATTCATCAATTCAGCCAGTTCAACAGTTTTTACAAAAGTATCATGTGATTCTTTTGCAAAAGCCTCGTCTGGAGATAACGGGTTTCCATGACAACTGAACGCCGAAATCGTCAAACCTCGCTTTTCTACTTCATGTAGATAATGTGAACGCTTCTCTTCACTCTGAAGTAGTTCATCAAGCGGACAGTGAGCGTTTCCTGGATAGTTTCCAGTTCCAATCTCTACAGCTTGCACTCCCGCTTCTTTCACATAGTCAAGCATGTCTGTAAATGATTTTTGTGAAAACAAAACCGTAAACACACCTAATTTCATGCTACTTCACTCCTTTTTCATGTCCTAGTTGAATACCTTTTCCCATAAGACTGCTAGCATAGATCGCTTCGATTACGCGTGAAGTATTCATCGCTTCTTCAGCTTTCACAAGTGGTTCTGCTTTACCTAAACAGCTGTCCACAAAATTCTCTGCTTGAGGAAGACCGGGATCATCTTCTCCAAGAATCCAATCTGCTTTAGTTGTCGTCATCATACCATTTACCGCTTTATTTACCGTAAGTGGAAAGACATCTAGCCCGCCTTTATCACCAGAAATACGAAGCAGTTCTGCATCGTCTGGAATATTTGCCGCCCATGATGTTTCAAACAGAATTGTTCCCCCATTTGCAAGACGAATATATGCCGTTACGTGGTCATCAACTTCAAACGTTTCTGCATCAAACGAACCCCATTGGTTCACTTGTTCTGCTTCACGACTCACTGTGTTATACGTTTGTCCAGATACTTCACTCACAATCGGGTTATCTAGGAGCCAAAGCGTTAGATCCAACAGATGGCAGCCATAGTCGATCAAGCTTCCGCCACCTTGAAGTTCTTTATTTGTAAATACGCCCCAACCCGGAACTTTCCTTCTTCTAAGCGCTTGTACACGAACAACAAGAGGATTACCAACCTCTCCTGCTTCCATGATGCGTTTTGCAGCCTGCGACTCTTTCATGTATCGATAGTGATAGGCGATCGATAATACTTTTCCTGATCGTTTTTCTGCTTCTACCATTTCTGCGCATTCTTCAACGGTCATCGCCATCGGTTTCTCACATAAAACATGTTTACCTGCATCTAATGCTGCAACTGTAATCTCTCTATGAAACTTGTTAGGTGTACAGATAACAACAGCATCTACATAAGGCCACATCTCTACATAACTCGTAAAATAGTTCGGTACGTGAAATTTTTCAGCAACACTTTTGGCAACATCCACGTTTACATCACTAATCGCAGTAACTTCTGCTTTTTCTCCTAACTTTTGAAAAGCGGGGATATGACGGCCTTGTGCGATGCCGCCTGCCCCGATGATCCCAACTCTTAGTTTCATGCGTGAACTCCTGTTTTAACTTTTTCGATCGTTTTCTTCTCGTTTGATTCTAAAGCAGCTAGGATAACAGCTAATGAACGCTTACCTTCTTCGCCCGTGATTAGTGGAGCTTTACCAGAGTCGACCGCTTCAATAAAGTGATCTACCACATGTGAGTTAGATTGGTTATCATTCGTTTGAATCGCACCCATCTCGTAGCGTACAACATTTCCGTTCGTATATTGTGCGACTAAAGAATACTGGGGATCGTCTTCTAATCGAAGGATTCCTTTTTCACCATAAATAATTGTAGAGTTATCTTCTTTTGCCGTGTAAGACCAACTAGCGGCCAATGTCCCGATGACCCCGCTCTCTGTTTTCAACACGCAAACAGCTGTATCATCAACGGAAGCAAACTCTTTTGCGCTCGTCTCAACAAAAGCACCAACTTCAGCAATCTCTTCTCCAAGAATGTATCGGATCAAGTCTGTTTTATGAACTCCAAGATCACCCATTGCACCGATAAACGCTTCATCCTTTTTAAAGAACCAGCTGTTCACACCATCTACGCTCCAGCCTTCGGGTCCTGGGTGCCCAAAAGCCGTTCGGAAGCTGTAAATTTTTCCGATATCACCAGACGCAATCAGCTCACGCGCTTTCTGGTGTGCCGGAACAAAGCGCTGATTATGACCAATCATTAGCGTTTTTCCGCTCTTTTCTGCTGCTGCGATCATTTCCTCTGCTTCTTGAAGCGATGTTGCCATCGGTTTTTCACATAAAACGTGCTTTCCAGCATGTAAAGCCGCAATTGAAATCGGTGCGTGAAGAAAGTTAGGCGTACAAACACTTACTGCATCAACTTCTTCAAGTGCAAGAAGATCATTATAATCCGTAAAGATCTTTCCTCCGTATACCGACTGTGTTGATTCAGCACGCTCTTTTATGATGTCACAAACAGCAACGATCTCTACGTCTCCATTAGCCGCATATTCTGGAAGGTGACGATGTTGTGCGATACTACCGCAACCGATAATTCCAACTTTAATTGTCATGAGTATTTCCTCCTTATAGTGGGTGCTTTATATTTTTACTTTGCTTGAGATTGCTTCAAGCGGTTTTGCATTTCCGTATTTTGGAGCTTCACTGCCTGAAGGAGCTAAGAATGATACTGCATTCGTGATCACTTTTTGCACATCTTCGTTGTAATACGTTGGATACGTTTCATGTCCCGGACGGAAATAGAATACTTTTCCTTTGCCACGATTGTAAGCTGCTCCTGATCGGAACACTTCTCCACCTTCAAACCAGCTGACAAATACAAGATCATCTGGAGCAGGAATATCAAAATGCTCCCCATACATCTCTTCTTTTTCAAGCTCGATGTATTCACCAAGTCCGTTTGCTATCGGATGGCTTGGATTAACAATCCAGATGCGTTCTTTTTCATCAGCTTCACGCCACTTAAGGTCACACGATGTTCCCATCAGCTTTTTAAATATTTTTGAGAAGTGACCAGAGTGAAGAACGAGTAGACCCATTCCATCAAGAACGCGTTGATAAACATTATTTACGATTTCATCTTCTACTTCATCATGAGCTAAGTGTCCCCACCAAACTAACACATCCGTGTTGTTTAATACTTCTTCTGTTAGACCATGCTGAGCTTCATCAAGTGTTGCTGTGTTCACATCATGCCCTGCTTTTTCTAGAAATTCTTGAATAGCACCATGAATTCCTTTTGGATATATTTCTTTTACTACTGGATTTTTCTGCTCATGGCGGTTTTCATTCCAAACTGTTACTTTAATCATTTATAACTTCCTCCTATGTGTGTAAGCGTTTTACGTAAACGTTTACGTAAATCCCAAATAAAAATGAAGCTTTGAGTTAACCCGCTTTTTACTTGTCACGAAATTCACTGACTGATTGCCTTTTCACAATGGTAAAAGGCATATAACGGCTTTTTGCTTCTTGTTGTTCACCTTTAATCAAACTGACTAGCATTTCACCTGAGGTTTGTCCCATATCCTTTAACGGCTGAGATACAGTCGTTAGTGGCGGATAACACATCTCAGCAATCTTCAGATTATCATACCCTATGATTGATAGTTCCTCTGGCACCCTTATGCCCAACTGATGCGCAGCGGACATGGCTCCAATGGCCATCTCATCACTTGCTGCGAATAATGCGGTCATATCTGGGAGTTTTTTTAGCAGAAGTGGCAATGACTCTTTTCCGTTTTGAAAACGATAACCCTCGTTTTTTGTAATATGGTTCTTAGTAAACGTAAGTCCATAACTTTCTAGAGCTTTTTGAAACCCTTGCATCCTTGGTACGCCCGCTATTGGATCCTGATCGCTGCCGCCGATCATCCCAATCTCTTTATGCCCTTTTGAGATTAAATACTCTGTAGCTTGAAATGCTCCATCAAAATCATTCACTCGAACAAACGGCAAATCGTATTTGGATGACGCCGTAGACACAAGGACAACAGGTACTTTCATCTCTTGAAAGATTTTATAGTACTCTTCCTTTACATCTTCTGAAGCAAAGATGATACCATCTACTCGTTTTTCTTGAAGCAGCCTCAAATATTTCACGGTTCTCTTCCCACTCGAAGTCGTGTTGCAGACGATTACGCTGAACCCTTCGTCGTGAGCTGCATTCTCTACACCTTCTAATACTTCTGATGAAAGCATTCCGGATACATCCGGAAAAAGAACCCCTATCGTCTGTGTCCGCTTGTTGATGAGCCCGCGTGCGATGGCGTTAGGCTGATAACCGAGTGCTTCGATAGATTGCTGAACTTTTTTCTTTGTTTCCTCCGAATAGCCAGGCAACCCGTTTACAATCCGAGATACTGTAGCGATTGAAACGTTTGCATGCTTGGCCACATCTTTTATTGTCGGATTCAAAACATCTCCCTGCTTTCTTGTTACGTAAACGTTTACATTTACACTTACAATCTATCAGCGCTCTTAGAAAATGTCAATTATTTTATTATCCAAAATAAGATTACGAATTACTAAAAAGGGAAAAGACTACTATTATGAAATGGAGGTCAGATTTAATGTGGTATCAGCACTCATTTTTCAAGTACGCCGCAGGCTCAGTTTTACTATTAATGATCCTTTATTTACTAGGTAAAATTGATTACCTGCTTGACTTCCTTTATCTTGTTATATCTAGCGTTTTCTTTCCTTTGTTTATCGCTGGGTTGCTTTATTATCTGCTTAGACCGGTCATACGTTTTTTAATGGAGAAAAAAGTCCCTAAGTTTGTAGCCATCATGGTAGTGATGGTCGGTTTGATCTTAGCGATATCTAGTGTTGCCACGCTAACCGTCCCCGTTGTAGCCGATCAGCTTTCTAGTATCACTGACGATTTCCCGAAAAAGATTGGTGAAGCTACTGAAAAGACAGGCACGATGATTACTGGAAGCAAAAAATCATTCGTCGACAGCACACATATAACAAAGTTAGCCACACAACGGCTTGAAAAGTTTACAAGTACCGTTTCAAAAGATGTTATTGCTCTTGTAGCCACATTGACAAACATTGCTTTAGTATTGTTAGTGGTCCCTTTTATTCTTTTTTACTTGTTGCTTGACGATAAGAAATTTTTTAACTATTTTTTAAGGTTTACTCCTCATCACATGGAGCATGAAGTCGCAGCGATTGTTAGAGACATAGACTCTACCCTGTCCTCCTACATAAAAGGTCAAGTTCTCGTTGCTTGGTTTGTAGGTATTTTTATGTTTGCGGGGTATCTATTGATCGGATTAAAGTTTGCCTTAGTACTTGCTCTTTTTGCAGTTCTAACAAATGTGATTCCTTTTTTAGGACCGTTTATCGGGGTGTTTCCTGCTCTTTTAGTAGGTTTGATCCAAGACCCGTTTATGGCTGTAAAAGTCGCAATCGTAACGCTCGTTGTACAACAAGTAGAGGGAAATATTTTGTCTCCTCAAATCATGGGAAAACAGCTTCGTATCCATCCGCTCACCATCATCCTAGTCGTACTCATGGCAGGTGCAGCATTTGGGTTTATCGGTCTGCTTTTAGCCATCCCTACTTATGCTGTCTTAAAGACGATCATCAGTAACGTATACCGTATTTACTTGCTCTATAACCCACCTGAGTCTAGAAGTAATTTGCTTTGAAAGGAGAAAAGTACTCATCGTGAAACAGCCTTTTTTAAAGAAACCAACAGTTAAAGATAAAATTAAAAGTCGTTTTGAGTCCTATCGCCCTTGGGTCCACCGTACTGCACGTATCGGTTATCTTTCAAAAGGTATCGTTTACATCATTATCGGCATTCTTGCTTTAATCATGTCTATTGGAAAGCATCCGAGTGAAGCAAGTTCAAACGGAGCACTCTATACGATCGCTCAACAGCCTTTTGGTCCAATATTATTGATTTTGCTTTCCTTAGGCTTGAGTGCGTTTGCTTTTTGGCAGATTGTTAAAGCTCTTTTCGATCCTGAATGTGTGAAGCATGACTGGAAAAGATGGTTTAATAGGTTAGGTTTTTTAATTATTGCAGGCGTTTATATCGCCATGTGTATCAGTTCTTTACGCATATTGTTTCGTGCAAGAGCAAAATCTTCTGATGAAACTTACCAAACGCTTTCTGCACAAATGCTCTCACAGCCTTTTGGTCAACTGTTAGTCGCTATTGGAGGTATTGTTTTTGCCATAACAGGAATCGTATTTATGTACCGAGCCTTTACACACCGATTTAAACGCGACTTAAAGAAGAATGAAATGAATAAAAAAGAATGGCGATGGAGCGGTTATATTGGAACATTTGGAATGGCTGCCCGCGGTATCGTTTTTATGATTATTGCGTTCTTTCTAGTTCGTACGGCTATACTTGCTGATCCAAAAGAGACTCGGGGTTTGGATGGCGCACTCTTGGAGCTTGCGTCACAACCGTTTGGTCCAGTGCTTCTTGCAATCGTATCACTCGGCTTTATCTCATATGGCATATTCATGTTCGCAAGTGCCAGATATAGACGATTGAATAACTAAACAAAGCCCCCTGTCTCTAAAGAGACAGGGGGCTTTGTTTTTGTGAGAAAGACATATTGAAGAGAAATGTCTTTGTTTGGGGTCAGACCCCAGAAGACCATTTCTCAAGAGTCTTATCTGTAGGCAGCATGACCGTTAACAATCCGACTAACGGTAAGAAGCTGATCAAGAACATCGTGTTTGAGATGCTCGTCACGTCAGCGACCTTACCAAGCACTACCGACCCGAGGGCTCCCATACCAAACGCCAGACCAACGATCAAACCTGATACCATACCGATTCTACCAGGTACAAGCTCTTGGGCATATACGACAGTCACCGAAAAACTTGTGTTCAAGATAAAGCCGATCAAGAAAAACAAAGGAATAACAGCCCATAACCCTACGTGGGGTAGAAGTAAAGCGAGTGGTGCTGACCCGACCATCGACCAAAAGATCATGTTTCGTTTTCCTAACCGGTCTGCGATTGGTCCTCCAAAGAAAGTTCCAAGTACACCTGAAGCCATGAAAACAAACAAGTAGATTTGTGCTTGTCTAATAGTAAGTCCATAATCATCGATCAAATAAAATTGATAATAGTTGCCGATTCCAGAGAAGTACCAAGAACGTGCAAAAACTAAAAAGACGAGCAGTGCCATCGCTCCGATAACTTGGTTTTTTCGTTTCTTATCAATTTTCTTTTTCTCACCGGTTTGCTTTTGAACACGCGGGAAATGAACAAGCTGTTTGGCATACCAGCCGGAAACATAAAACAATACGAAGATAGCGATAGCCGCTAGCGAAGTAAACCATACAGCTCCGAACTGTCCGAGCGGTACGAAAACGAGCGCAGTCATCACAGGGGCCAGTGAGCTCCCTGTATTCCCTCCGACTTGATAGATGGATTGTGCTAGTCCTCGACGGTTTCCAGCTGCCATATAAGCGACTCTAGACCCTTCAGGATGAAAGACAGCAGAGCCTAAACCAATACCAATAACTGAAATGATAATCATATAAAAGGAATCCGCAAACGCGATCCCCAGCATACCTACTAAACTCGCCATCATTCCAACTAGGAGTATATAAGGTGAAGTTGTTCTATCCGTATACCAACCAATCACCGGCTGCATGATGGAAGATGTGATGTTTAAAGTAAAAGCAATCCATCCAAGCTGAGTAAAAGTCAGATTCATTGATTTCTCTAAAATTGGAAAGATAGCTGGTATAACAGCCTGCATGGAATCGTTTAATAAATGCACAAAACTTATGGCAAAAAGAATGGAATAGATCGTTTTTTGTTGGTTAGAAGATGAATCTATCGACTTGCCTGTTGGAGCTGACATCCTTCATTCCTTCTTTCGTTTATCTTTAAAAGCTCATACACTTTTAAATTATGTAACTTACATTAGATTACCATATTCAGATGGATCAAAACGAAATCGCACGTATTTTACATTCAAAATGAAGCAAACACCCGCGAAGAAAATCTCAAAACAACACGGGAAATAAATTGTTTGGGGACTGACCCCATACAAGAAGCCAGCCCATGTTTCATGGCTGGCTTCTTACCTTGCTCTTATTCTATTTCTAGATCTTCTCGATCACTTTATCAATGATCCCGTATTTTAATGCTTCCTCTGCAGACATGAAATAATCACGGTCTGTGTCTTTTTCCACCTTTTCAATCGGCTGGCCGGATCGATCAGAAATGATCTTATTCAACAACTCGCGTGTTTGTAAGATGCGTTTCGCGTGAATCGCCATATCTGATGCCTGCCCTTGTGTTCCACCTAACGGCTGGTGTATCATCACTTCTGCGTTCGGAAGCGCATAACGCTTGCCTTTTGCACCAGCTACCATGAGAACAGCTCCCATTGAAGCCGCCATGCCGATGCAGATAGTCGAAACATCGGGTTTAATGAATTGCATCGTGTCATAGATCGCTAGCCCCGCAGTAACAGAACCTCCTGGTGAGTTGATGTAGATGGAGATGTCTTTGTCAGGATCTTCAGCTGCTAGAAAGAGTAATTGAGCAACGATGGAATTTGCTACGTTATCATCGATCGCGCTCCCCAGCATAATGATTCGATCTTTTAACAAGCGTGAGTAAATATCGTAAGACCGCTCTCCGCGATTTGTAGATTCTACTACCATTGGAATTAGATTCATCTGTTTTCCTCCTAGTTAGGCTGCGATTGCCATCGGGTTTGTATTTGTTTTTGGTGTAACATGTATTTTTCCAAATCCTGATGTGATAAAAATAATTTTAGCTGGTTCCTGTACCGTTTCTGTTTCTGTAACCTGTACTTCTGTTTTCATAGGAATGATGTTAGTATCATCACTTGCTGCTTCGCGATTGATTGGGATAACCGTACTTTTATTCTCCTTATTCACGTTGTGCCGCCTCCTTCAGGTTTTGGATACATCGCCATTGAAACGTAGTACATCTTTGCATTCTCTTCGTTCGGTTTGTGGTGTTTTTGAATGAGAGTGGTGAGCATATCTGCATATTCCTGCAAAAAAAGATTGCGGTGTTCAACGTTGGAAAGTGCTAGTTCCATTTCCATCACTGCGCTTGGTATCTCTTCATCTTCCGACTGCTCCATTAAGGAAATGGCATCTCGTTTGATCTTCTCAGTGAGTGATAACACATGAGCAAGAGCCGTTTGATCTTGGAGCTTTTTCATCGTGTCAGCAGAGAGACCTAGTGAATCTGACAATAAAAACGAACGGCCGACACTTACGTATAGAACTTCTACAAGGTTTCTTACATTCCTTGTGCCTGCACGTACTACAAGGCCTACTTTTTCAAGTGCTTTAAGATGATAATTCATTTTTTGAGCGGAATCGTTCATTCTTTTTGATAGCTCTGTCGCAGAACGCGGCTCCTTTAACAAACTTATGAGCTCAGATCTTACAGGATGCAATAGCGCAGCTGCTTGTTCTGGTTCTGTGACAATAAACGTCTCTGGCATACTTTGATTCCTATTCACTCTCATCACCTCACTTCATTATTTGGCCTGACGTAAAAATATAACTTTACGTAAAATTATTTTATTACGTTACACGTCATTTTGTCAAAGATTTGAAAAAAATATACGTTTGCCTATAGAAAGAAACAAAAAAAACAGACTGACTTCTCTTCAGCCTGCTTCTTTTTATACTCCTTATACGAACGGTCCGATTCCAAGGATGAAAAAGACCGTGGCCATTCCTGCGTTCAACCAAAATTCCGTTTTTTGATTAAATATTTTTCGCTCTACTGCCCGAAAAATAAAAATCACCATCAAGATTGAAAATAATACAGTTGGACTTTCCCAAGTCTTACCGTTATAAATAGCCAAAAGTAGCCCTAAGAACATGAGAACCATTTCTGTATACACCCAGCGTTTTGGACGTTTTTTCATCATATCGGCCCCCTATTCACCGGTTGATAGTACATAGTGTACGATGTGGAGGCCTATCTGGTGCATTTCTTCATACAGATTTTTCTTGGTTCGATCTTAGCCAGTTTTTTGCTGCAGCATTTTTATGAAGTACACGGATGACTAACAAACCGATTACTCCACCCACAATTGAACTGACTAAAAAAGGAGTGACAAAAAAGAATGCGCCAGTTTTTGTTCCTAGAAAAACTGTAGCTACTGGCACTGCTATAATAGCTCCGATGATCCCTGTCCCTATCCATTCGCCTATAACGGCAAAGACATACTTTCTTCCCTTTTTATAAAGGTACCCTGCTACAAATGCCCCGATCATTCCTCCTGGGAAAGCAAGCAATGAACCGATTCCAAATAAGTTACGCAACAAGCCGATACTAAAAGCTATAATAACTGCCGGAATGGGTCCAAGTGTCACACCTGCCATCACGTTGATCGCGTGCTGAACGGGAAACGCTTTTGCCACCCCAGCAGGAATCCAAAACAAATGAGAACAGATTGTCCCAATTGCGACCAACATCGCCATTACAGTAATCTTTTGGACAGAAATCTTCACTTACGATTCTCTTTTGCACGATGGATAGAATGAAGCAGATTAACGGAAGCGGATGTAGGATTTATTGCACCACTGATTGCTGAGATAACTGCAACACCGTCAGCACCTGCTTCAATGACCTTACTCGCGTTTTCAAGTGTGATTCCACCGATCCCAACAAGTGGGACGTTTATCTGGTTGCTGCGAAGTTCTCTGATTAAATCAACTCCTACCGGAATCTTCGCATCAGGTTTTGTGGACGTTTGATAGATCGGACCTGCGCCGATATAATCCGCACCATGTTTGATAGCATCCGCTGCCTCAGTTAGAGTATGTGCCGAAACACCTAATAGTTTACCTTCTGTTTCACGGCGTATGATATCCAGCTTTCCATCTGTCTGACCAACATGAAGGCCATCTGCATCAACCGCCTTCATCAAGTCTAGATCGTCATTCACGATAAAAAGAACATCATGTTCTTGACAAACTTCCTTTGCACGTTTTGCCATTTCTAACTGATTTTGACCACTTAAACAGTTCACACCTTTTTCCCGGAACTGAAAGGCAGTAATCCCGCCTTCGATCGCTTGCAAGAGAATACGATAAAAATCTTCTGGTGAACTGCAGTTCATCGTTCCAGCTACAAAATAAAGTGATAGATCTTGTTCTAAACGTGTTTTAGCTTTGGTTCTCATCTATTTGCCCCTTCCTTCAACATGTGATCTTGCCAGTGGATTGTTTCATGAAATATTTCATGGGTAGTCTCTAACTGAAAAAGCTGGTCAAGAAGATTTTGTTGAAAGCTTCCCGGTCCTTGAGCAGTTTTAACAGCTTCTTCTGCCGCTTTAGTAAGCATTAATATAGCTAATGCGGTTCGTTCTAAGACTGGCATGTTTACTGTCTCCTTTGTGACTTCTTTTTTCAGATTGGCTTGATATAGAGCTACCATTGAGGTAGCAAAGCATCCTGTACCTGTGACATAGGAAAGCATCGGATCACCATGAGAAAGCACGATAGCTTTTTCACCATCTGAAATAACATCCTTACTTCCAGTCATGGCGATAAGACAGCCTGTTTGCTTTGCCGCAGCACCCGCAAGCTTGATCAGATCATCTTCAGAGGTCGCCAAATCACCATCCACACCTTTTCCTTCCCAAGCCCCTTCAGCCAGAAACTGCATTTCCGCAGCATTTCCGCAAATTGTCAGAATTGTTCGGGGTCTGACCCCTTTCAATTCTGAATATTCAAATAATAACTTCTTTATGAGCTCTTGCCTGAATGATGATAGACCTACTCCTACTGGATCAAGGACAACTGGAACCTCAGCGCAAAATGCTTTACGAAGTGCGAGTATCATAGATTTTGCTGAAGCTTCATCTATTGTTCCAATGTTCAGGACTAACGCATCGGCAACCCCTACAGCTTCTTCAACTTCACATGCGTCATGCACCATCATTGGACTCCCTCCTGCTGAGAGGACTCCATTGGCCAGAAAGTTCATGGTGACATTATTCGTTATATGATGAATGAGTGGCTTTTCTGCTCTAATCTGTGAAACAAACGTTTTCCATTCTTGTATCCTAGTATTGTTCATGTGCAATCCTCCTATAGGCAAAATGATTGACCGGTCCATGACCTGAACCAACATCGATTCCATGTTCAATTGCGGTCTGTATATATTTCTTAGCATGCACGATCGCACTATCGACCTTTTTCCCGTATGCAAGCTCTGCAGCCAATGCTGCTGAAAACGTACAACCCGTTCCGTGAGTATTTTTCGTTTGAATCCGCTTCTCTACAAGTTCAATCATCTCTATGCCATTAAATACCAGATCCGAAACAAATTCACCGTTTCCAAAGTGTCCGCCTTTTACTACAACATGATCAGCACCCGAATCAAACAAAACTCTTGCCGCTTCTTCTCTAGCCTCGCTGCTGTTTATCGTTATACCTGTTAATGCTTCAGCTTCAGGAATGTTTGGTGTGACGATCTTCGCTAGCGGTAGCATACATGTTTTCATAGCATGTAATGCTTCTTCTCCTAACAATGTAGCCCCACCTTTTGCGATCATAACTGGATCGACCACTACGTTTTCCCATCCGAATTTAGTTATCATATAAGCTGTTCTCTCAATATATTCACCTGAAAAGAGCATTCCAGTCTTTATCGCATCCGGCGTCAAGTCACTGCCTATAGACACTAACTGAGCTTCTAAACCTTCTATAGAAACTGGATATACGCCTTGAACGCCTGTCGTATTCTGTGCAGTGACTGCCGTAAGGACCGACATACCATACACCTCTAACTCTTGAAACGTCTTTAGATCAGCCTGAATACCTGCACCACCGCCACTATCTGATCCTGCAATCGTAAGTGCTTTACTTACCTTTATCAGTTGTCCCATATTCATCTACCTCCTAATTCCTAATGCAAAAAAAGCCACCCGCTGATTGGCGGGTGGCTTAAAATTTCATTTCATAAAGGAAACTGTTATCCACACCGCTTCCCTACGCCAGTATGAACTGGATCAGGTTCAAAGGGTCGAAGGTCACAACCTTCTCTCAGCTTAAAATAAGCACCCCTAGCGAAAATGACATTATTGAGTTAACACAATCCTACTCATACATAAACAACAATGTCAATTATTTTTAGGTTACGTGTTTCAAAAAGTTTAACCATCTTTAAATACGGGGAAATAATAACTAACACACTATTACAACATAAAAAAAATAGAATTTAAACAATTGTAACAAAGAGCAGCGAACAGAAATAAAAATGACAAATCATTAACATTTTTCCCAAAAGGTGGTGAAAACATAGCACTTTAGATACAATGTATAATTTTTTCAGAATTTTCAAATAAAATGGTTGTCATTAGGCATCTTGCTCAGTATACTAGTAGAAACCTAGAAACATAAAAGGTTAATTGGATAGGGAGATAATTTTAAGGAGGGAAACAGGATGAAAGACAAAAACACTTCTTTTAACAAGAACCAAAATGAGATGGTGCAATACAAACAACAAAAAAGAGACCCATTTGCCTTCAGCCTTATTGCCCAAATGGTATTAGATGAGGCCCTTCACAATTATTACAAAGCGTATTATGAGAGAGAAATTGACATTGCCTTGGATACAAAAGATAAAGAACGTTTTATGAAATTAAGCGCAGAATACAAAGCGTTTCTCAGCTAGTGCTTTAAAACGGCACACCACTTAAAAGGTGCCGTAAAAGCCAAAACACCCTTTCAGCAAACGGATCATCCGTGCTGCAGAGGGTGTTTCTGACGTCCCAGTTACTGACAGGTTAACACATATCTCTTAAGACATAGTTGTCGGTGATTCCGGCTTTTTCTTTTGTTCTGTTTTTCGTCTCCGCCACCATACATAAACCACAATAATTACAATCAGCCAAATCGGTGCTAATCCTAAAATACTCACTACAATTAATGAAATCGCAGACATTAAAAAGTTTACCGTATCCATAAAAAGCACCTTCGTTTTTGCCCACGTATTTAACCCTTCTGTTTGAAGTTCTTGCGCTTTTAAATTTTTCACTTCAAATTGTATCGTAACCGTTGAGTAATCACTTTGATTTTTCAAAAAGTTTAAGCGCCCTTCTACCTGTTCTATCTCTTCTTGTACGGCAGCTAGGTCACCAGATATCTTTAATAAGTCTTCTGTCTTCTGTGCGTCCTTCATAAAAGCCTCAAGACGTTCCCTAACTTGTTGCTTTGCTTTCAACCGTGAAGTCAGATCAACATATTCTTCTGTAACGTCTTCTCCAGTAACATTTTCGTGTGGTGTTCCTTTACTTAAACTTCGAACATCATCTAAAAACACACGAAAACTTTTCATCGGCACACGAACAACCATCACACCAGATTCATCATTCTTTTCACCTATACTAGTAGTAGACTCAACCATATATCCGCCTGTCTTCTCTGCCGTTTCTCGAACAGTCTCCATCGAGCTTTGCAATTTATCCACTGCGATCATGAGATCAGCGTTATAAATTACTTTCCTTTGGTTTTTTAGTTGCTGTTCCGCTTTATCATTATCTGATTCACCATTCCTACTTCCCTCTTCTGATGAACTCTCTACCTTGGCTTCTGACTGTTTCCCACCACTATCTTGATCTATAGCTTTATCACTTTTCGAACTGCTCTCACTGCTGCATGCACTCAACAGAAGTACAGCAACAAATACCCACAATTTCCATTTTTTCCACATATCGTGATACCCCCTTTTTCGCTTAGACGCTTTTTAGAAGAAAAAGGTTTCAGTTCCCAAAAAAACCAACCTATTGAATGATTTTTTCTGAGACATTTTTGTGATAAAATAGTGTCTGATGATTTGTAGTTTGAAAAAAAACCGATTTATGCTAGTATGTACAGGATAAGTAAGTGGTTTACTGGAGGAATAGCATGTCAATGATAGGAAGAAATGATCCGTGCTATTGTGGCAGCGGAAAAAAATATAAAAAATGTTGCTTACATAAAGAAGAGCAAACACGTGAAGTATCCTTCCATCAAGAAGGACTCATCAAATATGCCTTGGAGAACTATCAGCAGGATTTAGCTGAACGTACATCCAAGTATGTGAAAAAGTACCCTGTGGCTAAAGAGCAAGAACAAACATACGCAAATATTGCAGTTTGTTGGGAAATTTTCTGCTCAGAGATTAAGGATAATAAAACGCCTGTACAACTTTATGTAGAGAAAGTGAAGAACGCTGTTAAACCAGAAGTCGCGGAAATACTAGCTGGTTGGACAACAGCTTCACCATCCCTTTATAAAGTAATTGAGCAGAAGACAGGATTCATCTTTACCGTACAGGATATTTGGACAGAAGCTGTGTATGATGTAACAATCAATGCTGCTGAAAAGCCAAAAACAGAAAGTGCTCTACTTGGAACACTCGTTTCAAACGGCATCAACCATGAGTTTTATGTTGGATATGTGGAAATGCCTATGACTGAACTTCCACCGTTAAAAGCTGCGATAGAAGATATTCAGCCACAAAGCGATGCGAACGAAATATTTAGAAGCGAGTTCCCTGCTGTACTTCAGCTCTCTTTGATTGATATTAGTGCTGGTGTGCCTCAGTCTCAACCTGAGAACACAGCAACTGGTACAACAACGTCAAGAGTTGAAAAAACGGAAGAAGCAACGGATTTGAAAGATGAAAAATACAACGCTGTAACTGAACTCGTTAAAGCGAACGCTGAGACAGAAGTTGTTGAAGAAGCAGAAAAGCTTTGGAGCGAGTACATTACAGAAAGTAAGCCTGCTATCCGTAAAGAAGAGATCTATGCGGCTGCTCTTGATTACCTCGTCTCAAAAGACATTAGAGGTATCGCTTCAACTCAAGCAGAAACGGCTAAAAAGTATGGCGTATCACCAGCTAGTCTATCTTCACGTTATCGTGAAATGAAAGAATTATTAAGCGTATAAACGATTACTTGAATAACCCGCCTATTGTTTTAGGCGGGTTTTATCATGCAAAAAAACAAGATCTCCTTTATAAGGAGTCTTGTTTTTTATTACGCTCTAGCCAGTAATAAACGGGCAGTCCAGCAACAGTTATAAAGATTGCCGTAAAACTATCAATAGGGTCGTTGAGTATAGTCGCGACAACAATATATAAAGAGCCTAAGATCGCGAAAATAGGAACGACTGGAAATAACGGTACGCTATAGACTCGCTTTTGGTCTTTATTGCGTTTACGCAGTTTAAACACAGCATAAAAAGCAAATATATAAAAGATGTAAACCGCAAATATAGCCATCTCTGATAGATAGTCTGGATCTGTAACAATCATCATCATAATAGCAATTACTACTTGCAAATACGTAGCAGCGATAGGAGTACCATATTTTTCACTGACTGAGCTGAACGTTTTTGCCATCGGAAGCTGATTTCTTTCTGCCATAGCAAAAGGAACACGTGGAATGGTTAAAATCTTACCGTTCAAACAACCAAATATGGATACCGCGATGCCGACTGCTATTAGTTTCCCGCCTAGTGATCCAAAAAGGATCGTTGCTGCTGCTGATGCAGAATTCTCTCCTAGTCTTACGATTTCTGAAGCAGGTAAAATGTGAAACAGTGCAATGTTAACTAACAGATATGCTGCCATAACGACCAAGATTCCACCAATAATAGCTTTAGGTAACGTTTTTCCGGGATCCTTCATCTCACCTGCTACGAATCCAACCATCAACCAGCCATCATAAGCAAAAAGTGTCGCTAAAATCGCTGCACCCATTGATATTTCAACAACTGCCCCACTTGAAGCATTTAAGATCTGTTCATTTCCTTGTGTTAATCCAAAAACAATGATCAGCACGATCGGAACCAGTTTTCCTATCGTAAATATATTTTGGATAAAACCTCCATACTTTGTGCCAAAGTTATTAACGACGGTGAGAAAAAGTACAGTTCCTATTCCAATCCAAGGTCCTAAGTATTCTTTCCATGAGAATAAATGAACCATTAACGAACCGAAATATAATCCTAGAGCACCGATCACCGCCGGCCCATAAATAACAGTTTGAACCCAACCACTCAAGTATCCCCAGAGCTTACCGTAAACTTCTTCCATATAGACATACAAACCACCTGTCTTTGGAATCTGCGTTGCCACTTCAGCGATCGTTAATCCGCCAGCTAACGTGATCAACCCTCCAAGAGCCCAAGCTAATAGTGCAAGGTTGGAATTTCCTGTATACTCAAGCACACTTCCAGGTTTCATAAAAATCCCTGATCCAATAACCGTTCCAATAACGATGGACATGGCTACGGAAAGCCCAATATCTTTTTTCAATGCTGTGTCTTGATTCATGTTGTGTTCACTCCCTAAAAAAAAACCAAAAAACAAAATGTCCATCTGAAAAAGACTAGTGTCACTTTAACACATACAGCATTGAGCTGTCACTACCTCGCTAAAAAGACAGTTAATTCAGTTTTTTGAAAATGTTTTCTATAGAGTCGGAAAAATTCAGAGTTCCTTTCGCCGTAATAACTGTTTTTTGATAAAAGCTTTCTCGATCAAATTATTGAGCTGTCGTTCAAGTTCCTTTTTTTCTTTTACATTCGATTCATGTCTTATTTTCTTCTTCAGTTCACGAATCATGAGCTTTTCTTCTGATGAAAAATGAGAAGAATGCAACAACGTAATCACCTCATTTCAGATTTGATTCACTGAACTTCCTTCTATTTATTAGGATAAGTTAATCTCACATCCATAACCTTTCATGTGTAATAAAATCTAACACTCTATTTCCAGATGTGAATTCCATTGTCACAATTTTTATAAGGTGTTTACTTTTGAAAGCCAAATCTTTTTATAGTCTACTTTTAAATTTTCCAAATTCAGGCTTGAGTTCATAAGATAAAGATGGTAATATTTGTTTTGACAGTACCTTGCAATAAACAGTACTAAGTAAAGTGGTGATGTATTTAGTGAACGTTCAGTTTAAAAAAGGGGTTCTTGAACTATGTGTTTTAGTTCTCACTTCACAAAAAGATCGATATGGCTATGAATTAGTGGAAGAGATATCCAAAAAATTCGAGATCTCAGAAGGTACGATCTATCCACTCGTTAGACGATTAACAAAAGAAGGCCTCTTTTCCACTTATCTTATGGAATCTACAGAAGGACCACCGAGAAAGTACTATAAGATTACAGAAAAAGGAATAGAGATGAAAGAAATTCTTGTGGATGAATGGAAGCAGTTTACAAAAGGGGTAAGCGAAATGTTAGAGGAGGAATAATGTGGACAAAAATCAGTTTTTACAGCAAATAGAAAAAAACATAAAACCACTTGGAGCTAGTGAACAAAGAGAAGTTTTAGATGATTACGAAGAATATTTTGAGATGGGTTATGAGAGTGGAAGAACAGACGAAGATATCATTAAAGGTCTAGGAAGTCCTGCCAAGATCGCCAAGGAAATCCTCGCACAAACAGAAATTACAAAAGCAGAAGAAGATCCTTCTTTAACGAATGTATTTCGTGCAGTAGCTGCAACATTGGGATTAGGCTTATTTAACCTTATTTTTGTCTTAGCACCGTTTATCGTACTATTATTGTGGCCGTTCGTGATGATCGTGATATCAGGTGCATTCCTCATATCACCAATTCTTTTGCTCATTCAAGACGGATTAACGATCAACTTCTTAAAGGATATTTTTCTTATTTTCGGTTTAGTAGGTCTAGGACTCTTATTGCTAGTAGGTTCGATCAAATCATCAAGAATTGTTTACAAGTTAATCTTAAGATACCTTACCTACAACCTGAGAATCATTAGGAGGAGATACTCATGATTCAAAAGATACTACGAACAGCTTACTTCTTAATCGGTATTTCAATAATAGGCAATGCCGTTCTATTTATGATGGGTGAATCTCCATTTAATCTTGCAAAAATAAATGAGCAAAAATCGATTGTTGCCTCCTCCATTAACGAAATTAAGATTGAAAGCAGTGTAGGAGATGTATTTGTTCTACCTCATGATGGTGATCAAATAAGTATATCGATGAAAGGAAAGACAGAAAAGAAATTCTCCGATGACTTTTCACTCTCTGTAAAAAATAATAAAAACAAGTTAACGATTCAAGCTATACAAAAAAAGAATACAAAATTGTTCTCGCTATTCTCTGGTGATTACGAATTACTCATTAAACTTCCCAAAGCTGAGTATAAACGACTTCAAGTAAACTCAGATACATCAGACATCAAGATGCACGCTATTAAAGCTAATAACATCGATCTTCAAACAAATCTAGGAGATATCCTTCTTGAAGATGTAACAGGTGTTGTGTCAGCAAAGTCAGACGTTGGTGATATCAACATAAACCTCCTTCATATAAAGAAAGATATTTTCGCTAAATCCAATCTTGGTGATATTACGATTAAAACAAAAAATGAACCCGATCAATTACGAACCGATCTTCAAAATACGATAGGTGACGAAAAGATAACGTTACCTTCTTCAAAAAATGGATCAATAGGAACAGGTGGACCACTTGTATTCCTTTCGTCAGAAGTAGGAGACCTCGCTTTAATGATGAGTAACGAATAATAAAAAGACCTCCACATTTGGGGGTCTTTTATAAAAAAGAAAATTATTCTGTTTCTGAAGCTGAGTGCTGCTGGCTGAATTCTGATTGAGCAATTACTACACTAACTCCTTGCTGTTCAATGGCTGACAGATGGTCTCTTTGCGCATCATCATCTGTGATTACAACGTCTAAATTGGAAACTGGCCCAACTTTCGCAAACGCGTTAACCCCTATTTTGTAATGTGGAAATACACCGATACTTTTACGGGAGACCATTCCAACTGCATTCATAAAAGCAGCTACTTCAGGCGTCGCCGTACTGATCCCTCTTTCAGAGATCCCTCCACCTGTTGCGAATGAAACATCAAACGAATACTGACCGATCAGATTTGTTACTAGTGCATCCGTCATATTTCCTGATCTCTTCACTTTTCCTCCGACCACATAAAGATCGATGTTATCTTTTTCGCGAAGCATTTCAGCTGTTACAAGAGAGTTCGTCACAACAGTTAATCGGTAGTGTGGAAGATGCTTTACAATCTCATGGTGCATTCCGCCTCCACTTAGGAAAATAGTATCGTTCTCTTTGATGTACTTCACAGCTTCCTTCGCTATTGCTCTCTCATACTTAGATCCTTCTCCAAAACGAACTGCGTTTGATGTAGGTCCTTTTTTTACTTCTGTAACAGGAATTGCGCCACCATGTGTGCGTTTAAGTAGCCCGTTATCCTCTAGAGATGATAAGTCCCGGCGAATAGAATCAATCGAAACTTGGAGGGCATCAGATAATTCTTTTGCAAGCACTCGACCTTCATTCTTAAGCACTTCTAAAATCTTTTCTCTTCTTTCCTCAGAAAACATAATAATTTCCTCCGTTACCTCTTATTTCCACGTGGTACTCTAATCTTATGCTGTTTCATGCTTGTTTGTCAAACTTATTTTGCATGTTTTTTCTTTATTTATAGAAAAACGAGCTAAAACAAGCAGTGCGTTAGCTTGTTTTAGCCCGTATTGATAGGAATATAGATTACGAGTATACAGCGTTGTCAAAGTATGTATTTCTGACAAATACAAATTCTTTAAATTTGTATTTGTCTGGGGTCAGACCCCTTTAGTCTTCTACCTTGATCAGGAAGAGACGCTCGTGAAAACGCCCTTGTTTTTGAGCCTTTTCCTGCCTTATCTCATCCAATTCTCTCAGAGTAAGATCATGTACTTTCGTTAATGCGATCAAGATTTCAAACAGCTCCGCCAGTTCTTCCGCAGCATCTATTTCATTTTTGACTTCTCGATATTCTTTCACACCTTCTGTTAGCGTTTTCTTCAGTTCTGTTTCGAACTCCTGATTTCCAAGAATCCGAAAAGTTCCTTTCTTCCCAGCCTGTTCAAGCAGTTCTGGTATTTTATCTCGCACTAATTTATTGTAATACGCCATCGGCTCTTTTCCCTTCCAACAATTTCACAAAATCTAAAAAAACAATCCTATATAAACGATATGCATCAAGTTAGTTTTTTAGCAGAAACAACACCTAAAAAAATAATTGCGATTATACCAAAGACTGGATACAAATAATGAAGAAGCTCAGAATAGCCTACTTGACTCAACAAGTAACTTCCTGTCATCAAAGCGATTAAGATGACTTGATTGGATAACCTAACATTTCTTTGCAATGCACCTGCAAGTCCGAAAATGTTACCTATTAATGTTGAGAAAATCTCCCCATAGATCACAATTACAAAAATATAATGTACAGCTACGCCAAGACCTCCTACTATTTCCGCGATTGGTATCTCATAACTCAATACACGCGGAACAGAATAGAGAACATAGTGGCTATTTAATAGAATAAAAGTTAATCCTAAGCCACCTAAAAAGCCGCCCCACTTAATAACCGATTCATCATTAGCTTCTCGTGATAAAGGAACAAGGACAGCTTGTGCAAGGGTTAAGTTAAATGCTGCATAAGCAAATGAACTTACAAGCCATCTCCAATCTCCAACAAAGTCACTTTCAACAAACAGCTGCCTACCTTCAGATAGATCAAACATTGATACCGACAAAACGATAGAAAAGAATATCATGATGGGGACAATCAATGAGTTTGTCCAAAGAATCCCCTCTATGCCTTTTTTCATAACTAAATAGGTTACGAGTAGTGTAAAAACAATTCCCAATTGAAACGGAAGATGAAGTTGTTCCCAAAACAATGCTCCTGCACCTGATAACATGACTCCAGTGACTCCAAAGAGCATGATCATCATTAAAACGTTGACGATTCTTGAGGCAATCGCTCCAAACAAGTATTGATTCATCTCATCAAAAGAAGTTGCACCTAGTCGCTTTGCCATAATCATTAGCTTTGTACCAATCATGATAAAAAGAAAACCACTGATCAGAATGCCGGCAAATCCAGCTGAGCCGTATCTAGTAAAAAATTCAACGATTTCTCTTCCAGTAGCAAACCCAGCACCGACAACAGTGCCGATGTAAGTGGCGGCTATCTGCAGTATTTGTTTCATTCGACTACTCATGCCCTCACCTCCATGGCCATATCTTTTACAAACATATGCATGGACAAGGATTTTAGAAGAAAAAGAAAAAACAGCAAGATATCTCTTGCTGCAAATAAGTGACTTATTAAATATGTATAGCTTCACTGTATCCTTCAGTGATGACTCTGTTCTTCCCTTGCCTCTTTGCAACGTACAAGCTATTGTCGGCACCTTCAAAGAATGCCTGTTTATGCATGCCTCTTCTGTACGTTTGCAACCCTGTACTAATTGTTATATGTTCTTCCTTAACTTCAGGGTGTTCAAGCCTTTGTATGACCAATCGTACTTTTTCTAATAAAGTAAAAGCTTCTTCCTCATTTATATCATTTAAGATAACAACAAATTCTTCTCCGCCGTAGCGTGCGACAAAATCATCTGTAGTGACATTATCTTTTATCGCTTTCGCAATTCGTTTTAAGACGACATCTCCAATTCCGTGACCATATGTATCGTTGATCTTCTTAAAATTGTCAATATCCATCACCGCTAAATGGACGGGATAATGGTACGTTTCTGCTTGAAGCAACAACACATCCATATATTCATAAAACGCCATATGATTATACAGACCTGTTAGTGCATCTGTTTTCACTTGCTTCTCCATAATTGTTGACTTAACCATTAAATCTTGATGATCTGCCTGCGCTTTGTTAAGCTCTTTCGCCATCTCATACCCTCTACTCATAATTCCAACACAGATTGCTGTTGATGTTAAGAGAATGCAAATCATAGAGACCTGATCCATGACAGCATTCATATTTCTTAAGACCGGATGGAAATTGGAGATCAGCAGATAGGTAAGTGAGCTAAGAGCAAACGACAGCCACACTTTCTTCTTTTTAAAATAAATGGTCGATATCAGCATAGGGAAAAACAGACTCGTATACATGACATACATTTCATAGTGCACGCTGATTAAAATTGCGGAGAACATACTCGCTGTCCAGATAATGATGTAATCTATGTATTTTGTTTTCTTTATAAAACTCCATTCAGCCAAACTTACCATAAAAATCAAAAGTGCTGTCGGCAGAACAATGTACATCCCAATAAATTCTTGTAATGGTCTAGATGTAAAAAAACTATTAATGACCTCTACACACACTGACACAAAGATTACAACCCAAAATACATTTATGATTTTTCGATTCCAAGCAATGTGATTTAAGTGTGCAGGCAGGTGTTTTTTCCCCAATACATTCACCCCATCTACACGTATCCAAAATCATTATAACATTTTTTTCCTTCTTTCATTTTATTTTCCTGATTATTTCTTTTTCCTTCATAGCTCTTTTTCAATAAGAATATGCACTTATACATGGAAAACGCACAGCAAGATGAACTTGCTGTGCGATTATGTCCTAACATTATTTATTTTATTTTCACACGTTTCTTTTTAGGTAGTTTATCAAGGAGCCAGCCTCTGCCCACTTCACAAAAACGAATCGGCATCTCAAGTGTCGCGAGTATCTTATCCTTTCCATGAATGGTAAGTAATCCTGTCTCATCGTTCACTTGATCAACAACTGCATTTTCAGTACCAGAGAGCGGAAACGCCCATTTGTTGTTACCAGGATCCTTAATCTTAATCATTCTTCCGTCACAAGTTACTTTGTGGCAATGTGGAGGCAAGCCTAACGTAATTTTATTCATTGCATTTCTTTCCTCCCTTTCCGGATTTGTTTCATTGTAACAGATATAGTGCGTGTCTGACTCTATATTTTTTTAATTTTTCGACTATTTAACACATTTGAAATAAAGCTTCAAAAAATTAGGGGACGAGTAGTAGGTAATCGCCAAATCGAATTGGTTTGTACAAACATATACTATACAAATTGGAGTTCAAAGGGGGAACGATCGAGTGGAAAAATGGTCCATGCTATACAACATGACTGTAGTATCATTAGGAGCAGTTGCAAGCTTCTTATTTGGTACACCAAGCATGTTATTTAAGACACTTGTCGTATTTATTGTATTAGACTATCTAACTGGTATGGCTGCTTCAGCCTACGAAGGCAGATTAAACAGCAAAGAGGGCTTTAGAGGAATACTAAAAAAAATGATCATATTTGCGATCGTCGCAGCAGCCCATTCTCTCGACCAATTGCTAGGTGGAAATTACATTCATTCCGCTACTATCTTTTTTTATTTATCCAATGAATTGTTATCAATCATTGAGAATGCAGGAAGAATGAATGTTCCGATTCCTGAGTTCATAAAAAATGCCGTTTCTCTGCTAAGACAGAAAAACGACAATCAAAATAAGTAATGTTTAATTGGAATAAAATTGTGAGATCTTTTTTGCGATCGCTTGCGCATCGATCTGGTATTCACCAGCATCAATGCGTTTTTTAATATCTAATAATTTCTTTTCTCTTATGTTTAATTGAGCATTTTCATGCAGCACTTTTGCCTCGTTAGATATGTATAGTTCGTCTTTAGCAAATGATGGCGGCTTTACAGAAGGCTGCTGATACACTTTATTCACATCATATTTTCGCTGAACGGGTTGTTGTCCATCAATTCTCATGATTTCACCTCTTCTGTGTATTGAAATGTGCCAAGCCATTTCCATTGATCATCATAATCCAAGTTGTCCAACAGTCGGAAGAACAATTCTTGTCCTGATGTATCCCATTTTACTTCGAACTCATTTCCGTTTTCTTTATCCTTACAAAAAGAATGAATCCACTGTGAAGTAAACAAGTAAGGCGTAAACTGTTCAAAGTCTAATAGATGTTTCTCTAACAATTGAATGACATCATCATGTGTAAGTTTATGCATCATTAGAATCGTCCTTTGTTTGTGGTCGTCTTAACCTGTATCTATATAATTCGGCCACTACCATTTTTTTGAGGGTATACAAATAAAATAATTCACAATTTTTTCTAATGTTCGTTATCAATACTTTCTTGCTTTATGGAGTTTTACCCGCTATACCTACATTTATAAACATCTTTCCTTTCTACGAATCCAGTGAAAGGTCTATAATGAATAGTGACGAAATACATAACAGAAGGTGTTTATATGAAATTAACGTTTTCTTCTCTTCAATGGATGGTTTTTATCCTTGCGGGTAGTTTAGTAGCTCCTATCGCTATTGGTGATGCATTTGGAATGACACAAGCAGAGACTGCAGATCTTTTACAACGTTCTTTCTTAATTATTGGAGTGTCTGCAATTCTGCAAGCACTTTTCGGACATAAGCTTCCGATCAATGAAGGACCTGCTGGATTATGGTGGGGTGTTTTTACCGTTTACGCGGGGATTGTAGCTTCAGGGGCATTAACGGTTGCTGACGGGCTGCAGCAACTTACAGCGGGAATGCTGATCAGCGGCGTTCTTTTTCTACTGCTTGGGATGTTTCGCATCATAAGTTCGGTCAGAGCTCTCTTTACTCCTTTAGTTACCGGCACTTACTTAATCCTTCTCGTCTCACAGTTGAGTGGTTCTTTTATTAAAGGTATGCTCGGAATTGGATATCTGCAGGAAGGTGCAGATAGCAAAGTGGCTCTCACATCACTCTTCATCTTAATTTTATCTATCGTTCTAGGAAAGTCTCGTGTGAAATGGTTAAGAAGTTATTCCATCTTGATCTCTTTGTTACTTGGTTGGGGATTGTTCAGAATCTTGAACTTAACAAAAGAAACGATGCATAGCAATACGACTTTTGCTTTTCCAGAGTTACTAGCTTGGGGGATGCCAGAACTATCTTCCGGAACGATAATAACTTCTCTATTCGTAGGCATGCTCTTACTTACGAACATGGTAGCTAGTATTAACGTCGTCGAAAAAGCGTATGAAACAGAGAAAAAAGATTATGAACCTATCAATTATAATCGATCATCAATCATGATGGGTATAAACACGTGGATAGCTGGTCTATTTTCAGCAGTTGCAAGTGTACCTATCTCAGGTTCAGCAGGCTTCATCCTAACTACAAAAATGTTCAGCAAACTAGCATTCATTATAGGAAACGCACTTATTATCTTGATTAGCTTTTTTCCGCCACTTACTTTTTTCTTTGCTGGTATTCCTGCTCCGGTAGGATATGCAACCATATTCCTCCCTTTTTCTAGTATGATTGGTTTAGCTTTCAAAGAATATAGATCCGAGCTAAAGTCGGAAAATAATCTCTTTATTATCAGTACTTCTCTTATGGTTGGAATCGGGAGTCTCTTCATTCCTGCTGCCGCTTTAAAAGAATGGCCAAATATTATCGTAACGCTATTAAGCAACGGCCTGATCATGGGGATGCTAACATGTATGATTCTTGAACAGTTCTATAAACGAAGAAATTCGCATCAGCATGTGCAGAAAGAAGACTAATAAATAGAAAAGGGCTCCCTCATTGTAGGGAGCCCTCTTCTAGCAATCATCTAAAAGATCTCTCTGAAACAGGTATTTCCGAGTGAAACTTTAATATGGCCGCTGCTAGTTCTTTGGCATGATCAAACATCATTAGATGTGTTGAATTAGGGATAATCACAGTCTCACTGTAAGGCAATCCTACCTTTGCCTGACCAATGAACTTTAATGATTGTTGGAAATGTCCTTCTTTTTCTGCGGGTAGAAACAGAACAGGCGATTGAACCTTCTTATACCAAGTTAAGAAATCTATATAATAGATTTCGGATATAATCTTCTGCATCGTTTGGCCTGTAGTAATATTACCTACTTTTCCGTTCTCTTTCATACGTGGTTCATATTCTGCTACATAATTGGCCCGTTCCTTATTCCATGGCAACCATTGTTCTCTATAGACCTGTTGAAATTCTTCTATCGATTCGTAATCGGGATCTAGTTGTCCTTCAAATTTAGCAAGGTGCTCTTCTAACGTCTCATCATTAAGACCATTCTCACCTGTATCGTTAATGATCGCGCCGTCTATGTTTGCGAGTGACAGAACTCTATCCTGACGCATCGCTGTAAAATATAACCCTACCATACACCCGTAAGAGCTTCCTACAAGATGTGCTTTTTCAATCTCAAAATGATTCATTACACTTTCTAAATCCTTCGTGGTATCCTCGAAAGAATATCCATAATCGGGTTGATCAGATTTCCCATGTCCACGAAGATCATAACTTATTATTCTATAATGATCTCTCAAGAATGGAATTACTGGATTCCAGGCTTTCACTGTACCACCAAGATAGTGAATTAAAATCAACGGATCCCCCAAACCGCCATAATCATAACCTGTAAGCATTGTTCCATCATGTGAATGTATCTTATGTTGATCAAACGGAATATCCATCTATTTCACCTCCTCTTTCATCCGCTTCTGTAAATTTGGTTTTGTACGAGTATTGATTTCGTTCAGTTTATTTCTAATATCTTGTTCGATATCTCTTTGGAAAAACGTTGCAAACTTGCAAAGATAAGCAATACTGTCAGCAATTTCTTTCCCAATATCTTCAGCAACTTCTTCCTTTGCGAGTTGAAAAGCCTTCTCCCCTTCAACACCTTCTTCTTTCATCTCATACGCTATATTTAACATTCTTCTTAATTCTTCAGCAATCTCCGCTATCTCTGTCGTTAATAGCATGTGATTTAGCAAAAGGGATTCCGTGCTTTTGCCAGCACCATCTTGACTAATCTCCCATCCTTTTTGCAGTTGAAAATTCTCTAACTCTCTATGCATGCTTTTCATGATTTACAACCCCTCCGTTTCACACCATTCTATCTACATATTTCTCCACAATTTTACATAAACCTTTTTTACAATCAATAAATGTAGGTTATAATATTACCAGAATATGGAGGTTAACAATGGAACATAAAACAGCAGACCGGCCAAATTGGAAAAGAGTCACAGACAAACATTTTGAAGTAACGCATAAAGAAAGTTCTTGCTTTAAAGGGAAAGTTACAGCGATTCATTTGAAGCAAGTTTCTGAACCATTAGTTGTAAACTATAAAGAGAATAAGATATGTATTGCTGACTCTGGCTATACATGGATGCAACATTTTCCTGAGGGAGAAAAATACACGATTACCACGGTATTGGACGAGAACGGCGAGGTTGTACAATTCTATATTGATATGTGTGGGGATCATGGAGTTGATGATAGAGGTATACCTTGGTTTGATGACCTTTATTTAGATATCGTTATTCTTCCTGACAAAGAGCTCTTTCTTTTAGATGATGATGAGTTGATGAAAGCTTTTCAAAAAGGGGATATTAATGAAGAACAAATGAAACTTGCACATGAAACGGCTCAAAAAATCATTTCAATGCATAAAGAAGGCAAGTTTGAACAACTAGAAACATGCATTGAGCATGCTACAGAATGGAAACAAACAAAAAAATTTTTTTAATCAAAAAGAGTATTAAAAAACCAGAGGGCCATATCCCTCTGGTTTCATCTATTTGTTCATATTGTTGTTTTTCTCTAAAAAACGCAAAGCATCCTCTACTTCATCTAACACTTGTGATCCGATGATTCCCTCTTCCTCATCTAAGAAAGTAACTTGGAAATAACCACTTTCTCCTTGTGGAACATAACGCATTCTAACAAGTTCAGGCTGCTGATCTTCTTCTCTCCAAAACTCCAATTCTTGTTCTGGATTGTTCATCAATTTTTCTATTTGATCACTATTCATCTGTAAGACACCTCTAGATTACTCTGATTAATTTAGTATATACATTTTTACCCTAAATAAAATCCTATAAACCATTAGCAGTATACGACATTTCCTGGGGAATATTGTCTATGTCTGTTATTGCATGTAAGGAGAAGTCCTCATCCATCTTGTTAAAGCTTCTTCTGTACTTATTATTTCCGCAAATTCTTGGTGAAGGTGAGCAAGAGCAGACTCATGGACATCTTGAGCTGAGAACACTTTTCCATCATAGGAATGAATTTTAAATGCAGCAGTTGCATCATGGATTAAAGACACTCCAAAACCATAATTTGCTGCCATTCTTGTGGTTGTAGATACACAATGGTTTGTTGTTAAACCTATTATCACAATGTGTTCGATACCCTCTTTATCTAATGCGTCTTTTAGCTCTGTACCAATAAATGCACTATTAACATTCTTAATAAAAAGAAGTTCATCTTCTTTAGGTTCAAATCCTGTTTTCAACTGATAACCTAATTTTGAAGGATGCAATGGAGAGTGTTCGTTTTCTGATTGGTGCTGAACATGAAAGACAGGCAATCCTACCTCTCGAAAGGCACCAAGTAATATAAGCATATTCACTTCAGCATTTGCATTATTTCGTTCTCCCCAGAAATCTGTTTCATCAAATCCTTTTTGAACATCAACAATAAGCAAACCTGCTTTTTTCACATTACAATCTCCTTATATTCAGACTGTGCTTCCTAATACATTACATTTTCGATGTGACTTTAATTTTTCCTTCCGTACTATTTCTGATCTAAATCTCATATTTTGTAAGTACCTTAGACAAGCCACATGAAAAGGGGGGCACCCTTTGAACGAAATCATGATATTAAGTATTCATTTTGTTACGCTTGGTATCAGTTTAGCTATTCCAATCGGCCCTGTTAAACTTGAGATGATTAAGAATGGATTATACGGTGGTTTTTGGCCATCTTGGCTCGTTGGAATCGGGGCTGTTTGTGCAGATATATTGTTTATGTCATTTATCTTCCTAGGACTCTCGCCTTTCCTACATGAGAGATGGATTACAGTCTGCATGTTGATAACCGGTATTATGATGCTTAGTTACTTAGGAATTTCAACCATTAGAAATTCCGTTACATCCTTGCCTTTAATCGAAGAAAATAAAAAAGACATCAAAAAACCTTTTTTGACAGGTTTTGTCATCGCTCTTATGAATCCCTATAATTTTATGTTTTGGTTTGGTGTTTATGGTGGCTCACTTCAAAGCATACCTTCTGCAACAAGTGAATTGTTAAGAATTGGGTTAAGTTTTTGTATAATAGTAGGAATTATTCTATGGAACCTTAACGTGGCCTTTACCGTTCATTTTTTTCGTACGCTGATCAATGAGTTTACAATTAGATGGCTAACAAGATTGGCTGGAATCGGTTTGCTTGCATTCTCTAGCTTCCTTACGTATAAATTATTAAAATTGTTTTTATAAATCATAAGGCGCTGTCTAAAATAGACAGCGCCTTGTATCTTTACTTATCATATTTTTCTCTATCTGACTGCTTCTCCTCTTCCCTGTCCAACTCTTCTTCATATTCCTCATGATTTCTGTTGTGGATAACATTTCTTTCTTTTCCTGTTATATCAGTAGCAACAAAACTTTCATAGTCTTCTACAAAACCGTCATCATCATCAGAGTCTTCATACATCTCGTTATAATCTCTTTTATCAGGATCAGTAAAGTCTGAAGGAGTTTCACTCGTACCATATTTAGCAACGGACTGCCATGCATCTTCTCCATCAAAGTATGTCGCATCTTTATTGTCATTGCTTCTTGTTTTATAATCAGGGCCAATAACCTCTTCTTCAATAGGACGATCATCTGATGAGTTTTGTGCAGGACTATGCTCTTTACAATAAAGCGTAAAAGGGACTACCTCTAAACGTTCTTTCATAATATCCTTGCCACACGTTTTACAAACTCCGTAATCACCTGTCTCAATACTTTTTAAAGCTACATCTATATCTTCAAGTTCTTTTTCATGAAGATCATTTAACGCAATATCTTTTTCTTTTTCAAATAATTCAGTGCCAAGATCACCAGGATGATTATCATAATTTGAAAGTTCACCTGTTGATTCTTTCGGAAATTCTGAATCATTACCAAATGAGTCGTTTCTTTCCCTCATTCCTTTTATCTCTTCTTTTCGTGATAATAAAATTTGCTTAAAATGGTCCATTTCTTGTGTAGATAATGCCATGATTCAATCTCCCTTCCTACTTCCGTATACCATTTCATACCCGTTATTACTAATAATTATCCATCCTGTGTATTTTGCACCACTATCATACATGCTATACTTAGTGCCAAACCTTCTTGTTCTCCAGTCAATCACTATCAATAATTTTCATTTCTTCTGAACCCATAACTCATAAATGAAGCGTATTACCTAGTTATTATCAAAAAATGTTAAAAAGTGTTGAAAAATCGCTTTTTTTCCAACTTTTTGTAAGGTATGCTAATAATATCTTTTAAAAGTCATAGTAAGAAAGGCAGGGGAACATGAAGATATATGAGAATTTTGAAAAACGTTTATTAAAAAATTACGTGATTGGTTCAACCGCTGCCGTATTAGGAGTCGGAGGGGTATTTGTTTTTACCACACTCCGTTTATCAACATTCGAATTTTTAGTTTTGTGTGGTATTCTCCTTATTTCTAGTATGATTATGTTCTCTCTTGAATTTGTTTTTTTCCGTATGCATACAGCCGTTTTTAAAAATTATTTCTCGAAACAACAACCTGCCATACAGCTCGCAGAAAAAGCATATTTTCACGCGCATCATTTCCCGATTAGAACGGTTAAACGAATTCTTGGTCCACATTTATTTGGGTTATCTATACCTGCACTATGTCTAACAGCTATAGCGATCTCTTCAGGTTATTTGTCACTACCCTATTATTACATGTATCTCGCATCACTCGGAGCTATCTTAGTGGCAGGTATGCATGCGATCATTGAATTCTTTTTGACGACGAAAGCGGTTCAACCTGTGCTTCGAAATATTCAGGAAAGAACGCTTAAGGACCATGGGAAGATATTGTCTTTAGCAACCTCTAAACACATATCTATTCAACGAAAAATTCAATGGAGCACCTTATTTATTGGAACATTTCCATTGCTGTTGTTCGCACTCGCGAATCAAGTACGCTTATATCATTTATCCGCACCTGTAAACGGATCGTATTGGAGTTGGGCTTTCTTCATCTTATTGATCGGTATTTCTTTTGCTATCTATGGAGCATACTTATTGTTTAAAGATATTCAACAGCCTATGAACGAACTTCAAACAGGCATGCATGAGGTTCGCACCGGAAATTCTAATGCGAAAGTCAACGATCTGTATTCAGATGAGTTCTCTAAACTTATAAAAGGTTTTAATCATATGGCTCAAGCTATACAATCTCGTGAACATGAAAATAAACAGCTGCTGGAAAGTTTTTTCGCGACAATGGCTGCCACTTTGGATGCACGAGATCCTTACACAGCGGGGCATAGCTTACGAGTTGCCGATTATGCAATGAAGATCGGTCAGATGGCCGGACTGCCGTTTCAACAATTGGTACAACTTCGAAAAGCAGCTCTTTTGCATGATATAGGAAAAATCGGTATACCCGATGTCGTCTTATTGAAAGAATCAAAATTAACTTCAGAAGAATTTGAACAAATAAAAAAGCATCCAGTAATAGGTGCTGACATCCTAGCGCAAGTTCAGCCTTATGACGCGATGCAACCACTGCTTCCTGGTGTTCGTTATCATCATGAACGCTATGATGGCAACGGCTATCCTGAACAGCTAGCTGGAGAAAACATACCTATTTTCGGAAGAATCATTGCTGTAGCCGATGCTTATGATGCAATGACATCTGATAGACCATACCGGAAAGGGATGACCCATGAAAAAGCATTGGCTATCTTAGAGGATGGAAAAGGTACACAATGGGATCCATACTTAACCCAACTATTTATTGAAGAGATGTCGTTAAAATCTATTTCTTAATACAGGAGGTAATTATTGAATACATACGATCATTTTCCAGTCATTGAAACCGATAGACTAAGACTAAGACCCGTTATTCAATCAGATGTAAAGGAAATATACGAAACCTTCTCTGATGGTGACGCACTTCAATTCTATGGAATGGAACCTTTAAAAACAGAGGAAGAAGCTTTTGAGCTTATTCAAGCGTTCGAAAAAGGATTTACAACAGGAAGCTCCATCCGTTGGGGAATCATTCTAAAAGAACAAGATAAACTCATCGGAACATGCGGGTTTCATAATTGGAGCAAATCAGACAGAAGAACAGAACTCGGCTATGAACTAAATCGAGCATATTGGCATAATGGATTTATGAATGAGGCATTACGAGCGATTCTTCATTATGGTTTCAATGGGATCGAATTTAACAGAATTGCTGCTGTGATCAGACCCGAAAACAATTCTTCACGCTCACTTGTAACTAAACTTGGTTTTCAAGAAGAAGCATTACTTCACGAACACCAAAGAGTTGGAGATCATTATTATGATATGTACATTTATTCCTTACTAAAAAAGAACGCTGATCTATATGGACAAGAAGCTAAGAGTATTTAGCTTCTTTTTTCTTTTCTACGTAATAGGTTTCAAAATAGCTTACTAGAGGTATGAAAAGGAAAAAGGAGGTATTCGAGAATGGAACAAAAAGGAACGTTTTATGTAACAGCTAAAGGCGATATGGAGCCCCTTCCTACTGATGATCATGTGCATTATTTTGAAATTCAAGCTTCTTATGATGAAAAGCAACAGCTAGAGCATCTGTTTGCAAAAATGCACGCTAACAATAAACAAGAAGGATTGGATATTTTCTCACCGAAAAGACACTTTTCTGAATCACATGCTGAATACCATCGAGGAAAAGACAGTAAGCTTGTGTACGAATTGTTTAGGAACCTCTACTTATTAGGAACTGAAAAAACGAAGCGAGAAATTGAAGAGATGGAAGTTTTGCCTGAATTATACGAAGCTAGCCATGATACAATCGAAAAAGTAAAATAGCACCGGAAATTTTTCCGGTGCTTTTCTTGTTGAGCAACTCTATTCCCACTCTATCGTTCCATCTTCTTTAATCCAAAATCTTACCATTCCTAAATCATCCAATGCATGTCTGATCGTATTTGCTTTTTCACGATAACTTGGAGTGTCGGGATGAGCAAGTACTAATGTCTTAGCAGGGTTTTTTTCATGACTTTTTAGCAGATTTACAAATTTCAGACAAAATTCATTCTGGTTTTGATAGCCAGTTATTTCAGACATATTCCCTTGAGCTGCGATCAGAAGTGTATGATATTCATTTGTTGCAGTCAAATCTACACCGTCAATCTCATTGCAGGTTTCAGTCTCATAGCCTTCGCGTAATAAATATCCTTCTACTGCTTTAATCACTTCTGCTTTGTTCATAACAAATGCATCACTAATATATGGATGGTCATGTAGAGCCAAACTCATCACTCCTTCTTATCTATAACAGCATTCGCAACACTTTCCTATCAATAGAGGGGTACTTAAATGTCGTATACCCCTATTTTTCAATCAAAAAACCGCCTATAAAGGAATTTTCTTAAAAGAGAAACTTCTTTCCCCTTTTAACGTATTTCCTTTAAGATAGAAATAAGAAACTATAGTTGGAGGATTCATACATGGCTCAAAAAGCTGAAAAACAAAACCAATCCCGTATATGGACCATCATAGCGGGAATAGGTTTGTTTCTGTTAAGTAAATTAAAGTGGGTGTTCACCCTACTAAAATTAGGGAAATTCGCAACACTCATCTCCATGTTTATATCACTTGGTGCATACGCGGCATTTTATGGCTGGAAATTCGCAGTAGCAATCGTATATCTAATTTTTGTGCATGAGATGGGCCATTTAGTCGCTGCTAAACAAAAAGGAATAAAAACATCGCCCGCGATATTTATCCCGTTTATGGGTGCCGCGATCGGTATGAAAGAGATGCCTAAAAATGCTAAAGACGAAGCCTATATCGCTTATGCAGGACCGTTGTTCGGGTTATTATCTTTCTTGCCAGCTGTGTTTCTGTATGAAACGACTGCAGAACCATTCTGGGGCTTGGTCATCTTTTTAGGGGCAATGATCAACCTATTTAACTTGTTCCCCGTCTCACCACTCGATGGTGGTAGAATTGTTGGAGTTCTGTCTACTAAGATCTGGTTTATTGGTTTATTACTTGTCCTGCCTTACTTGTTCATATCACCTGATCCAATCATTTTCTTAATCTTCATTTTCGGTATCCTAACATGGTGGAAACGAGTTCGTGAAGACTTTGAACAAAACAAACTGAAAGAAACACTTACTTTGTTTCAATCAGAACAAGATAAACTCACTGTGATTAATCAGGAGATGAATGAATACAAGGACATGCCGAACTTTGGTTATATCATCAGTACGTATTTTGAAGATGTGCGCGTTGCAAAAGATAGACTAAAGCGAAACATGCCAACCGGGTATTCGTTCCCTGTTCTGCAGGATAAGAAGAAGATTCGTAAGCATCGTACATTAGTGGAAATAGAAATTTTAAACAACCGTGAACGGTTCCTACAAACACTCTTAGAAGAATATGAGAGCAATCAACGTCAGAAAGAATATATTCATAACATGTATAAAGAAGCTGATCCTGAAGAGTTGGCAACTATACCAGAGCTTTCAAACTTTAGTCACAGCAGCTTGTTTGAAGCGTATGAACAAAGCTTGTTAACTGAAAAAGCAAACATCGAGAAACAATTTGAACAAACTAAAAACTATTACGTCTCAAACACCAAAACAAAAGTGATCGTGTTGATCATGTATCTATTGTTAGCAGGAGTCTTGTCTGCTTTTGTTGTTTACGGAAATCAGCTTATGGATGCAAACCGTTTTTTAATAAGCTAGACCTATCAAACACCTCTTAAAGGAGGTGTTTTTTTCATCCCTCTTTTTACCTGCAATCTATCATTTCTAGTACATAAGCTACAGATGATCCAAAACATACATAAGGCTATTCGACTTATCTTTTGCAAGTATAAAAGGAATGCCAAACCAAAAACACGAATGATGTAGAAAAATAGAAAAAGGAGCGAAGGTGCTATGAAAAAAATAGTAAAAATATTATTTTCACTTGCTGTGTTACTTGGTATATTTTCAAACACAGCTTCAGCTGAAAAAGGAGCAACAAACAAAGAGATTGTTGGGAAAGATATGTATGTAAATGTTGCTGCAGCAACCCTTTGGGTAGGACCAGATGCAGCAAGACCTGTTGATGATCCATCGGTTTCTCACCCCGTTGACTTAAGAAGTTGGACAACCAGTATGACGTATGAAGAAAAGCTTTGGTTAGTAGGCGAACTTGAAACACAAGCACTATATGGTCAAAAAGTACATATTTTGGAACAACAAGGAGATTGGGTAAAAGTTGCGGTCTATGGCCAGCCTACCCCTAGAAATGAGCTTGGATATCCAGGGTGGATGCCGTTAGCACAATTAACTTACTCTGATCACTTTAAAAAAGCTGAAGGAAAACAATTTGCATTGATTACAAGTCCAACTGCTTGGCTTACTAAAGGACCATTTGGACATAAAAAAGATCTTGAATTAAGCTACAACACGAAGTTGCCAGTTATTAAGAAACTAGGAAAAACGATTGCCGTTTTAACACCTCAAGGAAAAGTTCGTTGGCTTAATGCGAAAGATGCAAAAGTATATAGAAGTGAAAGTGATATTCCGGTTCCAACAGGCGAAGAACTCGTAGAAGAAGCTAAGAAATTTCTAGGTCTTCCTTATTTATGGGCTGGTGCTTCAGGGTTTGGATTTGATTGTTCTGGATTTACACACACCATCCATAAAGCAAACGGCATAACAATTCCACGAGACTCTGGCCCACAATCTAAGGAAGGGTTGATCGTTGATAAAGATCAACTGCAGCCTGGGGATCTCATGTTCTTTGCTTATGATGAAGGAAAAGGACGCGTTCATCATGTAGCGATGTATGCCGGGAACGGTATGATGATCCACTCTCCGAACACTGCATCTACAGTAAGACTCGATCCGATCTCAACACCTGCTTATGCTGTAGAATTCTCAGGAGCACGAAGATATATTCCACAACCTTAACAAAAGAGCAGAGCACAATGAAATGTGCTCTGCCTTTTTATTATCATCAATTATTCTAAACCTTCTATTGTCATTTCTGTTACAGGTAAAAATGCTTCACCCGTATTTTGATAAGTAACGTTAACTTTATCTTGTTCTTTTAAATAGATAGCTAGAGGACTGTTTTCTGAAGATACGATGTAGCTCTTACGGTTATCCAGCAAGAAGGATACAATCGTATAATCCCCTACTTTTTCTTTATAAACGCGAAGCACGGCACCTGTTATCTGTTTTTCCTCTGCATCCGATGTTCCATCCACTGAACTTCCACCTCGCTGTAAAGCGGTTTTGTATTGCTTTATTGCAGCATTTGGTGTATTTGCATATACAGAGATTTCTGGGTTTGCGGCAGAGACGATAAAATAGTTCTGTAGGAATCCATTCGAATCTAGAACAGGGGTCAGCCAGCTTGCTTCTCCATAGAAGTTATACAATACGGGCATCTCACCATCCCATTTTTTCTCGATAAACTTCTTTTCTATGATCTCTAAAGCTCCTTCAGAATCCATATAAGACTCTTCAAGATTACCAGTAAAATAGGTCGCCTTCCCCGTTCTTGCATCTGTTAATGAATAACCGAGCATAGAGTCGACTCCCTCTTTCGGGCTTGTAAAGTCGGTAAAGTAAAACATATCACCATTCTCATCAAAGATTGGGCTTACATTAGCTTCCGTTCCTTCATCAGATGGAAGCTTCACATCCTTTTTACCGAATTTACTGTTCCAGAATCCATGCACATAGTTACCAAAGTAACTGTTTTGCAGGCTAACTGTTTCTGGAGATACGGCGCCATCAATAAAGGCTGGAATGTCCTTGATGTGATATTTTTTTGTATTTCCATTTGCAGGATCTGTTACAACAATACCTTTTACTTTAAATCCGTTACGCGCAGATATGAATTCTCCATAGGAACGAATATAAAACGGCTTCCCATCATCATCGATCTCTAGTTGTGGATCGCCATAGAAAATGTATTCTGGATAACTTGAGCGCATATGTCGTTCAACGTTTTTATTAAAATAAGAAGATGGTGTATAAGTCATTTCTGATTTAATAAACTTCGGGTTGGCCGAAGAATCGGTAGCACTCAATGTAAAATACCCTGGGGTCACATCGCCATTCCACCACTTAAAAAGTCCAGAGAATTCAACAGGTGCAATATAGACGTATTTTCCGTCCACTTTTTGAATTTGTAGATTTCCTAATTCATAAAAGCTTGTGTTTGGCACTTGCCCGAAAGACTTTCTCATTTTATTTCTTGCAAACTTGGGCGGCACACTTGCCGGAGTTTCTTTTTCATCAAATGACTCAATCTCTGTCTTTTCTGCCATTTTGGATGACTGATACTTTTCACTAGCGTTAAATAATCCAGCAGACAGAAAAAAGATACCAATAATCAAGCTAATAAGGAACAAAGCCAGCTTGATCAATCTTTCTTTGCCTGTCGCAAAAAACGCACCAATGGCTGTAACAATAATCGCAAGTATCCAGATTGACGAAAAATTGCGATCCAGATTCGTTATATAATAGAAAACAAATATTGCAGGAATGGTACAAATAGTAACACTAATCATAGTACCAGTAAGGTTGTTCTTCTTTTCTTTTTTTACAGGCTTTTTGCCGCTAGAGATCGGAAAGATCACTAATGCTGCGGCTAGACCCACAATGATGGAAAATAACAAGATGTTCATAAACTATCCCCTTTTTTAACATTTACTTCTTTACCTTATTAAGCAATACGACTGAATATGTAAAAAGTTCCATAACAAATACAATACGAGAAATTCAACTTCCTAAAAACAATAAGTCTCCAGATTCAACTCTACTTCCATTATAATGGAATAAAAAGGGATGTATTTGCCTCGCTCCTTAGATTGATAGGCTATTCTATACTAATCGTTACTTTGTTCCCTAACCTACTTCTTTTTTGATTAATTATTATCTTCCTAAAAGCATACCAGTTCCTATATCCATTATTCTTTTAAAAGGAGTTGTCACAAAATGAAATACCCCTCAAAAAAAGATTGGTGGCTTGGATTGATTCTCTTTGGCGCCATCGTTTATGGCGCTTATATCAGTACATACGCCTTACTTTCAGAAAAAGCAGATCTGTTAGGAATAATGATTACAATCATCATTAATCTTACCTTGATCTCGTTTATCAGTTGGCTTTGGTTTACAACCTACTACGTTTTAGAAGAAAAAGAACTGATCATTAGATGTGGTCCGATCAACAAAAGAATCCCATATCGTGAAATTTCATCTGCCCATAAAACGTTGAATCCAATTTCCAGCCCAGCTCTATCCTTAAAACGTATCAATATTACGTATCAGTTTGGAATAGCTCTTATCTCCCCTAAGAATAGGGATGAGTTTTTACAAGAACTTAGTAAACGATGTCCGAATGCAACAATCAAATTTGATCAGGAGCTGATATAGATGAATGGAGCTTTTCAAGCTGTTTTTTTAGATCGTGACGGAACGATTGGCGGTTCAGACCAGATAGAATATCCAGGGGATTTTAAACTTTTTCATTTTACTGAAGAAGTGATTCAAACACTCAAATTTCATAATATTTCCGTTTTTCTTTCACTAATCAGCCTGGAATCAGTCGTGGTGATGCATGCGTAGAAGACTTTATCAGTGAATTAAGTGCGTTTGGATTTGATGATGTTTATCTTTGTCCGCATCACCATACAGAGAGCTGTGATTGCAGAAAGCCTGCCATCGGCATGCTGAAGGAGGCGGCAAGTGATCATAATCTTGACCTATCAAAGTGTGTCGTGATTGGTGACCGGTGGACAGATATGCTTGCTGCCAAATCTGCTGGCTGCATAGCAATATTAGTACAAACTGGCTCTGGAAAAGCTTCGTGGAATCAAAATCATACTTCTTCTAGTATTCAACCTGATCATGTCGCTGCAACGTTAAAAGAAGGAGTGAAATGGTTGTTTGAGCAAACAATCATCGACCGACGAAAAAGAAGAAGCGCTCCTTTCTAAAAGATATTTACTCTCACATCCATTTTTGACACGAAAATAACCAAAAGAAAAAACGCCTCGAAAAAAGACGAGGCGTTTTAACATTAAAACATTAAACGATAAAGGATTGTACAGAAACATAAAGGTTTACAGCAAATGCAAAAAAGCAGAGATAACTTATCCATTTTTTCTTTTTTTGCCACTCTTCAAATCCTATAACAAGTAATAATAATGCAACTCCAAGAGAAGTATATGGTGTTAAATCATGATTCCCTGTAGATAACCCATATACAGCAAGCAATAGAACGACTGCAGAGAAAGCAATTTTCAATATACCGAACAAGTTACACTCTCCCTCTATTTTAGTGAATTCCCTTTTTCTTAAACCTTCCGCCTTTTACTTCGGCAATATCAGCAATCGCTAGAAAGGCACTCGTATCAAATTCATCGACAATATCTTTGAGCTTCGCCTCTTCTAGACGAGTGATCACACAGAATACAACACCTTTTTCGTCACCTGTATACGCGCCTTCACCTTTTAGATAGGTAACTCCACGTCCTAAGCGGTGAAGGATGGCGTCCCCGATCTCTTTATGATTATCACTAATGATCCATGCGGACTTCGATTCTTCGAGACCTGTAATCGTTAAGTCAATCGTCTTGAATGCAATAAAGTAAGCGATTAGTGAATACATAGCTCTATCCCAAGTGAAAACAAAACCTGCTGCTCCAAGAATAAAAATATTAAAGAACATGATAATTTCACCAACAGAAAAAGGCAGTTTGTTATTTGAGAGTATAGCTAAGATTTCTGTACCATCTAATGATCCACCACTTCGGATTACCATTCCAATCCCGACACCGATAAATATACCTCCAAAAACAGTCGCTAATAATAAATCGTCTGTAAATGGTGGAACAGGATGCAATAATGTAGTTGCGATTGAAAGAACGATGATTCCATATAATGTTGAGATCGCAAATGTTTTTCCGATCTGCTTATAACCAACAAAAATAAACGGTAAGTTTAATATGAATAGAAAGAGTCCTAATTTTAATCCTGTGATGTGAGATAGCATGATCGAGATACCGGCTATGCCACCATCAATAACATTGTTTGGTACTAAGAATATTTCTAGCCCAACTGCCATCAGTATGGCTCCGAACGTTATGAGGATCGCTCTTGTAGCAAGTTTTCCTTTCGTTAACTTCTTGTGTTGTTTCTTTATCTGGTCCATGGCCTGTGCATTTGTTATCGCTTCTTCTGTCATAAGTACCTCCACACTTTCCCTTATAATCTTACGTCAATCTGCGTTTTAATGGGATCTTCCCTAGAGATCCCAAGATATTTAAGTGTTTCAGAAGGACTTGAATGGTTGAAATGCCTTTGCAATAGAGATATGGCTACTCCTCTTTTATAGGCATGGTAGCCGAATGTTTTACGCAGCGAGTTCGTGCCAATTTTACCTTTGATCCCTGCATGTTCTGCAGCTTGATGAATGACTCGATAAGCTTGCTGTCGAGTAATCGGCAACTTTGTTTTTTTAGATAAAAATAAAAAATCCTCTCGCTTTAGATCTGCACATTCAACATACTGAATAATGATCTTCTTAACCGTTTCGTTTAAGAATACCTCTTTATTCCCCTCTTTATTAGGGATAGAATAAAAATCATGAACGACTAAATCTTCTGATATTAAATCTTTTACTTGTATGCAAAGTAATTCAGTAATTTTTAAACCCGTGTTGATTCCTAAAACAAATAAAACATAATCTCTCACCGAGTTTTTCTTTAAATAACGTTTAATCGCATTGATCTCTTTAATATCTCTTAAAGCTTCAACATATTCCATCTGAATATCCACCTTATATGATGTTACTTAATACTATTATATCAAACGGTTATGTAACATTAAAAATATATGCTCAAAGTTACTCCTTTATTAATCTCTGCTTTTCATAAAGAAAAAAACCTCCTTAGAATAGAAGGTTTTTAACATTTAACATGATTCTATATGTTCTTCGTTTATCCTAACCACTTTTACATTTGGATAATGTTTCTGAATTCGAAAAACTAAGTTCTCTACACCGAAGATTTCAGTATATGTGTGACTTCCAACATATAAGGAAATGCCTGCAAAATTTGCATACTGAACAGAATATAACGTTCGTTCTCCCGTAATAAATGCATCGCAGTTCTGTTTCTTCGCATACTCAATGAGTGCTGTATTATTTCCTGCACCAGTAAGGATACCTACTTTGTTAATCCGACGATCGTGATTTTTCCATGCTTTTACTGGTTCTTCCATTACATGTTCAAGTCGTTCTTTTAGTTCCAAAAAAGTAAGTGGCTCATGAAAAATGCCGATGCCTGGCAACTCTTGATTATCCTTAAATGAGGATAAACTCGTAATCTCATCAATATCTATCCGTTCGAATAAAGCTGTACTCGTCCCAAATTCCACAAAATCAAGTGGATAATGAGTGAAGTAATGCGATATATGATGTTTCTTTAACTCATCCACACACACTTCTTTCATTCCGTAAACAAAATCCCAAGCATCGTGATGAGTGATCAATAGATCTGCTCCGCTGTTATGCGCTTTCTCCACAGTCTCTGGGGTTAAATTTGTCGCATAAGCGATTACTTTAATCTCTTTCTCAACCTTATGCGTAAAGCCGTATTCACCCTCATCTTCAAATTCCTTGATCCACTTTCCAAAAAGCTGTGTCATCAATATCTCGAAATCTCCAGTATTCATAACGGCATCTCCAATTCTTTGTTTCAACCATTATTACATGTTTTTCCATATGATTCTATAAGAAAAGACCAAGTATTTAAACTTGGCCATACCGATTGTATTTATTATGTTTCGTCCTCTAATGAACTTTCAAGGTGCTTCATTAAATCGTAATAGTCATCTGGTCTTTGAAACTGTTCAACAGACCAATGCTGTTTAATCCACTGAGCAACTTCACTAGCACTGTTGAAGACTTCACCTGTCGTATCACTATCCCGTACTGTAAAGACCATATTGTCATAATCAACTGTAACATCACATGGAAACTTTCCGTCCTTTTTATATAGTGAATACTCCACCTTTCTAGCCTCCTTGTAAATTACTTTCTTACAGAAGTAATACCCACTCCCTTCATGTTTTATGACACTTCAAGGAAGAAGTTTTTTAACAAGGTATAAAACATGGCTGTAACGTTCATTCTGTTAAAGATTGCAACTATAGGTCTTTTACGATGGATTTAGCATCATTCGAAAAGGCTGTTTTCGTAAGCTTTGTTGCTTTAGGAAGTGTTGATTTCCGTTCCAGGCTGCTCGCTTTCCACGGGGCAGACGCTTAGCCACATTCGTACGTTTCACTCTTAAGTGTCTCAGCTGTTCGCCTGTCCCGTAGGAGTCTCACACCTTCCACTCCAATCAATTGTCAAAGGTGACAAGGAGTTCAAAGCAACAATCTTTTAGAAAAGAGCGTTCGAAAAACAAAAGAATCCCTATCAATTTAATTAGGACAAGGAGTAAATGAGCATGCAAAGTTTGATGATAAAAATTTTAGGTATTCCACTCGCACTTATATTAGCTAACTTTATATTTAAAAGTGTAGATTTTGAATTTGTCCAACCTTATATTTGGATCACGGTCATATTAGCTCCTCTAGGTGTATTGCTAGAATATATTATGGTTCCTCGCATTTCATACAGCAAGCAGCTTACGGTCGATTTTGCTTCAAGTTTTGTACTTGTCTACCTATTGGGACTTGCTTTACCTGGTGTAAGTATCACTTTGTGGGGCTCGTTTCTTATTGCTATCCTGATAACATGTATGGAGGCGATGGTTCATAAGCATTTAATCTCTGATCATTTGGACCATTCTTATCGCTAAACAATAAAATGATCTGCACTTAACCGTGCTGATCATTTTTTGTCTTTCATTTATTTTTCACATATATATACGAAAGCTGGAGGGAAATTTTTCGCTACAAATGATATTTCAACGGTACGAAAGATGCTTTGAAATATTCTTTTCATCTGAGTAGAATATTGAAATGCTACTAATATTCCCCCGGGCCGTAGCGACCTGTATACTTCCTCGACAATCTCTTTTTGTAATTCGCGTGTGAAATTTGCAAAAGGCAGACCTGAGAAAATCGCATCGAGTGTTTCCTGATCTTTTCCGGTACTAGCTAAGATATGACGAGCATCTTCACATACGGTATTTCTAAAAAACTCTAGTTTGAGTTTTTTTCTCATCTCTTCATCTTTTTCGAATATATAAAGCTCTGAGCCTGGCTTTAGATTGCGTATTATTTCTTTGGTTATTACACCAGTGCCGGCTCCTAATTCAGCAGCGATATCTATATGATCCCAGCATAGAGGAGCCGTCATTTTCTTAGCTAAGCTAATAGAACTTGGAAACAGACTCCCTACTTGTTTTGGTGATTGAAAAAACTTTTGTATAAATAAAGGGGTTCCGCCTTCCACCCTTAACACCTACTTTAATTCCGATTAATACAATCAATTTTATCTAGTATATTCACGAAATTTAGGTTGGTGAAAATACTGGACTCTTGAAATCTTTTTCCATTTATACCGTTTGTTCCGACATACTTCAGGGAATATTTATTTGGAAGAAATAAACGGAGCTCATCAATGTTTATCAGCTAACCTTAAATGCCAAAAGAGAGTGGAAAAAATTATAATTGATAATTATGTAAGGTTTTGTTACATTAAAAAATGGTGTACAGCTGAGATAGACAAAAGAATAAATGAGGTGTATGTATGGATTGGATTAACAATTTAATTGGAAGTGTTAACACATATTTATGGTCTTATATCCTAATTGTCATGCTAATTGGGTTAGGACTTTATTTTACGGTGAGAACAAAATTTGTTCAGTTCCGTATGTTAGGAGAGATGATCCGCCTTTTAGGTGAAGGTGCAAGAGCTGATAAAAAAGGCGTTTCTTCGTTCCAGGCTTTTTGTATCAGTACAGCTTCACGCGTAGGTACTGGTAACTTAGCTGGGGTGGCTCTCGCCATTACGGCAGGTGGACCCGGTGCAGTGTTTTGGATGTGGCTGATCGCATTAATCGGATCTGCGTCTGCATTCGTAGAAAGTACGTTAGCTCAGATCTACAAAGTTAGAGATGGCGTTGCATTCCGCGGTGGACCCGCTTATTACATGGAAAAAGCATTGAATGCTCGCTGGATGGGTGTTATTTTTGCCATTTTAATTTCTATCACATTCGGACTTGCCTTTAATTCTGTTCAATCGAATACGATAGCAAGTGCGTTTGGACAATCTTTTGATATAAAACCTGTTTATGTAAGTATTTTCTTAGCCGTTGTAACAGCAATTATCATTTTTGGTGGCATCAAACGTATTGCGAAAGTATCTGAGATCATCGTTCCAATCATGGCAGGTCTTTATATACTCGTAGCTCTGTTTTTGATGATCACAAATATTACAGAACTTCCTGCTGTTTTTAGCATGATTTTCGAAGGTGCTTTCGGTGTAGAGGAAGTAGCTGGCGGAGCACTAGGTGCAGCGATGATGAACGGTATCAAACGTGGTCTGTTCTCAAACGAAGCGGGTATGGGTAGTGCACCGAACGCAGCAGCTACAGCTGATGTCAGCCACCCTGTCAAGCAAGGCTTAATCCAATCCCTAGGTGTTTTTGTTGATACGCTATTGATCTGTTCTTCTACTGCCTTTATCATTCTATTGTCCGGGATGTATGATTCTAAGGAAGCGGATGGCATTATTTTAACGCAAGAAGCTTTAAACACATTACTTGGATCTTGGGGTGGCCCTTTCCTAGCGATAATCGTTATGTTGTTTGCATTCAGTTCCGTAGTTGGGAACTATTATTACGGTGAGTCTAACATCGAGTTTATCAGTAAGAACAAAGCTTGGTTGTTCATCTACCGAATAGCTGTTGTAGCTATGGTTGGTTACGGTGCAATAGCATCACTTGATTTTGTTTGGAGTTTAGCTGACATGTTCATGGGACTTATGGCGATCATCAACTTAATTGCTATTTCACTGCTTGGAAAAATTGCCTTTAATGCACTTGGTGACTATATGAAGCAAAAGAAAGAAGGAAAAGATCCTATTTTCCGTCCGTCTAGCATCGGACTAAAAAACACAGAGGCATGGGAAGAAGATGTTTCTACAGATAAATAATTGAAATAAAAGAAGACTTCCTGAGTGAAGTCTTCTTTTATTTATGTTAGTTTTAAAATAACTGAAGCTTGAAAAAAATAAAAAACTGGCATAGAAGCCAGTTTTAGTTACCATTTATCACTCAACTTATTTTAAGTGGCTTTTTCTTCTGCAGGCGGGGATAGTAAATCCTTTAATTGTTGTTCAAGATCCTGCAAAGAAAGCTCGTATAAATGACGTCCATCTGCTGTCTTATAAATATTATGTAACAATAGATCAGCAATTAAATTTTCTCTTTTTTGATGGTCCGCTGACACGTTCAATCCCTCCTGTAAATCTCTTCAACATTTTACTTACCCTGAAATGATGGAGAAAAAACTTCCATTAATAGTTTATGTAAAAAAATGACGAAGGTGATGTAATTTTACGACCATTATCTTCCGTCAAGATTACCCGCTTTTGGTTAAAATGTCAATTGTTACAAGACAATAATTGTCGTTGTTACTGTAAAACGATTTGTTGAATACTGGAGGGCTACATAATTGTAAAAAATAAAGGAGAGTTGTTATGTTCGAAGGTGGTCTTAACGTAGATTATTTTATTTTATTACTTGCAATCTTACTGCTGCTAGGTGTGGTGACTACAAAATTTTCTTCTCGTTTTGGAGTACCCGCTCTTGTTCTATTTATTGGATTAGGGATGCTTGTTGGAAGTGACGGGCTTAATTTTATTTATTTTGATGATCCACACTTAAGTCAGCTTGTTGGAGTAATTGCTCTGATTATTATTCTATTTGAAGGTGGGCTACAGACAAAATGGGGAAGCGTAAAACCTATTTTGACCACATCACTTTCACTCGCAACTTTTGGCGTATTCCTTACAACTGCTGTTGTAGCTGTATCTGTTAAGTTGTTATTAGATGTTAATTGGCTTGAAGCTTTTCTATTCGGATCAATCGTTGGTTCAACAGATGCTGCAGCGGTTTTCTCTGTATTAGCCGGAAAAAATGTGAAAGAAAAGCTTTCTTCAACGCTTGAAGCAGAATCTGGTTCCAATGATCCTATGGCAGTATTTTTAACGATTACCTTTATAGAACTGCTCACAAAAGATTCCACTTCAATCCTTGGACTCATTCTTTCATTCTTTTGGCAGATGGGAATGGGAGCTGTATTTGGGTATCTCTTTGGTAAACTTGCGGTTTATGCCATCAACCGTATACGACTTGAATCTAGTGGACTCTATCCAGTTTTCGCTCTCTCATTTGCTATACTGACATATGCCATTACGATGCTCGCAGGTGCAAGCGGATTACTCGCTGTATATGTTGCAGCTGTGTTTATGGGTAACAGCCACCTTACATACAGAAACTCAATTGTACGATTTAATGAGGGTTTCGCATGGATGATGCAAATTTTAATGTTTGCCATATTAGGTCTTCTTGTTTTTCCAAGTGAGCTGTTTCATGTTGATATCATGCTAAAAGGCTTAATGATCTCTTTCGTACTTATTGTTATCGCACGTCCAATAGGTGTTTTTCTAAGTATGCCTACTTCTGCTTTTACAATAAATGAAAAATTATTTATCTCATGGTCCGGCCTTCGTGGCGCTGTTCCTATTGTTCTAGCGACGTTCCCACTCATTGAAGGTGTAGAGAACAGCCAATTACTCTTTAATCTTGTATTCTTCGTTGTTCTTACTTCTGCTCTCATCCAAGGATCTACTATTCCTTGGGTAGCTCAGAAACTAAAATTGACTGAAAAAGAAAAACCTACTTCTCCACATGTATTGGAACTTGTTTCAATGGGTAAAGCAAACGCAGAGATCGTAGAGTTCTTTGTACCAGAACATGCAAAAATCATTGGACAGACACTTGAAGAAATTTCATTACCAAAAGAATCGGCCGTAAGTGCTATGATCCGTGGTGACGAATTGATCACACCAACAGGAAGAACCAAGATTCACGCTCACGATATACTTTATATTATGGCTCATAAGAATAAACTGAAGAGTGTGACCGAATATTTATCAAAACAGAATATCGAAAAGAATTAAAAAAAGCCGGGGAACGTTACCCCGGCTTTTCTTATGCTCCTTTTTCTACATTTACTTGATGAGGATACGGAATCTCGATGCCGTTTGCGTCTAAAGCTTCTTTCAAAGCTTTACGCAACTCTCTCTCGACCGCCCACTGTTCTCCGTTTATCGTCTTAGAAATAATACGTATGACAACGTCGGAGGAGCCTAACATTTGAACACCTAACACGTTCGGTCCTTCGATAATGCTAGGGTTCTTTTCTTTTACTTTGTCGCAAGCATCTTGTAATACAACAAGAGCCTTATCTATATTTTCTTCGTATGCGATCCCAATATCAACGAGTGCTCGCATATTACCGCGTGTATGGTTTGCGATCGTACTGATCTCACGGTTCGGCATATAATTTAATGTACCATCAAATGCACGAATGTGAGTCGTTCGTAAACCCACTTCTTCTACAATTCCATCAACACCGCCAATCGTTACGTAATCTCCGACCTCCATCTGTTTTTCAAGGAGGATGAAGAATCCGGTAACAACATCACTTACAAGTCCCTGTGCTCCAAAACCTATGGCTAATCCGACTACTCCAGCCCCCGCAATAAGAGTACCAATTTCAAGTCCGAACTGCTTGAATAAGATACCAGCAAAAACAAAGATTAATACGTATGAAAATAGGTTGACCACAAGCTTTTGCAACGTAATGATTCTTCCTGAAGACATCTTTCTATGTGTTGCTGCTTTATCAAACATTCGGTTGATCACACGTCTACCGATTGAACGGATAACCAAGAACATGACGATGATCAATAAGAATTTCGCCGCCCATAAACCAGCTGCTAGCATAATCTCAGCCCAGTTTATTTTCCCCATCCAATTTTGCCATTTTTCCAAAAAAACCACTCCCACTATATACAATAGAATACTCCCTATTGTACAAAGCTTCGAGTGGCTTTTCAATCTTTAACAAAAACTATCGCGCCATAACTGGAGTTCGATCTATCAGAAAGCCTAAATCTTCTAACATCTTATGGTCTGCTGTTGACTCTTGCCCTCTCGTCGTCAGATAGTCACCTACGAATATGGAGTTCGCGGCGTATAAACCGAGTGGCTGCAGACTTCTTAAGTTCACCTCACGTCCCCCTGAAATGCGAATCTCCTTTGTAGGGTTGATATAACGAAATAATGCAAGTACCTTTAAACAGTAGCGTGGATCTAACTCGTCTGTCCCTTCTAGCGGTGTTCCATCGATCGCATGCAAGAAATTCACTGGAATAGAATCTGCGTCTAGTACGTTAAGACTTCTTGCCATATCAATAACATCTTGTTTCGTCTCTCGCATACCAACGATAACTCCTGAGCAGGGAGAGATTCCGCTTTCCTTAACGATGTTTACCGTATTCACTCGATCATCATATGTATGAGACGTTGTAATATTTTTATGATTCCGAGCTGAAGTGTTTAAGTTATGATTGTATCGATCGACACCCGCTTCTTTTAGACGCTCTGCTTGTTCAGGTTTTAAGATTCCTAGACAAGCACATACTTTTAAGCCATATGTATCTTTGATTTCTTTGACAGCTTCAACCACTTTATCTACATCTCGATTAGATGGTCCGCGACCACTCGCAACGATGCAATATGTTCCAACGTTCAAGTTATAGGCTGATTCAGCCCCTCTAACCATCTCATCTTTATCCATCATTCGATAAGTCTCAATAGGTGCAGTTGAAACAATAGATTGCGAGCAATATCCACAGTTCTCTGGGCATGCGCCTGACTTTGTATTAATAATCATATTGAGTTTCACAAGATTACCATAATAATGCTTTCTGATTTGATAAGCCCCATGCAGAAGCAAGAGCAAATCCTCATCTGGACAATTCAAAATATCAAGTGCTTCTTCGTTCGTAATCTCTTCCCCACTCAAAACTTTATTCGCAAGAGCATTCCATATCATCTTTACTGCACTCCTTTATGATGCATGTTTTGTTCGTTGAGAAATCGTCTTATTACGTGCAAAGTTAATTCTCGGAGCTAACATACCGGCACAAATGGCTAGAATGATATCTTTAGGTAGTGGAACCATCATCCACGCCCATGCCATAGAATATGTGAAACCTTCTGGTGCATCTGCCCAAATTTTATACGCCAAGAACATTAGGTTTGTCCCTACAATGTAGTTAATCGCTGTTCCTACAAGTGTTGCTACAATATAAGAAGTTTTTCCGCCATACTTTTCAATGATCAGACCCGTAAGATATGCCACTAAAATGTACGATAATAAAAATCCAAAAGTCGGGCTGATCACTGTTGCAAAGCCACCTTTAAATTGAGCGAAGACAGGTGCTCCGACTAATCCGACTAATACGTATACACTCATCGCGATGGACCCTAATCTACTTCCTAACAAGGCTCCTGCCAGAATACAAAAAAAGGTCTGCAGCGTGATCGGCACTCCCCCAACCACCATGAAAGGAAACATGGTCGTGATGTTTGCACCTATTGCCATAAGAGCGACAAACATGCCGACTAACGTAATATCGATCGTTTTCAAGCCATTTCTTTGTGCTGTCATCTTTAATAAACCTCCAAATATAAGTTCTGTATACGATTTAGAATAGCGAAGGTTCACAATTACGTCAACTTAAAATAAAATTAGGTTAACATTTAAGTTATAAGTAAACCATTCGATAGACTGGAGTGGTTTACTCCATTAAGCTTGTCGACTATCGTCGAAGATCGTTTAAATTATTTTATGTGTGAAATTGTGTGCAGTTACCGTGAATAAAATGTTGATTACCGTGAATAAAAAAGAGATTACCGTGAAATTAGTGGTTTTTTAGCAAGAAAACTGGCTATCCGTGTGCTTAGTTCCCACACCTCAAGCCAGTTTCACTTCAATCATTTTATTTGTCTCCCGTAAACTTGATTCCTTTTACAAAATATCGGTTAAAGAAAGCGTATAGGACAATAATCGGTAAAGTAAAGACCATCGATGCGGCCATTATATAGTTCCAAAATGAGATGAACTGACCTTTGAACGAGTTCAGTCCTAGTGGCAGAGTGAACATGTCTTGATCGGACAAAATGATGAGTGGTCTCATAAAGTCGTTCCAGAACGCCATGAACACGAAGATCGTCTGAGCTGCAAGCGCTGGTTTTGCGAGAGGCAACACGATACGGAAAAATGTACCGAAGCGTCCAAGCCCGTCGATCGCAGCAGCTTCTTCGACTTCTTTTGGAAAATTGATAAAGAACTGTCTCATCATAAAGATAAACGTCGCGTTCACCGCCCCTGGAATGATCATTCCTTGATACGAGTTCAGCCATCCAAGTTCTTTAAGTATTAAGAAGTTTGGAATGAGCGTTACTTGGAAAGGAATCATCAATACTGCCAAGATCATTAAGAAAATGCTCTTTTTCCCTGGAAAGCTTAATCTTGCGAGTGCATATCCAGCCATAGAATTGAACAATAAGTTTAATAGGGTTCCGATTGTTGCAATGAACAAACTATTAAACAACCATCTTCCGAATAGTGGCTCCCTCGTAAAGATCTGTTTATAGTTATCAAGTGTAAAGTCTTTTGGAATAAAATTAATCGATCCACTTACGATCTCACCAAGTGTTTTAAAGGAAGAAGACAGTGCCCACAAAAACGGAATAACGGTGATGATTGCGTAAACGACAAGGATTACATACAAAGCTTTTCTTCCAGCCGTACGTTTTTTCATGGTATCTCCTCCTTAGTATAGTGATTCTTCTTTTGAAAATTTGCGCTGTAAAAGGGTTGCAACTAAGATGATGATGGCAAGCATGAAAGCGATAGCTGTAGCATAACCCATCGTTCCTAGTGTCTTAAATGCATATTGATAGATTAAGAGAACGACCGTTAGAGTGGAGTTGTTCGGTCCGCCTGACCCTCCAGAGAAAATATAAGATTGATCGAAAAGCTGGAATGTCCCGATCAGACCCATGATCACTACAAAGGATGTTACCGGCCGTAAGTTTGGAACCGTAATATGCCAAAACTTTTGAATCGGACCTGCTCCGTCGAGTTCAGCAGCTTCATAATGACTATCTGGAATGTCTTGAAGAGCAGCTAAATAAATAACCATGAAAAACGGTGCTGTTGCCCAGATATTCATAATCATGATAGCGATAAGAGCTACGTCTGGATCACCAATCCAGTTATACGTTGGTAGATTTAAGAACTTTAGGACATAGTTAATCAATCCGTTCTGATTATACATCCACATAAAAATAAGTGTTAACACAGCAGATGAAGTTAACGTTGGTAAGAAGTATACGATGCGAAAGAACTTCTGACCTTTGAGCCCTGCATTCAATGAAGCTGCTAATACTAAAGCTAGGAACGTCTGGGTTGGCACTACGATTGCAACATAGATAGCCGTGTTCTTGAGTGCAATAATGGCTCGATCATCAAATGTTACTTTCATAAAGTTATCAAGACCTCTAAACTCGTAGGTTGCTCCGCCAATCAGTTCTACTTTATGAAAGGAAAGAAACACAGCATAAAGGATCGGTGCGATTACAAATACGCCTAACACGAGCAGCGCTGGCAGTAGAAATAGATACCCTTGCCCTGCTTCTCTTCTATCTTTTTTTGATAACATCTTCACATGGTTCACCTCGATTCATAAGTTATTATTCTGTTACTTTTATCTCTCTGTTCGCCTGTTTTTCTGCATCATTTAATGCTTCTTTTAAAGGTCGATCACCCAAGTACGCACTCAGGAATTGATTGTTAAAATTGTTCATCACGATTGGCAATGTTGGCCCATCCTGCCATACAGTTGCATATTCTGCTCCGCTAACAAGCGGACCGCGTAGTTTGTCTTGATCGAATCCTAGTTCAGCGGCTACAGACTTTCTTGTTGGAAGTGCAAAACCTTTGCTCGTCCACTTCTTCATACCTTCTTTACCCGTGAGATACTCAATCAGTTCCCAAGATTCTTTCTTATGCTCTGATTCTGCATTCATAGCGTATCCGACCGTGAAGGACATCGTTCCTTTTTTACCGTTTACAGTCGGCAATTCAGCTGTTCCATAATCGAGCTCTGGAAACGTGTCTTCTAAAAACGGGATATTCCAATTTCCTTCCATTACCATTGCTGCATTGCCGCGACCGAACATCTCACCAGCTGATTGCCCTGCACCCACTTCTGAAGGTGTTGCTGCAGTCTTATCTTTCACGTGCATATCAACAACTGGCTGAATGGCATCTACGACTTTATCGTCAGCAAAAGTGGCTCGACCGTCTGTGATGACCTGTCCACCACGAGATTCTGCCATATAATACATCCGTTCAATCTGTGGAAGCATACCAAGTCCGTATACTTGCTTCTCTTGATCGGTCAACTTTTTAGCCGCTAACTCCATTTCTTCCCACGTTTGTGGAGGTTCTGTAATACCGGCTTCTTTAAACATCTTTTTGTTATAAAAAAGAGCAAGTGTTGAGTAATCCTTTGGTAAACCATAAAGCTCCTCACCTTTTTTAAAGGCGTCAAGCATCGGCTTTTCAAAATCTGCTAGATCAAAGTCTTGAGTCACATATTTGTTGAGCGGTTCAACAGCGCCTGTCTCGATTAAAGCAGGGGCTTCAAAAGCATCAAGATAGAATACATCTGCTGCAGTACCTCCGATCAATCGGGTCTTTAGTACGTCCATGTACTGATCACTGATTGTATTCAATTTCACATCGATGTGAGGATGTTCTTTTTCAAAATCTGAAAGGACTTCATCTAAAAGTTTCTTCTCAGTCGGATTCCCTCCCCATCCACTCAGTACGATCTCTGTTTTTTCTGATTGACTTTCTTCATTTCCACAGCCAGATAATATCGTTGCTAGAAGCAATGAAGATATACTTAACGTAGACAGCCACTTTGTACGCCTCATTTTCTCAAGCTCCCTTCTTTAACTAAACTAAGGTGATGAATCACTCTATTTTTGAATCACTTGATATCCTGTCGTATTCTCTTTAATCTCCACTATCGTTTTTTCTTTCTCACGTCGAATATAAACAGAAAGATATCCTTCGCCAATCTTAATTCCATCTACTCTAAGCTCATTCATGTTCTCCAACAGGTGTGGAGAGAGGTGAACGACTTTATTTAAACTATCTGGAAATAAACCAAGAATGGTTTGGATGAAAACTAATGGTGTTCCTGCAGCCCAAGCTTGAGGTGAACACGCGACCGGATATTTTACTGCTCTTCCTGTTTTAGAACCATATCCACAGAAAAGCTCAGGAAGTCTGTCGTATTCAAAGTGACTAGCAGCTTTAATTAATCCTGATATCACAGTGTTTGCATCCCTTTGGTGGTTAACCTTACTCATTCCAAGCAGGATCATGCTGTTGTCATGTGGCCATATGCTACCATCGTGGTAACTCATCGGGTTGTACCCGGCTTCTTCTTCTGCCATCGTTCGAATACCATAACCAGAGAAAAAACGAGGTGAAACAAGTTTTTCTATCACCTTACTTGCTTTATGATCGTCCAGCATCTCTGCAAAAAGAACATGACCAGGATTGGTCGTTAATGTACCTACCTGTTTTTTATCCTTGTCTAACGCAATCGCATGGAACCCTTGCTCTTCCATCCAGAATTTCTCATCATACAATCTCTTTAGCCTTTCAGCTTCATTACGAAGTCTGTTTGCTTCCTCCACTTTTCCTTGTACTTCGAAAATGGCGGCGATACCGTTTTTAGCTTGATATACATAACCTTGGACCTCTGATAACGCGATCGGTGTTTCAGCGTAATCTCCGTTTCGATGCACGATAGAATCTCCGGAATCCTTCCACCCTTGGTTCGCGATTCCCTTACTCGATTCTTGATGATATTCTACGAATCCATCACCATCACGATCACCATATTCATCGATCCAATTCAGTGCTGTCTCTACATTCGGCTGCAGTTGATCTGCCAAAGTTAAATCTCCTGTCCATTTTGTATACTCAGATAAAAGAACCAAAAACAGAGGTGTTGCATCAATCGTCCCGTAATAAGGTGTAAAAGGAACTTGGTTTGTAGAAGCTAGTTCTCCGTAACGAATTTCATGCATAATCTTTCCAGGCTGCTCATCCCGCCATGGATCCACCTTAGTACCTTGTTGAGATGCCATGGTTAATAAAGTGCCTTTTGCGATTTCAGGATTAAAGGCAAGCATCTGAAGCGCTGCGATCAAACTATCTCTTCCGAAAGGAACACCAAACCAAGGTAACCCCGCGACCGGAAATGCTCCATGCCCAATATCTGTTAGCAATACGCGAAGATCCATAATTCCTCTGTCAACAAGTCGTTGAAGAGGCTGATGATCTGTTTGAACTTTTGTTGTGTCTCTTTCCCAATCTTTGTATGAAGTCTTAAGTAGTTGAAGCGCTTTCTTAGGATCCATAACTGTTCCTGATTTCCCGTTTATTTCTGGAGTTACAGAAAACGTAACCGTCTCGGTCTCACCGTGATTCAAATGAAAATCAAATGCGATAGATCCGTCCCTATCAACTGACTTTGCATCTCGATCCCATTGAACTCTCGTCCCACGTTCAATATCGTCTGCGCCCTTGTAAAAATAATTGATAGAGTTCTCTGTAACTTCTTCGCCCGTCCTTCTTCCAATTTCACCATATTGAAACCCGCGAATAATAAACATGTCAGTAAAATCAGCATCAATATGAACACTAATTTCAAAATCTACCGGCTTTGGATAATAGCTTTTCAGATTAAGTGTTTCGTATAAGACTCCATCATAAATTAAGCGCTTTCTTTCGATTTCTACAGATTCCCTCCATAGAATGAGTTTTCCGTCCTCTTCCATGTGAGGGTTGGTTAGCAGGATTTCAGCTTCATAATTCTCATCCGCAGATGAAGATAGAAGAATGGGATCTTGACCGTTTATTTTGATATCGAACTTGCTAAGAAACCGGGTGTCTTTCGTATACAAACCTAGTCCGTAATCATTCTCTTTCGGGATATTACCTTTGTCATCTGTTAAAAAAAATAGATCGTTTTCTTTGATTACACGGTAGTTCATTTGCTAAATCCTCCTGTTTTTTTAAGAATGGTTGTTTCCAAAACGTTTTCGGTCTTGGTCTAAGTAAAAACCACTATCTGTGGTTTTCGGTTGTTGATTCTCTTTTTATGAATGCAGTCTGAAGAACTTTATTCTTTTCAACTTCCTTTCCTTCTAGCAATTTCGTTAGAAGTGTAGTAGCTTCAAACCCTAATTTATAGCGATCTTGTGCAATCGTAGATAGAGAAGGCGTTGAATAAGCGGATAGGATAATGTTGTCATAGCCAACAACAGATAGATCTTTTGGTAGTATCTTACCCATCTTTTTAGCGGCTCTCATAGCCCCCATCGCCATTAGATCACTGGCACAAAACAGCGCTGTAATCTCAGGGTGTTTACTTAATAGTTTGGTTGTTTCAAGTTCTGCCGATTCCTCTAAAAAAGCACCGTTTACAACATACTCTTCGTTGAAAGGAATTTCTTTATTCTGTAATGCTTCCTGATAGCCTGCTAACCGTTCCCGGCTGACAAAAGCTTGACTGTGCCCATTAATCATCGCAATGTTTTTATGTCCGAGATCAGTGAGATGCTCTACCGCTGTTTGTGCTCCGCCTTTGTTGTCGGTTGTAACATATCCAACAGATTCACTTTCAATCGGTATATCGATTAGAATACAAGGAATATCGCTTTTTAATACCTCATCCAAATAAGGATCGTCTGTTTTAATTCCTTGCAGAATCACCCCTTCTACTTTTCTTTCATTGCACAGCTGGTTATACGTTTTTTCCTGTTGTTTTTTTGAATCTGTACTGATTAATACTAGTTCATATCCAAGCTCTCCAGCACAGTCATTAACGCCGCAGAGTACTTCAAAGGTAAAATTATCTTTACTTCCTTCAATTCGAAGTCCAGATACGAGCAATCCAATGGTTTTCGTCTTTTTCATCACAAGACTTCGAGCTAGCAAACTGGGACTATAATTAAGTTCTTGAGCGATCACCTTAATTTTTTCCCTTGTCTTTTCGTTTACATCAGAGTAGCCGTTCAACGCTCTCGAAACCGTTGTAACAGATACACCTGCTTTTTTTGCAACATCTCTAATTGTAGCCATTCGCATCCTCCAAAACGTTTTGGAATTGATTAGTTGTTATCTTACCGTTTTTTGTGACCGCTTTCAAGTATAAGTTAGTAACATTTTAAAAACCCTGAGAGAAGTCTCTTAAGACTAATCACAGGGTTTTTTAGCATCTACTTGCTTTCTTCTACTTTTTCATGAGGAATTTCTTCTGTTGGAGTTTCAGTTTCAGCAGAATTTTCAATAATACGTTCCTCTTTCCAAGATTCTTTTTCATTATGGATCTGGTGCAACTTTTTCACTTGTCGCTGCAGTTGAATTACTTTAATCAGACCAAATAGTCCGACTGATAGGCCACCGATTACGGCTGATCCTAAAATGACGAGTACTAATGGCCAGTTGGCAGTTCCAAAGAGGTAGTTGATCTCTACATCACCAACGTTTATGACCGCGAATGTTGCTATGATCAGTGCGAAGATAAAACCAAATAATAGATACAATTGCATTTTCATTATTATCACCTCATTGTTATCTATTCCCTCAATGACAGGGAAATTCACCTAAATTTTTTAAAAACTTTTTTTGAAGTTAAGCAGCTATGATTTCGGGTAACCTTGTATTATGAGGAGGTGCTTCATTGACGATTAAAGCCTATGTTTATGACGCATACGGAACGCTTTTCGATGTACATTCAGTTACTGAAAAAGCCGAATTTCTTTTTAGTGGTCATGGTGCTGCCATTAGTGAAGAGTGGCGAAAAAAACAAGTAGAGTATTTCATGCTTCACCAACTAACTGGAACATACATTCCATTTTCCGAAATCACACGCAATGCTCTTTTATATACTTTAAAAAAATTCTCTCTACAATGCAAAGAAGATGCACTTGATTCCTTAATGGAAGCTTATTTAGAGTTGCAAGTCTATGAAGAGGTTCACGACACTCTTCATAAGATACAAAAGAATAATGTAAAACAAGTTATTTTTTCTAACGGAACATATAAGATGCTTAAGCCACTAGTTAAAAAGAGAGAACTGACTGATGTTCTAGATATATTATCCATTGAGGATGTTAAACAATATAAACCTGCACCTGCTGCCTATCAGTATGCTCAAGAGACGTTAGCGGTAAACCGAGATGAAATCTTATTCATGAGTTCTAACTATTGGGACATAACGGGTGCAGCAACATATGGTTTTAAGACTGCATGGATCAATAGAGGAAATCAGCCAATGGATGTATTAGGTGTAACTCCTCATTATATATTTGCCTCCCTCAATGATTTGTTGAAAGAAAAAGAGCTGCACTCATAACGATGCAGCTCTTACCTATCCTTCGTATGACTTCTAGAATTAACTACATAATCCGGAATTAACAAAGTACCGATGAAGAATAAACTACCCCCACCTATGCGAATAAGCCTTTCATGTCCAGTATCTATCATAAAAGAACTTAGCATAATTAGTGCACCTATAATAACGAACGTAATTCCCCAATATCGATATTTCAATATAAGCACTCCTTGTTTTAAAAAGCTAATTCAGCCACCTCATGATAAAAGACTTATTTTCTTCCAATTCTTTTTCTTGTTTTTCAGAAGTAGGAATCTGCTCTCCTTGCACGTTACGAATCTTCTTTTCAGCTTTAGATTCTGAATAGTTCGTATGAGATACAAACCAACCGGAATCCTCTTTCTTTATACGAACCCATACATCTTTTTGACAATCTGCACAGGATTCCATTTTGTAGTAGTGAAGCTTGTAAATATATTCCTTACTATTTATACGATATTCAAACTGATCTAACTCTTTAAATGAGTATGTAGGTTGTTCTTCTTTATTAGTTTCTGAAATTATATCCACGTATTTCATTTTTTCTGAATCGGAGAGTAATGTATATTGCATTGATTCATTATTTATTAACTTGGCCTCTCCCCACTGTCTAGCAATTCCTTGTGTCTCAACACTTTGATCATCTATATCTACAACAAGAACAAACAAAAGACAAACGATCAAGAAAGTAAATATTAAACGAAATGCATAGGTTGATTCCTTATCTTCTTTTAATTCCAATTTAAATTTAATTTTGTCTTCATTCATTTCGTACTCCTGGCTGACTTTTATTAATCTCCACACTCACAACTGTTTGCCATGTTTCAGGTTTATGACATTTCATTGCAGGAGTTAAATAGATTTCTTTATAACTTGATTTCAGTGAAAGACTCTCTTGATCAGCAAAGTTCATGATTTCACTTAAAGTCTCAATTGAGTTTCGATAGTGACCTCTATGTAACTTTTGAACACAAGTGAGCGACTCATTAGAAATGAGTTGTAGTGTAGAAAGCTTCTTTCCTAATCTCTTATCAACGTGAAAACATGCTTCATCAAATAATTCTTCGGTTATACAATCAGGTACTTGCATCATTTGAGTTGTAAGAGATCTGCTGTCATTCTTCTCATGCCATAAAATCTCGTGAGGCATAAGAGTAAATTTATATCTCAACTTATTTTTTGTTAAATGTTTAAGCTGATTTACGACTTTCCAGACGATCCATTGCTCATCAACTGGTTCAGGTCTACCTGCCCAATCCATTTGATATTTCGTGTTCATCTCTTGCGTAACAAACTTCATAGCTGGTATCTCACGAACAGCAACTGGTCCCATCTTCATTTTATAGATCTCAGAATGAATGTTTCGATGGTCATGAGTCATTAAGTTCGTTTTCATCGTAGCACCTCCTTCAATAAGGATTGGAAAATAATGATAATAAAAGAATAGCATAAAATAAACTGAATTTCTTTACAAAGGAGAGATTCAATTGTACATAAGGTGGCTAATAGGATTAGGAATGTTTTTGCTTTCCTTTGGGATCATCTTCATGCTACATGGAATCGTGCATCCTCTTTTTCTCATCAGAAAGCTTTAAAAACGCAAAAAAACACTTATTACCCTAAAGTCACAAGTGTTTTCTCTTTTCTCTATTTACTTCTTACTTCAACTTCACTCAGCCCTCTTGTTAACTGATCAGGATCAAGATCTTCACCAATAAAAACAAGTCTTAGCGGCATCTTCATCAACTCTTTTTCATATGTAGGCAATCCATATGAGTACTGAAAGAGATAAATTTGATCTATAAATTGAATATACCCTTTAATTCTATAGATTGATGAAGGTACATTTCTGAGCCAGTGTTCAAACAACTCTTTATTCACAGGTGCTTCAAACATATACATAAATGTTTTCACTTTTAGTTTTTCTGCTGACACAGATTGATGTTCTGATCGTTTCTTTACCGAAAGTAAAAAAAGTTGAGATAGTTCTACTTTTGCAAAATCTGTTAATACAAAAGGAGTTCCTTCATTCAACCTTGTTGAATCACTCGTCAGTTGCTTCTTCTGTTTCTCCGTCAAAGCGCTTGTTTTGTTCCACACGATGTAATCGGCGTGTTTGATCTGCTCCATCATGAGCATTTTCGCCTGAACATTCATTCCCTCACGATCCAACCATCGAGGCGCGTCCATGACTGAAATAATTCCTGATATCTGTAAATCGTCGATTAGATACGGTGACAAACAGGCATCAAGAACATCTATAGGATGAGCTACACCTGTTGCTTCAATGATCAAAGTATCCAGTTCATTTTCCTTACAAAGTCCCCAAAGCTGTTTTTCAAGCTGATCTGATAAAGAGCAGCATATACAGCCGTTGAGAAGTTCTTTTAGTGGCACATCTTCTGGAACACTATCAGAATCTATTGAAACTTTCCCGATCTCATTCATCAACACAGCCGTTTTATGATTATGTTCTTTTTCATACGCTAGCAGCTGTTTGAGTAACGTTGTTTTTCCACTTCCTAAAAAGCCAGCGAGAATAATAACATTTGCTTTCTTTTTCATCGTACACCTCAAACTTAATTCTTTTATATGGCATCAATTTCTTCATTTTAACACAAAACAAAAAACAGCCTATTTACAGGCTGTTAACATTAAGTTTAGCTAATAATTTTTTTATGATATCAAGGCTTACTTCTTCCCAAAGAGCATGGTCAGTCGTAAACAAACTAGAGATACGATCAGCAAATAGTTTGAATGCTTTTTCATATCGTGGATCTTCTTTAGAAGGTATCTTCTTTTTGCGTTCTTCTACGATCTGCTGCAATTTTGGTGCACGCGGCCCCCACTTTACAACCTCTTTGCCCTTTTCATCAATAAAGATGATGATGGGAATTGATTTTGCTTTTGCAGTTAAGTATCGATCCATTAATTCCGGATGCTGGTCGCGTAAGATAAAGCGGATATCTATAAGTGCTTCATCTGCCATGCGCATAAAAACAGGAAGATTCAACATCGCATCGCCACACCAATCTTCGGTAATAACGATCGCTCTCAACCGGTTTTTTTGGATGCCTTGCAACGCATCTTTCATAGGTTCAGGCAGTACGAATGAATTATATATCGTAAGCAAGTTTTCCTTGTGTGTTTTCATTGAATGGATATATGCATAGCGTGTCATGCCTTTATCGAACCATGTATTGAGGTCAGTCATCATCCTGTGTTCCTCCCTGTTTATCTTGTATTCTTATTTTAACCAAACAAGGGGGAGTTGTGGCAACGAAAACGCCTTAAATTTATTTTTTTGGTTCTTTTAACCTGCTCTCAGCTTTTTCTGGAGTTGGGAAACAGCGAATAAAAGCAGGTATCTCTCATTCGGCGTTAACCGGAGCCAGTCCTTCGCTTTGTACTTCATACTGATTTCCACCTTTCACTAACATTTATCATACGTAACTATCTAATACCTCTTTTCACATAAAAGAAAACTTTTTTTAACACATAAGTTTTCGTCATTTATTGAGGAATTTCGCATTATTGCTCTTATTTTCTTTTTTCTCCTATAATTTTTTCCGAAAGAAGACGGGTTTCTTTTCATAAAAATAAGGGAATGGATACGAAAACAGGGGAGGGGTTATATGGTATGAAAATGCTTAGCGAAGATGTCAAAACTTTATTCTTTACAGACGATGGGAAGATTCCGAATCATCCTTCCTGGCCAGTTTTGCTATACGTAGGTAAATTAAAAGAGCCACAGGATGCATTAGACGTTTTTGAACAAAACGGTTGGACAAATGGTTGGAAGAACGGTGTTTTTGATTATCATCATTATCATAGCAATACACATGAAGTTCTCGGAGTTATGAGCGGCGAGGCTGTCCTTCTTCTTGGAGGAGAGGATGGCGTGTCAGTTACTGTTTCAAAAGGGGATGTCATCGTACTCCCTGCTGGTACTGGACATAAGTGTATCGGTAGCAGCACGGATTTCAAAGTAGCTGGAGCTTACCCAAACGGTATGGAGCACAACTTAAAAAAGGGTGAACCTGCTGATCGACCTGCTGTATTAGATGATATTATGCTCGTACCCTTACCTGATAAAGATCCTCTTTTTGGAAGTGATGGTCCTCTGATGGAATTGTGGAAAAGTTAATGAATACATGCAGAGAGTGCCCTCCAAAGTGAAGAGCACTCTTTTTTATAAATTTGTATTCTCTCTCCACCACTTGGAGCTAGATCGTAACTCTGAGCCAAGAGTTACTGTCTCACCAATCTGAGGTGTACATATTTTAACATTCATTTTTGTTGCAGCATTTACAGCTCTTTCAACAGGGTCTGTCCAATCGTGCAGAGATAGTGTAAAAGCTCCCCAATGGATTGGAATCATGACTGTGCCTCTTACGTCAATGTGCGCTTGTACTGTTTCTTCAGGCATCATATGTATCGCAGCCCACTTCTCATGATATTGTCCACATTCCATTAAAGAGAGATCAAATGGTCCATATTGATCTCCAATCTCTTTAAAGTGTGGCCCATATCCACTGTCTCCACTAAAATAAATGTTAGATTGCTTTCCTTGAATAATCCAAGAACACCATAGAGTTGAGTTACGGTCAGTTATGCTTCTTCCTGAAAAATGGCGTGCTGGCGCACAGATTAATGAAATTTCATCGACTTTTATTTCATCCCACCAATTACATTCCTTTATACGTTCTGGTTCCACTCCCCACCTCTTTAAATGTCCAGCAACACCAAGCGGGACAACAAACTGTTTCACTTTATGTTTGAGTTGTTTGATGGTTCCATAATCCAGATGGTCATAATGATCATGTGACAAAACCACTAGATCCACTTGGGGAAGTTCTTCAATTTTAAAAGGCAGTTCTTTGCTATAACGTTTGTTTCCAAACCAGGGAACCGGGGATGGCGCGGAGCCGAACATTGGATCGATGAGTATGCGTTTTTTTTCCATCTCTATCAATAATGCTGAATGTCCAAACCAAGTTACCCTTGTTTCATGATTTGCTTTTTCAGGTAACTGAAACGAGTGTATAGGAATTGCTTTCTTAGGCTGACGATTCGGGCTTCCACTTAAAAATTCTTTTAATACAGGGAGCATAGAGCGTAGGTCGGAAGTCATCACTGTTTCTATCTGATTGGTAAAAATACCTTTTTGATAGTGTTCAACTGGTTCATAGGTGCTCCTATCATGTTTTGAAGGTTTCTTTCCAAAAACAGGATGAAACATCATAAATAAAAATACAGCAGCTACAATTACAAGTAGAATGCCTAATAAAAGCATAGTTACGTTCCTCTCTATTTTACAGTAGTGCTCATATATTACTCCTTTTCAAATCATAGAAGCAACTTTCCAGTACTTTTTCCCCCAATGAAAAGCGAACAACCTGGAGCAGAAATCAACTGCTTTCAAAGAGCATTAATAAATACGAACACATTTTTCTGAGTACTTAAAAAAACGACAAAAAAGCTAATCCATGTGAAAATACCTCATCTCACTGAATCAGCTTTTATTCCATCTATTCATTTAAGCACTTTCCTTTTCCTTTTTCTTTACTGCTTTCTTTCGCTTTCTTTTCTTTTTCTTTTGAAGCTCTTCTTCTTTTGCCCGATTCTTTGCTCGTCTGCTTATCTCTTCATAGATTCTAATGCATAGTGTCGCAAAGCTGATCAGCAACGCAATAATTTTGTACGCCATCCCCATACACGCCCTTTCTTCCTAAGAAACGGGGCAAACTTTATGAATCTGACTCTTTCGCTGCAGCCGTTTCAATAGGAGTTCTCATCGCTCTTAAATTCTCCTGATCGCAAACTGCTTTTTCTTGTGCATTTAAAACTAGCAATCCATTTCCTTCTGCTTTCTTTGTTAATCCGATACTTAACGTATTTTTTACCAATTGAGCGTAAACCTCCGCTTCTGAAAGTTCACGGCCAAACAATTTTTCTTCTCGTTCAATCAGTAATGCAGCTGCTCCCGATACATGAGGCGTCGCCATAGAAGTTCCAGATAACTTTGCATATTTATTTCCTGGATAGGTTGAAACAACATCAACGCCCGGAGCAACCAGGTCAATCTCATCATTGGTGTTTGAAAACGGAGCAAGTTTCATTTTAGCATCCACTGCACCCACTTGAACGACCTCTTTATACGCGCCAGGATAAGCATGCTCATTCGTATTTTCCTTATTATCCCCTTCGTTACCTGCTGCACATACCACAAGCACATCTTCCAATACTGCTTGCTGAATCGCTTCGTGTAACTCAGGTACATCCGTCGGTCCTCCAAGAGACATCGAGATCACACGTACTCTTTCTCCGTTTTCTCCTCTCCATTTGACTGAGTAATCAATAGCATCGATGATTCCTTGATATGATCCACCGCCATCTTTACCAAGAACTCTACAGATCAAGAGTTTCACATCTGGAGCCACACCAGCTACACCGGCATTGTTTAAAGTAGCTGCAATCGTACCTGCAACATGTGTTCCGTGATAATGGGCATCTTGATAATCTTCTTCATTCCCATCAACAAAATTCCGTCCATCAATGACTCTTTCAGCAAGCTCCGGATGGCTCGTGTCACAACCTGTATCTAGTACGGCAACAACCACACTCTGTCCTTTTTCACCTTCACGCCAAAAAGCTGGTGCATTGATCATCTCGACTCCGTATGGAATCTCTTCTTTTGATTCTTCTATGACTTCTTCTAACACAAACGGAATTAAGCAAACTTCACTCATCATCTTTACCTCCTTTTTATTTAAAAAGAATGTTTTGTAAAGAAAGTGACGCTAGGAAATACAAGGGGAAATTCTGAACCTCCCTTCTTATAGAATGTAATACACGTAAGAAAAAAGATTCTAGTTGAGGATTTATATTACTATTCTACCAAATTGTTAAAAGTTACCACAAGTCCTGTATTTAAAATGAGCTATTAAGTCTACATCGACATTTTACGCAATGCGAACATATGTCCTTATCCTTAAATTCCCACACGATTCGACAAGATTTGCTAGTTCTATTAAACTATGGCAAACAAAAAACTTCCAAGGCTAGAGCAAATCTAGCCTTGGAAGTTTGAAAGCATAAATAAAAGATTAGTAGCGTACTGCGTCTGCTGCGTTTACACGACCTTTAGAGTAGTAAGATCCTGTTCCTGAGATTGGATCTGCAGTGTTCTCGATTGCAGCACGGATATTAGAAGCACTTCTTCCTTGTGAAGCAAGTAAGCCTGCAACACCTGCTACTAGAGGACAAGCCATTGATGTACCAGACATGTAAGCATATCCTCCATTACGTACAGTAGAAGCGATGTCTACACCAGGAGCAGCAACGTCAACCCAAGATCCATAGTTAGAGAAAGAAGCACGAAGGTCATTGCGGTCAGTTGCAGCTACTGCAATGGCACCCGAATAGTATGCTGGGTAGCTAGGTGCTGAAGTGTTTTCGTTACCTGCTGCGGCAACTACAACTACTCCTTTAGAGACCGCATAGTTTACTGCGTTTTGTAATGAAGTTGCAGATCCAGGTCCGCCAAGACTTAGTGAAACTACTTTTGCTCCGTTATCTACAGCATGGTAGATTCCGTTCGCAACATCATCAAGAGATCCGCTTCCGTTCGCATCAAGTACACGTACAGCATAGATAGATACGTTTGGTGCCATACCTGCGATACCTCTAGCGTTATTCGTTGCAGCTGCTGCGATACCAGCAGCATGTGTTCCGTGGTCGTTCTGATCCATTGGATCCCAATCATCACTTACATAGTCATACCCTTTAATGACTTTTCCAGCTAGATCAGGGTGATTGTAATCAACACCTGTATCAATGATTGCTATTTTTGTAGTAGATGAACCGCGTGTGATGTCCCAAGCTGATTGAGCACTTACTTTTTGAGGTGCATATTGTACTCCGTTTGAGAAATACGTGTCATTTGGAGTCCAGCTCGCATGGTATGTATAGTTTGGCTCTGCATACTCTACATCTCCACTCGCTTCATATTCTGCAATGGCTGCATCTACGTTTCCGTCTTTTACTTTGATTACATGAAACTTAGAGCCTTTTTCTTTTACTTCATCTTTTCCTTTTACTGCTAGCGACTTTACTTTTGACTCTGACACGCTGTCTTTAAATTTTACGATAATTTCTTGAGGTGTAACCTTTGCTTTCACCTCTGTGCTTTTTGCAGCTGCCGCTGGTGTTGCAAGTGAAACTACTAATGGTAAAACCGCTGCCATCGTGGCAATCTTCTTAATCATTTACTTCACTCCTCTAATTTGGTGTTGAACTACAATTTCTAATATAGAGCCCAATTTACAGAAAATAAAGAAGAATTTTACTATTCTAACAAAAACAAATATAAACTACTAATTTTTAAAAGTTTTAACTTAAAATAGGAATAAAGTCATTGATTAGACTCTGATTTTATTACTTCTTTCCTCATCTAGACGTAGATATGACCTAGTATGAAGAGTGATTTTTTTAGAATTAAAAAGCTTAAGAGTTTAAAATTTTCTGCAAGAGGAATACCTAAAGAAGAAACTTATTTTGGAGGGATGTTCACATGTTACAAACAGGAGACACTGCACCTGACTTTACTATTAAATCCGAAACCGGAGAATCTTTCTCCTTTTACAATCACCTTGAAAAAGATGATCGTTTTCACTTACTTGTCTTCTTCCGTGGTGAATGGTGCCCGGTATGTAATGATCAATTGAAAGAGCTAGAGCAAAATATTGATACATTCAAAGAATTGAATACTCACATCATCGCGATTTCTACTGATGAAGAACAAAACCTAAAGAAGATGAAGGACAAACATTCCCTTTCTTTTCCTGTTTTCAGTGATACAGAACGTGTGGCGGGAGAAACATATGGGGTTCAATACCATAACGGAAAATTATATGACGATCATGGTGAACATGGAGAACCTGCGTTATTTTTAGTTGATGATCAAAAACGAGTTGTCTATTTTGATATTCAAACAGGACCTTTCGGACGACCAACAGCAGAAGATTTAAGAAAGACAATAAAATATATTAAAAAAACGTTAAGATAATATAAGAAAACGACGAAGCGAGGCAGTACCAACCTCACTTCGTCGTTTGTTGTTTTCAGGTTTGTGAATCCACTTACCCTTCTTCTGTCCCTACAAAATATTCATTCTTCCGATAAGATAGAGCGCTCACATGAGCAACAAGCTCTTTATCGTTCTCCACTCTCACTTCATACCAAGAAGTTCTATGATTACGTTTAATCTCTATAGCTCTTGCTGTAATTTTATCACCACTTTGACATGCAGCGAGATATCCAATATTTACAGAAAGTCCTACTGATGTTTTTCCATAGGAATTACATGCTACAGCAAAGACAAAGTCAGCAATGGCAAATAATGCAGCACCATGTGCTGTACCATGAGCATTGAGCATATTTTCTGAGATTGTCATTTGTGCTACTGCCGTTCCTGGTCCAACCTCTACTAATTCAATACCTAACCACTCTGCAAAAGTATCATTCTTTAGTTTTTCCTCAATCTCCTTCGCATACTGAAAATGCACATCACGATCGTCTCTTTTTATCTTCATTATTCTCACCTCGCTATAAGACATTCTTGTTATAACAAACAATCCCCTTCTTTCATTAATAAGGATTAACACTTCACATTACTGACGAATACATTTACAATAAGATAACTAAACCTATGAGAAAGGTCGGATTTACATGTCCCACTCCTCCATTTCAATTCCAAGACCTTTAGTGCGAACAAATCAGTGGTTCATTTTTTTATCAACGCTAGCAACATGGCTTTCTGGTCAAACTTGGTTTTTGTTACTACCTTTAATCGCTGGACTTCTAGGTATGTTCTTCGATTACAATCCTATAATGAGAGCTGCTAAATTATTCTTGAAAAAGAAACCTTCTGAATACATTCCAGAAGATAAAGATCAGCAACAGTTTAATCAATTGATTGCGATCTCACTCCTTACTGTAGGATTTTTAAGTCATTTAATGGGATGGAGTACTATAGCTTGGACTGCTACTATAATGGTCGCAACAGCTTCGTTCGTAGCCATACTTGGCTTTTGTATCGGGTGCTTTATCAGGTTCAGATGGCAGCAATATCGTTACAAAAAAGCTCAAGACTCTAACTAAAGCATAAAAAAGAACCATTCCCTTTACCTGTGAATGGTTCTTTCCAATTTTATCGCTTCAAATACAAAGCTTTGTCTCGATCCTATCGAGAGAACGACTCCCTTACTCCCTGGAAAAACGAATCTTGAGTGTTCCTATTTTTCTAAATGAATAGCTTTTTCAGTTAACAGAAATTTGATTACAAATTTTTCTACTATAACCTCACATGAAAATGAGTGAGTACTCACTTGACGATTTAAATCCTACCGCATATGATATTTGTAAATGAGTGATTACTCACTTTAATTCTGGAGGTGGTTTCCATATGCAAACCGTAATTCAAGTGAAAAATGTTTCTAAAAATTATCGATCTCATCAAGTGTTACAGAACATTGATTTAACGGTGAACAAAAATGAAATCTATGGATTGCTGGGTCCATCAGGTGCTGGGAAAACAACACTTGTTAAGATGATTGCAGGGATCGAAACCCCAACAACTGGCAGTATATGTGTTCTTGATTCGGATATGCCAAAACTTAACACCATGACACAAATTGGATTTATGGCTCAATCTGATGCTCTTTATGGAGAATTAAGCGGAAAGGAAAATCTTGAATTTTTCTCCTCTATTTATGGTTTAAAGGGACAAAAACAAAAAGAACGGATCGATCAGGCATCAGACCTCGTAAACCTTACAAACTTCCTGCAAAAACCCGTTAATCAATATTCCGGGGGCATGAAACGGAGATTATCTTTAGCTGCTGCACTCTTGCATGACCCTAAGATCCTCATTCTAGATGAACCTACTGTAGGAATCGATCCTGTTCTCAGGCAATCTATATGGGATGAGCTGTATAAGCTAAGCAAGAGTGGTACAACGATCTTAGTCACAACACATGTAATGGATGAAGCAGAAAAATGCAACCAGCTGGGAATGCTTCGTGATGGAAAGCTAATTGCATCTGGTTCACCAAGAGAACTAAAGGATAACACTTCAAGCGCTTCAATCGAAGAAGCATTTCTTTATTATGGAGGTGTTCATCATGCGAATTAAGGCACTTGTGATCCGGATAATCAGACAATTCGTGCGGGACAAACGTACACTCGCGATGATGTTCATTGCACCTCTTCTCATCTTAACGCTTGTGAACCTCGTTTTTTCAAGCAATGACTATGAACCAAAGATAGGCGTTGTCAGTGATCAACAAATGGTGGTAGACAAACTGAAATTATCAGATAAAGCTTTCATAGTTTATCAAAAGCGTTCAGAAGCTCATCAAGACTTATCAGAAGAAAAACTTGATGCCGTACTTGATGTCGAACTTCACTCAACTACTATTACTCTAGAAGGAAGCAATCCGACAGCAAACAAGGCTTCTATTATGATGATTGAAAAGACATTGAAAACAATGCCGGATCAAGACACAGAAAAAACAAAATTAAATCCGGAGATTCATTATTTGCATGGTTCAGCTGATATGGAAACTTTCGACTATATCGGTCCATTCTTAATAGGATTTTTTATTTTCTTTTTCGTTTTTTTAATCTCAGGGGTTTCATTTCTGCGTGAAAGAACGACTGGAACACTTGAACGGCTGCTTGCTACTCCGATGCGTCGATGGGAAATGGTAGTTGGATATGTTTTAGGCTTGGGCATTTTCACGATTCTACAATCAGCCATTATTGTTTCGTTCGCCATCTATGTTCTCGATATTATGATGGTTGGGTCTCTTTGGATAGTAATTTTGATTACACTGATGCTTGCTATAACGGCCCTCTCACTCGGAACATTACTTTCTGCTTTTGCAACGAACGAACTGCAGATGATTCAATTCATCCCGCTCGTCGTGGTACCGCAAGTGTTTTTCTCTGGCTTATTTACCGTTGAAACAATGGCAGATTGGCTTCAGCCCCTGAGCTATATTATGCCTTTAACATACGGAGGAGAAGCGATTAGGGATATAATGATTCAAGGTGACGGTTGGGGAGATATTTACGGAAACGTGCTAGTGCTCCTTGGGTTCTCTCTTTTATTTATGATATTAAACGTGCTCGCTTTGAAAAAACACCGAAGACTATAAGTTAAGCGTTTGTACTGCCTGACTTTAGTGTCTATAATGAAGAAAATGTACGTTTTTAAAAGGAGTAGCTTTAATGTCTAATTTAGACTGGATTAACGACCTAATTAACGATCACGATGTCCCAACGATGAGCGATAAACAGCGAAAAATCTTAGAAGCAGCCATCGATACATTCTCAGAAAAGGGATATGCCGCTTCTTCTACGAGTGAGATTGCCAAAAAAGCTGGAGTTGCTGAAGGTACGATTTTTCGTCATTTTAATACGAAAAAAGAGTTGTTGCTTGCTATTGTTACACCAACAGTAGCAAAATTTGTAGCTCCCTTCTTCATCAAGTCCTTCACTAAAGAGGTATTTGAAAACGAATATGAACATTATGAAGATTTTATAAGAGTGATTGCTAAAAACAGGCTTGAATTCGTTCGGAAGCAATTTCCTGTATTAAAAATTTTTATTCAAGAGATTGCTTTTCACGATGAATTACGCGAGCCTTTTCAAAAGCTTTTCACTGAACATGTTTATCAAAAATTCAAGAAAATCATCGAGCACTTCCAAGAAAAAGGGGAGATTGTTTCCCTTCCTCCGGAAACGATTATGCGCATGACTGCATCAAGTATCATAGGCTATATCCTGCCACGCTTTCTTCTCTTCTCTGATAAAGAATGGGATGATGAAAAAGAAATTGATCAAATCGTGGCGTTTATTATGTATGGTCTTACAGGAAAACGATAACGTAAAAACAGAACCCGCTTTCTAAAGAAACGGGTTCTGTTTTATTCTACTAGTATTTGAGGTTCGGGGGTAAAGTGAGAAAGTTGAACATTAGGATCAGTTGTTGTCGGTGACATTACCTTAGCAGCGGGACTAATAGCAATGAGCAAACAAATGATGACAAATATATTCACTTTCTTCATACACTCACCTCCCACTCTTCACTTTAAATCTTCATTTATCCTCGAGATTCATAATATACATTACCCAATATTCTCACAGTCTCAAGCCTGTTTTTTTGGTGTGATCGGTTTTAGTGTGCTTTTTTCACTTAATAGAATAACGAACAAGCAAACAGCAAGAACTAAAAATATAATGCCAGAACCCATAAAGCCATTTGAATAGGATGGTATATCTACAGTTGGAACCCTCTCATTGATTTCTATTCCTAAAAAGTACACACCAATGCTGTCTCCGTCGACCTGGGTTTCAGCAACCTCCCTTAGATTTAGTCCATAGGTTAACAATAAGATACCTAATATAGAAAAAAGGATACCTATTAACCACCTCATCTTTCAATCTCTGAAACAGTTTCTTTCCGTAAAGTTTTATACTTTGGACTCAGGACACTCCAAACATCAAAACAATTTCCATCTGGATCGAAAAAAACGAAATTCTCACCGTCATGTCCACGATCTTCAATATCTCCTGTTTGTATGCCCTGAGTTCTAAATTCAGCATGCAAGTTATACAGTTCTTCCTTTCCGTCTACTTCAAATGTTAATGAAAATCTTTTATCCCCTTTGTAGTCTGTAAAGTTTGAAGTCTCATCTTTCAATGACCTCACTAGAAAAAAACTTTGGTCTGCTAGATCTAGTATGGCTTTTTCCTCATCACAATAGTTGATCGTTGCACCAAGCTCTTCAGCGTACCACTTAGCTGAATGATCAACATGCAAAACAGGTACATAGGTCGTACCTACACGGATTAGTTTTTTATTCAAGGATATCTCCTCCTCATAAAATAGAATTATTTAATATAAAAAATTCTTCTATTAAAAGAAAAATCCTCCTAGAAAACAAGGGAACTCGTCATGCGTAGCAGAAATAGTCTTATAACAAAATACTTGGAGAGTGATTACTTCATGAATCATTATCAATTTAAAAATACAATCCCTGTCCTTCGAATATTTGATGAAGATAAGGCAAGAGAATTCTACTTTGATTTCCTTGGGTTTTCATTAGATTGGGAACATCGTTACGAAGAAGATTTCCCCATCTATATGCAGGTTTCTCTAGGGGAATGCTCTTTACACCTATCCGAACATCATGGTGATTCGAGCCCTGGAATAAAAGTAAGGATACATGTTGAAGGAATCGAAGCCTACCATCAATTTTTGGCAGAAAAAAAGTATAAGTATGCTAGACCTGGACTCGAAGAGGCACATGGCTTTAAAGAGGTTAGAGTAGGTGATCCATTTGGTAATGAATTTTGTTTTGTAGAACGGATTGAATCACTATAATATGTTTTCAGAAAACGAGCAAAAAGACACCTCGAGTTAAAACTCCAGGTGCCTTTTTTCATTTATCTAACGCTCTTTTGGCTAGCGTACTAATAACCATATCATCCATCGGAGGATTATGAAGCCCCGCTCTAACATCCCGGTAATGTCGTTGTAGGGGGTTTGACATAGCTAGACTTCTTGCTCCAACAATCCTCATAGCGAGATCAACCACCTTTGCGGCCGCATTCGTTACAACGTGCTTCACTGCCATCAATTCTGGACCCATTTGCATTCTGCGATGAGGTTCATTTACCCATCTTAGGGCAACACTGTATAATAGCTCTCTAGCATGAAAAAGCTCAAGCTCCATCTCCCCCACCTTTCGTTGCACTTCTGGTACTTCTCCTATTGGTCCTCTCAGACTATTGGGTTTGTACGTTTTTGCAAAGTGAACGGCTTCATTGCGAGCTGCAACCGCAACACCAATGTAACACGCTGGTATATGAAGCAGCCACGCTTTTGGCAATTCGCTCTTGCCTCGATCTTGTTCGACTAAAGCATTGTTTTCAACTTTTACATCCTTCATGATAAGATCATCACTTCGAGTTCCACGCATCGCTACAGTGTCCCACGTTTCTTCAATTGATACACCTTCAGATTTCATAGAGATCATGAAATTCCCTTTCTTACCCGTATCTCCTACCTGTGCCGAAACAATTGCATAATCAAGGGCTGGGGCCATAGAAGTGAAGGTTTTCCTACCATTGATAATCCACTTATCATCACTTTGAAATGCTGTTGTTTGCGGCATTCCTCCACGAGTAGGACTTCCTGTTGCTGGCTCCGTTGCTGCACGGTTCACTAAAACTCGATCATGCACTACCTTTTCACAAAGCATCTTAAATATTGCATCATCCCAAGTTCGCTCTTCTGCGAGTTCTAAAAAACAGCCAAGGTGCCAACCGAGACACAAAGCAGTAGCTGCATCACCAGTCGCAATTTTTTCTTGTAATAGAACAAACTCGTACAAACTTAATCCTTCCCCACCAAACTCAGTCGGAATGGTTAATGATAGGTACCCCGCTTCTTTTAACTCTTCTACATTTTCAAATGGGAATTCACTTTTTTGGTCATATGTGTCCGCTCTCTTAGCGAATCCACCAGCAAGAGCATCAATCTTATCAAACCATTCTTGCTGTTTCTTTGTTTTTATATATCTTTCATATAAATAATCCACACGGTGACAATCCCTTCTTAACAAATCAGAACACTATGGTTTTTAAAAATAGTTTATGCCCTTTACATAAAAAACGGCAAGGTATTAGTCCTATAATTCCCCTTTGACATCTTACTGACACATTAATCCTTCATGATCACTATATGAAACAGCTTATTTTAGAAGAATATATGAGCTCAATTGAATGTTAATTAGATTTTATAAATTTTTTTATATTTTACTACGCCTGACATGATGCTGACACGTTCAATGGTTACATTATTGGTACAAGGAAAGAAACACAACACTTTAGAAACTTAGTAGGAGGAACATTCAATGAAAAAGAAAGTAATCGGATTTACAATCGCAGGTGCATTACTAGTTGGTGGTTATGCTACAACTTCTCTTGCAGCAGATGATGATCGTTCTAGTTCGAATTCAGTTTCAAAAAAATGGGAGATGAAAGACAAAGGGTTTGGACACAAACATTTCAGAGGTTTACTTAAAGGAAACTCAGAAGAATTAATTAAAAAAGCCAAAGAACTTGGAATTGCTACAAGTGGGAAAGATGCTGAAACGCTCATGAAGGAAATTCGTGACGCAAAAATCAAAAAGGAAGCAAAGGAATTAGGCATTAAGACTTCTGGTAAAGAAATTGATACACTCTTTGAAGAAGTAAAGCTAGCTAAACTAAAAGAAAAAGCTAAAGAACTTGGAATCTCTACCACAAACAAAGATGCCGAAGTTCTACGCGATGAAATTCATATGGTAAAGATTAAGAAGGAAGCAAAAAAACTAGGTATTGCAACTGATGGAAAAGATGAACAAACATTAAGACAAGAAATCAAACAAACCACTCTAACTAAAAAAGCAAAAGAGCTTGGCATCTCTACTGATGGCAAAGACCAAGAAGCGCTTCAACAGGAAGTGTTGACTGCTGCGATAAAAAAAGAAGCTAAATCATTAGGTATTCCTGTGGACGGAAAAGATATTCGTGAAGTTGCTCAAGAAGTTACACGTGCAAAAGTAAAAGCTGATGCAAAAAAACTTAATATAACGATTGATGGAAAAACCATTCCAGAAATCGCTTCAGAAATCAAAAAGAAAAAGATAGAAAAATTAGCAAAAGAACTTGGCATTTCAACAAAAAACCGATCAACGAGAGAACTAATTGAAGCTATTGAAAAGAAAGATGCAAATAAACTAGAAGCATTAAAAGATGAAGACTTCTTCCCTTTGATGGGTAAAGGTTACGGAGGCTTTGGACCAGGTGGTCACCAAATTAAACATCATAAAAAAGGACAGCGTTTCGAAGGTGAAGCACCTCCTTCAAACAATAAGATGCAACCTCAGATGAATGAGCAGTCCGAGTTCGGAAACGATATGTAAAGCCTATGATCCCCAGTCTATAAAACTGGGGATTTTTACAGTATAGTATGGGTAACAGGAGGTATGAACATGAAAAGTATATTGCTAGTAGAAGATGAAGTAACCATATCAAGAGTATTAAGTGTCTATTTAAAACACGAAAACTTTGATGTTGTTCAAGCATTTGACGGTAAGACCGCACTTCAACAGTTCAAAGAAACTACCTTTAACCTAGTGTTGCTTGATGTAATGCTTCCCGATCAGGATGGGTGGTCAATCCTTCAAGAGATTCGTCGAAATAGTTCATGCCCTGTTATCATGCTCACAGCCTTAGGAGACATCGATTATCGCTTGAAAGGATTAAATCAAGGAGCAGATGACTACATAGCAAAACCATTTATCGGCGAAGAAGTTATTGCGAGAGTTCATGCAGTCCTTCGTCGATCTACGAATGTACTAGAAACCGAGAACACAAAACAATATGGAAGTCTGAGCATCAACTTCGACTCTCATTCTGTAAAAATAAATGGTGAGCCTATCATTCTAACACCAAAAGACACCTCCTTATTGCTCTTTTTGGCCAATCATCCAAACCGCACCTACACAAGAGAGATTTTAATTGAACAAATATGGGGCTTAGATTATTATGGCAGCGAACGTGCTGTAGACTTATCGATCAAACGTGTTCGTCAAGCTCTCGCTGCATGGCCAGACACACAAGGAGAAATCCGAACACTTAGAGGACTGGGGTATCAATTCTGTGTATACGAATAAAAAAGACAGAACAACTTTATTAAAGTATTGGACCACCCGATATGTCCTCACCCTCTTTATTGGTCTTCTAATCTTAGGTTTATGTTCTTTGTGGTGGATACGGCATACGGCTTTAGAAAATCGTTTAACACTCATGGAATACATGGCAGCTGATACAGCGGATCGTATTGAATCCGGAGACAGAAAGAATGATTTAGGTCGGTTCAATCGTAAACTAGATGATCGCGCAGAACTATTGCAGATGGAAAAGCCACCTGAACTATATATTACGGATTTGAATGGTAACATTCTTAATCTGAAATCTATAAAAAAGAATCCAGATGCAAATAAACCTACATTAAAATTGAATGCTATCCCGGTTGAAATAGTAGACAGTGAAAAAACAACTAACACATTTAAAGTGAATGGCAAGTCTGCCTATGCAGTCAAAAAACCTTTAATATACGCTGGAATCCAAGCAGGTTGGGTAATTATCATACAATCTGCCTCAAACCTCTCAGATGTGGATCAAGGTTATCGTCTTCCTATCTTCCTATTGATAAGCCTTGGTCTTCTCGGATGGTTGATCATCTATATTCTATTAAAAAAGATTCTAAAACCCATCCAAGATGTGGCACATGCTGCTTCTCAAATTAAAGATGGAAATTACGACATTCAATTAGGTACCGATGCTAAAGAACAAGAAATTTATGATCTTTTAACTTCCTTTGAACAGATGAGTACGAAGTTGAAGCATTTAGAAAAGCTCCGAGCAGAATTACTGGCAGGAGTTACACATGACTTAAAAACACCTGTTACGTCTATTAGTGGTCTCGTGCAAGCTGTTAAAGACGGGATTGTTTTGGGAGATGAAAAAGAAGAATTTCTGCAGATTACAATGAAGGAAATTTATAGATTGCAAAGGATGATTGAAGATTTATTAGATTATAACTCTCTTTCCGCTGGAGCTTTTACGATGCGTAATGAAACATGCAACATGAACGAGCTTGTTCAAGATATCGTTCACCAATGGAGTATGACCAAGAACAAAGAAGTTATGTGTAAGGCTATTGTTCCAGAAAGCTTAATATATAGAGAAGTTGATCCACTTCGTTTACAGCAGGTCATCATTAACCTCTTAAACAATGCTTATCAAGCTTTAGGAGATGAAAAAGTGATCAGCGTTGTCTTGTACGAAAATAGGATTGAAGTGACAGACACTGGGGCAGGGATTCCCGAAAATGAACAGCCTTATATATTCGAACGGTTTTTTCGTGGTGAAAAGAAAAAGTTAAAAGTGCGCGGCCTTGGCCTTGGACTACCATTTAGTAAAATGCTAGCAAAAGCGTTAGGTGCAGATTTAGTTCTCAAAAAAAGTTCCCTTACTGGAAGCACTTTTTTAATAGAATGGAAAAAATAAATATTACACATTTACAAGAACACACGTTCGTGTTATGATTATTTCAGGTTAGGTCATCCAACAGCCTACCTCCCCACCAGTGAGACCGGCCTACCCAGCCGGTCATTTTTTCATAAATCTTATACCTTACTCAAATAATGAATGATGTCCATTCTACGTATGATACCGATAAATACTTCGTTGTCATCCACAACTGGTACGAAGTTTTGAACGGCAACAAGCGACATTAAGTCTTCCATCTCAGCATCAATATGAACAGGCTGATAGTCCCTGTTTACCATTATGTCCTTAATATAATGATGCTCACTATTTTGAAAAGAAAGACCTTCTGTGTTTTTAATTTTCCATAAAAGGTCACCCTCTGTGATCGTTTTTATATAATGTCCCTTTTCATCAATTACAGGTACAGCGGTGTATCTGTGATACTCCATTTTTTCCATAGCCTGGCGAATGGTTGATTCTGCATGTAAACAGATCACTTCTTTCTTTGGAAGAAGAAAGAATGCAATATTCATAACTTGTAAATCCCCTCTTGATTGTAATTTTATTCGTATTAATTATGACTGTTCTTCAGAAACGATGTGTATGTCTATGTTTTTTGAATTTCTCATTATACTGTTAACAATAGAACCCTTTGTAATCTCTTCCCATCTCGTTCTTGCAGATTGGCCTAAAATAATCTGAGTAATATGATGTTCTTTTGCGACATCTGTAATAACTTGTGGTATTTTTCTTTGTCTGGATCTTTCTAGAATAAATTTAGCGTTAAATTCTACAGCAAGTTTTTTCCAGCCTCTGATTCTTTTTCGCTGTTCTTGAGAAATGTTCCCTCTGTGATCGATCAACACATTTAAAACATATAATTCTGCATTTAAACGATTGGCTATTCGCCAGCCTCTTCGGATCAGCTTTTCTGCACTTGGACCATATTGTACACAGACTAAAATTTTTTCTGCCACACCTGTTGGACCACTATCGGTAAAGACGATATCGGATTTTAAGAGCTTTTCATCTACATCATCTGCAATTTCACGGAGAGATAATTCACGCAGTGCACCTAAATTGTTCTTAGTAAAAAAGTTGTTCAATGCCTGGTCTATTTTTTCCTGCGCATAAATTTTACCTTCTATTAAACGTTGCCTCAGCATTTCTGGTGTCACGTCAATTAAGATTACTTCATGTGCAATATCCAGAATCCTGTCAGGTATTCGTTCGCGAACTGCTACTCCTGTAATATGCTGAACAATATCATGAACACTTTCAATATGTTGGATGTTTACTGCTGATACAACATTAATTCCGGCATCAAGTATTTCTTCCACATCCATGTATCGCTTTTTGTTTTTTGAACCTGGAACATTGGTATGGGCCAATTCATCAATTATGACCACATCTGGTCGGCGTTCAATGATCTTTTCTATATTTAACTCTTCTAGTTTTTTATCTTTGTATTCAATGGTTTTTTTAGGTATGATTTCAAGATCTTTAATTCTTTCTGCTGTTTCTTTTCTACCATGGGTTTCAATTAAGCCGATTACGATATCGACTCCTTGTTTTTTTAAATCATGAGCTTCTAAAAGGATTCTATACGATTTACCTACACCTGGTGCTGCTCCAACGAATAGCTTTAACTTTCCCTTTTCATCTTGATAGATTTCCTGCAGAAATTCTTCAGGCGTTTTCCTTTTAAGTTGAGGGTATTTATCATACATTTACGCACCTCGTTATCATCATCATCGACTACAAACCAAGAAGCAAGAGCCTTTACCCTAAGTGTAGAGTAAAGGCTTTGTCTTCTACTATTGTAACAATTTCTCTAAAGCAATATTAAGTGTCAGTACATTCACGCGAGGTTCACCAAACAGACCAAGCTCTCTTCCTTGAGTATTTTCTTTAATCAATTTTTTAAGTTTTTCTTTATTTATTCCTGTTGCTTCTGCAATTCTTGGAACCTGTACATCTGCAGCCTCAGGAGTAATATGCGGATCAAGTCCGGATCCGGAGTTTGTGATTAAATCAATCGGAAGCTCGTTAACAGGTACAGCTGGGTTAGCCTTTTCCCATGCAGCTATGCTTTCTTTCATTCGTTTCATCATATCTTCATTTGAAGGTGCATAGTTTGGACTTCCAGAACCAGCCGCGTCGTACTCGATACTGGAAACACGCCCGCTGAAGTATTCGGGTTTCGTAAACGTTTGACCAATAAGTTCAGAACCTATTACTTCTTTATCTTCATTATAGATTAAGCTTCCATCCGCTTGCTTCGGCATAACGACTTGTGCAATTCCTGTGACAACAACAGGATATACAAGACCGCATATCACCATTAAAGCAAGGGAAAGGCGAAGCATCTTAACGATATTGTTAACGATAAATACTTTTTCATTATGTTGATTTAATGAATGTGATTGCATATCAATCAATTCCTTTCTTTTCTAACGGTTACACGAACAAGTGAACAATCAGATCAATCAATTTTATTCCGATAAAAGGTACGATTACACCACCGAAACCATAGATTAGGAGGTTACGTTTCAATAAAGCATTTGAACTCATCGGTTTGTAAGCTACTCCTCTCATAGCCAGAGGAATGAGCAATGGAATAATAATCGCATTAAAGATTAACGCAGACAGTATGGCCGACATCGGTGAGCCAAGCTTCATGACATTGAGTACTTCCATCTCAGGAATCGCCAGCATGAACATCGCTGGGATGATGGCAAAATACTTCGCAATATCATTCGCGATACTGAATGTTGTTAACGCACCACGAGTCATTAGCAATTGTTTCCCAATGGAAACCACTTCAATAATTTTCGTCGGATCGGAATCCAAGTCTACCATGTTGGCAGCTTCTTTCGCTGCAGTCGTTCCACTGTTCATGGCAAGGCCTACATCCGCTTGTGCAAGTGCTGGTGCATCATTCGTTCCATCACCAGTCATCGCAACCAATTTTCCTTCTGCTTGTTCACGCTTAATTACAGCGATTTTATCTTCTGGTTTACTTTCAGCAATAAAGTCATCCACGCCGGCTTCTCTTGCTATTGTTTTAGCCGTTAATGGGTTGTCACCTGTACACATGATCGTTTTGATTCCCATTTTTCGTAACTGTTCAAAACGTTCTTTCATTCCAGGCTTTACGGTATCTTTTAAATAAATAAGTCCGTATATATGCTGATCCACAGCTACTGCCAGCGGCGTTCCACCTTCAGATGCAATTCGGTTTCCTTTTTCTTCAAGGTCATGTGGCACTTCTCCACCAGTTGCAAGTACCCAGTTTTTAATTGCGTCTACCGCTCCTTTTCGTACTTTTCTTCCATCTTTTAAGTCGATTCCGCTCATTCGCGTTTCGGCTTTAAACTCAATAAATTCTCCATCTTCACCAAGGTATTGATCAAACGATAAGTGTTCTTTTTTCATGAGTTCCAAAACGGATTTACCTTCTGGTGTATCATCTTTTAATGAACTGATGGCAGCCCATTCCCCAACTGATTTTTTCGTATCGAATCCTACTGGTACAAATTCGCTTGCCATACGGTTTCCGAATGTAATCGTCCCCGTTTTATCTAGGATGATCGTATTGATGTCACCTGCAGCTTCAACCGCTTTACCAGACATAGCGATTACATTAAATCTCGTAACACGGTCCATTCCAGCAATACCGATCGCGGATAAAAGTCCACCGATTGTTGTCGGAATCAAACAAACGAGTAATGCGATTAAGACCGGTACTGGTATGTCAAAACCTAGATACTTTGTAAAGAATGGAAGTGTTACAACTACAATCATAAAAACAAGTGTCAAACTCGTTAAAACAGTACTTAACGCAATTTCATTCGGTGTTTTTTGACGCTTCGCTCCTTCTACGAGGGAGATCATGCGATCAAGGAATGATTCTCCTGGATCTGCTGTAATTCGTACTTTAATTTCATCACTTACTACACGTGTTCCTCCTGTTACGGAGTTAAAGTCACCGCCAGCTTCTTTAATTACAGGAGCTGATTCTCCTGTAATCGCCGACTCATCAACAGAGGCAAGACCAGATATGACTTCACCGTCTCCTGGAATCATTTCACCTTGTTTTACAATAACGATGTTTCCTTTACGAAGATCAGCTGATGAAACTCTTTTGTGTTTACCGTTTTCCAACACAAGGTTTGCATAAACTTCTTTTTTCGTTTTCTTTAATGAATCAGCCTGTGCTTTCCCTCTTCCTTCAGCTATTGCTTCAGCGAAATTTGCAAACAGGAGGGTTATAAACAGAATGAAGGTTACAGCAATATTGAAACCAACTTGAGTTTGGTCTCCAAAAAAGGTTAATAATAATGTAATTACAAAACCAATTTCAACAACAAACATGATCGGGTTTTTAATCATTACCCTTGGATCTAGTTTAATAAAAGATTCCTTTATCGCCTGATTCACGATTTCTTTATTCATCATTGTTTTATTCATTTGTACTTCCTCACGATTCTTTTTCATCGGGCCGTTCCCACCTTTATTTGGAGGAACGTACTGAGATAATTCTTTTTTGGTTCTTAAGCCTTGAGCACCCATTATTCATTCACCTCTCTACAGCATCTATAATGTTAAATATTCAGCAATCGGGCCTAATACTAATACCGGGAAAAAAGTTAAAGCCCCAACGATAAATACAGCCCCAATAAATACTCCTGCAAATAGTCCGTTATCTGTTCTAAACGTTCCGATCGTTTCTGGAACGGTTCGTTTGACAGCCAATGATCCTGCAACCGCAAGCATCGTTACAATGGAGAAGAACCTTCCAAGATACATGACAATTCCGGTAGAAATATTCCAGAAGTTTGTCGCATCTCCTAATCCTTCAAAACCAGAGCCGTTATTGGCTGCTGAAGAGGTATATTCATAGATTACTTGTGAAATACCATGAAAACCTGAGTTCGAAATGGCCGCATGTCCGAGTGGTGTAAAGAAAGCTACAGCAGATGCTCCTAAAATAAGGAACGGGTGGATTAACAACGTCGCTGCAATCAGCTTCATTTCTTTACCTTCAATCTTTTTACCTAGAAATTCCGGGGTACGTCCCACCATTAATCCAGATAAGAAAACACCAATAATCGCATACATTAAGACGTTGACAAAGCCTGCCCCTACACCGCCATAAACGGTATTTAACATCATATTGGATAATGTAACTAATCCGCCTAGCGGAGTCAGTGTATCGTGCATCGTATTTACAGCCCCCGTTTCTGAAGCCGTTGTAACAACCGAGTAAAGTGAAGACTGAGCGACACCAAATCGTACTTCCTTTCCTTCCATGCTTCCTTGATCATGTTGCACACCTAGAGCATTGATTGCTTGGTTTCCCTGATATTCGGCACTTAGGGAGATGCCAAGGAACATAATAAACATCATCGTCATGGAAACGAAAAGAATACGTCCCTGCTTTGGATTTCCAACCATCTTTCCGTACGTAAACGGTAATGCCATCGGTAATAGGAGCATCAATAAGATTTGAATAAAGTTGCTCGGCCCGTTCGGGTTTTCAAACGGATGCGCTGAGTTAACTCCGAAAAATCCACCGCCGTTATTTCCTAATTCTTTTATGGATAAAAACGAACCAACTGGGCCAACTGCAATGTTTTGTTTTCCACCTTCAACTGTAGTCGCTGTAACCGTTGGATCTAATGTCTGCGGTACTCCAAGTGCGACGAAAATGAGTCCTGTTACAAAAGCGATCGGTAGTAACACACGAATGATACCCCTAACCATATCCACAAAAAAGTTTCCTAAAGACTTGCCAGATAGCCCACGAATGAATGCGATTGCTACTGCTAATGCTGTAGCTGGTGCAACAAACATCATGAAAAGAATGCCAATCATCTGTGAAAGATAGGATAAACCACTTTCACCACTGTAATGCTGCAGATTCGTATTCGTCATAAAACTTACTGCTGTGTTAAACGCAAGGCTTGGATCCATGTTTGCTATCTTACTCGGATTCAGAGGCAAACTGCCTTGGAAACGGAAGATTAAATAAACTAATAGAATCATAATCGCATTGATCACAATGACTGATGAAGCATAAACTTTCCAAGATTGATTTTTATTTTTCATTCCACTAATGGAATAAATCAGTTTTTCGAAAGGATAAAAGAGTTTGTTCTTATTCGAATAATTGAACGAGTTCGCTAAATAAATTCCTACTGGTTTTGCAAGTAAAAGAGCTATAAGTAGAGTTATAGCTATAGAGAGTAAACTGACTAACAACGGAAAAACCTCCTAAAATTTCTCTGGATTCAATAATACGTAAAGAAGATACACCGTTGTTAAAACGGCTAATCCAAACATGACAGTCATCATTTATTTACACTTCCTTCATCAACAACACTTGATGACCATTTTGCTAGACCCATCATTAAGACAGGCATTCCTACCATCAATAAAACCATCATCACATCTAACATTTTTACACCTTCTTTTTATTAGTTCATTGTTCTAAGTAACCATTCAGCATTAGAGATAAATTTTTGATAGCCTCTTGAGCATCACAACCTTCAATTCTAAGTGTGATCGGTTCGTTTTGATTTCTTGAATAGTGTGACAAAAAGAATAGATTAACGGATAGTAAGCCTTTCGCATTAATCTGTATGCCTTGATAAAAGAAAAGAATCTCACTTTCGAAAGAACCAGCAGCATTGACAAATTCATTGATCTGTCCGATCGACAACCTTTTTGGCAATAAAACAACTGACTCTGTCCCCATGTCTTCACCCTGCCTATCACTGGTTTGGATTTACAGAGGGAACATCTTATCTTTGATGGGTTCCCTCCTGTAATTGCTTAACCTTTACTTCTAAGCGTGTCTTGTATGATCCATTTTGAGAGACTATGTTGAATCACACTTGCATAATAAGCATTCAATTGATCTCTTTTCGCTTTTAACAAAATCTGTTCAATTTCGTTTGGACTTAATCTCATAAATGAATTCCTCCGCTCTTTTTTTTATGAAGAAAGTAAGAATTGAATATTACCGGTTTTGTTATAGATTACGTAATCTGCACCCAACTCCTTATAAACTCTGGAAATATACCGTGTGTCTGATTTGATGACATAAACAGGTATGTTATAAATGCTGCGAATGAGTTCAATCGTTTGGCAACATTCTAAAAATCCAGATTCAACAACAATGATTTTTTGAACAAAAGGACCTACCATCTCGATAACTTTACGCTTGTCAACATAATTCATGACATATACATGTTGAAACCCAACTTGTGAGAGTCTTTCTGCTTCTTCTCGGTTAGGAACACAGAGAACAAGAGATTGATAGTCTTCACACAATCTTAGTTTTGAAATAAAAACATCTGAAACTAGATCAGGAAACATAATGAGCACGTTCCCAGATGATTTCTCCATCGTTCCACCCTCCATCTCTTAAAGAAAACTAGGCTAACTTCTAGCCTCTCATGTCAGCCTTAGCTGCACTTATACTATCGTCTTAAACTTGTTACTACGCCGAAAACCATCGTGCCGACAAGTTATACTTTTGGATAGTGAAAAAAAGGCAACAAAAAAGAAGCCTGCGGAAGAGGAACTCTTCTCGCGGCTTCTACACATACTTGAATAAGCGTGTGAATACACGAAATTTGTTGCCTCTCTCTGTACGCTTACGGAGTTAGCTGACGGATTCGGGCTTGAGAGTAGCCCTACTCGATCTCTCGAGATTCACCCCATGCAGATACGAAGAACTGCGGTTGGTTCCCCCGCTTCCTAAACTTAGGAATTAAGCGATAAAGACGCATGATATTAAAATCATAGTTTGTTAAATTGTCATTACTCTTTTTTAAATTCACCTTCCCTCTCCTACCACGCTTACGAAGTTAGCTGACGGGTTCGGACGGCAGAAGTCGCCCGACTTTATAAGTTTCACCCCAGGCAATGGAAACTGCCGATGGTTCCTCCGTTCCAATAATGGATTCAGCGGTCATGGAAAAATTTTAAAGTTTTACGATAAGAAATATATTACTCCTGGTTTTCACCGTTGTAAATCCATTAAAAACTCTAAAATATTCATATTTCGTATAAAAACGAATTAAATAAACTTATTTAAGAAATAAAAAACAAACAAATCATCTTTTTTCTTTCACTTTCTCAATTTTTCGATACATTTCAAAGAAAATAATAGTTGTAATATTCTAAAAAAACCAAGTTTTGAAACTTAAATTTTTTTTAAAAAATAAAAAAGCTAAGCAAATTTTACTTTGCTTAGCTTGGTTAAAACGATCTAAAATCCAATCTCTGTCTTTTAGTCCAGAGCCATACGCCTGTGAACAGATGAATCGCAAACACTACAAAGACAGCTCCATAACTTTCTGTAATCCAGCTCACAAACCAAATGATCGGTAGAGCTAAAAAAAAGTTAACAAGCAACAACACCCATGAAGTTCTCGCTATTGCTACAAAGAATAGAATAATTGGTAAGATTAAAAAAATCCAGAATAGTACGTTTTGAAAAGTTGCCATGACTTCCCCTCCGCTTTTCATTATAAAAGGGCTTCGCCATAATCTCCAGCTTTAAACTGGTACTTTTTCTAATTCAAACTCATTTTTGTTATCATTTTCTTCAATATCATACCTGGGTAGAGTGAACATGTAGAATAGTCCAACAAGAATCAGACATCCTCCCACAACCCAGAACAGCATTTCTACGGTTAGAATTTTCGGGAAAAACACAGCGATTAAACCGAGTGTCATGGTGTGAGATAGCATATTGATCGGTGTAATCCATCCTTGAACACGTCCCATCATTTTAGGGTCTACGATCTTAGGTAACCAGCCACCGATTCCAATATTGATTAATGGAATGCTAAACCCAGCCAATCCTGTAAAAATAAAGAATGTCAACACATTTGGCGCGATGGCGCATAAACCAAGTGACAATCCACTTACGAATAGACCAAGAACAATCGCATACGAGAGTCTGATCTTTTTAGCGAGCATCGAACAAATAACACTCCCTGTAAGGATAGATACACCAAACACGACACCCATCCACATCATCATTTGCTCGTAATTATCTGGAGCGAGTTTATATTTCATGATAAAAGCCGGCATAACTGACAATCCACCATTTACTATACCAAACAAGAAAAAACCAAAGATTAATGAAAGTAGAAGCTTAGATTGTTTAATGTAATTGAACCCCGCAACAAAATCCTTCCATACCATCTTTACACGAATATCTTTGAACCTGTGTTGTCCGTTCGGCAGACGAACATCTTCATCAACTCTCATACTCATAATTAATAATGCTGATATAACATATGTAACAAGGTCAAATGCAATTGCTCCTTGTATTCCTACACTCCAATAAATAAAAATGGCAATCATGTTCCCGAAAAGCATAAATAAACTACCTACCATTTGATTCAATCCAGCTGCAATTGCATAATCCTCTTTCGAGAGTACACCTTGTACCATCGCTTGATCAGCAGGAAAAAAGAATTTACCTACTGCACTTCTTAAGAATAAGATAGCAAAAATCAAAGGCATCCAGTCTAGCCATATAGCACCCATTAATAAGAGGCACAGCCCTGCACAAATCCAATCACAATAAAGTGCGATTTTTTGACGATCCATTCGATCGGCTAATACCCCTACGATAAAGAAAACAGCTAGTGTTGGCAGAGAATACATCAATTCTGCAAGTGTGGCATAAAACGGTTGTTCACCGAACTTATCTAACAAATAAAACATAAAAGCTGTAACGCCTATAATACTTCCCATCATTGAAGTAAAACCAGCAAAAAACAGCTTGCTGAAGTTTTTATTCTGAAACACTTTCAGAAACTCCTTCACATCATAACCCCCAACTTTAAATAATTTGCATCATTACCATTTTCTACCTAATGCCGTCAATTGTAAATAAATTCTTGTGAAATTTCACAAGAATGATTTAGCATATTCATTCCGTTTTCGGTGTTAAAATCAGCTGAATTTGTAAATGAAAAGAATACTACGATATAAAGGTTGAACTTTATGCTTTATGACGATACTCTAGACAGAGAGCATAATAGAGAGGATACTAACATGATTCATTTATTTTCACACAACGATTTAGACGGAAAATCGTGCGGTTATTTAGCACAACTAGCATTTGGAGACAACTGTAAAATATCGTATTGTTCACATGGAACGATTAATGACCGTGTAGAGATGCTGCTTGATAATCCGAGAGAAAGAAAAACAGAAATTATCATTACAGATATTGCGGTTAACGAAGAATTAATGATGCGACTTGATGAACGATCTAATGCAGGTGGAAAAGTAAAGCTGATCGACCACCATGCAACAGCGCTTCATTTCAATGGTTTTGATTGGGGGCATGTTCAAGTTCGTTATGATGATGAACGTTTAACTTGTGCTACTTCCCTTTTCTATGAATATTTGATCGAGAACGGTAAGCTTAAACCAACAGGTGCGCTCGATGAATATGTAGAACTTGTGCGTTTATATGATACGTGGGAATGGTTTGACCAAAAAGTTGAAGCTAAGCGTCTTAACGACTTATTCTTTATCCTTCCTCCTGATAAATTTGAGGATCAGATCATGGATCGTTTAAAAGGTGATTCTTTTCAGTTTTCAGAAACAGAAACAACGATTCTGGATCTTGAAGAAGAAAATATTGCAGATTATATTAAAAAGAAACAACGTCAGATGGTCGAAATCTGGGATACTTGGTCTTTAGGCGAAGGATCTGAAGAGAAAACGTATAAGGTTGGTATTCTTCATGCCGAACGTTATCACTCTGAGCTTGGGAACGAGATCAATCGTGAGAATCCTCACTTAGACTTGATTGTGATTCTAAATATCGCTAACAAACGGATCGGTCTTCGTACCATTCATGAAGAGGTGGATTGTTCGATCTACGCCAAACAATATGGCGGCGGCGGGCATCCAAAAGCTTCTGGAGGAAACATGACTTCTGAAGCATTTGAAAAGTTTGTTGTTGCTGCATTCCATGAACAACCTAGACGAATCGATGCACCGAAGAACGAGCACAACGTGAAGGAAAATCCTGATGGCAGCTTATATGTGAACAATCATCGTGAAGTATCTAAGATCTATTCAGAAGATAATCAAACATGGCTGATCACACATAAGACACATCCAGTAGATGAAAAATTTGCAAGCTACCAAGACGCTGAAAATTACGTTAAGCGCCACTTTGAAGGCTGGCTGATGCGCGATGATGAAGCAAATAACAATAATTAACCAGAAAGAAAGAAGGACTGCCATAAAAGGCAGTCCTTTTCCTTTATTCTACAACACCGGTGTGTATCACTTCTAAGTCAACATTCACTTTCACTTTTACATCTGGATATTGCTCTTCCCACTTTTTTAAATCAAAGTCACGGTAATGAGCTTCATATTTAGAACCTAGACCGATCGGATCAACCCCATTATTTTGAAGTAATTTGATAATTCTTGCAGCATCTTGTTCAATCTTCCTTGTTATTTGCATCTGAAGTTCTTTTACTTTATTTTGATTAGCTGTAAGTGGTCTATTACCTCGATACTCTTGAACTCTGGCACCCATTTTTATCTGGATATTAAATTCAGGGGTACCTTTGTTTATTTTGACCTTATAGTGTGGTGTTGATTTGATATTGTTGATTACAACAAACTCATTTTCGTTAATCTTATATTGATGTGTACCCATTTTAAAACGTTCTACCAACATTTTTAGTGTGAATACATCCTTAATAGGCAACGTCGTTATTAATTGATCATCCTTAAATAGGCCAACTCCATTTATTTTAATTTTGTCTTTTTCTTTTTTTAGGAGGGGCAAGTATGGATCATTCCCGTCATTATGGTAGTTGTATGAAAAGATAGAAAGATCAGAAGTCGGCAGTTCCCCTATTTTGGCGTTTTGGATAATCATATCAGAAAGATACAAAGCAATGTTTTCTTTCCCATATTTTTTTATCGAGAGTAATTCCGAAGCTTCCCCTTCAATAATAGCGAGCTGTATAGTATTTGCAATTTCGGGTGTGCGGTTTATCGTATCAATAAATGGAAACAAGCCTTTTTCTGCAAGCTTTTGACCAAACAATGCAATACGAAGCTGGCCGGTGACCAAGGGATATTGAACTTCATTTTGAGAACGATCGATGGTTTCTTGAACGGTTTCCCCTTCAGCTTTTAATATTTCTATTGTTGAAGTTTCATCTACCTTATATTCTGGGTACACAATGGTTCCTAATAATTTTTTGTCAGAAGTTAGATCGAAACCTACACCTTGAATAATACTAATTTCATTTGTATTTTGTGTTGGAACGATCTTACAACCAGATAACACAAACATTAAAATGATAGAAATGCGAAGGAATAAACACTTCATCATAATATCCTCTTTTTCTTTTTAACCACTATATAAAAAAGCCACAATAAAGGTATATAAAGATAAAATAACCCTAGTGAAATGCCAGAGATCATATCCAAGAACGAATGAAGAATGTAACGATCATCCAGCAACTGGCATAGGACCAAACTTGAAGCCATTAAGACAAGTAATGGTGCTTTTTGTTTTTTCTTAAAAATTTTTTTAAAGCCTCTGCTCGATGCCCAAAGCATCAGCGTTATGATTGTTACGATTTTAATGAGATACAACGAAGCGAGTATATACTCAATCCTTTGGATAAACGAAAAGGTTGTTAAAGTATTAATATTAATTCTTGCCCAAATCGTAGTCTGTATTTGTTTCTCACTAATAAATAAGAAAGTAGTAAATGCTCCTACCGTATAAAATAAAGTTGTAAATGCTATGCCTAGATGAGCAAATTTTTGGGATGATCTAGCGTTTTTTATAAAGGGAAAGACCATTAAAATGATCTCAAACCCTGCCATAGAATAACTTGTTTCTTTAGCAGACCTTAATAGATCAACGAAGGTATGATCCAATATAGGAAGAACGTTATCTATATGAATATAATTTCTAGGTAAATAAAAATGGTTAAAGAAAAGAAGGAACGTATATATGACAGCTACAAAACATATACCTGCTACTACTCGGAATCCACCAGATATAATGTAGTAACATAATGTAAGAATCAGTAAAGCAAGTACCCATGTTGGTAATGTAGGGAACATCCATACTTGGATAATTTCAATATACTCCCTTAGTACACTAACAGCGGCCAACCAGAAATAAAACATAATGATCCCGCTCAATATGGATCCAAGTGTTTTACCGTATAATTGGTTATGTACATCCACAATATCACCATTTGCAGAAGATAGAAGATGAATCATTACTGCCATGATAAGTTGAATGATTGCCCCAGCGATCAGAACACTGATCCAAGCATCATAGCCAGCATCTTTTGCAATAATTCGATGAAAACCTAGTATTCCTACACCGGTTTGTGCACCTATTATGATGAAGAACAAGAAATAAGGTGATACTTGGTGCCGAATGTTTACTTGCATGATCAATCAACCTCCTTTCCGTTATTCATCAAAATCAGAAGGCGGTCCTGGACTCCTCCTATCGAACACAGCTCTTTGTTTTACTTGTGGTCTTAGATTATCGGGATTTTCTTTTTGCACAGAAAACGGCAAGCGTATCCACAGATCCTTAAACATGTTCATACGAAACGGATAAAATCCAATATACGGCCGTCCCAGTGACGTTAAACGCAATAAATGAGCAAGCAGGAAGTTCAGTCCGATGACAATTCCGATCAAACCAAGAAATTGCGCCAATACGATTATTGGATATTTAACAAGCCTTACCGAGTTATTGAACTTATAAATTGCTGAAGTATAGGAAGCTAACGTACTTAAACCGATTAAAATGATTAAGACACTGCTTGTTAGTTTGGCTTCTACAATTGCCTGTCCAATTACTATCCCCCCAACAATACCGAGAGTCGTGCCTATTTTAGTCGGAAGGCGGAGACTTGATTCTTTTATAAATTCAACACTTATTTCTAATATGAGAACTTCTATAATAGGTGGAAATGGAACTGCTGCTCTGGATGCTACTAATGAGTCAAGTAACTTTGCCGGAATCAATTCATAATGATAGGTTAAAACGGCTATATAAAGAGGTGAAATCACTATCGATACACAAAGGCCAAATAACCTAATTAACCGCAAGTAGTTCGCAATTAACCAAGGGACATAATAATCTTCCATAGCCACTACCGATTCTGCTAATGTGATCGGTGCGATTAAAACGTCTGGAGATCCATCAACAACGATTACGATTTTCCCTTCTGTAAGTGCTGCAATGGTTCTATCCGTTCGTTCTGTTGGAATAATCTGAGGAAAAAGAGAATTCGTATTATCTTCAATCATAGAAGCCAAGTAAGAACTATCTGAGATATATATTGAACATCATTTATTCGTTGTAAAACGGTTTCTACATTGTCTTTGTCCGCAATGGAATCCATATAGATGACAGCAATTTTTGTTGAAGATAATTTTCCTATCTCCATCTCTTTTACATGCAGATCTGAGGATGGTAAATGTTTTCTTATCAAGTTAATGTTTGTATCCATTTCTTCTACATAACCAGCTTGAGGACCAAGAGCCGTACTTTCCATCATAGGAAATGAAATATCTCTGAACTTACTATTCGCAACATTAACGAGTAAACATTCTATATCATTCTCTGCAATTCGAATTGCCGAAAATCCTTGCAGCAACTTTTCTTTTATTAATTTTGTGTCTGATGTTACGACTGTTTGCTGAATGGGGATGTTATTTTTTACTTTTTCTAAGGAATCACTTTCAGATAGGTAAGGCACCACATCTCTATACAAGGTTTCTGACATAACAAGTGTTCTAAAATATGATATCCAAAATGGTTCTGTTTTCTCAAAGGATGTATGATCATTAACAAAGTCATTCGATTCGGAAAGTTCCTCCACCCAATTAGTCTTCTCAGGACTAGTTTTAGGTTGTTCCTCGATGTTTTTCTTTTCCTCAACTTTTTTCTCTCGCCGTTTTTTGAACATGCTCATCCCTCTATGTGAGTTTTTCTTTATTGTTCATTTGTAACTCTTAATGTATTCATGTAAGAACAAGAAAAGCGCTTAGATTCCTTTCTCTAAGCGCTTTTCTTTATTTTGAATTTGAATGGTTCTGTAGCAGGTCCAGCATCGATGTAAGTGTTTTATTTAAAAGGGTCATTTCTTCCTTTTTCATTAAGATGTTTTCAGTAAGCTGACTGGGGATGCACTCCGCTTTTTCTTTTAAACCTTCCCCTTTTTCTGTTAATGAAATAATGACACTTCTTTCATCTTCAGGTGACCGTTTTCTTTCCACCAACCCATTTGCTTCCATTCGTTTAAGCATTGGAGTAAGTGTACCGGAATCCAAAAACAAGCGCTGGCCTAATTCTTTTACAGACAATGAATGTTTTTCCCATAAAAGAAGCAAAACTAAGTATTGTGGATATGTGACGTTGAGTTCTTTTAACAACTCTCGATAAAGCTTTGTAATCTCACGTTCTGCAGTATAGATTTTAAAACATATCTGATTTTCTAATTTTAACGTTTCACTTTTCATGATGTTTCCTTTCTTTTTATAAAGGGTACTTGCATTATAACACAATTTAGTTTTACACAATTAAATTGTTTGACTCTACAAAAAGTATGCGTTATGATGATTACGAGTTATTCAGTTGTACACAATTTAATTTTACACAAAAGGAGTGTTTGGAATGGAAGCATTATACACAGCAAAAGCAACAGCTGAAGGTGGACGAGCAGGTACAGTAAAGAGTGATAACGGTGTTCTAAATCATGAGTTAGCTATGCCTAAAGCACTTGGAGGATCTGGAAGTGAAAACGCAACAAACCCTGAGCAACTATTTGCAGCAGGATATGCCGCTTGCTTTGATTCAGCACTAAACCTTGTTGCGCGTCAAAGCAAAAAACGAATTGAATCGAAAGTTACTGCTGAAGTTTCTATCGGAAAAGATACAGATGGCGGCTTTAAACTAGCAGTAGTTTTAAACGTAGGTGTTAACGGTGTAACACAAGAAGAAGCTGAGGAATTAGTAAAGACAGCTCACGGTGTTTGTCCATATTCTAAAGCAACAAGCGGCAACATTGACGTTGAGTTAAAAACTGAACTTCTATAATAGAGGCAAAAAGGACCATTGTTTTGGTCCTTTTTTTATTTGTATTCTCCCTTATCCCTTCAATCCACCTCTTACCTTTCGTTTTATATAAAAAATATTCTCAGTTTCTATATCCATCCACATTGAACAATCGTATAATTATTCATAAATAAATAATTATTCAGAAATGAATATTTTATTTAACTGATAAAAGGACTGATGAACTTGAGTCAATCAAAAGATTGGAACGAAAATGAACAAATTCTTCATTCTTTAAAAGACGACATCTTAGTTACAAATGTAGAGGGTATAATCCTTAAAGTAAGTGAAGTTACAGGAAAAATCTACGGAGTAGAATCAGATAGTTTAATCGGAAAATCCGTTTATGATTTAGAAGCTCAAGGGTTATTTACACCGATTCTCACTCCAATGGTTGTAAAAGAAAATAAAAAGATTACGTTTGTTCAAACAACGAATAAAGGAAAAAAACTGCTTGTTACAGGAATCCCTGTTTATAACGAACAAGGCGAATTATATAGAATTGTAAGCTACTCACACGACATTACTGAACTGGCTCAATATAAAGAGTTTTTGCTTGCCATGGAAGAAGAAATGCATCGTGTAAAAACGGAGCTTGGACTATTAAGAAACAAACAGCTTCATGATGCTGGAATCATCGCCAAAAGTGAAGATATGAAAAAAGCAGTTTCAACAGCACTTCAGTTATCAGAAGTTGATGTGAATGCATTAATCCTAGGGGAATCTGGTGTTGGAAAATCATTATTAGCTAAATTCATTCACAATAAAAGTCACCGGTCAAAAGGTCCATTCATTGAAGTTAACTGTGGCGCTATTCCAGATTCTTTATTTGAAGCGGAATTATTTGGTTATGAACCTGGCGCTTTTACAGGTGCACATCAAAAAGGCAAAGTCGGTCTTATTGAACTATCGAACGGAGGCACACTCTTCTTAGATGAGATCGGTGAACTTCCCCTACAGCACCAAGTAAAAGTGTTAAAAGTCATTCAAGAAAAACAGTTTTATCGTGTAGGAGGAACGAGACCCATCCGTGTAGATTTCCGTTTGATATCTGCTACGAACAAAGATCTTCAGAAAGCAATAAGTGAGAAGCTTTTTCGTGAAGATCTCTATTTTCGTTTAAATGTTGTACCCGTCACGATTCCACCACTCAGAAAGAGAACAGAAGATATCGTACCTCTCATACATATGCTTTTAGAGCAATTTGAAAAAAAGTACAACAAGAAGAAAAGATTAGATGAAGCTGTCATTCATCATCTTCTGCACTATGATTGGAGGGGAAATGTACGAGAACTAATCAACATCATGGAACGATTAGTCGTACTCTCCCCTACGACTCTTATTACGGATGAACATCTTCCTGATCATGTAAAAAAAGGTACATCTACACCCTCGCCAACTATTCATGCAGAACAAACACTTAAAGAAATGTTAGATGAAACAGAGAAACAAATTTTATTAACAGCAAGAAAGAAATTTAAAACGACCATACGGATGGCAGAAGCACTCGGCACTAGTCAGCCTTCAATCGTAAGAAAAATGAAAAAATATCAGATTATTTAGTTTTTTGGCATGATCCTTGCATGGATATTCTATATAGAAATTATTTATACAACATGAGAATGGAATATCAAGGAGGTAATACACGTGTCAATGAACAACTGGAGCAACCTTGTAACCGAAATGCCTAACCTTTTAGCGCCTAGTATGGCAAAAGATCATCCGAACCTACCCGTCGTAAAAGCAGAAGGCTGCTACTATTATGGATTGGATGGAAAACAATATCTTGATTTCACTTCTGGTATTGCAACGGCAAATACTGGCCATCGTCATCCAAAAGTGGTCCAAGCTATCAAAGATGCAGCAGATCATCTCATGCACGGGCCATCTGGGGTCATCATGTATGAATCAATCCTGAGACTTTCAAAGGAACTAGCTCATGTTCTACCCGGTGATTTGGATTGTTTCTTTTTTGCCAATAGCGGAACTGAAGCAATTGAAGGAGCGCTGAAACTCGCAAAGCATGTCACTAAAAGACCTTACGTTATTTCTTTTACCGGATGCTTTCATGGTCGATCACTAGGTGCGTTGAGCGTGACAACATCCAAAAGCAAATACCGCAAGTTTCTGCAGCCGAACGGTCTTGCCTATCAAGTTCCCTACGCAGATGAAAAGAGCGCACCGAGTGGAGTAGATTCAGAAACGTTTGTTATCGAGAAGCTTGAGAAAGATTTTGAAACACTTTTCAATCATCAAGTAACTCCTGAAGAAGTCGCCTGTATGATTGTGGAACCCGTTCTAGGTGAAGGAGGCTATATTGTCCCACCGAGTGGCTGGCTGAAGAAGATAAGAGAAGTTTGTGACAGACATGGTATTCTGCTGATTTTCGATGAAGTTCAGACCGGTTTTGGAAGAACAGGTGAATGGTTCGCTGCTCAAACATTTGGAGTTACGCCAGACATCATGGCTATCGCAAAAGGGATTGCTTCAGGACTGCCACTAAGTGCAACGGTTGCTTCTAAAGAACTGATGCAACAATGGCCCCTCGGCAGTCATGGTACAACATTTGGTGGAAATCCTATCGCTTGCGAAGCCGCGCTCGCTACTATTGATGTCCTAACAAAAGAAAAGCTCATTGAGAACTCAAAGAACATGGGAAATTATGCATGTACAAAATTGAAAAAGCTTCAGGAACGAACTCCGTTGATCGGCAGCATTCGTGCGGTCGGACTTATGATTGGAATTGAAATCATCGATCCTTTTACAGGTAAACCAGACGGTCAAGCACTAATGAAAATTCTAGACAAGTGTTTAGAGAAAGGCGTTCTTTTTTATCTTTGTGGAAATCATGGTGAAGTAATTAGAATGATCCCTCCTCTTACCATCAATCATGAGCAGATTGATCAAGGTCTTGCTGTCCTTGAAGAGTCACTTGAAGAATATTTGAAAGAGATGCATGCACAACTCTCGGAAAACTATCAAAACGCGTAAATTGCATGGTTAAAGCATTACACTAAAAAGGAGGTTTTTTATTATGCAAACTTTTGATACAGTTATTATTCTTTTGTATTTTGCCGTATTGATCGGTGCAGGAATCATTGGCTCTACTAAAGCAAAGACTTCTGAAGATTTTACTCTTGCAGGACGAAACCTTGGCATGTTTATGTATCTTGGATGTTTGTCTGCCGTTATTTTAGGCGGTGCAGCTACGATTGGAACGACAAAGCTAGGATATCAGTTTGGAATTTCCGGCATTTGGTTTGTATCTATGATCGGTTTAGGCATTATTCTTTTAGGTACTATATTTATAAAAAAGATCGATTCATTAAAAGTTACAGCAATCAGTGAATTATTAGGAAAACGATACAAATCCGAAACACGTCTGTTAAGTGCCATCGTGGCATCCATATATACTTTGATGATTGCAGTTACCCAAGTAATCGGGATGGGAACGATCATTAATGTACTCTTAGGCTGGAGCTTAACGACTTCCATGTTAGTAGGCGGAGGAATCGTTCTCTTCTACACAATCCTTGGCGGTATGTGGAGTGTTACAGTTACGGATATTATTCAATTTATCGTAATGACGGTCGGTGTCTTCTTCATTATGGTTCCTATGAGTCTTTCAAAAGTCGATGGTTTAGGAAATCTATTAACAGAACTTCCTCAGTCTCACTTAGATTTCACAGGTATCGGTTATCAGCAGATCTTCCAATACTTTTTGTTGTTTGCACTTGGTATGGTCGTATCACAAGACATCTGGCAACGAGTATTCACAGCAAAATCTAGTAAGATTGCTAGAAACGGCTCTATCTTTGCCGGAGTTTATAGCTTTGCATACGCGATTGCAGGAAGCATCATCGGAATGTGTGCATTCTTGGTGCTGCCTACCCTAGATAATCCGCAGAACACGTTTGCTGAGATGGCTCTTACCATTCTCCCTACTGGTATTTTAGGACTTGTACTTGCAAGTGTGTGTTCAGCACTTATGTCAACCGCATCTGGTTCGTTACTTGCGTCTTCTACTTTAATAACGAACGACATTCTAAAACAGTATTTCTTAAAATCTCCTACTGACAAACAAATGATTAGAGCATCAAGGATCACAACACTTATTATCGGCTTAATCGCCATTACCTTTTCCATATGGATTCAAGATGTACTCGTTGCACTTGATGTGGCTTATGCAATACTATCTGGAGCAATCTTCATCCCACTTGTTATGACATTCTTTTGGAAACGAGCGACTCCTAATTCAGGATTCTACGCAATCTTAATTTCTACAGTTGTTGTACTAGCAGGATTGTTTATTGAAGGACTTACAGCTACGAATCCCATTCTTTATGGTATGTCTGCCGGATTGGTTAGTATAGTGGGTATTTCCTTATTCACCGCTCCAATTTCAACTGAGTTCGACACACCTTTCGATGAAGATGTAGCACTTGATGATGTAGAAGAAGGAAGAAAACAAGCTTAAAACTAGAAAAAAAGCCTTTCCCATTGGGAAGGCTTTTTCTATAATTCAACAGATCATACATTATCTTAATTTCTTCGATAAACAACCACAGTATCTACTTCTCTAGCGGCAAAAAAATTTTTATTTTCCACCAATCCCGAACGATAATAACAATAGGCCGAATACGGAGATCAGAGCCATGAACAATATAAAAAACAACCCGAAAAATTTCGCTTTTCCAGCTTCTTTTTTGACAATAGCTATAATGCTTAAAATCACACCGATAAAATACAGCATGATTCCACTAAATAGAAAGATAGCAACCTGTTGAGCTACATCATCTCGAACGATGAATGGCCAGCCAGCAAGAACAATTCCCGCAATGCAAAACCATAATGATAAACGACCAAAACGCAGATTCAATTGATGGCACACTCCTGTTTAAATTCTTCTAACGATGTTCAATATCCATTGTTGCCATTTTCACATCAAAAATCAACTATCTACTAAATAAAATAATCTTTGTAATAAACAAAGATGGAGACTAACGAAACAAGCGTATAAATAATAGCTGTATAATAAGGATAACTTGGTTTGAACGTAGCTTTTTCTTCTTCAATCTTAATACCTGTCATCGCTTGAGCCTGCATACGAACCATGTTAGATGAAATTCCGCCCTTTGAAGTGAAGAATCGAATCGTGAGAGCAAAAATCAAACCAACAAATAATGAAAAATCAATAAACGTCACTCCCAAAAGGTTGGCCACCACATAATTAACGACTAGCATTAAGATTACGGTTACGATGCAGCTTATTACGTGTTTCATAACATCTCCTCCTTAACTGGTTATACGCATCATAAGGAAGAAAGTTCCAGATAAATGAAAAACATTGAATGAAAAAACGCCCATGCATATTGCATCGGGCGTGATTCTATTATTCTACTTCTCTTAATATCTTATTATTCTTTCACTCACTCGCTCACTAAGAATATATCTATATTGTGCTGTTCGGAAAAGTTTAGCCTCTAATGCATATTTAGATTGGGGTAAGATTAAATTTGCGGTGTTTTTAAAGTGGACACTGCATGTGTCGGAATCTATAGAATCTATCCGTTGAACATGTGATTGGGATAACCAGATACACGTTTCATTCTTAGGAGATTCTACAGGAAAAAAGAAAATGCCAAGTTCGAGGTTAATCATGATAGGAGATAGACTAACATAGCCCATTGAACGACGCACTGCTTCACGCCTGCCTTCATAGCTAGATCCAAAGAACAAACAGCTCTCGTTAATGATCTTTATTGGACTGAGTGCAACTCTTTCGTTTTTTTCGCTTTCTAATATCTCGGTTTGAACCTCTCCGTATTCGTTATAAAACGGTAAGAGTGCCATCGTGCTCGTGTTAATTTCGTAGGATCGAAGAAGTAATGTTTTTTCCATTTATACATCCTCCCTTTAAATAGTTAAACGAATCATAACTCCTCCCCTTTTAAAAATTAGAAAGTAAAATACTCCCAATAGGTAAATTATACTAATTGTTTTGACAAGAATCTATATAATTTTACAAAAATTTTAACTATTTAAATAAATAGTTAAATAATTCCTCAAATAGGTTTGAATACTAGCGGATCGTGGAATACATAACAGGGCGAAATGGACGATTATTTCGACCTGTTTTTCCTACTACTTAATGAATAAGAGGCTGATGAAAGATGGCAAAAGGTGATCTGCTGATCATTGGTGGCAATGAGGACAAGAGCGAAAAGAAAATAATCTTATCTAGATTCTCTGCACTATGTAAAAATCGTCAGGGACCGATCGGAATCCTGACAACTGCATCCGGCTATCCGGAAGAAGTAGGCAGTGAATACTATCAACTGTTTCAAACATTGCATGGTACGAAGCCACTACTTTTCCATTTAGATTCCCGTGAAAAAGCGGAAGATCCTGAATTACCCGAACAGCTTTCTTCCCTGTCTGGTCTTTTCATGACAGGCGGCGATCAATTACGATTAACAAGCATTTTAGGTGGGACATCTTTTTATAAACACCTCTTTCGAGAATGGAAAGACGGTTTGATTATCGGTGGAACGAGTGCCGGTGCTGCTGTAATGAGCAGATTGATGATAATATCATCAAAACTGTTTGAAAAAGAAGATGTTTCTATACTTGAGTTAGGTTCAGGCTTTGGATTTTTAGAAGACGTAATTATTGATCAGCACTTTTCTCAGCGTGACCGTTTTAGTCGTCTCATGCGAGCTATCGCGTTAAATCCTCAGATCATTGGCATCGGAATTGATGAAAACACGGCAATCTGGGTTCATAACGACGGTAAGCAGTTTGAGGTAATCGGTGAGTACAACGTCAGCATATTTGATGGCAAAACCTCGACTTACGTAGACATCGCTGAGAATAAAGGAAATATGACGATTTCCGATATCCGTTTCCATACACTAGGAACAGGTGCTGTTTTTGACTTATACAAACGAGAATTAATCATCACTTAAGGAGAGAACGTCTTAATGAAAATCAACCGCGTCAATTACTTAACAGGACCGAACCTTTACAGCTTTAAACCTACTATATGGATTGAGCTTGATATAGAAGAATTTGAGGAAAAACCCTCTAACACTCTACCGGGTTTTACAGATACATTGTTAAAAGTCATCCCTTCCCTTCACACACATACATGTTCTAGGGGGTATGCTGGTGGATTTGTAGAACGTCTTCATGAAGGAACTTGGATCGGACATATCTTAGAGCATATTGCACTTGAAATTCAGCACCTTGCTGGTATTTCAGTGAAACGGGGAAAAACGATCACAAGTGAACGAAAAGGAATTTATTTTGTAACCTATGATTATGTAGAACCGAAATCAGGTCTATACGCTTTTGAAGCTGCCCTTGAAATTGTAACCTCTATCTTAGCAGGAGATGAAATCAGCGCTGTCTCGTACATCTCGCACACCTCTGACCTGTACCATCTACATAAATTAGGTCCGAGTACAGAGGCCATTTATGAAGCTGCAAGAAAACGAAAGATTCCAGTAGAGCGTATCGGAACAAATAGCTACTTAAGAATAGGAACGGGTAAAAAGCAAAAATCCGTCCAAGCGACTATCTCCTCCCAAACGTCTTATTTGGCAGTAGAAAATTCTTGTGATAAAGATATGACCAAAACATTAGTAAGAGGTGCTGGGCTCCCAGTTCCGAAAGGTGATGTAGTTTCCAATGAATATGAGTTGCTGCAATCTGCTGAGAAAATTGGTTATCCGCTTGTCATTAAACCGCTTAATGGGAGACAGGGTCAGAACATCATAACAAATATTCAAAATGATACAGATTTAATTGCTGCTTTCCGCTGTGTGTTCAGCGAAGGTACTTCATATATTCTAGAGCGATATTATGCAGGAAATGATTACCGTTTTTTCGTGGTAAATAATGAGTTAGTTGCAGCAAGTCTTCGTCTTCCACCATTTGTGATCGGTGACGGATATAAGACGATTGCTGAACTCATTGATGAAGAAAACTTAAATCCATTACGTGGTGATGGTCATGAAAAGGCAATGAGCAAGATCCCTTTAGATGAACGTACGGTCGTTCATCTTGAGAAGAGTGGCTATTCTCTTCAATCCGTATTAAACAAAGGAGAGTCTCTAGAAGTATTAGGTAACGCAAATCTGTCTACAGGTGGTTCTGCAATCGATGTGACAGAAGACGTTCATCCTGACTACCGTAACATGGCCATTGAAGCTGCTGCTGCAGTAGGTCTTGATATTGCAGGAATCGATATTTTATCGCCCGATGTAACGGTTTCCTTTATTGAAGGTGAAGCTGCCATTCTTGAAGTGAATGCAGCTCCTGGTATCCGTATGCATCTTCATCCATCACAAGGAAAAAGTAGAGATGCTGGTGGAGCCATCGTGGACTATCTGTTTGCTTCTCGTGAGGAAGCTGCGGTTCCCGTTGTGGCTGTAACAGGTACAAATGGAAAAACGACGACCACTCGTCTTGTATCACATCTTTTACAAAAGGAAAACATCACGGTTGGATATACGTGCTCTGATGGAGTTTGGATTGGTGATCAGCAACTAGATGCAGGAGATTGCAGCGGACCAAGAAGTGCTCGTAAAGTTCTAGCTCATCCTTCTGTAGATGTTGCCGTCTTAGAGACCGCTCGTGGTGGAATGCTGCGCGAAGGCCTTGCGTTTCGCTATTGTGATGTTGGAATCGTAACAAACGTTAGTGAAGATCATCTTGGCTTAAATGGGGTAGAAACATTAGAAGACTTGAAGAAATTAAAGCAAACAGTTGCTGAAGTTGTTCTTCCTAAAGGTACATGTGTTTTGAACGCTGACGATTCACGATGTGTGGATATGGCGAATCATACAAATGGCGAAGTAATCTTTTTCTCCCTATCAGTATTGAATCCAGTTATTCAAGATCAGTTAAATCAAGGGTTAAAAGTTTGGTATCTAGAAGATGACTGGGTGGTATTCAACGAGAACGGTAAAGCGGAAAGGTTCCTTCCTGTATCACACATTCCGATTACGATTAATGGCGCTGCCCGACATAATATCGCAAATGTCCTAGGCGCACTCGCAGCCGCTCATTCATTAGGTAGACCTTTGTCTGAATTAAGAAGCAAAGTGATCACTTTTCTTTCATCGGAAAATCAAAACAGAGGACGCTTTAATGTACTAAACATTCATGATCGTACAATTGTAGTAGATTATGCGCATAACCCTGCAGGTTTGAAGGCACTTTTTGAAACGGTAGATCAACTAAAGAGTGGTCGAGTAATAACGGTTGGATCAGCAGCTGGAGACAGACAAGACCAAACGATACAAGAGATGGGCCGAATCTTTGGAGCTCACTCTGATATTTTTATCATCAAAGAAGATGTAAACCTAAGGGGACGGATTCCTGGAGAAACGGTTCATCACCTATATACAGGTGTAAAAGAAGCGGAGGGCATTACATCCGTTTCTGTATATCCTAAAGAAGCTGAGGCCTTGATTCAAGCATGGGAATGCTCAGAGCCAGGTGATACACTTGTTTTCCTCTATGACGAATACACGTCCATTCAAGGTATTCTGCAGAAAATCAGAAATTCAAAAGCTGTCGGTGTCCTGCAGAAGGCAGAATAAGAAAAGCAGTTCCCTTTTAGGGAGCTGCTTTTTACCGTTTATGCTTTAAGTGTTTTAACAACAATCGCTTGTGAAGCACTTTTAATTAAGCACCCTTCCAAATCTCCTTCACTTAACAAGCCGAGCATGATCGCAGACTTTACCTTTTCCTCATCTGGTTTTGGTACATGATGAATGAGATCTGTCATATTCAACTGAGTGAGTCTATTCACTGTCTTTTCTTCGTGAAGCTTCTCTGATTTTCGGATCTGCCGCTGCAATTTGTAGTTGTTTACTGTTACTTCACCTTTCTCATTTTGGCCAACTAAATGATCAAAATAAATATGAAAGACTTTTTTTAGTTCATCTAGTTCTTTTTCTAATTCTTTTTTCTTCTCGTTAAGTTTGTTATATTTTATGATCAAGTCTTCTGATATGGTATAGTTCGTATTTTGTGTAGTCAAAGCTCGTCCCTCCCATTTACCATTGAATAGTTCATCTTATGGTAGATTTGAGTGATTTATTCCAAAATAAAAACCACCTAACTTTAGTAGTCAGATGGCTCATTCACAGCATTGGGCTGTTCTATTTTTGTTAATTGTTTTCTGTTCCACTTTCGTTCTCTGGTTTATTCTTACCTTTACTCACATAAGGTTTTGGACCTTTTTTCTTACTGCTGGTTTTCCAGCGGTTCCATCCCTTTTTCCCTGTTCCTTGACCAACGCCACTCTTCTTGCCTTTTGCTTTACTCATTCTTATCACTCCATGACCGTTCTTGTGCTTATTTCAAGCAGTAATTTGAATTATACTACATTAGCGGCGGCGGGGATAGTTCCGTAGACAGTGCTAGGAGCTCTGGATTATAAAATTATGTGATGTCGGTCATTTTTTATGTGATAATACCCATTTTTTATGTGATGAGTGTTAATTTTTATGTGATTTCCCTAAGAAATTATTTGATTCACACTATTTTAAGGTTCAGTTATTCAGAAACTAGTTTTTTGAAAGCCAAATTATGGAGGCCTATAATGAGTTCATAACCCTAAAGGAGGCTATTTTATAAAAAAACAACCGCACATTCCCTATGTCATACAAAAACTCAGCACAGTTATTGACAGATTAGAAAGCTGTCATCAAAAACGTTCAAAATTGGAAGGAAATCTGGCAAAATATATGGCTGGCCATAACGGTGAAAAATCCCTACAGTATTTTTATCGGTATCTACCAAAACAAGAGGCTGATATTATCCATAATATTCGAATTAAGCACATGGAATTCTTTTTTCAGATTGATACACTTATTATTACTTCTAAATTTCTTATTGTGTTAGAGATAAAAAACTATACAGGAGAACTGTCTTTGATGATAAATATGGACAACTCATTCGGACTTCAAGTAAAGGAAGAGAAATCTTTGAAGACCCTATTCAACAAGTAAAACGACAATCTTTCCATTTAAATCAAGGTGCTTGAACAGCACAAAATCCCTAAGATCCCCATTGAAACATTAGTTGTTATTACTAATTCACGAACTTTTGTTGATAGTTCAGAGACATATAGAAATGCATTAAAGTTAGTAATTAAAAGCCCGATGTTACCTAGTAAGTATGAAGAATTCAATGCTCAATATAAAAAGGATGTGCTCTTGATGAAAGAAAGGAAAAAAATCAAAAGATTATTGATGAAGTTAAACGAACCATATAATCCCGATATCCTAAGCTATTATGGAATTGATAAAAGTGAGTTGATAACAGGGGTGCTTTGCTCAGAATGTAACACTCAAATGAATCGGATAAACGCTAAATGGGAGTGTGCAGCCTGTTTTCATACCTCTAAGACTGCACATATTGGAGCTCTGAGGGATTACGCTCTTATCATTTCGATGGATATAACAAATAAAGAATGTAAAGATTTTTTACATTTATCAACAAGTATGCAAGCTTACTACCTGCTCAACTCACTAAATCTTCCATACACTGGAACATCCCGCAGGACTCGAACCTATCACCTAGACTCCCTCATCACTTGACCGCATCCTTCATCAATCAGCAGGATTGATAATAGCCATTTGTTGATGATCTTCCCACTTTCCATTAATCTTTACATTTTTACGAGCTAGTCCTTCTTTTTCAAAACCAGCTTTTTCTAACACTCGAATAGAACCAACGTTGTGCGGCATCACACCCGCTTCCACTCTATGAAGGTTAATCTCTTCAAATGCGTATTTTACAATCAAACGCACAGCTTCTGTCGTGTACCCTTTTCCATTGTGCTTTTCATCTAAAAAGTATCCGACAAAGGCACTTTGAATGGATCCGCGCATTACAGCAAACAGGTTGACCGTCCCAATCAGTACCTCTTCTCCTACTGTAAAAATACCAAAATAGTAATCTAAATCTTGTTTTGCATTCTCTACTAACATCTGAATTCGTTTCTGCTGATTTTCAAGGGAATAAAAATCATCGCTGCGTTCCATGGCAAACTTACTGAAGAACTCCCGGTTCTCTAATTGAAGATTCACCATATCCTCTGCATCCTCAACGGTCAATAATCTAATATAAATATTGTCTCCTGATAATTTAACATTTGTTTCCACGCTTTGATTCATCAAATTTCTCTCCGTTTCTTATCTAAGAATTCTTTCTTTTGCAAGCCTCACTTTAAAGTTCCTCATCTTGCTTAGTGTTCCTTCATATTCAAAAATCCCTTGTTCAATCATATAAAGAATTCGGTTAAAGATAAACGCGTCACCAACATATTGTTCAATATGTACGATCACATCACCTACAAGACGTGAGCATTCTCTAAATTCTTCTCCATACTTCCACTCCAAACGTCTGGCCGAATTAATGATAAACGAATCCAGATGGTCAACAGAAACACTTGTAATTGCATTATCTTCCCAAAGTCTCAACACTTCTTCTGATACGGTCAATGCTTCCCACTCTCTAATTAGTTGAGTTTTATATTCCCGCGAGATCGGTTCGTAGCTATTCGTTTTCTCTAAAATGACTTTTAGATTTTCTGGAGATATCTCACTACTGTGCAAAGATGAATAGAAGATATCAGGAGGTTTGCAATATTTGTTAAAACTTTCACTAGCATTAATCACATGAATATTGTTTTCCCGACCTTCAAGTAACTTCAACACAAATCTCAAGCCGATTTGTTCCGGAGCATTTTCAGCTTTCCAAATTGTAATTCGTGCATCAGTGGGAATATCACAAATATCCTGAAGCCCTTGCCTAAAAGCTGCTTCATATTCATTTGTATAATAAGCTTCCATGTCCCCTTTTGCCATATTGTCTTTGAACCACTGCACTCGACCTACTAAACCCTTTTCATTTTCAAGTTCATGAATAGGGCCAATAGCAAAAAAATCAGGAAAACCAATTAGGCTGTACTGGCGTTTCACCTTACTAAGCATCCATTTAATTGCGCCAGCCGTAGATTCTCCAAACACTAGATGAACGTTCATCATTACAGCTCCCTAACATACATTCCATAATTGACCATCCAATAACTTCTATACTCTATCTGTAATACCCTCTTCAATTACCAAAATTTATCACTTTAAATAAGAAAAAGAGCTGAGTATGCTCAGCTCCTATAATCCTATTATTCTTTTGTCTCTGTTTCTTCTAATGTAAAGTCGTTGTCTTCCGCAAACTTCTCTAATTCGCTCTCACTCTTTTTCCCAGCTTTTTGTGCTTCTTCAAACTTTGTTTGAGATTTTTTATCTAATTCGGTGTCTTGTTTTTCAAATGCAGATAGACTTAACTTCATCCCTTCTGCATTAGACTGAATCGCTTTCACAAAATGATCTTGAGACGTTTTCAAGTCCTCTAATTTATCGGAGCTTATCCCTTCAGCTTCCTTTACAAGTGCTTCATACTTATCAATCGTTTTTTTCACTTGTTCCTTTGCATTAGGATCTTCAATCATCTTAGCAAAATCGGTTTGTGCTTGTTCAAATAACTTAGTTTCCTTATCAATGAGATTATTACGATCATCCAAATACGCATTAAAATCATCTTCAATCAACATGTTACAACCACCTAAAACCATCACACTTAAAGCTACAATCAAAACGATTAACTTTTTCATCTTTTCTTTTCACCTCATGAATAATTTTGGAGTCTATTTCTTGATACCCTAATCTCACAAGGTACTAAACCAAAGTTTTACATTTTTATAAAACTTTGGTCATGTGTTAATAGTTTGATAACTGACAATAGCTCTATCCAAAAATTCTAAGACTTCATTGCTAATGGGATATAAATTTAGTGAGTGTGATGAACCTTCGGATTTTCGAGCGTTCCAAAACTTTTCCTCTAATTCGGTGTCTCCCTGGAACATTTCATGAGATAAGAGTAAAACATCTGATGCAATTAATAGACCTTCTTCTGACGTTGGTTCACTATTGTTTCTTAAACAGATTTCTATTCTTTTTAAAATGTTCACCCATTTTGCAGTACTTGCATCCTCAAGCTTCGGTAAAGAAGATTGAAGCGTTTTTCTCTCGTTATCTGAAAAGAACTTTTCCCAGTTTTTATCCTTATCAGAAATCTTAACACCTTCATTTGTTTGGACGAGAGATAGGATATGTTCCCAATTCAACTCTCCCTCAATCTCTAGAATATGGAGAAGTGTATTTATCTTTTCAGACGCTGAATGAAATTGATCCAGCTGAGTCTGAACATCTTTCTTTTGTACCGTAAGAATATCTTTTATCGTAACTTCTCCTATTATTTTTTTTATCTCTGTTAAAGGTAGAGACAAAGATTTTAAGAGTGTAATCTTTTCTAATAGTTGCAGATTTTCTTTCGTATACATTCTTCTACCGCTATCACTCTTGATACTTGGTAAAAGCAGTCCAATTTGATCATAGTATCTGAGAGTCCTTACGGAAACGCCATATTGCTTTGAAACATCTCCTGTTGAAAATAAGCTCATTATTATTTCTCCTTTTTCTCTTGCAGGTTACGTTACGTCACCACTTACAATTAACATATTATAACAAGTTAATCAGGAGGAACAATTAGATGAAAGTGACTACAGAGAGAAAATGGAACAATCGCGAACTCATTCTGTTATTAGGTCTTTGTTTGGTTGGCGTACCCATTCTATTGGAGAATGTACTTTATGATCAGTTGCTTCAATGGCTGGATAGCACATTGTACGCGGGAACATTAACTGGTTTCTGCATGGCAATCGTATTTACTTCAGGTGTTTATTGGATCGCGTTAAAACCAAACAAGTTAGGATGGCGTGCAGTGGGTATTGCACCACTCACAAAAAAAATGTGGAAAACAATTGTTCTATGGACAATACTTCTTATACTCATTAGTATCGCAATTGTCGTAGTGATGGATGTCCTCACCATAGGAACAAATAATGCTAAGACAGACAGTTTAAAGGCTGATCTTACACCTTTTACATTCATGATAGGCTTTTTATCAGCAGCGGTTGTCTCCCCAATTTATGAAGAAATCTTTTACCGTGGTTTTTTGTATACATGGTTCAGACGATGGGGTGTTAAAAAGGCGATGATTTTAAGTTCGTTCATTTTCATGATCGTTCACATACCTACTTATAACACATTGCCGGTAAACTTTGCATCAGGTCTTGTCTTTTGCTGGGTATATGAAAAAACGGGTTCCATTATTCCAGCGATCATCATTCATGGAATTGTGAATGGAATCGGAATCTCGTTGTCTGTTTTAGGATAATTCCAAAAAATAAAACAAAAAAAGCGAAGATCCCCTAAGGTCTTCGCTTTCTTCATATTTCATATATAGCGTCTTTTATTTCGGATTCAAAGGCGTTAATTCAAATTCTGGCTTGCGCTTTTCTTGTTCAACTACAGACTGTTCTTTAAGCACGTATCGTGATACTGGCAAATCCAAAGGCTTTATCGTTTGCTGGTTATGATTGGTCATAGTAAGCATAACTTATCCCTCCTTACCAGGTTTTAACTTCTATTTACCCCGTATGTTATAGTAAGAAACCTTTTTCTACAAAAATAGTGCGACAGTCCTCATTATTTGTCTAAATCATGACTATAGGAGTAGAATACATACTATGATAAGCAACAGTACTGCCTACAGCGTGTGAAAGGATGAGTGATCTTGAAATTTGGAGTTATTGGAACGAATTGGATTACAGAGAGCTTTATTGCTGCCGCTAAAGAAGTTAAAGGTTTTACATTGAGCGCCGTTTATTCGCGTACAGAAGAAAAAGCGAAAGAATTTGCTGAGAAGAATGGTGCTGAACATACGTTTACAGATTTAGAAAAGATGGCAGCTAGTGATGTCATTGATGCGGTGTATATTGCTAGCCCGAACTCTTTCCATGCAGAGTATGCCATCACGCTCATGAACCATGGCAAGCATGTAATATGTGAAAAACCTATGGCATCGAATGCATGGGAAGTAGAAAAAATGATCGCTGTCGCAAAAGAGAACAACGTACTGCTGATGGAAGCTATGCGTTCGACCGTTACACCGAACTTTAAGAGCGTTCAAGAGAACCTGCATAAGATCGGTAAGATCCGCCGTTATTTTGCAAACTCCTGCCAGTATTCTTCCCGTTACGATAAATATAAAGAAGGCACAATCCTTAACGCTTTCAAACCTGAGTTCTCAAATGGATCGTTAATGGATATCGGAATTTATTGTTTGTATCCGATGGTCGTCCTTTTCGGAGAACCTGTAGATGTTAAAGCAAACGCCTACCTGCTTGAGTCTGGCGTCGATGGTGAAGGGAGTATACTCTTAAACTATGGCGAGAGTGAAGCCGTTGTGATGTACTCCAAGATCTCAAATTCATACGTACCTTCTGAAATTCAAGGAGAGAACGGAAGTATTTTGATCGATCATATACAAGACATGACAAAGATTGAAATCCGTTATCGTGATGGAAGTACAGAAGACATTACAGTAGAGCAGAATAAACCAAAGATGTATTACGAAGCAAAAGAATTTATCGAGCTGGTTGAACGTGGTGAACTTGAGTCTAAAGTGAACTCACATGCGAATTCACTTGCAGTAATGAAGATTATGGATGAGGCTAGAAGACAGATTGGTCTGGTTTACCCGGCTGACCAAATATAGCTATCGTAATAGAAGCTATAATTTACAATTTAGCTTAAGGGACAAGTAAGAAACTCCCATACTTATACTTTTATTAAAGAGCTCGGTCTAAAAAAACCGAGCTCTATTTTTAATTGTTATTCTCCTGAATTAAACAATTCTTATAATACTTCATAAAACCAATAAATATTAATATAGACCCAAGAATATTCGTCCCAACTCGAATGCTATGAATCAAGACAAACTCTTTAGCCGTTTCTTTTAGGAAAGCAATTGAATGTACTTCTGTTCCTTCAAGAAACATAATTCCGTTACGTGGCCATTCAAAAACAATCGAAATCGCACCTTCAATCACAATCATCAGCATGCTGCAAAAAATCCATACTCGAGCAGACTTCACTTTCCATCCCAAAATTAATGCTAAGATTCCCGTTATGATACTTGCCATACCAATTGGAGGGAAGTACGTGTGTGGGCTGGCTACTTCCATAAATTCCATAGCGGTTTCAAGTGATTTTGGTACATCATAAAATATATTAGGATATAACAAAAACGTATTTACGAGCATACTTCCTAACATGATCCACTGCACCCAAAGATGCGATAATATTGATACAAACGTGATGCTTTTCTTCATGAATGATAACCCCTTTTTGAATAATTTTTGTGTTCAATCCTCTTACTGGAGTCATCATACTGAGTAAAACTAAAGGGTTCCTTAGCTAATTCTTAAGAATTTATTAAATCACGAAAAAAAATGAAGGCTCGTGATTACCTTCATTTCTACATACCATTCTTAAATCTGTACCCGACTCCCCAAACGGTCTCGATATATTGTGGCTTGGCTGGATTTTCTTCTATTTTTTCTCTTAGCTTTCTTATGTGAACCGTTACCGTCGACATATCTCCCATCGATTCCAGTCCCCATATTTGGTCAAATAAGTGTTCTTTACTAAAGACGATATTTGGATTCATCGCTAAAAATTTCAGCAGATCGAATTCTTTCACTGCTAATTTCTTTTCATTCCCATCCACAAAAACCTGTCGGGAATTTAAAAGGATTTCCAGACCTTTAATGACGATGAAGTCCGGTTTCTCTTCAAGTTTGGTAAGGCGCTTGTAACGGGAGATGTGAGCCTTCACCCTCGCAACTAATTCATTGGTGTTAAAGGGCTTAACGATATAGTCATCTGCTCCGCGGTTAAAGCCACGCATTTTATCAATATCCGCTTTTCTTGCGGTTACCATCAAGATCGGAATCTCCAGCTTTTCACGCAACTGGCTGCAGAGTTCGAAACCATCTACACCTGGCAGCATCAAATCAAGCAAGATTAAATCATAAGAGCCTTTAAGAGCCATTCGTAACCCTTCATCTCCTGTTTCAGCTATATCACTCTCGATTCCGTTGAACTTCAGGTAGTCCTGCTCAAGCTTCGCGATGCTTGTTTCGTCTTCAATGATTAATACGTTTGGCATTGCTGTTCCCTACTTTTCGCTTTTTTTAAAGTGAAATAGATAGAAGTGCCTTTTCCTTCTTCACTTTCAACCCAAATCTCTCCACCATGTCCCTCAACGATTTTCTTTACGATCGCCAATCCTAAACCACTTCCACCCGTTGCTTTGTTCCGAGATGGATCTGCGCGGTAAAAGCTTTCAAAAATGCGAGGCAAAGATTCTTTCGGTATTCCTTTCCCATTATCCACAAATTTCACAGTGACCGCATCGGATTTAGATTGAAGGGAAACGGACATCTTTTTCTCTATTTTGTCACTATACTTCAAGCTATTTTGAATAATATTATCGATGATTCGACCTAAACTCAGCCGGTCCGCCATGACCGAATAGTTCTCACTCGGCTCTGATTGAAATGTGAATGCTACATCTTTAAAGGAAGGATCGTATTGAAGCTCCTCCAGATAATCCGCAAAATAGTTTTCCAAATGAACGGGTTCAAACTGGAATGGAAATTGTTCCAAATCTAACTTTGCATACAGAAACAGCTGATTGATCAGGTGATCCATATCATCGGCTTTTTGATAGGCGGTCTGTAAATACATTTGTTTCATCTCTGGATTATCCGCTATTCCATCTAATACCCCATTGATGTAACCTTTAATGGATGTGAGCGGCGTTTTCAAGTCATGTGAGATGCTCGCGACAAATTCTTTTCGATTGTTCTCGTACAGCTCACTTTCCTCTCTTGCTTTTTTTAACTGAATCCTCATGCTCTCGAATGTTTCAGATAGTTTTCCCAATTCATCTTTATTTACGGATACAATCTCATGATCTAAATTTCCATTGCTTATTTCTTCTGCAGCCTTTGTAAGAATAAGAATAGGCTTTAGTATCGTTTTTGAAACCATATAGGTAAGAATTCCGTTTGTAATAATCAGAATAAAAAGAAGTCCCATGAATCTTAGGGTCATAAACCATTGTGAGTCCTTTTTAACAGGTGTACCATTTATCCCCGAAAAAATTAGGGTTGAGATTATAAGTTCAAGCAATAGAAATAACACGATAGGAATAACGATCATAGCAACATTTGAAGCAATAAGACGTTTTTTAATAGACATGACTTCCTCCTGTTGATAAACGAACAGTACAAATAAATTTATATCACTCCTATTATATAACCAAAATATAAGAAATCATGAGTGATTCAATAAGAGATAAGGTTTTTGAAGGAAATATTGTCAATACGGAATCAAACCACGTGTAAAATATACAGTTTCCTTTTATACTATGGTAGAAATAAATCTAATGGAGGGATTATAATGTTGCACATTGAAATGTGGACAGACTTCGCTTGACCATTCTGCTATATTGGCAAAAAGCGTCTGGAGGACGCTATTAAAAAGATAAATCATCCTATTGAAGTAACGTATCGCTGCTTCGAACTGGATCCTACAATGGAACGTGACGTTAACGAAAACATCTATGAAAAATTATCTAAAAAATATGGCATGAGTATTGACGCCGCTAAAGCAAACACGCAAAACGTGATACAAATGGCAAAGGATTCCGGACTAGAGTATCACATGGATACGATGATTCTAACCAATACCTTTGATGCTCACCGTTTGACGATGCTTGCTAAAAAAGAAGGTAAGATGCAGGAGATGACAGAGCGCATTTTATATGCCTTTTTTACAGAATCCAAACATATTGGAGATCATGAAACATTAGCAAATCTTGCAGAAGATGTTGGTTTAAATAGAGAAGCTGTCAGACAGATGCTTTCAAGCGATAAGTTGTCTGATGAGGTTAGAGCTGATGAAGAAACAGCAAAAGCTTATGGAGTAACAGGTGTACCCTTCTATCTCATCGACAAAAAATATGCGCTTACTGGTGCACAGCCTACAGATGTTTTTGTACAAGCGTTGAACAAAATCATAGCTGAAAACAAAATCACGATACTAAACAATGAAGATGGAATGAGCTGCGACGATGATGGCTGTGAAATTCCTAAGAAATAGCAGAGCATTAGTATGGCAAATCGCATATTAGAAAAACGCAGAGGGATTAGTATCCTCTGCGTTTTTTTCACTAAAGCCATAATTCCTTAATTATATAAACCTCTTTAAATATTCACCGAATATTTTGTTCATAACTTTAGGAGTATTTTCTAAATAAACATTAATCTGTTCCTTGTTTGATACGAATTTATCTGAGTTTCTCTCATCTGTTGGAAAATCAGATATGCCTTTGATAATAATACATTCAACGTCATTCTTCTTACAGATATAAGCAATTGCACTCGCTTCTGTATCGGCGATTGTTATTTGATTTTCTTTAAGCTCTAAATAGTCCTTCCACATAACGACTGCTTTATCAGCTGTGCCAATTATTCCAGTGTTAAAATCATTTCCGTATTTCGATAAATCAATATCAACGATGAAGGATTGCTTAATAAAAGGTTCAACTTCTTTTACTGTACAATCATATTGAACGGCTTTATCGGGTACGAAGATATCTAAATTACTAAACGCATCGTCTATGCCTGCACATGTTCCAGCTACGATTACCTTCGTTAAGTTGAATTTTGAAATCATATACTGATTACCACCAACGCCATTTACTTTCCTTACACCTGTACGATAAAAAACAAGTTCGGAATCATTAATTATTCTCATGAAATACTCGCCATAAGGAAAGTCGAAGCGTTCATTCTTTTTTATGTGAAAATATTCTAAGGTCGCATCATATTCCCACTTTGTTGCTATACTTATTCCTATCATCAAACTTATCCCCTAAAACACTTAATATATAAAATTTTCTACATCTGAACCAAAATAAAGATTTATACGCTTCTCTCGACCTTCAATTCAAAATTAGGTTTTGTCACATATTCCTTATAGATTACTTTTCCTACATTGTTTAAATAATCACTATACCGAGTTAGATAGGCTTCTCCGGTTAACATGCCTAATACATCTTCTTTTGGCACCCAACGGCTATCCGTCGTTTCATCAGACACCCCTAGTTCCCCGCCAATCGGTTTACACACAAAATCAAACATCACTTTCGTTGGAACGTTCGTGACTCCGTCATGCCAAGTATATTGTGCCGTGTTCGAGTACACACCCGAGAGATATGAAACGGTAGTATCAATACCGCTCTCTTCCTTTATTTCACGAACCAATGCGTCGATTAAATTTTCTCCTGCTTCTACTTGTCCTCCAGGAAACACCCAGCCATTATGTATCGTTTTTACTAATAATACATTCCCTTTACCATCTTCCACATATCCTGCCACTGCCACAATATGAGTTGGCATTATCATCACTATGACCTCCAATAAATAGATTTCTATTACCCTATTTCATCATAGGTTCAATTAGAAGTTATTCCCATGATTTCGTGATGATAGGTCGATGATAAGACGGCCATATTTAATCATTTTTCAAAATCAACGCTTACATAAATGAATGAAAAAAGAAAAAACAAAGCTTCGATGATATTTGTAGCAAGTTTTATTGTGGGATTAAAAGAAAGATCAAATACGATATGCACTACACAATATAAGCCTGTAACAATGATTAGAACTAGCAGGACAGATTTGTTTATTATCGCCTTTAATTTTATTTTATTCACTTCCTTAGTAAACAACTTATCAATACCTGTACAACGCTTCATTTAAAAAGTCTTTCCGATAGCCGCTTTTCTGATGAATGACTTCTACCCAATGTTCAATTGAATCGGTTTGATCTCCCTTAATCAAGCCTTCACTCGTACTTAAAAAGCTTTCCCAATTGAAGAACTCCCAGTGTGCAGTCTCATCTTTATAAGGTACTCTACATTCAAAGAGAGGCTTTGGATATATGAGATTCTGCGAATATTCAGCTCCCCTTAAGAAGATATCAGTATCAATAGGTGTCAGATCAAATATTTGATTTGAAACTTTGCCATTTGGTCTATGATAAAGGATTTCAATCTGGTTTTGATTTCTAGACTGGACTTGGATTTCAGCCGCAGGAAAGAACCCTTTTAACTTTTCATTTGAAAAGTCTTTACTATTTGTTTCAACGAGGATGGGTTGCAGCCACTGATCACCTAGATCACACAAATAGCGGTTACCATTCTCATCTAATGCCACAACAGCTACATGTGCTTCATCGGAATGAAACTTTGAACCAATTGGATAGGCTTTGATTCTATCTTGTTTACATTCATCTAATAACCATAGTGCTAGATCAAAGCAGTTTCCCGTATTGCCGTATTGAATCCTATGCTCTTTCATCAACGAGACGTCTCTTTGTTTTTTTGCCGTTCCCTTATGGAAGTACCAAGCCTTCGTTAAGGTTTCCATAGGAAAAGAATCGAACTTCTTCCACGTTTCAAGAATATGATGTGTTGGATACACCTAACATCTCCCCTTACACTCATACTATATATTTACAATTAAGTATATCATCATCAATTAGCACCGTTAACATGTTAAGGAGGTTATGAATTGGAAAGCGTTATTTTTGTCAGTGAACTATTTTTATTTACCTCGTTTATACTTATTATCTTTCTAAGAAAACACACCACTAAAAACGTATGTACGACTCTATTCCTTTACCTAATCGGAGCACTCCCCCTTATTATTGCAGGTTTGACTAGTCCTCGGGATAATCTTAGTACACCTTTAGGACTCGGCCTTTCGTTGATTTACACATGGCTTGTCGTAGGGATCGCTATGCTTTACTGCATTGTATTATTGCTGAAAACAAAATAAGTGACCAAATAAAAAGAGCCCCCACATACTCGGAGCTCTTTCCCAGTTATAGCTTTGTAGTTCTGTAGCTTCCCAAAACTCGTACATCATGTCCGAAGGCTTCAAGTATCGTAATTGCTTTGTTCATTTTCTCTTCATGAAAACCATTTTGAGCTTCTACAAAAAAATGATACGTCCCAAGCTGCTTTTTCGTTGGTCTTGATTCAATCCACGTTAAGTTGATAGATAGCGCTGTAAATACGTTCAATATGGATGAAAGGACACCAGAATAATCTGATGTTGGTGAAATCAACAACATCGTTTTTGTGTTCTCGGGGTGAATTTCTTTATTCTCCTTGCTGATCACAACAAAACGCGTATGGTTATTGCTGTTGTCTTGAATCCCACTTTTAATAATCTCTAGATCAAAGACTTCGGCAGCATACTTGGATGCAATGGCGGCAACATCTTTTCTTTCTTGATTGTTAACAGCTTGTGCCGCTGCAGATGTGCTATCATAATGCTTGCTCTTTACTTTTGCTTCTCGAATAAAATCTCTACACTGCGCGAGAGCAGGAACGATTGACCATACTTCACGTATCTCTTCTAAATGAGCTCCTTTTAATGCCAAAAGGTGCAAGGAAACGGGAAAGATGATCTCAGCTTCTACAAAGAGATCATGTCTCAACAATCCGTCTGCCGTAATATTAATCGTGCCTTCAATTGAGTTTTCAATGGGTACGATCCCTTTATCTGCTATACCCTCTTCTACGGCTTCAAGTACATCTACAATAGAATCACATTTATGCCATTCATTCTCTTGATCTGCAAAATAACGAAAGGCAGCTTCTTCCGAGAAACTTCCCTGTGGACCTAAGTATGCAACTTTCATGAATTAGATAACGCCTGCCTTTAGTTTTTCATATCAGTATACAACGATTAAGGACGTACACCAACCTTTTTTCACTAAAAGATTTGCTTATTTAACTTCAACGACGATACAGCTGAATCTTTTTCCTCAATTTTCTTGTTTTTTGTACTGTTGTACAAGCCATTTTCACCCAAGAACCATATATTGAAACAGAGGGGAGGTGATTACTTGGCTAAATTTCTTGATTTAAGAACAAGTCAAAATGCAAGTTACTCTAACTCGATTGCCCAACCGATTACTGTAGCAGGTGCTCCCCAATTATTCGGAAGAATCGGTTTAGGTACGGTTGGAGCTGGCCCTAATATTAGGGTGCTCTTACAAGGTGCCGTTTCGCTGCAGCTGCCATTACTTCCTGCCGTCACTACGATAACGATTCAAGTCGTGCGGGGTACAAGCCCAAACTCTCCTCTAGTTTATTCTGCCAGTGAAAATATGGACTTAAATATTTTAGGACCACAGACTTTTGCATTTAACGCGCTTGATTTTAATCCTCCAGCGGATATTCAACAAACATATTCAGCTTATATTTCAGTAAGTTTAGTTGGCGTTGTCCGAGTAGGACCTGAAAGCTTCTCTGGGGTTGCGGTAAGCGATTAACAATATAGAAACAACCTTCTTTGTGAAGGTTGTTTTTTACAAGAATTATTGAAACAGAGAGGTGAACAAATGAGATTACAGGACATAAAGAAACCATACGATGCCGTAATCAGTCTTGGAAGTGAATGCGGTCCTGGTATACATCTTAGAAGACATTTCTTAAGAAAAGTAGCTTTCCCCTTTGATTGGGTTTGCTCGCATTCTTTAGCTGGAATCAATGAGCTTTTAAGGACCAGATTTAAGAGGTACATGAAGTTTAGAAATATGGAAAAGATTCATACTTACAAACCTGGTTATGTGCTAGATGATCAAGGTGTTACTACAGGTTCTCATTCTCACTTCATTAAGGATCATAAATATAACGTTATATCTGTACATGATTTCCCTATTATTCCAGAACAACATTGGATCTTAAATTATCTAAACTTTAGACGTACCATCAAACAACGAGTGCAGAGAATGTACGAATGGTTTAGAAAGAGCTCTTCTTTATTATTTATTAGATGGTCGGTTATTGATATCGATGAAGAGCAACTGAAAAAAGAAACTGCTGAATTAGAGATGGTATTATCCACATGTGTAAAAGGTGATTTTAACATTCTAATGATTTATCCTACAGACAAGGTAGGACAACTAACAGAAGTAAATTGGGGTATGAAGCATGTGTGTGTCATTTATGTACCTGTAAAAATAGATCCCATTACACATAATGATACTTGGGACCTTTTATTAAATGGCATTTCAATAAAATATTAATTCTACAATATGGGTGTGCAAGTTTATTCTAACGCTATCCAGGTTTTTCTTAATATATTTATAAATTCTAATAAAAAGTTTACAGCAGAAGGTTTCCTAGCTAGTCATCATGTGCTACGCTCTTATTTAGGATAATATAACTAGATTAGGATGTTTTTAAAGATGTGTGATGACCAAATAGCAATAAAGATTATAAAAAAATTAGGTCTATTGTTTGAAGAATATAAATGCTGTAAATGTGAAAAACACAAACAAAAGTTAGTACGCGATATTCAGCTTTTGGGTGAAAAACTAGAAGAAATTTAAGACTGTTCTATGAATGAAGCTTAACATTTATACATGTTGAGCTTCTTGTCTTTTTAAAGCAAAAAAGCCGTCCAAAATCTGGACGGCTTTTTAAGTTACTCGTTTGTTTCACTTTTAGGTTTTTCTTCTTCTTTGATGTTGTAATCATATTTAGAAGGATCAACTGGCTTGAATCCTTTTACTTTATGGAATCGAAGCAAGTCACCGTAAACGGTTCGGTCAGATAGATCCAACTTCGTCTCTGCTTCTTTTTCGATCGCTTTAATTTCTTTTGTTTCCTTAACAGACTCACCGGATTTAGAGTCGTAATATTTGCCATCAATTCCGGTTACAGTAGGTGAAACAAAATCACCATTACGCAACGGAAGGACTTGGTCATGATTCTTAGATAACAGATCCGTACCGAATTGAATATATTCTTTTGTATCCATTCCTAACAAGTGCATAAGCGTTGGACGAATGTCGATCTGTCCTCCGACTTTATCAATAGTCCCACCTTTTAATCCTGGTGCATGAATGAATAATGGCACCTTTTGAAGTTGTGTGTTCTCAAAAGGAGTGATCTCTTTTCCGAGTACTTTTGCCATTGATTTATTACGCGTCTCAGCGATTCCATAATGGTCACCATACATAACGACCATTGTATTATCGTATAGTCCAGCCTCTTTTAAGTCAGTAAAGAACTGTTGAAGAGCTTCGTCCATATATCTTGCCGTTTGGAAATAACGGTCCACCGTTCCATCTCCTGTTGTATGAGGCTCAATCGTTGCTTCCTCTTCTGTGATCGGATAAGGGAAATGGTTTGATAAAGTAATGAATTTAGAATAGAACGGCTGCTTTAACGATTTGAGCATCGGCATAGATTCTTCAAAGAACGGTTTATCTTTAAGACCATAGTTCTCTACATCTTCCTCGTTCATATCGTAATGTTCTGCATCAAAGAACTTTTGATAACCAAAGCGCTTATAGATCACATCGCGATTCCAGAAGGACTTGTAGTTACCATGGAATACGGCTGTCGAATAGCCTTGTTGCTCCATAATGGCTGGTGCCGCTTGATAAGTGTTTTCGCCTTTTGTTGTAAACGCTGTTCCTTGTGGTAATCCATATAACGAGTTCTCAATCATAAACTCAGCATCAGCTGTTTTACCTTGTGATGTTTGATGATAAAAATTGTTAAAATACAACGTGTTTTTATCTTGTGTTAACGAGTTTAAGAAAGGTGTTACTTCTTGTCCGTTCAATTTGTAATTGATCGCAAAATTCTGTAAAGACTCTAAGTGCAGATAGATGACGTTCATGCCTTTTGCTTTTCCGAAATATTCCGGATTAGGTTCAGCATAATTAGCCTTCACATAGTTCTCCACTTCTGTAACATCATCTGTATCAGCAAGTGCACGCTGAGCGGAAGATTTTGAGCTTAGGACCGCGTCATAGAGCGTGTAGTTATACATTCCTAAATATTTCACGATATAGTTTCGGTCAAACGTTCTAGTCAACAACTGCGGGCGATCCATTTCCGCTAACAATAAGTTTGCAGATAATGCAATGACTGCAGCTAGACCAACCGTTAAGATACTTTTACGTTTTACTCTGATTGGTTCTGGATTAATTTTCTTTGTTAAGACTAATACTAATAATACAACGATATCTAGAAAAAACAGGACGTCATACGGATTGAACAGAGCTCCTATACTATTTCCGATTGTTCCTGCATTTTTTGTCTGCGTTAATGTTGGCAGCGTGATAAAGTCAGTGAAAAAGCGGTAATAAAGCATATTTGCAAATAACATTAGAGTCATTGCTGTATTGATGATAATCATCCAAACGTATGATTTTCTTCCCTTTGCAAATAAGGCAAAGCCTACAAATAAGAGTGCCGATCCAATTGGATTGATAAACAAGATGAATTCTTGAAATCCACCTTCAACTCCCAAATTAAATTCCGTTTTATAAGCGGCATAAGATTTTATCCAAACTAAAACAACTGTAAGCAGGAAAAATCCCATATGTTTGTTTAATAATTGTTTTTGGTTAATCATTCTATCACCTCTGAAGTTTCAGTAACCAATCTATCATTCTATTTTATTTTTAGATCTTTATCAATTACTTTCGCGGAAAACAATATAAAAGATAGTACACCTTATTAACTAAAAAGTCAACGAAACATACCTTCCTCTATTTCCATGAGATATTATGGATATAAGAAAAAGCTACTCTACTTGAGCAGCTTTTTATCTATATGTCCGTCATGTATTTTTATGTTATTACGTACCACAAAATGTTCGATAAGGTCCTTCTGTTTCGGGTGGTAATGTAGTGTATTCTTCTTGTTTCTTAGAGTAATCGTACGGTACTGATAAAACATTGTGAAGTTTTTTTAGCACACTGTAATCACCGTTTTCAGCTGCTTGAATAGCCTCTTCCACCCTATGATTTCTTGGAATGACAGCTGGGTTGCTGTTTCGCATCAACTGAATAGATTCTTCTTTCGACTCTGACTGCCTTGCTTTTCTTTCTTCCCATTTATGGACCCATATCTTAAAGTCCTCGGCTTCAAAAAGTGCAGAACACTCCTTTTCACCTAATGTTAAAGAACGGAATGTATTGGTATAGTCAGCTTTATAGGTAGTCATGAGCGAAAGTAATTCTTCTATCAAAGATTGATCTTTTTTCTCTTCATTATATAGTCCAAGCTTTGATCGCATTCCTCTAAAATAGTTTGCATGATACAGATCAGAAAAACCATATAGAACTTCTTGTGCCAATTCAACCGCTTTTTCTTGATCATCATGTAAGAGTGGCAATAAGGTTTCAGCAAATCGAGCGAGATTCCAACCAGCTATTCGAGGCTGGTTAGCGTAAGCATAACGCCCTTCTCTATCAATTGAACTGAAAACAGTTAGTGGATCATATTTGTCCATGAATGCACAAGGGCCATAATCAATCGTTTCTCCGCTGATTGTCATATTGTCGGTGTTCATAACGCCGTGGATAAAACCAACAAGCTGCCACTTCGAAATTAAATACGCCTGCTGTTCAATCACTTTTTTGAGTAAGCTCAAATATGGATTTCCGTCACTCTCCACTTCAGGATAATGACGCTTCAAACTATAATCTGCTAACTTTTTCAATTCATCGAGTGTTCCCCATTTTGATGCAAACTCAAACGTACCCACTCGTAGATGGCTTGACGCTACCCTGGTCATGATTGCTCCTGAAAGAGCCGTTTCACGCATGATTGATTCACCAGTGGTCACAACCGCTAGACTTCGGGTCGTTGGAATGCCTAATGCGTGCATCACTTCACTCACAATATATTCACGAAGCATCGGACCAAGAGCTGCCCGTCCGTCTCCTCCTCTAGAATAGGGAGTCCTTCCTGAACCCTTTAGTTGAATGTCATAACGTTTCCCATCATGAGTGATCTGCTCTCCTACCATTAATGCTCGTCCATCACCTAACATATTAAAATAACCAAACTGATGTCCCGCATAGGCTTGCGCTATAGAAGATCCACCTTCCGGAAGCTCGTTGCCTGCAAATACGTTTACAGCATCTTCATCTCGAAGGAATTCTGCGTTCAATCCAAGAGACATAGCCACCGATTCATTAAGCACGACTAATTTTGGTGAAACAACTGGATTTGGGTCGATGATAGAGAAAAATTTACTTGGAAGTTCAGCATAACTGTTATCTAAATTCCAGCCTTTTACTTTCGTCATGAGAAGAACACCTTCTTTTATATGATTATATCCTTGATTTCTAATTCCACCTTAACATATTAGATCTGACCTTGTTTGTTATCTGTATATTACTCTGATTAGAAAGTAATTGATCATAAGAAAACTCGGAAAAATTTAATCCGAGTTCTGTCTAAACGATATCATTCCTTAAGCACTTAGTTTTTTCATAATAGCTGATGGATTAGAAGTAAACAAAATATAGGTTTGTTTTTTTGTCTCAATAAAAACCCGATCTGTCATTCCATACGGGAAACCGATACGGATAGCTTCCTTATTTTCTCCACCATATGTATCGTCTAATCCTACATTAAGAATTTCATCGGCAGGAATCTCTACCCTTAATAGCTGCCATCGAATAATAAAGTTGTTATCTATCTTTTTTACACTAACCTCAATCATTACTCTCCACCCCTATTTTTTGTCTTATTATTTAATACGTTATAGGTGATGGAAAGTTTCGGTAATCGTTATCTAAAGCTGAATGATTGCATGTTTATTTAAGAATAATTCTAAAATCTTTGTATATATTTCTGGTTGCTCTGAATGCACTAAATGAGATGCATAAGGGATAATCGAAACATGAACATGTTTATTTAACTTTGGATAGATAATTGCCCCTTTTGTTTCATTAACACTACCTTCTCCAACTAAAAATAAAATAGGTAGACTCATCTCTTTCAATCCACTAGTTTCTTTAAAAGGATACCAATCTTCTTTTCTACCCATAAGAATAAACTGCTTCCATCCTTCACCATGGAGATTATTAAAATAATCGATTATTTCTTGATTCTCTAAGATACTCGATTGATTTGCTACGTCTTTTTGATGTAGTTCTAACCAGTTAGAAGGCTTTTCTGGTAAAACACCTGAAATTGTTAATGATTGAACTTTATGGGGATAATTTTGTGAAAGAATCAAACCCACTAATGCACCTAGCGAACAACCAACTATGTGCGCTTTTTTTATTTGTAAATGTTCCATTGTTTCTAGGAGGTCAGTGGCAGAGTCTTGAAAGAAATTAGAACAATCATTTGTATATGACTTTCCATGACCTCTTAAATCAGGTTTAATTACTTTATAGTTGTTTTAAAATATTCACTTTGGTATTCATAATCTGTATTACCTGTTTGTAAACCTGTATGCAGGAAGATTACAGGTTCTCCCATTCCTATAACTTCAGTATGTAAAATCATTTAGTCCCCCATAGTTTGAGAATTCTTGAGATAACTTATTACTCTTTTCTACAAATGTCTCACTTAATTTCCGAATCCACCATTTCGCCACGCTAATCCGACCATCTCCATAAGTAAAAGAGGAACTCCGAGAATGAGTGCTGCTGTAATTGCCAATCCCCGAATACCGATCTTTTTAGGTGACCGAAATGCAAAATACATGGCAGAGAGTACTCCTACCCACAAGATAAACCGCAAATACTCTATAGAAAAGGCATATGTTTGTATAAAAAGAAAGAAAGCGACTGTAGTAGCACTTAAGAGTAACGAAATATAACTGTATTTTCCACTCAAAATAAACACCTCCTAATAGTCCATCGAATTTGCTGATTTCAAAAGATCCTCCATCTTAAATTCAGAACCCATCAACATCATCCCGTAATAAACATCGTCTTTCCTCCAACGAATGGCCATAACTTCAGATGATTCAGCTTCAATAACAACCTCAGTTCCATCTTTTAATTTTGTTGTCTTCTTCTCACCTTCATCATTAAAAGTTGCCTTTTTATTTAGAAACGTGGTTACATGAAGGATAGAACCTTTTTCATTACCATAAATAAATTCAGTATGTAAGATATCCCCTTTTGGATCTCCCGCCGGTTCTGCAGCATATGTTAATTGGACATCTTTTGGCTGAAAAGGAAGTTTTTCTGGAGCTGCCATTTTATTCTGCACCTCTGTCGACATTTGCTCTATCTCTTTCTTTACACTCGGATAATTCATTTTCAGCTTTTCTACGGCTCCTTTTTCACTGCAAGCTGCCAACATGATTAAAAGTAAAAAGCCAAGTATTTTTTTCATACAATCACCTCTAATTCTCTATATTCTCCTTATGGAATTTAATTCCTGTTACTGTAAATCACATTTATTAGAATGAAAAAAAGCTCAGAGTCACCATGACCCTAAGCTTTACCACAAACTTTTATTTAATAATGTTCTATAAGATGAATTCCATTGATATTCTTGTATTTTTATACCCTAATTTCTTATATAACTGATAAGCGGCTTCATTTTCCCCAAAAACACTTAACCCAATAGAGTCTATACCTGACTGTTTTAACATACTTTGAAGCTTTTCTAATGTACCTTTTCCGTATCCTTTTCTTCTATAGAGCTCGTCTATGAAAATATGATACACGTAGGCTTGATTGATTTCTGGTATCAATCCATACCAGAGGATTCCTACTTTTTCATTGGTTTTGGAGTCTTTAATTTTGTATAAATACTGACCTTCAGTAAACAACCCATCTTTCCATAGGTCCTTCATCATCATTTCTGATTCTTCTAATGCTGACTGTAACGATAGGTTAAAGTTCTTAGTGATTTCAAGGGCATAATCTGAAATCATGAATGTTTGATATTCCTTAAATTCTTGCTCAGTTAGTAGGTTTAAATGAATCATGCTATCTCTCCATTCTATTTTTTTATCATTAGAAGGGAGTAAACAGAGACATCATTCATAGAGAATCGGTGAAAATAAACATTAACCCTTCATGAATAAACATCTTTGTCTACTCATGAGACCATGTTACACAATTTGTATGTGACATTCTTATATGCTCCTTTAGCTTTCATATTCCAATAGAGTTAATGTTAACATAAAAATCCAATAAATGACTCAGTCCATTATTGAACCGCACGTTACATTCATAACGGCACCCGTTATTGCGCTTGCTCGGTCAGAAGCAATAAATACTGCTGCATCTGCAACTTCCTTTAATTTTGGAAGACGTGCTAGTGCTGTTCCTTCCTCCATATACGCCTGAATCTCATTATTATCTGGTTTCCATGTTTCTGGAATAGCGTCTGATCTTATAGCTACGACACGAATGCCTTTTGAACCGAGCTCACCGGCTAAGCTCCTTGTAAATCCTTCAATGGCTGAACATGCGGTCGCAAAACCTCCTGTTAAATGATAGGTTCGGTCTCTACCTGACAATGCTGCAGTTGAAGCAGAAAGAGTTAGGATAACCCCTGATTTTTGGTTGATCATATGCTTTGCCGCTGCAGTACTTGTTAGAAAATGAGTCTGGACACCTGTCAGAATAGGAGTCATAAAGTCTTCCTTTGACATTTCAATTAGTGGAGTTCCTTGAAGGTCCCCACGTATTCCTATTGCATTAAAGGAAATATCTATTTGTCCCACATGTTGTACGATTCGATCCAGATGTCCTACTATTTCATTTTGATTCAGTGCATCTACTTTTGTAACTTTTGCTTTGCCTCCAGCATTTGTTATCTCATCTGCTACAATTTGAAGAGAATCCATAGATCTTCCAGCCAGAAATACAGAAGCTCCTTCTTCTGCAAAAGCGCGCGCAACAGCACCGCCAATTGCACCACCAGCACCATAAACGACTGCGATTTTGTTTTTCAACAACATCTTCAGTCCTCCTTTTTTCATTCTTTCAATCAGTATTGCACCTAAACCGAAACTTTCATTCTTGTTATCCTCATTTCATTCAATAAAAAAAGTACATCCTCCTTCTTGGAGAATGTACTGACCGTTATCTATTTTAAAGACTTAACTTTTCTTTCACTTCTTTAATTTGTAGGATATGTCGTTGTTCATGATAGGCCACAAATGGAATCCATTGTTTTAAACTTATGTCACCGAAGATAGGATGAGGATAGCCTTTTGCTTCTAAATCTTTTGCATCAGCAGTCTTCTCGATATCTAGTAAATTTTTATGTGTCGCAGCCAATTTCATTTTTATCTCTTCAATAGATGCATATTCTGAAGTTGGCACTGCAAACTCTGGAGCATCTACCTTAATATCTCTATTGATTGTTGCTTCGATCGGCTTCTTTTCTGCGTTTACCACTTTACCATTTTGGAGTTGATGGTTAATGTTTTTTGCGATTCCACCTTCCATTAAATATAGATGTTCCAAAATTTGCTTAATAGACCATTCATTTTCCGAAGGTTTTTGATTTAGATTTTCGTCATTTATTCCTTCCACTTCTGTGAACAAATCTTGGCGTATCTTATCATTAATTAGCATCTCTTCATCACCTTTAATGTATATGACTTGTCCTCGTAGTGTAGCATAATCAACTGCCATAATTCTCGTTTGAGAACTTTATCTCATCGTTTATCTAATAGATTCCTAATCATTTCAATACTTGTTCCGATATAACAAAGGGTTCTTGATGAAATAAATTTAATTATTATAGGAGTCACGTTTTATGTCTATCAAAATTCAAACGTATCTGTCCGTGAGCATCTCATTGATCATATTAGCCACATCATTATTTCTTAGTATCTTTATCAGTGATAAATCTAGCGAATTATTAGAAAAAGAAATAGGTAATTCTTTAGCTTCTTCAGCTTTTCAACTATCCCACAACCTTGATTCTTTTATGTGGTCCAGATACCAGGAACTACAAGTTTTGAGTGAACAGGAAGTTCTGAAAGACCCAAGAAGAATAAATGAAGCACAATTTCTGATCGATCAGCTTCAAAATAAAATTCCCTCCTTCTCTTGGGTTGGAATAACGAATCAACAAGGAGTCATTCAAGCTTCAACAAAGAAACTTCTCATCAACCAAGATATATCTGCTCGTCCCGTTTTTCAAAAAGCAACTGAACAGCCTTTTATCGGTGATGTTCATGATGCCCTTTTGTTATCCAAACTGATTCCAACCAAGGATGGTTCACCCTTACAATTAGTTGATATCAGTACACCATTAACAGATAAAAATGGTGTTTTCCAAGGTGTGTTAGCCGCCCATCTCAGCTGGGAGTGGTCTAAAGAAGTGGAAGCTGCGATTCTAAAGCCCATTAAAGAGCAGAAAAAAGATGTGGAAGTGTACATAATCAGTAAAGAAGATACAGTATTATTAGGCCATAAAAATGATCTAGGTAAAAAAATAAAGATAAGTGATCTCGATAATAAAGGAAAGAGAAACGAGTGGAATTTTGTACGTTGGCCAGATGGAAAAGAGTATGTGACAGGCTATGCTTTTGGCGACGGATATCAAAATTATCCAGGATTAGGCTGGACGGTTGTCATTCGTCAATCAGAACAAGCGGCTTATGCATCCGTCCAATATCTGCAAACATTCATTTTAGTCTGTGGTATTGTGATTTCTCTACTTATGGCTGTAATAGGATGGTTTATCACTAAGAGAGTTTCTCGTCCTCTTTTTGACTTGGCTATTTCTGCTGACAAGTTGAAAGATGGTGAGATCGTAGAGATTCCTTTGTTGCGAGGAATCAAAGATATAGAAGTTCTAAGTTCTTCTTTTAGAAGCTTAATCTCATCATTAAAACAAACAGAAAAACAGTTAGACAAGATGGAGAACATGGCACATACCGACTATCTGACAAGTATGCCGAATCGGTTAGCTCTTTTAGAGTACATGAATTCAGTTCGCTTTGATTGTTCTAATGGTAGCTATGGGGTGCTTTATTTGGACCTGGACGGTTTTAAATCAATCAATGATTCACATGGACATCATGCAGGAGATCTACTTTTAATAGAAGTTGGTAAGCGTATCATTGATTCATTAATAAAGAAGGAACATTTTGCAGCACGTTTGGGTGGAGATGAATTTGTAGTTGTACTTCCGATTCAGGAGAATTATCTGAATGAAATAACCGAGATCTCACAATTCCTCATAGACACTCTTAACCGACCATTTTTTATTCAGGAACATTCTATAAAAATTGGATGCAGCATGGGATCAGCTGAATGGGTAGCTCAGGACGTTTCACCACAAACCATACTTGAATATGCAGATGAGGCACTATACGTTTCAAAGAACACGGGTAAAAATAAGTTGAGTTTTTACCCATTTCGAAAAACATCATAAAATTGCTTCAAATAAAGAAAGCATCCGAATGAAGACATCCGGATGCTTTTTGTACTTATTTACTTTAATTGGCTAATGAAAGGTCCATAATTTCTTGGATTACGTTGCACAGATAACCATTTTAGAGTAGTGAATTCTTCTAACACCCACTCACCATTAAATCGACCAAGTCCTGAATCTTTTTCTCCACCAAATGGCATGTGAGGTTCATCGTTAACAGATTGGTCATTGATGTGAATCATACCTGTATGAATGTCATGAGCTATGTTTGTTGCATGTTCAATGTTTTTAGAGTGAACGGCTCCGCTCAGTCCGTACGGATAAGCATTTGCCATTTGAACAACGTCTTCATCCTTTTCAAACGGAACAAGAATAGCTACTGGTCCAAAAATTTCATTCTTCGCTAAAGGCATTTCGTTATTCACATCTGTTATTACAGTAGGTTCTAAAACATTTCCGTCGGCATCTCCACCAATACGAATCTTCGCACCCTGTGAAACACTCGCTTCAATATCTTTTAAGATTCGATCAACTTGGTCTCTATTGATTAATGGACCAACGTTCGTATCTTTTTTGGACGGGTCACCAAATTTTAGATTTTTTGCACGTTGAACAAAGGTTTCTGCAAATTCTTCATAAATGTCTTGATGTACAAAGATACGATTGATCGCCATACAGATTTGCCCTTGGTGATAGAACTTTCCAAACAGGGCTGAATCTACGGCTTGATCAATGTCTGCTTCTTTTAACGCGATAAATACGTTATTACCGCCTAATTCAAGAGCAGATTTCTTTAAGTTCTTACCAGCAAGTTCACCGATGTGTCTGCCGACTTCCGTAGAACCTGTAAACGAGATCAGACGCGGGGTTGGATGTGTGACAATCTCATCTCCAATTTCTGAACCACGTCCTACGATAACATTAATCAGACCTTTTGGAAGTCCAGCCGCTTCAAAAATACTCGCAAAGATTAAACCACCAGTTACCGGTGTGTCAGTAGCTGGTTTGATAACAACAGCATTTCCAGTCGCGATGGCAGGTGCGATGGATCGAATAGCCAGATGGAACGGAAAATTCCAAGGACTAATAATTCCAATTACACCTAATGGATTACGGTACACTCTATTTTCCTTCCCTGCTGTTTGTGATGGAAGAATCTTTCCTTCCATACGATAAGGATATGTTGTTGATTCTTTTAAAATATTGATAGATGCCCGAAATTCTGAGATAGCTTTCATATACGTTGAGCCTGATTCTTTGATGATCCAATCAATAATAAGCTCCTCATTCTCTTGCATAACGTCAGCTACTTTTTCTAAGACAGCACGCTTGTTTTGTGGAAGTTCGTTTGCCCATTCAGCTTGAGCAATTCTCGCCGCTTCATAAGCTTCGTCCAAGTCTTCTTTCGTCGCAGCTTGAATCGTAACAAGCTCCTCATCTGTGAACGGATTCGTGTTTTTCATGAAGCTATCACTGCTTCCTTTTCTCCATTCGCCGTTAATATATATATTTGAAAAATCGGTGTTCATTTTATTCATCTTCATTTCCACTCCTTTTACTTACAAAAGATTAGTTAAGACCTTACTCCTATTTTTAGACGATGTAAATCAATCTGCTTATTACTTTACCCAAATACATATAGATACTACACATGATTAGTTGAACTAAAGTGTTTTACGGTACGTGCTTTTATATTTGTTACACGTTCACCGATAAAAGGAGTGTAATCACCTAAGAATTATTTTGAGCACCGGTAAACACTTAACTTTCACTGATAATGTTAACCTATTCACCTGAGATCAAGGCACCTTCACCTGAACATTTACTGTTTTATGTTGCAGGCGTACTCAGCTACTACATTCTGAACCTAATCCTTAAAGAAAAAGAAAAAACCGACACTAAATTGGGTATTAATCGTACCCAAAGTGTCGGTTTTATAAAAATATTTTAAGCTGTAACTGACTTAGTTGATGTTTTGTTACCTTTTTCAATCTTGTTTACTGCTTCAGCACTTGTATCGACGCGTTTGACGAAAAAGGCTAGCACTAAAGCAACAATGTTGATTCCAAATGCAACAAAGAATGAGTATTGGATACCAGACAGAAGCGCCTGCTGTGTTAAAGCAGCTGTTGAAGCCTCTGTGATTGTAGCTGGATCTACTCCACTCATTAAGCTTTCTGCTTCAGTTTTCGTAACAGTGTTCATAATCGTAACAAGGATTGCTGTACCGATTGAACCTGAAACTTGCTGTGCTGTATTATTAACGGCTGTACCGTGCGGATTTAAGCTCGTTGGAAGCTGATTAAGACCATTCGTCATAATCGGCATCATGACCATTGATAATCCAAACATGCGCATGGAATAGATCAGTATGATGTAAGAATAAGCCGAATCAGCTTGTAAGTGAGCGAGCATATAAGTTGAAACCGCAGTGATTGAAAGTCCGACAACCGCTAAAGCACGCGGTCCAAATTTATCAAAAAGTTTACCAGTAATCGGAGACATGATACCCATAATGATTGCTCCAGGAAGCATCATCAACCCTGAATCTAACGGCGATATGCCTCGCACGCTTTGGACGTAAGCTGGTGTTAAAATCATGCCTGAAAACATGGCAACTGCATTAACAATCGCAATTACAGATGCAAGAGCAAACATTGGATACTTATACACTCGAATGTTCAACAATGGTTCATCTAACTTAAGTTGTCGTAGGATGAAAATAATTAACGCTATACCACCAATGATTAGTGTTGATAGAACAACCGTATCTGTCCATCCGTCCGAACTCGCTGTGCTACATCCGTAAAGAATGCCACCAAAACCGATGCTAGACAACACGAGTGAAAGATAATCTAGTGAAACATTTTTGTTTTGCTTCATCACGTTTTCAAGCTTCCACACTGCAAATAGTAAACTCAGGATAGCTAAAGGCAGAATCATTTCAAAAAGCAGACGCCAGTCGTAGTATTCTACAATATACCCCGACAAAGTTGGTCCGATTGCAGGAGCTGTGATCATAACCAAACCAAAGATCCCCATCGCAATGCCTCGTTTTTCGCGTGGAAAACTAACAAGCATTACATTCATTAGGATTGGTCCCATCACAGATGAACCTACAGCTTGCACCATTCGTCCAGTTAATAACAAACCAAAGTTAGGAGCAAAAGCCGATAGCGCTGTACCGATTGTAAAGATGGACATCGCTGTAATAAATAACATTCTATTTGAGAATCGAGTGATTAAAAATGCCGAAGCCGGTATCAAAACACCGCTTACTAGCATGAATCCGGTTACCAACCATTGAACGGTCGAATAGTCTTTAACATTTAAATCCACCATGATGGTAGGCAATGCTACGTTCAGCAATGAATTGTTTAAGAAAGCTACGAACGCTCCAACGAACAAGATCGCAAGCATCAAATAGGGCGGTTTTTTATGTTGTAAAGTGGAATCTGTATTCCCCATGTCATTTCTCCTCTGTATTAAAATAATTACTTAACTTTATTAAGTTTATACCCTCAGTATAAAAATATCAACTCTTTTATACCGTTAGTCTAAAAGCGTTGTGTTTCCATCTCAAGAAATTTATACTAGCTATAAGGGTTGGACTTAGGAGGAACAAATGAATAACAGGAAAAGAAAAGTTGCTGACACCGCTTTAAAGCTTTTTATAGAAAAAGGTATTCAGCAGACTTCTATACAAGAAATCATTGATAAAGCAAATATATCTAAAGGTACGTTCTATAACTATTTCTCATCAAAAAGTGACTGCATCGCAGACATATTAGAATTTTTACGCTATGACGCCAGTCAACAGCGAATAGCCGTTCAGATAGGTAAAGATACAGGCGATCGGGATGTTTTCATTGAACAAATTGTAATCATTATGCGATTAAACCAGGAAAGAAACCTTCAGCCACTTTTTGAAGCGATTCTATCTTCTAATGAAGCTGACCTCAAAAAACTCGTTATGCAGCACCGGTTATACGAGATGGAATGGATATCCGATCGTTTTATTGAGATCTTAGGCGACGAAGTTCGGGAGCATGTTTTTGAAGCTACCATCCTGTTCTTCGGAATGATGCACCATATGTTGTTTACACTAAAAATTACAAATACGACATACTCCTTAGATCATGTCGTTGATACACTTCTTTCTTATATTGAATTGATCGTACCGAAGATGATGACGAACGAATCTGTTCTCATCCCTCTTTCAGCTATTGATTTACTTCGTACAAACGCAAATAAAAAACAAGTTAAAATAGATGACATTCTATCACTCGCTGATCAACTGCAGCAGGATTATACCTTTACAGAAGAACAGCAAGACCTTTTTGATGCAATCATGAGTGAACTTCAACGTGAGCGTATTCGTAAGATTGTTCTTCAGCCATTATTGAAGCCATTTCAAAAGTGCTTTGAAGAATCACCTATTTCTTCTCAAGCTCAAACGTTTACTAATTTGGTATGGTACTTTTTAAGAAATCTGAGTTAAAGAAGAAGGCTGGTCGGTGTATTCCATCCGATCAGCCATTTTATGTTTGCACAGGAGTCATACAACGGACAGCCATGAGTGCAATGAGTTTCAAAATATTTACACTTTAGAAAAATTTTCTTCAAGACGTTCTATACTAAGCAAAAGCCAAGCTACTGCGTATAGCAGCAAGCTTGGCTTTCTATATTACGATTTAAAGTTTCAAAGCTGGAAAATGCGGTATTACTTCTTCACCTAGTTCTTGTATAACTTCCTTCGCTGGTCTTTCACTATCAAAAAGCGCAAAGAACAAGTGATTTACTCCAGATTTTTTATACACTTGCAACAGCTCGATCAACGGATTGCGGCCAATTCTAAATCCTAAACGAATTGGTTTCGGAGCTTCATTAGGATCTTCTGCTAGATCAAGATGCATCGGCTGAGTGAATGGTTTGAACGTATCAGGATGATAACCCTCTACTAATTCTCTCCATCTCTTGATCGTTACTTCTTGATATTTTGGACTGCGAGGATAGTACATCCACCCATCTCCATGCTCTGCAAACCACTCCATTTCCTGTTGTGCATAGCCCGTAATAAATGTTGGAATTCGTTTTGTTGGCTTAGGTACAAGGTTCGATCCTTGCACGATTCCTCGAGATGAACGGATACTAGGATACTCTTTGTATAGCACCTCGTTTAGATATTGAAAAGCCTCCACAAACGCTTCCCCTCTTGTTTCGTGCGATACTCCCAATGCTGAGAAATCAGCACGCCTGTCACCTGAAGATACACCTAGTAATACACGTTCTGGGAACAATTGATCCAATGTTGCAATCTCTTTTGCAACACGCAACGGATGCCTTAACGGTAAGACTGCAGCTGCTGTTCCTAGAGCGATTTCCTTCGTCTGACTTGCTAAATAAGTCATATAGATCATCATATCGTAAATCTGTCCTACCGCTGGATCTCCAAAATTCGGATCTTCCAAAAGAACATCACGAAACCATAAACTTGTAAAACCTAATTGTTCAGCTAACTGCGACATTTCAACTTGTTGTTCCATCGTCGGTGTGGCAAATCTATAATTCTCAAGAGGTATGTGTAGTCCAAGTGTTAATTCACCCTCTTTATACATTCGATTATAAGAACGATGATACTTGAATGGATTCATTGTTTGTCGTGCCCTCCTATAAAAAAATGTCCTTTATGATTGCAATCATACGCTCTTTAACCAAAATTAAAAGTACGCACTTTCAAGTAAGGTAGGCACTTTCAGGTAACATTTGTTTAAATAAACACACTCATAGCAAAAAAAACCGACAGCAAAAAGGTCTGTAAAAACCTTTTCGTGTCAGCTTTCTTAAACATTCTAGTTATTTTGTTTCCATTCTTCAGCCAATAGACCATATATCACATGATCAACATAATGATCATAAAGCCATTCTGCCTGTCGAATCTTGCCCTCTTCCTGAAATCCTAGCTTTTCAGGAATCGCACGGCTTTTTTTATTTTTTTCAGCTACTCGTATTTCAATTCGATTAAGATCGAGTTCATGGAAGCCATATTTTATATAAGCTTTACACGCTCTCATCATAATTCCTTTTCCTTGAAATTCTTGACCGAGCCAATATCCCATAACACCGATCTTATGTAACCTACTAATTTCGTTAAACCCAATAATTCCAGCGATTTTTCCTTTGTAGATGATTGCTGTAGTCTTTGGATAGCCCCCTGTTTCTTTTACTCCGTTTAAGGTTGCTTTTATAAAGGCTAAGGAGTCCTCTTCTTCATTTGTATAATCTAACCAGCCTAACCATTCTTTCAAATATTCTTTAGATTGTATGGTTAGTTGGAAGAACTCTGTTGCATCTTTTTCATTAAACAATCGAAGAGATAGCTCTTCGTCAATTTTATAGACAAACATAACCTCTGACCCCTTTTTTCCTAATTTTAGCACAAATTGCTCGGGTTAGAGATAAAAAGAACTATCTATATAATTCGATACATTCAGAATTATTAATTCTAAATATATTGAATTGTAAATTTCATTGTTTTAGAATAAAACTAGAATTCATTACATTTAGGAGGTCGACATGAAAAATATCCATTCTCCTCATTCTCAGGAAACTGTTAATTTATCTATCGAAAGTTCACCGATATGGGAGCTAGCTTTAGGAATTGCGGGTTATACATATGCGAAGTTGCGTCACACATTTGAGCAAGATGAACAGTGGACGAATCGAAAGTCCTTAATGACTGTATCCTTGGAGAACAATTTAGATAAAATCGAGCAGACAAATTTGTGGTATGGAATGATCATGCTGCAGAACAAGGTTTCAGCTTCTTCAATTGGAGAATTTTCAGTCAAGGTTTCTGAATTACCATCTACCGTTTTCTATGAAACACTTTTACCTTATAAAAATCGTTCATATGAGTCGCACAGAACTGAGACAGCGAAATGTTATGAACAGCCTGATGCTTTCTATCAATATGCGTCACTATTTAAAGGACACGACTATTTAGAGGGATATGTACGAACGCTTAGGAGTATTAGCCGCGATGAACTGCACTCCTTGCTAACTGATACACTTTCGGAATGGTACAACTGGCTCAGCCAAAATACGGATTGGGAAAAATGGATGCAAGCTCTCTCATTTGAAAAAAAACAGCATGGTCTTCTTGATAACCAAAAACCATTAGAAGAAATTGAACGTGTTACAAGAGGCGCAAAATACGTACCAGAACCTTCCGTTTGGAACATAAAACTCATTCCACATGTCTCGTACAGACCATGGATTTTGGAACAGAAAACAACAGATACAAAGCTGATCTTCTATCCATTAACTGATGAAGCATTATTAGAGCCCGGTTCTCCTCCAAACGAGCTTGTACGAGGTCATAAGGCACTAGGTGACGAGCTGCGATTAAAGGTATTGTATCAACTAATGAGAGGGCCACTCTCTCTTCAAGAATTAACCATTCAGTTCAACGTATCAAAAACAACTCTACATCACCAGCTTTCACTTTTAAAAGCTGCTAAATTTGTTAAAGTTGACAAAGGTATTTATTCAGCTAACACACACCATATTCATTCGTTCTCCAACCAACTTCAGCACTATTTAGGAGAAAAGACGAATGAAGAATAAGTCATTATCCAGACCATTTAAAGCTCTCTGGATCGGAGAAATCATATCCGAATTCGGAGGTGCTGCCGGTGGAATCATAAACGGGCTTCTATTGTTTGAGATAACAGGTTCAAAAGAGTGGATGGGAGCACTTTGGCTAGTTTACTTTCTTCCTTCTTTAATTCTGCAAGGAATTAGTGCTCCGTTCTTAAATCACGTTATCAAAGAACGAATGCTTAAAAATATTCAACGGGTCCGCTCATTTGCTTATATCCTTCCTTTGATCGGATACGTAAGTGGTACAGAAATGGGCACGATAGCTGGATTAGTAGTATTGCAATGTGTGTTGGGACTTTTGCAGCCGATATACGCTAGTCTTTCGTTCTCCTTACTACCCGACCTTTGTGAAGAAAAAGAATTAGTCTCAGCTAACAGCATACTCGACGGAACTATGCGCCTCATGAGTTTTATCGCACCAGGCGTTACATCCTTACTTCTTTTAGTCAGTCCTCTATATATCATCTATGGGTTATCCAGTCTTATGTTCTTACTTAGCTCAATATCGCTTTCTCAAATTCCTCAAATAAGCACAAAAAGAGTAGCGACATGGTCAAAAAAGTTCTGGTGGCAAGAAACAAAAGCTGGGTATCAAACTTTCATTCAATTCCCACAGCTATTAAGACTTACTCTATTATCATCTTCTGTTCAATTTGCAGTGGGAGCTACTTTGGTATTAAACGTGCCTTTTATAAGAGGAGAATTATCCGGAGAAGCTTGGGAATATGCCATTTTCGCGGGAATGTTTCCGATCGGATATGCGCTTGGCATGCTACTTCTTACAAAGTTACCTAAGAACAACAAAACCATGTACGTTGGTCTTTTAGGCGGTGGATTGTCTTTCATCGCGTTATACTTTGCACCTACCATTTATATTGCATGGGGATGTGAGCTTTTAGGAGGAATCTTATTCCCTATGTTCAATGCGCAAAGCTCTGCTCTATTTCAACAGAAAGCCCCTAGAGAATGCTTAACACAATTAAGCGCGGTAAGGTTACTTTTTCTCCGTATAACCATGCCACTCGGAATTTTATTTGCTTCTTCCAGTTTCTTAGGAATGAGTACGCGCATGACTTACCTTCTTATTGGAGTGATTATTGCCGTTCCAGGTATATATTACTTAATACGTACCCGTTTGCAGATTGACGATAATGCTATAGAGGATCAAGTAAAAAGAACAAGTTAAATGACAAAGGCTGCCTAAAAATTAAGAACACTTAATTTTGGGCAGCCCATTCTTTACTTTTGGTGTGAACTAGTTTTACTTCCTTTTTCAAGACATATGACCTAAGGAATTAATACAATCTTTCCTAACTTTCCAGCTTTCTTAAAATACGTTTGAGCTTCTCTCGCCTCTTGGAGAGGAAACGTTCGATCTATAACTGGCACAATCTTGCCTTGGGAAATCGCTTGAAGCATTCGAACAAATTCAGTCCTTGTTCCTAAGACAGAACCATAAAGTGTTATGTGTTTTAAATATAAGGTTCTAAAATCAAGTTCTGTTTTCTGTCCACCGGCAGATCCTGAAATACAGAACTTGCCTCCATTTTTTAATGCTTGGAGAGAAATAGAAAACAACGCGCCCCCAACTACATCTAATACAGAGTCAATTGGACCCCCGTTTATTTGTTGAATTTCATTTGCAAGGTCACTCGATTTGTATGACAAGACATGAGTTGCCCCGAGTTCTTTTAGTTTTCCCTCTAACGTTAGGTCACCTACTACCGCAATTACTTTAGCACCAAAAACTTTAGCAGCAATCTGTACATTCAGTGAGCCTACACCACCGTTGGCACCTGTTACAAGGATGGTCTGATTCGGTTGGATTTGTATCTATTCAACCATGTGCCAAGCAGTTAAACCACTCACTGAGAAAACTGCACTTTCTGTGAAACTTTGTAAAGGCATATCAAAACACAGTTCAGCTGGCCACACTACGTATTCAGCATATCCTCCGTCATACTCTGACCCTATAAAAGACATATCATCAGAAATATGTTCGCAGCCGTCTTCTCCAGTTGATGTAAAAGGGAACAGAACAACATCCTTTCCTATCATAGAAGTCGCAACCTGTTTACCTGTTTTCACAACTGTACCTGTAATATCGGATCCCGGAATTCTCGGAAATTGAACGCCTTCTGGACGCCATCCAGATTTGGAATCCTTCCCATATGCTCCTTCTCTCATCCAAATTTCAGTATTATTGATGCCACAAGCCTTTACCTGTACCAATACTTCATTTTCTCCTGGCTCTGGAATGTCTATTTCAACAACTTCTAATTTGTTTACATCCCCATAACCAGTCACTTGAACGGCTTTCAATAAAATCATTCCTTCTATCCTAAAATTTTTGCAGTTAACTTCTCCATCCTTTATAGTAACCTAAAAATTATGGAGTAAAACCTTTGCCAATCAGTATTAAGATTCAGCAAACCTCTTTGATATTACCCCTTAGCTTTTATTCTGTAAAACAGGTAAACTAATAAAAATAGAAATATGAGAGTGGTGATAACTTGGATATGAATATGAAAGTGTTATTGGAACAAAAAAGGAATGTTCATGTGCTTTATTCTTATAATGGAATGAAAGATTACACAGAAAAAATTCTGAATTTCATACAAGATGGTACTTCATTAGGAGAGTATGTTGTAGTTATTGAAAATGAGCGAATCTATCGAATGCTTAAACCAGAATTGGCCAACCGATTAAATTCCAATCAAATGAAGCTTGTTCATCATGTCAATAATTTTGACTTTTATTATTCAAGCGGCAGTTATCATCCGCCTGCAATTGTTGATTACTTCTTCAAAGTCGTTAAACCTTATGTAGAAAACAACAAGCCTTTCCGCTCATGGGCACATGTTGAATGGGGGACCATGGAAGATCCTTTTCATCTAATTGAAGATCTTGAGAAAATCGTAGACGGCGCAGTAAATGAGCTTTCATTCCCACTGATATGTGCGTATGAGGGTGATAAGATGCCAGAACATCTTCAAAAAAGCTTACTGAGAACACATCCTTATATACTTATAGATAAGGAATTCAATGTATCAGAACACTATACACTAAAAGCTAATAATAAATAAAACACTGCGATGTGCAGTGTTTTCAAATTTTAACTGGCCATACTCCCTTTTCCAGTACATACTCTCTATTTGAATTCTTTACAACATAATCAAAGTGCTGATGTTTGGGATGCATGAATACTTCATATTGAATTCTTCGTTCATCGTGTGAACGTAATAAATAATCAATGTTTGTCCCTCGTTCCGAAACATCACGAACCCCTCTCCTGTTTAATTCAGTATCACCATCTGTATATAGATAAATTTTAAGATCAAACAGTGTAGGATCACAAAATGCCACACTCATTCCCTCAACTATTGTTATTTGTTTTTCAGAGGAAACCAAGATACTATCTGTTAAATGAGTCCCAATCGTATATAGATCTAATTTATCTCTTATCATTTTTATGTCTCGCTCTAAAGACCAAATATGATGAGCAAGCGGATGACAGGCAGTCATTTTATAAGAATGGTTGTTATTGTGATACACGTAATCTATTATTGTGCGTTTTCTTAGCTCTGAACGGACGATATAAGGATCTGTGTTGATAGAATTTACTTTTTCTTGCCCAATCGTTTGTATAAGTTTAGTAGCAAATGTTGTTTTTCCTGCAGCACCATGTCCAGAGATTCCTATTATCAATGGATGACCTGCTTTTTTTATACCCGTACTTATTTCTTGTAAAATGTTTTCCATGACTTTTTTGTACTCCTAATTTTTTCTGCAAGAATGCCCTCTAGCAGTATGCAAATCTTTTCTTCATTAAAATAGCTTTCTACAAGTGGATACTTTCATATTTCCTTACTTCCTATCTGTATTTTTAATCCATTTTTTTCACTAATTATGCGTCTTTTCTTTCTTTCGTCGTGTAACATATTGTTCTATGGCAGAAACCACACTTCCGATTATATATAGAGCACCGTTTGCAATAAGGACTATAGCTATAATCGCTCCTGCTATTCCTGCTCCGAACCCGTCGCTACCTTCCCGATGAGCTTCATCTAATAGATAAGATCCTACCCCCATAGCAACCAGTGGTCCTAAAAAGCAAATGAGGATACCTGAAACCCAATAAGGCAGTCTGAACTTTTCTTTCAAAGTATATGGAAAGTAGTTAAACACAAAAAGACTTAGAGTCAATACAATTCCGAACACAGCCCCTGAATTCATAAGCTCCTCCTTGATGGAATATAATGGTACAATAATACATATGTTACTCGTAAAATAAATATATGAATGGGAGTGCTAAGTTGTATGAATAAAACATTGCTCTCACTAATTTTCGGAGCAATCATCGGAAGTGTTCTTTCTTATTTTCTATTAGACTATGAAAACCAAACAATGGAATTACTAAACTATTATGGTGAAGAATCTAAAATCGTTCATGAATTAGATTTTAATTATATTTCTAACACTGCAGCCTTCATTATAGTAGCTTCTCTTACCGTATTCTTAACGATTTCGTTGATTGAAAGAAAAAATAATAGGTGATTATACTCAACATTATGTAAGATAGTCTAAAGGATTTACAACACTAAACGAGTTACTCTCTTTTAAAAATTGAGTAACTAGATGTACATGAGCCGCACCGATAATTAATAAGGTACGATCTGATGTCGATGTAATCTGAGTTAAATTGTAATAAAGAATTAGATTTCGTTGATACCACCATCTGATCCAATCAATGCCAATGTATTCTTCGTTAGAGCCAATTCGTGCTATCGCCATATACATCTCATGCTGTTTCTCTATAAATGACTCATGATTTTGTGATCTGATAATATCATATACACTCTTTTTCCCTATTGACAGCTCATGATTTGAACGATAGTTTTCATTTATATAACGAAAGTACTCAGGTTGATTCTTTTCTGCCCACTCAAAAACCTGACCCAATCCTCTATTCCCTATTGTATCCATCCAATCCACTGCATGAACTTTTTCATGATGAAGATCTGAAGCTATTCGAAACCCAAGCTGGTGAACTTCATCAACCTCTAGTTTCAGTTCACCTTCTCTGTATTGATGAAATTCGTGATTTAATTTGTCCTCTTCACTTTTCACCACCTCTAATGCAACCTTCGATGGCTTGAACTTCTTTAATTTCTTCACCACCTTATGAATTTCTTGTTGTCTGTTATCAGCTAATAAATCATCAAAGTCCATACGTTGAAGGTCTGGTGTGTATCTCATATGAAAAGTACCCACTATCATAATCAAGGGTTTCTCTTGTTACATGCTCATCACATCAGCTCCAAATGATTATTTCTTATTCCTGAGCGTTGGCGAACCCAAGTTTCAGCTTTCTTTATGAAATCATCATCTTTCCAAGCAGTTATCGCATCTCGCTCACCCAGCATTTTGACTTGGTCCTGAAAGAACAGATGCGCTAAGTAATAGCCAAATCTACTGTAACCAAATTTCTTTCCACCATTTATGGAGAACCATTCAGAAAAGATCGTTTGAGAGGGCAATGAATTGTAATCATTTGCAAACGCAAGTAAGATTTCATCTTCATTTTTTTGAGCAAACTCAAGCCACTCACATCCATGATTATCAAAAGAAAAGTATACGGAGGGATGGAGTCCAGGTACAATTATTTGAGAAAAATGGGTTGCAGCGCCTTCTTGATTCAACCAAGTCATTGGACTGCTCCAATTCACTCTCTCCCAATTCATAATTGTTTTATCTGTCAAAATATTTTGTGTGGCATGCCCAAATTCGTGAGCTACGATGGTTTTTAAATGATGGCAGTCTGGAGACAACCTTTCCAACGCAAACGTTATATTAGGTATAATCTGTCTATGCGTGTAAGCATTAGAGCCATAACAACCAACGATTAGATTTACTTCAACAGGAAAATTTACACCATATGCTTCTTCATAAGCTTGAACAACTTCCTGAATAATCGGCTTTATCATCTCGTGGACTCGTAGTATAGACGACCAAGAGTCTTGATACTTTTTAATTGATGAATTATGTCTTTCCTCTGTGTCTTTGCAGTGATAAGAAAAATATTCATGAAAGATATATGGATTCCTCTTATAATATTCTTTTAAAAATGAAATAGACGGTTGATAGTTTTCTAGAAAAAATGGAACAGTATCAATAATTTGCATTGTGATCCCTCTTTTTTATCCTTCTTGCTATCACAATTCAATAAAATCCAAAAAATCCCTTTAAATCAAAAAAACTGCCCTTGTGGACAGCTATTAGTCTATTTTTTTACTTGATCAGCTTCTCCATTCGAATATCCGCCCACATTCGATCTTTATAATACGTGAACGCCTCTACTCTTCCAATTTCTGAGTAACCCAGTTTTTGATAAAGCTTTTGTGCGGGGTAGTTAAATTCAAAGACACCAAGCTCAATGCGTTTTAATCCATTACTTTTAATCTCACCTTCTAAGAACGACAAAGCTTGAAAGCCGATTCCTTTGCCTCTTCCAATTGATTCACCTATTGTAATACCAAGCCATGCCGTTCCTTCTGTTCTATTAAAGAGATGAGGGGGATCGACCATATAGTTCATCTCACCTACTAATTGATCATCTACAAAAATCAAATATATCTGGTGAAACTCTAAACGTTGATACAAGTCTTCTATCGTGATGATTCGTTTACTTTCGAGTTCTACTCTATCTTTATTCGGCCGTGTTAATGGAACCAGCTTCGTGTCGTTCTCCCAGCGGTTTAAAGCTTCTACTACATTTTCTTCAGGTTTAAACATCTTTCTAAAGTGAATGTTCATTTCATTACAGCCTCCATATCTTTATCTATGAACCTGCATGATTGTATATCGAGCGACCATAATCCTGAATTTAAGATAACATCTGAGTGAACAACCTCAAGCCTCTTTCGGAAGATTGGTCCGTCTACAACAAATGTATGATACTCTCCATGTTCACCCATTGAGCAGCTCTTTGTTGCTTCAATATCCTCACAAAAACTTGCATTCAACACGCGACCTGTCCAAGAGGAGTCCAAGATATCTGCTGAAGCTCGACAAACAATTGACTGGAAACCTAATGAAATAAATTCTTCCAATAGTTCAGATGCTTGTTCTTCTAATATCCATACTGGAAAAAGAGCTTCTAGACCTGCTTTTTCCGCAACCTGTTTATTCCATTTGCGATCTTCTTCCATATACAAACTGCCGAATGCAATCGCATCTAACCCATGCTGTTCTTTTATAGAAGTCAAAGACGCAATCAAAGAAGCTTCATACTCGCCAGCTGAATTCACCATAATTAACGGAATGTCAATCGCATCAGCTTGTAGTTGTAAGATATCTAGTGGAATACCATGGGCATGATTCCGTGCATCCACTTCAGAAACCATGGATAGTAAACAAACAACTTCATGTTTTTCTTGAAGCAATCGATATAATGCTAAGCAGCTATCTTTCCCGCCACTCCAGCAAACGGCTACTTTCTTCATGTAACAATCCCCTCTTTCTGATTTCCAACTAGTCTTCAATATATTCGATCAGATCGCCTGGCTGACATTCTAGTACTTTACACAATGCATCAAGTGTTGAAAAACGAATCGCTTTCCCCTTTTCATTTTTAAGTACAGAAAGATTAGCAGGGGTGATATCAACCAGTTCGGATAATCGGTTTAATGACATTTTACGCTGTGCCATCATAACATCTAATTTTATTCTAATCATTGCGCAATCCCTACTCCACCTTTAGATTGTGTGTTTATTTTCTTCCACTGCTTCTACAGCTACCTTTAGCGCAGAGGCTAGGATCATGACGAAAATGCCTGTGAAAAACGTATCAACATAAGCTAATCCTGTATACGTTACATCAGCGTTTGTTACATCAATTTCCTTGAGTGCTTTTGTCATTAAGAGCTCGTCCATAAAGGTGAAAGCTGATCCTAGTACAAGAATGGTGATACCCATCTTGAATAAAATCTTTACGTTCTCCATCATAAATAGGCTTTCCTGATGTAAATGCTGTAACAAATTCCTCATAAGTCGAAGGAAAATTAATATGAACACAAACATAATGATTGAGGCCGCGAGTGAAAGGATGATGAATTCTTCATCCTTATAAAGTAAAGGTTGAGTATCAAAAATTAACGTTAAGTTGCTGTAAACAGGCTCAAATGTACCGAAAGACTTTGCTAAATCTCCTGTTGGGCTCATTAAATAGGACAAGTGATACACCAAATTAAAGATACTAAGACAACCAATCACATAAAACAGAACAGAGCATAATTTTGCTCCATATTTATAAAACATTTCCCACTTCATCTTTCTTCTCCTCATCTCGATTTTTATAAATTAATCATACCATATAAAAAGTACAGAATCTCTTTAATCATTATTTATTTATCGTAAAACAATAAATATTTGTTGAATTATATAAAATACGCTGTTATAGTTATGTCGTCGACACATTTGTTAGGTACTGGTAATTATGTAGATAAAGGGGATTGTGAAAATGTTGGTTAAACAGAGAATTAACATCATCGATGGTATAAGGGGATTTAGCTTATTAGGAATTCTTTTGGCAAATCTACTCATTTTTCAGTTTGGAATCTTTGGGAAGGACGAAATTCAATATTACAAGTTATCAACAGCTGATACATATGCTTATTACTTTACAAAAGTGGTGATTGAAGGCGCATTTCTTCCTATCTTCATGTTCATTTTTGGGTACTCGCTTATTCTTATGCGTAACAAGTTAAAGGAAAGAAACAAACGTGTAAAGTGGCATCTGTTCAGAAGATTTGCTTTACTGATGACTCTTGGGATCTTGCATAGCACGTATTTATGGGAAGGAGATATTCTTTTTGTATATGGGCTTATGGGTCTTCTGCTTTTAGTCATGGTAAATCGCAAACCAAAGACACTATTGATTTGGGCTACTCTACTATTCTCTCTTCTCTTCATTGGTTCCCTGTTTGAGGCAGAAGAAATTAAAATGATCCGTGCTGACAAGATAGATTTATATATGCAACAGACACAGAAAATCTATGGATCAGGAACGTACTCAGAAATAAGAGCACACAGTCTTGATGACAAAATGCTTGATATGAGTGGTGGTGAAGCAGCCTTCATGTTATTTTTAACTCCTTTTGTTCTTAGTCCGATGTTTCTAATTGGTATGTATGCAGCACATAGAAAATGGCTACAAAACACGTCTTCTAAGATCAAACAGTTCACAATCCTAAGTGGTTTATTTATACCAATCGGACTCTTACTAAAAGCTACCCCTCTACTCAGCAAGCAGTGGGATTATCGTTTAGACATGAGTATGATCGGAGGAAGTATGCTTGCGATCGGTTATATCAGTCTGTTCGTTTACATGTACAACCTCCAGAAGTTCAAAGGTTTCTTAAGTGGTTTTGAAAGTATGGGAAAACTATCATTAACAAATTACCTCATGCAATCTATAATTTGTACATTTCTATTTTACGGCTATGGTTTAGGTTGGTTTGGTGATCTTGGTGTAATTCTGGCTACTGTAGTAGGTGTTATTATCTTTGGAACTCAAGCATTCCTTAGTTCCGTTTATTTAAAACATCTGCCCATCGGTCCCGTTGAATATCTTGTACGCTTGGTCGTCTACTTAAAGATACCTAAGTTCAAAAAACATACTTCTTTAGAGGATGATTATAGAAAAGCGATATAAATAAAGATAGCTGTCTACACAGAGACAGCTATCTTTTGTTTCATGATTATTTCTCATCTAGGCGATCCGCTATTCTTTTTAGTGATTGATTCATTCGATACAGCATGACCAATACAAAGGTTCCTACAGCTATTGGAAAAGTAAAAGTAAATAAGCCCATAAACGCTAGCCCAGATGCTCCACCCATACACTCACCACCTCATTCAAGTTTAAAAATTAAATAGGACCTTTTTCAGAATATCTTCTTCCCAATTCTGATCATACGTAATTTCAACAACTTCACATAACTCTTTATGTAACTTTTGAAATTGAGGTAAGATGTTTATTAAGACTCGTAACATGTCCTCTTCGTTTGAATTGTAGCGCCATTCAGATAGAAGCATGCGCTGCCAGTCAGCTAACGGACTCCTCATTCCTTCAACCTTAGACCAATCAGCAAAGTTATTTGGCTGTAGACCTGCCATCATATACCATCCAGACACCATAGAATAGATCCCGTTTTCTAAACATTGTTTTGCGTATGAGAGTTCACCCCGCATGACTCGCCTATAGAACTCATGAACGTATGCGAAGAATTTAGTACGCCAAATCTCTACTTCTTCTATCGTTGGTGAGTAGGATAGCTGAAGTGATTGTTGCTTTATTGAGTTTACATGACCTTCAGGATCGTAAACTATTTTTAAATGCTGCATCCATATAGAAGGCTGAAGATCTTTTTTCTTGTAATAGAAAGTATCCACTTTAATAAAGAAGTCATAATGAGCGATAGAATAGTTTGTCCAAGGAAAATCTTCATAGAAAAGAACTTGCCCCCAATTGGCCGCTCTTTTCTTTTTATTCTCTCGAAACTTCTCAAAAACGGCGTCTCGCACGACAACACGAAGATCAATATCTGAATAGAGATCTGTGCTTTCTTTTCCGATCGACCCGCCATAAAAAACGGCTAAAACATTTTTATCTGCCACTAGGTCTTGTTCTATAGTTCTCATTAATTTTTTCCGCTGTAACGGCAGTTCTCCATCCCTCTTCTGATAAAAATTCCGTAAAGCTTCAAATCCCACTCATCGAAAACCAGCTCCCTATTATCATCTTCATTTCATATTTCTCTTAAAGGAGGATGGTACCTTCTAATTAGATAAAAAAGGTTTTTCAAATAAACATTAGAAATGGTTAATTGTTAAAAAAAATCCAACCTTAATTAAAATGGATCGTCTTTAGTTAAATGACTTTTTTATGAGGGATGCAGATGAAACAAAAACCATTACAGAATCAAATATATGATTACCGTGAAGAAGAATTACAACGCATTATAAAGCAGTATGGCGAAAGCATCTTACGACTTTGTTATTCCTATGTTAAAGATCAAGCAAAGTCTGAGGACATTCTTCAAGATACGATGTTAACGGTTTACTTACAGATGGACGATCTACGTGAGAAACAAGCGATTAAAAGCTGGATCTATCGAATTGCTATAAACAAATGCAAAGATTATTTAAAGAGCTGGCATTACAAACAATTGAAGCTTTCTCATATTCTATCTTTCACAGCCTCTAATGAAAAATCGATAGAGTTGAAGTTAATTATCCAAGATGAATCAGAGCAACTCGTTCAAGAGATTATGAAGCTTAAGCCTAAGTATAGAGAAGTTATCCTCTTATTTTATTATGAAGAACTAACGCTGCAAGAAATTGAACAAGTTCTTAAATTAAAGTCTACAACGGTCAAATCAAGACTCTATCAAGCCCGACAACTTCTTAAAAGTAGATTAGAAAAATGGGGGGAATCTACATTTGGAAGATAAACTACAAAATCTAAAAAAACATATGGATCAGCGCGTATATAGACATATTAAGCTCACCTCGCAAATGGAAAAAAGGATTTTACTAAGTATTAAAGAGAAAAAAAATGTTAAACCCTCGTTCTTTTTTGCTAAATACCTTATGATTACGGCGCTAGTCCTACTTATCATGACAACTACCATACCATTTCTCGTTTCAAAAACAGGAAATAATTCGTCAACAAGTTATTTGTCCATTCCGTTTTTAACAAAAGCGGAAAATTTGGCTAAACAAAAAGGATTTACCGATGAAATTTATAACCTTCAACAAAGTGAAAAGTCCTTCTCCATGGAAGTGATGATTTCAGACCACGGTGAAATAACTGATTACAAGAAGGATGTAGAAGAGGTGTTAACAACATACTCAAGACTCTATCAAGAGCTTTACCCACAACGAAAAAACATATGGGATATAAAAAATGTGACTGTATACCTTTCAATTTATAGAGAAAACCCAGCTGCTTATGATAACGGGAATGCAAATAACTACATACTGATTGCACACAAACCTGCAGGATCAATCGGTATTGAATGGAGCATGCCTGAAGATGAATAAAGTAATTAACTGGGTCAAACATTCATTATCCACATGTATTCAACTATTATTGTCATTAGCAGGGATTATAGCATTAGGTGCTACACCGGCCCTTTTTAATGGACTTTCGTTAAATATCACACAATATTTCCAAGCATTCGGTAACCTAGTTGCAAGTTTACTTGAACCTTCTACTTTAACGTATTCCTATTATAAAGTTGTACGTCCGTTATTTCCTGAAATCTTAATCAGATACAAAGAATCTATAACTATATTTGCTAGCTCATTTATCTTCTCATTAGTACTAGCGGTACTTATCGTTTATTGTCTTACCTGTTTTAATCCTAGAATTGTAAACAAAGTTAAGCAGAGTCTTGTGTACCTTGAAGCTTTACCAGATATTTTAATCATTATGATCTTACAGTTGTCTATCGTTTGGTTGTTTAAAAAAACCGGAATACTCGTTGTGGAAGTTGCAGCGGCTGGCGATCAAAAGATAAGAGCACTTCCAATCATTTGTTTAAGTATTCCTACAACCATAATGTTTACGAAAATTTTACTTTTTCATACAGAAGAAGAGTATGAAAAGCCATATGTATCACTTGCAAGTGGTAAAGGTTTAAGTCATTTCACTGTATTTTTCAAACATGTGTTAAGAAACGTCTTACTCCGCTTCTTCTTTTTTACAAAAACCAACATTTGGTTTATGTTATCCAACCTTTATATTATTGAATATTTTTTTAACTCTATTGGGATATTCATTTTTGTAAAAGACTATAACAGTATCGAAACTTTTACAGTAGCATTATTACTCATCTATGTACCTATTTTTATTTATTTCCAGCTGTTCAGACTATTCAATTCACATCTGCTAAAAGAGGTCATCTAATATGTGGTATTGTTTCATACGCCAAAAAAGAGCTGTAATTGCTCTTCTGTTTTTAATAACTCTTGTAGTATTAAGTATTGGAAATTCAGTTTTCTATGATGGCGAAATCAGGCGTGTATCCTTACTTTTTGATGCAAATGGAACAGTGAGTGCTGCCCCATTTGCACCGTCAGCTGAATTCTTATTAGGAACGGACCGTAAAGGGTATGATTTGCTTCATCTCATCATTGAAGGCGCAAAGTGGACAATAGGGGCTGGGCTACTTATCACTTTCATGCGTATTTTTATTGGCTTATTACTAGCGATAACCCTTGCTAAATTTAACAAACCACTTTTCAGAAGCTTTGAATCTTTTTTTGATAGTTTTTCAGTTATTCCAATGACTATGATTTCCTATTTCCTCTTGCAACACGTCCTAACGTTTAGTAACGGTACTACACCAGAACCCTTTTATCTAAGGGTTGGCTTTCAGATGATGATCTTAATCATATTCGCCGTTCCGACAATTACGTTTTATTTAGGAAATGAAATAAAATTATTACTCGATGAAGAATTTGTTCGTTCTGCAAAAATATTAGGTGGCCGTTATCCTCATCTTTTAAGAAAACATATTGCCCCTCACCTCAATCCCATACTTATCATCTTGTTTCTGCAACAATTCATTCAAGTTCTTGTCATCTTAATACACTTAGGAGTACTACAAATATTTTTTGGTGGAACCATTGTCTTTCATGGGGGAGATATTGATTCTGTTACTCATGAGTGGACGGGTTTACTAGGGATGTATTATCCATCGTTTATGTCGCATCCTTGGATTCCACTTGTCCCCATTCTTTTTTTCACATTAACCATAATCGCATGTACATTTATACTTTCCGGACTAGAGAGGGCTTACCTTTTTTCTAAACAAAAAAGCTTTAGAGATCATACAAAGCCCATTGAGGTAATCCCGGTTGCGTCATCTTTTTCATTTGTTAAAGAGACGAAAAAAGCTCATTTCCCCTAAGGGGTAATGAGCTTACTTGCATTTTAGAATCCGTTGTTATTTGAGAAAGAAAAACTCCTAATTTCTGTTTAGATTCGTACGTTTTTGTGCCTGCCAAACGTGAATCATACTAGGGACCCCAACGCTCATACTCACGATGAAACTCCACATCACGAAGCGCCATTCACCGGAATAAATAGCGATTATTATAAAAAACAACAGCTGTCCTATAAGAGCAAATAACGCAGCAATCCAAGCTAGTGTAAGGTTTTCCTTCATTTCATCTCTCCTAGTGGAAAATGATTTAATACATGAAGTCATGCCATATGTGCCTACACTTTAATTTTAACATAATTATCCAATTAGTTGTTAGTATTACTTTTATTCCTCTTTTACCTTTAATCCTAGCAATGTTGAAAACACGATAGCCTGTTCTCGAGATACTGTGCATCCCTTTAAACTTGTGATGTCCACATTAATGTTATTGAATTTACAAGTACTAATATCAATCCCAGTTAATGCCGTTTCTGTAAAATCGATTCCCTCGATATTACACGTCTCAAATTTCACTTTATTAAGTTTTGTTTCATAAAAGTTAGCATTTTTAAGCGAAGATTGATCGAACAAAACGGGTTTAAGATCTGTTTCTACAAACTCACTCATGTCTAACATGCAGTTCTCAAACGTTACATTTCTAAGATTCGCCTTTTCGAAGTCTACACCCATCAGCTTACATTCTTTAAAATGAACGCGATAAAGGATACCTTCTTTAAAATTTGTGTTGGAAAGATCACAGTTTTCAAATACAACATCGGTCATGTCCACTTTATAAAAACTGGAGTGGATTAGTGTCACATTATTAAATTTCACTTTGGATAGGATGAGTTTGTCGATTTCTTCATTCTCTAAAAAAGCTCCCGTTATCGAGCAGTCGTGAAGATAAGGATCTTCCTCCAAATACAAATCCCGAAATCTTGCTTCTTCTAAATCTCCCTGAATTTTTGGCAGATCCACCTTGAATTTCTTTGTCATTTTCTTCACTCCATTACGTAATCTCATTAAATCAAGCTTACAGAAGTAAAAAAATAAATAGTAGTCTTTTCTTTTCTTTGATTTTCTGTGCAATGAAAAAACCGCTGAACAAAAATAGTCAGCGGTTCTCTTATATATTAATATGCTCCTTGAGAGTAGGTAAGCTCATAACTATGCGTATAGATTTCAAAGATGTTGCCGAATGGATCTTCTACATAGACCATTTTATAAGGCTTTTCGTTCGGATAATATTCACGAATTGGCATGCGCTGTTTGCCGCCATACTCTTTAATTTTAGCTACAATTCCTTCAATATCCGGATCTTGGATGCAGAAATGGAACAAACCTGTTTTCCAATATTCAAAATTATTTTCAGGCTTTTCGTTATGAGGAAACTCAAAAAGCTCTACTCCAATCTTGTCACCTGTTGCTAAATGTGCAATTCGAAATGTTTCCCAGTCATCACCGAAAACATCACGGCACATTTGACCGATTGGTGTATCGTCATTCTCTACATCTGAAGGCTCCATGATAACGTACCATCCGAAAACCTCTGTGTAAAATTTAATCGCTTCTTCTAGATTTGGCACGGACAATCCAATATGAGAAAATGTTCTTGGATAGATTGGCATATTCATCTTCCTCCCTATTTTTGTTGATTACAGGAATCATTATACCCAGACACTCTCCTACTATGTAAGAACGCACTTTAAAGTGACATACTATCCTAGAAGTAAGAAAGGATGTTAGTTTCGTGAAAATATCAACACATGACGATGGCAAGCTAAAATGTTCAATTGAATATACATTACAAAAAATCGGTGGTAAATGGAAAACGGTTATTCTATGGCACTTAGGTATAGATGGTACTTTACGATACAACGAATTAAGAAACCTGTTGTCAGGAGTGACACATAAAGTTCTTTCTCAGCAATTAAAGGAACTTGAAGAAGACGGATTCATTGATCGGAAATCGTACAATACAGTACCTCCGAAGGTAGAATATACATTGACTGCATTCGGTTCGACAATAATGCCCATTTTAAAACAGATGCATGAATGGGGAACAGAGCACGGAGATTTAGCATAACAAAAGGAGGTTCAGTGCTCTAAACCAACGGCCTGCCTCCTTAAGCTTGTTTAAATTTGTGATAAGCTTTTTCGAATTGTATGTTGTAGTGAATTACATAGCGGATCATCACTAATTCCTATGAAGAGGCTTTTTAGCAGGGACTTACAGTTAGCCATAACGAACCAATACTTTTCAGATGACAATTCTTCTTTTTGAGATTTTAAAAGGCCGGGAATTTCTTCAACAAATTGTTTTAATTCTTCAAACCCTACCTTTTTATTCAGCATAGTAAGAACAGCTGTAACAACGCGATCATCTTCTCCATGCAAAAATCCAGTCGGAGTCGTACAATATTTTTTCAAAAGAATTTCAATGATAGGAAAGTTTTCAACTTCGGCAATTTTTTCACTCTTGATCAATTCATCACATGTATCCGCCACATGAGCAATGCTGTGTGCCCAACCTTTTACGGGTACATAACCTCTAACATCTCGTTCCAGCTCTATGTACTTCTTGATTTCATTTTTCACTTCAATGAGGGTGTTTTTTGGAAGAAAATCCACTTCGATATCTTTATTGATGATGACCGCTATCAATATCGTTGTGAAAGCACGGGTGAAGACAGAATCTGTCCCACTTTCGCCGATTCCTTTAAATAAAAGGTGCGTTACACTATAATCTAGAAGTTTCTTTAATGTCTCGTAGTCGAGTAGATCGTGGATAATTGACATATAAAACGATCGATAAACCATCTCTCGTAGATCACTACTAGGTGACCCAATATGTAGAATCATCGCATCTAAAACAACTTCCTGATCTACATCTTCCCATGTCTTTTCCTTGTTATTTATTGAAGTCAAAAGCCTTAATAATTCGCTTTCTTCAACCGTTTTGTCGCTTTGGAACAAAGTAGTCATAATCTTTCTACCCCCATTTAGTATTTCTATATTTTCATTATACAAAAAGATGGTATAATACAGGTTTATTTTTGGAAAAATTTGTTTAACTCGTTACAATTCTGTGGAAAGCTTGTTAGTTGTTATTGGAATTTTGGATACAATGATACAATAAAGAAAATGAATCGAAAGAGTGAATGCACTTGAAAAAATATATAATTGTTGCGATATCTATATTGTTTTTAGCAGGCTGTAGTTTTAACAAACAAGAGACTACAAACAACATCTTTTTAATTCCAGAAGGCTTCGAGGGCTCTATCTTTACGTTCTATAACATGCCAGACGAACCCGCTTTAAAAAAAGAAGATGATTACACAGTAATTCCTGTAAAAGAAAAGACTTTGGATGTACTAAAAGATACTGAGATCAGTCAGTATGGTGTTTCATTCACCTCAACGAAGGACATGATCTATGGAGTTGTGAATGATAAATATTATTATGTTGATAAAAATGGCAAGCGAAAAGAAATCAACGACCAGTGTATCAGTCTTGGATCAAACGGTGGTTTTTCAGGTAGAAACGGTGAAGATATTAAGTATTCCGTTATTCAAGTAACGTCTTCTAGTTGTGGTCCTTCTTTTAAAGAAAATGGAAGAAATGATTTTAATGCGCAAGTGAACCATGTAGGAAAATATTATTTTCAAAAGCTGGCAATAAAGAAATAAGTTGCGGTGAGGGAGAATTTAAAAACCTCCTGCACCCTTTTTTTATTTAGCATTCTTCCCACCCCATGACATGCTAAGATCAGCATGAAATAACTTCAGAAAGTGAATAAATGTTACCGTTTCCATACTACCTTGTGCTGTTTCATTTAAAATTTATGTGTTGACAAGTCTAAGATACAGCCTATATAGTAATCCATATTATTCTGAATAATCATTTTGATAAAAGCAACGAACGGGAGTAGTAAAAGTCATTTTGTAGTCTAGAGAGCTGCGGGTTGGTGGAACGCAGTCTATGAAAGCTTTGAACTCGCCCTGGAGCAGCAAGACAAAAAGAACGCGTTCTCGATGTTTTGACGATTAACCTTCGTTAACAGGTTCTACAAGCAGGATTCTATGACGAATCAACAAGAGTGGTACCGCGGTCAGCCAAAGGCTTATCGTCTCTTTTCTCACAACTGAGATCAGAGATGGTAAGCCTTTTTTTGTTATTTGTTTTATAGATTCTAACATCACTTTAGGAGAGGTTATGAAGATGAAAAAAAGCACAGAGAACTTACAACGAACGATGACTTCTCGTCATATTATGATGATGGCTCTTGGAGGCAGTATCGGAGCCGGCCTTTTTAAAGGCAGCAGTGCGGCTATTGATTCTGCTGGTCCCTCTGTTGTTATAGCCTATTTAATCGGCGGAATCATTTTATTGTTTGTGATGCAAGGTTTAGCAGAGATGGCTGTTCAAAACAGTGGTGCCCGAACGTTTCGTGACCTTGTTCAATCTGTATTAGGCATGTTCCCCGCTTATTTTCTTGATTGGATTTATTGGAAGATGTGGGTGCTAAACATTGCGGCAGAAGCTGTGGTGGCAGCGATATTTCTTCAATACTGGTTCTCGGATACGCCGATTTGGCTGCTAGCCTTTTTGGTTTCAATCGCCGTTACGATCGTAAATCTGTTATCCGTTAAAATATTTGCTGAGACGGAGTACTGGTTAGCCCTTATTAAGATCAGTGTGATCGTCATTTTTATTCTTTCAGGACTTTTGCTGTTATTCGTTTCGTTTGGTGACCATGTTGCACCGAATTTCACGAACTTAACGGATCAAGGTGGATTTTTCCCGAACGGTTCAGCTGGTCTTATGACAGCTATGTTAGTCGTTATCTATTCGTATGGTGGAACGGAGATTATCGGTGTAACCTTAGCTGAAACGAAGAATCCAGAAAAAGTAGTACCACAAGCTGTTCGCAGTACGTTAACTCGTATCATAGCCTTTTACTTGTTTCCGTTCTTTATCATTGTTGGCTTAATTCCTTGGGATCAAGTAAATGGCGGGAATGAAAGTCCTTTTGTCATGGTGTTTCAGATGATTGGAATTCCTGGTGCTGATCATGTGATGAATGGTGTGATTCTGCTTGCGATCATCTCATCCATGAACTCAGGGTTATACGGTTCATCACGTGTGTTGTATACACAAGCCGTTGATGGTCGTGTTCCTAAGATTTTCGCTCGACTTTCATCTAAGAAAGTTCCTTTTATCGCGATTTTGATGTGTACAGCTTCTCTATATGCAGGTGTACTCATTTCTATTTTTGCGGGCAGTAAAACGTTCAACTATCTTATGGGATCACTTGGCTACACCGTATTGTTTATATGGTTAATCATTGCCTTTGCACATTTAAAGTCACGAAATAAGAATGAACAGCTTTCCGGGTATTATGTAAAATGGTTTCCTTATACCACTTGGATTGCTATTCTATCTTTATTTGCAATACTGATCGGCATTGTACTCACCACGTCAATTAAGATCACTAGTGTAACACTAGGCATTTATATATTAATAAGTGCAACGTATGTGTTTAAAAGAAAATCACTTAACTCGAATCAAGAAAAGATGGCGAGTTAACAAAAGAAAACGCTCGTAACCGAGCGTTTTCTCCTTACCTTTTAGCACCTGTATTCATCGCTACTTTATTTAACCTTAGTTTATCAATCTTTGCTTCTAGTGATCGTCTACGTGATAAGAAGATGCATGAAGCAATAATCAACATACCTCCTAGAATCGTTTGACCATCTGGAATCTCTGACCAGAATAAAAAGCCCCAAAAAGCGTTAAAGACGATTCCAATGTAACGGGTAACCTCTACAACAACGACATTTTCATGCGTAAATGCACTTGTTAAGAATAACTGTCCTACTAAAGATACAACACCGATACAGATCAGATAAAACAGCTCTAAAGGTGAAGGTACAACAAATTGGTTCCACATTAAAGGTATACTAACTAACGTTGCTGTAGCGAGAAAATAGAATACGATCTCATAAGCATGATGTCTGCTGCTTAAATACCGAATAGAAGTGGCAGCACAAGCTGCGAAAAAAGCACCTCCTACACCAATTAGCGCATACATGGAATAGGATGAAAACTCCTGTGGTTTAATCAGTAAGAGCGCCCCTGCTAACACGACAGGAAGAATATAGAGAAGCGTCTTCGTTAGTTTTTCTTTCAAAAACAAACCTGCTAATACTACGGCAAAAATGGGAGACAGATGGGCCAGGATACTAGCATCTGCTAATGGAATTTTTGCGATTGTATAAAAATAGGCTAATAGATATAACGCTCCAAAGACTCCCCGAACCATAAGCATTGGTACACCGGTTTTTGAAAAGGCGACCTTTTTCTTTTTCATAATAATAAAGATGATGATGGTTCCTATCAAACTTCTAAAAAATACACTTTCTGAATAAGGGATATTTAAACTAACTGCCTTAACGAGTGCATTCATAATACTGAAAACAAAGGAAGATAGGATGGCGAGCAAAACACCGTTTTTCATGAATAACGCCTCTCTCTTTCCTTCATGATGTCTGTTACTTCTCGCAATGAAGATAGTCTTCTAGCTTCAATCAATGACTCTGTTATTCCTAACATCTTTTCAATCTGTTGACTCTCTAATTCAAAATTCTTTATGAGCATCTTCATCTCAGGCATTGATATCCCTAACTTCTCTGCAAGACCATAGATTAGGATCAATTTTTGGTAGTCTTCAAAGGGGATCCTAGGGTTACTCCACACTCCCTCAATCTCCTCCTGTGCTTTTTTAAAGGGAACTGCTGAGAATTCAAAATATCTTCCTTCATGATCAGGAATTGAAAACGGATCGATTAGAATGGTAGCATAGCGTATATAGAGCAGATACTCCTGTCTGACCTCCTCATATTCTGAAAAGTTATCAATATCTTCTCTTGGTATAGATTCGATTGGAACTGGATAATTATCGTCATTTAAAAACTTTAATAAATTAATGGGATCCGCTCCTAATTCTTTTATTAAAGTTGAGATTTCTTTCCAGAGCCGTACCATTGTTTTTATTCTTTGCTGTGTGATTGGCCCTTCAGGATACAACTTATACATATACTTCTTATCTTTAGGTTGAACATCGAATATTTCATTTAAAGTAAATGTATTTAAAAAGAAGGCTGGATGCACATATGTTGTAATATTTCTGCATTCCGCATCGAGCGGATGATCAACGATCACCCCATCAATATTCAACGATTTTAGAAATTCTTTCAGGACACCTACCATACGGCTTTTGCCTTTTGAAGAACCTAAGTAAATCCGTTTTTTAAATGCTTTCGTATGAGCAGTGACTGCAGAATCAGCATGAAATTTAGTTGCAGCATAATAAGTTGACATACTGATTACTTCAACTGTTTCTTTTGGCATCAAACTTTTTACTAAATCGTTTGAACCAATGTTAGGAGCTAGTAGGATTATGGTTCTTACTCGCTTTAATTCTGCAGTTTGAAGTGACTTCATTACATTTGCATAACTCGTACAGGGAGTTGCTAGAATTATGGTCTCCCATTCATCACGTAAACGGGATACATCATCAAAAAAACAATCAATCTTTGCAGTTGATTCCGCCTCTTTACCTTGAATAGTCAGGCTAACTTCAAAATTATTATGAATCAGTTCTTTTTTTATACGTTGCGCATGTACACCAGGGCGATTATACAGTCCTATCCTTTCACTAAAACCTGAATATAGTTGGACGGCTGTCTGAATAGCAGCTGGCCCAGCGCCTGCAATTAGGGTATTCCCTAAGTCGCTTGGCCTAATATCATTCATGATTTCACTCACTTCCTTCATTACATTCATATATTCATTTTCTCTAAGACCATCGTGTCATAGATACCTTCTGATCTCTTTACACTCTTCAGTTCCCAATCGTTAGTCAACTTCATCTCTAACGGATAGTTAAAGATTGATTTTAAACCGTTTCCATATCGGAGTATAACTTTTGTATGAGGCTGTAATAAATCCTTTATTTCATTCAGTACTTCCCGTTTGTTTCTAACTAGAGAAGCGATTAATACATGAGTCGTTCTTTTAGCAAAAGGCACATCGGTTCGAACGGACTTAGAAAATCTAACAGTTTCTTGAAGTCCTGTAATCTCAGAAACTTTTCTGCCCATCTCAACCGCTTCTTCGTCAATGTCTATACAATGAACTTCTGCATTCTTTTCACTCGCAATGGTAAGAGCGGAGATGGGAAACGCTCCTGAACCTATAAATAACACTTTTGAATTCTCGTTAATATGTAATTCATCTAATTCTTGTTTCACCGTTTGTGAAAGTGTAGTTATGTATTCACTTGCATTCAATTGATGATTACATGTTCGCAAACTCTGATATTTTTCCATCTCACAAAGAGCTTGTACGGAAGCTTCCCGCAGCTTTTCAGATAAAAACACTATGTCCTTATCTTCACCCCACTCTCGCCATCGATGCAGGTTAGTAGGATCTGTCATAAAATGATGAAGACTATCCAGTTTTACTTTTAATAGCTCATAACACTCATCACATTCTTTGGCAAACTTTGAAAGTTCATTGATCTCATACTCAGTGACTTTCAAAGATAGTAATAATTGAAATCTCTCTTTCACTAGAACCTCCATACACTTTATTGTAAATCGTAATTATTACGATTTAATTTTTACATAATATCATCACTTCATCACACGAGTCAATGATAATTATTCTTGAACGTTACAATCACTGCACTTTTACCTAAAACAAAAAAAGCACTGCTAAATGTGCAGTACTTTTAATGAGGTCATTATTTTACCTTAGCAATTGAAGAAGGTTTCGATTCTTTTCCTAAAGTATCAATGGATGTAACATAATAATAGTAACTCTCTGCATTTTCATCTGTGAAATTCTTTCTTTCATGAGCAGAGATGCTTCCAACTTGTTCGAACTTCCCATCTTTTTGTTCACTTCTATAAATTCGATAACCAACGATGTTATCCTTTCGAACAGCATGCCAGGTTACAAAGCTTCCGTTAACCTCCACATTCTCAGGAGCTTCAGGCGGTGTAACGGGTTTTTCAACGTTTTCTTTCTTTAATTCAGCAAATACAACAAGTCGTTCTTCGTGTGTACCTTCTGTTCGATCAAAAACCCCAGAGCAAGTAATTAGATTCAGATTCTGGCCACTAGTAGTTTGAAAGATCTCATTGATAGGGGCTGAGTTTCTCTGATAGCTTTTTTGTTTGTTCACCACAAACGTCAGTGCTGCTCCATTTTTATCGGTAATAATGATCTTATCACCCTGCTTTAATTTCTTGAGATCAAAGAAAATAGCTGGCCCAGTTTTGCTATCAACATGTCCTGCCAAAACTGAGCTTCCTCTTCCACCAGGTTTTGCACCCGGTTCAAACCATCCTACACTATTCGTATCTTCTGGAACACCCATCTGTCCGTTTTCTAAAATACCTACCTGCTCAATAGGTGCTTTAACATTGATTGCGGGAATCTCAATGCGAACAGGAACAATGCCTCTCATTTCCGCAGACTCTTTTGCTTGAGCTTCAGTCAGCTTTTTTACTTCGGACTTTAAAAGTGTGAACTCTTTTGCTAAAGGACTCTTAGTTGTATCAGGTGTTTGTGTTGCATTCTCCAGGTTGGATTCAATACGCTCTCCTTTAGATTTCTCTTGTAGAGAAGAAGCTTGAGATGGAAAGATTCCGTAATTGTAAGCTGCCAGGACAAAACAAAGCAGACTGCTGATGGAAAGAAAGATGATTTTTTTCATGTGATCATTACACCTCTTTTATAAAAAAGAAGAGAGGTTTCCCCCTCTCCATATATGTTTTAATTACTGATTAGTTGACTTTCTTCTGAATAAGAATAGTGCTGACATTGCTAATAGTGAGCCAAGACCAGTCAGAGCAATTGCAGAAGCAGATGTAGATTCACTCGCTCCACCGAATCCTGTCTTCGGCATATCTGAAGGCATTTCACTTTCTGCAAACTTGTCTGGCATTTGAGTTACAATCGCACCACCCAATGCTTGACCTACACCAAACATATATTTGTATCCTTCACGGAATGAAGCGTATGATGCATCATAATCTCCTGCCACGTATTGATCAAATGTTTGTCTTACTAGGTCTTCGTGTGCTTTGATCGCTTTTTCAGCATCAGCAGCTGGCAGATTTTCAGCCGTTGCCGCTCCTAAGAATGCTCCGAAATCCATTGCAAACTGATCAAGTTTTGCTTTTGCTTCCTTGGCTTTTGCCTCATCACCTTCTAGTGTTGCTGCAACGATTTCAGATTGTGCGTTGATATGGTTTCCTTGCCAAACTTTTTCAAACTGTGCTGCTCCTTCTTCACCATAGATAGAAGCGATAGCTGCTTTGAAATCAGCTGTATGAGCATCTTCAGCCCAGCTTACAAAATCATAATCTTCCTTCTGGTCAAATCCTTTTTGCATGCCTGTCGCAGCTAATGCAAAGTGTTCTGCAGCTAAGCTGTTCAGTGCTGAACGTAGGTCTGCTGCTGGTGTGTCAGATTTCGTGTTTTCAAATTTCTCAGGCATTTGTGTAGTGATTGCTCCTGATAAAGCATCACTGATGACGTACATGTGTTTATAACCTTCACGGAACGTTTCGTTCGCTTCTTTATAATCGCCTTCTACATAGTTATCAAACACTTCTAATACTTGAGCTTCGTGCACTTTTACTGCTTCTGTAGCAGCTTCTTTTGGAAGTTTACCTTCTGTTGCTGTACTTAAGAACGTTGAGAACTCTTCAACGAATTCCGCTACTTCTTTTTCAGCATCTGCACGAGCATTTTCATCTTTTTCCTTTGCTGCGTTTACAAGATCATCTGTGTAGTTGTTGTGTTCTCTAAAGATTCTCTCGAATTCAGCTGCACCTTCTTCACCGTATACAGATGCAATTGCAGGCGTCATATCTAGAGCGTTCTGATCTAGAGCTTTGTTGGCTGCTTCAGCATCCTTCGCTCCATCGTACGATTTAGTCATAGCCGTAACAGCTAAGACAAAGTGCTCAGATAATAGATAATCCAAGTCAGCTCTTAACTGAGAAGCTGGTGTGTTCACCGTTGGTTTCTCAGCTGCTTGTACATTTCCAGCAGTAGGAATCAGTAAGGATACGCTTAATGCGGGTACGATTAGTTTTTTCAAGTTCATAATAAGTTCTCTCCCTTGTCTCTAGAAATTTTTGAAGTTAGCTAACTTTCTTATCTAGATAACGGGAGGTTTTTCAGTTTGGATCACTTTTTATAACATTTATTTATTATTTTCGAGTTTTTGTTACGGTGTTAGATAGGGAAAACACTTAAAAACCCCATTACAACGGGATTTTCCAATCAAATAAAAGGTAGTTATTTCACTTCTTCAATTATGGATTCACCAGAGCTTCCCTCAACCCATCTCCATTTTTCATACAATCTAATCCTTCCATCACTCAAGATCTCAGGTTGTGAAACACATGCCCCACCCCTTATTTCATCAGATGTGTTCACATGATTGTATCTGAAGTTCAAGCTGCCATCTTCATTAGATATTCCGATTAACGTGCCTTTTAAGATATCTCCACCTCCGTAGGAAGCAGTCACGATATTCCCCTCTTGTTTGTAGTGAAACGTTGTTTGTGAGGATACTTCACCGTTCGAAGAGTTTTGAACTGACACGAATATTTTTCCGTCGTAATTAATCATCTTTAAACCACCTTTTTAGAATATTCACATAAGTTAACATAGAAGTTCGATTTTTCCCAGTAAATGATATTCATTAGAGTAATGCTAGGCTGGCAGACATATTGTTAGATTTCATCATTGAAGGGAGTTTACTTCATGTATGATCACTTAAAAAAACTGCAAAAAAAACACCTCACAAAAGCAAGTGAAGTCTTAACGAATTCGTTTATTGATAATCCAATGTTTGTGTACTTTTTTCCTATCCCGAATAAAAGGAGAAAAATTTTACGTTCTGTCTTCCCTATGGTCCTTCGTATTCTGCAATCTAACGGCTCACTATATGTAACTTCTGATCATGTAGAGGGACTCTTTTGTGTATCTCAGCACGGAGAGAAAACAAAGCTAGGAAAATCAATACTTGCTGCTCTATCATGCGCATTTCGTCTGCCCGGTGTTTTCATACAACTATCTATAGTAGATTTTTTGAGAAAAGCGAGCCGTTTACAATCATCTAACAGCAAACTTAACTATTATAAGAATAACTATAAAAACTTTCTGTTGGTAGATTCAGTATGCGTAGACCCACTCCACCGACATCAAGGTCACATGACCACTATGATGAGTGCCGCTGTTGCAGAAACCAACGAGAAAAGAACCTTTTGTTTGCTTCAAACAGAAACAGTGCAAAATGTGAGAATCTATAAGCACTTAGGTTTTTCACTCGTTGAAGAGATTACGAGTGATGAGATTCCTTTCTCTACTTTTGTAATGATCTATGATCCATTTGGCTTAACGACAAATAGAGAACTAGATACATAAATACTAGTTCTCCTTGCTTCATTTACATCATTTTCAAATTCAATTAATCATCATCGTCTTTAAGAAGCTCTTTCATCATTTTCTCTCTATTATTAAAAAAGTACTTGGTTACTTGAAAGTGATCTGTAGATTCATAATCTATGGTAGATATCTTTCCATCATCGAAACTTAGTATATCTGCATTCGGATAACCTAATAAAATCGGAGAATGAGTCGCAATTATAAACTGCGTATCACCTTGGGTTGTTAGATCATGAATAATCTTTAAGAAAGTGAGTTGTCTTGAAGGTGAAAGGGCCGCCTCAGGTTCATCTAGTAAATAGATCGCTTTTCCTTTAAAACGATTCAAAAAAAGAGATAGGAAGGATTCACCATGAGATTGTTCATGTAGGGACCGCCCTCCATAATCACGGAATCCTGTATTGTCTACTTCCTCTAGATGAGTAGCAAAGCTGTAGAACGATTCTGCACGTAAAAAGAACCCGTTCGATACTTTCGGCAACCACGAAAGGCGAATATAATCTTCTAGATCTGATTCCGAAGCGTACACGTCGTACATATTGTTGCGACCACCACCTGCTGTATGAAAATCACACTTATCCGCGATCGCTTCTAACAGTGTCGATTTCCCCGTTCCATTCTCTCCTACAAAAAAAGTCACGTTCTTTTCGAGATGTATCTCATCCAGTTTACTGATTGCAGGAATAGAGAACGGAAACTCTTCAAATGATTTAATTTCATCACATAAAAGCTTTATTCTTTTTAAAAACATTAGCATCACCTATTAAAAAGTATAACAAACGAGATCAGCCATTCACTGCTTCAGTCATAATTGTAGCGATTATCATCGTTATCTGTCCAATCAAGATGATAATCTGTCCGATCTAGAGGCTAATCTGTCCAATGTCTGATATTATCTGTCCAATCTAAAGGATAATCTGTCCAATCAAGATGATAATCTGTCCGATCTAAAGAGGAATATGTCCAAACTTGGGAATAATCTGTCCAATTACAGCTCAGTGCCTAATCCATCCCCTTCTTGCAATACTGCAAGATAGCTAATCCCCCAATGACGTGATAAACTAATTTCTTGGTTAGCCTCTTTTTTATTATTCATTTAACAAAGTGAACTACTTATGATTCTGTCATTTTTTTACGAAGGAGGACATATATGAGAAAACAAATTATGACCGCTTTATTGCTAGTAACTGTTCTGGCTGCGATGGAAGGTACGATTGTGAGTACAGCCATTCCACGTATCACGAGCGATCTTTCCGGCATTGAACTGGTGAGCTGGGTTTACGCGGTTTATATGCTGGCTACTGCCGTATCGACTCCGATCTATGGAAAGCTTGCGGATTTATTCGGCCGGAAAAAGGTAATTCTTGCAGGTATTATTCTATTTTTGATAGGCTCTGCTCTTTGCGGAATCGCCATGTCAATGGAACAACTCATCTTCTACCGTGCTATTCAAGGGCTCGGTGCTGGTGCAGTTATGCCGATTACGATGACAATCATTGGAGATTTGTATGCTGAGGCAAAGGAAAGAGCGAAAGCACAAGGCTGGATCTCAGCAGTATGGGGAGTTTCCGGGGTTCTTGGACCCTTAGCTGGTGGTTTTCTTGTTGACACGCTTTCATGGCGCTATATTTTCTTCTTAAATATCCCGTTCGGACTTCTTGCTTTCTTCATACTCGCAACAAATTACAAAGAAAAGCTTACAAAAGGTAAACCTTATATTGATTATTGGGGAGCTGTCACGTTTTCCCTTGCTACGATCGCTTTTCTATATGCGCTTTTAACAGGCAGCCAAACTCAAGAGTGGAGCAATCCTATAATTATGGGACTATTCTTAACTGCGATCCTGCTTTATGTACTGTTTGTATATATAGAAAAAAAATCACCTGAACCACTCATTCCACTTAACCTTTTCACCAATAAGAGTGTGTTGATCGTAAACTCACTCACATTGATTTCTGGTGCTGTCGTTATTTGTATAACGATTTATTTGCCGATATGGAGCCAAGGAGTTATGGGGAAAACGGCTACACAAGCTGGTTTTGTTTTGATGCCACTTCCTGTTATGTGGACTTTAGGTTCACTTGTTGCTGGCAACTTAGTAGGACGGTTAAAGGATAATTGGATTATTACTCTTGGAATAAGCGTAGTAAGTATGGCTTCATTACTTTTCTATCTGTTAGACGCTCATTCTCCAACATACTTAATCTATGTTGCATCTGGTGTTCTAGGGCTCGGTATGGGACTTATCACACCTATATACATGCTTATTATCCAAGCATCTGTACCCTCCAACAAACGCGGGGTAGCTGTAGCATCCAATACGTTTACGAACACATTCAGCCAGACGCTCGGATCTGCTGTTTTCGGAACGATTTTTAACTTGATTACCATCTCTAAAGCTGAAAAAGCGGGACAAGACCTTGATTTGAACGCTTCTTTTGAACACGGTGGTGAACTAAAAGCTAGCCAATTGGGTCAACTTCAAGAAATAATTGCTTCTGGGGTTCATGCTATTTACGGTGTTACGCTTCTTTTAACCGTAATCGGAATTGGAATCTCATTTCTACTACTGAAATATAGAAATGAACAGAACGAACAGATTCATTCTTCTAGCATTCGATAAATTATTTTTTTCTTTTAGTTGTCAATGATGAAGGCTTCGGCAAGCCTTCATCCATTTATTTCAAATTGAACACGTGTATACACTATGTTACAGTAGGCAATAAGTTAATAAAGTTAAAAATATAAGGTTTTAATATATAAAAATCAAGTAAAATGAGACGACACTTAATAAGAAGTGTCGTCTTTTCATTTACTTTAGGAGAATGATTATGAATAACAATAACAACTTTGAGATCTACGAACTGATTAAATTTGTTAAAAATTTTAAAGAATCATTTCTTCATGATGAAAAACTGAATTATCTTCAAATAGAAACGATGATTTATTTGCTTGAGAATCAAAATCAAACAATAACTGCACTTGCTAAAAAAATCGATACAACTCCAGCTTCAACTTCTACTCTTATTGATCGACTTGCTAAAAAAGGAATGGTCGATCGGCAATATACAGAATCTGATCGCAGAAAAGTCTATGTATCATTAACAGAGAATGGTTCACAGGAAATCACTAGGTTGCTGGTTAAAAAAAACGAAATTATTTCTTCATCACTTTCACCATTAACATCTGAAGAAAAGCTTTCTTTTACAAAGTTAAACGAGCTTTTCAAGAAAATTAATGACTAATCTTCTAAACCAACATCATCAGTATCGAAAAACCAGTTAATCCTGCGATAAACGCGACAAAACTGCTTTCCTGATTCTCTGGAAGTTCTTCTTTTAGGACATTTAATATGATACCTCCAGCTAACAAAGCAACTAATATAGATTCGATCAGTACATGAACTACGGTGATAGCTCCGACTGCCCAACCAATTAAAATCGCAACTGTAAGCAACACTCTTCCATACTTGTCATATTTTTGTTTGTGATCCTTTCTCAGGCCATGATCATTAGCGACAAAGTGAATGCTCAATGCCAAAAAGAAGAAAAACATTCCCCATTTCGTCTCGTACTCTTCTCTTATGAGCAAGTAGCCAATAACCGCATTGTAAAGGAAGAACGATGTCACATGTATCCAGAATACACCTGAAGAAACAGCAACTTCTTCAGAGTTTGACTGTGCATCTTTTTTCTTTTTTGAATTCTTGACTAACCGCTCTAGTCCATAAAAAAGTACCAAACCGAGCATCGCAATTAAATAAATATGGTCCTCTACGTAGTGCCCAATCCCTTTTTTAAGCGATTCCCCTACCTTTTGTTGATAGTGGTTCAAATCAGGGAGCAAATGTAGAAAAACATAAGCAACAGCTACGCCGCCTGAAAAAGATAAAAATTTACTTCGTGGAGAGTCTTTTATAAAACTTAAGTACTTAGAGCTTAAATGGACAAGTGCAAACCCGATTACAAATATGAAACTAAGAACTGTTTTTGTCATCTACAAACTCCTCTCCCACTATCAAATAAGTACACTCAACTAGTATGTATCGATCTCCTCTTTTAATAAACCACGACATCCACTTTAAAGAAAAATAGTTAATTCTCTCAGTGTACGCGTCTATACTTGTCCACTGCTTCCTTCATATACTATTAAATCGGATAAGTGAAGGATGTGATTTTGTATGAAAATAACAAAAGAGTTATTTGTGTTCGATGGAGAAATGGCTCTATTCTTGGCAGTGATGTCTTACAAAGCCTATATCGTTCACGAACTTAGCACGATTGAATTACCGAAGCATTACGAGATGAAACGTGCAATCGTCTCAGATTCAGGAGAAACATTTGGATTTATTGCTGAATCTGAGGATTCACTCGTTGTGGCTTTTCGGGGAACAAAGACCATGGATAATGTAAGCTCATACCTAGATGTTTCACAAATCCCATATATCTATGTTACGGATAGCGGGTTAACTCATCGAGGAATCACAAAAATTTATAGTACATTTCGAGATGCTCTCTTAGCGGATATCAACCAGCTATATACAGGTGATAAACAGCTACTCGTGACAGGTCATAGCCTTGGTGGCAGTCTAGCTGCATTATTCACACTAGATGCGGCAGTTAACACAAATTTTATAAACCCTATTCTCTATAGTTTTGCTAGTTTGCCGATCGCTAATGAAGATTTTACTAAAAAATTCTATGAAGAAGTGATAAACAGTATTCGAGTTGTAAATGTGCACGATGCCATCTCAAATTGCATGACTCCTCTCTTTTTTAAGAACAAGCCTCTTTTAAACCTCCCTATTGGACAGGAATATCAACTGAATTTTAAGAACAGAAAATATATCCAAAATCATAGAATCCTCTGTTATATTCATTTTTTAAGCAAGCAATATCCAATTGAATACAAAAAACTTTGCAATAAATATCCGGGCTTCTTTCCTGAATCCACGATTTGTGAGTGATTGACAATATCCGTTTAACAAAATGTTAAATGGGTTTATTTTTATGTAAGGATCGTTTCTTAACCAATCCATTTCTTTACCCGTTAACTCTGCATTGAAACGCTTATATAACGAGTTAGTAGTTTTGTAACATGAATTGTCATATTTCCCTACTTTAGAGGGACATGTACTGCTGCAAAAAAATAGAGAATGCGCTTCATGTCTAAATCATCCTTTATTGATAATATATAGAAATCATGAAGGGAAGGGTGTTTTACAATGAGAAACCTACTAAGTAAGCTGGTACTCTTTTTTGTGGCATTGGCGTTTTTGTTCGTTCCGACTAAAGTTCAAGCGCATGGACTATTAACTGAAGGAAGTCAGGGCTATGAGGTCTCCATCCTACAAGAAAAACTAAAAGCACTTGGTTTATTCTATGGACCTGTTACTGGATATTATGGTCCTATTACTGAACGAGCAGTTGCTAACTTTCAATATGAGACGAATCTTTCATCCGATGGCGTTGCTGGTCCTGCTACCTTTTTAATGCTACAAGATGTAGAACAAATGGCACGTGTTGTTCATGGTGAGGCACGTGGTGAATCCTACATAGGCAAAGTTTCTGTAGCCGCTGTTATATTAAATCGTTTAGAAGATCCTGCATTCCCGAGTCATGTAAGTGATGTTATTCATCAGACAAACGCATTTACAGCCGTTCATGATGGGCAATATCACTTAAAGCCGTCCAGCTATGCATATCGTGCAGTGCTTGACGCAATGAAAGGCTGGGATCCGACTTACGGATCTGTTTATTACTACAACCCTGAACTTGCAACGGATACCTGGATATTTTCAAGAGCTTCGGTTACGAAGATCGGCAATCACCTTTTTGCAAAATAAATTTGTGAGAACCTGTTTGTTGTGGTGATGATGTCGTTTTGTGGAAAGTTGTTAAAATTATTTTATCCCTGAAATTATGCTAGTTATCCGCGAAATTATTGCTGATTACCGTGAATATAATCTGAATTACCGTGAAATTATTTTTCCTGTTTCTTCTGAACGAGCAATCTGTATATATTGTCCTGCCTAGCTTTACACATATACAAAAAGGTATGCCCTTAATCCAAAGGCACACCTTTTTTCTATCATTTATTATTGAAATGTTTTACTTACGTGCATGAATTCACGGTAACCAGAGCGTGTCAGGTGGTATGTTTCATCTAATAATCCATCTCTAATTAAGGAATTTAGCGTTTCTTCAGGAATAACATCAATCACTTGATCCATACGCTGATTTAAGTCTTCAAGAGACGCATTCTTGAGGGTGACTGGATTCATCATGCGAACAATTCCTTCGATCCGTGAATCTCTTTTTTGGAAAAATTGCGGAGTTTTCTTGAACACATTTTGAATACGATCTTTAAACTGATTCAATTCTTGTTTTGTGTTAAAGCTTTCCGTTTCTTTTTCTCTGATTTTCTCGTTAAAGTATGTCATTTCTTCGTTGCTTAACTGTGCACGTGTAAAGAGCTCGTTGTAGATCTGTGTTTTATCCATCTCAATCTTGGCTAGCTCTTCTTCTTTTATTCGCTGTGTTTCCCAGATTTCTTCTTCATCTATTACTTCTTCTTTTCCTTCTTGTTCTTTTTCATCTTCTTCAATTACTTCATCTTTTTCTACTTCAGAAACAGGAGCTTCAATCTTTTCTTCCTTTTCCTCGAACAGCTCTAATTGCTCTTGTTCAGGCTCATCAGCTACTGCAGCAGCTGCCGGAGATGTTTCATAAGTCTGAACAGCCCTCTCTTTGGACGTGAAAGACTCAATCATCTTCTCTAACTTGCTGACCTTGTTAAAATAGATGAGAGAGATCGTTATAGCGAACAACGAACTAAATACGGAAATAAAATCTGAAAAGCGGAATACGAATGGTGCCGTGGCTATTTTATAAAAGATCAATAAAGCAAAAGCACCGATGATAATAATCTTTAACCAGCTTTCACGATTCTTAAATTCTGCTGATTGTTCATTGTTTTTATTAGTTTTATTTGATAAATTCTTTAATCGTTTCATATTCTTACCTCTTTCATAGAGATTGTCGTGCAGCTTTTTATTTTAAACGAAATATGTAAAAGTGGAAAGGAAAAGGAACATTTCATCATGTAACTATCATGTGCGTAACATACATTTTAAAGTTTTAGGACATATGTCCTTCCCAACATATCCTCTCTTATTCTTTAATGGTTATAGAATTTTGTATTGGGAAGTGATGAAATGAAAGGAATAATGTTTGCTTTTTTTGCCGGCGCCTTTATTACTCTGCAAGGTGTAGCGAACGCACGGATCAGCCAGGATATTGGCTCATGGCAGGCAGCCACGATTACTCAATTGACTGGTTTTGTCGCAGCCGTCTTAATTGTTTTGATCGTAAAAGATCAAAAATGGAAAGAATTTAAGAAAGTACGACCCATTTATTTAACGGGAGGATCATTTGCTGCAGTCGTCATCTATGGAAATATTTATGGAATCCACTCTATAGGTGTGACATTAACGATCGCGGTAATCTTGATCTCACAGCTAGCGATCACGTTCTTAATCGATGGCAAAGGCTGGTTTGGTGTATTGAAGAAAGAGATGAAGCTTCCACAATTTATTGGAATCGCGATGATGATCGCGGGAGTTGTCATCTTGAAATTTTAAGGAAGAATGAGATGAGGTGTTTGAAAATTGAGAGAAATTCACGATCCTGAGCTGCTTCAGAATTATTTGCAGACTTTTGAAATCAAACCTATTTTAAATGATGAGCTTCTACCTTATCTAACATTATACCGCTATGATCATGGTGAATTAATCTGTACACAAGGTGATCCTTACAACCACCTTTATTTGTTAGTAAAAGGAAAACTGAAGATTTTCAACACCTCACCTGAAGGAAGAACACTCATTCTTTCATTTAAAACACCTCTAGATGTTGTAGGTGATATTGAGTACGTTCAAGGAACTGATTTTATCAATACGGTTGAAGCCGTTTCTGAAGTGCATATGATCGCTATTCATCACCGCTGGTTGAAAAAATACGGCAGCGATCATACTCCGCTCTTAAAATTTCTGTTGAACGTGATCACCAAGAAGTTTTATGTAAAATCAAGTTCTCTAAGCTTTAATCTTCTGTATCCGGTCGAAGTTCGTTTTGCGAGCTATCTTTTGTCGGTTTGTTTTGACGAATCCGACGCTTTATATAGCGGTAAGTTGAGCACGAGTCATCTTATAGATGCCGCTAACTTGATCGGAACGAGCTATCGCCACTTGAACCGAGTCATTCAACACCTTTCTAAAGATGGCCTTGTGGAACGGCATAAAGGGTTCATTGAAGTGAAGAATCGAGAAGGCTTAAGTGAACTAGCTAATCACCGGAATATATACGAAAAATAAAGGAGCGTGCAACATGCTTATCGGTTTACTCTTTGCAATTCTCGCAGGCATACTTGTTGGTCTGCAAAATATTTTTAATACCCGAGTCAATGACCATGCAGGAACTTGGTCGACTACAGCTCTTGTGTTAGGTTTAGGGTTTCTTGCTTCTATGACACTAGGTGTTGTTTTTGAAGGAAAAGAATTGTTCGTACTGAAGAACATGGAGACATGGTTTTGGTTCAGCGGATTAATTGGTGTCGGGGTTGTTGTTTGTTTAGTACAAGGTACACGACTGCTCGGTCCAACATTTGCGATATCGATCGTCCTGACGTCACAGCTAGGTTCTGCACTCATGTGGGATTCACTCGGTTTGTTCGGTCTCGAAAAAATACCGTTTACCTCTCAGCAGTTATTAGGGGTGCTCGTCATTATCGGTGGCGTTATCGTGTTTAAGTTTGGTGGAAGTCGCGCTGAACAACGTAAAGTCACAAAGGTGGTTAAGCATACGCTAAAACAAAGTGCATCTGTCGAGAGATGATTCACGTTTTCTAACGTGGTCATCTTTTTTTATGCGTCTCTATTACTGTTACGGTACGTGATATTATATTTATTACATGTTCGCCGTTTAAGTGGTGTTTTTCACCTGTAACACATTAATGATCACCTACAAGTGCCCAAGTTCCACCTGCAACAAAGTGATTGACACCTGAGTTTCAATCACTTTCTCCGCTAAAGCTTCTTCACCATAAAAAAAACGCCCACTTGAAGTGGACGTTTTCACATTCTTTTGAAATTTATTCGTAACTTTTTGCTCCGATATAGCTTTCTGACCAATAAGAGCTATTAAGTTCAGAAGTTGTTACGCCTTTTGAAGAAGAAGCATGTACGAACTGGTCGTTCCCGATATATACTCCAGCATGACTCGGCCCGTCACCTTCTAGATCAAAGAATACGATGTCACCTACTGCTGGTGAATCAACCTTTGTTCCTTCTGCATAAATATCATCCACTGTACGAGGTAACTCAACATTTTCTGCTTCATTAAAGATATATTGTAAGTATCCGCTGCAATCAAAACCATCTGGTGACGCTCCACCCCATTGATAAGCTATTCCTTCGTACTTTTTAGCTACATCAACAATTGAAGAATCACTTTCTGAAGTATCGATTCCTAACGCTTTAAATGTTTCATCACCTGCGATGCCATCCACTGTGATACCTTTATCTGCTTGGAATTTTTTTACCGCATCTGTCGTATAGTCACCGTAATAATCCGTTGTTTTGCTATATGAAAAATATCCTTTTTTATCTAACGTTTGTTGGAGGTCTTGTACGTCTGAATGCTGCGTCTCAGGTTTCAGCGTTTGATCTCCAAGAGCGGCTTCACCCACTATCGGATTGAACGCCACGACACCTGCTATTGCTAATCCTGCTGCTGCTTTTTTCAAAGTAACATCCCCTTTTCTTATTTAATCTGACCTGTCTCATACTAACAGGCAGAGATGACAAAGACATTGTGAGGGAGTTACAGCGGTTTAACAATTTTCTGCAGAATGTATGAGAAATTACACATTGTAATATTTGAAAAGGTAATGAAAATATGAGTTAGATATGGAGTAGTACCATACGTAACTAGACTATAAACGGCACAAACATCATCCAAATAAATTTTTGGGGAATGTGGACAAATAGAAGGAAAGATTAGCTGTATTCTGTATAGAGTATATAAAGGGCAAAAAAGGGTAAGGAGGCATCTATTTGGAGTTCCCGTTCATTCTTACTAACTTTTGGGATGCATTGATTGCTATACCCGCCATCATTATCATGATTGAAATCCTCAAGATCTTCTTTCCTTACATCTCTGCTTGGATACCAACGATCGCCTGCATGCTAGGCTTAATCATATCTGTTTTAATTGCACACCCACATAGTCTTTGGACTGGAATCGTAATGGGAATCATCTATGGAGTAGCTGCGGTTGGATCATACTCAGGTTTCGTGTTTGTCATTTACAACTATCGAGATAAGCGGCCAAACAATCCGTATAAATAGTTGATTGCTTAGAAAAGTTCGTTTACGTTTAGTACATAACTTAACGAACTTTTTTATCATGAGGAGATTGAAATGAACAGAAAAACAGCCATTGTTACAGGCACTTCTAGCGGGTTTGGTATGTATTGTGCAATTGAACTTGCAAAGGCCGGTTTTAATGTAGTGAGTACGATGCGAAATGTCGGTCGTGCGGAAGCTTTATTAAAGTTGGCAGACGAAAACAAGGTAAGTGACCAAATTTTTCTTCATGCTCTGGACGTAACATCAACAGATTCTATCCAAACATTTAAAGGCTTTATCAAAGAGCTTCCTAACATTGATGTTTTAGTAAATAATGCGGGGTTTGCACTTGGCGGTTTTTCAGAAGAACTATCAATCAATGAATATCGTCTGCAGTTTGAGACAAATGTATTTGGCGTTATGGCAGTTACCCAATCCGTCCTTCCCTTCATGCGTAAAAACAACCGAGGACGCATCATTAATATGAGCAGCATCTCTGGAAAGTTTGGGTTTCCTGGTCTATCACCTTATACGGCATCTAAGCACGCGTTGGAAGGATACAGCGAAAGTTTGCGTTTGGAACTGCGACCGTTCGGAATAGATGTCGTTCTTATAGAACCTGGATCTTATCAAACAAACATTTGGTCTTCGATCGACAACTTGACTATCGATTCTCAGTCTCCTTATTCCTTTTATATGGATGCACTCCTGAAAAACATGGAAAGCAGCAAGGCAGCTCATGGGAACCCTATTGATGTCGCAAAACTTGTGACTAAACTTGCTATCTCTACAAAAACTCCTAAACTCCGTTATCCAATTGGCAAAGGAGTGAGTTTAACGTTACGGCTAAAAAGCATCCTGCCATGGAAGATACTAGAATGGTTAATTACAATAAGATTAGTAGGAAACAAAAAGAGGTAGTCACCCGAGACTGCCTTTTTATGATGTTCGATCATGATTGCTCTTAAAATGAGCATTAAATTGGCCACGAAGCATCTCTTTAAGCAAACTCTTTTCTGACTGTTTTTCTTTCCCCTTTTTCATCTCAGTTCTAATTTCATGTGTTTGTACTCCGTCTTCTCGTTTATTTGCAATCTCAACCAGCTTCTCAATATCCGAAAACGAATATTTCCGCGTCCCTTTTTCAGTACGTTCTGGGAAGATCAATTTTCTTTCTTCGTAATACCGTATCTGTCTGAATGACAATCCTGTTAACTCACTTACAATACCTATTGAAATAACCTTCTTATCTTTATATGGTGTATTTTCAAAAGACATAGTGTAGCCACTCCTTCGCCCTACCCCCTCTTTTTACTATATCTCAATGAAACTTTCTTTCAACAAAGCTGTTAGATTATCTTACTTACGTTTTCATTTCCTTCAAGCCTTAACAGGTGTGACAAAAATTTTTAAACACTAATTGAAACTAAAAGATTATTAACGCGTAATAACTTGTGCATTCAGTAATCTTAAGGAGCCTTCGATGAAGAAGATACTCGTGCTGATTGAATTAATCATTTTGTTAGCAGGCTGTATGGATGATTCAAAACTGCGCACAGATTTTATTGCACTTCAAGAAGCAGATTCAGAGGTACAGTCTTTCTTCGAGACTGCTAAAAAGCAAAATGGCATCCATCTGTTTCAAGATCAAGACGAAAGAATCTACCTAATGCTAAATGGAGTAAACATCTTACAAGATCAACCCGCGATCACATTCTTTAATCTTAAGGTAAAAGAAGACGGTGCCACACTTAAAGTCTTTTATGAAGAAGAGACGATTGCTGATTATGAAGATAAGAACATAGAAAACCAACTATTGTATGAGGTAGAATTAAACAAAGCCTATGAAACCATTCAATTATACAAAAACGGTAAATCTTCAAACTTTGAAATGGTCTCAGGAAACACAGATTAAACATTATTGGGGGAACAGAACATGAATAACCACGAGATTGATTATAAAATTTACGGCGATGATATGCAGTTCGTCGAAGTAGAGTTAGATCCAAAAGAAACGGTAATCGCTGAAGCTGGTGCATTAATGATGATGGAAGACGGCATCGAAATGGAAACCATCTTTGGGGACGGTTCAGGTTCATCAGGCGGAAGCGGTTTAATGGGTAAACTTTTTAATGCCGGTAAGCGCGTTCTGACAGGCGAGAGTCTGTTTATGACAACATTTACGAATGAAGAGCGCGGAAAGAAACACGTTTCATTCGCTTCACCTTACCCTGGAAAAATCATTCCAATGGACTTAAGTGAGCTTGGTGGTAAAGTGATCTGCCAAAAAGATGCATTTTTAGCGGCTGCGAAAGGTGTAACAGTCGGCATAGAATTTCAACGTAAAATTGGAGCAGGTTTCTTCGGTGGTGAAGGTTTTATCATGCAGAAGCTTGAAGGCGATGGGATGGCTTTCGTCCATGCCGGTGGAACCATTCATAAAAGAGAATTGGCACCTGGAGAAGTGTTGCGTGTAGATACAGGATGCTTGGTTGCGATGACAAGCGGTGTCGATTATAATATCGAGATGGTAAAAGGCGTGAAAACAGCGCTTTTTGGTGGTGAGGGCTTGTTCTTTGCCACATTAAGAGGACCGGGAACGGTTTGGATTCAATCTCTTCCATTCAGCCGCTTAGCAAGTCGTGTCTTTGCTGCAGCTCCTCATAGAGGCGGATCTAGCGATGAAGGCAGCATTGCTAAAGGCGTGTTCGGCATGTTGAATGGAGATTGATTGAGAAGATGAGCGTTAAACAGATGTAATAGTTACAAATAAAGAGCAGAATCATCTTCAGTAGATGGTCTCTGCTCTTTTTATTGTTTGATTCGCTTTGCAAAAACGACCAACCGTTTCTCATGTTCATTGTTTTTCCTGTTATATACACCTGTACATGTTATGAGGTTCAACCTAGGCTGCTGACTAGGTCCAAAAATCACACGTAAAGGTGCTTCGTCTTTTTTATAGGAAACAACCTTTTCCACTTGAAAAGAAACTTTTTCATTTTCTTTTCCATAAACGTGAATGAGATCACCAGCTTTCAAGTTCTTTAAATAAAAAAATACAGCAGGTCCCGTATAATCATCCACATGGCCAGCTATAACCGCATTTCCATTCGCACCCGGCTTAGCACCCAGTTCATACCAACCAACATCTTCCCCGTTATCTGGTACTTCCATCTGTCCGTCTTTGTTTAGTCCCTGTCCGTTTACAGAAGCGCTAACTTTTAAAGCTGGAATCTCTATTTTTGTTGGAACAATACCTATAGATTCAGCCTCATCTGGCCGATCTTTTTTTGTATCCTCGTTATTCATTTTCATCATAGACTCGGTTTGTTGGGCTGCTTTTGTATTTGTTTCCCCTCGTTCTTCTTGTGATGAAACTAGAATCTCGTTCTGCCTATACTCTTGTTTCTCATCACTTTCAGAGTTATATCCTGCTGAGCAACTGCTCAGCAGGAATATGGTTGTAAATAAGATTATTTGTTTCTTCATCATTATTGAGCTGTACGTTTGCGATATAGGACAAACGCTACTGCTCCAAATCCAGCCACTGCTGCGATGATTCCTGCTGTATAGTTTGATGATGACTCATCAGATGCTCCACCCATTCCTGTTTTAGGCATTTCTGATGGCATCACCATTGAGTCTTGTAGAACTAATACTTCAAGTTTATCAGCAGTATTAATTGCGTACACGCTGTATACCATATTTGCTTCAAGCTTTGTTCCTGAGAGGTCAAGCACTTGTGTACCGTCTGAAGTACGGATCTCTAGATCATACGTATTTGGATCTAATTCTTTATAATCTGTGAATGCTTTGAATGAAGCTCCACTAAACAAAGCATCACCACCAATTAAACCAACATCCACTGTTGGCGCATCAGGAGAAAGATGCCCGATACGTACTTTTGCTTTTCCTTCAGTTGCTTGCATGGAGTCTTCTGCTACTACCAACTCAACCATTTCTAACATGTTTGCCGCAGCTACCGTATAAGCTTTACCTGCCTCTACCGTTAAGCTTTGTGAAATGACTGCATTATCTTTTGTTCCTGCTGCAAAGACTTCAACTTTATGTTCGCCAGCTGGCAATGGCATGTAATCAGTTGCTGCCTTGAATTCAGCCCCTTCAACTACTAGTTTTCCATCTACGTAGACATCAACTGCAGGTGCATCAGGCGAAGCATGTACAATACGAACCATCGCATCATTAGACTCAGCGAAAACCCCCGATGCCATCAAAGCAAACATCATGATTGCAGCTAGTGCAGACCCAAAAAACTTTTTCATTTCATCTCTCCTCACAAATGGTATACAAACAAATGCACAATAAATGTAATATGTTTGTATAATCTATGTACCACTTAAACTTTAAACTTAAACCATATTTATTAAATATTTACAATTTATTATTTAAATTATTATTTTAGTCACCAAAAAAAGTTATCTCCTTCACGAAGGAGACAACTTTTAATTTATACTGTATTGAATTTTTATCAGCTTTATTTAATGGTATAAGAGAATGTCATTGACGAAAATGCTGTAAAACCGTTCCTTTGCCACACTCTACCTTAACTTCGGCATAAGCCCCGTTCACAAAAGTAATCTGAGGCGGTACATGTCCACAATCCACATCATAGATGATTGGAATATTCAGCTCCCGAGACGTTTCTTCATATACGTCTTCCACTGTGTAATCATTAACTGGCTCATTTCCAGGACTTCGGCCAAACATAATACCAGAACAATTTTCAAACCAGCCCGCTAGCTTCATTTGAACCAGAGATCTCCTTAGATCAGTAGTGTTCATTTCACAGTTTTCTAAGTACCATAAAATGGGTTCACCATTAATCATCTGTTTATGAAAATGTGCGACATCGCCATAAGGTGTTCCAATTAGATGACGAATCGTATCAATACAGCCGCCAAGCAGACGCCCAGAAATCTTTTCATTCTTACCTGAAACCGTCTTCCACTCTGTATATTCAGTGAGATGAAACACGTATGGTGTTGGTGCGTCGTGTAGCCACTCTTTTTGATATTTATCAGAAGACTTCTGAAGAACACTATCACTTTCTCTTGTTGAGAGTACCTTTTCCCACATCGCTGTGGTTTCATCAAAGTACTCACCTCTTAAATCGACAAAATTTGTGCCATGTGCTGTGGCGATTCCTGTTTTCAAAGTGATGGGAAGGAGAAGCGTACTTGTGTCTGAATAACCTAAAATCCACTTATTCGGCAAATTCGTGAAATCAACATGTTCTAACATTTCGATTAATAGCTCTCCACCCCAAGGAGGGATGATTACATCTATCTTTGGGTCTCTTACCATCTCATTAAATTCAACAGCTCGTGTTTTTGCTGGTGCAGACTTCGCCTTATTTTGCGTCCATACCGTATCACCACAAGTTACTTCATAGCCTCTATTCTCCATTCGCAGACAGGCTTGCTTGAACATGTCATGAAGAGCCGATTGTACACCTGATGAAGGGGCAGTTACTCCGATTGATGCTTTTTCTTTTAATAATGGATATCTAATCATCTGAAATCATCCTACTTTTTGTATTTTTCTGTGTCCACTAAACTTCCACAAAGTAAGTAAGAGTTCCTTCAACCTTTCGCAATTAGAGGTGATTCCACCTTGATGATAACTTTACCTTTCGCTCTCCCTGTTTCCACGTATTCAATTGCTTTCTGTGCATCGTCAAATGAAAAGACTTTATCAATCACAGGTACGATATCTTCTTTTTCTACCAAATGAGCAATCCTTCTTAACTGTTCTCCACTCGGCTTCATAAATAGGAAATGGTAGCGGACGTTGTGTCTCTTTTCAAGCATCGTTAACTTTCTGCTCACGATAGAAAAAATCACTTTTTTGAATAAACCCATGTTGTTTTGTTCTGCAAATTCTTTATTCGGAACGGCAGAAACTGAAACAATCTTTCCACCTGGTCTCAACACTTCGAATGATTTTTCTAAAGAAGGTCCACCTAACGTATCAAAAACAGCGTCATAACCTTTAAGGACTTTCTCAAAAGCTTGTTCTTTGTAATTGATGATCTCGTCAGCTCCCAAAGACTTTACAAGATCGTATCCTTTTTCACTAGCTGTAGTGGCTACGTATGCCCCCATGGCTTTTGCAAGCTGTATCGCAAATGTACCAACCCCACCCGCACCAGCGTGGATTAAAATTTTTTGTCCTTCTTTCAATTGAATTACATCATGAAAGGCTTGCCAAGTGGTCAGGCCAACTAGCGGCAGAGAAGCACTCTCAATCAAAGAAATGTTACTTGGTGCGATTGCTACATCATCTTCGTGTACCGAAATAAATTCGGCGAATGTTCCAATTCGATCTTTTCTTGGCCTTCCATACACTTTGTCTCCCGGTTGAAACGTAGAAACTTTACTCCCTACCTGCTCGACGGTTCCTGAAAAATCATTACCGAGAATTAGTGGCATGTCATAAGATAACAGCATTTTTACTTTTCCATCTCTAATCTTAAAATCAATTGGATTAATACTTGCGGCATGTATTCTGACTAAAAGATCCTGATCACCCATTTCAGGTTTGTGCATTTCTGTTTCTTGTAATGCTACGTCCTTGCCGTAACGATCGATTGTGATTGCTTTCATTCTTTACATTAAACCTCCATCATGCAGCCCATTTCATTCTGATTTTACTATTATGTACAACGAACAAGCTACTCAAAAGGAACAGCTATCATATTCATATATCGAACAAACTGTTTAGTGGAAGGAGGAAACAAACTTATGAATAATAATCCGATGAACAATCACCCATATTATCATCAACATCAGCATTCCATAGATGAATCACACTATTTAGAACGCCAAACGGAAGAAGATGAAGCAGGTCCATTTTCTCCACCGCCACAACAATTTGCCCAAAGCCAAATACCACAACCTTTTTTCACTCAAACATTCCAACCTCCTCAAATTCGTGCCCGGTTGTGCAGCTGTTTAGGAAATTGGGGACTCATAGGGCTTCGTCGCCCAGGTCAGTTTGGTCGTGATTTTTGGTTCTTCCCTGTAGCAATTCGCCAAAACAGCGTTACCGGCTATATTTGGATAGGCGGCCGCAGACAACGTGTACGATACCAATTTTCCCAGATTCGAAACTTCGTATGTTTTGGTTGATCGTGCAAACAAGATATACATTCTGAGTATAAAAGAAAAAGCCGCTCCCTCGGGAACGGCTTTCTTTGTTCACATTTCTTATAATAGATCACCAAGGATATCATCAAGAATTCCTTCGTCATCATTTTCATCGTCTTCCCAGTGGTCGTTGTCATTACGATCCAAAATGTTGTCCAGATCTAAGCTAGCATCTAAGTTTAAATCTAAAGAAGCGCTGTCTTCCTCACTCCAGCCATTCTCTTCTGCCCAAGCTTGAATTTCACTCTCTGTCATTCCTTTTGCTTCTGCCCAAGCTTGAAGATCGGACATCTCCCAATGATTTGCTTCTGCCCAAGCTGTAAATTCAGCTGAAGTTACGGTTTCATTATTTTCAATCGCAGCATTGAGCTTCGCGCTAAGATCTACAGTGGTGTTGTCATCTTGAGCAAAGGATGCAGTACCTCCACCTAATAGCAATCCCAAAGCTAGTCCTGTACTCGCAAATTTCTTCATCATGATTCATCACACTCCTGTAATTTTTTTGTCTTGCACTAAGCTAACGAAGTGGATGTCGAATCAGATCATTTTTTGTATCAATATGAGTCAAAAGACTTATGACCCTTCAAATATTTAGGTGTTAATGCTTTAAAGAGAAGCGAGTGATTAAAATTAGCAGAATTAAATCATTTTACCTGCTTGATCGTTCCGTTTCTTTTGTACAACCATTGAAATTATTCCTATAATCACTGAGATCCCGATACTAACGTATAGCCCTGGCCGGATTGTTTCTTCAAACCAAGTTCCTGTTACGGCTAAAGAAATTAATAGGATAGCAAAAATCGAAATCATCTTCACCCATAAGGATTGCTGCAACATCTTCATCGAAGACATAATGATAAACAACCAGTTGAATAGAAGTAAAATCCCAGCTGCGGTTGTAATGTATTCATAGATCTTCCCTGGGAGAAGTAGGGCTGTGATAATACTTGCTAAAAGTCCTCCTGCTCCTAAACCCATTGCAGGAAGCGGCAGTTTTTTAAATTTTATGGTTTTCGCAAACAATTTTGGAGCATCTCCATCTTCTGCAAGCGTCCTTAATAAGTTGGTCACTCCAAATAGAGCTGCCGCCATCGCTGAAAACCCTGCTACGATGATGGCTCCATTAAATACATGAGGGAAAAAAACTAGATGATACCTTTCCATCGCCGTAACAAACGGACTTTCTTTATGATCAAATGTTTCTATAGCGACAGTAGACACGGCAAGTCCAATCGAAAGGACATAGATAATGGTAAGGCTAAAAAGCATGATCGTTCCCGCTTTTGAAGCATCTTCTGTCTTTTTCAATTGCATCGCCATCATGCCGATCACTTCAATTCCTCCAAATGCATAGAACGCATAGATTAGAGAGGACCAAAATCCTTTTAACCCACCTGTAAAATAACCGTTGTACGTACTTGGTATATCCAGATTATAGCTTTTACCGTCCACAAAACCGATTAATCCTGCGATCGCCAAAATTATAAACATCACGATAGCTGCCACTTTTATGACTGCCAGTAAATTTTCAACTTGATCGAATTTCTTCGTACCTGCTAAAACAACAATAATGGCTAACACCGCGTAGAATGCTGCAAAGATCCAAAGCGGAACATGTGGCCACCAAAATTGAGAAAGGATCGAAAGCGCAGTAAGCTGGCTCCCCATGATCAATATGCTCGAGACCCAATAATTCCAGCCACAACTAAAACCCGCCCATCTTCCATAAGCATGAGTGGCATAGTAACAAAACGAGCCTTTTTGAGGATCCGCTGCTGTCATTTTGGCTAACAACTGAAACACGATGTAAGTTCCTATAGCTGCCAATATAAATGAAAAAACAATTGAAGGGCCGGTAAGTTGGATCCCAATTGTGGATCCCAAAAAATAACCTGTCCCAATTGTACATCCTACTCCAACAAGAGAGAGCTGCCACCAAGCCATATCCTTTGCTTCTGATTGATCAAGATTTGGTTGAACCGGTCCATTACAACTAGATTTCTTCACAATAATACCCTCCTGCTTTACAAGTATTATTGTTTTACTTAAACGTTTGAATATTCATTGGCGTAAGAAAAAAACAGCATTAGAAAAATTCCAAAGCTGCTTGTTTACGATAATAAAAACGATATACCTTTATACCCAAAATAAAATCCAAATCCGATCAGTGATAATCCTGATAATTTTGAAATTCCATGTAAAATGCGATCAGCCAGCATTTTCCGGAAACTGCTGGATACAACAGCCATCGCGAAATCCCATAAGAGAATGCCTGAAAATATGGCCATACTATAGAGAAGTAAACTTTCCAGCGAATACTTCGTTGCAGTTTCTGCGAGTATAGAACCGTATATTCCTAACCAAAATAAGATGGTAAGAGGATTGGTAAGAGACATTAGAAAACCAGCCAGAAAGCTCCTGCTGTTATGTACGGTGTAATCTTGCTGACTGCTCTTTCTTTCCATTGAAGCTTTTTTGAATGTCTCGATTCCAGTGTAAAGGAGAACAAAGCTGCCAAAGAGCCAGAGAAAAGTTTTGATGAACGGAGTATTGATATAGCTAACAAGCCCCATGTACACCATGAGCATATAGAGTGCATCTGCAACGGTTGCACCTAACCCGACCATCCAAGCTTGCCAAAATCCATATTTGATTCCGCGGTCCATCTGTGCAGCGTTTACCGGACCAATGGGAGCCGCCAGAGATAGACCTAGCAGTACATATTTAAAAAATATAATCATTGAAGACCTCCACGTATAAGATGGACAACTCATGCTTGTCTTAAATCTTATTCGGAGGGAATTCTAAACAGACCTAAAATCAAATAGTGAATGGGAGATCATAGAAATGGATCATCAAATAAGTCCAAAAATTCAAGAAGCACTAGATCATGTAAAACGTGCGGATGAAGCTATGATAGAAGCTCAAGCAAACCAAACGCCCTCTTGTTTTCAAACAGCAAAATTAAGGCTCGAAACTGCTCAGCAATCCATACATGACGCAGGTGAAGGAATGTCAGATGAAGAAAAGAAACACATTCATCATGCCAAAGAATATTTGAGACATCTTCATGAAACGCAAGCTGCACTGCAGGAAACAAGGTACGATTAACGTACGAATCCCTCATGAAAAAATCATGAGGGATCTTTATGTCAGGCAAATAAATTTCGAATAAACCCTGCTTGGTTGACCGTTTCTGTTCGAACATCAACATTTAGTTTACGAATGTTATCACAATAAATATGAAGTCGTTTTGCTTTCTCTGCGTTTAGATAAGAGGCGTAGTTGTCCAGCTTATCTACTTCGCGAAGTACATCTTCCTTTGTGTCTGCTTTCTCGATCCTGCTGCAACAAGAGCTGATCTGGTCATAAACAGACATGCTAGCCACCTCCTTTATGTTTTGTTTACTAATTCCCTTCTCCAATTTTTTAAAACTGAGACCTATGAACTGTTAAGTGATTTCACAATAATTTCCATAGTTTCTTTATTAGACTTAGCCTTTAGTATTTTAGAAGGGGGCACAACAATTTGGAAGAATTTCTATGTACAACAAGCGCACAATATCCTAAATCTTCTACTTCACTAGAAGAATGTGTAATCTGTAAAAGAAGAAAAGCAATACATTTATCCTAAGAGTCAAGAGTGGACAACATTAGATGATATGTTTTGCTCTGGTAATTACAGAAATAATATTGTGAGCGAACAACCTAGCCTTTATTTTAATAATAATCGCTTCGCTTAAAGGTGAATGGTTCGTTACATAAAAAAAGGGAGAATCTCTCTCCCCTTTTTAAGTAGTAATCAAGAAATTACTGGTGGCAATGTTCGTCCAGTTTCTAGCATTGTTTTCAAGTTGCTCAAGATCGCTGGCCAGCCGTTGTTAAATCCTACGAACGTATCTTCATCCTCTACAAGATCTGCATCCTTCAAATTCTCATGACGCAGTGTCAATCGCACTGTACCGTTCATCTCCTTTAGCAGAAATGTCGCAATGGTTGGCTCTTGTCGCTCTTCTTCATCCCACTTATTGATCCAAGTAAAGGAAAGCCTCTTTTCTGGCTCACACGTTAAGATTTCTCCCCAATCAGTAACCTTACTGCCCCGTGAATACGTAATCTGTGAACCTTCTTTCCATTCTGAATCCACTCGACTGCCGAAAAAGTATTGTTCTGTTAGATCTCCATTAGTCAGAGCCTCCCACACTTTCTTAGTAGAAGTCTCTATGTAAGTAACATATACAAACTTCAGATTTTCCACATTCTCGCCCCCTTAATGAACACCTTTTTTAGAATCCCAGTTCCCTTTTGATTTTCTGATCTCTATGATCTGCCCGATATGATAGGCATTATGGATGTTTACATTAGCAAGCACAGAATACCAAGGATCGTGACGGTCTTCATGAGCAGAAATCTCAAAAAAACGATCATCTGCTTCTTTTATTACCGAGGCCCAATCCGTTAGTATAGCAAACAATTGATTTTTAGTTGTTTCCCAGTCCTGACTGTTTTCGTTCTCAAACGTCTCATCATTGCTTTCAATCTTTTGCTGAGGCGAATTTCCTTTAAACCTCTGTAAGTAGCGTTCGTTCCAGAAAATCAAGTGGTTGACGATCTCCCATATGGAGTTGCTATCTCCTGTTTTTTCTCTTGCTTGTTCAGCTGTAAGTCCTTCAAGTGCCCGATCAATGGGGACAAACCAGTTTGGTTCATTATGGTTGGCTGCCATTTGATTCAAAAAAATTGTTTTTTGATGCATAAAAAAACCTCCTTGTGCAGAACTGTTTACGAACATACATTCTGCACAAGGAGGTTAATTTCCTTTTTATTAACTTCAAATATTTTGCTTCACTTCTAATTCTGTTAACAGTACCCGACGACCTTCTTTACTCGAAATTGCCGCCGCTTGATTTATGGCGGTTAAATTTACGATGTCATCTCTTGAAATCGTCGATTTTGTACCTTTTTCAATGGCATCAACCCATTGCTCCATATTTGAAGAAATCGGATTCGGCAGCTCTGGGTTTACCCAATCCTCTGTGTTAAGGTGCTTACTTTTAATCCTTACCTCTTGTCCTTCTACCATGATTGTACCTTCCGTGCCATAAAGTTCGAGTTGTTGCGGACTTCCATAAGATAGGAAACCCGTCTCGATCATACCCATAGCACCTGATTCATACTCCACCATAACGACAGCGTTATCATCTACGCCTAATTTGAATAATTCATTCAGTTTACCGATTACTGCTTTTACGTTCCCGCCTAAACGATTCGTTAAATAGATCGGGTGTGCCCCAAGATCGATCAGCGCACCTCCACCACACTCTTCTTTATTATAAAAGTGCGGTGGAAGCCACCCCTTTGGATTTTCTTCCGAAGGTACAGATCCGTTATGTGCAACACGGCATCTGATGTATGTAAGATTCCCAAGGAGTCCTTTGTTTACTGCTTGTTGCGCATAGAGGTAAAAGCTTTCTGTAAGCCTTGGTAGATTGACCATGAGTTGTACGTTATTTCTATCTACGGCCTCTAAAATTTCTTCGCACTCTTTTACTGTAAAAGCGAGGACTTTTTCAGTGAAAATGTGTTTTCCATGGTTCGCAGCAGCAATAATGATCTCTTTATGACGGTTGGTAGCTGTAGTAACAATTACACCGTGGATGTTCGAATCATCTAGCACATTCTGTAGGTCCGCTTCAAACGATACCCCCAATTCTTCCGCCCACTGGGTACCCCGCTCTTTGTTTTCATCCCATACTGTTTTTATTGTGATCGATTCATTCTCCAATGCTTCTCGTGCATAATCGACAGCATGCACGTGCCATTTACTGAGTAGAGCTACATTCATTACCTTCACCACTCCTCAAGCTAGATTTACATTCATTATACATAACGAGAATTAAAAGTTTTATATTTTTGGTTATACGTCAAAGCTAGTAGAATCTTCTTGCAGAATAGGAGCATGTAAAGTGGAAGAGTTTCCGGTCGTCCATACAAATTTTTGGGATGCTATTATCGCGGTTCCAATCATCATTCTAGTGTTAATTATTTTGAAGGTCTTGTTTCCTAAACTCCGTACATGGCTAAATTCTATCGCTAATGTCTTAGGGTTATTCATATCAATAGTTTTTGCTCATCCAGGAAATCTATGGGCAGGGATATTCATGGGTGTGTTTTATGGCAATGCAGCAATCGGGGTTTATTTCTCATACCTTATTTCAATTGAAGCTTTTCGGAATCGAAATCCTGAAAAGCCTTATCGATAGGAACCGCTATACTAATTTAGTTGTTGTGCCGGTAATATCCAGTCGATTTTGAAGTTCATTGACAAACTCGGAAGAATTATCCATATAGAGCAATACCTTATTTGTTTTTTGTTTTTGTCCGAAGTAACCTCGTGCATCTACAGGCTGTTTTAATATAATTTCGTATTTCAATTCGTCACTTATTCCAAATATTATAGTTAGAATTCTAGGAAAAGCGGTAGCATGGAATACTCTCTTTTCGTTGATGATACTTCCACTTTTGTTGTATTTTATTGAGGCAGGCTGTATATAGTCAATCTGGCTTAAATCGAAATATAGAGATCGTCTAGCACCAATTTTCATCACTACTTTATCTTTGGTGATACGAAATGGGGTATTTCTCAATAAGTTATAATCACCCAACATGTAAATTACACTGTAAATATGTAAAACTAGCATAATAAGAGCTATATCAGGCTCTTCTTTTTTTAGGTAAATATGAAACACGATCATCTCAATGATCTGCTCGTGGATTAATGCAAGAAATAGATAAAAATAGTTGGAGTTTTTATGAAAGAGGTAACTATCATTCTGAATCATCATACGTTTTTTGGTTCTCCATTTAAAGAAGGCATGATATAAAATGTTCCACTCCTTTTTGAAGAGTAATAATATTGGGTTCTGATCTATTTTTCCTTTCTTATACAATAGAAATAAGTAAACAAATAAACTCTCAAATAAAATAGTGATTATGACAATTGAGATTAATAGTTGGCGATCCAAACAAACCCCTTCCTTCCTTTACCTATACTTCAATTTAATTGTAAAGGAATGGGGATTTAATAATAGGAAAAATAAGGATTTTCATACTTTCGTAACAATCTTATGGCAAATTCGTTAACTTACCTCGTATTGGGAGGAATTAAGATTGAACTTGCTACTTATAATCACACTTTATGTAACATTAAGAACGAAAAAAATGCCGCACTCGAAGAGCAATATCTTCATCTAGTGACGGCAAAAAGTTATGAGTCAAATCGTTTTATAGTACAAGATGGTTGTGTCTAATCCACCTTTTTCATTCTTAGCGAAAAAAGGTATTCGCCCAGCCTCTTGAAAACCAAACGACTGATATAGTAGATTTGACGGATCCCCTTCCCTTGTATCTAAGACAAGCAGTGACCGTCCAATTTCTTTTGCTCTTTGTTCTGCGTGAAGCAGCAGTTTTCGCCCGATTCCTTTTTGTCTGAACGCTGGGTGTGTCATCAGCTTCGCTACCTCTGCACGATGAGTGCCGTTTGGTTTTTTGCACAAGTGAAGCTGAATAGTGGCTGCGATCGCACCATCTATTTTTGCAACCCAAAACATGATGTCAGGACTCACACAGCTTTTCCAAAAATCATCAGCTTCTTGTTTTTTTAGCGGAGGCAAGAATCCGATGGAAGCTCCTTCTTGTACTACTTTTATTAATAGATCAGAAAGCTCGTCTGTACATTCGTCAACATTCCGTATCTCAACAATTTCCATTCCCTTTGCCCCTTCATCACATTGCTTTTCATTTATTTTAATACTCCTTTTCATGGAAAAGAAGGGGGATTTGTCGAAAATCGGATAAAAAATTTTATACGTGAAATTATGAGAGTTATCCGTGAAATTATTAACGCTATCCGTGAATATATGAGAAGTTACCGTGAAATTAATGGAGGTTGTTTAACTTTAGATTGATTTTACCCAGGCATTCTTGTCATATCCTCTTTTTTCCCAATACCCAACGTGCTCCTTTTGTATTAACTCAATTCGATTCAGCCATTTTACGGATTTGTATGCATACATTTTAGGTACGATTAATCGGACTGGTCCTCCGTTGTTCTGTGAAATCAGTTTACCATCGATCAACACAGCCACCATGATGTCATCCATCATCGCCTGCTCAACCGTAAGCGTATCCGTGTAGACACCATCAGCCGAATAAAACTTCACATACTTTGCTTTCTCCTTCACACCTGCTTCTTGTAACAATTTCTTAAGAGGTATCCCCTCCCATGTAACGTCATATACACTCCACCCTGTCACACAATGAAAATCGCTGACTTGCACATCACGGTGTACGTTCACAAACTGATTCCAATTCCACTTTTGTTTTCTTTCTACAAGTCCATCAATCGCTAAGCTGAAATTATCATTATTGATCTCTGGAATCTCCGTCACGGTGTAATAGCGGAATACCCCTCTTCGTCCACCACCAACAGGAGGGGCAGACTTTGGACTTGGACTCGGCAGCGGATTTAAGTTGTTTCCATCTGGTAAAGCTTGTTCATCACTTCCTGCATTCTCAGGCAAAAATGGTTTGATCCATTTTAAGAATGAAGGCAGAAACGCTACTGCAATAATACTTCCGCTTAAAAGTTTTAAAAATGTCCGTCTTCTATAGATCGGATTCTCTTCACTAATAATCATCGGTTCTTCCTGAGGCAGATCGACAGTCTTGCCTGCAGTTAATCGTTTAAACCACTTGCTTCGCGTTATGCTGTGATACGTGGCGTAAGGAACCCCGAACCATGTTGCAGCATCATGAAAAAATAAAGATACAGAACTTACGACTGGTGGAAATTGGCGATGAAACGTAAGCTGCAGTCCGCTTATGATCAGTACTGTTACAATACTAAGTACAACATACAGGTTCACACGGTGTTCTTTCTTTTTACTTAAAGACTTTAAGTGTTTTCGCATTTTAGGTATATAAAAAAGGAGGGGCAAACAAAAAACGATGCCGATCCAGATATGGATATCTTTTATCCATACTCTGAATGTTGGAAGTGCTGAGCGGAATGAAGATGAAAATAAAACAAAGCCCGTTACACTTAAAACTAAAAAAAGGAGAGCGTTAACATGGTGCAGGCGGATTAATTTCTTACCAAAATTCATGTTCTGCTGAAATAAGCCTTTAATGTTCATTCTACCCTTCTCTCCTTCTTTAGCATGATTTATTAGATAGAATCTAAACTTATGAATGTCGTAAAAGAACCTATAGAAAGAATACGAAAAAAACGAACAAATCGATCATTATATATATATTAATTCACTAATTCATAGCCTTTTCCCTCTTGTTGAATACTTGTAATTCCATTATTTTTGTCACTCCGCAGTTGCCTATGCATATATTATTCTCGAGATTATATTAGGGGGAGGCTCTGATGATGAAGCAATCAAAAAACAGCTTATTCTCACAGCATCATCCGTCACATTTTGAAAAAAAGATTGATTCGAATAACTGTGATAGCTGTATATGTGAAATATTTAGGAGACTAAACGAAGAATGTACAGATGGATGTACGGCAAATAATCAGTTTTTCTACATTCTTCCTAAAGGTCAAAATCAACCAGTCGGCGAAACACCAATTCCTTTTCGATTTCTTAGGTTTGATCCAGAAAGTTGCTGTACATTCTTTGAAATCAGAATTGAACAAAATACTGTTACATTGCAAGTCGCAGTTGACTGTCACGAGATCAGTGGAATCGTACCGCTTCAATAAAGGGGAGGAGCACTTATGCTAAAAAACTGTGGCTGTTCAAACCATTCAAAATGCAGTGGATGTGCATGTTGTGTTTTAAAGGAACTAGCAGAGAAACTTTCCACGAATTGTGATGCCAGTATGAATCCATCTATATTTCTTTTAAATAAAGGAACACGGGACCCTATTCAACTTACAGGAGAATTGCAAGAAGGCTCCACTATATTTCAACTGTTGAAGTTTGATTCGAATTCCTGCTGCGCTTACTTTTCTTATATAGACGATTTAGGAATTACACGCACTTTTATTATTGATTGCAGAAATATTAGCGTCGTCGCCATCGGACCACCAGGAGTCAACGACAATAACAACTCTATTTCATTCTAGAAAAAAAAGGAACGACATAATCCTCGTTCCTTTCTTTATATCTTCTATTGTTTAGCAATACACACTCTATTTCTGCCTGTTCTCTTTGCTTCATATAGTGCTTTGTCTGCGTCTTTAATCACCAAGCTTCCAATCGTTGTTGTTTCAGGAAAGTTAGATAATCCAACTGAAACCGTAATGTTCACTTCTGTGCCACTGTTTAAGAGGAATGCATGCTCTTCCACGGTTGTCCTAATTCTTTCCGCAATTTTTTTTGCTTGATCCAGTGAACAATCTATGAGTAAAACAGTAAATTCTTCTCCGCCGTTCCTGCTGACAATGTCCGTTGGCCGTGCGCATGATCTAAGGATCAACCCTAAATCTTTTAAAACAACATCACCTTCTGAGTGCCCATAAGTATCATTAATTTTTTTAAAGAAATCGATATCAATATACAGTAATGACAGCTTTTTCTTCTTTTCAAGATCTGCCATACAACTGTTAAATACCTCATCAAATTTTCTTACATTGTTTAGCCCAGTCAATGGATCGATCGTAGACTCTGCTTTATACTTATCAAACATCATCTGACTCTTAAATAAAATATGTAGTACTTGAAACGCTACATAACCTGAGAGAAACGACACGAACCAATACCCAGGAATTAAGTAAAGTAGCAACTGCGGGTCTTTAATCAGATAGAAAAATAAGAGGGTAGTTAATAGATTTGCAAAAGTTAGCATCGACCATTTTTTTATCTGATGACTTAAGTTCGTTCTTGCAATTATGATAGCAAACAATGTAATAGCGATCATCAACAAACCTGAAGTATAAGATGAGATGTTTATCCCAATTAAAAAACGCCCCATAATAACCAAAGCCATACCTACTAATGCCGGCACTGCTCCACCAAAATAGGCTAGTAGAATAATGGGAATATGTCGAAGATCAATCAGCGTTGTACCGATCGGAATGCTGTATTGCATGAGGATATTACTGAACAGTCCCCCTGCAACTCCTGTTGTGAGCTTTTTCTTTATAGAAGAATTCATTCTAAGCGGTGGATCTCTCTTAATTTGGGTATACAGAAACAATAGTGCGACTAGGATTGCAAGATTAGCAAAAAGCTGTTTAACAATTATCATTTTTATCACCATCTAGTAAAATACCATATAATACATCCAAAAACTAACATAAATACCAACTCATTTGTTACATTTCTCTTTTTTTACCTTTAAGTAAACAAATCATTCGCACGATTTACATCATCCTTATATGATTAAGTAAAAATACTCATCAACTTAACTGGAGTGTTCATATTGACAAAGCTTTTATTAATCGGTGGTGGACATGCTCACCTTTCCATTCTCCGTAGTCTTTTGCATGAAGAAATTAGTGATTTAGAAGTTACACTTATTACATCGTCAAAATATCAATATTATTCAGGGATGTTTTCAGGATTTACAGAAGGTCTTTATGACAAAGATGAAATCCGTATTGATTTAGAGTCTTTATGCGGTCGAGCCTCAGTCTCGTTTATAGAGGACACCATCATCTCTTTTGATCCCATGCAGAAAGTGTTATTAGGGTTTTCAGGAGGAATCTATTATTTTGATGTGATTTCTTTTGATATTGGTTCTGGTATCTCATCGGACTTAACCCAAACTGTTGGCTTGAACATTAAACCAAACTACCGCTTTATAGAGCAGATTAAAGAATTTCGCTCAAGCGAAAACCCTGTTATTGTCGGAGGTGGTTCTGCTGGAGTAGAGCTTGCCCTATCGACATTCGCTTGGCGACAAAATCAAAGTTTGAAAAACCCGGTAACCTTGATCAGCTCCTCTCCACTTCTTCATTCTTATGGAAACAAAGCGACACAGAAAATTAGAGAAATTGCTAATGACCATAATCTCGTATACTACGAAAATGAAAAGATAGAGAAATTGAAGAACAACATCATCATTACTGATAAGGATACAGAGATAGCGTATTCAGCAATCCTGCCCGTAACCGGACCAAAAGCAAGCTCTCTATTTAAACAAGCATTGCTTTCGACTGACAAAAAAGGGTATTTACTCGTTGATGACACACTACAGAACGCTGATTATCCGTATGTGTTTGGAGCTGGTGATTGTGTCTCTTTGGCTGATTATCCTAATCTTCCGAAGAATGGTGTCTATGCGGTTAGACAAGGACCTGTTTTATGGAAAAATATTAAGCGTTTAATCACAGGCAGACCACTAGTACCGTTCAAACCACAAAAAAAGTTCGTCTCTATCCTTTCGACCGGTGAAAAGCACGGTTTATTTACTTATGGTAATTTTGTCACTTATGGAAAATGGGCATGGAGCTTAAAGAATAGAATTGATCAAAAATTCATGAACAAGCACCTTTAATTCAAGCCGCAATTTATTTATGAAATTCTTTTGATTAAGTCCTCAAAAAAACGAGCAGAACATTTTCTGCTCGTACCACTCTATCTAAACCAACTGATGTACTTTTTTGTTAGTTTTGGTAATGTTCCGCTAAACAACTTACTCCTCCAGTATAAATCAGCGGTTCGTTGAATAGCAGCGGCATGATTAGGGTATGGATAGATCATCTGTGAAAGGTCTCCAATTTTGCTCCCCTTTTTCATTGCAAAGATAACAGCCTGCATCCAATCACCACTACCATTTCCTATCGCATGCCCACCTAGGATCTTACCCTTCTGGTCGGTAATAATTTTTATCAATCCATCCGCTTCTTGATCTGAGATAAACCGATCAACATCTGTTAAAGGAACTTCATAAACCGAAAACTTAATTCCTAACTTTCGCGTTTCTTGTTCCGTCATGCCTATATGAAAAATCTCAGGTTGGGTATAAATATTCCAGGGAATGTGATCATAGCTCATTTTCTTTGGTACACCAAGAATTGCATTCTGAACGACAACTTTTCCTTCTTCCCCAGCTACATGTGTAAAAGCAAATTTGCCGTTAATGTCTCCGATTGCAAAGATATGAGGTACATTCGTCTGCAACTTTTCATTTGTTGGGATGAATCCTCGCTCATCTTGAAACACCCCCGCAACATTCAGATTCAAACGTTCACTATTTGGTTTTCTACCGACAGCCAAAAGAATCTGGTCATATTCCTCTGTATATTGCTCATTACCTTTTTGTATCGTGACTCTTTTTCTTCCGTTTGATGTTATTTCTACTTTTTTGACTTCTGAATTTAACTGAATCGTTAACTCCTTCTCCAATATGGAAAGCGCTGCTTTTTGGATACTTTCATCCTCAGTTGATAGGAGTTTTTTTCCTTTTTCAACTATAGTAACTTTGGAGCCTAATCGTGATAAAGCTTGTGATAGTTCCAGCCCTATGGGACCACCGCCAATCACAACAAGCTTCTCTGGCAATTCTCTTTGCTCAAATAAGTTTTCGTTCGTCCAAACCCCCGCTTCCTGCAAACCTTCGATCGGCGGTACGAGAGGTTGTGAACCGGCAGCAATTACAATCCTTTTCCCGTATATCTCTTGGTCATCAACTCTCACAGTGTTTGCTGAAGTGAATGTTCCCGTTCCCTTATACAGATCGACACCTAGTGACGTAAACCGTTCATCACTATCATGCTTTTGGATCACACGTATGGATTGCTGTACGCGCTCATTTACCTTTCCTAAGTTAACAGATCCAGAAACATCAAGACCAAGTTCCTTCGCTTTGGTTCTAGCAGTAAAAATATCCTTTGAAGCTTGTATAAGAGCTTTTGAAGGTACGCAGCCAACGTGAAGACAGTCACCACCAAGATTCCGTTCTTTTTCTATTAGTGCTACTTTCGCGCCAAGAGAACTAGCTCCAGAAGCTACTGTAAGCCCTCCAGCACCTCCGCCGATAATGACAACATCATACTTCTTCACATCTCTCTCTCCTTGTGTTGCAAGATTTTCTTAGCTTCAAGCAATCTTTGCAATGCTGTATAAAGTTCAATCACAAAAAATAATAATGTTATGAGCGTCAAATAATTTGAGAATAAGATCATTAGACTGAACAAGATAAAGCCTTCTGTCCGTTCAGCTAAACCTGCTTGATAGTAGAATGACTTCATGCCTTGCTTCTCACTCACTGCCCCTACTGTAAGAAAGATTGTCATCGAAACGATAATCGACACGGATAAGAGCAAAAGTGCTAGCTGTGAATCAGGGAACGCAAGCGCTAACCCAATGATCACACTAATCTCTACAATTCGATCAAACGTAATATCTAATACAGTTCCCCAAGGAGATGGTTTTGTAAGTCGTGCCATCGAACCATCAACTGCATCGAGAAACCCTGAAAACCATAGGACACATACAGCTAGGATCGGTCTATCAAAATAGATCCAAACACCTGATGAAGTCCCAATGATAAAAGCGATCCAAGTAACTTGATTCGCACTAAGTCCCGCTTTCAATAATAGCTTTGCCGTACTCAGAATAGTCGGCTGCACATACTTTCTTGCATGAGTATCTAGCATATACTTCTCCTCACTTCTGATCTTCCACCGATAGGTATTGTTTGATCTGTTTTTTATATAGTACGGGAAGAACTGTAATGATTATAAATAAAATTATTGCAATATAAAGGATGGTTGAAGTATCAGCTGCCGTGCTCGCACCTAGAAACGTATAAGCAAAAGTTCCTGGAACAATGCCTATTAATGTCCCGAAAAAGAATTGGATGCTTTTTACTTTAGACATCCCCGCTGCATAACTAATCAGATCAAAATGAAAAATCGGAATAAGCCGAAGTAGGATGATGACTAAAAATCCATTCTTTTCTAGCACGTTCTGTAATTTGTGCAATTTCCTTCCCCATCTAGATTCAATTCGACGAGCCCCTATCTTTCTTGCAGCAAAAAAGGCAAGAAGAGCGCCAATCGTAGCTCCAGTAAGAGTAAGAATGAATCCCCACACCGGCCCAAATGCTAAACCTCCTGTCAAAGAAAGAACAGAAGCAGGAAACAAAACGAAAGGTCTAACGGAATACAATAAAACATATACGAAAGGTGCCACAGCTCCCATTGTTAAGATCCATCTACGAACTGATCGAGGAGTAACGTCTAGAACCGTTTGATTCAAAACAATAAGTGAAACAACCAAAATAACAAAAAATATAATAGAGAAAGTCGTCTTCTTCATCTCTTATTTCTCCAATCTTAACACCACTTATCCTTCGTAAACCTTTACCTGTTCACCAACATTCACCTTTTCTTCAGTTGTTAGTGTAATAACAGCCTCTGAATGTTCGATAGATAAAACACTATGAAACTTTCCGTCTTGATAATAGGTTTCTATCACTTCAGCACTTCTTCCATTTTGATCATCATTTCGTCCCATCTTAAGACAGCTTACGGGGATGAAGCGCTCTTTTGTCCATATGCCCCCCTGAAGAAACGAAGCTACAAATGCATTAACTGGAGATTCATATAAAAAATGTGGACGATCGAGTTGTTGGAGCCTACCTTCATTTAACACGGCTACACGATCTCCAAAAGCCATCGCTTCCTCCAAATCATGCGTGACGAACAAAACGGTTATGTTTTCCGATTTTAATAGATGTTTGATCCATCTCCTCGTCTCTTTTCGAAGTTCCATATCAAGACTGGAGAAAGGTTCGTCCAATAAAAGAACTTTAGGATGTACGATCAGAGACCGTGCCAAAGCTGCCCGTTGTTTCTGACCACCAGAAATCTCGTGAGGAAAACGAGATTCTAAACCTTCTAAGCCCACTCTTTTCATCATTTCTTTACTTTTATCATATCTCTTATTTTTACTGACTTTTGCCATCTTTAGTCCAAAAGCTACATTTTCTAAGATGTTCATATGCGGAAATAGAAGTGATTCTTGGAACATATAGACTACCGGCCTTTTTTGTGGAGGTACGTTTGTTAAATATTCACCATCAATCTTGATCTCTCCAGTGTCTGTCTTCTCTAATCCAGCAATCAGTCGAAGTAAAGTAGATTTCCCAGTACCCGAAGGACCGACTACGGAAATAATCTCTCCCCTTTTTACACTCAATTGGTTCAAATTCAGTACTTCTTTATCTTTGTAAACTTTTCTGATGTCACTTAATTCAATAAAATGAGATTCCATTCTTCACCTCGGTTGTTTTGGAATAAGTAGTCTTAAAGCACCTTCGATTAACAGCCACACAGCTATAGGTATCATGGCAAATAATATCGAAAAACTTGCGATTACTGCATCATTTGTTGTTTGAAAATAAGGAAAGAATAAGATTGCCATCGTGTTAACTTCTCCACCGCCGATAAGTGCGGTTAAAAAATACTGTCCGAGTGAAATCACAGTAACAAGAAAAACAACACTTCGGATACTCGGAATGAGCTGTGGCAAATAAACATTTCGGAATATCCCCCATGCACCAGCACCAAGAGAAACCGCAATTTCTTCCTGTCTTTTGCCGATTCGCTCAAATCCTGCGCGCAACACTTTTATCGTGTAAGGAAGAGTTGGTAATAGGTGGACAATGACTACTCCTGTCCAATGATTAGCAATTCCAAGCTTAATAAAAGTTAGATGTACACCAAGCGCAATTACAATAGAAGGTATTAAGATAGGTGACAATAATAACGTCTCTACTACACTTTTACCTTGGAAGATATGAAACGCCAGACCTTTCGCAGCTGGAAGTCCAATCAATAGATTCAGCAATAATACTAGCAAGCTGATGCCTAACGAAGTATAGATCGCCTCTGTAAATTTTGAACCATGCCATAGCATTTCGTACCAGCCTCGGGTCGTAAATGAGCTTGGAAAAAGCTCGCCATATGCCCACTCTTGGACAAAACTAGTCAAAACTAGTATGAATATAGGCAGAAACGTCATTCCTAACATAGTAAAAAACAGGACTCTCGAATACTTACTATTTTCTGCTTTTAAATTGTGAAATGATCCAGAGCTTTGAGATAAGTGGATCCTTCCTTTCCTAGTGAACACGTATGTTAGAAAGACAATAAGAACGATAAATATTGTCAAAAGAAACATTGCCGCAAAAGCGTACGGCTGTTTTGTCCAATCTGATCCAAAGAACCAGTCATAGCTGATGACAGGAATCATCTTAGGGTAGGTTGCTCCTAGGAGTGCAGGAACTTCATAAGCGGAAACAACAAAAGCAAAGATGATAAAAAACGTCTCTAACAGGACAGGAAAAACGTACGGCCGCTCAACATGCCAGAAGACATCCCATCTTCGCCCTCCAAGTGTATACACTAGCTCTTTTTGAGCGTTCGATAGTTGTTCATATACGGGAAGAAGCATCAGAATGACAAAAGGTACCTCTTTCCACACGTAAGTGATAATGATACCTATTCCAAAAGAATCTTTAAACAGAACAGGAAACTCATTGGGCAGGTCAATTAGCCCCATTCCACTTAATAACGAAGAAATATACCCCGTTTGGGAAAAGAGAAGAAACAGCATATATCCCCAAATGAAATGTGGAAAGACCATTGGCATCCAGGCGATTAACTTCGGAAACTTATCTTTTAGAATCGGATATAGTGCTCTGACAATGATCAGCCCGATTAGAATGGAAAGAATCGTTGATATAAAAGCAATTCGAAGACTGTATAGGATAGATGTGATAAAGATTTCATCACTAAACAGCTCTCGATAAACGCTTAAGGTTGGTTGATTGTAGTACTTAATACTCTCTAGAAACGCCATTACTATTCCATAGCCGAGGAGAAGAATGGTTATTAGAACAGCTGGAGACAAAAGTACATAAGGATTACTTGTTCTGAACCACTTCATTAACCCAATTCTCCTTCAGCCAAGCAACGTACTCTGAATCTATTTCTGGCTGCAAATATTTTTTTAAAGTTTCAGCGGGTAAAACCGATTCTCCACGTTTGATGGTTTGAAGTTTTTTTTGATCTGCCGATGAAAGTCGCGCTGGATCAAGTGACATATTTTCACCCCAAAATTCCGAGTCTAACTTTGTTAACTGAGCCTCAGGAGATAGCATAAAATTAATAGCCGTCATCGCACCTTCTTTGTTGGGACTATTAAAAGGAATCGCTAAAAAGTGAGCATTTCCTAAAGAACCTGATTTCATAACAAACGATCTCGTTGTTGCGGGGAATACACTTTGTTTCATTAATTTCTCTGCTCGCGCCTCGTTATAACCCATCGTCATATATACTTCGCCTTTGCTGTACAAACGATCAAGTTCTGTTAGATTATTCGGATATGTCTTCCCTTCTCTCCATAAATAAGGTTTGATCTCGTTCAAATAATCCCACATCTTCACACTATTTTTCTGGGCAAAATCCTCATCATATCCATTGTCCAAAATGTTTTTTACGTTTCCACTAGATTCATAAAATAATTGACGAACAAAAGCATTACCTGTAAAGTCTGCAGGATCAGGGTATGTAAATTTCCCTGGATTTTCTTTTACCCATTGAGCTAATTCTTCAAATGATTGAGGTGGATTTGGCACCTTTTCTTCATCATATTGATAAACGAACTGCACTTTTCCCCAAGGTGCTTCTAAGCCCTCTGTTTTTGTTCCAAAATCATATTGAATATCTAATGACTTAGCATCCACATATTTTTTGTAGTTAGGCATCTTATCAACAAAGGGACCAAATAACAGCCCATTGTCTTTTGCATTTTTGAAATTCTCGCCATTGATCCAGATGATATCCATGTTTCCTTCATCTTTCTTTGCTCTTATTTCATTTGATAGCTTTTTTAAGAATTCTGGTGCATCCATCGGTATTCGTTTCAATGTAATGTTATATTCTTTCTTTAACCGTGGAGCGACCCAATCATCCATATAACGATTGATCCCTGTGTCTCCACCCCACATGTACATTCTTACTGTCTTGTTCTTAGTGGTCTCTTCAATTTCTCGCCAATCTTTTTTCAAGATGGCTTTAGATTCTTTTGCTGCATCCGTTGATGGGGAACATGCTGACACGAATAAAAACAGCATTATCCAAACCAACAATCTCATTTTTTTCATCGTTTACTCACCCTCCACTAAGCTAACGTTTCTTCTCTTCGTTTGGTTCATTCTTTTTATTGGTAATTTATTGTTTCCCTTTTTTTGTCCAACTCACGTACAAATATTGAAGAAATTTTGTATATTTTTTTATGTATGTATTGAAAGCTATGAATCTCAAGAAAAACGAGAAAAAAAAAGGCTATTTTCAAGTCTTTTTTATTTTCTTCTTTGACATTGATTGTAGTGGAAGGTGCGTGCCTACCACATGAGATACTCCTTGCAAGGCATGCGACGAGGAAGCTTACTACGAAGCATCACTTGTAGACGCAGGAGCAAGGAACTTCTTAAGGCGGGCAGTCAGAAAAGTGGAAGTGGCTCGTCCAGCCCCGACAAGCAAAAGGTGAATGGGCTAGGAAGGCGCATTTTGCCTTATTGACCGTTCACCTTTTGACCTCGAGGGGCTAGCCACTGCAACTAGCCAGGTGAGACACTTAAAAGTGAAACATACGAATGTGGCTCACTGCCTGCCCCGCGGAAAGCGAGCATCTGCAACGGAAATCAAAAACTGTCAAAAGCAACAATGAATACGAAAACAGCCTTTAGAAAAGAGCGTAAAAAAAGAGGCCTTTGACAAAGGACCTCTTTTTCAAAACCTATTAAGCTTTTACCGCATGAGCACCTTGAGTAGCCATAAACTCTTCAATTTCCTCTACTTCACGGAAAATATCTTTGGATAAGTTCTCGAATCCATCCTCCGTTACTAAGATGTCATCCTCAATTCGAATACCGATCGCTTCTTCCTCGATATAAAGCCCAGGCTCAATTGTAATCACCATTCCAGGCTCTAAAATGCGGTCTTTGTAAGAACCCACATCATGTGTATCAAGTCCAAGGAAATGGCTCACACCATGATAATAATACTTAGAGATCTCATCATCATTTTCGATCAATCCGATACGTTTGCACTCTTCTGCTAACACTTTTTTCGTATGAATATTGAGTTCGGCAAAGGCAAGACCTGGCTTAATGATAGCCGTCGTTTCCTTTAGCGCTTTAAGTACGATATTGTAGAGAACCTTTTGACGATTTGTAAACTTACCATCTACTGGAAACGTATAGCTGATATCCGCATTATAATAATCCTTTTGTGCTCCTAGATCGAGAAGAACGAGCTCACTGGGATTCGTTTGCGCGCTGTTATGCTCATAATGAAGGATCGTAGCATTTTTTCCGCTTGCCGTAATCGTCTTAAACGCGAAATCACGCACACCGTTTGATTTTAAAGTAAAGTCAAAATGTGCTTCGAGCTGATTTTCTTTCATTCCAGCTTTCGCGTGTTTCAGCACATTATAGATGCCTTCTTTCGTAATGGAGATCGCTTCTTTAATCTTTTGAATCTCTTCTGTTGTTTTGAACACACGCAATTCAGCAACTTCAGGATATACGTTGTGAATCGTCACATGTGGATAATGCTCTCGAATATGTTTTGCGAATTGTGATGTTTCAGATGGGGCACCCGTCCATCCACGGCGTTCTAGATCTAAACAAACGTGCTGAGCTTGATTTGTAAAGAATTGACTGGCAACAAACGACTCAAAGCTATCCACATATTTAATATCTTTTATGCCAGATTGATGTTCTGCTTCCTCTTTAGACACGGTTTTCCCGACCCACTTTTCCATGACTGGATCAGCTTTTACGATAAAAAGTGTTTCTTCAAATTTTCCACCGCTCTTTTTTAGCACGAGGATCACGTTTTGTTCCGAAATCCCAGTTAGATAGTAAAAATTTCGGTTTGGTGTGAACGGATATTGTTCATCTGCTGATTTTTGCGGAGCTTTTCCTGCAAAAAGAATGGTTAATGATTCATTCGGCACCAATTCTTTTAATCTACTACGATTACGTTCAAAAAAATAAGACTCCATGTGGATCCTCCTTAAAATAATTAAAATCGACTGATTAGTTTATTTATATATATATCTATAGTATAAAGATTTTTCCATAGCATTAACAGCTTTTTTCAGAATTTTATAAATGCGTTACCTATACTTTCTGATAGGTATCTAACAAATGTTCTTCAATAAAAGAATTGATCTGTTTGTGTTTAACATACTCCTTAATATGATTTTGTACTCTCGGATACAAAATGATATGTTCCAAATCCTCTAGAGGAATCCATTTTACGCCAGTTTGGTACGGATCTGGCTTATCCGGTAATCTAGGTTCGGAGTCTCCAACCCTGTTGCATTCAAACATCATTCCTAGTGAATGTATCGTTCCGTATCTATTTTTTGTCAGATGCGGCGCATACTCATAAGTGAACGCGAGTGGACCTACATCTACATCAATGGATGCCTCTTCTCTCGCCTCACGTTTTGCTGCTTCTTTTACAGATTCATTTGCTTCAACACCACCTGACGGTAAATTATAATGAAGTCCATTCTCATCATGAAACTCAATTAAAAGAATCGCATCATTTTCAATAATTAAAGCACCTGCTCTAACACGAATAGGATAGCTCATTTACACAACCTCCCTATTATTTATCACCATTTCAACCACAGGTCTTGAAACATCATCAAAATACATATCATCTTGTAGGTCGATCCAGCGTACATCAAGGATGTCTTCATCGTCCTCGATTGTAAGCGTTCCTGAGATTAGTTCACAAAGAAATGCTTGTTTTTCTTTTCTTTGAATCAGTGGTTTTATTATTTTTACGGTATAGCCCGTTTCTTCCAACACTTCTCGTATACATGCTTGTTCAAAAGTCTCGCCAGGTTCAACTCCCCCACCCGGATAGTTCCATACAATGTCCCCACGTTTTACTTTTTGCTTTACTAATAGAACCTTTCCATCAGAAATAACAACACCTTGCGCTAACATCTTTACTCCCCTTAGTGAAAGATAAAAGCTAACCAAAACAAAGTTGGTTAGCTTTATAGGTTACGCTTCCTGCTCAAACAACTGCACAAGTTCAATAATGACGTTAGTTGCTTTGATCATATTATCGACCGAGATAAATTCGTGACGGCCGTGGTAGTTTTCTCCGCCAGTAAAGATATTTGGAGTCGGCAGACCCATGAATGACAGCTGTGATCCGTCAGTACCACCTCGAATGGGTTTGATGTTTGGTTCTATGTTTAGCTTTTTCATCGCTTGAGAAGCTAGATCAACAATCTCTTTTACAGGTTCAATCTTTTCTTTCATATTATAATACGTGTCGTTCATATCTAATTGAATCTTATCTTGTCCATACTTTTCACGCAGTTCGTCCACGACCTCTTGCATTCTATCTTTTCTCTTTTGAAAAAGTTCCTTGTCATGGTCGCGGATGATATATGAAATATCCGTTTGTTCTACGTCACCTTTTAGACCCGTTAAATGATAGAACCCTTCATAGCCTTCCGTATGCTCGGGCGCCTCTTCAACAGGAAGCTTACCATTCAGTTCCATCGCAATTTTCGCCGCATTAACCATCTTATTCTTTGCAGATCCCGGATGAATGTTCTTTCCTAAAATACGAATTCTAACACTAGCCGCGTTAAAGCTCTCATACTCTAATTCACCTAAAGGGCCGCCATCCATCGTATAGGCATACTTTGCTCCAAACGCTGCCACATCAAATTTATGAGGACCGCGTCCGATCTCTTCATCCGGAGTGAAAGCCACTCTGATCTTTCCATGCTTAATCTCTGGATGTTCGATCAAATACTTCATCGCAGTCATGATTTCAGCGATGCCCGCTTTATTATCTGCACCGAGCAATGTTGTGCCGTCTGTTGTGATCAATGTATGTCCTTTATAATCTATTAAACTAGGAAAGTCATTTGGAGACAATTCGATATGTAAGTCTTCGTTTAAGATAATCGTTTCTCCGTCATAGTCTTCAACGATCTGCGGTTTAACGTTCGTTCCGGTAAAATCAGTAGCTGTATCTACGTGTGCAAGAAACCCGATGACCGGGATTTCCTTATGTGAATTGGATGGTAATGTCGCCATAACATATCCGTTTTTGTCGACTGTTACTTCTTCCATACCAATTTCTTTTAGTTCCTCAACAAGCATGTTTGCCAGAGTCCACTGACCTTCTGTAGATGGAGTCGTATCACTTCTTCCATCAGATTGTGTATCTACTTTTACGTATGTAATAAACCGATCCATTATTTCTTGTTTCAATTTTCAATCAACTCCTAGTGTTTTGCTTTATGATAGCATGTTTTACAAAACATTACATATTGCTGAATTACAAAAAAATGTACGTTTTTACTCCTCTTGACGTCTAATCAACTTGTCCTTTTTCTGCATATGATGTATTACCAGCACCAAACAAAGGTGTTGTGAAAATAATGGGGTGATTTAAATGGGTTGTTGGAAAAAAGACAAATGTGAGTCTTCTTCACACTATATCTATCTAAAATGTAAGCGTTGCAAGAAAAAGAAGAAGAAAAGCTGCGGCTGTCATAAAAAACATTAATTAAAAAAGGAGTCCTATCGGGCTCCTTTTCAAATATCATTCTATTTTGGTCCAAGACCAAAAGCAATTCCTAATGCAATGCCTATACCAATACCTAATCCAACGTTTTTAAGTGCAATGCCGATTGCTACACCAATTGCAATTCCGATTGCCATTCCGCTTTTATTAGGTTTAGTACCTTTCTTCATAATCGGCTCACCTCCTTTACGAATAAGGAACCTGAGAGCACGAACAAATTCTTGACGATCGTTACTCCGTACAGATACCTATTCTTGAGGATACGTTTTTAACAAAAACTCAACAGAATTGTTGATTAGTTTTTTTAACACATCCACATCAACATCAGCTAGTTTATTAATGTATACACAAGCGGCACCCGTTGTATGCTTACCGAAGTGCTGAAGCAGCTCAGCTCGACCTGGGTCCCCTGGGGCAAAATACAGACTAGTCTTTGCTTTTCTTGGCGAGAAGCCAACAAGAGGCGCGTCCCCTTCATGCCCTGTCTTGTATTTGTAATGATAGGAGCCGAATCCAATAATACTCGGTCCCCACATCTTCGCTTCAAATCCAGTTGTTTGTGTAAATATATCAAGCAGCTTGTATGCGTCTTCTCTCTTTTTTGGTTGATCTACACTCTCAATAAACTCCACGACACTCTGATCGGTTTCTTTTGTCTTTTGCTCGTACATAAATTGCTCCTTTTTAATGTGAATTTTGGAGATAAACCTTCTATGTCTAAACCTTCTACATCTTCGGCTAATCCCCTTTCTTTCTAACACTTTCAATTTCCTGATTGTAAAGTTTTAAAACTGATTGTATACTACTAATTGAGAATGATAATCAATATTATGTTCCAAAAAGGGAGCGAACATTATGGATCAACATAACGTTTTCGATGTTACCATTATCGGCGGCGGTCCAGCAGGCCTTTATTCAGCTTTTTACAGTGGTCTTCGTGAAATGAAAACAAAAATTATTGAATTTCAACCGCAGTTAGGCGGAAAAATTCATGTATATCCAGAAAAGATGATTTGGGATGTTGGAGGACATACTCCACTTCCTGGTGCAAAACTTATTGAAAAACTCGTGGAACAAGGACTTACGTTTCATCCTGAAGTAGCACTAAATGAAAAAGTAGAATCTATCTCACGAGATGAGAATGGAATTTTTATTTTGCAAGGTTCTTCCGGTGAGCAGCATTTTTCTAAAACGGTTATCGTTGCGGTTGGAAGCGGTATCTTGAATCCTCAACGACTAGATATCGAAGGTGCTGAAAGGTTTGAAGTGTCAAACTTAAACTATACGGTTAAATCCCTTCAGCATTTTAAAGATAAGACTGTTGTTATATCAGGTGGCGGAAATACTGCAATCGATTGGGCGAATGAATTAGTTCCGATCGCTAAAAAAGTGTATCTAACTTATCGAAAAGGAAATCTAGCTGGACATGAAGCGCAAGTAACACAATTGATGAACAGCTGTGCTGATTGCATTTTTAACACATCGATCTCAAAATTATTTGCGTGTCCCAACCATGAAGTTATTGAACAGATCGAGTTAACGAATCACGAAACAGGTGAGATCTCTTACCTTCCTATAGATGAAGTCATCATTAACCATGGCTATGAACAAGATACATCTCTGTTAGGTAACAGAGGATTGAACATTGAACTAGCGGACAACTTTTATATCGCAGGAAATGCTAATAGTGAATCATCTATCCCAGGATTGTATGCAGCTGGGGATATCCTCAAACATGATGGAAAGCTAAATTTAATCTCTGGTGCTTTTCAAGACGCTGCAAATGCAGTAAATAAAGCAAAGCAGTTCATCCAGCCCGATGCACAAAAAGTTGCGATGGTATCCTCACATAATGAGGTGTTTAAAGAACGTAATCGCGAGCTCGTCAAGCAGATGGTGAGATAATAGATCATTCACATACAAAACACCTTTTTTAACCCGTAATGGTTCTAGTCGGGTGTTAGTATCTATCGTCCATTAAATTTTCAAAAAGCTCAGAGCAGCCTCTGAGCTTTATTTGTTCGTATTTTATTTTTTATTCTGTATTAATCCAAAACCTATACCTGTTGGATCATTAAGGTAAGCCAGATAAAACTCTTCAAATTCCATCTTTTCTCTTACAATAGTCGCTCCGTTAAGAACGGCATGCTCAATCGCATCATCAATAACTTCAACTTCGATTTGAATACGAGTTCCATGTGGAAAATCTTGTTGACCTTTTGCGATTCCACCATTAACATTCTTATCTTCACCTTCAGTAGTTGTAGCTGCCCAATACTCCCATTGAGGTTCTGCAATCTGCCACCCAAATACATTGCGATAGAAAGTTACCGCCTTTTCAGGTTCTTGACTGCTAAGTTCAAAACCTACAACTTTTCCGATATTCTTCTTCATAGCAAAGTCCTCCCTATTAAAACAGCTTTTGCAGCTCATTTATTCCTAAAAAGGCGAACATGAGAAGACACCCAATCAAGACGGCATTAGTTAACCACTTGTTGCGATACTCAACATCAACTTTTTTAGAGTTTAATAAGATAATGAGTGAGATTGCAAGAAACGGCATGAACAATGCACCTAGCACACCATATATTATTATCAGCTGAACAGGCTTTCCTAAAAAGAAGATCAGCATTGGAGGGAATGTCAGCCACGCTAAATAAGCACGATATGACTTATCTTTTTCCGTAACCGGCTTAACCGAATGTAAGTCTTCCTTGTTCGTCTTGATTGTTCTTAAGAAGTCCGCAAACAGATAAGGCACACCGTTCCAAACGCCAAGAAGTGAAGTAAAAGCAGCAGACCAGAACGCGATTAAGAATAACCAACGTAACGGTGTTCCGAATTCTTGACCTAACAGTTCTGCAAGATTAAGAAGACCTTGGTCTCCTTCTAACTTTACATCCGTTCCAAATAAGAACTTAGCTCCGATTACGAGTGCAGCCATAGTGAAGATTCCTGTAATTACATAGGCTGCTTTCGTATCGAGTCTCATAATGGGAACAAATTCTTTTCCTTTCCAATTCTTTTCTCTTAGCCAATATCCATAAGAAGCCATAGTAATCGTACCGCCTACTCCTCCAATCAATCCAAGAGCTAACATGAGCGATCCGTCTGGCATTTTGGGTACAAAACCACCCGCAAATTCACCAATTGAAGGCAAAAAGAGTAATGATGTACCAATAATTGTGATAAACATGACACCGATTAATACCGTCATGATTCTTTCAAAAAGCAAGTAACGGCCTGTCCAAACAAGTGCAAAACCTAATAGGGAATGAACGATTGCCCAAGCCCAGATCGGCATGATCGGAAGCATCGCATGCATACCTAGTCCACAAGTCATCGCTGCGGTGGCACCGTAAATGTAGCCCCAGATAACGGAGTAAACACCGAAATAGCCAGTCGCCCACTTCCCTAATGAATGCCAACCTTGTAGAATAGTTTGACCTGTCGCGAGATACCAGCGGCCAACTCCTTCGTTTAAGAAATACTTTAAAATAGAACCAATTACGATGGCCCATACAAAAGTCATTCCGAATGAGGTACCGATTACAATGGCAGTTACTAAATCTGCTGTACCTACACCAGTTGCTGCTACTACGAAACCCGGACCGATCATTTTTAACTTTTGACCCATCGTTTGAGGTGGTACTGGTTCACTAGCAGCAACAGTATTAAGTTCATTGTTTAATTTCACTTCATTGTTCAATTTCAGCTCCTCCTTCTCCCTTAAATAAAACGCTTTCAATAGAACATCTGCTAATTATGTCATATGTCTGAATATTTTATCAACTCCTTTTGTACCCATTCCTTCTTTAAAACAGCTCTTTAGAAAATGACTTCTTTCATACTTATAAGAAACTAAACAACGGTATAAAATTGTATTCACCAAGAAAAATGTATTGGAATAAAATATATGTAAGAAAACCTAACATCAATATGATATAATATATAACAATATTTAGAATTGTCTGGTTTTGCATTTCTTAGGATAGGAGGCTCAAAATGCCTGTTGATAAATCATCTTATAAAGATAAAAAGGTCATGTCTATCGGTATCATCAGTGAACTTACTGGTTTATCAGAGCGGAAGATCCGTTACTACGAAGAAAGAAAACTGATCTTTCCAGAAAGAACAGGTAAAGGCACGCGTAAATACTCATTTTCGGATGTGGAACGTCTTATGGAAATTGCTGATCAAATTGAAGATGGTGTACAAACATTTGAGATTAAAAAAGAACTTACGAAAAGACAGAAACGTGACGAACGTAATAAAATGATTCGCGGACAGATTAACGCTCAATTTAATATGAGAAATTAAAAACAGCTGGCTCCACATTTCATGGTGCCAGCTGTTTCATCTCGAGAGTCGTTCATATACCTCTCTCAAATTCTTAATTCCTAACTTTTGAACGCGTGCTACATAAACACTCCAAAGCTCAGCCGTCATCTTCGCATCTCCTAAGGCATGGTGTCGATCAATCACAGGCACGTTACAATGCTTACAGCAATCTTCTAAAGTAACAAGATTAACGTTTGGCTCAGCAATTTTTAGTAAAAATGAAGTATCTACTATTCGGTGTTTGAACTGACTTCGAAATAGCTTCCAATTATAATGTTGCAGAAACTTCTTTTCGTGACTTGCATGATGAGCCACGAGGACATGACCTCTTGCAAAATCATAAAAATCTACTAGCACTTTGGATAATTGAGGCGCATTCTCAAGTTCACTCTCTTCAATTCCTGTAAGCTCTTTGATCTCATGAGAAAGCTGACCCTTACAATGCGTGAGAGAATAAAAAGTTTCTTCACGCCTTACTTCTCCACCTTTTACTTTCACAGCACCGATTGATAGAATCTGGTTTCCTTGCTCAGGAAAAAAACCAGTAGTTTCTAGATCAAAAACCACTACATTCAAATCATTGAGGGGTACAGTTAAACTCTCTTCCATTTTCAACTCTTTTTCAAGCTGCCTTAAAAATGCGACATGTTGAGGACTAGATTGCCCTTGTAACGACGCATAAACACTTGAGTTAATTTTCCCCTGTACTTGCTTCATAAATTGAATAAGCGGATTCATCCTCATGTTTCTATCGTTCCTTTAATGACGGATTGAGTATATTCTTGGAGTTTTTGACCGTTTAATAGAATATGTTTCATCTCTTTTTTCTCGTCTTTACTGAGTTCTTTAATGTTTAAGTAGTGTATATCATCATAGTTTTCTGTATTTTTTTTATGATACTGCAGCCTGTAATGAAGCAATTTTTCAAATTCTTTAGCGCACCAACTAAGATTTTGTTTGTATTTAGACATGTTATTAAGCGCTTTTAGTCTTGAAAGAGTTGAAGTAGCTTCTAGACTTTCTTTCATTGCAAGCAAACGCACATTATTAACATACGGAAAGAAACCTGATTGCTTTAGCTCTATACTGCCTGCATGCGCGCCATGTGGTTCTGTTAAAAATTGATGAAAGAACCCGACCGCTTTTTTTACATGCTGTGTATTTTCTAACAAGCGTTCTAGAAAACGCGGATTCTTCTTAATGTAATCATGTACGATTTGTTTAAGTTTCTTGCAATATGCTTCTTCACCAATAAGCACTCGCGCATCGTAGAAGATCAGAAGAAATCGTATACTCTCAAAGCTCTCTTCAGTTAGCCACTTTGACAGCTGCTCTTCCCACTCTATTATTGATTTACTCCAAATAGGATTTGAGCTCATTACATTTCCATCACAATACGGATAACCAACTTCGTTTAACCCATTCGCTAATTCTTTTCCGAATGTAATAAAGTATCGATTCGTTTTTTCGTTTCTTTCCTCATAGATCAGACCATGATCTTGATCTGAGATGATCGCTTGTTCAAATCTACCTGCACTTCCCATTACAAACCACGTATAACGGCAAGGAACTGGACCAAACTCTGAGATATGCCTTTCAAGAGCTGCATCGAATACTTTCATCATCAGTTCATCATGAAAATCATTTAAAGCATGAGATGAATCTTGATGGTCGTTCCATTTATTATCACGCCATTTTTTTATCTGTGAATAAGGCATTTTTACACATCCTATGTGATAAAAGCATTGAGGAATAGACCCCAATGCTTTTATCCACTATTAATTTGCGATTCTATTCTTTTCTTCGTTCGCGATGAACGCCTCTGGATAACCGTAGTTTCCGTGTTCACTAACATCCAGACCGATAATTTCTTCTTCTTCAGAAACTCGAAGACCTTTCATGACTTTTTTCATAGCGTATAAAAGAACGAAGGAAACAACAAATGCGTATAACGCTGACACAGACACACCCATCGCTTGAACGCCAACCTGAGAAAATCCACCGCCGTAGAACAATCCGGGCTTCCCTACTGTAGCAAGTTCTGGCGTAGCGAATAACCCTGTAGATAACGTCCCCCATACTCCAGCTGCTCCGTGAACGCTCAACGCATAGATCGGATCATCTACTTTTAATCTATCGAAAAATTTAACAGAATAGAATACTAAGATTCCTGCAACAAATCCGATCAGAACTGCTGCCCATGTTTCAACGAATGCACAAGAAGCTGTGATCGCAACCAGACCTGCTAACGCACCGTTTAATATTGTCGGAATGTCCGATTTACCAAGGACCATCCATGAAATAATCAGTGCGGCAACCGCACCTGCCCCAGCAGCAAGATTTGTATTTAACGCAACAAATCCAAAGAATCCATCATCAACTACAAAGGTACTTCCTCCATTAAACCCAAACCATCCTACCCAAAGGACGATAACCCCTAAAGCCGTGTACACTTGGTTGTGACCGAAAATGTTATTAGATGTACCGTTCTTATTGAACTTTCCGATACGCGGTTTTAAGAGAATCGTCGCTGCAAAGGCTGCCATCGCACCTGTTAAGTGAACTACCGTAGACCCTGCAAAATCCTGCTTACCATGTTCTGCCAACCAACCTCCGCCCCAAATCCAGTGAGCTACAACCGGATAGACCACTACAGAGAAAAGAATAGCAAACACGAGATAGGCTGATAATTTCGCTCGTTCAGCAAATCCTCCAAACGCAATTGTTAACGAGATTCCTGCAAACGCGAGCTGAAACATGAAGAATGCCGCTGTCGAGTAGGCCATTCCCTCAGCTTGATCACCTGAATAGAAAAAATCAGACAACCCGATAAAAAAGTTTGAGTTACCTCCAAAGATAAATCCATATCCAACTGCCCAAAATACGATTGATGCTAAACCAAACGTAAAGACAGTCTTTCCGGCAATGTGGCCGGCATTTTTCATTCGAGTCGATCCCGCTTCAAGTAAGATAAACCCGCCTTGCATTAAAATGACAAGAAGTGCACCTAGCACAAGCCAAACACTGTTTAATGAAAACATGATATCTTCCATCTGAACGCCCCCTACTGAACTGTTTCTTTCATTCTATACAGTTCTGGCGCAGATTCTACACCCATGTAAGATTATCTAACATGGTTTTTGAAATGAACAATTAATAAAAGAAAAAGCAAACCCCACAATGTATAAAGGTTTGCTTCTCTCACTGTTAAACCACTTTAGATGATGTAGTGTGAGTGCTCGTTTGTACGTCATCACGTTCCGTTCTCTTTCCCCACCATGTTGCAAGCAATGGTCCTGATATGTTGTGCCACACACTAAAAATTGCGCTCGGCACTGCAGACAACGGCGAAAAGTGAGCCACTGCAAGCGCCGCACCTAGACCAGAATTCTGCATTCCGACTTCAATGGAAATGGCCTTTTGATCGGCAAAGTCCAACTTCAAACCTTTCGCGATCAGAAAACCGATTAAAAGTCCTAGCACATTGTGAAGAACCACAATGGATAAGATTAATAATCCTGTCTCAGCAATTTGTTTTGCGTTTGCTGCTACAACAGCTGATGCTACAGCTACGATTCCAACTACTGATACTAGTGGTAGTGCAGCCACGCTTTTTTCCACTTGTTTACGGAATAAGAGTTTTACAACTAGACCTAATACAATTGGTACGATTACAATTTGAACGATTGATAACAGCAAGCTGCCCGCAGATACTGAAAGCCATTTGCTCGCAAACAGCAGCGTTAGAGCTGGTGTTAAGATCGGTGCGAGCAGTGTTGCCACGGATGTCACCGCAACCGATAAAGCGGTGTTACCTTTTGCTAGGAAAGTCATCACGTTTGATGCCGTTCCACCAGGACAGCAACCTACTAAAATCACCCCTACTGCTACTTCTGCTGGTAATTTAAATGCCGTTGCTAGTCCAAACGCAAGAAGCGGCATGATCGTATACTGTGCTGCCACACCAATAAAAACACTCTTTGGAGCTTGAAACACTGCTTTAAAATCATTCAGCGAAAGGGTTAACCCCATCCCGAACATGATAATTCCTAATAAAAGAGGAATATAGGGAGCGATCCATGTGAAGCCTTCTGGAATCAAAAATGCTGCAATGGCAAAAAGTATCACCCAAATCGCAAAGGTGTTGCCCGCTGTCTTACTTACTTTCTCTAAAAATCTCATGGTTGTCACTCTCCTTTTTAAGAGAGTATAAACGAGTTATCTGAAATTTCAATGGTTATTGCTTAAAAATTTAGAATTATGTGATTATATGTGTTTTTTATGTGATGAGGTCTTACTTTTATGTGATGAGGTCTTACTTTTATGTGATCGACTCCATTTTTTATGTGATTCCTTCAAAAATTTATGTGATTATCAATTTTCAGGCTCATCCAACTGAACAAAGCCAGGCGGATACTTCCACCTGACTTTGTTTTACAGAGATATTTTTTGTACGAGCTGCCGCTTTTTACTCATTAATAGTCGTAACTCTTCATCAACCGCTCTGTACTCATCCGTCCCCGTTTTACAAAAACTTATTTTCCCAAGCATTTCTGTAATCTTGTTTTCTACTAAAACTAATTCTTCAGCTAGATGCTGAGCACCTTCATTTGTAGAACGTTTACTTTGTTCTTCGTATTCACCAAGGCCCATCTCTATCCTCTTGATCTGCTGATTCTCAATAACTAGCAGTTTATCACACAGCTTTTCAACGAAAAATCGGTCATGTGAGACGATGATAAGTGTGCCAGAAAACTGTGACAATGTTTCCTCTAACTGCTCCCGGCTCGGCAGATCGAGATGATTCGTCGGTTCATCCAAAACGAGCACATCATATTCCTGCAGAATCATTAGCACCAGTTTTATCCGCGTTCGCTCACCCAAACTTAAGTGCCGGATTGGCTTCGAAAGTTTGCGGTCCTCAATTCCCATGTTGGCAAAGATCGTCCTTGCCTGCGTCACTTGATGCCTCTCCTCTAGATCAAAGTATTCATAAACCGTTTTTTCTTCGGGCAGGTCGTTCACATCTTGAGATAGATAGGCAATTTTCATCGATTCACTTTTCCAAATTTCCCCCTCTGTTACAGACTCCTCCCCAAGTAACATCTTAATAAATGTTGTCTTACCAGATCCGTTTGGTCCTTGTAATGCTATTTTTTCTCCATGTTTGATATAAAAGTGGCTTTCTTTAAAAAGGGTTCGATCTCCGAATTGTTTTGTTAGACCCCGGGTTTCAATAAGTCTTTTTCCCCTCTTTCCTGCACAATCAAATTGAAAGAAAACGTCACTTTCTTCAATGGGTTTGTCGATCCCTGTTTTCGAGAGTTCTAGATTCAAACGCTTCAATTTAGACTTGATCTGATTATCTTTTTTCTTCGCTTTCATCCTTTCATATTCTTTGAGCCCCATCTGTCTGTTCTCGGCTGCCGTTCCTCCCTTACCTGCTTCTCGGTGAGCTTTATCAGACCACGTTTTTAACGTGTTCACTTGCTGTTCGATCATGTGTATTTTTCTTTGTTGCTTCTCATAATCTCTTTGTTGTTGCTCAAAACGGCGTTGTTTCTCTTTTCTATACGCCGAATAGTTTCCTTCGTAAATGGTAAGAACACCGTCTTCTAGTTCAAATATCTTCTCTACTGATTGATCAAGAAAATGTCGGTCATGGGATATGATAATGGCTGCACCTCTATAGTTCTGAACCTCTTCAGTAAGCCAATTTATCCCTTGAAGATCTAAATGATTTGTCGGTTCATCTAAAATCAAGAACTCAGGATGATTCGCCCATATCTTAGCGATGGATACCTTAAGTCGCTCTCCACCACTTAAATGATGTAATTCTTCATTTGTGAGCAGATGTTTCTGAAGTCCTAACTTCTTGCTAGTAGCCATTAATTCTTCACCTGTTTTAAGCAACTCCTGGTCAACATCTAACACATAATCTGTTGATTGTGGCAGATATCCCATGTTCAGATTTGCCGGCCACGTCGTAATCGATCCATCATCGTGGATGATACATTTCATAAGGATGTTAACGAGTGTTGTCTTTCCACTACCGTTCCATCCTACTAGTCCAATTTTTTCACCTTGCCTAATATCAAATGAGATATCTTTTAAAATTTCTTTATCACCAAATTTTTTTTGCAATCGTTTAACTTGTAATACTGTCGTCATGCAGTTCACCTCTTTCATGGTCGTTAAGGAGGCCACAAAAAAACCTCCCTGGATGCCCAGAGAGGTTGGTCGGTTCGCACAATATGGTAAAGACACGTATCCAAATAAACACAAGAACAAAAAAGTCCTTTGTGTGAAAATCATAAGGATATATGGTACGTGTATACGCAAAATGGGCAGACTTATCCTATTCTCCAGGTCTCACTAGTTTAGAGTTAGCCTAAGAAAATAAGAGTTTTCCACATCAGCGTAGTACCGTTCCTTTCCAAAATGACTTCAACTTACAATTGTTAGTATATGGACGTATATTAAAAATGTCAATGCTTCCTTTAATGCAAGTCAATTTAAGAAAGGAAGAAGCTGTTCATGTTCTCTGCCTCTTCCCATTTTAATGGTTACTTAATGAAAAATGTCTTCGTGTTGTACTTCTTATTGTTTCCTGGTTCGTATCGATTCTCTACGTTTTTGCTCGCATCGACTGAGAACCAGTTTAACGTTGTCGTCTTTTCAAACATTAATGTTTCCGGCCCTTCACGTGTACCGCTCAACTGCAATTTCTGAGAATCAAACGTTGGCCGGCTGCCATCTAACGTGTAATAGATCGTAGCGGGCTCACTCGTTTTGAAGCTTACTTTAACTTTATCTTCGTGTCTTCCGCCGTTTGGTGTGATACTTGATTTTGGCGCCTTTTTATCTTTAGAATATTGATACGCCACATCAATAAGTCCTAATAATCCATTTGAAAACTCCATGGCTTCCTCATGCCCTTCTTCAAATGGTGGCTGAAAACCAACCAGTTCCCAACGTTTTGTTTCTTTGTTCCAAAGATCAGCACCTACTTCAAAGTTCCAAGCGTAGATTCCTTTTTCATACCAGAGGTGATCTGCTGAGTTTCCTGCGGCAGAATAAAGAACGTCTGGGATCGGACCTGTTCGACTCGGTAGAATTACCGTTCCACGATGCTTTTTGATCTCTTTTAAAATATGATCAGATGCTTGCCAATAATAAGCTTCTTCACCAGCAGACGGACGAGGCAATGTTTCACGTTCTGGCGTATACGCACCTGGTGACCACATGAAATAACCACCATAGCTATGAATGTTCATAGCAAATCTAATGTTTGGATTCTCATCCGTTAACCAAACAAGATTTCGGCTTTCTGGTTCAGAATGCTCGCTAGGTCCCGCATATGTGCCACTTAAACAATTCGTTGTTGATGCTCCAACATAACCATCAAATGCAGAACCCACATCATGGTTACGATTCAAATCAACGCCCCAAGAATTGCGATAACCATTATCAGACTGATGAGGTGAGCAATGGTTCGTCATGTTTTTACGTTGTGAATTAAAGTCATAGAAACTATAGTGCCCTCCATCAGGATTCATGGACGGAATAATAAAGATATCAAGATTATCAACAAGTTTCTTTGTCTCTTTATCATGCGAATAATTTCGTAATAGTCGTTCAGCGGTTTCAACGGAAACTAGCGGTGTTACCCATTCACGGGCATGTTCTTGTGAGTAACCGAGTACACCAGGCTCAGTACCATCTCGGTGCTTTCCGATCCGAATCGCTTTAACAGTAAAAGGATCACGCGATACGGTGGCAGGTGCTTTTAAGTTATCCGAAAGGTTAGATATAGCAGGTTCAACAATTCCGTTACCTGTATTTCCACGGTAAGTCGTAGCAGAGACAAGATCACTAGCTTCTGCATTCAGAAGATCTACAACTTCTTTTGCGGTACTTTTCGCGTTACCTGCAGCATCTGTTGCTAACGTAACGATGATTTTGTTTCCGCTTGTTCCAACAGAAAGAGGAGCACCTGCAGCAGATGCCTTTTTCAATTCAATGCTGATTGCATTTCCGCCTTCATGTCCCCAGTCTCTAGACGTCACAACAACCGCTGTGTTCTGCAACGTTCCTAGAGTCGCTTGAGCTTGTCTACGATATCCGTTCGTCTTGTTCGGCATCTCCACAATTTCAGCAAGCTCTGGGTATTCTTTTACTAAGTTCTCAATTCTCGCGTTAATTTCAGTTGGATCCATATAATGGTCAACAAAGTTTTTTACATAATGTTTTCCAGGCTTGTCCGGCTTTCCTTCACCTAGCCATTCGGTTACTTTAGATGTGGCTGATCCTCCTAATGAGCTTTCAATTGTTATGTCTTTCGGTATCGCTGTTACTGGCAGCATAAAGGAATGATAGAGGTACTCTCCAGCATCCTGAATCTGTTGCAGTGTTGTGGTTTTCTCTTCTCCATTTTCTGTCCATTTAGCAGTAAGGATTGTGCTCGAAACAGCACCAGATGTGGATTTTGCTTCAACATAAAGGAATGTGTCCGATTGATTCGTGAAGTGGTTTGCTCTCAGGATCGTTACTGTTTCTTCAGCAGCTGTTAGCTTTTGTTCTTGCTTAACTGCCATTCTTCTTTCTGAGGCACGCTGGTTGAGTTGGTTTTCAGTAATGAGAGTTTCTTTTACGTTAATTCCATAGAGCTTCAGCATCGCAACTTCAGATGGTGTTACGACCGCATCTACTTCAATTTGTCCATTATGAACGTGCATCCTGTGTGTCAGATCGATACCAAATTCTTCAATCTTCCTCATCGCTTCTTTTGTGTTTGGAACAGCAAGCTGAACGAGAGAGACTGACTCTGCTGGCTGAATTTTGAGAGATGAAGCTTCAGCAACCGGTGGCGCTATACCTGAATCCATTGTTGAAAAAGTAATCCCTGCAACTGTTGATAATACAAGTGCAGAAGATAGCCATCTCTTATTTCTTTTCATAACAAGCACACCTCCTATGTATGTATAAGGTAAGTGTAACTTTATTATCAGAAAATTCAATCATACTTAAGGATGTACAAAGAGAGTGAAAAAGCCCATCATTATAACTACAAAATTTGTAAAAATAATTAATAAAAGGTAAATTTAGTAATTTGGGAGTGGGTAGAAGATCTTATCTTGATACGTTTATCAAGTTTTAAAGGCTATTTTTCATTTCAAACTCTTCTTTCAAGACAGCGTACATCTTTAGATCTCGATGCTCTCCTTTTGTAAACATCGCTTTTCTTAACGTACCCTCATATTTCATCCATAGCTTTTTCATAACCCCTTCAGATCCACCGTTCTCTATAAAACATCTTGCCTGAATTCGTACTAAATTCATGTTTTTAAAACCGTAATTCAGAAGCTCCTTACCTGCTTCAGTCGTAATGCCCTGACCCCAATAGTTCTTCGCGATCACATAACCGATCTCAGCAGTTTTATGATTGATCTGCCATGAGACAAAGTCGATCGTACCAATCAGTTGGTTGGTTTCTTTTAAAACAATTCCCCAAGGGGCTAAATCAGCACTTTCATATCTCCTTAACACGAAACCGATAAATTCCATCGTATCCTCTATTGTTTTGTGAGCATCCCAAGTAACATAGCGTGAAACCTCTGCATCCGATCCATACTGAAACATATCTTGTGCATCCCCTACTGTTATTTTCCTTAAAAGAAGACGCTCTGGTTCTAATGTTGGTAAGTTCGTAAAAATATCTTTGATTTCCAAGATAAACTCCTCCTAACTTTATTGTATACTTAATTCAAAAAAGGAAAAATATGGACTTTCGTCGAATTTTGGAATAAGGGGGAAATAAAATGAATAAAATAAAGCCTTTTGTTATTCCACTTCTATTCTTCTTGGTTATTTTTATTTCGTTCACTTTAGAAAATTTAAAGACCGAACAAAAACTACCTATTGAAGGTTGGAGCCGTTCACTGCCATTACAAACAGAGAAGATTGGTGAAGTTAAGCCCGTATTTCAAGAACAAAACGGAATGCAGCGTGTATATGTTCCGAAAGAAAATGAAGTTTTGAGTTTTCAAGTTACTGAAAAATTAGAATTGAAAAATAAACAAACCGTTCCTCTTTCTATTCCAAGTCCCCAAGACTTCTGGGTACAAGGTGATCAGTACGTATTCGTAAGGGACAAGAAGCTCATTCACTATGACGGGAAGAATGAAAACGTTCTTGATCAAGACGTTAGAGGTATGGATTCTAATCCAAACAACATCATTTATTTTAAAGAAAACGAAATTTTGGCAGTAGATAAGAGTTCATGGAGTGTTCAATCTTTAAAGAAAGTGCCTGAACAAATTTATTCAGTTGTTCTAAACGACAAATCTGATTCGTTTATTAGTGTTAGAAAATCTTCTAAGGAAACGACTAAACAAGTTAAGGTTACTTTTCACCAACCTGATAATCAGTTTGACTCTGGATTTAAGGAATACATAATTTTAAATATAGATGAACAGATTCATGAAAATCATTTTGGCTTTTACTTTATTGAGAATGGAAATGATGTGACGGTTTATTATTCTCTGTTTAATAATAATTCTGGAGGTAAGTCATATAAGATCTATCAAGGGACCAACCAATTGAATGCAGATACTGATTGGGATTTTTCTATCATGACATTCATAGACAATAAAGGAACGAAGCTTGAAAATCCAAAATTTATTCAATATGGCGTTGATGAGAATGGTCAAGCAAAAGTACTGTTTACTACTCGTGCATTAAAGTCTAACGAAAAAGAAGCTGTTAATGTATATGAAGCAAGAGCAGAAGGAGATGTTTGGAAAACGGAGCTGCGCAGTACAACAAACTATCAGTCCCTTCACCCTTACTGGATTGGTGAAGATTCTGTTATGTGGTTAAACTTAGTGGGTTACAAAGAGTACACGTTTAGCGGAGCTTCAAAGAATCCTAATGTTATTGAAAAGAGTCTTAAAATAACAAAGATAGATATTAAGGAAGCTGTTTCTGCAACGGTATTATCTCTTTTTCAAGGATTAATCTTTGCTATGAGTTCGGTGTATTGGATCACTCCTGCAGTCCTTTTTGCATTAATCATCTACATAGTAAAGATTAAATGGATGGAAGATGAAGATAAGCGCATTTTGTACACCATCTTAGCCCTGTTTCTCGGTGTTCAATTCATCTTTATTCAAAAGTTGTTTAATACGCATTATTACATGTATGCTCCCGATTTCTTGGCGTTTGCAGGGAGTTCCATTGTTATTCCTGTGGTAGTGGCACTACTTAGTGGTGCCGCAGTCTGGTATGGAAGAAAACAAGATTGGGGCAAATTAACGGCTATTTGTTATTTTGCTGTATTAAATACTTTCTTTTTATCGCTTGTTGTTGGGCCGTATATGTTTTAAAGGATGGAAATAAGAAAAATAAGGAAATAAGACTATTTATTGATTATAATGAAGATAGCTTTTGGCATATATATTTTTATCCATATTAAAGAAAATGAAGGAGGTTTACATATGCAACGTCATAGAAGAAGAAACACACCTGCTTTTACCGTTTTAGCTTATTTCACCTTCATCGCTGGAGTGTCCATGTTTTGTATCGGACTCTACAATGCAGACAATTTGCAACTGAACGAAAAAGGTTATTACATCGCCGTAATGATATTGGTAGCCGTTGGTGCGATTCTGACCCAAAAGGTTACTCGTGATAACGCGGAGGATGACGAACTAATTGCTGAGCAAGAGCGAAAGTATACGAAAGCAGAATAGGACCACAAAAAAAGGAAGGCACATTTAATGCGCCTTCCTTTCATCATTATTTTACTTGTTCTCCAGCGTACACTTTTACATCCGTTGGAGCAGCCATAAAGCTTGCTGCTTTTTGACCGAAAGCCACAAAGTGCTCACTTGTGTTATGATTTTGAACCGCTTCTTGGTTCTCCCAAACTTCTACCATCATATACGTTGCTTCTTTTTCTGTATCTTTTTTAAGATCGTATTGAATGTTACCTCTTTCAGCACGCGAAGCCTCTACTAATGTTTTTACCTCGGCTAAGAATGCTTCTTCTTTTTCTTTTTGTACCGTTAAACCTGCGTGAATAATAATCATCTTATCTATTCTCCTTTCTTATCTCCACTCTGTTGTTTCGTCTACTGATAGACGAACAGATTGATATCCAGCATCTGCTGCTTTACCGATTGAAAGCAACATAACAGGGAAATATCGTTCTTTATCTAAACCAAACGCTTCAGCGATCTCAGCTTTTTCATATCCACCGATCGGATTCGTGTCGTATCCATGTGCACGAGCAACAAGCATTAATTGCATGGAAACAAGTCCTGCATCGATCAAGTTCATATCTTTAAATTGCTCTGGAGTCATTTGTTCTAAAAGTCCACGAATAGCTGGCACTTGCTGATTTCTAACTTCTTGTGGCATATGCCCTTCGTCTACGGCTTTGTCGTAGATTTTTTCAAGGTAATCCAAGCTGTTGTTATCTGCAAATACAGCAATTACAGCAGATGATGTTTCTACTTGACGTTGGTTAAACTTAGCTAGAGGTGCTAACGTTTCTTTTCCTTCAGGTGTATCAATTACGACAAAGCGCCAAGGCTGTAAGTTAACAGAAGATGGTGCAAGAGAAGCCTCTGTTAAGATTTCTTTCATCTCTTCTCTAGAGATTTTTACTGATGGGTCGTAGTTGCGAATGGATCGACGTCCAGTGATAATTTCGTTGAAGTTGTTGATTTTAGTTTGTTGCATCATACATTCTCCTTTATGTGTAATAGTCTTAGTTGTGCTTGATTGTGATTACTCAAAATGTTCAATATTGTGCTGAATACGTGTTAACATCTCAAGCAAAGTTTTTCTTTCTTCAGCAGAAAAATCATGTAATACACCAGAAATGAAACGTTCCTTCTCTTCCCGGTAATGAATGATTTTCAAACGACCTTCCTCTGATAGAGAAACATACGTAAATCGTTGATCTTTAGGATCTTTCCTGCGGATCACCATTCCTTTATCTTCGAGTTGTTTCAGATGCCTAGTTACGGCAGCATGATCAATATTCACTTTCTTTTGAAGAGCTCTTTGACTGATCTCTTCCACTTCATATAATTCATGCAAAAGCTCTAAGCGAGTCTGACTGATCCCTGTACAGCTTTCAAACTTAGGAACCGTTCTGCGATGTATCTCATACAATCGGTTAATAATCTTCTCATCATCTATATATGAGTTGGACAAAAGCATCCCCCTCCTTCGGATAATTGATAGCTCAATAATTGATACGTCAACTAATATAAAATACTTTGTTTCAAATGTCAAACAGAAGAGTTTCTTATGTAAAAAATAAAGAGGCTATCTGCGATGAACAGATAGCCAAGCCATGATATTAAATTTAATTAGCGCTTTCCGCCAAGAGCTTGAGCAACTAAACGTTTTGTGATTTCTCCACCTACAGATCCGTTAGCACGAGAAGTTGAATCTGGTCCAAGGTTTACACCGAACTCAGAAGCGATTTCATACTTCATTTGGTCGATAGCTTGTTGTGCACCTGGTACTACTAATTGGTTTTGGTTAGCCATGTTATTTTCACCTCCTTGTTGAATTAAGATTATAATCCCACAATGAATCGTTCTTATGCGCGACAGAAAAAGGTAGTATTTGTTAATAAAAAAATAGGACGATTATTTGAGTATCGTCCTGTGTGAAACAAGTGGCAAACCTGTTCTTTGTATAGTTTTAGATTTTCCTTAAAATGAGTAATTATTCCATTTATCTTATAAAATTTTACAGGTATGAATTTGGAATACAACAATTAAAGATGTGAAACACTATTTGCAAAATATTCATCTTTTATCACACTCATTCGTAACCGATCAACAAACATGCCGCCACGTAAACGGTCTTGTCTTAGAATGCCTTCTTCTACATAACCTGCGTTTTTATAGGAGGAGATGGCTTTATTATTATCGATCTCGACTCTAAGCCAGATTTTATTAAGCGAGAGTTCATTAAAACCATACTTTAGCATCTCATGCATAGCGGCAATACCATAGCCTTTGCCCCAATAACCTTTATCACCAATGGCTATGCCTAATTCGGCATGTTGATTCAATCGATCAATATTTTTCAGATCGACCCATCCAATATGTTCGCCTGTTTCACTAAGTATTGCTTTTTGCTCATAACCGTTGTTCTTAGCGATACACTGCCTTATCCAATTCCTTGTTTCTTCCATACTAAATGGTGGATATTTGTCAGGCATGTTTAGGTGCTTTGTCACTTCTACGTCTAAACACCATGCATAACGGTCTTCAGCATCCTCTATAACGAGATCCCTAAGTTGAACTTTTGGAAGTACCTTTTGCATGTTTTCACCTATTTTCTTTGTTTTTTCTTTTGAAAAGATTGAATGGACTTTGTATAACCTAACTTTTCAAAGAATTGTTCTTTTCCAGGCTGAGCACCTATAAAGAGGGATGTTGGACTTTGTTTCCAAGCTATTTCCATTAGATGTTTGCCTATCTTCCTGCCTTGATAGTCTGGCCTAACAAGAATTTCAGTGATGGTTCCAAAGAAATAGCCATCAGTGAGAATTCGAATACAGCCAACGAGTTTCTCATGATCCCATGCTGTGATGTTCAATGTTTTTTGTATAGCTTCTTTTGTAAACTGTTCATGGTACTCACCTGGCCATACAGCATTCACTAACGAGAGGAATTTTGTAACGCACAAATCCTTGTCTAAAACATATGTGATTCGTTTTTCTCCATCTTTGTACTTCATGGAACACACTCCTTAAAAGGATCTAACGGGTGAAATGAGATGAAGATAACTTGATGTTTGATGTGTAGATTCAATTACGATTGGTCTCATCGAGCTGTTAAATTTTATGTTGATCTCTTCGTCCATAATCGTATGTAAGGCTTCCTTCAAAAAGTGACCATCGATTGAAATCTTAAGATCATCGTCACCTGCTAGGTCCTTAATTTCTTGTAATTCTTCAATGTGACCCATTTCCGAAGAGCCTGAAGAGATGCACAGTTTACGATTTTTAATACTTAACGTAATATTGTTGTTTTTCCATTCACTAGCAAACAAACAGGCGCGATCAATTCCTTTTAAAAGAATCTCTCTATCTAGAGTCAATACTGTTTTTTGTTCATTCGGAATGAGTTTGGACGTATTAGGATACTGCCCGGAAATTAATCTAGAATACAGTGAAATCTCATCTGTTTCAAAAAGGATGTAACCGTCTGCTGAGTACATTTTTACGATACCTGAATAATCACTGATTTGTTTTACAAGTTCATTCAGGCTGGAGCTTGGAACAATAAACGAGGTCTCATTCGATACGTGAACTTCGTTTATTCTAGAAGCTAAACGTTGTGAATTAGTGGCAACTGCCGTTAGCTTATTGTTTGAGAACGTAAAATGAACACCAGTAAGTACTGGCCTCGTTTCATTTTTAGCTGTTGCAAAAACTGTTTGTTTGATAATCTCTTTTAATTCGTTTGCATCCATACCTATTAAGTTTGTTTGATCAATCTCAGGTAACTGTGGATATTCGTCCGCTCTAAACCCATTCAGCTGAGTGAAGATGTCCCCCGATCTAACCTTTAACACTTGAGTATTGCTTACTTCGATATGAACGTCTTCAGGTAGCTTGCGAATGAGCTCTGTAAAATATCGCTCTGAAACGACTGCACTTCCTGCTTGATCAATGCTGATATTTCGGGACGTTATGTCTCTAGAAATAAAACGTTTAATGATAATATCCGAGTTTGTGCCTATGAGCGTTATCCCCTCATCCTCTGCTACCACTTTTATGCCGGAAAGAATGGGAACAAGTGATTTTTGAGAAACAGCTCTTCCCACATCAGAAAGAGCTTTACTGAATAATTTTTGGTCAATCGAAAACTTCATATTTGATGTATCCTTCCTCGTTTATTCGCTTGGATTTTCATTAATATTCAGATTATTATTTTAACACAAAATTCCATTTTCTTAGATTCAAAAAACCCTTTCTGCTCATTGAGCAAAAAGGGCCACACACCATTTATTTCACTTTTTCAGCTTTCTTCACGAGCGGGATGTAAATGTCGATCTGTTTGTTCTCATCTCCATAGCAGCGTTCATCGTAAAGCTCGAATTCTAACTTTCCATTATGCTCATATCCTGAATCAGGAAACCATTTGGAGAAGATTTCAACCCATGTTTGCTGGATCGATTGTACGAAGTTCTCCTCTGAAGCTTTTGGCGTTGTAAAAACAGCATACTCCAACTCTGGAAAACTTCTATAGGACATTCCTTCTGGAGCAGGTGTACCCTTATCCACTTCCATTCCAATCATATAAACAAACTCACCGGTTGTTGTATTGTATTCTGTGCATAATCCCAGTTCTTGGTTTCTGTTTAGAGGATTTGGAATCTTTTCTCCTAATTTCTTTTGAATATAGTTCTCCCAAAACTTTGGAATATCTATATTATTTTGTCCATCTGTGTTTCGTGTGTTTAAGTCATACCCGATGATGTGGAAAGCTGGTTTTTTAATGATTTTCATTTCCATGTTCATTCCTCCTGTATAACGATTTATATTCAGGTAAGTCCTTTGATGAAGTGAGACTGGATGAAGGGATGCATTACGGTACTCTCGCGGCGATCGGCCATACTGTTTTTTAAATGCTCTATTAAACGATTCATGATAGTGAAACCCTAGATCAAAAGCGATATCGATCACTTTATCGTCTGATTGCAACAATCGCTTTGCCGCGTGTGAGAGTCTTCTTTTCCGCACATAATCCATAACAGATTCGCCGACTAGAAACTGAAACACTCTATGATAATGAAAAGGCGAGAAGCAAGCGAGCTCTGCAAGCTCCTCTAATGTGATGCGGTTCTGCAAATTCTCTTCAATATAGTCAAGTGTCCGCTGAATACAAACTTCATAATCCATCTCCATCACCTACCCTACTTCCATCATATACACGAACGTTCATTCGTTCTTAACCTTTTTTGCTAAGTTATCGATTTACTTATTCTATATCGACAGGAGCAGTCCTCCTATGAGGGTTAATTTCATGAGATTGAGCTTTCAATCCATAGGTTTCGGCTCTCAATCCACGAGTTTTAGCTCCCAATCCTCGAGTTTCAGCTCTCAATCCACGAATTTTAGCTCCCAATCCACGAGTTTCGGCTCCCAATCCACAAGTTTCGGCTCCCAATCCACGAGTCGGTAATCGTCAACATTCGATATTTTCCTCAAGTGTCTTCATCAAAAAAGCTAGAACCACCAAACATGGTTCTAGCTATATCAATAATTATTGAATGCCTACTGCATTAAATGCCTGGTTTACCGAAGTAACAGCTTGTGAAGATGCACCATATAGATCTGTTGCAGACTGTACTGCTGCTGCTCTCGCTTGACTGAAATTTGATGATGACGTTAAGTATACCGTGTTCATACGGTAGAAGATCGCACCTAGTTTGTCTCGTCCGATACCAGTAACTGACACGCCATAATGACTGCCACCCTCACTTAATAGATATGCTGCTTTATTGATGATACCACTGTTGATATGAACGCCGCCGTTGTCACCTGTTCCGGTATAACGAACAGAATAGTGGTCTGGATCTTGGTATTTCGCAGGGTCTGACATCGAGCGAAGTGCATCACCCGCTACGGCAGGCGTGTACACATCTTCACCAATCTCAAAATCAGGATTTTTACCATTATAATACTCTACTAGTGTTCCAAAGATATCAGACATCGCTTCGTTCAATGCACCTGACTCGTTTTGGTAGACAAGATCAGAGCTCGTATCTGTTACTGCATGCGTCAATTCATGAGCAACTACATCAATGCCGCCTGAGAAAGCGATAAAGTTCGTTCCATCACCGTCGCCATATACCATTTGTGAACCGTTCCAGAAAGCATTATTGTAATTTTTATTAAAATGAACAGACGACTTAATTTGTGCTCCTCTATTATCATAAGAGTTACGTCCGTGTGTATTTTTATAATAATCGTAGGTTAATCCGGCAAAGTAGTGAGCGTCAACAACTGCTTGATCGTATGAGCTGTCGAACACATTATCTGTCCCACTGTATAACGTTCCCGGCAAGAAGAATTCAGGCAGGAACGTACGGTTTTTCATATCATAAGTGAAGATCCCGTTTCCACGCGTATTGTCTTGCATATAATACTTTCCGCTAGATAATGTGAGTTTAAGTGTTTTTGAATCACCTAGTACACCTTTTCCTGTTCCGGTCGTGTTCGTTCCTGTTACTTCGTGCATGTCGTTATAACGATTTAGGATCTCACCTGACTGTGCATCAATAAAATAGTTCCAGTTTCCAGGTTCAGGTGTTAAGTAGTTTAAGTTTACAAGATAAGCAAAGTGCGCTTTGCCGTCTTTAATTAGAACGATCTTATCCGCTTTTGGCTTCTTCTCATATTCCGGTTTTAGACCAAGTGCAGCAGTAGCAATTCTCACCGCTTTTTTACCACTGATCTGCTTTGCGTTATTTAACTTTGATTGCTTGTCCATTTCTGGAGCAACTTCACCCGATATTACAGTTAGTTCACCGTTTTTATTAATGTGTGCCACTTGGGTATAACCCCAGATTGGAACACCGTTGTATTCTTGCTGAAGTCTTAGTACCGTATTTCCGTTTGCTTCTTTTGTACTCTCTAAAATAGAGAAGGAATCTTCTGCTGTTGTATTTCCTAGTTTGAAGATCGATTTATGACTGTTCACATAATTGAATAGTACCTTTTGTGCAGAAGATTTCGATTTAGAAGATAACTTACCTGCTAAAAAAGCTGGTGTCCCAGAATCACTGCTTACTTTCACCTTTACCTCTTCTGTCGCAGCCATAGCTGAGGGTCCGAACGCACCTGCGATTAATGTTGCCGCAATCCCCATTGCAACCCACTTCTTCTTTGTCATTGTCACGCCTCCAATTTCCTTTTATTTACTTTGTTTGCAACATCATATCACCTCTCGAACTCTATTTATATGAATTTTCAGAAAGTTAATTAGTTGTTACTAGAGTAAAAAATAGGAAATAAAATCACAGTGTCTGAAGGCATATTTTCTCTATAGTTCTTTTTTACCTAAAATTTGTTAATAAAAAATACTAACTCAAATCAAAGAGAGCTCGCACGTTGATTCAAGTGCGAGCTCTCCACATCAATAAAAAGATTAGGCGATTGTACAGGATTTAATATCCTCATGCTCCAGTAGATCCTGTGGTTTTTTCAACTTGGGATAACCTGTAATTCTGTCACTGATCATAGGTGGTAAAAACCAGATTGCTTGAAGTGCTGTCATTCCTGCTTCAGTTGCACCCCGTAATTCGTCAGATCCACCATCACCAATAAAAACAGATTCTTGTGGAGTTACACCAAGTTTCTCACAAGCCATTTGATAGATTTCTTTTTGCGGTTTTGCAACTCGTGCTTCATAGGAGAAAACCACTTCATCGAAGTAGTCAGCTAACTCACACATTTCCCATGCGTGAACCTCCTCAGCCGCCGCATTAGAGATCAAACCAAGCTTTAGCCCTTTAGTCCTTAAAGTACGAAGGAGTCCTAACACGTGAGGGTCCATCTCTTGAAAAGGAATAGTCTTAACTATCAATCTTTCTTCATGAACATGATCGATAGCTTCTAGATTGGGTTTTATCCCTTGCGAACGAAGTATATCGCTTAAAACACTCTGGTGATCCGGAAACGTTCCATTCATTCTTCGCTCTCTTCTAAGGTCCCACTCTATTTTAAATATATTTTTATCTAACCCTAATGATTCGGTAGAATATGCTGCTTTCTTCTTTCCTTCTTCCCACTCCGTGATCAGCGTTTCATACAAATCGAAAAAAACAGCTTTTATCACCATTTCCCCTCCCTTTAAAATACTTTTGCATACACACTTGTATCTCGAAGTTTCGTAGTTGATCCAATCTCCAATGCGTCATTACGCAAAATACCTTCCAATGTAAAACCAAGTCGCTCAGGAATAGCCGCACTTTTATCATTTTGAGTATCACAGCGAATCTCAATTCGACGTGCTTTAAGCTCATTAGCAGCAAACTCGGTAATTCCTTGAACAGCTTCTGTCATATATCCTTTTCCCGCATAACGAGTATCAATCCAATATCCGATCTCGAACTTTGGGATATCCCAATTGATACGGTGTAATCCTGATGAAGCAACCAGGTTTCCGTTTTCTTTTAAAAACACGAGCAACCGCAGATCTTCTCTGCTTAAAAACTTCAGATGCGCCTCTCGAATATTTACTTCTACGTCTTCCTCTGTTTGTTCGAAATGGGCGAACGGAAGCCATGGTTTTAATTCGTCCAGTGAAGCATTTATTGCTTCAAACATCGCTTTACCGTCTCCAGGTTTTGGCATACGGATAAGTAGTCGATCGGTTGTAAATTCAGTTGGGAAATTCATTAGAATAGGCTTCATGTTGCACCTCCAAGAATGTTTTAAGTAAGATGAGTTAGTTTGTCAGGGTTTACTACCCAATAAATAGTCTGAATCAGGTCATTCTTAATCTGTAAAGATAGAACTCCCAATACTTGATGCTCTGCATATAGTATAATTCCTGGTTCGCCGTTAACAATCGTATATTTAAATGAAAAGTCTTCCTTTGCTTTTGCCATGATTCCCATGTAAAAGCGAGAGATTCGCTCTGCTCCCAAGATTGGAACAAGAGCAGCTTTTGTTTTCCCACCGCCATCTGATAGGAGTTTCGCATCCACAGCAAGCAAGCTTAATAGTTTGCCGACATTTCCTGAAACTACAGCTGATACAAACTGTTCAGTTAGTGCCGACGCTTTTGGAGATGACGACTGTCCAATTGCATGACTGCCTATTGCCTTTTTTGCCCGGTGAAAGATTTGTCTGCAGTTCGAACTACTCTTCCCAATCACTTCTGCAATCAACTGATATTCATACTCTAGGACTTCCCGAAGCAAAAATACAGCACGTTCTGTTTCTGATAGCTGCTCTAACAACAGTAAATATGCTGTAGAAAGAGATTCTTTCATCACATAACGTGATGCTGGATCTTCGTTGTCTGTTATTAATGGTTCTGGAAGCCAAGGTCCTACATATGTTTCTTTTTGTTTACGCGCAGATTTAAGCAAGTCAATACAGCGATTCGTTACGATTTTACAAAGGAAAGCTTTTGGGTTCTTGACATGATCAACGGGTTGTTCACTCCAAGTAATGTACGCATCTTGCACGATATCTTCCGCATCTTGCACACTTCCTAGCATTCGAAACGCCAATGAAAACAAGAGTGATTTATATGTTATAAATAACTGCTCTGTATGAACATCGTTCATCCATTAAGCCTCCCTTCGCAAACGGATTAATCCTTCATTTTGTATAATGGCTTTTGCTGCTCTTTTAGCACTGGCAAATGCTGCGTCCACCAACATTTCTCCATGTCCTACTCCGTCTCCAGCAATGTATAGTCCTGGTATTTCAGGTACACAGGGTCCAAAATATTGTTTGTCTTGAACGTTAATCATGTCTTGTACTACAATCATTTTTGGCAGAAACTGCTGAGATACAAGTTCTTTTCTCCATCCTGGCTGCATGAGATCTAAAATACTCTCAAGCTCTTGTTTATGAACTTTTCCACTCTCTTCTTTTTTCGTTCCTAAATATTTGATCATTTGAATAACAATCTCACCATCCTGACTTAATGAACACGCTCTAGAGTGGTTAGAGAACAGAATATGCTGATCGATTCCTATCGCAAAATGATGACGCGATCTTGGTAGTTTTTTTAAAGCTACGTCTAGGCAAGCAGCATATACGGGACGTGCTTGTTGACTCCACTTTTGCAGCAATGTTCCTTCTGAATGCTTCATTAGTTTCATCGATTGCTCAGGTCCTGTTGTGAGAATTACATTTGAAACTTCGATTGTTTCTCCATCTGCACAAAAAAGTTGATGCCTGGTTCCATATTCGATAGATAAGACCATTTTGTTTGTAAGAATCATTACACCAGCAGACAAAGCCTTTGAGCGCAAATTTTCTACGATAGATTGCCAACCGTTGTTAACATATAGAACACCTTTCAGCCCTAATTTGACTTGTTGAATGACAGCACTTGCTAATTGTTGATCGTAATCTATACCATACGTTGATGTTCTGCATAATGCGTAAACAACGTTACGTACCATAGGATTCTTTATTTCCTTTTCAGCCCATTCTCGCAAACTCATATGTGGAATTGATGTGGCATCAATTCTTTGTAGCTTCAACATAACTCTGACAAGTTCCGTCTTGCTCGACCATGTTAAAAGTTTTGATTTCACCATTGCTCCTAATGATCCTGGCAATTTAAATAGTTCTCCATTCCAGATCGCGTATCCTGTTGTATCAGGAACTGATCCATATATTTCCACCTCTAACTCATTCAAAATCTTCTCGGCCGCTCCCCCTCTGTATAATGCATGCCCACCTAAGTTGAAAAGTGCTCCGTTTTTTGAGGTGGTTTGTGCACGTCCGCCAATTTTGCTAGCTTTTTCTAGTACCAAGACAGACTTTCCTGCTTGTGCTAAATATACGGCAGAAGTTAAACCGGCTATTCCGCCACCAACAATCGCCACATCAAATGTATTCATGTGTAATCACCACTTTCTGATTTTACAAACATGACGATTCTGGCTTTTGCTTTGTGACAGAAAATTGTATTTTGTTTACATAAAATATCAAGGGGTAATGATTTTATAAGGTAACATGTTCATTCGAGTTGCCAAATCTGCAAGAAAGGAGATCAACGTGATGTTATATACCAAGATTCTGGTTGCTTTTGATGGCTCTGAAGGAAGTTACACCGCTCTTCACAATGGTAATGAGATTGCACGGCATACAGGAGCTGAGTTAACGTTACTTTATGTGACCAATGAAATGGTTCTGCCTTTGTATGGTGGCGTACATCCAGGCGGAGTAGCGAGTTCAACTGTAGAAGTAAGAAAAGCAGAAATTTTGGAGCAAAGTCATGGTGAAGAAATCCTAAACAGAGCGTTAGGACGTGTTAATCATCAAATAAAGACAACAACAGCCATTTTGCATGGTGACCCGACTACCACCATTTGTGGTTATGCGGATAGCCATAACATCGATCTCATCGTCATTGGTAATCGTGGCCATAGCGGATTTAAAAAACTTTTCTTAGGAAGCGTTAGTCAAAAGGTTGTTTCTAACGCGCACCAACCTGTACTTGTTTCTAAATAACAATTAATTTGTTTGAGGAGCGCCTCTTTAAAAGATGGGCTCCTCTATTTTATTGAATCATTTCAGACACCGTTTTAAACGTATATCCCTTTGCCTTTAAATCCTTGATGATACCTTTAACAGATTTCATGGATTCTGTGCGGCTGTCATACATAACGTGCAACAGAATTATCGAACCAGGCTGAATATTTCGAATCACATGTTTCACTATTTTGGTAGAATCAGATGCAACTTCTGGATATGTTTCTGGCTCTATGTCCCAAAGAATTGTCTTTCGATCGTGTTTATCTAAGTAATAAGGCAGTCCGATTAACTTTTTACCATACGGCGGGCGAAACTGAATATTTCCCTTATATCCTGCTTTGCGGATTAAATCATCCGTTCTTTCAATCTCACTTTTTATATAAGAAGGTGTTTTCAAAACCATTCGTTCATGAGAATAGGAATGATTTCCGAGCTCATGTCCTGCTGCAACTATTTCTTTTGCATCTTCCAAGTTCTCTTCTATCTCTCTGCCAGTTACAAAAAAAGTAGCTTTAACTTCCTCTTCTTTTAAAATCATTAAAATTTCATCAGTGTTATCTGTAGGGCCATCATCAAATGTAAGGGCAACTACTTTTTCAGTAGTATCTGCACTTGTTACTAAACCTCCGAAAAATTGAAAGTCCCTAGAACTGCTTAACTTTAAACCGCTGTATGCCAATCCCATTAATAGAATGATCGCAACGCTTACGTATATGACTATTTTCTTCATTTATTTCTCCTCATTTATGTATAGAGCGATTTGTTAGTCAGAATACCAATAACTCGTTAAATCTGTCGTAACCGAGCTGTAACCATTTTGACGCAGCATAGCTGTAATATTACCTCGATGATAGGCACCATGAGTCGTAATATGCATCACCATCTCAGAGATACTCGTTTCTCTTCTTCTTGCCCAAGGTGTATCTAGTATTAACATTTTGTCCAAATCGACTCCATCGTTAAGAAACTCACTATATTGATTGGTTAATTCCTTGTACATCGTAATGATTTCCTCAATACTCTTTGTATCCGACTCTACTTTTTCGATTTCGAGCGCTTCTGTCATACTCGTGCCTGAGACGATATGAAACCAAAGCTGGTCAACGATGTACATGTGTGAAACCACCTTAGAGATGGATGTAAAAACACTTTGCATTTCCTGGTGATATACCTCATCTCCAAGTTCTAATAAACGATTTAAAATCTCCTTGTTCGCCCATACGTGATATTCGTACATCTTTATTGCGTGATGAGTCATATTGTCCTCTCCCTTTAATTCATTCTTCAGCCTTTTGCCTATTTTCGACAACACGATATGATTCCCTCTATTTGTGAAGTTTCAAGAGGAGTTGGAATTGTTTTGAAGAATTTAATACAGAAGATACAATTACTCTTGTTATAAGGAGAACGTTATGAATTATTTTGAACACGAGATATAAAACTGCTACTTATCAAGAGGACCTCCAACAGAACCTTAAAGACTCATCATAATGAAACATAAAATTTTGGAGGTGCACGTATGAAAAGAGATGTAGATTTTGAAATGTATATTAAGGAAGTTAACAAACCATTTTCAGGATGGGATTTTTCATATATAACTGAGTCTGGTCGAATGGCAAGTGGAATGCTTTCTTGGTCTTATGGAAGTATGGTGACCCCTCTTATCGGCAAAGTTTCATCGATGCTTGACATGGGCACTGGAGGTGGAGAACTTTTGTCCAAGCTTCAACCTTTTCCCGCAGTAGTTTGTGCAACAGAAGGATATCCTCCAAACGTCCCAATAGCAAAAGAACGCCTTGAACCTCTTGGTGTAAATATATTTCAAATTGGTGACGACGATCTTCTTCCATTTGAAGATCATACGTTTGACCTTATCATTAATAAACACGAATCTTATTCTCCTCTTGAAGTAAAACGCGTATTAACTGCGGACGGGATTTTTCTTACACAACAAGTTGGTGGTTCGGACTGTGCTGAAATTAATACAATGCTCGGCTATCCAATTAATGAAGAATTTTCACATTGGAATTTGCGTTTTGCTGAACATGAATTACGTGAGAGTGGATTCGAAATACTGGAAGCAAAAGAAGAATTTCCTGTTCAGCGCTTTTATGATATTGGCGCCCTGCTTTATTACCTAGACGCGATACCTTGGCAGGTGCCAGATTTTAAAATTGAAGATTCTGTGGAGAAGCTACATCACATTCATGAGATGATTCAAAATAATGGATACTTTGAAGTGAAACAGCATCGTTTTCTACTAAAAGCGAGGAAAAAATAAGGAAATTTAAAAAGCTGGTTCGGCGATCGTTCAATTTGAACGCGCTGAGCCAGCTTTTCTTGAGAATGTTCTGGTGGATTGTTAGGAAGATAAAGATTTACTGTCCAGTTTTCTAAATTTACTGTCCACTTTTGATGTTTTACTGTCCACTTATCGCTTTTTACTGTCCACTTTCAACATTTTACTGTCCACTTGTTTTGAGACTACTTCTGAACACTCGTCACCATCCAGCCTTTTTCATCAACCCACTCGAGGTTAACGGTGTATTTTTCGTTCGGCTGTTTATTCGGACTTACTTCTGCGACTGATTTTTGAGGACTGCCACCGTTACCAATCTTCCACACCGTCATGTTTTCATCAAGTCCTGTGGCAAGACGAATCGCTTTCAATTTTTCATTCCAGTCCACGCTGCCTTCATCATAACTAGAAGTATGTGGTCCTGTTTGAGACGTACCGATCGGCTTATTTAGAACAGGTTTGTCACCGGAAGCTTGCTGTTTTTTCTTTTCTGCTTCAGCTTTTTTTGCTTTTTCTGCTTTTTTCTTTTTATCCGTTTCTTTTTCAGGATCTATGCCGATTTCTTCAGAAGGTTCTTGTTTTTTTGCTTTGTCCCCACTATTTGCTTCATTATCTTCATCTTTTTCATAAGCACTTTCGTTATCTGGCTGAAGTTTGACCACTTTATGTTTTGGTTCTTGATTTTTTTCTTCTGTAGCAGGTTCCTCTTCACCGCCCATAAGCAGCGCATCTTTTGGTAAGAATAATAATGCTAAAAGAACAGCTCCTAGTGCACTGAATAATACCACATTTCTCTTTTTTGACTTTTTGCGTTCTGATCTTCTCATCTATTTAATTCACTCCTTCGTATCAAACGTTCCCTTTCGTGATGAAACAAAACAAAAAGAACTCCATTAAACATGGAGTTCAATAATTCTACAAAACTTTTATATACTCAACATTAATTATTCGAAAGCATTTATTAAAAATTTGAGGGTGGCATGAGATTTCAGAAGTATTTACCAACGTAGAACTATGTATTAATTTTCTAGAACAACAGCCATTTCTTTACCAAACCTGTCACCTTTATCTACAAATCCTAAGCTCGCATACAATTGGTGTGCACCCTTATTCTCCGGATGGTATCCCACTACAATTCGTTTAGCATTCAACAATGTCTTCATTTCATCAATCATCAACTGTGTTGCGACCTTTCCAATTCCTTTTTGCTGATAATTTTTATCGATCATAATACGATAGATCCAATACCCATCTAATTCTTCTTCCATTGAGTTGAACATAAGAAAACCAACTGTTTTACCCTCGAAAAAGATAGCGTAAGGCTTTAAGCTTGGTTCAAATTTGGATTGTGCAATGGAAACTGCGTTAGGTTCAATATGACTCACTTGATTGTCTGCAACTTCTAAAAAGCAGCATTCGTACCAATTTTCTGCGTTTAATTCTGCGATTGTAACTTGTTTTTGTGTCATAGTTTCTCCTTTGAATGTAAATTACATCTTCTGCTTACCATATTATAACATATGAATAATGGGCAGATTGCTCTCAAATTCACAATCATTAAAAAAACAGTGCCTTCCCGTTAATAAAGACACTGCATTTCAGTAGATTATGCTACGGATTTTTCTTGTTTCTCAGCTAGTTTTTTCATATCAAAACGGACGAGTATGGACACAATGAGCGCAAGAATAAACAGTCCAGAAAAGAAAGTTAAACTGTTCGCGTAAGATCCCGTTGTATCCTTGATCCATGCCGCGAATAACGGACCTGCAAGACCTGCTGCTGCCCATGCTGTTAAGATGTAGCCATGAATCGCTCCAACTTGTTTTGTTCCGAAAAGGTCACCAATATATGCTGGAATTGATGCAAATCCTCCACCGTAACAAGTATAGATGACTGCGAGCATGACTTGAAAAAGAATCGATGATGAAGTTTGTGGCAGCATGAAGAAAAGAGCGATCTGCAAGACAAAGAATGTTGTATATGTATTAGGTCGCCCGATGTAGTCTGAAATGGATGCCCATCCGATTCGACCAAAACCGTTGAACAATCCTAGTACACCCACAAGTGCTGCAGCTTCTGCAGTAGTTAATCCAATACTTTCTTCAGCAAGAGGTTTAGCGGCAGAAAGAATAGCAATGCCACAAGTCACATTGATAAACAGCATGATCCACAGATAATAGAAGCGTCGTGTTTTTACCGCTTCGTTGGCTGTTAGTTGCGAGAGGTCTTGTTTGATTTTCACTTTACCACTTTCTACATTTTCTTTAAAACCAGCCGGAAGCCATCCTTCTTCTGGTTTTTCTAAATAAAGAGAGGACAAAGTCATAACTGCAAAATACGCAATTCCTAATATAAAGAACGTGTTAGCGATACCTGCCGATTTAATAAGTGCATCCATGATTGGTGAACTGATCGCTGCTGCAAAACCGAATCCCATAATAGCAAGTCCTGTTGCTAAGCCACGACGATCGGGAAACCATTTAATCAGTGTAGATACAGGCGCGATATAACCTACCCCGAGTCCGATTCCACCAAGCACTCCATAAAAGATGTAGAGCAGAGTTAACGAACCTATATTGACTGCAATCCCTGAGCCTGCAATTCCAACACCAAAGAAAATGGCTGCAAGCAGACCCGCTTTCTTGGGACCATGTTTTTCAACAAAATGTCCTAAAAAAGCTGCCGACAGACCTAAGAATAGGATAGCGATACTGAATGTCATCTGTACTTGAGAAGCTGTCCAACCGAATTTTTCAATCAATGGATTTGTAAAGTTGCTCCAAGCATACACGGAGCCGATAGAAATATGAATCCCTACAGCTGATAAAGCAATGAGCCAACGATTTTTAGACTTTTTCATTCTTAATTCCCCCCTAAAAAGTTAATGAAGTTAAACATTCTTGAAACTTACCCTAATGTAAGACAAATAAAAAGACAACATTCAAAAGTACTTATTTTCTCAAATAAGTCTTTGTAGAATGTTGCCTAAAAGCTCTACATACTCGTGCAGAGCGTTCATTCATCATTTAAGTAGAATAGAAAAAGTACAGATCTTGTATTTTCTCCATTACTATTTATATTATTGTAAGCGTTTTTATAATATCAGATCGTCGCATTATGCGCAACATAATTTTTTGACTTTTTAGACAATAACCGAGTAATATGTACCTCCTCGCGATTAACACACTTTAATTTACATAATTTTATTAAATAACTTGAAATATATTTGTCTTTCACTTTGGTGTAATGGTTTGGATTTTCCCATAAGTCACGAAATACTTCGCACAGAATCTGTTCAGCTACTTGCTTATCACCTGTAATTCGGAGGGCAACTTGAAATAGTAGTGCGCTATATGAATCGACCATCTGTTTTAAAGCTTTTGTATCCTTTTGGAGCAATCGGCTTAAACCCTTACTCTCAAGGTCATGTCGTATGTTCATTATAGCAACACCCTCCTGTTTAATTCCTTTGATATTTTTCATTTCCCATAAGTTAAATATGTTAAACATTTAATACACGTTCAGTCAAATAATTATATAGCTTTTGTACAACAAAAAAACAGCGCTGTATTTTTAGCACTGTTATTGTTTACTCTTATTTTTTTAAGTTTTGCTCTAATGAATATTTTATACCTGCGACGGTTCCTATTCCTAAAAGTGCATATTTTAATCCGATCAATGTAGCCTCTGGTGTAGCTCCACCAGCTTCCCAAAAAGCATAAAGAACACCTAATACAACAGCAACAATGGGGATATACTTATTCGAAAACCGATCCGTATGACGAATTGCATATAAAATCACAGCTAAACCAACGTACGGCGCAAAATCGGTCATAAAATCCATGATTTTCACCCCAATCGATAAAATTTGTATAACTTATACAAATCTTATTATATTTCGGATGAAAAAAGACCATTTTCCTTAGCTGTTTAAGGAAAACTTCAATTCAATGAAGCTCTTTGGAGTGCTTTATCACATTGATCAACCAAATTTTCTACCAAATTCCTCGCAGATCTCACTTGCGCTAGACCTGATGCTTGTCCGGCCCACATCGACATCATCTCTTTATTTCCTTGCTTTGCTGCTTCTTTTCTAATATCAGATGTTAATATGTGCTGCAATGGATATGGAGGCAGATCAACTTCTATACGACTCTCCAATTCTACCATCATCTTATTCTTAAAACCTCTCGCACTTTTTCCAGAAAAAGCTTTCGTGATTTTCGTGTCTGTTTCGCTACTAGTTAGAATGGCTTCTTTATGAATATTGTTCGCTCCGCTCTCTTTTACTGTTAAAAATGCTGTACCCAGCTGAACGGCTGAGGCACCTAAAGCTAGTGCTGCCGCCATTCCTCTGCCGTCCATGATGCCTCCCGCTGCTAGAACCGGACAGGAAACAGCATCTACCATTTGTGGAACGAGGGCCATTGTACCAATCATAGATTCATTTTCAACATTTAAGAAAGTCCCTCTATGTCCACCTGCCTCAGCACCTTGTGCAACGATAAGATCTACACCATTGGACTCAAGCTGAACCGCTTCTTTAACAGAAGTTGCTGTTGCGATAACTATGATTTCTGAAGCGTGTAATTTCTCTACTAATCTCTTAGTCGGTGCATCAAATGTAAAACTTACTATTTTCACACCTGCTTCCATCACTGTAGCGAGTTGTTTTTCAAATAGATCCTCCATGTCTGGAATGTTATTAATCTTAGGAATCCCAAGTTTTGTGCGGTAAGTATTCAAGTATTGCTGCATCGCTAGAATGGCATTCTCATCTCTTTCATAAGTCTGGGGAAGGAATAAATTAACCGCAATTGGGGATTGTGTAAGTTGATGAATCTCTCGTAACGCAACTTCAATTTGTTGAGGAGTCATGTATCCTGCACCTAGTGTACCTAATGCTCCCGCTTCACTTACTTCTGCTACTAATTCAGGTGTTGTCGGTCCACCTGCCATGCCTGCTTGTATAATAGGATAATTAATATTGAGCATGCTACAGATCATAAGTTAACTTCCTCCATTTCTTATCTTTTAAATAAGCATATCAAAAAGAAAGAGCATTAGTCTGTTTCGACCAAAGCTCCTTCCAACGTTATACCGCAATTTTTCTATTTTCGTACATCGCCTGAATGGCCTCTTCACTTTTACCTTCATCAAACTCATTTTCACTTTTGGATACAACAATCGTTGCAATTCCGTTTCCGATTAAGTTCACAATGGCACGCGCTTCACTCATGAAGCGGTCAACTCCTAATAGCAGTGCTAGTCCTTCAACAGGAATAACTTGCATAGCTGTTAGCGTTGACGCAAGAACGATGAATCCGCCACCTGTAACGGCTGCTGCACCTTTTGACGTTAGCATAAGTACAGCGATGATCGTTAGCTGCTGCGTGATACTGAGATCGATACCAAAAACTTGAGCTAAAAAGACGACTGCCATCGAGAGGTAGATGGACGTTCCATCTAAATTAAAAGAGTAGCCGGTTGGAATAACAAGACCTACAACAGACTTCGAGCATCCAAACTTCTCCATCTTGTTCATCATTCTTGGTAATACAGATTCTGAAGAGCTCGTTCCAAGTACAATTAAGAGTTCTTCTTTTATAAATTTCAAATACTTCCACAGACTAAATCCATACATCTTGCAGATCAGATTCAATACGATAAAAACGAAGAAGAACATTGTCGTGTAAACCGCAATCATTAACTTGCCGAGCGGTACGAGTGACTCTAGACCATAGTTTCCTATTGTAAACGCCATAGCACCGAACGCACCAAGTGGCGCAGCTTTCATTATATATCCGACAATCTTGAAAAAGACGTTGAGTAACTTTTCGAAGAACTCGATAATGATCTTCCCACTGTTCCCGAGTGCTGTAAGTCCTACACCAAATAGAATGGAAAAGAATAGTACTTGCAGAATATCACCTTTAGCAAATGCATCGACCATGTTGCTTGGAACGATATGTGTAACGAACTCGATCCAATCAATCTTACCGCCTTCTTCAGACGTGTATTGTGAAACATCACCCTTTTCCAGCTTATCAAAGTCTAATCCCGCTCCAGGTTTTAACACGTTAACAACGATCAACCCAATAACGAGTGCGAGAGTCGTAACGATTTCAAAGTAAATGAAAGCTTTACCTCCCACCTTACCTACCTTCTTCATGTCACCCATTTTCGCGATGCCAAGTACGATTGTTAAGAAGATAATTGGCGCGATCACCATCTTGACGGCATTAATAAATGTATCTCCTACAGGTTTCATCTGTTTCCCGAAATCTGGCCAGAAGAGTCCTACTAGTACACCTGCGGCGATAGCCGTTAAAACCTGAAACGTTAAGTTCTTAAATAACTTTTTCATTGTTCTTCTCCTTTCGAGTTTGAAAATGAACTTCTAAGAATTAAATTGTCTGGGGTCTGACCCGGGGTCAGACCCCAGACAATTTCCACACAATTTAAACAAGCCATAGAAAAAAGCGTTATCATTTGTAAAGGTAATGATAACGCTTTCAGTCTTTTGTTAGAATATTAAGAACTTATTGGACGTTTTGGTCTTTTTGGTCTTGAACTATTTTTTAAGAAGATAACGATTCACTGGCCTTCCAACAGTACCGTACTGAATGTCCATTTGAATCGTGCCGCTCTTCACTAAATAATCGAGATATCTTCGTGCTGTCACTCGTGCGATTCCTATTCCTTCAGCTACCTCTTCTGCGGACTTGGCCTCTGTTTGTACTTTTATAAAGCTGCCGATCTGTTTTAGCGTAAGCTCGTTTAATCCTTTAGGAAGTTCCATCGTAGCAGGAACTTCGCGTATTTCAGAAAAGAAGAGGTTATCCAGATCTTTTTGTGTAGCGGTTCCTGATGGAGACATTGTAGAGTGATACGTTCTATATTTACTTAATGCTTTTTCAATGCGCTCAAAATTAAACGGTTTGATAATATAATCGAACGCACCGTTCTGCATCATAGAACGAATCGTCTCTAAGTCATTTGCAGCAGTGATAATCATTACATCTACCTGAATTTTTTCCGCTCGGATCTGTAGAAGTGTCTCGACACCATCCTGCTCTGGCATGTAGATATCAAGCACGACGAGATCTGGCTTATGTTTTTTTATCAGCTTCAGCCCTTCTGTTCCATTTGATGCCGTCTCAATTACCTTAAATGTCTTCACTTTTTCTATAAACGCTTTGTTGATTTCTAAGACCATCGGATCATCTTCAATCAATAGAACCTTTATCTCCCTCATCTTCTTCACCTCTACCATTCATCGGAAATACGATAACAAAACTTGTTCCCTGATTTGCGTGTGATGTTACTTCTATCTCTCCATTACCTTTTTCTACAATCTGACGAATCAGGTACAACCCAATTCCAGACCCGTTGTTTCCTTTTGTCGTATATCCTCTTTCAAACATGTGTTGCTGAACTTCCTGACTCATTCCACAACCGTTGTCTTCAACCAAAATGGCACATATTTCAGAATCCTGCGCGATGGAAACATCAATCCTGCCATCCCGCATTCCTTTTAGAGCATCATACGCGTTCTCTATCAAATTACCAATAATCGTAACAAAATCATGCTGATCAAGCTGATCGGGAAACGTTTTTAGTAAGCTTTCATTATCAATGACCACTTTTATTCCGAGCTCTTTACCACGTCCGACTTTGCTTAACAATAGACCTGCTAGACTCTCATTCTTAATCCTTTGATTTAAAAAACGAGTGAGTGATCCTTTTTCTTCTGATATTTGAAAAACATACTGCATCGCTTTTTTCATATTTCCTAACTGCAGAAGCCCTGCAATCGTATGAAGCTTGTTCATGTGTTCATGGTTCTGAACACGCAGCGCCTCCACAAATGCCTTTACACCTGTCAGTTCTTCCGCCATTTTCGCAACCTCTGTTCTATCTTGAAAAATAGCAACAGCTCCAACAATTTGGTCCTTCACTTTTATCGGCACACGATTACTCATGATGACCTTACCACTTACACGAATCTCTTGATTATAAACAGGACGACTTAGTTCTATAATTTCTGGCAGACGAGTATCTGGAATCACTTCACGAATCTGCCTTCCTACGACGTCTCCACTCACGGAGAATATACTTTTAGCTTTATCATTAAAGATCGTGATGTGTTCCTGATTATCAATGGCAATCACACCTTCATGCATGGAGTGGAACGTTGCTGTTCTTTCTTCAAACATTCGAACGATCTCGTGCGGTTCCAAATAGAACATCTGCTGTTTAAGATGACGAGCTAACAGATAGGATCCGATCACACCAAACAAGAGAACTAAGAGTAGGATGAGGGTCATCTCATCCGTCAGATCGTGAAACACTTCATAATATCCTGGAATCACATGACCGACCACCACAACGCCGATCTGCTCCAACTCATCATTTTTTATAGGAACAAACGCCCTTACGGCTGTACCCATCTCTCCCTTAGCTTTTGAAATAAACGTATGGTCAGCAAACGCTGCACCTTCATCACTTCCTTTAGACACCGTACCAATCATATCTTTAACAGGATGGGAATACCGAATATGATCCATGTCCATGACCACGACATAATCTGCTTCATTAATGACACGAATCTTTTCAACGACTGGTTCTATCTCGTTCCAGCCCTTATTTACTTGAATGTATTTCTTCACTTCAGGAAGCTGCGCTACCGTGCGTGAAGTAATCATTGCCCGCTTACCGAGCTCTTCTTCTTGGATATCGAGGATCTTACCAATTATGACGACTCCGCCGATAAGGATAGCATAGAGCACGATTCCCAACGTAAGTATCATTATTTTTGTTCGAATGGGTAATCGTTTTATCGTCATTTACTAGCATCCTCCTTTTCATTGTTCCTATTGTATCATTCCAACTTCAATATGTTAGACTATTTAAAAAAGTAACGGATTTGGGGTAATTCATGATGAAATCGTTCATTGGGATCGCGCTGATACTAATCGTAGGTTTAGCAGTATCGATCTGGATTGGTTTTCATGCAAAAATGTCAGAAGGAACACTTCCCTTTGACGATGATCAAAAAGGAATAAAGGACCAGGTCGTCATCAAGTTCAGTCACGTGGTTGCAGAGAACACACCGAAAGGCCTCGCTGCACAGCGTTTTGCAAAACGGGTAAACGAGAAATCAGGTGGTCAGATAAAAATAGAAGTAATTCCAAACGGTGGACTCTATTCCGACCAAGAAGAACTCGAAGCTCTGCAGCGTGGTGATGTACAGATGATCGCACCAGCTACTACAAAACTAAGCTCTTTTTCACCAAAATGGCAAGTTCTTGATCTCCCCTATGCCATGCCTACTTCCGAAAGTATTATAAAGGCGTTAAACGGAAACATTGGGAACACGCTGCTTCAGTCACTAGAAGAGAAAAATATGAAAGGCCTAACGTTATGGATCAATGGTTTTAAACAGATTACAACAAACGACGGGCCAGTCGTTCACCCCGATGATCTAAAAGGGCAAAACTTGCGAATCATGCCTAGTACAGTGCTCCAGAATCAATTTGATGAAGTCGGAGCTAAAGCCGTTGGATTGGATTTTAACGATACGTACAGATTATTGGAATCTGGAGAATTGAACGGTGAGGAGAACACGATCTCTAATATTTATTCTAAAAAGTTCTTTGATGTACAAAGCCACCTTACGATAAGCAATCATGGATTTTTAGGTTATGCCGTAATCATGAATGGTGAGTATTGGAAAAACCTTAGTAGCAAGCAACAGAACATTATATCTGAAGCTTTGAACGAATCCACTTCCTGGAACCAGACTCAATCCTTCGCGATGAACGAAGAACAGCTTGCATTGATTGAGAAAAACTCTTCAATTGATATTCATTATCTGACAAAAGAAGAAAAAAGAGAGTGGGCGAATCGTTGGGAGACTGTGTACCGAGATTTCAAAAGTGAGATTGGAGAAGATTTACTTTCCAAGATGTTAAAGTTAAGAGACTCATATAAAGACTTTTAACCTGTAAAAAACCTAGGTGCTGATCACTTATTATCAGCACCCCTTTTTGTTCCAATTCTCCACACAGTTTTCGCAAATACATGTTTCACGATTTGAAGCAGCAAATTCAAGAAGTTGATCTGGAATCTGAACGTTCATACACCAACACGTTTCTGGGTTCTTTCCGTTTGAAATTGCACAGACATTATCTCCCTTACATAACGGGCACTCAGACATGAGCTTTCACCTTTATCTGCATCTCTTTTCCCCATTCTGCCAAAGATTTTAATGATGGTATTAAAGCTTCTCCTGCCTCTGTTAATGAATATTCCACTCTAGGAGGTATTTCCATGAATTGCGTTCGCACGATCAGACCTTGTTTTTCCATCTCTTTTAAAGACTGAGATAAAACCATGTTTGTGATTCCATCTACCTGACGCTTCAGTTCGTTATAACGAATTCTTTTATTTTTCCACAATGCCCATATGATCGGGAGTCTCCATTTACTACCGATTAGTGTTAGAGCAAAGGTTAACGGGCAATCTTCTTTTCTTTTATATCCTTCCTCACTCATTTTCCGGCTCCTTTACTCAGTTTTTACTGACTTAGTAAGAAATTACTGCATACTTGTTTTCCTTTTTCTATGTAATAAAATTATAGCGTAATGAACAACGTAGGGAGTGATTAATATGGAATTAAAATACGAGATTATTCCTGAACATGAGATCGAGGTTTGCCGAGAACTCTGTAACGAGCTCATGAAGTATCAAAAATCAAAAGCCGACATAAGTCCTGAATTATTTGACTCCATGAACTTTGAAACGCGCTTGATTCCATCCATGCGTAAAGCAATGCATAACTATATCGTCGTAGTCAAAGATAAAAATGAACCTGTTGGATATGTATATGTTAACATTTCTCCGAAAGAGGTGTATCGCAACGATTTTGCCACCTTTTTTGATATGAATTCCGTTCAGAAAGAAGCCGTCGGTTGCCTTTCCCAGTTTTATATTAAGGATGAGTACAGACAATATGGAGTGGGTTCTAAATTATTTAACATGTCTATGAACTGGCTTTCTCTTTTTGATGAAGTGGATGATTACTTTATTTACGTTTCCAATGGGAACGATGACGCATTATCCTTTTATCAACGTAAAGGATTTACAGTCAGTCATGAGATATTAGGCGGTTTCATCTCGGTTCTACGCAGTAAGAAAGTAAGAAGTAATTAACTTCTTTTCATTTATTAGGTCCATATAACTGTTTTTCAACGCCTCTTTAGTTCCTCCCTTTGTAGCTAGTTTTCTCGTTTTACAAATCTGTAAAATGAAATTAATAAAAGTATTGTAGAATAAAACCTGTTTCACCAACATTTTGAAATATGTGAAACAACTAGAAATACAAAGTGCAAGGTGTAAAAATTAAATGGGTGGAGGCGTTGATGATGAAAAGGCATGAAAACAAAAAGTTTCTTTCGCTTTTCTCAGTATTAATTGCGTTAGTGGTCAGCACGTTAGCATTTATTCCAGCTCTTCAAGCGGCTGGAGATGGATCGTGGTCAAGTCCTTATTCAGTTTCTCAAAGTATCTCGAATCAGAACAATTCTGCAAAGACTGTTCAAGGTTATGTAGTAGGACAACCTACTGCAACAACAACCGTAGTAACAAGCAATTATCCAAATGATTATGCACTTGCTTTAGCAGACAATCCCACTGAAACAAACACAGCTAATATGGTTTATGTTCAGATTCCAACATCTTACCGATCACAGTTTGGTCTAAAAACAAACCCTACTTTAAAAGGTCAATCCATTAAAGTAACAGGCAGTCTAGCGGCTTACTTCTCGCATGCTGGCCTAAAAGATCCAACAGCTATGGAGAAAGCATCTGGTACAACACCTACAGATCCGCCTACAGATCCTACTGACCCACCAACTTTTGATGAATCGTATTATGATCCTGCTCAAGGAAAAACTGGCGCAGCATTAAAGACGGCTCTTCACAATATTATCGACGATCATACTGAACTCTCTTATGATGCCGTATGGAACGCACTTAAAGTAACCGATCAAGATCCAAACAACAGCAACAATGTCATCCTTCTATACACCGGCCGTTCGCAGAGCAAAACCACTAACGGTGGGAACGTAAACGATTGGAACCGTGAGCACGTTTGGGCAAAATCACATGGAGACTTTGGAACAGCGATGGGTCCAGGTACGGATATCCATCACTTGCGTCCAACTGATGTAAGTGTAAACAGCTCTCGCGGAAACCTTGATTTTGATAATGGCGGCTCGCAGCATTCTGAGGCACTTGGCAACTATTACGACAGCGACTCATGGGAACCACGTGATGCAGTAAAAGGCGACGTTGCCCGCATGTTGTTTTACATGGCTGTTCGTTATGAAGGGGACAGCGGTGAACCACAACTAGAATTGAACAACAACGTTAATAATGGTACGGCTCCTTATCACGGTAAGATGTCTGTGTTGCTGCAATGGCACTTAGAGGATCCGGTTGATAACTGGGAGCGAAACCGAAACAACATCATCTACGAAGATTATCAGCATAATCGTAACCCGTTCATCGATCACCCAGAATGGGCTGAGGAAATTTGGTAGGAATATGTGTTAGAAGGGCTCACTTCGGTGGGCTTTTTTTGTGTTTAGGGAGATCGAGGGTATCCAACTAGTTATTTTTATCGAAAGATGTCGACTCGCTGATATATGTTCAAAATTCGGTGGATTATTGATGAAACTCGTGGGAATAACACCGATATTTCAAGGATTAATCCGATAAGTTCTAGTTAGTGGCGCAGATACCCAACCCTGTATAGAGATAAGTTGCCAAGTTTATACGATATCTACATAAAGATTAAAATTCCGCTCCAAAAACACACAACAGCAAAAAAAAAAGAGAATGACACACCAAATTGTGTCACTCTCTCTACATAAATACCTCATAATACATCAAACAAATGCCACAAGCCGCCCAAGAAACCATCGCAAACACGGTTACGATCATATTTTCTGACCATCCATATTTTATACCGTAGTGATAATGTATGGGTGTGAACCGGAACAACTTCTTTTTTGTTCGTTTAAAATAAGCAACTTGTATGATGACAGAAAGCTGTTCTGCGAGATAGATAATAAACAGGATTGGAATTAAGATCTCTACGTTTTCGATGATGGCAAGAAACGATAAGGTTCCTCCAATGGCGAGTGATCCCGTATCACCCATGAACGCCTTTGCGGGATACAAATTATAGATTAAGAAACCTAGAATTGTAGCGATCATCACTAAGCAAAAGACTTTCACTTCCGTATACTCAGTGATTACAAAGAAAAAGAAGTATGTAGGTATTGCAACCATGCCTAGAAGTCCATCCATACCATCCGTAAAATTGATCGCATTCGCTGTCCCGACAATAAACAGTGTAATTAAAATTAAATAGATGATATACGGAAAAACAATATTAAAAGATTCTGTTACCCGTATGCTTGTATCAATGTTAAAAAGATCGATGCCGACATATAAGAGAAGAATGGTGAATGCGAACTGAAATTTTAGCTTTGTTTTTCCCGATACCCCGCCAGGATCTTGTTTTGAAGCTTTCCAAAAATCATCTAGAAAACCAATAAAACTAAACAGTATAAAGGTTGCCACTAAAAAGAGCATGATTGGACTTGTCGTGGAAAAAAGCGCGACGAAAATCCCTACAAAAAACACACTTCCTAACATTAAGGGTGTTCCCTTCTTTTCCTGATGATCTTGTGGAAGTTCTACTCGAATGGGCTGTGTGAGTTTAAGTTTTTTTAACGTCATAATTAACAGAGGCGCAAATATTACGGTTAACAAAAACGTGATAAAAGCAGGTGTTAGTTGTAACAGCACGATTTTGGTCTCCTCTCTTCTTTCTCCACTGTAACTATTCGAGAAAAGATGAAAAGTTCCTTTAAATTGTAGGGGGTCTGACCCGGGTCTGACCCCCTACAATTTCTATACAATTTAACTAGTACAAAATGCTGTGGGACTTCCGAGTGATAGACACCTTTTCTCCAGATTGCTACTGTAAGTAAGTGTAAGAATATTCAGAATAAGGAGAATGACTTATGAGAGGAAAACGTGTTTTAGTTTGTACCATGCTTAGTACAGCCATGTTGTTATCCAGTTTTACTCCTGCCATTTTTGCAGAGGGCTCCTCCTCCCAACATTATAATCGAACGCACCACGGTGACTGGAACCAGCCCTCTAAATCATCACCTGTTCTACATCCGGGAACACCAGAAAGAGCTTCACTAAAACGAGAACCACTAGAGCAAATCGGTCCGTTTATTGAAAGTGAGATTGAGAAACGAACCATGCCAGGCGCTGTCGTTCTCATCGCCAGAAGTGGAAGTATCGCAAAGCATGATGCATATGGCTATTCCGCTCGCTACATAGACGATCAGTTCACAGAAATGGATCATCCTGTTGAGATGAGAAAAGACACTATTTTCGATATTGCCTCGATCTCCAAACTCTTCACCACAACGGCTGCAATGAAGCTATATGAACAAGGAAAATTCAATCTAGATGACCCTGTCGGAAAATACATTCCAGAGTTCAATGAAAACGCAAAAGAGAGCGTAACCATCCGGCAGATCATGACGCATACTTCAGGGTTTACTGCATGGATTCCTCTATACAGTATGGGAGCAAATCGCGAGGAACGACTGCAGATCGCCTTAAAATACGGCTTAAAGAATGAGCCTGGAACAACGTATACATACAGTGACCTAAATTTAATCACTCTAGGTGTTTTAGTTGAAAGACTGTCAGGTCAACGTCTCGACGACTATGTAAAAAAGAACATCACCGAGCCGCTCGGAATGAAAGATACGATGTACAACCCTTCGGCAGATCTTCGTGACCGAATCGCTGCTACTGAATATCAGCCAGCAATCGGCCGCGGCATGGTCTGGGGAAGTGTGCATGACGAGAACGCGTGGAGTTTAGATGGCGTTGCAGGACATGCCGGCGTCTTTTCCACCGCTAAAGACCTCGCTATTTTCGGCCATATGGTTTTACAGAATGGAAAGTATGGTAAAACACAGATTCTTAAGCCAGAAACGGTTAGCTTATTAACAGAAAACCAGCTGCCACAGTTTCCAACAAACTCACACGGACTAGGCTGGGAATTAAATCAAGGGTGGTACATGGATGCTCTCAGCAATGAAGAAACATTAGGTCACACGGGATATACCGGAACCTCAATGGTTGTCTCACCAAAGAATAAAACGATTGTACTGACTTTAACGAATCGCGTCCACCCATCTCGAGCGACGGTCTCTATGAATCCGATACGACGCAAAGTCGCACAACTAACAGCTGATGCGATCTCAGTGCCGCTTCATCACAGAGATAAAGCTTGGTTTGCCGGATATGGCGATAACCTGAAAAAAGAACTAACATTTGAAGTCGATAAAAATCAGGATACTCTTCATTTTAACCATTGGTTCAGTATTGAAGATGGAAGTGACAAAGGTTCCGTTCAAGTTTCAAGTGACAAAGAAACGTGGACAACACTTCCGAACACATATACTGGAAAAGAAGAAACTTGGGATCGCGAAAAAGTAAAGCTCCCTGAAGGAACAAAGTTTGTACGCTTTCTCTATGAAACCGATGCTTCTGTAAACGGTAGAGGATGGTATGTAGATGATGTATATGGAAGTGATCGTCGAGGAAAGAAGAAGCGATTAACAATCGTTCAAAACGATTGGATAGAGCGCGGTTGGTAAAACAAGAAAGCAGTTTCGCTTTAATCGGCGGAACTGCTTTACCCTGTATTATTATTTGCTCTTGTAACCAATAATCGTAAAGAAGCTCACTAGTAAACTTTTAGTAAATCTCTCAATTCATTTGGAAAAAGGAGCTTACGGTTATTTAAGATATCATCTAAGTCTATCCATTTCGCAAAAGTCTTTTGCTGCCCTTCTGTTACAACAAATGATTTTTGCATGTATAAATCTGAATCTACGAATTCCACTAAGTATATCTGTGAGATTTCATGTCCCATCTTTTTATCGACAACAAAAATATTTTCTACACATGCCAGGTAACGCTTCACCTTAATGGTTGCGCCTATCTCTTCGTAAAATTCGCGAACAATCGCTTGCTCTGACTTTTCTCCAAATTCTATCGTTCCACCAATAGGTCGATAATACGTCCCCTTTCCTTCCGAATGGTTCCCTTCCCGTTCTTCTAACAAAAGCCGGCCATTGTTTAAAAGAATCCCTAGTGTATTAACTCTTAGATTCATACAACAATCCGCTCAGGACGTGTATACACATTCATAGAATCCCCTCTTACAAAACCAACTGTAGTAATTCCTAATTCTTCCGCTGATTGCAGAGCAAATTCTGTGGGAGCTGATTTAGAGAGGACGATTTCACAGCCAATCTTCGCTACTTTTAATAAAATCTCAGAAGAAATCCGACCACTAAACACGAGAATCTTATTCCCTATGAAAATATCATTCTTCAAGCAATATCCATAAATTTTATCGAGGGCATTGTGACGACCTATGTCCATCCGGCTCAGCACGATTCCGTTCACATCACAAAGTGCCGCGTTATGCACACCGCCTGTTTCTTGAAAAATGCCTGCTCCTTTCTGCATCTCTCGCATCAAACGGAAGCAGTCCTTAGGCGTAACTCGCACCCTGACTTCATTCATAGATTTCGCCGTACGAGCATCATTCGCAAAAACAAAGCCTTGCCTGCTCATGCCACAGCATGAAGTTATGTATCTTTTATTCTGCAGATTTTGATAGACCGGATTTAAAGGATCAGTCGTCACATGTACAAAACTTCCGTCTTCCTGCATCCATAGGTCTTTAATATCTTTATAGTTGCGGATGATTCCTTCAGAGGCGAGATAGCCTACGACCATATCCTCAATGTACTCAGGGCTGCATACCATCGTTACAAATTCTTCCCCATTGATCTTAATCGTTACAGGAAGTTCGGTCACAATTGTGTCTTCTACGTTCGCTGCAAGTCCTTTCTTAATCTGCAGAATGCTGCGCTTAGTCACAATCGGTTTCATAAGACAATCACCCTTTCGCTATGCAATCGGTTTATCAAAAACAAAGACAGACACAGCCATGTCTTCATCCACTTTAAAATCTGAGAACAGATGAACGAATTTTGCACCCGTCACATCTTCTAATCCATCTGGTGGAGCTGTTGCATAAACGTCCTGAATCAGGCGAGTCCTTGCAGCATGCACCATCTCCTTGCCTTCTGCCGTTCGGGCGATAAATTTTTCAGTTGGTGTTAAATTTCCGTACATGGTTGAGATCGCCATGTTTTCCACAAAGACCGTATGTATTTTTTCAGGTCCTTTTCCTAATAAGTTCTTACGAAGTTTACGAATAATATCGTTGAAGTCATGCACTTTCTTCGTCATTCGAACATCACCACTATTTCTCCATTTTTTACTAATCATACATGAAGTACTTACTTTTCGCACGTGATTAAAATGAAAAGCTAGAATACAAGTCTTGTTGTTTCTTGATGATGTAAACGCTATAATAAAAGAGAAAAGTTGGTAGAGAAGATCGTTCACACTGTTTTTTCTTCCATCTTGTTAAATTACATAATGATCTATCTTTTAATTAAAATAAAAGAGATCCAATGCTGGATTGGCCTAATGGTATGACCTGCTATTACACTATTCCACCATGAACTCACATTTTCTGTACGTCTATAGAATCTGTGCTTTCGTGGTGGATTTTTTTGTACAATCATACGTTTACGATATTAGAAGTATCAAACGAAAGGAAGATTCTTAATGGATAAGATGATTCAAATTAAAATCGACGGCAACACGTACGAAGCTCCTTCTGGCACATCCATTCTCGATATTATCAATAAAAACGAACTATCTCACCCCCAGATTTGTTATACCCCACAAGTGGATCCGATCGAAACGTGTGATACATGTATCGTGGAGGTAGATGGCAAGCTGATGCGTTCATGCTCAACGATGGCACTCGACGGTATGGCGATCGAGTGCTCTTCTACGAGAGCAAAGGATGCACAGAACGAGGCGATGGACCGCTTGCTCGAGAACCATCTTCTCTATTGCACGGTTTGTGATAACAACAACGGCAACTGTAAGCTGCATAACACAGCTGAGTTGATGGAAATCGAACACCAAGCGGTTCCCTACTCGCCAAAAGAAGAACCAGTGGATATTGACATGTCTCACCCGTTCTACCGATATGATGCCAACCAATGTATCACCTGCGGTCAGTGTGTTGAAGTGTGTCAAAACCTGCAGGTGAACGAAACACTCTCCATAGACTGGGAACGCGAACGCCCGCGCGTAATATGGGATGCTGGATCAAGTATCGACGATTCCTCTTGTGTCAGTTGCGGACAATGTGTTACCGTCTGCCCGTGTAACGCTCTTATGGAAAAATCAATGCTTGGCGAAGCGGGTTTCATGACAGGATTGAAAGAAGATCTACTTGAGCCGATGGTCGAACTTGTTAAAGAAGTTGAGCCTGGATATAGTGGTATTTTTGCGATATCTGAAGTGGAAGCTGCTATGCGTGAAACACGTACGAAAAAGACAAAAACGGTTTGTACGTTCTGTGGAGTTGGCTGTTCGTTCGAAGTTTGGACGAAAGGCAGAAAGATTTTAAAGGTAGAACCAAGTGAAGGTCCTGTGAACGCAATTTCAACTTGTGTCAAAGGAAAGTTCGGCTGGGATTTCGTAAATAGCGAAGAACGCCTCACTACCCCGCTTATTCGAAAAGACGGCGTGTTTGTGGAATCGACCTGGGATGAAGCGTTAAACGTAATCGCTGAAAAAATGACCTCAATAAAAGAAAAGCACGGCAGCAACGCACTTGGCTTTGTTTCTTCTTCTAAAATTACAAACGAAGAAAACTATTTAATGCAAAAGTTTGCCCGCCAAATTATTGGAACAAATAACGTGGATAACTGCTCGCGTTATTGCCAGTCTCCTGCAACCGACGGATTGTTCCGAACGGTTGGTATGGGTGGTGACGCAGGAACGATTCAGGATATTGCGCAAGCTGGTCTTGTCATCGTCGTTGGTGCCAATCCGACAGAAGGACATCCCGTTCTTGCCACTCGCGTGAAACGTGCGCATAAACTGCACGGACAAAAATTAATCGTAGCGGACCTTCGTAAACATGAACTCGCTGAACGCTCAGATATTTTCATGAGTCCTAAGCAAGGTACAGACCAAGTTTGGCTCATGGCGGTGACGAAGTACATGATTGATCAAGGCTGGCACGATCAGAAATTTATTGAAGAGAATGTTCTTTACTTAGAAGACTTTAAAGAAGTTTTGGAAAAATATACGTTAGAATATGCCGAGGAACATACTGGGCTTTCACAAGAAACAATCAAAGACGTGGCGAAAATGATTCGCGACGCTGACGGCACATGCGTCCTTTGGGGAATGGGTGTAACGCAAAACACGGGTGGAAGTGACACTTCTGCTGCCATCTCGAACTTATTGTTAGCAACCGGCAACTATCGTCGTCCAGGTGCTGGTGCTTACCCGCTTCGTGGCCACAACAACGTTCAAGGGGCTTGCGATATGGGTACGTTACCTGCTTGGCTTCCGGGGTATCAGCATATTTCAGATGATCTTGCTCGAGCAAAATTTGAAAAAGCATACGGCGTAACGATTGATAGCAAACCTGGTAAAGACAACATCCAGATGGTCGAGGGAATCGGAACAGGCGAGATTAAGTCGATGTATTTAGTCGGTGAAGACATGGCGCTCGTTGATTCAAACTCCAACCATGTTCATGAGATGCTCAGTCAGCTTGAATTCTTTGTGGTCCAAGACATTTTCTTAACGAAAACTGCACAATACGCGGATGTCGTTCTGCCTGCAGCTCCTTCTTTAGAAAAAGAAGGAACATTTACAAATACGGAACGTCGTGTGCAGCGTTTGTATCAAGCGCTGCCAACAACTGGCGGATCGCGACCTGACTGGGAGATCATCCAAGCGATCGCCATTCGAATGGGTGCAGATTGGAACTACAGTCATCCGAGTGAAATTTTTGAAGAGATGGCGGGACTTGCTCCCCTGTTTGGAGAAGCAAACTATGATGTATTAGAAGGCTGGGGCAGCTTCCTTTGGGGAGACTTTAGTGGTAAAAGCACACCGCTTCTTTACACAGAAGGCTTTAACTTCCCTGATAAAAAAGCACGATTTGCACTATCAGACTGGATGCACCCGGCAGAGTTTCCAGAAGAATTCGACCTTCATATCAACAACGGACGCATGCTTGAACATTTTCATGAAGGCAATCTGACAAACAAATCAAAAGGCATTCAGCATAAAGTTCCTGATGTTTTTGTTGAAGTATCACCTAGTCTTGCAGAAGAACGCGGTGTGATCGATGGATCCGTCGTTCGGTTGATCTCGCCGTTTGGTGCCGTAAAGTTGAATGCACTCGTTACGGACCGTGTGAAAAACAACGAACTGTATCTTCCAATGAACTCTGTGAATAACGAGACTGCTATCAACTTTTTAACCGGTCCAGCTGTTGATCATCGTACACATACACCGGCTTACAAGCAGACGAAAGTACGTATGGAGATAATTAGCCGTGAAGGTGAAGTGAAACTTCCTGGCAACAATCCAAGAAACAAAAAACGCTATCCGCAAAAAGGTGTTGAAGTACAGCGTAAATGGAACCGTCCAGGCTATGTTCACCTGACGGACGAAGTATAAGGGGGCGGATACGATATGGCACAACCAACGACCGTTGTAAAAAAGAGTGTAAAAACCGAAGAGCAGATTCAGCAAGAGAAGCTAACTGAACTGCAAAAAGCATTAGCTGAAAAAGATGCTGCACTTACTAAGGCACTTGATTTTATTGGGGAGCTAGACAAGATCGGCGCATTGGAAGCGGCAAACTCCATGCTACTCGCAAAAGATAAAATTGCAAACATCGCCCTCGGTCAAGCAACGCGGGAACCCGTTACGAACATGATTAACAACTTGATGGGTGCTGCAGGCATCTTGACGAAAATGGATCCTGAAGTTACCGCTAAGTTGCTTGATAGTGTTGTTTCTGGCTTGAAGCAGGGGGAAGATTTTGTGGAGAGCGATAAGAAGGTTGGGGCGTTCGATCTTGTGAAGTCTCTGAAGGACCCTGATATTAATCGAGCGATCGGCTTTGGCCTTCATTTTTTGAAGGGTATGGGTCAGGAATTGAAGAAATAATGATAAGGTGAGGTGACGCTCCGGGTGGGACGTCACCTTTTTTGTATTAATCCACTAAAATAACTTGCCGTTGAGTTTGGACAGATTATTGTGTAGTTTGGACAGATTATAATGGAGATTGGACAGATTACTCAACGAATTGGACAGATTATTGCTTAGAATGGATAGATAGTCCTCAAGATCGGACAGATTATCAAGTCAGACCCTATATTGGATAGTCCAATAAAGCAATTAACCGCTCTCTACCAACAGAATGTATGAGTAATGGTATGCGCGGACCACTATTGCTGCTCAAAACAAGCTGATAAATGATCCCGAATAACCTTTTTTGGTTACTTCTCTTCTTTTTAGGATCATCTTTCACATGACAAACATCGTAAATTCTTTTCATCAACTCGTCATCTTGTAAATCTCTACCACCCTGCAAAACATTTACAAATCCTGTAATCCACTGTTTCTCATGATCAGTAAGTGTCTCAAAAAATTCTTGATTTATCTTGTTGTTAACTTTAAGCACTTTCTCTGAACACCAATTTTTCAACCAATATTCAGCTCTTTCACATACACCTGCTACCTCTTTCAACGTATACTCCTCCCCTGTTCTCTCCAACACTTCTCGAACGAGTGAGACCTCAAAATTAACAAGTGGCAATATACTCGCCACATGGCTGAATTTAGGTACATGTCTTATCCCTGAATGTACTATAGAAAGTTCCAAAGCTACTGAAATCTCTTCTTTCAATATACCTTGCTTTGCTTGGACAAATCTTTCATACTCTGTGGAGTTCCTGATCACGTCATCATCTAACCCAATATGAAAAGGAGCATTCGGCTGATATTTTGCAAACATGAAAAGGATAACCTCTGGTGTATAGATGTTTAACAACTCTCCAGGTGTAATATTGTTACCTGATGAACTCGACATCTTCTCATCAGACCCTTTAATACTAATGAAATCATACGGTTCATATTCTGGTGCTTGAAAGTTAAAGATGTGCGACGCAATTTCCTTTGAAACTCTATAACTCCCCGTCGCAGAAGAATGGTCTCTTCCACCTGGTTCAAACACCACGTCCTCAACCTTCCATCTCATCGGCCAATCCACTTTCCAATTCAATTTAATGTTTGTCGCTTGTGCTACCTCGATAGAGTTTGAGTGACCACATGAACAAGTGTAGCTTAATCTTTCATTTTGAAATTCGTGAATGTGTACTGTATCTTTCCTGCAAATTTCACAATACACATTAATTGGATAAAATCTCTCTCGCTCTTCCATATTGTGTTCACTAGATTTAAAGTTCATTAAGATATCATAAATCTGCTTGCGATTGTGAAGAGCATGAACGATCAGAGTATTATACCTTCCTGACTGATACTCCTTGCTCTGATAAATAAAATCAGGAACGATCCCGAACTCTCTCAATGACTGTTCAAACTCTTTTTCAAAGTGCTCAGCGTAAGAACTGTGGCACCCAAACGGACATGGGATCTCTGAGTATGGCATTCCAATATATTGTTCAAAAGTCGGATCAATATTTTTCGGGACTTTACGAAAACGATCAAAATCATCCCATGAAAAGATAAAACGTGTATTCTTACCTAGGTGTTGCAATGCTCTTACAACAAAGTATGTGGTAATCACTTCTCGAAAATTTCCGATATGAACCGAGCCCGATGGACTGATGCCTGATGCACAAACAAACGTCTCTCGATCTGGGTACTTTCTTATTAGTTCTTCTGCTATACGAAATGCCCAATGCATATTAAATCACTCCTCATTTTTTATGAAAGAAATACAAAAAAGCCCTCACCCCCAAGATTATTCATCTTGAGGACGAGAGCTTATTAGCGTTCGCGGTACCACCTCAGTTTGTTCATATGTCACCATATCAACCTCTTCAGGTACGGCAATGAAAATAATCACTTGCGTATACCCTATCTCTATAACGGGAGATCCCGTTGTAGTATCAGCAAAGATATCTTTGCATCCGTACAAAGCTCAGAGTCTTTTTTCGTTAAGGTATTATTGCTCTTTCACACCAACCAAGAGCTCTCTGAAAATAATGTTACTTAACTACTTTTCTCTTCATAGCCATAAATTGTTAAATTTTTTATTAGTATAATCAGTTTTATGAAAGTTGTCAAAACTTTTTATAACAAACAAGAACCTCCAATCCTGTTGATTGGAGGTTGCCATCTAGCGCATTCTTTAATGGTTCTCAATGAACCTTAAAACATAGTCACATAATTCATAAATGATTATTCCTGCAATTGTATAGAGAAATGCATATCCTAAAAGATAAATTCTTTTTACAAACCAATTATGATGATCAACTCTTTTCCCTGACCAATAAGCGATTCCCATAAACAGAGCTGAGAGTACATTCACCGTTTTAGTAAAAACGGTATCCGCGTTCCTAAACGTTCCCCATTCGTACCAATTAATCATTGTGTTTCCTGCTAAAAATATGGCTAAAAAGTAAGCTCCTTGCGTGCCCAATATTGCCATTAAACCAATTCTTACTAGTTCAGTCATGACAAGTAAACATTCCTCTCGAGGTAAATGAGAACAGAATTTATCAGTTTAAAGGCAATCATTGCAAGGATAATATATAGAAATAAATAACCGCTTAGTAGCACTGGTCTCAAAAACCATTTCCGCTTTTTCACTTTTAAACCTGCCCAATACGCGACACCAAAGACTAGAGCAGTTAGGAAATTAACAGTCTTCTCAAATATATTACTTGGTTTCGGAAACGTACCCCACTCATACCAGTGCATCATAGTCCCATATAGTAAAATAAGTAATATAAAATAAGATCCTTGGCAAGTTAGTATCATTATTAGACCAATTCTGAATAACTCTATCATGATTACTCCTAGCTAAATCAACATTCAACTACTATCTAGTTAACTACTATTTCATTATTATACTCAAACTCTTCCTTCAAAACGCCCATAACAATCGTGTCATAGTATTTACCATTGATATAAGCATCATTCCTGAGCCGTCCTTCAATCACAAAACCGCACTTCTCATAGGCACGGATCGCGCGTTCGTTACCACTCCATGTATCCAATTGCACGCGTTTTAAATTCATCGTATGAAATAGGTAGTGAAGCAAAGCTTTTAATGCATCGGTTCCATATCCTTTGCCCCAAAGCTCTTTCTCACCGATTCCTATTCCTACTACACACCGACGTGAGATTATATCTAGGCTGCGGTATCCGATCGAACCAATGTGACGCGCGTCTCCCCCTTTTGTGTAAATCGAGAATTCTCCTACTTCACGTTTATCAATCGTACGAATATCTTTTTCATAGCTTGCTTCAATCTGTTCAAGCGGCACATGACTGTATCGATAATAACCAGAGCCCGCATCAAATGTAGCCGTCTCTTCATCATTTCGCCAGTGGTAAGTTCGCTTATGATCTTCAAGTGAAACGGGCCGTAACTCTACTTTTTTTCCTGATATCATAGTGGTGATCCCTTCTTTCAGTTCGTAATCTATTAAAATACGCCTTATAAAAACCACAGACACGTACCATTGGCATCACCCCTCTCACCACAAGTATTTGTTTATTTTACAAACGCCTTAATCTTCGGGAAAAGCTTTACCGCTGTGTTGTAAAAGACATCTTCATGATGCTCTTCAGGAATGATTTCTTTTATAAAGTCAATATACGGCTGTACGGGCACAAGTGGCCAGTCTGTTCCGAACAAAAACTTTTCGTAGTTATCCGTGAATGTTAAGGCATGACGCAAGTGATTAAAGAAGCGTGGTGAATCTTTGTATCTTGCAATATCTTCTTTTGTTCCTACAACGAGCCCTGACAGATCGGCATACATATTACGATTCTTGTAAACAACTTCTGCTCCATCTAATGTCCATGGATCGCCGAAATGCGCCATCATAAAATTTACGTCTCTGTGCATAACCGCTACTTCATCTAGCGTTAGGGGATGAGAGTATTTCAACAAACCGCGCTCTGAATAAGTATCACCTGTGTGAAAAACAACTGGCAATCCGTATTTAGCAGCTAGCTTATAAACCGGCTGATACACCTCATCATACGCATAGTACGGGTAATAACCGAGGTAAATTTTGATACCCACAACTTCAGGAAGCTGAACCGTTTCTTCAAGCTGTATCAATTCACTTTCACCTAAATGATACGGATTGATGCCAGCACAATACACGACGTTTTCAGGTATGTGCTTATCCAGATCAATCCCCATTGGAGTTGGAGCTAGAGGATCTGGAAAACCCTCTACCTCTTTTTCTGTTAATCCCATCGCGATGCCGAGCACAACGCCAGATTCTCGGTACTCTTTGATAATTCCTTCATACGAATAGTCAAGTTTAGAAAGGTTTATTGCCGTATGTTTAAAGCTTTCAATGTTTGAAAAATGCATGTGTGCATCGATAATTTTCATGAGTTTGCCCTTTCTAGCTGAATTTTATTTTCTTCAGATCTTCTAAAGCTGTATCTGGAATAACTTTATCATTGAATACATAAAACACAGGGGAAGTGAATTGCTTAGCACCGTGCTCAAGGTTCATCTTTTCTGAGTACCCAAGCTCAATGACTTCTAAATTGATATAAGAATCAACTTGTGTAGCGTTTTGGTCCGCTACAATTTGAAGCAGGTTTTCATGATCATCAGATCCGTAAATTACGCTACGTTCAACAGTCATTTCCTGCTCACCTTTCGCACCAGAAACCATGGTCCAATCCCCATTTTCAGCCTGGAAGCTTCCCCAGCTCTTCGCAGGATCTGTTCCTGGATTTAAAAAACATCCTGTGTAAAAGTTCTTACCATCCAAGTAACTCTTCATGTTCTGGACAATTTCCGTTGTATGGCAGAGCACCGGAACTCCTGGCAGCATCAAGAAGTATTTATGAATCTGAATCCCCTTATACGTCTCGTGTTTTTTGTAGATGGTAGAGACTTTGAGACCTTTCCACACATTCCCTTTGCTATCTTCCTTTTCTACAAAGTCAACAGTGCTTTCCTCTTTTAATAAGGAATGAAGACTCGTGCCTGTCAGAAGGCCTGCGATTCCGCCGAACCAAGGATTCCACCACGATTTAGGTGTCGGCTTTGGAAACGGTGAATCCATCCACTCTTGATCTCTGTATTGAAGAGAGAACAATGATGGTGCGAACTGTGCTGAAGCAGAAATCTTCATTTCTCCATTATCTACGGTATACACTTCGAGACCTTCTTTTATCGACTTTTCCAACTGAACGGGTGTATTCTTCATCACAAAAGCGGCTGATTGCCGTGTAATATGAACAGCACCTAAATTCATTTTGGAAGTTAATACATGTACCCCTCTATCGTCAGGTAATTCAATATCAAACTCAGCCTGTGTTAACTCTTCATCTGAAGCGAATAGGTGACTCTGCAGAATCTCATCGTCTAACTTCATTTCAATAAATCCGTTAAAAAACGAAGACTTATAATCTCTCACAACAGCTTTGAAGTCACCATTATCAACAAAAGGATTTCCCCTGTTAACCGATACGTTCATATGATTGGTCAAACTGGCTGGTTTATCATTCTTTTGCGTCGCAAATTCTCTGAATGATTGCCAATCACGGAAAGCACCAATTGTCATCGTGATTGGTTTTGTCGCAACTGTTTCTTGAGAAGCAATCTTGCCTAACTTATTTTCAAAATACATGAACCAACCGGAAAAATTCACCTTCCCTTCTCTCGGCCATGAGATGCCTCTAGGGTTATCATTTCCACGAAGAAAAAGCCAGTTTTCCGTAATTTTACTAGGATCCCAATAGGATAAACCAGATCCCATTGAATCATTGAGTTCAACGTATCTTCCCTCGTAAGGCAATACACCCTTGTCTAACATCGGACACATAATCGGTGTATTCAGCCATACTTCTGCGGCAGATTCTACATCGCTAATATTTGTTACTTCATCGTATCTTTCTACTAGACCTTCACCGTACAATTTCACAACAGTTGCAAGCTGCAATTCTGGAAACGCTTGTGATTGAAAAGTTGCTCTTAATCCTGAGTAACCATCTTCCTCCAATGGTTCAATTTTTTCTGGACGAAGTCGCGTAATTTCCTCAGAGAAAGGTTTGCCGAGTTGAGGCACCATGAAAGCCAATTTATAATCCACATCACCTTTACAAGGTGCGATCCAGTTATTGAACTTATCTAGTTTTATTGAATATTGCCCGTTGCATACGTGATAAAAATCATCACACTCACCAGCAAATTTAGCTCCAATTCCCTGCAGTGCTACACCTAGCTTTTTCGTAAAAGTAACGATATCTCCATTAATTTTAGTTGCCGAGACTTTAATGTCAGCCGAGTAAAATCCGTGTTTTACTAGCGTGAAAGGAACAGATACCGATTGCTTTCCTTTCGGTGCTAGTGTAACACTCACCTTACGATCTTGAATGGCAGCCAATTCTGATGACGGAAGTTCAAAGCTAAACGTTACTTGTTCATCAAAGTTATTTTCAAAGTTAAAATAAAGATGAGAAGAACTCCCAACAAAACTAAGGTTACCTGACGTGTTACAGCTTAACTTAACGGGATACTTAGGACGAATACCTACTCTAAATTCCGCTTTCTTCCCATTGATTAGTAATTGAGAAGTAACAGCTGGGTGCGTTCTCCATACACTTTGATCTTCAGTAATCGGATTTACCACAAAAGGAATCTCAATCTCTTCTTCCTTTTGAACAGTGATTTTTTTTGAAGTAGCAAACTGAATGTTCTTATCGTCCACACCTTGAATCTCTACGGTTAATGGCTTATCTGTTTTATTCGTCATGTGGTATCGAATCTTGTATTCAGAGCCAAAAACAAGATTAAAGTGTTCAACAGTTGCTGAGATTTTATAGTCATCTGTTTCAATGTAGCGAAGCCCTCTTCCGAAACGCTCGAATTGCATCTTCAAGTTACCCAGAGTCTCGTGATTCCAAGCATACTCATAATAATGAAATTCATTTTCGTTGATACCATCCGGGATGGTTTCAATGGTACGTGTACTGTTTTCATACCATTTTCCATCCGTAAAATAATCCAAAACCGCTTCTGTTTGCATCACAGAAGGCATGAAGTTCATAAGGTGTGTCGTGTCATCCCGATCTTCCCAGAAAAAGCCACATTTTTTATACAACGGCACTGCCTTCGTGTTCCCTGGCCATGTATAGAGATCCAAACGTGGCCACTTCATTTCAACCGCTTTTTGTAGCGCTTTTAGTACAAGCTTTTTGCCGATCTTCTTACCATGATAATCTCCTCTAACATTTAACAACGGAATGTAGAGTGCTCCTTCATCTTCCCGATATTCGCCGAGACTGCAGTAGCCGACGACTTTGTCTCCATCGAGTGCGAGATATAAATGGAGGTTTGATGAGTTCGATTCTTTCTTCAATACTTGATCTTCCGTCATGATTGAGTTTCCGCCGCCCCAGCCATCTTGGCTCTTATTCCACATTTCAGCGACTGCTGCTGCATAGCTCGGATCATATTCTACTATCGTAATCTGATCGGTAATGTGCGTATTCAATACTTCCATTTTTTCTAACCTCCGCTTTTTCAATATTCAATATCGTACCGTTGTTCGTTCTACTTAGCTTCTTCAAAATAAAAAGCCACCCAGAAATAGATGGGTAACTTTTAGGTACAAAAATACATAAAAAGGCCCCAGAATGTATACACATCCTGAGGCTCTGATTCACGTATCAATGGTTAGATCGAGTTCTCAAAAAGAAGGTTGTGTATTGGACAATATAAAGTTGATTGTGTAGTGTCTAAAAAGTTAATCATGTCCAACGCCTCCTTATCTTGAAATTTTTTCCTTACCTCTTGTATTGTAAAATATATGGATGTAAAAGTAAATATAATTTTCCGAATATTTATATTTATTTATTACGCTAAGATATTCGCTAAAGCTAAGCCAATGATTAATAATCCTGCTCCTTTATTAATGGTAGCTAAGTGCGGCTGAATACTTTTTGTTAACAGGCTTACCACTATGCTTAAGAACATCCACCAACAGGTAGCACCGATAAACACACCGCTTATTAAGAACATTCCAATTTGTAATGACATCTGACTCTCACCAAATCCTAGTCCTGCAAACATTGCCGTAAAATTTAATATCGTTACAGGATTTGTAATCATTAAGAAGAACGTAGAGAAAAACATCATCAACTTGCTTTCCCCTGCTAACTGAGCGGCTTGATTTGGTACTTTCTTCAAGAATGTTTTCACCCCTAGGTAGAGTAAAAAGATGGTACCCAATATTTTAAGTAATATTTCGTATTGGATCAATAATGATGACACAGCTGAAAAGCCTAATACTGCAATGCTTGCATAAACAATGTTAGCTGTAACTGCTCCAAATCCAGTTAAAAATCCCGCCGACTTCCCTTGTGAGAGTGTTCTTTGTATACAAAGCAGACCGATTGGCCCAACTGGAGCGGATATAGAAAAACCTAGAATGATACTCTTTAGTAATAACATTAAAAACTCACTATCCAATCATTAAACGTATAAGTGAAACAACACCGAACAAACCTATGATAATTCCTGATATAACATTAATCATAACCATGTGCTTCTGATTCATCCTTTTACTCATTATGCTCACTGTAAATGTTAGGAACAACCACCAGCCAGCAGATCCGCAAAAGAGTCCAACTATCAAAGTTATGGAAGAAATAGAACTTGTGTGAGTGTTAACGATACCTAACCCCGCAAATATGGCAGCAAAAGATAGTATGGTCATGGGATTCGTTAATGTTTGTAGAAAGGTTGTAAAAAAAGCGGAGGAAAGACTACTCTTTCGAAGTGTCCCATTAATAGGTGTTGCTTTAGCACTTAAAATCTTCAGACCTAAATAGAATAGGAACACCCCTCCAATAAGTTGAATCCAGGATTGTTGGCTCATTATGAATTTAGAAACCATCGTAAGACCAAGTCCAGCAATCAAACCGTAAATTAAATCTGCACACGCTGCACCCAATCCCGAAACGATTCCCACCACACGACCTTGCGTTAATGTGCGCTGCATGCATAATACACCGATTGGTCCAACCGGAGCCGCTATTGAAATTCCCATGATTAAGCCTTTTATAAAAAGTTCGGTAAGCACCTTTTATTCACCTGAAAAGACATGCGATTGTAAAGGAACTTCGATCGACTCTTTTGTCGTATCCATAACAATCGTTGTTTTGGTACGAACAACCCCTGTTAGTCCTTTTATTTCATAGCTAATGATCCGATCTAAATCCTTTGTGTTTCGAGATCGAATTTTTAACAAGTAATCATCTTCTCCCGCAATATGATGACATTCCATCACTTCTATTAACTCTTCAATACGTGCTAAGAATGGAGCGCGATGCTCTGGACGTTCCAGTGAAACCGCAACAAAAGCTGTTAGTTCACTTCCCACTTTATCAGCTTCAATTCTTGCACCAAATCCCTTGATCACACCATTTTCCATCAAGCGGTTTACGCGTTCAGAGGTCGCTGGTGCGGATAGACCTACCTGAGTAGCTAAGTCTGCCCATTTCATTCTTCCGTTCTTCTGTAACAGTTCTATTAATTTCTTATCAAACGTATCCATAGCACAAAACCTTCATTTCGTATTATTTTAGTCTATATTACTTTCAAAAATAAATAAAATCAATGATTTTTATTAATAAAAAAAGAACCCCAATGCAGAAGAGGTTCTCTTGCAATCTATCCATTTAAAATGCAGCATGAATAAATCACTCAAATACTTGCCTTAATTCAATCTGACCTTCTCCATTTCCTTGTGGGTCAGGCATTTTCAGCGCCCATTCAACAGCTTCTTCCCTAGATTCCACATCGATCAGAATAAATCCAGCGATCAATTCCTTCGTTTCCGTAAAAGGCCCGTCCGTAACCACTGGTTTTTCTCCTGGGTGCAGATAAGAAATTCGCATACCATTTGAACTTGGATGCAATCCTTTAGCAAGAACTCGAACGCCAGCTTTAACTAATTCTTCATTGTACTTTCGCATCGCTTCATTAAGCTCTTCATTTGGACGGTTACCACCTTCCGAATTTTTTGAAGCTTTAACAATCAGCATGAATAGCATAGCCATTTCCTCCTTGTATGTAGAAGCTATTTTTTCTTCTTTTAAGTATACAACGAACGGAAATCATCAAAATCGACAACCTACTAAAGAAATTTAAAGAGCTGATCTGGTTAAGTCTTTCCTACGATAAACGCTCAGCACAACTCCAATCAATACAGCGTTTAATAGAATGGGAACTAACCCGTAACTAATAAACGGCAGTGACATACTAGTAAGAGGGAAAAATCCGAACGCCATTCCAATATTACTTACCATTTGAAAAAGTAATAAAGATAAGCTGCCTATGATCAGAAGTTTTCCAAAGTAATCTCTTACATGCTGTGTGGCGATAACCACTCTTGTAAGTATTAATAAAAGGATAAGTATAAGAAAAATCGCTGCTATCCAGCCATAACGATACGTGATGCTAACAAATGCAAAATCAGTGTGTGCTTCAGGTATGAACTGTTGAATACTCTTATTTCCTCCAAACCATCCCGCTTTTGACAGTAACTCTTGAATTTGAAGCACCTGATATCCTGCTCCATCAGCTACTTTTCCAGGATTCAGAAAACCTAGCATTCTATCTTTTATGAAATAAGATTGATAGTTCCAAGAGAAAATACCAATTAATAGTAAAGAACCCATCGTAATCCCTGAAACAACACCTTTTTGACGAGTCGAAAATTTGCTCCACCATAACATGGATAGCACCATGGCAAGATACAAGTAAGTGGTTGCAATACTTGGAATCATAAAGAATAATAACAGCGAAACAAAGAATAATAATATAAATTGATAGACTTTGAAAGTATCTCGATTAAAGGAACACGCCCAGGCAATCATAAAGAATGGAAGTGCAGCAATGCTTTCTATTGTTAGCCCTCCGATTAGTAAGAATGGCTTCCCATTAATCGTACCATTAGAAAAGAAGAGCAAAGATAGTAGCAACAAAATACCTACACCATAAAACACCCATCCCCACCTTACTAACTTTCGATAATCAACAAACATGAGGCCTAAAGCCACAATCATACCAAGGACAACCAATATCATCTTTCTCATTAAAAAGTAATGATTGCTATCATTTCCCAAAGAAAGTACAGGTAAAAAACCTAGCAAGAGTACAGAAGTCAATAACGCGAGCAAAATCCAATCAATTCTTGGACGATGAATCTTGTTCAACTGAATACCTAGCGTGATTGGACTTCCCATCTGCTCAATGGCTTTTTGTTCGGCATCCACATCAGAGTATCCTTTATTTACCCATCGCATTTTAGTTTCTTTCATATGGTAATTCAACTCAGCAGAAACTTGTTCTTTTGCTTCCTTTGAACGAATCTGACTTGTCACTTCGTTTAGAAACGACTTTCTGCGATTTTCCATTCCGCTCCTCCTATCAACTGCTGCAGAATGACTGATGATCGTTTTTCCTTATGCTCTGCTTGCTTTAATAATCTTTTACCTTTATGTGTTAACTGATAATACTTGGTTTTCTCTTTCAATAGCCATTCAGATTGAACGACCCCTTTACTCTCTAAAGAGTGCAACAATACATACAGAGATCCTTCATTGTCATCAAATTGTTTTACCCCACGTGCAAGAAGTAAGTTCGCTAACTGATAACCTGTCTTTTCTTCGTTCAACAACTGCAAAATATTTAATACAATCTGTTCCTTATCTTCTTGATTACTCCATTTATTCTGTATGGTTTCGCGATGCTTTTCGGTGAACCTTACTTGTGAAAAGGTTTTTTCGTCCATGATTTTCTTTAAGTTCTTCAAACGGTTCTCCATCCCTAACCCTCCAAACATATTTTCAATAGTTCTTTAGCTCGGCGCATTCTTGTTTTGACTGTATTGTCACTCACTTCAGTGACTAAAGCGATCTCCTTAATAGGAAGCTCTTCATAATAAAAAAGATAGATTACCTCTCTATATTTAATCTCCAGCTGCATAATTGCATGGATTAATTTCTCATCATCTTCTTTTTGTATGACTTCATGCTCAACGACATCCACCTCAGTTCGATGAAAAGAAGACTCCTCATCGGTGGTGATTACTTTATTGTTGTACCAACTTTTCAAAAAGTCCTTACAATGGTTAATGGCAATCCTCCATAGCCATGTTTTAAATTTAGATTTGCCGTTATATGTATGCAGTGCGTTATAGCACTTTACAAAGATATCTTGTGTTAAATCTTCAGCAACGCTTGTATGATTCACATAAGAATAAACGAGCTGCAGCAAGTCTTGTCCGTATTCATTCATGGCTTCGTTTAAAATGTGCTCTTTATCTTCTACAGAACTCACATCAACTAACATGTTTTCCATACCAATTCCCCCCTCTCTTATTATTAGACGACAAACGATGATTGCAAGTTTTTGTTGATCAAAAAAAACAGCGTCATTATAACGCTGTTTCTCTATTACCCTTTGAAAGAATATGCTGGCATTCCTTTAACACCTGGCCTTACTTTAAACAATCCACCCGCTTCTGGAAATCTTTCTAAGTTCTCTGCACTTGTGTTTTTCCTAGCTGTCGTTACATACAACTCGTCCATATTTTCTCCGCCAAACGTGCATGATGTAACATTTAATGATGGAATGGGAATAGAAGATAGCTGTTCACCTGTTTCTGGATTCCAACGGGAAACTTGAGCACCGCCCCAATGGGCAATCCACAGCATGCCCTCTTCATCAATCGTCATTCCGTCTGGAGCACCTACTCCTTCAGGAAAAGAAATCACTTCTGTTCCATTTTGGATATGTCCCGTTTGAAGATCATATTGGAATCTCGTTACTTTTTTCGTTGGTGTATCAATTAGATACATATATGATTGATCAGGCGACCATGCCAAACCATTTGAAATCGTTAAATTTTCTCGCTTCTTTTCCACATGTAGATCGTGACCTAAGCAATAGAGATTGCCTTTTTCAGCTTCTTCACTTAAACTCATCGTTCCTGCCCAAAACCTACCGAACGGATCACACTTACCATCATTAAAACGATTTTCAGGAAGTTCATGTTCAGGGTCTACAATAGGTGTAAGTTCTTCGGTATTAAGATTTAGAAAATGGAATCCATCCTGAAGAGCTACGACTACACCTCCTGACTCCCTTGGCACAACCGTTCCTACCATTTGATCAAGTTGAATCTCTCGATTTTGGTGAGTCCGTGGATCGTAGACGTTTACCTTTTTATCTAATATGCTGACCCAATACAGAACGCCATGTTCTGAGTCCCAGCAAGGTCCTTCACCTAAAGGGGATTTTGCAGAAAGTACTAACTCTGCTTCACTATTTAACATGATTTATTCCTCCCTAATCTATGATGTATGTAATATCTATCCTCATTTAAATAACTTTGAACATTAAGTATATCATGAAGTATTTATCACTTTATTAAAAGAATCCAGTTAAGAGTGTATAAGAAGATTTCTTTTATACCGTATAATTCCAGAAATATCATGAGTTGTCCATATATCTACAAGTCTACTTCTCGACATTAAACCAACTTAAAAAAGTGACGGACCACCCGTCACTTTCCTCATTTATGCTGTTTCTTTTCCTTCACTCACACGCTTATACTGACTTTCCTGAGTTAATTGATGGGACAGGCTCGATAACGTCGCTCCAACAAGATACGCCTGTTTAATCTTTTCATTCTGTTTTACGGAAGTTACAGACATCTCTTCTGAACTTGCTAGAGTTTCTTGAGAAATGCTTGAAAATTGAATAGCTGCCGTTTCAATTTCAGGCAACGTCACTTTTAACTCTTGAAGAGCAACACTCATTTCACCCATTCGTTCATTGTTGTCTACCACTGAATTCATTAAATATTGAATGAATCCAGTCGTATCCTTCACTTTCTGCACATGTGAGAGATTCGCTTCTCCAAGAAGGCGTGACTCCTGAATCGCTTGTAAGGCTGTTTGGTTCATTTGGTTTACTGTCGCAATGATATCTGCCGCTGCTTTACTCGATTGGTCTGCTAATTTTCCTACCTCATCAGCAACTACTGCAAACCCTCTTCCTGCTTCTCCTGCTCGAGCCGCTTCAATTCGAGCGTTTAGTGCTAGCAATTTTGTTTGTTCCGAAATCTCTTTAATCGTAGAGATGACATTTTGAGAGTGGCTCGAGTATGTACCCATCTCATCAATGATCTTGTTTAGTTGGAAGAAACGGTCATGGTTATCATGAATCTCACCAACTAACTTCTCTACTTTTTCTTGACCTGCAACAGCATTATGATTCATAGATAAAAATTCATCCATTACAGTCATCACCGTTTTGTTCAACTCACTCACTTTTTCTTGCATATCTGTGAATAGTCGCACACTGTGCTCTGAACTTATCGCCGTTTCTTTTGCCCCTGTCATCACATTCTCTATCTTTCTTACAAGTTGTTCGTTATATTGGTTGGCCTCGCTGTACGTATGTTCAAGTTTATTGCCTTGAACAGTTAGTTCACCTGATATTTGTTGAATCTGATCATGTATATTTCTAATAAACAACATCATCTGGTTAAAGCTATCAATGAGTCTCTGAATCTCAATATGTCTAGAACGATAATCCACATTATGTTTAAAATCGCCTTTTTGAACACGTTTCATAACTTGGTTGAGCGCCAATAATGGCGAAGTAATGCTTCTGATAACGAAGATAATTACTAATGCAGTTAAAAGAATACTAATGATTACAGCAACAGTTATAAAGTTTCTGAGTTCATAAACGGGTTGCATGTAACTTTCTGTTTCCACAGCTATCACATAGATTCCATTCAGCTCTTGGATCTGTTTCATTGCTAGTGTGTAAGGCTTATCCTGGATATACGTGTGAAGAACACCGTTTTCTAGCTCACTGATTTTCTTCATACCACCTGAGGATAAAGCAACTGGCTTTTTACCGCTCGTCTTATACGGAATCACCGTACCATTTTGTAGTAAGAAAATAGTTGCTTGCATATCATCTTGTTGAAGGCCCACATATTGTGAATTGATACTTTCAGCCACACGCTGATTAAACATTTCTTCATCTCTTATAAAACTAAATTTAAGATTCTTTGCAATGTCATATGTAGTTTCTGTTTCACGTTCTAAACGATTTTCAATAATTGTTTTAGTAGTTTCAGATGCCTTGTTATAACTAAAAAGACCTACGATCGAAATGGTTAAGATAAATAACGATAGCATCATCAATAATAGCTTTGTCTGTAAATGAAGCTTTAATTTCTGTGATGTAATTCGTTTCAGTTGTTCAGAAATCTTTACACTCTTAATCTGTGAACGCATTTGTTGAAAAACCTTCTTCAAACTTGCCACCCCTTTTGTCTATGTATAGAAATTATTACAATATTTACTAAGGAGTGGTGTAAAGGTTTGGTTAAGAGTTTGTAAAAGTCTAAATACCCATACGAAAAATCATTTCTATGCCATATTCCCCATTATAGTTTTCACCTTTATGGATGAATCCCGCTTTTCTGTAAAGAGATATTGCGGCATCGTTCGTTTCATGAACGGTTAATATAATTTCATTCTTATCTTTGTACTGCTGTTTCACAATATTCGGTAGTAATTTCAGAGAATCGAGCCCAAATCCCCTTTTCTGAAATCTGACATCGATTGAAAATGATTTTAATAAAATAGCCTGCTTATTATTCGTATAAATATTACCTGACTGATCTGTGTATAAAGCAAACCAACCTACAAGTTGTTGATTAAAATAAATAACAAAAGGCTGATTGAAGATATCACTTTGAAACGTTTTCAGTACCTCGTCAGGCATAGATGTAAATAATGATTGTTCTGGTGGTAAACAGTACTCCATTGCAGACTGAAAATCCTTACTCTCATACATTCTAATTTTCACGAATCGGCCTCCGTTCTAGAAATGATTGAAACAAGGAATTCACCATTAAATAAAGAATACACTGTTATGTAGTGGATGAGAGGAACGGTGGAGGATGAAAAGGAAGCTGATTTTAGCTGCTGTTTTATTAATAGGATTTGTTTCTGTTTTAACGATCTTCTTTAAAGATTCAGCTCCAACTTCAAGTACCAGGGGACCAACATCCAAAAATGACGCAATCATTTATTCTGGAGAAAATGACTACTGGCGAGCAGGGTTCTCTGTAGATAAAACAAATTCACTTAAGCTCACACATATTGACGATAAAAACAATCTGCCGAAAGAACTAACGTTCACGCTTAGTACAGCTTATAGTCAAGAAAAAAAGCAAACAGAGATTGGAAAATATACCTTTTCAATGAATCAGTTTCCAAACCAAATAGCCGTAACTTTTGATGGGGAATTTAATCGACTAAAAGAAAACAAGAAACTCGTATTAAAGATTACTGGTAAAGATCATTATCAATTTTTTAACCTTTATAAAGAAGAGTAATTTATTTATTCTTTATCTCTTCTAGTAGTGCAATCATTTTTTCATTCTGCAAAATAACGGTTTCATTTTGCTTACGGATTTTTGCAGCGTCGAACAAAAACACGATTAATATTATAAAAATAAAAAACTCCATAAATTTTAGTCACCTCTTTGTATGAAATAACTAAATATTAACATATATATGTATCACTTTTTTAGGAGAGATAAAAATGAAGAACCAGACTTTATTTACAAATCCACCTACTTTAGAAAGTAACGATATTAAGCTAATTCCTTTAGAATTGGAACACTCTTTACCACTATTTCAAATTAATCACTCTGAAAATTGGGCTTATATGTTAACTACAATCGACACTCAACAGGAAATGAAAACATGGGTTAATAATGCGATACAACTTCGTGAAGAAGGTTTAGCTCTACCATTTGCTATTGTGAACAAGAGAAACGAGAAAATTGTAGGTACTACTCGTCTTTACGAAATAAATCCTACTCAACGTTCGTGTGAGTTAGGCTCCACTTGGTACGGAAAAGATTATCAGCGTACATTCGTAAACGCTTCATGTAAGCAACTGCTTCTCACGTTCTGCTTTGAAACTTTAGATTTTATTCGTGTGCAATTTAAAACTGACGAGCGAAATGAGCGCTCACAAAAAGCGATTGAACGATTAGGTGCTGTGAAAGAGGGACTTATTCGGAACGAACGCATTCTCTCAAATGGCTATATTCGCAATGCCGTTTTGTATTCCATTACAAAAGAAGATTGGAAAACAGTAAAACAAGGTTTTATTGAGAGAGAAAATCGATATATTCCTAAATAGTAAAATCAAACTTATTTAACAGGAATCGTTTTCCTTCAAACAAAATGTTAGTAAGTCAGTAAGTGAATCACCTCTTTCTCTATACCATGTAAGGTGGTCATTGAGAAGTTCAGGTTGATTTTCTAAAATCTGTATCGTTCTTTTTACAAAATTCCAATTTAAACAGCCCGATAGCCACAATAATGAAGATAATCTTACTTTTTCAGATCGTAGAATAGCTCTATCTATTTGATACCCTTTCAGAAATGCTGCTGCTACCTCTGAAGACATCTTTCGAGAATGGATGCCATTCGTTCTCGAGTACCACTTAATTAACCATGCTAATCCCTCGATTCGATCGGTATATCCAATAGACTCAAAATCAACAAATCCTTTAATGCTTTCTTCGGCATCCCAAAGCACATTAAGGGGATTTAAATCTGATTGAACAATAAAATCCAATTCTCTAGTGCTTGCGTTCTCCAAATGAAATTTACACATCTCTAAATAGTATTTCATTTGTGGTGAATCGTGTATAGACAATTCAACGTTTAATATTTTTTTATTGAGTTGGTCATAAAATGATGTATAGCCAACGGTATGAGACGTCTTACTAAAAATATCTGATGTGTACTGACTAGCTATCTCGTGAAATTCCCGAGCAGCTCGTCCGAATTTTTCTGCACTTGTACCAACATAACTTGTTATTTGATGACCCTCAATCCATTCAAAAAGGACAAATCGATATATGATATGCTCAATCTCAACAGTCGTGAACAATTCTCCTTCTACTGTTGTTCGCAACTTCATAAATGGTATTTCGTGCTTATTAAGGAATAGACAAAAATTTAATTGTTCTAATAAAACATCATTAGTAAGCTCACCAAATTCCTGGTTGGGTGAACGATCATTCGGAAGAAAACGAGCAGCAAACAACCTGCCATTGATCCTAACTTTGTAATGAAGATCTTTGTGCCAACTCGTTTTGTGCAGTTCTTCTTCTATGGATATTCCATTAATTCCATTAAAATATTTTAGTAAAATCTTTGTTAAAATTGTTTTCAATTAAAATTTTCTCCTTTAATCAATTTTATGACCCTTCAAAATTATTATTTTAAGCGTTTACTTTGTAATTTATAAGATTTACCTCTTTCTTTTTACCTCTCACACCAGTTATTGTAAAGAAAGAGATTATAGCGGAATGAATGAAGTGGAATTCATGATTAACGAAAACATCTGTAGACTTCTTGAAAAAGAACTAGTTGTTGCACTTGGGTGCACAGAACCTGTTGCAATCGCTCTCGCATCAGCTACTGCCAAAAAATATATTAGTGAACCGGTAACATCAATCTCTGTCAAAGCGAGCGGAAATGTTATCAAGAACGCTTTATCTGTAGGGATTCCCGGCATGAATCATACAGGTATCGATTTTACAGCGGCTCTCGGTATGATTGCAGGAGATCCGTCGAAAGGACTTCAAGTACTTGAAGGTGTTACGCGTAATGAGGAAGATAAAGCTATTGATTTAGTCCAGAGAGGCATTGTTTCAGTTGCAACTGCAGACGGTCCTGAAAAATTATATATTAAAGTCGAAGTGAAAACCGCAACAGAGAAAGCGACTGTTGTGATCTCTGGTGACCATACGAACATAAGCTTTATCTCTCAAAACGGAAAAGTGTTAGTAGATGAATCGCGGCCAGGTCCGTCCTCAAGTTCTAAAAAAGCTGATAATCCTGAGTTAACGATCGAAGACCTTTATACGTTCATTACTGAAGTTCCACTTCATCGATTGGATCTTGTTAAACGAAGTGTCGAATTGAATTCTGCAATCTGTAAAGAAGGCCTTTCAAATGACTATGGTTTAAGAGTCGGTAAAACGTTATACGACCAAACAAAAAAGGGCATTCTTTCAGATGACTTAGCTACGTATAGTATGGCGTTATCTGCTGCAGGGTCTGACGCACGAATGGCTGGTTCGACTATGCCGGTAATGGCAAATTCGGGCAGCGGAAATCAAGGGATCGCGGTTACGATGCCTGTTGTTGCGGCTGCAGAAAAACTAGGTGTAACTGAAGAAAAGATGTTACGAGCCGTGACATTGAGCCACCTTCTATCGATTCATATGAAATCGAAATTCGGCCGATTGTCTGCACTCTGCGGTGTGACTGTTGCAGGTGCTAGTGCATCAGCTGCTATTACCTACTTGCTTGATGATAACCTAGAAAAAATGAAGGCTGCGATTCAGAACACATTAGGTAACGTAAGTGGAATGGTTTGTGACGGCGCGAAAGCCGGATGCGCTATGAAGGTTGCTACTTGTTCAAGTGCCGCTGTCCAATCGGCTGTCCTTGCATCAAACGGTTTATGTATCCCTTCCACAAATGGATTTATTGAAGAAGATGTAGAAAAGACGATTGAAAACTTTTGCCGATTAGGTTCTGAAACATCTAGTACAACCGATTCTGTGCTTTTAGATATGATGGTGAATAAACAACGGTAAACACAATTGATTGAAATCAAAATGAAAAGAGCTGATCATGGATCAGCTCTTTATTGTTTATTCTGTAACTGCTTGGTTTGACGACATTTGCTCGCTTTCCTTGTTTGGATCGATCGGTTCTTTCTTGATACGACTGTTCCCTACCGATAAAGCAACAAAAATACCAATTCCGATAAAGATAAGTCCCGTTAAGAATACACTCGAGAAAGAAGTTGACCACACGTCTTTAATCGTTTCAATGACAGGTGTTTTTAAATCAGTCGGAAGTGGCAACAAATCAGGATTGATTAAGATACCAAACATCGCATCTGTCTTCTTCCCGATCTCTTCAAGCGCTTTTCCAAGAATCGGGTTCGAAGCACCGTTTGCTGCTTCACTTATCTTATCTGTGAGTGAATGGTTCATTACTGCATTTAAGATCGTGATGCCGATCGTTCCTCCGATCGAACGGAAGAATGTAGAAGCAGACGTAACCTCCCCGAGCTGTGATTTTGGAAACTCGTTTTGCACCGCAATCATCAAAGTTGGCATAACAAGACCCATTCCAAACCCGAGAATAACCATATAAGCATATGCAGTAAATTCATTAGAATCAACACCCATCGTACTCATTAAAAAGAACCCAACAGCTGTGATCACCATGCCAGATGTTAGTACTGTTCTGAATTTAAGTCTCAATAATAAGCGGCCACCGATTATACTTGCTGTGATTAGCGCAATCATCATAGGAGTCATCGTTGATCCTGCTTTTGTCGGACTTACACCTAATATTCCTTGCATGTACATGGGAACGAACATGATAGCTCCAAACATACCTAAACCAAGCAAAAAGCCTAGAATATTTGTTGTTGCAAACACTCTATTCTTAAAGAGTGACAGATTTAAGATAGGTTCTACAGCACGTTTTTCAATCGTGATAAATAATGCTAATAATACAATGACTCCACCAAACAACAAATAGCTTGTTGTAGACTGCCATTCAAATTTATCTCCGCCAAACGTAAGTCCTAATAAAAGCAATACAACGGCTGGAATCAGTGTAAAAATACCAAAATAATCAATATTTACTTTACCTGTCGCTGCTCTGATCGATTCATTCTTCATTCCGATTACGATCATTGCTGTAGAAATGATTCCAAAAGGTACATTGATCAAGAAAATCCAGTGCCAGCTAATATGATCGACCATAAGTCCACCGATAAAAGGACCGATTACAGAACTCAATCCATAGATCGCACCAAATACACCTTGCCACTTTGCACGCTGTTCAGCTGTAAAGATATCACCGATAATCGTTTGAGATAGAGGCATGATCATTCCTCCACCAATTCCTTGTATCCCACGATAAATGATAAGTTCTTCCATAGAATTTGCTGTTCCACAAAGTGCAGATCCTAGTATAAATATAAAATTCCCTAATAAATATAGCTTTCTTCTTCCGTAAAGATCAGAAAGTTTACCTACGATTGGTACTACAGTAGTTGAAGTGATCAAATAGGCTGTCGTCACCCAAGCAAATATAGAAAACCCGTTTAGATCAGCAATAATCGTTGGCATCGCGGTACCAACAATCGTTTGTTCTAAGGCACTAAAAAACATACCAATAATCAAACCAGCCAATATCAATTTCGTGTTTAATGGCTTTTGCGTTGTCTCCATGTTCATCTTTCTCCTTATAAGCTGAACGTAAGCGTTTATCCCGTCCAAGCTTTTTAAATTCATTTTATATGGTCACTATTTCCTTCATAAACTAAACCCTTCACATGATTAAGTATTGCCCGTAGTTCGACTTCAAAGACTTCTTTGTTAGTCACGAGTTGCACTTTCAATTATATAAATGCTACCGCTGAGTTATAACTACTCATTATACATCTATCATATGACCACTTAGTCACGATTACCATTAGTTAGTATACTTGGGACATGACCAGTCAGTCAAATAAAATATTTGAACTTTTATTCTCGCTAATTGTGTTAAAATTATCCATATAGATAATCAAGAGCAGAGGGGTTTAAACCTACGTGGAGCACAAGCAAATAATAGGCGAGGGTAGTACCGCTCGGGTCATTATCTTTTCTCCTAACGAAGTTGTTAAGCTTTTTCATGGTCACATATCTGATGATTTTATCGAGCATGAGTATAAGGTCAATAAAATGATCAACCAGTTAAGGCTTTCGGTTCCTGAGGTTAGGTGTAGTAAACCGATTTTTGGAAAAAGAGCGCTGATATATAAAAGGGTCGAGGGAACCACGTTAACGAATTTATTGAAGTCTCAATCTAGAAAAGCACTTCATCACTTGAGGAAGATGGCGACTCTTCAAGCAAGTGTTCATGAAAAGGAACTACCTACTCTTCCCACACAATTTGATGTGTTGAAACAAAAGATTTCTTCAGTAAAAGAACTAACTCAAGATCAAAAGAAAAGAATTCTTGAAGAGTTAGAAAAACTCCCTAAAGGCAAATCTCTGTGTCACGGTGATTTTCATCCTGACAATATTTTAATCACAAAGGATAATGCTGTAATCATTGACTGGGTTGATGCTACATGTGGCAACCGTATGGCAGACTTAGCTCGAACCCTCCTTATCTTGCGTTACGGCGGATTGCAAGATCGCACATCTTTTCTAAATTTTAGAACTACTTTATATGTACGAAAACTTTTAGCTATGTATTATAGAAAAAGTTATACTAGACATTACCAGTTCTCCTTAAAAACGTTAGAGAGTTGGATGATTCCGATAGCGGCAGCACGATTAAGTGAAAATCTTCCTGATTTCGAGAAAAAGTTATTGTTATCAATTATTAATAAAGGAATAAAGGTATGAATAAGTAATTAAACGTTATGAAACCTCTGCCTCACTAAAAACGTTGTTAGTAGATAACAAATGAAGTAAAGGAGAATTACATATGATATATGAAATGACAGTTCAAGTTCGTGTATCGAACATGGAAGATGGTCAAAAGTATTATGAAACTCTGTTGAACCGTCAGCCTGATTTCACTCCACATGATGGGTTTGCTGAATGGGAACTGCTTCCTAACTGCTGGCTGCAAGTTGCTGAGGGAACACCCACTGTTGGAAATGGACCTCTTCGTTTAGGTGTTGTTGATCTCCATGCTGAGCGAAAACGATTAATGGATGTTTTACATATTGAAGAGTTTGAAATTTTTGAGCGTGTCGAAGTTCCTGTTAAATGGGCTACGTTTTCCGATCCTTGGGGAAACCGCTTAGGATTATTTGAATATAAAGATTCAGAAGCCTTGAACGAAAAGCTTCGACAGGTAGTTAGGAGATAGTTATGAGAGTCATCATTTCATCAGTAATATCGGTACTTTGTGGAGCACTGTTCTTTTTTGCTATTCCAGGTGGGAATCCATTTAAGCTTGATCTACAAGGTGTGTTATTCGGTCTATTCTTTGGGATTGTTACAGCACTTCCCTTTTTTCTTTTTTGCACATTGCCCATTGCATTTATTATTGAATCTTCTAAAGATAGAATGAGGTTAAAATTTAGGTTTCATCTTCTTTTATATGTAGCACTAAGTATTGTTTTTCTTTTGATATACCGTTTCACTATCTTCTATTGGGCTAAGTTTGAAGGACTGAATACGTTTGCTGTGTTTGGTTATGGAATCACTTGCTCGATTGGTTTTTGTTTAAGTTATGCTTTATTCCGACCAAGAAAAAAACGTGATCCGAAAGAGCCTAAAAAGCCTTCAGGGCCATCTGACGCAAGAAGATACAGAAGTAAAAGTACTGTTTAAGGGAGAGGAACGCGGGGATGAAGAAAAAAAGAATCCGATGGACCTTATTTGGATTTGCCCTCCTACTCTTATTGATTAATTGGGTATTTCCATTCTCACCTCTCAGCCTAAAAAAATCCATTCGTTATGGTGGAGATCAAATACTCGTAGATGATTATAGATTGGAATTAAAAACATTCAAAATGGAGTATGAAACTCGTCTCAAACAACAAAGGAAAGATGAATTCATTAAAGACTTAACCACGAATGATGTTGAATATCTTTTACAAATGTATGAACTTCCTTGGTTGGTCAACAAAGATTCAATAACCATCACCAAGAAAACCTTAACTGATATGGAGTTTGAGGTTAAGGAAGCAAAAGATACACTCATCAATCTCGCGTTTCAAGAGGAATATTCAGAAAATACTAAGGTTTATTTGCACAGTTTATTAACGGAAATATTAAGTCTTGAAAAAGAAATTGATGAACTAAAACACCATTCGAGTCTTCATCCACGAAGTATGATTGATTTGCAACTACGAAATCTGCATGTTCATTTTATCTCAAATTTCCGGATGCTCTCTACTTTCTATCAGGAACATCTAAGGTCAAAAAAAGAAGCTTGAGCACTAGCGCTCAAGCTTTTCTCTATTCGACCACTCTAACTTTGTACCAAACAGCTTCCCAATTCTTTTTCTTCACGCGCTCTATATATTTTTTTCTTCGATCTTCAGTGCTTCTGTAGCTATCCGTTGGTCTTACCTCGATGCATAAAACATCTTCAATTCCACATGGAGCAGCAAGAATTACTTCATCCTGTTCATTTAGCTTAACACCTAGAGCTGTTACCGTTTCAGGAAATTTGGAGATCGCATCTACTGTTGACGTGTACGGTTCGAAATCATCATTGACGAGATGCATTCTCGCTTCATTTTTTACAGACCACGGCAAGTCTGGAATGAGTTCTAAAAGCATTTCCTCATACTTTCTTTCACTCTCTTTTTTGAGGTCTTCAGGATAGAAATAAACAACATCAATATCTGCTATTCTCGTTCTTTCTTGAAAGTCATGAAGTGTATCCCAAACTTTAGATCGAACAAACCCTGCACATATCCACCAATCTGGTAAAGCTAACGTTTTGGCAGCACGTAAAATCTCCATCATCCAATCATCATTTTTTATCATGTCTATTATGTATTGATGTTGGTCCAACTTTCATCCACTCTTTTCCTGTATATATGTTAAAGATACTACAATTAGTTGTGTCTACATTTTTCCAGACATAAAATAATTGACAATTTCCAAGAGAGCATAATATGATAATAGTAACTTCATAACTCCTAAAGGGGAGTAGCTTTTACAGTATAGTCGTCATTTCGGAGCTTCGTGCTCTCGGCTATATTGGCAACCATTTCGTTGTTAGCAAGACCTTTACCGTTCGGTTGGTAAGGGTCTTTTTCTATGTAAGACCTTTGCCTGCTATTGGTAGAGGTCTTTTTTTATTTGTTATCAGGAGGTCGCTTCATGTAAATCATTCTCGCTTCATTCATGCATCTATCATTTTAAAGGAGGAACCACAATGGAACTATCTATCTTGTTAGAATATGGTTGGATCTTGTTAGTGCTAATCGCATTAGAAGGCTTATTAGCGGCAGATAATGCACTGGTCTTAGCCATCATGGTAAAACACTTACCAGAAGAGCAACGAAAAAAAGCATTGTTTTATGGATTAGTCGGGGCTTTCTTCTTCCGTTTCGCATCACTATTTGCTATTTCGTTCTTAGTCAACGTGTGGCAGGTTCAAGCTATAGGAGCTGTGTACCTTCTGTTTATCGCCCTCAACCATATTTTCAGAAAAGTGTTGGTGAAAAAAGCAGATGAATCAACTGAAACGTCTAAAGCAACAAAGAAAAAATCTGGTTTTTGGACGACAGTATTGAAAGTCGAATTAGCTGACATCGCGTTTGCAGTCGATTCAATCCTAGCAGCTGTAGCATTAGCAGTGGCACTTCCCGATTCAGGACTTCCTAACATAGGCGGCCTAGATGGCGGAAAATTCCTAGTAATCTTCGCCGGAGGGTTAATCGGACTCATTATCATGCGATTTGCGGCCAACTTTTTTGTTAAGCTCTTACAATCCAAGCCTGGCCTTGAAATTGCAGCCTTTCTGATCGTAGGATGGGTTGGTGTGAAATTAGCTGTTTATACGCTAGCACACAAAGACCTAGCCATCCTTTCTGAAGGTTTTGCAAAGTCACCAGAGTGGAAAATCACTTTTTATGTTGTATTGGTCTTAATCGCTGTGGGCGGTTGGTTCCTTTCAAAAGAAAAATCACCACAATCACAAGCTGAATAAGCTGAATAACTCAAAAAAAGAGGAGCTGACAATAGCTCCTCTTTTTTCTTTATCGTTTTCGAACAGAATCTCCTTCAATCAGGCTAACGTTGATTCGTTCATGCTCAGGACTTTGCTTTTTTTGGATTAAATTCAGCAGTAGTTCAGAAGCTAATGCTCCCCACTTATGCTTTGAATAATTGATCGTCGCAAGTCTCGGTTGGATATATTGAGACACTTCAATATTATCAAAACCGATAATATGAACATCTTCACCAATGCGTAGATTTGTACGGCTGAAATAATTATACATACCGATCGCCATCTCATCATTCAAACAGAATACACCTACAGGTTCTGTAAAGTCTTGATGAATCTTCTTTCCTGCTTCTTCACCTGAATGCTTGTTAAAATCACCATCGATTTCGATGTACTCGATATGCGAATAGCGTTGTACCGCTTTTTGTACAGCTTCTAACCGCTGCCTCGCATCAAACGAGATATCTGGACCTTTAACAACACAGATCTTTCGATGACCTTTTTCAGCCAGATAATCAATCGCGAGGGTAGCCCCAGCTTTATTATCAAGCAGTACTTGAGAGATGTTCGGATGATCCATTCTGCGATCCATCACGACCAGCTTATGTCCTCGTTCTGCGTGACTTAACAATTCTTTCGTTTCATATGTGGCATCTAGAATGATCGCACCATCAATCATGCGCTCGGGAAGAAAACGATGCGACTCTTTTCCGCTACAGACGATAAGCTCATAGCCGTTCTCGCTTAATGTCTCCATCATTCCCTGCAGAAGCTGTCCATAAAAAGCCCCACTATAGTTCGTTAAATAGATTCCAATGATTTTTGTTTCTCGTTTTTTCAAGGAACGAGCGGCTGCGCTTGGGATATAATTAAGTTCTTTAGCGATCGCTAGAATTCGTGCTGATGTTTCCTTCGTAACTTTCGGACTTCCGTTCAAGGCATAGGAGACCGTGGAAATGGAAACACCTGCTTGTTTTGCAATGTCTTTAATACTTACCAACGAACTTCTCTCCTATCTCTCATGTTGCAAACGTTTCCTTTATTATAACGAAAGGTTATGAATAAATCTCTACGGTATTCACGTCTGCTGACAATTTATTTACAAATTCAGAGCGGTTCACGCTCACTCCACCTTTTCGGTAGATATTTTGATATGTGCTGCTCTCCACTTCTTGACCATTAACGACGAGTCCCTTCGTTTCCCCACCGCGATCTCGGAATACCATTTTGACAGGTTTGCCGTCGATCATATACTGCAATTCTAGACCATTCATTTCTTCGGTTAATATTGGATCAATAATTAGGTTCTCCCCTTGTGGGCGGATACCTAAACAATTTGAGATCAACTGGTTCATGTAAATTCCCGGACCAGAAGAATAGATTCTCCATCCACCTTTAACCTTGGCTTCACCATCTTTTAGTTCACCAAAACGTTCTTGCGCTTCATAGCGAGTTTTAAAATCACCATCAGAGCTTGAGAAATAAGCATTACTCTGACGTCGCTCTGCGTTTGGAACTTTTTCTTGGATCATAACAGGATTGATTTTTTCTAGTCCACTCCACACTTCTTCTTTTTTACCTAGCTTCGCCATGGCTTCAACAAAACGAATATGAGCATGAACATATTGAAGTCCGATCTCACGTCCGAAGTTCGATGCTTGTTCAGCACGTTTGAAATGCGTACTCACACCGCCTTTATAATGAGCAGGTTTGTCCATCAATCTTACGCCATCTGGGCAATAAAACTTTTCCATGATCAGATCAAGGTGCTGTTCAGCCTGTTCAGGTGTTAACAATTCTGCAATCATACTGCGCGTCATTGGTAATAGACGATAGTTGATACCCGTTGTGTTATCACTAGGATGAAGCATCAATTTTGGTGATTTTGGATCCTCCATGTAAACAAATCCAGGGATTACATCGGTTCCTAACATATGCTCTTGATAGTCTGCCTGAATATTTTTAGCGAGCTCGCTTAGTTTAGAAGCCTCTTCTTCGTCAACATGCTGTAACTGTTGGGAGAACTGAGTCATAACTTGATACGTTAAGGCAACCGTCCATGAACTCACCATGAATTTTTTAAGCTGTGGATTTGCAGGTTGAAGCGTATCATCCCAATCACCGTCTCCATACGAGGAAAGGTGCGTATCATGTAAAAAGTTCTCTTTCATGTAGCGGATCTGTTTTTGAATATGCTGTAATAATGTTTCTTTTTTCTCAGTAAAGTTAAAGTCACTGTTAGACGTGTAAGGTACTTCAGCACGTAAAATTTCAAAATCATTCGTAGCTGCAAGGTAATCTGTCACTAACTTCAGTGGCCATACAATGATATCTCCATGTGAATCATCTTGCTGGATTTTGAAATATTGATCAAACATAAACCATTGTGGCCAGTTACCCGTCTCGTCAAACTGATGAGAATATACCGTAAGCAAGATGTCTTTTACTGCACCATAATGCTGAGTTGCTAAGAAGTATTCAGCAGGTCCTTGGCAAACGTCACGCGTTCCCCAAGCTGCACCACCATATTGCTCAAGACCATGTGGTACCGAATAATGAATAAGCATGTTATGGGTATACCAATGAGCTAAGGCATTCATCTTCTGAAGCTCGTGTGTCTCAACTCCATCCTTAGTCAAACGGAATCCGCGGTTCGTGTTTTGAATGAATGTACGATAGCGCTCGATTTCCGTTTCAATCGTCTTATTTGTGAACGGAATCTTGTTCCCGTCGATTAGACCTTGATGAGAGATGCCCCACTCATTTGTTGGTTCAAGATCGCAAACCACGAGAGAAGCAGATCCACGATCCATGTTATCCCCAAAGATTGTCTCGTCTATTACGTTCCACTCGGTACCCGTAATCTTCATTCGATAGCTTAAATTTTCATACGTTTTTGCACTGTCAGAAGCATCATCTGCAAAGAATGAAAGGATCCCATCTTCTTTTTCCATTTTAAATGGCACTTCGTATTCTTGATTATTCATGGATACTTGGTTCGTTACAACGAATCGATATGATCTACCGCTAAGAGCCTTAACATGCAGCTCAACTTCAGGGGTATCGACTGTTGTGTAATTTGTGATAATAAACGTCTCACCTTCCGTTTTATAGAACCAACGCGTATAGTTAAAGCCCATCTCGAACAACGATGGCATCGTTAATAGTTTCAGCTTCCCATCTAACTCAACATAGATTCGTTGACCAGATGTTTTCATAACATTCAACGCATTGCGTGCATTTGTCATCATCTTATGAAACGAAGTGTTTCCTACTACTAATTGAGAATTGAAAATGCCATACATATAAGAAGTAGTCGTGATTGTGTCCTCTTTTAATGACACATTATCTCCTGTAACGAGAATATGTCCATGAGGTCGCTCTACGATTCTTTCTTTTTCTTTTAAAACGATATGTTCATAGGTCGGTGTAAAAAAGGATAGCAGCGTATCTCCTTCATACTCTTCTAAAATACGCTCCGGGAAAAGAGCTTCCACTTCTTCCATTTGAAGATCAACTGTTTTTAATGTTCCGTCAAAATGGTCATTACGATTAACTTTTTCAAGCGCAATCATATCTTCAAGTGGCTGAGCTTGAACTTCATTCCAAGCTAATTCAACCTCATCCTTATATTCAATAGACGTAACAGCATCTTGATGATCCTCTTTAAAACATCCATAAAAATTGATGTGATGTTTACCATCTAGTTCAAATCGCTCTGATTGAAGTGCAATATAAGCGAATTCATATTGATACACTTCACTCGCTAAGTTCTCGTTATAAAGTGCTTGTGGTACATCTGTTTCTTTATATGAAGTACCGAAGAACTGAAAACCATCAGTAATATAACCAACAGATTTCGTTAACGATCCTTGTTGTAGGTAAGGAAAGGCTTTTCCATTCGGCTGATTTTGACGTGAACAGATCACATAACCTAGCTTCTCATCTTCAAACACACCATGGTCTACATACTGAGCGATGAATGCTTCATTTGTTCGAACAGCTCCGATATGAGCAAGTCCCACGTCTTGCCCATAAATAATATCAGCCTTCTCAGCCTTTCCTTCGAGTTCAACATCCCAAAACCATATACCACTTTCTTTTAATGAAAAAGTGACTATATAAGAGATGTCTTGAAACGTACCACTCCAATAAACTTGATTCTCATTATACGAAACGGTGCTGTTAGATTTACTACCCAGAAGCGGAGTTACATGGATACCCTCACTGTTGAACACACGTAAATAAAGATTGTTCAAAGAACCATCGATTGGATTACTCATCCATTGATTGATCATCGTATCATGGTGGGAAGCTTTGTAGATATCACCAGTACTTAAGAACGCAAATGCAAAGTCACCAGCTTTAATAGTGATGTTCCCTTTCGTTAATGTTGTCATTGTCTATCCCTCAATTCTTTTATGATGTCTATTTTGTAATAAGGTAAATTCTGTTGATATAAACATGAAGTTTTCATCTCTTTTAACATTAATGAAAGCATTTTATCGAAACGTTTCAATTAAATTCAAGAGAGTTCCTAGGTTTTTGAGTTTCATACTGTTATCTTCTTCATTTCCTTTTGTAACACGGAAAACAGTATATGAAACCTTATGTTTCCAACAATTTATGGAAGGAAAACTCTTTTTGAAAATTCCATGTTGTAAACGATTACAACTTGAATTATAATGTGCTTATCGAAACGTTTCAACAATAATCTCAAAGAAAATTCGGGAATAATAAAAATTGATTGCTTTCACAGGCAAATTATAGGGGGAACTCACATGAAAAAACGTTGGTTTAAAAAATCAATGGTTACGTCAATGGTTGGTGCACTTGTACTATCCGGCGTCTTAGCTGGCTGCTCTTCAGGTTCAGAAGACGGAAAAACAACAATTACGGTTTGGGGAATGGGTGAAGAAGCAAAGTCACTTCCTAAGATCGCTGAAGAATTTGAAAAAGAAAATCCAAAGATTGACGTTAAAGTACAAGCCCTTCCTTGGGATCAAGCACACGATAAGCTTTTAACAGCCGTTGCTTCTAAAAAAGGACCTGATGTTGTTCAGATGGGTACAACTTGGATTCCTGAGTTTGCATCCGCTGGAGCATTAAAAGATTTAACACCTCATGTTAAAGATTACCCGGAACTAGATCCAAAACATTTCTTTGAAGGTTCTGTTGAAACGACAAAGTTTGAAGACAAAATGGTCGGTGTACCTTGGTACGTAGATACTCGCTTGCTCTACTATCGTACAGACCTGCTCGAGAAAGCTGGATTTAAAGAAGCTCCTAAAACGTGGGACGAGTTGAAGGAAGCCGCTGATAAGCTAGCTGACCGCGGAAAAGGGAAATATGGAATTTCGATCGATGCTAAAGAACAAAGCTTGTCATTCATGTTCGCACGCCAAAACGGCGCTGAACTATTAGGACCTAACAATGAGCCTAAATTCAATGATCCTAAGTTCGTTGAAGCGGTTGAATACTTGAACAGCTTCTATGAAAGTGGAGCAGCTCCAAAAGAAGAACTAGGAATGGACATCGTTCAAGGTTTCCGTGGAGACGGAATTCTGCCAATGTTCATCAGTGGTCCTTGGATGATCAAACTGATCAACGACCAAGCTCCTGAGCTTAAAGGTAAATGGGGTACGGCTGTTCTTCCGGCAAAAGAAAATAACATTTCAGCACTAGGTGGATCTAACCTTTCTGTATTTGAACATACGAAGCACGAAAAAGAAGCGTTAAAATTCGCAGCATATATGAGTAAGCCTGAAACACAATTAAAATGGATGGAGATGACGAATTCCCTTCCGGCAACCCAAAAAGCATGGGAAGACGAATCTCTTACTGGAAATGAATTTTACAAAGCATTCGGTGAACAGATGGAAGCTTCACAACCGATGCCTGTTATTAAGCAATGGGAAGAAATCGCTCAATCTTATTTAAAGAGTTTTGAGAAGATCTACAGAGGCGGAGCAGATGTTCAGAAAGAATTAGATAACTTCGACAAAAAAGCTGAAGAGATCTTAAAGAAATAAAATCCTGTTGATCCGGGGTATAACGAGCAGGTTATCCTGCTCGTTCCCTTTTTATCATCAACACGGGTAACGATGAAGGATGTGAAAACATGAAAAGCTATTCAAAAACGACTCCTTACCTCTTCATTGGACCAGCGCTTGCACTATTGGCTTTATTCTCTCTTTTTCCCATTGTTCTTGCATTGGTGATTAGTTTTACAGATATTGACCTAGCTGGACTTGCAGACTATTCAAATATTAGCTTTATTGGAATCGAAAACTATATCAATATCTTTAAAGATCCTATTTTTCTAAAATCGATCGGCAACACTGTCTTTTATGTCGTATTCGGTGTTCCTCTCGTTATCGCATGTTCACTTGGTATCGCTCTTTTGATCAACTTTGGTACAGCGCGTATCTTCAAGGCTTTTCGTCTTGTTTTTTATATGCCTTCGATCACAAACGTTGTAGCAGTAGCTGTTGTGTGGACGTATCTATACAACCCACAGTTCGGTCTGTTCAACTATCTACTCGGTTTAGTCGGCATTCCTGCTATACCCTGGTTACAAGACCCAACGATTGCCAAAGGATCATTGATCGCATTAGCTGTTTGGCGCGCGATTGGTGTGAACATGATTATTTTCTTAGCAGCTTTACAAGGAATTCCGAAAACGTATTATGAGGCAGCTCAACTAGACGGTGCAAACAACTGGAAACAGCTCACAAAGATTACGATTCCTCTTCTTCGTTACGCTATCTTCTTCGTATCGATCACAACGATGATCGGTTGGATTCAGTTCTTCGAGGAACCATTCGTGATGACGAACGGCGGACCGTTGGATAGCACTACATCTGTTGCCCTCTTCATCTATCGCAACGGGTTCCAGCTAAGCAACTTTGGTTATGCCGCTGCAGGATCTTTTGTACTGTTTGTAACGATCATTATCATCACGATGATTCAGTTCCGATTGCAAAAGAAAGATACCGACATTTAGGACGTGAGGTGAGAACATGAAATCAAAAGTATCTGATGCGAAAAAAGCATACAAAATGCAGCAATGGATCGCAGGAATCGTCTTAACGCTTGGCGGTCTTTTAGTAGCCATCCCTTTTATTTGGATGATCCTTTCTGCATTCAAACCTGAAAGTGAAGTCCTTCAGCTCACACCGACTCTGTGGCCTGAAACCTTTACAACAGAGAACTTCATCTACCTGTTTGAGAACATGAACTTTGGTGTTTATTTACGAAATACGATCGTCGTCGTCCTCTGTTCTTTCGTCGGACTTTTCTTTAATGCGATGGCTGGATACGCATTTGCGAAGTACAAGTTTAAAGGAAGAGAAAAGCTTTTCTACCTTGTACTAGCAACAATGATGATTCCTGGACAAGTAACGATGATCCCTGTTTATTTAATCTTAAACCAGATGGGCTTGACGAACACGATGGCTGGTGTTGTTCTGCCAGGATTGGTTGGTGCATTCAGCATCTTCTTGTTCCGCCAGTTCATGTCTACTATCCCAGACGAATTGCTTGAAGCTGCTCGTCTAGATGGAGCAAGTGAGTTCCGCGTGTTCATGCAACTCGTCCTGCCTATATCTAAACCGATTATGGCCGTTCAAGGTATTCTAACGTTTATCGCGGGCTGGAACAGCTTCTTATGGCCGTTAATCATCGCGAATGACGAAAGTCTGTATACACTCTCTGTCGGATTAAGCCTTTTGAAAGGACAATACGGAGGAAACTTCGCGTTGCAGATGGCAGGATCAACGTTCATGGTTGTTCCAATCGTCATCATTTTCATCATCTTCCAAAAGCACATTATTGAAGGCTATACCATCTCCGGTATGAAATAGAAGTTTGGCGTTGAAGAACCCTCGATTCGAATATGTAATCGGGGGTTCTTTTTGTTTTTATTTGTCTACTTTTTGGAGCTTGCTTTGCTTTCTATAATGAAGATGGATGAGGATTGCAAATATGAACCCTGAAGCATAAACAATATCATTTAGGATGCTGTTGAAATGATACATTTTTGAAAAGATAGAGTACAGAAACAGGATCCCAGTTAATAGTAAAAAAGCGTTTAGTCTTTTCTCCGATGTTTTCTTCATACGTACCTCCACTACCAGTCATGTAGAAATGTAGAATTTTGTCGAACGGCCTATAAACAATTTTGAAGGCCCATAAATCGATTTAAAGGACTATAAATTTTCTTGAAGGACTATAAATCAAATACTACGGACTATAAAGTAAAATTGATTGCTTTCATACTTCAAAATACCGCAATCCAATGTTTACTTCATCCCCAACTCTCAAGCTCTGACAATAAAACTCCTTTTTTCTTTACCAAAAAACTTAGATTACGCTCAAAGCCCCTCTCTGTTGTTATCAACAGATCTGAGAAAGAAAACCTATAGATTCTATTGAAATCTCCTTTAAGAGAAAAATAGATGTTCTCTTCTTCTGGACTAAATATGGTAGATAACTGTGTAGGAAAGTCCCCTTCTCTTTGAGCGGTTTGCTTCAGGATGGATAGTCCTTGTTCAACGGAAAAGTCACCTCTTCTGTTTACCAATCCACCATATACTAGCTGATAACGATCACTTCCTGGTCCTTACAATGTCATATCTTCATGTTCCATGGCATCTCGAACTGAAAAATTTGTAAGAACCATAAAGTTATCCTCTAGCTGATCTGTGTCTATATATTTTCTTCCAGGTTCCACAAGGAACGACTTCTTGTTAGGACCAACTATTAAACTTTGAACACTATAATCAGGAACATTCACGATTTCTTTTTCTTGAAGATAGGTAGGCAGCACTGATGTTTTTACTTTTTCAGACAACACTTCATCAAATAACCTCATCATATGTATACTGTTTTTGTTCCTTTTATATTTGCCTTCTTCATTCGGGTTCACCATATGAAGATTCATAAAGATTCCTTTTTTATTAAAGCCAATGGCTGGTAGGAAACGGCCGCCTTCTTTTTGCAAAATAAGGAGCTGATTATCACCTGATAGAGCCATTTTAATCGGCCGCTCAGACAGATCAAAGTTCATTCCAATATACGTTTGATCTACATGCAAAACAAAACTTGTACACATCTCTTCTTCACTTCCATTTTTAAATTTCCAGCTGAATAAATGATAGGTACAGCTGTCAGTAAAAATAGATTCTACATAAAAATCCTGGACCCTTTTATCCTCGTTTACGGTACGTGTTTTTATTTTTCTTACACGTTCACCACTAAATTGTATCTTTTCACCGATAAGCATCTCGGTTTTACTGATAAACTCATACAGAGCACCTATGAATCACTGCTGATTACCGTCAACCTCTACACTTCCACCTGAAAGCCCACAAAACAATAGCTAACTCCAACAAAAAACACCCTCATCCATTTGGAATTGGGTGCTGCGTACAATTATTGAATAGAGAACTTTTCTTTTCTCAACAGATCCTCAGGTTTCTTACCAATCGGATCTTGGTGGAAGTAATCGCGAATCACACCATCTTTTAGATAGTTAGCGATCGATACCATGATCATTCCTTGGTCGAGCGCGAGATATGCTTTAGCAATTTCGCCTGTTTCCACGTTTACAGAATCATAGAATCCGTACTTGCTATACGTATTGAGCTCTTTTAATGCTTTGATGTTTTTTCGAACAGCTTTTGGATCATAATCTAATGCTAAGAAAGATGCATGAGCCGTTACGGTCGCTCCATCTTTGTATCCAGAAGTTCCTAGTGGTGTTGCTGCAAACTCACTGTAACCATCTGGTGTTGCAGATGGAGAGAAGCCCCATGCTTTATATCCTTTTTCTTCTGCAAAAGCTTGCTGTAACTCAACATGACGCTTGTTGTTCAGCCCAAGCGCATTCTTGCCAAGTTCAACCTCATTTAATACGATTCCAGGCATAAGACTTTCAAACATGCTTCCGCCCCAGCTCGGAACGAATTTTACACCTTTGTATTCATAATGGCCTTCAAATACAGAAACGCCATCATATTCATGAGTTTCACCTTCTGGAATTTGTGCTTGCCAATCCCATTCTTTTGGCATCGTACGATACATCTTCCACCAGTGATCGCTTGGCACATCACCTTTACCAATCGAGATATAACTTGCTACACGTGGTTCTGTGTTGAATAACCCATAGTGATGATCGGTTAATTTTCCTTGTGCTACATCATATCCACCACGGAATTGTCCCACTTCTGGATCATATAGTGTCGTATAATTCATGGCTTCAACGAGCTTACTCGTTTGTGGATTCAGCTCATCATAAGCTTGTCCAACTACTATCAGCCCTGCAGACAGCCAGCCGTTATCCACTTGTGAGATGAACTGTCCCCAATCCTTTTTAACCGAACCATCTTTTGTGTTATACCAGTTGTAGTATAAGCCATTCCATTTTTCTAAATCTTCAAGTGTATTCAACGTGACTTGTATACGTTTTACCGCTTCCTTTTTAGAGATGATACCTAACTCTTGAGCGGAGATCGTACTCATCATATACATCCCAATGTTTGTAGGAGATGTATGTGTTGCGTCTTTCTTACCCTCTGCTGTATATCGAGTCTCATCATAGGTCAAACCTGTTTTTGGATCAGTATGATCTTGATAAAACTTGTATGTCTTCTTAGCAATTGATTTTAACTCCATTTGAAATGCATGGTCTTTTCCTCTGTCAATTGCGGATGCAGATGATGTTACAAAAACATTCGCAAACAAACTGAACATTAATACAAAGCTAATCATTTTACTTGTTTTCATGGATGCATTGCTCCTCTCCATACTTAGAAATCATCAGTCGAAACGTTTCACCAATAGTTTATCACGTTTGAATGAAATAAATAAGAAGATTACAGTCTTTTGCGCCAAAGGTTGTATGCGCTTTCATAATAAACGGTATAAAGGTAGGAGAAAACTGATAATAACAGGAAATCAATCCGATTATTAGGGAAATAAAGGATAATGGTTTTTTTACTAGAAGAAAGTAGTAAATAGTCTTAAAAAGGGGTTTTTGCTATGAACAACAAGGCAGTTTATGAAACACCCGTTGTAAAAGAACGGAAAGAAATAAAGTTAGTTGGATTAAGGGTGCTATGTGAGGGAGATCAATACATTTACGAAATTCCTAAAGCTTCAACTACGCTGCAATCACAATTACCGTCCATTCAGCATGTCGTGGATCCATCAAAACAAATAGGTGCGTTCGTCGTTGATGCACAAACTAAACAAGAAGATGGATACTGGGTTTGTGTTGAAGTAGAAAAATATGAAGATGTTCCGGCTGGCATGGTGAAGTTAACCATACCACCTCAAAAATATGCAGTGACCAAACATATGGGAAGAAACGATGAAATTAAAAACAGCTACGAAATGTTGCACAACTGGATACAAAAGAATGGATATAACAGACTCCTTAAAAACTGGCACATCGAGATATTTCATACCTTTGATGTAAGTAATCAATTAGAAATCGATTTGTACGATACCATTCAATAAAATAAAACTGGAGTACACCCTGAGTTTGGCTCTATAACCCTACACCAATTACTCTCAACCTGGGCCGTTCATGATCTTACACACATTAATCAAATTACTAGAATTCTGGCTAAGCGTTATGCTTGTGACGTCGGTCCATGGAAAACATACTTAAGCATACTCAAATAACGTTCCCCAAGTGGGAGCTTTTTTTATTCTCTTTAGAGGAAAATAATGGATTATGTCGAATGATTATAGTTAACTTTATTAGATAAAAAGAGATAAAGAGATTTAGGGGGAAAATTTTATGTATTTGCTTGTCCTTCGGCGCATTGTTTATTTTTTGATGCCGATCGTAGGTGTTTTTTTCATTGGTGCACTTCCATATCTATTCTTCAGCAATGTTCAAGGTATTGAAGCTGTTGCTCGTTTACTAGATTCTGGTGCACTCGAGAATGCACTCTTTTTAAACCAGGATTTAGGATTATTTTTCGAGCCTTATCTTGATAAGATATGGGATTTGTTCATAAACCTCATAACGTTTTCAAACGTGACTTTTTATGAATATCAACAAGAGAAGTTATTATTCCCAACCATTTTAAAACCTTATCTGTATTCTATAAAACTAGTATTAGGTGCATTCTTTCTAGCCATAGCTTCATCGATCATACTAGCTTTAATCATCAAGATTTTACCTGACCGCATTCAAAAAGGAATTCGTTTCTTGTTTTTTTCACTCGAGTCCTTACCCGATATCTTTATCGTTGTTATCATTCAATATAGCATGATTCTGTATGTTAGAAATACGGGAAATCTCTTGTTCCCAATCGTACATAGCGATCAAAATCCTAGCTATTTCTTACCGATTTTTTGCTTGAGCATCTTGCCAACTCTTTTCTTAATAAGAACGTTGCTGTTTCTACTCGATGATGAAGATTCAAAAACGTATGTAGAATTTGCTCGCGCAAAAGGAATACGATATGCGCTGATCCTTTATATTCACATGCTAAGAAATTCACTTTTAAGTCTGTTCTATTATTCAAAGAACGTGTATTGGTTACTAATCTCTACACTCTTTATGGTAGAAACCATTATGGCGATTCCCGGCATCACTGATTTTATGCTAGATAACGGTCCTACGACACCGGATGTCATTACAGTTAGTGTTTTGCTCATGTTCGTTCCGTTTTATCTATTATTTACACTTTCCTCTTACGTTCTGGAGTATAAGCTAGGGCGTAATGATGAGGAGGTGGCGTAAGATGTCTGTATGGAGAAGTCCATTATTTTTAAGTGGCTTTCTAATTATTGTCACCTTGTTTTTCGGAAGCATTATCTATTCACATTTTGTACCGAATGAAAAACAACCCGTGATGCAAATTCGATTTGACGAACAAAAACAACCTGTTGATTCAGCACCAATCGCTCCTTTTAAAGAAATGCCATTTGGAACAGATCGATTTGGTGTCAGCATGTTGCACAAGGTGATCGACGGCGCAAAGTATACACTAGGATTTGCCTTCTTAGTCGCATTCGCTCGCCTATTTTTCGGAACGATACTAGGATTAATCTTGAGTCAGCTGCCAAAACCTATACTTCGGGCTTCAAGCAAACTCTTTGAATCCTTTTATTATGCTCCTGCAACCATTGTTGCCTATTTACTTATCTATCCTGTTCTCCAAATTTTCACTTGGTCTGTTCCGAAGAATCAACAAACCATATTTTCTTTGCTGATTCTCATATTAATTGCAGTCCCTACCGTGATGGTAACGGTAGCCAACGAAACGTCAAAGTTTTTAGAGAATGAATTTATATCTTCCGTTAAAGTTCTTGGTGGAGGCAGAATTCACAAGCTTCGGAAACACGTATTACCTTATCTAAAACCGCGATTAAGCATTCTATACAGCCAACAGCTAATCGCAACCCTACTACTGGCAGCACATCTTGGCATTTTACAAGTTTTTATCGGTGGAACTGACTTTATCACTCTCGATCCACTAGAAAATAATACGGTGCCTGTTGCTATGATCAATGAATGGTCGAGCATGATCGGTGCTAACTACTATCAAATTCGTGGTGATCGCTGGATCGTATTTGCTCCTCTCGCAGGATTTGCAATTACCATTCTCGCGTTGAACTTTATGGTTGAAGCCATGAAACGTCAATACCTCGCAAAAGGTGCTTACACGAAAAGAACAAGAAGAGTAAGAAAGACAAAAACTCCTGTACAAGTTAAGAAATTGTCTCAAGAGCAGTTTGATAGGATTATGAAAACAGGAACGGACAATTAATGTATAAGAAGGACTCGATGAGGCAAGGATTTACCTTATCGAGTCTTTTATCATTTGTCATGTTTTTCGTTCTTTTTGAATAAAGGAGTATTACACAATAAAAAGGAGTGAACCCTTTGAGTGAAGCAGACCTTAACGTCATTTTTTATACCTTGTTTCTTCTACTAGGTTTACCGATCAGCTATAAATACGCTAAATTCACAGTATCACATACGGGCATGGTGCTTCCCCACTTCTTTGTCAGCCTAATGCTTAACTTATGCATAGGTACAGTAGGCATTGTAGGATGGATTTTCTTTTCTGTAAAAATTTCTAGAGCATTTACGATCGGTGGTATCTATTTAGGGGCATGGATTATTTTAATAAGTCTAATGGCCTTATTGGTTCTCCTCTTAGTGAAACGCAAATCGATGATACAACGTTTTCACTATCATTACGGTATTCCGCGTTCAGGAAGGTGTTTTGCTTCTTTATGACTTGATACTTTCCTTCTGTAGATCAGAGGCAGGTCCAAAGAATTCAAAATGAATGTTTTCTTTTGGTATATTCAACTCTTGCAGAGCTGTATTTATCACTCTCATAAATGGAATCGGGCCACAGAAATAGTATTCTGCATCATCTTTTAAAGGTAAAATCTCCTTCAACCAACCTTGATCGATATAACCCCTCTTTGTGTAGTCTAGATCTTCATCTAACGGACTTTCATACACAAAGTGTGTAGTGATATGATCTGAAGCTTCTGCAATATCTAGTACTTCTTTCTTTAATGCGTGTGTTTGGCCATTGATCGCAGCATGAATAAATGTAACTCCTCGTTCCGGTTGCTCACTTGCTATAGTTTTCAACATACTTACCATAGGAGTAAGTCCCACACCACCACTTATAAGGACAACGTGCTTTTCACAATCTGTATTTAAATAAAAATCACCTGCTGGAGCGCTCAAATGAAGGATGTCTCCTTCTTTAACACTCTCGTGCAAATAAACGGAAACCATTCCATCGACAGTATCTCTACCGATTTCTTTTTTAACAGAGATCCGATAACTGCTTTGTCCTGGAGCGTTAGACAAGCTGTATTGTCTGATATGTGTGTGTTCCTGACCTGGTATATCCATCTTGATACTCACATATTGGCCGGGCTTAAATTTTGCAAGTGGCATGCCATCTTCCGGTTCTAAATAGAAGGACGTGATAACAGAGCTTTCTTCTACTTTACGAGTTATGGCAAAAGGTCTGAAACCTTCCCAACCCGCATCACTATACATGTTACGTTCAATACCGATAAAGACATCCGCGATCACACCATACGCTTCTGCCCAAGCGTTGATAATCTCATCTGTTGCAGCATCTCCAAGAACATCTTTAATTGCAAGTAGCAGGTTTTCACCGACCACAGGATAATGCTCCGGCTTCACGCCTAGACTCCGATGTTTATGGGCAATTCCTTTTACGACTGGAATAATGGTTTCAAGCTTATCAATATTGGCTGCTGCTGCGTATATTGCGTTTGCTAATGCGGCTTGTTGACGTCCTTTTTTCTGGTTTGCGTGGTTAAAGATATTCAAAAGCTCAGGATGCTTCTGAAACAGCATTTCATAAAAACGGGAAGTAATCGCTTCTCCGTGTACTTGCAAAACAGGTACGGTTGACTTAATAATTTCAATGGTTCTTTGCTGTAGCATGTCAATTCCCCCTTGTATTCTTCTTACAACTCTATCGTAAAAGAATGATAAAAGAGAATGTGTGATTTGAATCACTTTTCTTTAGGACGTTTTGTGAACATAAATAGTGCTATTTTCTTAGCCACATTTCTGCTTTTTGCTTCATTTCCTCTTGAAGATCTGCTGAATTTTTCGTGTCTTCTAATGCTTTTCCTGCGTATTTTCTCGGAAAGATTTTATATAATGATCGTTTAAAATCAGCTCCATCCCGCGGTTCCTCATAATGTGCGATCACATACTTGCCGCCTTCACTCCTGAGTTTGATTATGGCAGGAACGGAATGGCCGGACTGCCCCTCAGTCTTCGTTTTTTCGTTAAAGCCCAAAAACAAAGAATATAGATAGACCGATGTTACTCCTCCAGTTTCTTTCGCTCCATAGATCTTATGAACTTCAAACTGTTTATCCGTTTCGGGATATACGCCATCATAATGTTGGATGATATAATCCGAGATCAACTCATTCATTTCAGAAGTCACTTTTACTTCATTAGAGGAGCGGAATGAAGTACACCCCGCTAATAAGAATAGCAGACTCCACGTGATCACCGTTATTCTCTTAAGACACGGTAACATCTAATCCCCCGCTTTCTTTACGTTAGATCTTGCCCCCATAATGATTGTAAGAGAATCATGTATACAATAAGCAGCACGGAAATTATCATAAAGATAACAGAAATGAATCGATAGCTATCCACTTTAGAGAGCGTGATTCCAAATACAATCATCCCTAGTATAGCTGCTGGATAATACACAAAAAACATAGAATAATAATGCAACGGCCCTAAAAACAAACCTAAAACTGCAAACTGAACACAAAACGCTACGATTGAAAGTAAGACCCACTTTTCTTTTTCTTTTGTTTTAACGGCACCGGTTAAAGAAATTAAACCTGCTCCAAGTACAAGCACTATTAACGTCCACTCATATAGAAAGAACAGATTCTCATGATTTACTGCAAAATAATAACCCACCAATAATACAGGAATTATAGCTAGCAGCAGCAACGAAGATCGCTTTACATATTGGCTGCTATTCATTTTAACCATCCTCCTTTATTTAACTTAACACTATCATATTACCATTTAATGGTTCTATATCCTTTAGTTCTTTTCAAACTATTCAAACGATTTTATAATAATATGATACTATTGAAAGATACAAAACTTCACAAAGTGAATGAACGGAAACTTTATTGATTAATATGGAGTTGGCAAAGAGATGAGAAGATCATTAATCACCTATAAAGAAAAAACGATTCACCTTACTGAATGGGGAGAAGCCCAAAACCCTACCATTGTTTGCTTACATGGATTAGGAAGTACGAGTCTTAGCTTTCTAGAAGTTGCCGAGGAGTTACAGAAGAATTTTTATATCATTGCATTCGATGCTCCTGGACACGGGAAGTCTGAGCCCTTTGACACAGCTGTGGATTATGAGATGCCTAGACTTGTTGATTGGCTGCATGGTTTGTTAAAACAATTAAATGTAAGCGATTTCTATCTCTTATCCCACTCATGGGGAAGTTTTCTAGCTCTTCACTATTTGGTTCGTTATCCTGAACACGTTTTGGATACGATTTTAATCGACGGAGGCTATCAAACAAAGCGTATATGGTCTTCGTCTTTAGAAGAAGAAATGGATCATTATGAAAATGATTTTGATGAGTATGTGTTCGATTCTTGGGATGACTTTTTCCAAGCAGAAAAAAAGAACTACTTGATGTGGTCACCGTTAAAAGATATTGCTGTAAAGGATCTAGGTGTCGAAAGAGAAGGTAAGGTTTGCTGGCACGCTAAAGGTGAAACTGCCCGTCATATCATTCGTGGCATGCATCTGAACGAAACAGAAGATATCTATCACCTTCTTCCGCCAGGCATCACTCTACTTGTCGCCACCGTACCTGAGCGATTGTCTGAAATGAGATTGCAGACCGCTGAAACGTTTAGAAAGAACGCGAACGGCGAACTACATATAGTGCCAAATACGACACACTTATTGCACTGGGACAGACCCAGCGTTGTAATCGATGGAGTTTTATCAAAATGGCTAAAAAAATCGGAGGTTAAATGATGGCATACCTACTCGTATATTTTTATAAATTGAAACCTGAAGTGAAAGAGAAGTTCCTTGAAATATCGTCAAGATCGAATAAAAAGTTTCAAGAATACGGAGGTGTAACAGAACAGATATTTAAATTATCCACTTCTCCAAAAAATTATGGGTTCTCCTCTATTTCTGAAAAACTACAAGTTGATGAAGGAGAAGAACTTTGGATCGGCCTTCTGCGCTTCCAATCTGAAGAACATGCACGCATGACTATGGAGGACTTCGATCAAGATCCAGAGATGAAAGAACGTTTAGACGAATTTGTAACTCTTGTAGCACCACTTGAAAAATTAGTTTTTGGTGAGTTTGTTTCTGAAACTGAGGTAGTGAACGTATAATAGAACGACCAGCACTATAATGAAAAAATGCATCTCCTTGCTAGAAGGAGATGCTTACCCAAATTCTTTTTGATGTGCTTTTTTCATTTTTAAATATTCTTCATCCGTCCGTGCTAATTTCCACTTTTCCTCAAAGATTGACGCTGATTTTGCTTTTACAGGATCTATTTTTCGTTTGTTCACCTCACCTTCTTCATTATACTTCCTTCCGCCTTTATAGTTCGTGTACCGTCTTGCGCGTGTGTATCCCATCTGTAAAAACTTCCTTGCCATATCCGCTCCAACAAAGTCATTATTTTTCTTATAGTCTAGAAACTGTTCATAGATTTTCTTAGAAGATTTTTCTGCTTCTTCTGGGGTCTTAAAGCGCCAATGCGGCAAGATCTCACTCTTATAAGGTTCCACTAATAATACCCCTTGCTCACCACGGCCGACACGATACTTTTCAGGATGTTTTCGAAAATCGATAGTATCAAAGTCAAGATCATAATCAAAAGCCATTTCCTTTTCCTCCTTTTTGTTATCGTTACCCTAAAAGAAAGAAATCAAAAATAAAGAGTGTTTTCGTATTCATTGTTGCTTTTGAAAGTAGTTGGTTTCCGCTGCAGATTGCTCGATTTCCACGGGGCGAACGGTGAGCCTCCTGCCACTTCGCGCCATTAGGAGTCTCACCTGACCGCTCGTCCCGTAGGAGTCGGCAACCTTCCGCTACAACCAACTTGCAAAGAAGAAAGGAATGGATCAATAGCAACATATTAAGATAACAACAAAAAGTAACAGGTTTTATGAGAGAAAAAAATCCGCTGCTTCTTAAAGAAACAACGGATCGATTACTTTTTACTGAACAACTTCATACAAATTCTGGGATGCTCCTTCTATAAATGGACATGGTTTCCCTGAGTAAAAAACGGTTAATTCATGCATCGCTCGAGTACAAACCGTGTAAAACAATTTACGTTCTCGTTCAATTTGATAACCAGATGCATCAAAGATCGTTACTGCGTCAAACTCGATTCCTTTGGCTAAATAGGATGGGATGACGATTACTCCTTTTTGAAAAGAAGCATCCTCATCAATCATGAGCCGCACATCTAGACTATCTTTCAGCTTCTCATAAACTGCCTTGCTCTCTTTAGCCGAACGACAGATCACCGCTATCGTTTCATGACCTTTGTTCAACCAATTCCCTACAAGATCCTTCACCTGATCAAGATGATCTTCTTCACGATCTACTGCTGCAATAACGGGTTTTTCACCTGAACGATTAAACGGAATAATCTCGCTTCCGTCTTTCAACAGACTTTTCGTAAACTCTACAATTTCTTTTGTAGAGCGATAACTTCTCTGCAAAGTAATCGTTTCAGGATTCTTCTTGTTTAATAAGTTTTTAAGCATACTGAACGTTTCATCTGACGCATGCGCGTAAATCGATTGGTTCAAGTCACCTAGTATCGTTAAATTTGCTCTTGGGAAAATACGCTGAATGAAAGCAAACTGAAACGGCGAGAAATCTTGTGCTTCATCAATAAAAACATGACGTACTGCTGCATTTGACTGAAAACCTACTAATAGCTCTTTTACATATAATAGTGGAGTGGCATCTTCATTCGCTAAATGGTTTTGTTTCAAGTTAAACAACGTTTGATTGCAGATTTCGTTCCAAACGTTCACGTCCTCAATCAATCGTTTATTCTTCTGAAACAACTTAGCATATAAACTCTTTATATCAATAAACGAAAACTGTTCGATGCTCTCTCTAAGTGATTTAAAGGCGATTCGCGTCACATATGCCGAAAGTACTTTTTGTTCACTTGAAAGATCGTTGAATGAGTCAGCTCCATATTTATTGCGTTCCTCTAGCTTCTCATACAACCTTGTGTATACATTTTTATCAAGAAGCTGTATCTCTTTTTCAACCCATGGTTTCTTGCGTTCTCTTCGTTCTATTTTCTTCAGCTCTTCTAAAATCCATGCCACCGTCTTTTTCATTCGATAAGGAACGGTTTCTTTCTGATCGAGAGAATAGAAGTATTCACTGATCTGTTTAGCCCGAATCACGATACGGTCTCTAAATTTCACATTTGAAAATTGAATGCCCGATGTACTTAACTCCTCAGCATAGCGATGGATCGCTTTTAAAAATTCAACTGATGCTTTAAACTGTATCGCTTCTACACGCTTTGAATCTTCTCGTTCAGATAAGAGCTCCTCCATCTGCTCAAAAGGTGTTTCTATCGAGTAGTCTCCTCCTAAGTGATGGTCCACATAAGCATGAAACGTGGTTTGTTCCATGTTTTCTTCACCAAGTTCAGGCAGGACATTAGCTACATAGCTGTTGAACATATTGTTTGGAGAAAATAATACAACATGGTGCGACTGAATGGTTTCTCGATCTCGGTATAACAGAAATGCTACACGCTGAAGAGCCGCTGATGTCTTCCCACATCCTGCTGCACCTTGAACAACAAGTAAATCACTTGCTGTATTTCGTATGATAGCATTTTGTTCTTTTTGAATTGTCGCCACAATGCTTTTCATTTGTGTATTCGCTTGGTTTCCTAATACGTGCTGTAACAATTCGTCCCCGATCGCTTCTCCCGTATCAAACATTCCTGTTAAATGAGCATTCTTAATCATAAATTGTCTTTTTAGTTCTAACTTTCCTTCAATGGTACCACTCGGTGCACGAAAATCAGCTTCGCCAAGAGAGTGATCATAATACAGACTCGATATCGGCGCACGCCAATCATGAACAAGAAACGTACTTGAAGTTTCATCGTAATAAGATGCTATTCCAATATAAACTTGTTCTGTTTCCTCTTCACCGTCTTCTTTAAAATCAATTCGACCAAAGTAAGGGGAGCTTTTTAATTTTTCATAAGTTTTAAGTCGAGCTTCTGCAGAAGTGTGACTTCTTTCAATCTCAGATAATAACTCTGACTGCTGTTTGATGCTAGCTGCCGTTTCAATCGCATCGTCGGCATCTTCTAGGTTAACTGTCACATCAGACCAAAAATTCTTTCGGATTTGAACAACATCTGCCTTCTTTCCTCCGAGATGATCTTGAAGTTTATCTGTTGCATCAGAAAGTTTATGAATGACTTGATCTACACGCTTTTGTTCATTTCGTTGTTCCTGATCCCATGTTGTCATCCGATTTCCCCCTACAAAAAAATTTATTAGTTAATCGTTGACACACGTTCCTGTTTTATCGTATAATAAAATTAGGAACAATTATAATTAAAATCAATGAGTTGGTGCGTCTTTTCTATAATAGCACATTTCTGTATATAAAGTACATATATAAAAACAGTGAATCCCTAAAAGGTTTTCACTGTTTTTTTGTTCAAAAAAACTATGCTTGTTTAGCTGTTTGATTTTCGATGACTCTTTTTATCGCATGCATTTGTCCGAGGTGATACGTTTCGTGAAAAACAGTGAAATTCACAAGCTCACCAAAAGTAGTAAAATTGAATACTGGTTTCTCTAGCTTTTCAAACAAGCGTTCTTCTGGCATCTCTTTTACACGCACTAACTGTTCTTCTAACTGCTGTTTGAGTTCTTTAAGTGTAGGAACTTCACCTTTCCAATCTGCAGGACTTGTACCTCTATTAAATAGCTCAACATAGTGCGTAGGTAGATTAGCAGAATGTTCCGGGAACCCGAACATAAAGTATTCCGCAGTCGTGAGGACGTGTCCAATGTGCCAGCGGATATTATTATTGAACCCATGGGGTTGGATATCTGCTGCAGACTCATCCATACCATCCAATTGCTTCAGAAAGAAACTTCTCGCTAGTTCAAAGTTTTGAATTGTTAATTGATTCATAATAAACCTCCTTAGAATTTGCTCTTTCACCATTCATCATACGTATACACTCACTTCAAAACAAACGTTTTGCTATTTGTTTTATCGGTAATTATCGTGAATAGGATTGAACAGATCTTCCTCTGTCTTGCGTACAACTGAAAAATGATCGACATTATAGTGGCCATGCAGAACTTTATTGTGATGGCTTACGATCTGCTCTGCTTTTAACACTTCTGAATCTGAAGTAGAGTGACCATCTTCAACAAGGGTGACATCGAAGCCAGAGACAGTTGCGAATCTTACAGCAGTATCGATGCAATGTTCTGTTTTGCAACCCATTAGAACAAGATGGCCGATATTTTCATCTTTTAGATAACTTAATAAAGGTGTGTTGTAAAAGGCATTCGTTGCTTTTTTATCAAAAACTTCAGCATCCTCTGGTATATTAATGACAGAATGAACCTCAAAGCCTGGTCCCCTTCCCTCAGAGACATCTAAGTCTCTAACAAAAACAATCGAAGCTTCGGCTTTCTTCGCTTTTTCAATTACACTATTTATGTTTTGAAGCAATCCCTCTTTGTTATAAACTCCCTGCTCACTCTCATTCCCCTCGATCAGTTCTTGCTGTGCATCAATAACCAATAAAGCATGTTTCAAATGATCCGCTCCTTTTTCCTTTTATCCCATTAATACTTCTTCTAAAACAACTAAAATCCTTGCAACTCAATTATTTATTTCGTTTAATGGTTAATACTAACAAAGAAGGAATTTTTTATAGTTGCGAAAAACAGGATATTATCTAATAATAGTAAGGTTCAACAAGTGAGTTATTTAGGAGGAAAAGAAAAATGAAGTACATCATCTTTCTGGCTGGAGTGGCAGCAGTTTTCTTGTTAGCCTTTCTTGTCAGCAATGATCGCAAAAAGATCAAATACAAGCCGATCTTGGTTATGCTTGGGTTACAGCTTGTCCTTACATACTTTCTATTAAATACAGGCGTTGGCCTTGTCATTATAAAAGGTATCTCAAAACTGTTCGAAAAGTTGTTAAGTTATGCAGGTGCAGGGGTTGAATTCGTGTTCGGCGGCCTTGCAAATGAAGCTGCGATGCCTTTTTTCTTAACTGTTTTATTGCCGATCGTCTTTATTTCTGTATTAATAGGAATCGCACAGCACTTTAGAATTCTTCCATTCATCATCAAATGGATCGGTTTTGCGCTAAGTAAGGTAAACGGCTTAGGAAGACTGGAGTCTTACAACGCTGTGGCTTCTGCTGTTTTTGGACAATCAGAAGTATTTATCTCTGTAAAAAAATTATTAGGTCATCTACCAAAGCATCGCCTATATACGCTTTGTACTTCTGCCATGTCAACTGTATCCGCTTCTATCCTAGGAGCATACATGGCTATGATCGATCCAAAATACGTTGTAACAGCACTCGTACTCAACTTATTTGGCGGATTCATCATCGCAAACATCATCAATCCTTATGAAGTAACTGAAGATGATGACATCATCGAAATTGAAGAAGAAAAGCAAACCTTTTTCGAGATGCTTGGTGAGTACATCATGGACGGCTTTAAAGTAGCTGTAATTGTCGGTGCCATGCTTCTTGGATTTGTAGCATTAATCGCATTAATCAACGATGTGTTTGATATGATTTTCGGGATTACGTTCCAAACGATGCTCGGATATGTATTTGCTCCCGTTGCATTTTTAGTTGGTATCCCTTGGGCAGAAGCTGTTTCTGCAGGTACAATCATGGCAACCAAACTTGTTTCGAATGAATTTGTAGCTATGATCGATCTAGCAAAATACGCGAAAGACATGTCTGATCGAACGGTGGGAATTGTTTCTGTCTTCCTTGTTTCATTCGCCAATTTCTCTTCTATCGGTATCATTACGGGAGCTGTTAAAGGGCTACACGAAGAACAAGGTAATACCGTTGCTCGTTTTGGATTAAAACTTCTATACGGTGCAACATTAGTAAGTATCTTATCTGCTGCAATTGCAGGTCTGTTTCTATAAGGAAATTAAAAAAAAGAAGCCGACGGCTTCTTTTTTTTGTATCAACCAAATATAAAAAACAGCTGTCTCTTTAAGAGACAGCATTATCAACTATTATTGAACTTCTTTAGCAAATTGACCTGGGATCAACTTTAATTTTTCGTGAACTGAATTCAACTTTTCTTCAAAGCCTGTGAATAACTCATCAGCTTCAGTTGCTTTAGCTTCATCTTCTAAGCCAGCTACACGAGCTTCATAAGATTTTTTAAGCTCTTCAAGAGAACCTTTTACAGCTTCTTGGTTTTCTTTTGAAAGATCTGATGGTACTTCAATGGATGGAATCTCTGCAACTGCTTTTTCACCGCTTGCTTTTGCATCTGCTTTTAATTTATCAAGCTCTGCTTGCGGAAGTGCTTCTTCGCCTTCTTTTTCAAGACCTGCAGCGTATGCGTTGAATGGAGCGTGGTATCCACGAAGCTGGTTCATAAGATCACCTTCAAAGTTAAGAAGTGTGATTTTTTCAGCATTTCCATCTTCTTTCTTTTCTGCAGCCGCTGGCTTAGCCTCTTCTTTTGGTTTATCTTCTTCCTTGCTGCAACCTACGCTAAGCGCAAGTACAGCAGCCGCTGTTACCGCTAAAAACTTTTTCATCGAGAAAGCCCCCTATATATTTCTATTTTTTGGAACTTTCTCATTTTAATACTTTTTCTTACTATTGTAAATTAAAATGTATCCGTTTTCTTATAAAGGGTTAAAAATAATCCTGAAGCCTTAATATGATTGAATTATCTAACTATTCTTGTAATTTACGTTCTTATTTCTTTTAATATAAAAGTTATCTTTCTATACTAATCTTGATTCTTTAACCTTTTTCTCATGATGTAATAGCCATTCCTTTCTCCATAAGCCTCCCGCATAACCTGTGAGGCTCCCGCTTGAACCTATTATTCGATGACAAGGAACCACAATACTTAACTTGTTCTTGCCATTGGCATTCCCTACCGCCCGAACAGCTTTTTCTTTTTGAAGCGTGATGGCAATATCTCGATAAGAGGCGGTTTCTGCGAACGGAATACCAATTAGTGAATTCCAGACTGTTTGTTGAAAAGGAGTACCGCTATATTGGAATGGAAACGTAAAAGTTTGCCTTACACCTTGAAAGTATTCTATAAGTTGATTTCTGCAGTCGAGTAGAACTGCAGGAATCTCCTCTTGGTTCTCATGCGCCTTCTCTTTTTCAAAGAAAAGAATGGACTGAACGACGTCTTCGGTTCCTAAAATCTCAATAACGCCTATAGGAGAATCTAACTCAACTTTATTGTGCTTACTCATATAACGACCTCCATAAATAAAAAGTGGCGTATGCTTCCCATCCACTCCAATTTTCCGCTTGTTTCTTTAATTCATTCTTTGTTGGCTTTTGCTGCCATTTCAACTGTTTCATCACGGCATTCTGCAGCCCTACGTCAGCGACTGGAAAAGCATCAGGCTTTAGTAAGCATTTCATCAACACATAATCTGCCGTCCAAGGTCCGATCCCTCTGAGGGAGATAAGTTGTTTAGCTGGATCTTCAGAAGAACTCAGTTTTTCCTTTGACAGACGACCTTCCACTATTTCTTTTGCTATACCAATCACATATTCCGCTTTTCGCGTTGTAAATTGGAGATTTCTTAAATCATCAACCTGGAGATCTGCGATGATTTCAGGAGATGGGTATGCCCAGTATTCATTCTCATGAAGGACTAGCTTTTTCCCAAAGTTCTCAACCAACCTCTTCTTCAAAGTATAGGCAAAAGTTAAGTTGATCTGCTGTCCCATGATTGCCCAAGTCAATGCTTCAAAAAGATCAGGAATTCCAATCATACGTAAACCATAATAGCGTTCTATGAGCGGCTGTAATAGGCTGTCTTCTGAAACAGCTTCATAAAATGATGAAAGATCCTGATTCAAGTCAAACCAATTCCTTATATATTCAACGACCGTATCCATGTTAGGTGGCTCCCTATCTGGGAACTCGATGATAAGAACGTGATCTTTGTAGCTGATCTTGATTAAGATCAGTTCAGCATTCACAATTATTAACTTATAAATATGTTTATCATGTATGTGGTGAAGAACTTCTACTGGTGATCTCTCAAGAAAAACAAGGCATTCGCTATAGGAGAATTCCGGTGGCAACTCTATCTCCAATGTTCCATCTAATTCTTCAGTCCATCTCATGATTCGTAACCTTAGCTTCTCTGGACTTTCGGTAGCCACTTGGTGAGCAATTCTTATACGTGCGAAACGTTTTGTAAAAGTTAGATGGACTCTGAAATCCTGATTCGTAGCATATCTCCAGGCTGGTTTTTGAAGTGTTACTTAACAGATAAGCCGCTTTATCTATTCGAATGTTCTCCACATATTCTCGGGGCGTAACATTCAATTCTTCTTTAAATAATCGTTCGAGATAAAATGGACTCACTCCAGAATGTTCGGCTACATCTTGTAGAAGAATTCTTTTTTGATGATTGTTTACTAAGAAACTTGTAGCTTTTCTAATCAGATTTATTTGTGGACAATGTTCGATCTCTGGCTGACATCTTTTACACGCTCGATAGCCTGCTTCCTCACATTGAGAAATTGAGTCATAAAATACTACGTTTTTCTTTTTAGGTTTTCGCGAACGACAAGATGGACGGCAATAAATCTTTGTTGTTTTTACTGCTGTATAAAAAAGGCCATCATATGACCTGTTACATTCCATAATTTTATCCCACATCTCATCAAAAGACATTTGTATCGTACCCACAGACCACACCTCCATCAATCATCTTTTTATTATTTTAACCATTTTAACTGAGCAAATCGTCCTCAATCTTGCTGTTATGGTCCTATAATTGAAACGCTAAACCCAGAACCAAAGTATTAAAAAAGAGTGACGATTAGCCACTCTCATTCGAACCCGTATTTATTTAATGGCTGCCATTCTATCATTCTTATTTGATCCACTCTTAGTCTTATATTGATAATAGATGACTGTTGCAATGAAGAAAGATGTAATACCAAACCCTATGACCATTTTATGAAATCCAATTGTGTCTAGGAACAAGCCTGTTAGCAGCATCAAAACCTGGAATATAATATTATCAACCATTCCTTTAATAGAGAAAAATCTGCCGTGATAGTCTGATGGGACATCTGTCTGGAAAATGGTAGTAACAACAGGAAACAGCGTTCCAGCAGCAAGACCAAACAATCCGAAAGAAAGAACCGACATGATTGGATGATCTGCTAAAAACAAAGATGTGTGTGCAGCAGCGATAACAAAGGTAATAGCGAACATATAGCTTAACTTCGGATTATCTCTAAAGAATTTCTTTGATAAAAATGTTCCAATGAATACACAAACTCCTTCAGTCGTATAAAGAATTCCTTTAATACCGGCATTATCCTGCAACTCACTGATCTCAATCACCATTAAGTTGAATCCAGATAAAAATAGGTAAGCAGGAATTAATAAAAAGATACCATACACAACTTTACGTTCGTTCTTTATAATGGGATACAATTCCCCAAGCGTTCTGAAGAAATTATCCTTTCTACCTGAGGAATCTGCTTTCTTAGGCTGTTCCTCCACATCTAAAAAGAAAGTAGATATAAGCAGGATTACATATGAAATAAGAGTAACCGTGTACAAAGAAAATAGCGACATGCCAACTAGCATCACTCCGCCAAGTGCAGTACCTACGATCCTTGATGCCGTAAAGATGTTCATGTTGACACCATTGGCATCTAAAAGTTCTTCTTTTTTTACGATTAAGGGCAACATGGTTTGCATAGCAGGCTGAGAAAACGTTCCAGATATACCGATAACAAGCGTATAAACGACCATCCACCAAACATTGTTATAAGCGATTGCCAAATACATAAAGAAAATAGCCGCACATCGAGCAAATCCAGCGTAGATCAGTATCTTTTTCTTATTGCTGCGATCAATGATTCGACCCGCCATCGGTGCAAGAAAGATTCCTACTAGGAACCCAGCCAAGATAATTAGTGCCTGTAGAAAAGATGATTCAACATTCATCTGTAAAAATTCAAGATTCCCAATAATACCTACCCATAGACCTGTGCTAGATACAGCAAGTCCAAACATCAAAATTAAAAAATTCCGGTTTCTCCACATGTTCCCTTTCCCCTCTCAGTTATACCGAAACTGTGTCACTATATTGATTAAAAAATACTTAACAAAGTAAAATAGACTCACTATTCAGTATACAGTATTTAGAAAACATGCAGGAGATATAAATCTTCATTTTTTTCTTATTTTTACACTCTGTTATAATGACTAAAGTAGAAGTTTGAAAGGGGTACACTATGAAACAATTAATCCTTGCTGAAAAGCCGAGTGTGGCACGTGATCTTGCTCGTGTTCTTGGCTGCAAGCAACAGAATAAAAGTTATATTGAGGGACCGAAACACATCGTTACTTGGGCACTTGGTCATTTAGTTGAGTTAAAGATGCCAGAAGACTATGACAAGCAATATAAACAATGGCGCTTGGAAGACCTTCCGATTATTCCAAACCATATGGGACTAAAAGTAATCCGACAAGTTAGTCACCAGTTTCGTGCAGTTGAACAACTTTCTAAACGAAAAGACATTAGTGAGCTTGTAATCGCAACAGATGCTGGGCGTGAAGGCGAACTTGTGGCTCGCTGGATCATGGAAAAAGTGAGATGGCAAAAACCTGTGAAACGATTATGGATTTCATCTCAAACGGATAAAGCGATTCGTGATGGATTTAATCAGCTAAAACCCGCTAAGCAATACGACAACCTTTACCAATCTGCCGTTTGCCGATCTGAGGCAGACTGGCTGATCGGACTAAACGTAACAAGAGCGTTAACAACAAAGTACAACGATCCGCTATCTGCTGGTCGCGTTCAGACGCCGACACTTGCAATGATCCTGGACCGCGAGCAGGAGATTAACGCTTTCCAGCCAAAAGACTTTTGGACGATTGATGCGACGATTGGCATGTTAAAAGCATCATGGGAACATAATGGTGAGAAACGACTGTTTGATGAAAAAAAAACGACAGATATCGTTGCAAGAGTAAAAGGACAACAGGCAACAATAGCATCACTTCAAAAGAAAGAAAAAACAGAAGCGCATCCGATGCCTTATGATCTTACTGAGTTACAACGAGATGCCAATCGTCGTTTCGGTTTCTCTGCTAAGAAGACCTCTTCTGTACTACAAAAACTTTATGAACAATACAAGCTCGTTACGTATCCAAGAACAGATTCCCGCTACTTAACAAAAGATATGGAAAATACGATGTATGATCGTCTTCAAGGGATGTCTTCGGGATATCGTGAAGAAGTGCAGCCATTACTTAAGCACAAAGGAAACGTAGTAGCTAAGAAAGTATTTAACGATTCAAAAGTAACGGATCACCATGCGATTATACCGACAGATGAACCATTGCACTTAGGTGATCTCGATAACGATGAGCGTAAATTATATGACTTGATCGCACGCCGCTTTTTGGCTCTTTTCTATCCAGCTTATCGATCTGAAACGTTGACCGCTACATTAAACGTTGCAGGTGAAACATTTATAGCCCGTGAAACGCTAGTGCTTGATCCAGGATTTAAAGTGCTGTCAGGTAAAGAAGAAGAAAGTCCGCGTGCACTCGCCAATTTAAAAGAAGGGCAAACCCTTTCTGTTAAAGATGTGAATGCGGAGAAAAAGCTCACTGAGCCACCTTCCCGTTTTACTGAGGCCGACCTTTTATCTCGTATGGAAAAATACAGTCTAGGTACACCTGCAACACGAGCTGATATCATTGAAAGACTTCTAGGATCTGAAGTACTTGATCGAAAAAACAATAAGCTTCATCCTACTCCAAAAGGAAAACAGTTGATCGATCTTGTAAATGATGAGCTGAAGTCACCTGAACTGACGGCTAAATGGGAGCAAGAACTTGAAGCCATAGCACGTGGTAAAGGAAATCCAAAAGAGTTTTTAGAGAACATCCGTAAACAAACAAAACAGCTTGTAATGGAAATCAAGACGAGCTCGCAGGAATATCGCGCACATAACCTTACAGGTTCAAAATGTCCTGAATGCGGCAAGTTGTTGAAAGAAGTTAAAGGCCGGGACGGCAAGGTGCTTGTCTGCTCTGATCGTGAGTGTTCATATCGCCGACGTAAAGACCCTAAACTATCGAACCGACGCTGTCCTCAATGTCACAAAAAGATGGAACTGCATAACGGAAAGGCTGGGACTTATTTTCAGTGTAAACCATGTAATGTAGTGGAAAAAGCAGAGGATAAGAAAAAGAAAGTTACAAAGCGAGAAGAACGCCAGCTTCTTAAGAAATATAGTAACAACAAAGAAGATGAAGGCTTTGGAAACAGTCTAGCAGATGCTCTAAAAGCAGCGATGAAAGATAAAAAATAGACGAAAAGCTAACTTCCGAGAACCAAAACTAGCATGATATTGCTGTTTTGACTCGTGAAGTTAGCTTTCTTTCATGTAAGGGGATTTAATTTACACACCATAAAACGTCGATTTGTCCAATTGCATGACGAATCTGTCCGATTCGAGTGTTAATCTGTCCAATTGAACGAGTAATCTGTCCAATTCGAGCATTTATCTGTCCGATTGAACAGTTAATCTGTCCATTCTCAAAGTAGCTCTTCATACTTACCCTTATATGTGGCAGAAGCTTCTAAGTCACAACCTCATCTAACTAAATTTATTGCCCAGCTTCTACACCGATTTTCTTCATCTGCTTCTCATGTGCTTTACCATGAGCTCTGTTTCGATCTTCTTCTACCTCACGAGAAACTTTAACTCCTTCTGCAATCTTCGCTGCCCCGACCTGTTGCAGACCGTTCTGATCTTTTTGATAGACAAAGGAAGCACGCGTTGAGATAGCTGCACCTGGTGAAGTGACAAACGGAACGACTTTATAATCTGTTCGCCATTCTTCTGGTGTAACCGTACATCGTACATACCCACGGTAATCATTGAAGAATTTAATATGAGGATTCAATCCTAGTATTTTATCAGTATCAGAACGTTTATCAGCACCATTTCCACCCGAGGTGATGGATGTACCTACAAATTCAGCTCCAATCACATTAGATGATGAATCATTGTAATCCGCTTTTAAATCGCACGCCCAGCTTGCATGTACATCGCCTGTCAGTACAATAATATTATTTAAATTCTTTGATTGTATAAAATTTGTGATACGTTCACGGGATGCCGTATACCCGTCCCATGCATCCATACTCAGCCTAGGCGCCTCAGCTGTCCCATAGTTTCTTTGTGCAAAGAATACTTGCTGAGCTAGAACATTCCAATGCGCTTTAGAGTTCCCTAAGTTTTGAAGCAACCATCGTTCCTGTTCTATTCCTGTTAACGTTCGATTCGGATCTTGAGATTCAGGAGTAGGCGGCTTACTTCCGTCTCCATTTGCTTGATCATCACGATATTGTCGTGTATCCATAACGTTGAACATTGCCAAGTTTCCATAAGTGAAGTCTCGATAGAGCAGCATGTCAGCTCCGTGTGGTAAAGAAGATCGACGAAGTGGCATGTGCTCGTAATACGCTTGATAACCCGCTGCACGTCGTTTGACAAACGCTTCAACAGACTGTCCTTTTTCGGGAATCATGTTTGCATAGTTGTTCTCTACTTCATGATCATCCCATGTTACGACCCAAGGGAATGCTGCATGAGCTGCCTTCAAATTACCATCTGAACGATACTGCGCATGTCTGTTTCGATAGTCTTCGAGTGTCATGATCTCAGGACCGCTATGTGTTCGAACATTGCCAGACGGTGATACATATTCATTCGGTCCGTACTCGTATATGTAGTCACCTAAGTGAACAACAAAATCTAGCTCTTCTTCTGACATATGCTGATAGGCTGTAAAGAAACCATGTTCATATTGCTGACAAGATGCAAATGCAAAAGTCATACTTTTCACATTCGCACCTTTTCTAGGAAGTGTCTTCGTTCTTCCTACAGGGCTGTACTCATATCCACTTTTGAATCGGTAGTAGTATACGTGGTTTGGCTTAAGCCCATCTACTTCAACGTGGACAGAGTGCGCGAGATTAGGACGCGCTAGCTCCGTTCCCTTTTGCACAACCTTTTTAAATCGTTCATCTTCTGCGATCTCCCATTTTACAGGTACAGCTTGATTTGGCATTCCTCCGCCATTCAATGGATCTGGTGCTAATCTTGTCCATAAAACAACGCCGTCTGCTAACGGGTCACCTGAAGCTACACCTAGCGTAAACGGATAATTTCTAAATTTTGGTGCCGCATTCACTTCGTAGCTGCCTAGCGACTGAGCAATTGTGAGTCCCAGTGAAATTCCTGCAATTTTCCCGGCACCCGATAGAAAAGTTCTGCGATTCAGTTTGTTTTTTTTTAAGCTGTCTTCCGTAAGCTTCTTAATCCATTCATCCATCGGTCTTTCATCCATGCTTGATGCAACCCCTTTTAAATGAATTTAGTACAACGTTCATTATAGAGAGGAAATGTTAAGAAACTATTTTTTTATGTAAACGTATAAAGGACTACACATAGGAACAACTTACTAATCTTAATAATGCAATGAAAGAGACGAACTGTTGCATTAGTTATTAATCACAATTCGCTAAAATACCTTATGCTTCTTATGTCCTGTTCTTCTTTATTAAATCTTTACTTCATAAACATAATCTATGATATTTTATCTTAATTAAAAGGAATTGGTGATGGCAAAATGGCACTCAGACGGAGAAAGAAAAAGAAGTCCAACAATGAAACATACACATGGGTAGACTTAATTGTTGATCTTGTATTAGTAATTCCTGAGCTTATTTTTTGGCTGATTCGACTGCTTGGAAGAAGTGTTTTTAGGCTGTTTGACGGAATTTAAAAAGACTGGACTCTCATTGAGAGTTCAGTCTTTTCCATTCAGAACCTTAAGCTCTAAATTATTCCGTTTTTCGTAAAGTGATAGAAACGGTTGTTCCTTTCCCTGGGTAACTTTCTACTTTTAGATGCCCTTTATGCTCTGTAATAATTTTATTACTAACCGTAAGGCCGAGGCCAATTCCTTTTTCCTTATTGGTGAAGAATGGAACGCCAATGCTCTTTAATCTTTCTTCTTCAATTCCAATCCCATTATCTACAAAGATAAGTTTGATTTTCTGATCCGTCGTTTCTTCAATGGCTATCGTGAGAATTCCGCCATCATTCATAGCTTCGATCGCATTTTTAATCACATTGATAAAAACTTGTTTAATCTGGTTCTTTTCACAAGAGACGAAGAGATCTCTCTCTTTAAATAATAGACGAATTTCTACATTGTACAAATTAGCTTCAGACGTTAGTAACATTACAGTGTCTTGCAGAAGTTGAATTATGTTCACATTCTTCATATATTGAGTAGCGTCTGGTTTTGCTAATGCCATAAACTCATTCACGATAGATTCAATCCGATGAAGTTCCTCACAAATTACTTCATTGTATAAATAGAGTTTGTTTTGATCGATCTCACTATTTTTCATTAAAGAAAACAGTCCTTTAATGGATGTGAGTGGATTTCTGATTTCATGAGCAACACCTGCTGCTAGTTCTCCCAATACGGCAAGTTTTTCACTATTTCGTATATATTCATCTGCTTTTTTCTTTTCCGTAATATCTCTAGAGATAAATACGAGACCTTCTATGTCCCCTTCATCAGACACCATCGGCATGCCCTTCCCCTCTAATAAAACAGGATGACCTGAAGCATGTACCTTGCGATAAACAAGAGGTAGCGGATTTTCCAATGCGGCAACTAATTTAATATATTTCTCTACACTCTCATGATCCTCCAAATGAACACAATTCAATGCGCTCGTACCGAGGAGTGAGCTTGGTTCGATTCCTAGTACATTTTTATAAGATCGTGAGGCATATAAATAGTTTCCATTCATGTCAACTGAGCAGATTAAATCATTGCTATGATCCAAGATAATCTTATGTTTAAATTCATTCTTTCTTAAGGCAGCTTCTGCTTCTTTTCTCTTTGTAATATCTCGAGACGCAACAATCGCAGAGAGGTTGTCTTTATGACTAATAGGGGTCCCTTTAGACTCTAGCCAAATATAACTCCCATCTTTTTTCAAGTATCTATACTCAATCGAAAGAGGTATTTCCTTCATGATCATTCGAGTAAACTCTTGAATCACACGGTCTCTATCTTCAGGATGAACAAGGTTAAATGGAGTGGTACCTATCGCTTCACTTTGAGTGTAACCAGTTACCCAAAAATAGGACGGTGTCAAATAGGTGAAGATCCCCTCATGACTAACAATTCCAATAATATCTATCATGTTTTCAGTTATAAGCTTTAAATGATCAAGCGTTTCTTTCTTTTCGAGATGCTGCTGTGTTAAATTTCGAATAATTATTTGTGTGGCGTGTGATGTAAACATTAGGGGAAATCCGATGACTTCTAATTGAATAGAATTACCTTTTTGGGTGATCCATGTTTGTTCACTTGGCTTAGGGGCAATACCTTTGTCGCATGTTTGAATTCTTTCCTCCACTAAATGATGCAACTCATTTGGGAGGTTATTCCATATCGGCTGACCGATTATTTCTTCTTCCGCTTCTAATATCTTTCTTGCTGCGGGATTTACATATACCCAAGTTCGATCTTTCTGGATAAGAAAAGGTGTTTCAGAATGTTCAAATTGATTGGCGTATGTTTTCATTTGATTAATGAAAAGGCTGTCTCCTAATACTTGACCATCTGAAGTTTCCATACCCACCCTCCATTAAAAACGTTAATCAAAACGTTTCGTTCATGATTACCTAAATTATAAACACATGTCCTTTTACAAATAAAGATATTTTTTTAAAAATATTCTTACTATAAAAATGATTAATTTTTTCTTTTAGTTAATTATAGATAGTTGTTTTTGATCATAGATGAATTTAGTTTCGTAAAAAGTATGGAATGCCTGTTTCAAAGCAGTTTTTCGATCCGGAGCTGTATGAGAGGACATGATAATATGTTCTTGTTTGTAATAGAGCATACTTACCACTACAGTTGTTTTGTTGGTATAGAGAAATAGATCAACATCCATTATTTCATTACCTGTTATCACACGAATAAAGCGATATTGCGGTGTTCTTACCATATCCCTCAGCCCCCTTTTAATCTTTCATCCCCTTTTACTTTTGTCTTAAAAGTTTAGTTATTTAAATAGTAAATAATCACTATAAATTTGTCAATATATTCTGTCAATTTAAGTCGATTTCCTGGGAAATTAGAATGATAAAGAAAAAAAGACGGGAAATCCCGTCTTAATTTCTGTTAGGTGGCTTTTCATTATCAGGCGAAGTTTGTCCACCAGCTCCTGTAGTGTCTTTATCTTTAATCCCGTTAGTCGTATTATGTTTTGAAGATGAGGATAAGGAAACTAATTTAAATCCTGTTCTAGAAAGTGGTTCTTCTAATAATCTTTCTATATTTTGCGATGCTTGGATTGTTGTTTCATCGTATTCTAATTGAATAGTAATAGTTTTCAAAGTAATCTCCTCCTTTACCTTCATTTGTTCCCTGCATCAAAAATAATAAACAAGAAAAGAGACCATCTGTTAACGATGGTCTCTTAAAACTTAAGCTTCTTTTTCAACTAAGTTGTGCTCTAATTCTTTGGATGAAGAAGAGGTTTCGTCATCCTGATTAAGCCTTTTCGTAATTTCGATTTTTTTAACTTGATGTCCATCAATCTCAATCACCTTGAAATCATATTCATCATACGATATGACCTGATTTTCTTGTATTTCTGAGTTCTGTGAAAGGACCCAGCCACCAATCGTATCAAGTTCACTATCATCAATTTCAAATCCATAAATGTCGTTCACTTCTGCGATCAATACTTTACCGTCAAAGTGCTTAACATTTGGACTGACTGCATGAATCATTGGTGATTCATCATCATCAAATTCATCACGTATTTCACCAACAAGCTCTTCCAAAATATCTTCAATGGTAACAATACCTGCTGTTCCACCATATTCATCAACTAAAACTGCCATATGAAAGCCTTTTTTCTGCAGCTTTAATAGTGTTTCTTTAATCGGTGTGTTTTCAAATACGCTCAATGTTGGTCTAATGTAATGTTCAAGAGGGTATTCTTTTCCTTTAATCAAGTCAAAAAATACTTCTTTCGCATTCACCATACCAAGAACATTATCTTTATCTTCCCCTACAACAGGGTAACGTGTATATTTTTCTTCTGCAATTATATTAATATTTTCTGCAACGGTATTATCTTCATAAAGACAAACCATTTCAGTACGAGGGACCATGATCTCTTTTGCAGTTCTGTCGTCAAATTCGAATACCTTTTCTACATAACTGAACTCAGATTTGTTGATTTCACCACTTTTGTAGCTCTCACTTAGAATTAAACGTAGTTCTTCCTCGGTGTGTGCCATATCATGCTCTGACGCTGGTTTTAATCCAAACATTCTTACTAAAAGCTGCGCACTTCCGTTCAAGAACCAAATGAATGGATACATAACTCTGTAGAATCCAATCAATGCAGGTGATAACAATAAGCTGATTGTTTCAGCTTTTTGAATAGCTACTGTTTTTGGTGCAAGCTCACCAAGAACAACGTGTAAAAAAGTAATGGATGCAAAAGCAATTGCAAATGATAATGTATGAACAATCGCCGGGCTTAAATCCATTTTTTCAAATACTGGACCGAGAATTGCTTCTACCGTAGGCTCACCTAACCAACCTAAACCTAATGCTGTAATTGTAATACCTAACTGACAGGCAGAGAGTGATCCATCAAGGTTTGAAATAACCTTTTGTGCTGCAATCGCTCGTTTGTTGCCTTCTTCAGCTAATTGGTCAATTCTTGATTTACGAATCTTAACAATCGCAAATTCTGCTGCTACGAAAAAAGCGGTTAGTAGAATAAGTACGGCTACTGCAAGTAATTTCAATAAGGTCAAACTGTCCAAAAAGACTCCTTATACCCCAAGTTACTGGAATATAAGTTGTCACCTCCTAAGTGTTATAAATTTTTATAATCAAGAAAAAGTATATCATATAATTGAAGAACTTACTTAATAAAACAACTTACTTGTATTTTACATTTACTTTTGTGATCCATAATACCCTTACCCATCATTCTGAAATTTCTACTGTGTCTAAGTCTTCTTCTTTTTTTAACACAAGTTTATTTTCTTTTTCATCATAATAATAAATCTTCATTCCATGCTCCGAACCAGTTTCTTCAAAGTTGGAGTACAGTCCAAAATACCCGTTACCTAATGGAACAAGATTATTCTCTACATTTGTTGTAATAACAGGATAATCTTCATTCTCTTCATTCTCTTCGCTACCACCATTATTGATAGATCCGATTACAAATAATAACAAGATTCCTAATACAATCAATGTCCTACGAATGCTGCGCAATTCAGAAGCTGTATCTGAATACATAAAAATCACTCCGTTTTTTATATTCTTTTCCTGTTAATTATCACATAATAGCAAAGAGAAATGATACTAAATATGGGAGACTTACCCATTTTTAAGTGGTATTCTATAAATGAGAAAACACTGATTTAAAATGCAGCAAAGAAAGGATGAACATCAAATGGATTTTGTACTGGATCATAAATGGGTATTTCTTATTCTGGCAGAGACCGTATTTTGGGTTTCTACATTATCTTTTTTAGTGGTACGTTATTGGTTCAATCTAAAGAAATTAAGCATTGCATTCTTCGTTCTTTTTCTCTTAAATGACCTATGGATTGCTGCGATGGGATATTTCGATTATTTAAGAACAGGAGAATTCTCTACATATCAAATCATAATTCTGGTTGTCATAGCTTATGCCTTTTTGTATGGGAAAAGCGATTTTCAGAAGTTGGATCGCTTTATTCAGCGAAAGGTCGCAAAATGGCGTGGATTGCCTGAACCCGAACTGCTCGATTCAAAACCACTGTATGGGATGCAACACGCGAAGCAAGAAAGACGAAATCTTTATAAGCACATTTTTTTATTCAGCACGGTACAAGGTGTTTTTTGGCTAGTATTTGGACTATCAGATGCCGTATCATCCATACACCTAGACACTTTTTTAAAAGATTGGTATGACACAACAGATACAGATCTGTTCTACAAAAACGATACTGCTAATAATGTCACACGTATTTGGGCTCTGATACTTGCGATTGATGTAGTCGTATCGTTGTCCTATACGGTTGCTCCAAAAAAAGAAAAGAAAGCAACGCGTGCCGCTTAACCTAAAAGAGCTTGGGATATTATCATCCCAAGCTCTTTTATAATATTATTTTGCTTCTTTATGTTGTTTCGATGTCTCTACTCGTTCATTACCCATAAACAATATGACAACAGCCGAAATCGCGATTGGGATTAGTGCATATGTGAATACTGTTGTAATGGAGTCAGACATAGAAGCTGAAATTCCATCAAGTATTTCAGGTGGTATTTTATCACGCTCTCCGGACTGAAACACTTTTTGTGGATCAAGATCTTTAATAGTAGCAGACCCTTGACCTGCAAAGCCTTTTAAATTCTCGCTTATTCTTTCATAAAAAATTCGGTTTTGAAGTGCTCCAAAAATGGTTACACCAAGTGTCATACCTAATGACCGTAAAAAGGCATTTGTAGAGTTGGCTGAACCTCGGTAACGAAACTCCATCTTATTGATAGTTGCTGCAGGTAATAAGGAAAACGAGAACCCCATACCAAAACCTACAGTGACCATAAAGAATGTAAGCATCGTTCTAGAAGTATCTGGTGTCATACCACTTAGCATATACATGCCAGTAAAATAAGAAATTACAGATACAATCATGAGGTTACGGAAGCTAGTTTTCGTTTGAAAAATACCACCGATCATACTTCCAGCAACAGAACCTAACATCATTGGTGTAAGAATTAAACCTGCACTTGTTGCAGAACCTCCATAAACCGCTTGAACGAAAATAGGAATAAAAACGGCTAGTATAATGAATGTTCCACCGTATAGAAAACCTAAAATCTGTGAAGTAGCAAATAGTCTCTTCTTAAACATCCAAAATGAAATAATAGGTTCGGATGCTTTTTGTTCTACAGCAAAGAACACAATGAAAAAGACCGTGAATATCGTAAACAAAGCTACGATCTGCGTTGAATCCCATGCATATGTCTTGCCACCAAGTTCAAGGGCAAACATCAAACTAACAACTGCGATCACAAGTGTGATGGCACCCCACCAGTCAATCTTTTGCTCACGGTGTTCCAGTGTTTCTTTGTAATAACGGAAGATCAAGTAAAACGAAGCTGCACCTATTGGAACGTTAATATAGAACACCCAGTGCCAGCTGATCGCATCTGTAATGAATGCTCCGAGTAAAGGTCCTAGAACACTCGAAGTTCCGAATACCGCCCCAAGAAGTCCTGTCATCTTCCCTCTCTTTTCTGGAGGGAAAATATCAAAAACAATCGTAAAAGCGATCGGCATCAATGCCCCACCGCCGATACCTTGAATCGCTCGAAACGCTATCAGCTGCTCCATACTTTGAGCAAGACCGCAAAGGGCAGAACCGATAAGAAAAACGACAAGTCCAAAAATGAAGAATCGTTTTCTGCCATACATGTCGGATAATTTACCATAAATCGGCATCCCTGCCATTACTGCGACCATATAAGAGCCAGTAACCCAAACGAATTTATCAAAACCACCTAGGTCGGCTACAATCGTCCCCATCGCAGTTGCAACAATGGTATTATCCATTGCAGCCATTAGAATACCTAGCAACAAACCAGCTACGACTAACTTTAGATTTGTTTCTTTATGCACCATAGCGCCATCTCCTAACCTAACACCCTCATGTATACTTAATAAACTTAAGTATACATGAGGGACAGTCCCCCAACAATTTATTTCCTTCGCTATTTCTCTCCATTTAATTAGGGTGTTTTCTACATATCAACCTATAAAAATAGTTGAATTTCGAATTTAATAAATTATCCACACCTCTTATTCCTATTCTTTCACATAGAAAAAGAGACAGCACGTCTGCCGTCTCTTTTTAGCTTACCTATTAAAGTTCTAAGATAGAATCTTCATTATCTTGTCCTTCATACATTGCATCTAGCATTAAACCTGTCCAAAGATCTAGATTCAACCCACGGTCTTCATCATCGCCTTCAAGTCCAAGTTCAAGACCAGCGTCTAATGAAGAGTATAGAGAAGAGCGATCTTCATCTTCATCAAATGAGCTCATTAAGTCTGCCATGATTGAAGTATTTAACTTAAGAGAAGTATTTTCAAGCTCATCTTCAGAAGACAAAGAAAGTGCTGTATCCGTGTTAAGCATTGAGCTTAAAGAAGAACGATCTTCTTCGTCTTCAGACATAATAGCCGCCATCACATCTGTGCCTAGATCTACTTTCGCACTTGACTTCTCGTCTTCTTCAGTTGCTTCTACTCCTGCCCATAGACCAGCGTCAGCCATCAAAGAAGAGTTATTCTCTTCATCTTCAGAAATTACGTTCGCCATCACATCTGTGCCTAGATCTACTTTTGCACTTGACTTCTCGTCTTCTTCCGTTGCTTCTACTCCTGCCCATAGACCAGCATCAGCCATCAAAGAAGAGTTATTCTCTTCGTCTTCAGAAGTTACGTTTGCCATCACATCTGTGCCTAGATCTACTTTCGCACTTGACTTCTCGTCTTCTTCAGTTGCTTCTACTCCTGCCCATAGACCAGTGTCAGCCATCACAGAAGAGTTATTCTCTTCGTCTTCAGAAGTTACTTTCGCCATCACATCTGTCCCTAAATCTACTTTTGCACTTGACGCTTCGTCTTCCTCCGTTGCTTCTACTCCTGCCCATAGACCAGCATCAGCCATTACAGAAGAGTTATTCTCTTCGTCTTCAGAAGTTACGTTTGCCATCACATCTGTGCCTAGATCTACTTTTGCACTTGACGCTTCGTCTTCCTCCGTTGCTTCTACTCCTGCCCATAGACCAGCATCAGCCATCACAGAAGAGTTATTCTCTTCGTCTTCAGAAGTAACGTTCGCCATCACATCTGTGCCTAGATCTACTTTCGCACTTGACTTCTCGTCTTCTTCAGTTGCTTCTACTCCTGCCCATAGACCAGTGTCAGCCATTACAGAAGAGTTATTCTCTTCATCTTCAGAAGTTACGTTCGCCATTACATCTGTGCCTAGATCTACTTTCGCACTTGACTTCTCGTCTTCTTCAGTTGCTTCTACTCCTGCCCATAGACCAGCGTCAGCCATCACAGAAGAGTTATTCTCTTCATCTTCAGAAGTTACGTTCGCCATTACATCTGTGCCTAGATCTACTTTCGCACTTGACTCCTCGTCTTCTTCAGATGCTTCTACTCCTGCCCATAGACCAGCATCAGCTATTACAGAAGAGTTATTCTCTTCGTCTTCAGAAGTAACGTTCGCCATCACATCTGTGCCTAAATCTACTTTTGCACTTGACTTCTCGTCTTCTTCAGTTGCTTCTACTCCTGCAGTTACACCTGCATTCACAGCAGCCTCTGTATTTGATTCTTCCTCATCTTGAGCTTCAACAGCTGCATGAACATCTGCTCCCGCATTTAGAGAACTAGAATCTTTGTTATCTTCTTCATTAGAACGCACTTCCGCTTCAACGTTTGTATCTGCGTTTACAGACGCTTTACTTTCATCATCAGAAGAACTTTTAACTGTAGCATCAGTTCCGACTGCCGCATTAGCTTTAGCACCGTCGTTATGATCTTCAGTTTTTGATTCCGCTTCAACTCCAGCATTTACAGCCGTACCTACTTGAGCTTTTTCATCTTCTTCACCGGAAGCTTCAGCATTCACATCTGCACCAACGTTTGTTTTTACGCTATTGTGGTTCGAATCATCATCTGAGCTCTCTAATTCGATGCCTGTTACGGCACCTAGATCAAGGTTAAGATTAGACTCTTCATCTTTCTCAGAAAGCTGAATGTTACTGATCAACCCTGTTCCGATTTTAAGACTCGATGACCCTTCATCTGCAAATGTTTCACTTCCTCCAAAAAATAACCCAGCCGCAGCAGCACCTGTAATCGCAAATGTTCTAATAAAGTTTGATTTTTTCATTGTCATTTCTCTCCTTCTTCTTCTTAATTTTTTGTTTTACCAAATTTGAATTAGAAGAAGAAAGATTGTGGTGGTTGCCCAGGTGGAGCATTTAGCCATTGATCATAATAGTGTCGAACTCCCTCACCAAGTCGACTTCCTGTTTCAAGCTGAGTATCATTTTGTCCACCATCTAGAATAGCCAAGAACGTAACAGTGCTTGAAGAAGTCATCGGTCCATTGGATGAACCTGAAGGAGATTGTCCACCTTGTGATGATGGAGTTAGCATTTGTATTTGAGTTGCCTTTTGAGTTACCGGATAATCCGTACTTGTTTTTTGCCGTACAGGTTTTTCAGTTTCTTTTTGATCCCTGCTCTTTTTAAGTACTTCCCCACTCGTAATCGTACTAACGGGATTCTCTATGTCTTTTACAAAAATCTCTTTTGTCTTCACAACAACCGGCTTTTTAGTTATTGCACCTTTCGTTTCATTAATCGTTTCACTCGTATTCGGTTTGTTCTCCACAACAGGTTCAGTGACTGGTGTTGGGGTAGGAGCTGGTTCTGGTTTTGCTTTGACCACTTCCTCAACTTCCGGCTTAGTAGTAACAATCTCTGAAACGACTGGAAGCTTCACGTCTACTTGAGGTTTTTCCGGTGTAACAGGGACCGTAACGTTCACCTCCTGATCTAACACATCGACTTTTATCGATGGTTTTTCAGTAAGGTTTACATCTACGATCGGTTTAGAACTTTTTAGCTTTTCTGTCGGAACTGCTTCTTTTACCGAATCGACAGTATTCGTTACCGTTTTGACCGCTTGATCTACTGGCTTTACGGTCTCGGTAACTTTGTTAACCGTTTGATCCACCTTGTCGACAGCACGAGTTGTGTCTTTCACAATATTTGTAACTGTGTTAAGAGTAGGTCTCACAACCTCATCGGTAACCGAATGATTTTTCGTTGAAATGTTCACTTTGTCTGGAACCCTTTCAACAATCTCAGTTGTTTCTTTTGTAAGGTCTGTGACTGGAGAAAGAATTCCTCCGCTATCAGCCGATACGATCGCGGGAATACTCATACCCGCTGCGAATACAACCAATTGTACAAATCGTTTCACCTGGTTATCACCTCCTTCTGTAAGTGTTTTCAAATAGCTAACGAAGACAAATTTGATTTGGATCACTAAAAAAACAAAAAAATTTACATTTTGTACACTTTAAACAGGAAATGTGACGTAAAAGCTCGCTTGCTTTACACTTAAAGAAGTAAAAATTTGAGGTGATTTAAAGTGGCACAACATGTTTTTTATCTGAATGCGCATTGGCCAGGCGGAAGAAATAATATAGGAACGATAGAAACACAGAATTTGAAGACTAAGGTATCGATACCTCCTGAGATGGATGGACCAGGTATTGGAACGAATCCAGATGAGATGTTGCTTGGAGCAGCGGCAACTTGTTATATCATCACACTTGCTGCCATGATAGAACGAAGTAAGATAGATAACATAAATTTAACGATGGAGTCTGAAGGATATGTCGATGTTACAAACGGAGTGATTACGTATCAAAAAATCATCCATCGACCGGTCGTCACGATCAAACATGGCACGTCAAAAAACATTTCGACACTTCTTCAAAAACTCGCCATTAAAGCTGAGCATTCGTGTATGATTTCACGAGCATTGAAAGGTAATGTCGAAATAGAGGCGATTTTGACGATAGAAAATGGATGAATTTAGAAGAACAGTCCTTTCGTTACCTGTACTTAAAAAATTACTTATGTTAGCATAAATGTTAAGGAAGGAAAGTAATTTATTATTTGGGTTCCTAACAAGTTCCCCCATAATAGAAAGGGGACGATGTATCATGAACCAACAAGATGTGAAAACCATACTCTTAAATTTACAAAACAAACAGTATATTGAATCCGATATTACACACACTTTTAGTGAAAACAATTCAGCTGTTTTTTCTGTAAAGTATTTAAAGAACGATCAATCGTTCGAAGTGATTCAGATTGAAACTAACTCCCTGGAGCGGTTCGATGATGTCGATTCTGCCGTTCATTGTATAAACAACTTAATCGCTAAATAGAGATTTACTCTTTTTCATAATAAAAGAGGTCAACCAAAGTAATGGTGACCTCTTTTTTTGTTTATCTCTGGAGATATTTTATCCAATCATTTTCCTCAATTGAAATAAAGTCATTCGCTTTAGTATTCATTACATACATCAGAGCTTCTTTATCTCCAACTGATGTCTTTATTTTAGCAACGATGCGATCATATAAATTATTAGCTCTGTTTTCAACAAAATCTTCAAGTTCGTCTAATCGTTTTAGTTCCTCCTTGGTTACTTCATATAGCTCACCTGTTACCCATTTATCTTTTTCAAGAATTAATGCTGGGTAACCCCAACCTGTATCGTATAGTTGTCCTTCGGCGTAGCATCTATGTTCTATGTATGTTGCATTCTTTAAAAAGTTGGCATTACTTCCCTCTTTTCGAAGCGTCCCGTAAACAAATACTAGTTGTTTTTTCATAAACTCACCTTCTTTTTTACAAGCATTATCCTTTTGAAAAAAAGACAGCCCAGACCAGTAAACTTAAAAATAGAATTCCAGCTATTAAACAGAGGAACATTACTATTAACAACGTCCATCCTAACCCTTTTCGATTTGTTAGAATAAGAAAAATACTTAATGTGTAGGGACCAAACATTAAACCTAATATCGTCCAAAGCCACCGATCTTTATTATACAGCGGAGCTTGAACATATAAATAATAAGCGATAGCAATCTGTGTTATCGCATAGAATATGAATCCCAATCTTTTTCCATCCTCTCTAATCTGAAAGTACTCTTGTCCTACCAAATATAACCCTTTTTTCTCCAACAAAAAACTTTCAACCACTGTTTGGCTGAAAGCTTTCATGAAGAGTTAAGCCTTTAATAACCTTTTCTTACATCAATGATATGCTCGTTCTTCCGTTTTCTGCTCCCTCTAGCAGCGTCAAAAAATAAAACAAGCGCTGTAACGATGTGCATGATCATTCCGATGACTGGCAAGTAGCCGACAATAGAAGTAATAAGACCTAACACACTTCCTGTAAACCTTTCTTTTTGAACGATACAAATGATGAGTGTGATCAAATGAAAAACAAACATGAATTGAAGTGGTCCCCATGCTGAAGCAAGAATGATGGCTCCTCCTAAGAAAGGAATGCCAAGGAAAGCCTCAATACCGCCTGTTACCATCTTCAATAGTCTCGATATATTCATGAGACAGCCTCCTCAATAATTTCTATTATATACTACGTGATTACCATGAAAAAAGTTTCCTTTCAAAACATTACCTCTCCTTATAAACAAAGAAACCTCCTGGTGTGGAGGTTTCAATCTCTATTCCTTCATTTTCTTCGCTTCGTTAATAAACGTAGTAATGATTGCCATCATATTCTCGTTTTCATGTCTCAATTCTTCTGGATGCCACTGTGTTCCAAGCAAGAATGTTTTATCCTGATCTTCAAGTTCTAATGCCTCGATTATACCGTCAGATGCTCTAGCTGCTACTCGTAATCCTTTACCCACTTTTCCGATCGCCTGGTGATGAAAGCTGTTTACAGCAACTTCTTTTTCTCCAACAATTTTGTGCAGTTTACTACCTTCTTCAATGTTAACGGTGTGAGAAGGTTCTGTTCGTGTTGCAGATGATTGAAAGTGATTAATACTATTTGAATACTCGCTTTCCACATCCTGTATGATCGTACCTCCATAACTAACGTTCAGTAAGTGATATCCTCGACACATAGCTAGAATGGCCTTTTCGTTCTCACGTGCCTTTTTCACGAGTTCAATCTCAAAATCATCACGGTGTTTGTTCACCTTTTTTACCTTTGGATGAGGTTCTTCGTTATAAGTGATCGAACTGATGTCTTCTCCACCGGTAAAGATTAATCCATCACATAATTTTGCATAATATTCAGCTTCTTCAGGCTTTCCCATCGGAATAACGATGGGGATACCCCCTGCATCTCTAACAGTTTCTGCAAATTTATTATAAACAACAATCGTATCAACGTTTTCATTTTGAGTTTCAATTGTATTGATTGACATGATCGTACTTGTTAATCCTATTAATGGTTTTTGCGTCATATAAAACTTCCTCTCTAGTAGCTGTTCAATCATGTTTTACCTTAATCACATAATCATAAACACCCATAATTTATCATTCCTATTACTATTAACCATATATTCATACCTATTACATTTTTCTTTCCCACATAATAAAAAAAACAGCTCACTAAACGTGTGAGCTGTTCCTGCTATTTATTTCATATGCTACTGCATTGGTGGTCTCGGCTTTTTTACAGAATAAACGAGCTCAATATCACCGTTCTCCTTCACACGCTTCACCGTGTAAGTTTTCTCAACACCTTGCTCGGTATTGTGAAAGGTGATCTTGTCGCCTTCTTCAAAATCTGATGTGCCTGTGTCCCATAATTTCTCGTCATCGGGTTTTCTCATACCTCTCACCCCTCATATTCCGACTAATCTCCCATAACAATATGCCATTTAACTTTGTTTTCCCCTACTTAGGAAAATGAATCCTAAATCGTATGTTAAAACGTGCATATTTTGCTCTCGTTATTGAGAATCCAGCATACAATCTCCTTTGTTCACTGGGAATAGAGTCCGGCTCAATATCGGAATCGGTATGTCGGCAGTGCAATGAAATACTTTCTCACCAACCGGTTATGACAAGAATTTATGGACACCTCTTTATTATTAATTGATTTAATATTTCTATATAAAGTGCGCCTTTTCTAATAGTTCTACTAAATAGATAGAAACCCTTTATATTGTTTAAATTCTTTAATTATTTATTTCTTTACCTAACTAATGGATAGCAGGTTAAGTTCTTTTGCAACAAACTCCATAAGCTCAGCAATCTTATTGGATGAAAAATCCAACTCAATCCCTGCAGTTTCATAAACTTCCGGAAGTGACTTAGAACTTCCAAGTTTCAATGCTTCTTTATATTTATTGATCGTTCCCTCTCGGTCTTCTTTAAAATTTTTGTACAATTGAATAGCTCCAAGTTGGGAAATCGCGTACTCAACAAAATAAAAAGGAACTTCGTATATATGAAGTGTATAGAACCATCCTTTTATTTTCCATTCTTCATATCCATTCCAATCTACGATCGAAGCATCATAGCGATCTTTCAACTCACCAACCTTCTTTGTGCGTTCTTCCCAAGTATGATTTGGATGTTGGTACAGCCAGTGCTGAAACTGATCAATGACCATAATATACGGAAGACTCATTAAAGCCCCCTTTAGCTGATCTTTCTTCGCTCGGTTAAGTTCCTCCTCTGTCTTGTAAAACTCATTCCAACGATCCATCGTGAAAAGCTCCATACTCATACTCGCTAGTTCGGCCGACTCCATTGGAATTTGTTTATAAGCATATAATTCTTGATCACTCTTCAGTAGATCATGAATCGCATGTCCCATCTCGTGCATAAAAACAACAAGATCACTATCCGTGTTGGACATGTTCATAAAGATAAACGGAAGTCCTGTTTCAGGTAGCGATTCACAGAATCCCCCCTGTGCTTTTCCTTTTCTGCTCGTTAGATCAAAAAGTTTCTTCTCATTCATTTCATGAACAAGTGAACCAAATTCAACATCAAGTTCGCCTAAAACCTTCGCTGATTTATTGATTAACTCCACATCGGAACTTACAGGTTGTAATGGTTTTCGACCGATTGCTTCTGCTTGAACATCCCATGGCTTATAAACATCAACACCTATTTCAGCTTTGTGCTCTTTTTGAAGTTGTATCGTGATCGGAAGAACATGCTCACGTATGGATTCAGCGAGTTCTGTACAATCCTCTGGCGTATAGTCGAATCGATTATATTTTTTAAACATATAATCGTTAAAGCCGCTCAAACCAGCATTCTCTGCTTTCTTCACACGAAGTTGGATCAACTCGTCAAGAATACTTTGAAGTTTCTCTTCTTCTTTTAAGATAGGTTCATACAAGGCTTTCATCGCTTTCTCTCTTGTGTCACGCTTAGAATCTCTAACATGAACAAAAAGCTCACTAATCGTAACTTCTTTTCCTTCCCAATTTGAAGAGAGACTTCCTGTGATCTCAAAATATTGATTTGTAAGAGCATCTTCTTGTTTTTCTATATCTAGGTTAGCTTCTTGAAAAAGAGCAAATTGCGTTCTCAGCTTCTTTTTATATTCTCCAAATTCATCGTCAGGAAGTTCTGCCATAAAGGGTGACTCTAATACTTTCTCGTCCAATATAGATTGGTATTTTTTAAACAATGGTTTTATGTGCTGCTGATCAAATTCATATTGCTGCTTAATTTCGTCATGATTGCTTTGGCATTGAAAAGCAATATAATGTCGAAGCATCTCTTCTTCTACTTTTTCGTAGGTGTGCTTTTGTTGATTTAAAAAATTCTTGAGATCATCTATGGAAGTTATGGTTACGCTTACAAGATTCTCGAACTCTTCTTTAAGTGCATTTATTTTCTGCTCGTTCATACCTATTCCTCCCAATTCATTCTACTATCCACTTTACCACAAATAGGAAAATGCTTGATAGATAGAATGTTCAGTTTATATTCTTTTGCAGAAAAAAACTGACTCCTACTAGTACCAAGGAAGGCTAGTAAGGGCCAGTTACTAAACATTTAATTTTGTTAGCAATTACAAATCATAACTACGTTTCCATCTGGATCTTCTACATTAAACCAAGCCACTTCACCATGCCACTGAATTTCTTTAATGACTTTCATGTTTTTTTCTTGTAGCTCTTTGTAAGCTGCATCAATATCTGGTGCAAATACATTAAACATAGGACCTGAACCAGGCGTCCGGTGGAAGGACGGGTCAAACGTATGATCATCTAGTGATAATCCAGTTTGTCCTGTCACGGGAATGTTATGTACAGGGGATTGTACTTCACTTGAATCTATCGTTACACCCAACAGATCTGCATACCACTCTACAGATCTTTTCAAATCAGTAACATGTACGAATACATTGTTGACGTGGCTCTGTATAACAGAGATACTCTTTACTTTCTCACTCATATAAAACGCCTCCTAAGATTTACATTCTTCATACGTTCTTCGATATCCGTAAAAAGATCTAAAGTTTTGCCCTTCATAAAAAGTGTGTGATGTTCGTGATGCCAGCATCTCCATACGTGCTGTTGGATACTTTTCTTGAATGCTGTTCAACATCTTTCCACCTAATCCTAGTCCTCGATAAGGCTTTGATATCAGCAGCTCGCATATATAGAGTGTTACGTGTTCATCTGTCAACCCTCGAATATAACCTATTAACTCTTCATTCTTTAACATGACATAGGCTACATTAGACTTATTCCATGCTTGTTTTGTTTCTTCATATCTTTCAAATAATTGCGTCCAATTCTCTTTTTTGTTCAACTCTTGAATTCTTTCAAAATGCACCTTTTCTATATAAAGAGCAAACGTTATATCTTCCACGACTGGGTTCTCCTCTATAAAAGTGCTTTGACGTTCTGCACACCTTTTTCTACTTCCGAAAGAAGATCTCCTTCAAAATGTTCTTGCTCGATCACACAATAATCCACTTTCTGTTCATCTGCCAATCGTAAGAAGCTACCGATATCAAGCATTCCTGTTCCCGCGATCGTGCTCTGTTTTTGACCGTTTTTCTCTACCATATCTTTCAGGTGTAGTGACACACAACGGAAGCGATACTTATTAAGCAGCTCTTCTGGTTCATACCCCGCATATTTTGCCCAATACGTGTCGAGCTCCATCTTTACTAAATCAGGATCTGTTTCTTGATAGAGCAAATCGAACGGCATCTTTCCATCAAGCTCGTAAAACTCAAAATCGTGATTATGATATGCCACACGTATCCCATACTCTTTGCTTCTAAATCCTGCTTCGTTCAACACTTCTGCTACACGCTTGTAATCATCGATTGATTTTCTTTGATCTTCTGTTAAGTAAGGCATGATCATTAAATCGTTCTCTAAGATAAGCTGATCTTCCATTTGCTTTTTAAATGCGTCTCCCGAAAATTGCTGAAGAGGAATATGAGCTCCAGCAACGGTTAAAGCATTTTCGTTCAATATTTTTTTTACATCCTTAGCAGATATTCCAAACAATCCAGCAAACTGAACACTGTCATATCCGATTTCTTTCACTTTTTCTAGTGTACCTAGTAGATTTTTTTCTGCTTCTTGTTGGATGGAGTACAGTTGCAATCCTATTTTTCTCATGTTTATCTCTCTCCCTTTTTATAACGTTTACAAAACTTTGTTCATCGATATGGATGCTTGTTTGTAGCCTAGCTTTGTATATAGTGCAATTGCCTGTTCATTCGAACCAAAGACATGAAGGCCAACATAATCAGCTCCTTCATCTTTTGATTCATTTTCAAAAAAACGAAGAGCATCTTGTGCAATCCCTTGTTTACGGAATGCATCCTTCACAAAGATATGATAAAGGAAAGCTTTTTTCTCTTCTTTTGAAACATGAAACCAAAGGTAGCCTGCTAGTTCCTTATCGCTTTTGATTTGAAATAAATGCTGTCCTTCTGTTTTTTCCTCATCTGGGAGCAGTTGTTCCATTTGTTTCTCTGCTTTTTCAGTAGCTAGCTCTGTATCTAGTTTATAATGTTCAGCTGTATCACGAATATAATCAGGCAGCATAAACTTCATATAATCTTTAAACTGCTTATTGTCCATTCTTTCAAATGTGATCAACGTCTATCTCCCCTTTACTTCATCAGGTAATCAATAATTTCAGGCATTCTTTCACGCCATGCGCTCTCATGATGTTTTCCATCTTGTATTAATTCAAATTTCAGGTCGACGTTCTTTTTCTTAAAGACTTCATAAACCTCTTCAGAGGACCGGATGTAATGAGCGGCGTCCACTTTTGATGTGTCCTCTTCAGTTCCAACATCCATATAAAATCTTTTTATACTCGTGAGATCACTTTCTTCGATCAAGCTCTCAATCTCGTTTTGATTAAACCAATAAGCGGAAGATAGACTTGCCACCCTGCTAAATACATGAGGGTAACGACAAGCTGCATACGTCGATATGAGACCACCCATCGAACTGCCTGCCATTAATGTTTCGTCAGTCTTTGTTCTGTATTTTTCATCGATCAGCGGCTTTAGGGTATGAAGAATGAACTGAATGTATGCGGCTCCTTTTCCTCCATAAACCCCTTCACATTTTAAAAGTTCAGGTCCTACTGTCGGGTTTTCCCATGGTGCGTATTCATTAAAACGCTCGAAGCCTTCATGATTACAGTCGATTCCAACAATGATAAGGGGTGCTTTACTCCTCTTTAGATAATCAGCTAAACCCCACGAGACACCGTAACTGGCGTCTTCATCATTAAACAGATTTTGACCGTCATGCATATACAGCACAGGATAATGGTCTTGTCTGTCACTATAATCGCAGGGCAAACACACCCGGATCTGTCTTTCTATTCCCCCGAATTGTTCAATAGTCACTTTAAATTCTTGTAACATCATACTCTCCTATTCTATTTATGCAAGTTAAGACTGAAACCGTTAACAAAAAACTGTAAGGTCTCACGTTCATCTTCAGTTAGCTCCCGTTTGACCTGGACTTTATATTCTTCTTCAATAGCTTGTTGATTACCTTCAAACTTTTTCGTAAGGTTAGCGAAACTTCGTAACATGGATGTTTCAGTTTGAAACTCTTGCTTTGTCGCAGCTTTCCAATGAGAAAAAATATAAAAATCTGCGTCAAAGGACTCTAATTGATCTAACAGATTCAGCGTTCGATCTACCGTATAGTTATTTTTAGGTGCATACATATTTGCGTAGAGGCAATCCGATAAAAATAAAACTTTTTCTTCCTTTATGTACACAATGATCGAATCTGTTGTATGGTCTCCTCCTACATGTTGAAGAACACACGTTACACCACCTAGATCGATTTCCAATACTTGATGAAACGTAATCGTGGGCAGCTTTATGTTAATGTTGCGGTGATCTGGAAATTCTTTTTTTATGGCTTCTGCACAAAATTCGATTTCAATACCTTTCTTGACTCTTTCATCCAGATCTTCATCACTCCAAGAGAAAGGAAGGAGTTCTTGCATTTTTGTTTTTGTTTCTGCCGAAGAAATAGAAGGAATGTTTAGCGCGGGCAATCCAAAAATATGGTCCCAATGCCAATGTGTGATGACGACTAAACTCGGTCCTTTGATACCCTTTTTACGCAACTCATCTAAAAAGTACTCTGCATGATTCTCTGAATTTCCACTATCAATCATCAAAGTCATATCGTTTCCCACAACAGCTCCTAAAATAGGACGATCTGTCTCTGAAACAGGTGTTTGGTACCAAAAACGCTCTGTTAGTTTTTCTAATGTTTGCATACGATCCAACTCCCTATTCAAACACATATGTTACTTCATTATTGTACTTTATATTATCTGCTAGGGTTAGAAAGATGCACATTCTGTTCAGTCTTAATTTCTTCAGGAATATGAGTTGGTGCGTTCGGTACTGTCCGTTTTCTCTGATCAAGGATTTCAGACGAATAGAGTTTAATGACTAAAGTTCCTCCATAGCGCTTAGCCCGGATAAGGATAGGCTGATTGTATTTGTTTTGAAATTGAAAATCGGGTCCATACCAACTGACGGTAGCATCTCTACCCGATGGTACGTATGGTACACGTTTGCTGTGCGAATAACGTTGAACGATTTTTAGTCCTGCACGATCTACAGCATTAAACAATGTGGAGGATACTTGGCAGATTCCTCCCCCAATACCTTCTGACAATTCACCTCTAACGATGATTGGTGCTCTCATGTATCCTTTTGCAGTCGTTCGTCTGCCTACCACTTGGTTGAATGAAAACGTCTCATTTGGAAAAACAACATGACTATCAAGCGCATTGGCAGCAAGCTCAATATTTGTTGTTCGGCTCTTATTATTTGAATTGAAGTATGTAACGTATTGCCCAATCTGCTGATTTTTAATATGCGCCAGTACTTCCGTATCGACTTTAGGATAAATATTCATTTCTGGTACATCTATCACTTTGGGTCCGTTTTCAAAAAAATAGGTGTAGAACTTTTCTCGAAATAATTTCCGATTTAATTTATAACCTACTTGTCCAGGTATGATAGCACCATAATCATTTAATTTAGCGTTAACAGGCGCTTTGTATGATCTCTTATCAAGCAGATCAACAAATTGATTATATTTTGTGTCATCGATCATTGGAAATCCAGGTATAGAGCCTTCGAACTGTTTGCGGCTTACTTCAGCAAGTTTTTGCCCTTCCTGATTTACTATTAAAGTTTCAGCGTTTTGTTGACCAGTTGTTGATAATAAAAGCAGTCCAGCTAACCATACTTGCAACATTTATCGATCACTCCGGTTAATTATTTCTCTTATTCATAAAAACAAAGAGATCACGGGAGCTGACCTCTTTGTTATTTTCATTTAAAATTTTGTTTTCATACTATACTTTTAGTCTTTTCCATTATCTTTCATTCCTGGTGATGGGCTGCTTTTCCCAGGTTGAACACTTGGACCTTGTTTTGAATCTTTTTGTTGCATATCTTGTTTAGGTGCTTGTGGTGCTTGTGGAGTCTCACCTTTTTGTTCTTCCATCTGCTTAGGACCTTCCTGCTCTTGTCCTTCTTCTTGCTGTTGCTGCTGACCTTCACCTTGTTCAATTTGGCCTGCTCCGCCACCTTGGCCTGCTCCGCCGCCTTGGCCTGCTCCGCCACCTTGACCTGCTCCGCCACCTTGACCTGCTCCGCCGCCTTGACCTGCTCCGCCGCCTTGACCTGCTCCGCCGCCTTGACCTGCTCCGCCGCCTTGGCCTGCTCCGCCGCCTTGGCCTGCTCCGCCGCCTTGGCCTGCTCCGCCGCCTTGGCCTGCTCCGCCACCTTGGCGAACTTTAGGTAATTTTAACGAAGAGTAAGCATACAGAATCGATTGATACGTACGAGCGTCAACAGATCCTGTTACAGGTAGTCCGTGACTTTTTTGAAAATACTTTACACCCTTAACCGTTGATGCGTTATAGTAACCATTTATCTTTCCAGAATAACTGCCTAGGGATTTAAGCATGGATTGAATCGCGTAAACATCTGGACCCTTTGCATTCTTCCCAACTGCAGAAGCTGCATTTGAAGTACCTAAAAGTAGTGCTAATGCCAATACAAAAGCACTCACATATTTTGAAATATTCTTTGCATTTTTTTGCCAATACATCTTGTGACATCTCCTTCATGTTTGTTTATTGTTGTAACGCTTTTTAATTTTTCCCAAATTGCATTTTTTATGACCAGTTCTTGCTCAAAAAATAATTTCAATAACTCAGCTTTTGTCGTGCATCTACAGTTGTAGTAACCCCTAAAGTCGCTCATTTGTATTAATGGAAAAAATTACCTAAAACAAAAATGCCTGAATCCGTTAAGATTCAGGCAAAGAAAATTTTATTGTTTTGTTTGGAGAGGTTTTAATTTCGCTTCAATATCCTCACGATGAGGCTCTAAGAACGGAGGTAATGCAAGTGACTCTCCTAGATGTTCCAATTCTTCGTCCGTATCAAAGCCCGGACCGTCTGTTGCAAGTTCGAATAGAATTCGGTTCGGTTCACGGAAATAGAGAGACTTAAAATAAAAACGATCCACAAATCCAGAGTTTGGAAACCTAGATGTTTGTACTTTTTCAATCCAATCACGAAGTTCTTCTTCATTATCTACTCGAAAGGCTACATGGTGCACGCCACCCCGACCAAGTCGTTCTTGGGGAAGGTCATTTCGTTCTTCTACATGAATTTCGGCACCACTTCCACCTTCACCCGTTTCTAATACAACAATATCAGTTTGACCTGCCACTTCAGGTGAATAGCTTCCCTTTTTCCGAAAACCTAATAGTTCTGTTAGCACTCCAATAGTTGGTTCAGCTGCAGGAACTGTTAACCTAACAGGTCCAAGACCAACAATTGCATGTTCTTTTGGTGTTGTACTCTTACTCCAAGGCTGACCACCTGCAACGCCTCTGTTGTTTTCATCAGAAACTAAGATCATCCTCTGACCTTCAGGATCTCTAAACGCCAGTGTACTTCGACCTGCCCGATCTTTAATATCTTCTGTTTCGATTCCATGATCCTTTAAACGACCCTGCCAATAGTGAAGAGCATCATCATTATTTACGCGAAGCGAGATAGCGGAAATGCTGTTGTTTCCATCATGGTTTCTTCCAGCCATCGGAATTTCAAAAAACGTAAGCTCCGTTCCTGGATTTCCTTTCTCATCACCATAAAACAAATGATAAACGCTAGTGTCATCCTGATTTACAGTTTTCTTGATCAGTCTTAATCCCATTACTTCTGTATAGAACTTAAAGTTTTCAGGTGCTTTTGCAGTAAGCGCAGAAACGTGGTGAATTCCTTTTAAATTCATGATTAACCTCTCTTCTATGCCATTTTCCCCTATTATCTCCCTTTGCTATAAAAATGCCCAATAAAATGCTTTGACACGTACTTATGAACGTAAACCTGCTGAGGAAGAAAAAGGTTTGGGACAAAAAAGGAACCCCTAATATAGGAGTCCATTCGAGTCTATTCTACAACCAAATAATGCATACTGAACCAGTTCTTATCATCACACCATACTTTTTTAGGTGTGAACCCACACTCTCTTGCCATATTTTGAAACTCTTCAATTGTAAACTTATAAGAATTCTCAGTGTGAATAGTCTCACCTTCAGTAAAGAAGACTTTTTCATTACCAATGGTGATCGTCTGATCTGACAAGCTAACAAGGTGCATTTCAATTCTGCCTTTGTCTGCATGATAAAAAGCATGATGCTGAAATTTTTCAAGGTCAAAGTTTGCCAAAAGTTCTCTGTTCAATCGGTTTAGTAGGTTTGTATTGAATTGACTTGTAATCCCTTTACTATCATTGTAAGCAGCATTCAAAACAGCATGATCCTTTTTCATATCTACACCGATCAATAGGCCGCCATCTGGCTGAAGAAAATCGGCTGTCATCTTTAGAAAATTCATTCTTTCTTGTGGCTCAAAGTTTCCAATAGTAGATCCAGGAAAAAACACAGCTTTCCGTTTAGATGTGAGCTCTGGTAGCTCAAACTTATCCGTGTAATCGGCAGAAACCGCATGAACGTCCAGATGAGGATATTCTATAGAAAGCGCTCGTGCTGATTGATACAGAAAATCTTTTGAGATATCAATCGGTACATATTCTTTAAGTTCAGGCATCGCCTCTAGAAGCGTCCTCACCTTTTCACTGCTGCCACTTCCAAACTCTACGAGTGCTGTATCCCTTCCAATTGCATTGGCCATTTCATCTTTAAATTTATTTAATAGAAGCAGCTCCGTTCGGGTCGGATAATATTCCGTAAGCATCGTAATCGCTTCAAACAGCTCAGAACCTTTTTTATCATAAAAGTATTTGGGTGAAATGAACTTCTTTTCGCTTTGGAGTCCATGTAGTACCTCACTATACATATCTGTTTCAGGTTCGTTTCCAATATGATAATGAACATTCGATCTTACCGTTTTCATGAGAGGTCCCCCGCTAAGCGAATTCCGCTGAACTGCCATCTTTTATCTGCTTGAAAAAAGTTGCGATAAGTAGGTCGAATATGCAGCTTTGATGTTACACACGATCCACCACGCAGAACGATCTGATTGCACATGAACTTAGCGTTATATTCTCCGAGCGCACCCTCGAGTGGTTTACTTTGAGGATAAGAAGTGTAAGGACTACTGGTCCATTCCCATACATCTCCAAAAGCTTTTTTTATTGGTGATTTTGAATAAGACTCACCGACAACCGGATGAAACGATTCATCCTCAACAAAGTTCCCTTCTATTGGGATGGAACTCATTGCATGCTCCCATTCTGCTTCTGTTGGCAGCCTTTTTCCACTCCACCTAGCAAAAGCATCCGCTTCATAAAAACTTACGTGGCAGATGGGTTCATCAAGATTTAATTTCTTTTCACCTGTTAACGTGAACGTGTACCAACCATCCTCGGTTTTACGCCAATAAAGGGGATGTTTCCATTTTTCTTTTTTGACTGTTGCCCAGCCATCCGACAACCAATGCTCTGGCTGCTCATATCCACCCGCTTCAATAAAAGAAAGATATTCTCCGTTCGTAACTGGATGGGAAGATATCTGATAAGCATCCAACCAAACCTTGTGACGCGGCCGTTCATTATCAAATGAGAACCCCGTTTCTGCAAAACCGATTTCAACGAGTCCCCCTTCAAACTTAATTTCAGTAACTTGCGATTTTTGATCTGTATTTGTTGATTTGTTTGAGAGTGAAGGTTCTGTGTACGATGGCAGCATCGGATTGCAGCTGAAGTTATATTTTACATCTGTTAATAGAAGTTCTTGGTGCTGCTGTTCGTGTTGAAGACCGATCTCGATCAAATCTTCAACCTCTTTAGGGAGCTGATCGCCATAGTCCCTAAGCAGACTCAAAATTTCTTCGTTAACATAGTTCCGATAAGCATAGACTTCATCCATTGATGGCCTGGACAATACGCCCCTAGAATGTCTAGGATGATAAGAACCGATCGTTTCATAGTAGGAATTAAAGAGGTAATCGAACTTTGGATTAAAAGGAACGTATGAAGGATTCTTTTCTTTTAAGATGAAACGTTCAAAAAACCACGTCGTGTGCGCAAGGTGCCATTTTGGTGGACTCACATCTGGCATCGCCTGAATAATCGTATCTTCATTTTGTAGCTTTGATGCCAGTTTTTCAGATAATGACCTAATTCCCCTGAATTGCTCACATAATCGTTCCACTGCTACTTGATCGATGGCCATAAATATCCTCCCTTTATTAGCTGTTGCTTTCTACCACATTGCCTTCTGTCGGAATAGGATGTTCTTTTAATAGCTTTGCAAAGTGAATCAGATTGTACGTCATTATTTTATTGTGCTGCATCGTAAAATCATTTTTGTTTCCTTCCGCTTCAATGTAAGAAGGTCCTGGACCTGCTTCACCAACCCAATATGTATCCACATTTGGTGGTAGTGTAAATCCAATATGAGACAGGCCATATAGAATGGATGCACTCGCGTGTTTCGCTCCATCCTCATTACCTGTCACAACTACACCTGCCACCTTGTTATAAAATATATATTGGCCTTTTTCGTTTGTCATACCACTCGCACCGTACAGCCTCTCGATTGCTTGTGTTGCTAAGCTGCTCTTTTCACCAAGCCATAGAGGTGTTCCGATAATGAGGATATCAGCCGCCTTCACTTTTTCAAAAATCTCAGGCCACTCGTCGCCATCACCTTCATCTGCCGTAACACCATGTGCGATTCTGTAATCAGCAAGCCTTACCATCTCTGTATCTATGTTGTTCTTATTAAAAATATGCACCGCTTCGTTCATCAAACTTTCCGTATTGGAGACTTCTTCACCACTTTTAAGAGACGCATTAAGTAGTAGTGCTTTAATCACAAGCTTGTCCCTCCTTGTTAAAAACCATATTAAAGTATAAATAGCCTAAAATTAGAAAATTAAAACAATTTAAACGAATTCTTAACATGAACGGTTTGGTTTTAAGATTTTGTTGAGATTTTATTCTAATGGGGGGTTAGTTGTGTCTGAGGAGTACAATATCAGGCGAAGTGTACATGTAGAAAGTACACCCATGAATGTGATTTAGGTGCGGCGGGATAATTAAGTCGGAATCAGTAGTAATTAAGTCTAATCTGCTAATAATTAAGTCTAAATCAAAATAATTAAGTCTAAATTGAAAAATATAGACTTTTCGACAAATCCTGATACATCTCTTCTATCTTTTTTACCTAACAAAAAAAGAGAGCCTGTGAAAAGTAGGCTCTCATCTAACAGTATTAATCTTTTAAAAACTTACGATCGAAAATGAACGGGCCAAACGGCAAGACAGAAGAAACTAGCGCCAAGAACGCGCGCATGATCGGCCACTTCTTCACGTTGTACACATAAAGGATGACGAGAATATAGAGAACGAACAATAGACCATGAAGAGCACCAACGATTGATACGGCCATCGGCTGATCTAAAAAATACTTCAACGGCATGGCGATGAAAAGAAGGATCAAGAACGAAGCACCTTCAAGATAACCTACTGTTTTTAACGTTTTTATCGGATTCATAAATGAATATACCTCCATTATCACATAATGACGATTCTATCTTTAGTTTTATCATAAGTAGGTAGAAGTTAGACTTCCAAACCATAACTATTGTGTGAACAAATGAATAAAAGAAAAATAGTTTGGGGTCAGACCCCAAACTATTTTTCTTTTCCTTCGCTTTTCGTTATTCCACTAGGGTGTTTGCTATATTCTCACTATGTAATACAGCTACTTTACTTTTTTAGTCTATTTTTCATATCTGCAATGATCTCTTCGTACGGCGTATTCTCTACTCCATCATATCTAGAAACTACTTTTCCTTCTTTATTAACTAAGAAAAATGCAGTCGCATGAATGAATTGATCTGAGTTAGGATCAGCTACTACAGGTGTTTTAAATGAATCTCTTGCTAACTGTTCAATCTGTTTCTGTTCATAGCCACCAAGAAAGTGCCAGTTGGAGAAGTCTGCGTCATAGTTCTCACCAAACTTCGTTAATGCTGAAGCATCATCTCTTTTTGGATCGATAGAGAAAGAAACAAATTCTACGTCCACATTCTCTTCTTTCGCCATTCCTTGAAGTTTAGCCATATGTGCAGTCATCGGCGGGCAAACTGTTGTACAGTTCGTGAAGATAAAATTTGCCATCCACACTTTTCCCTTTAAGTCTTCCAATCCAAATTCAGCATCGTTTTGGTCTTTGAAAGAAAACGACTGAACGTCCCAGTCTAATGACTGAGACGTCTCCTTGCTTTCGCTATTATGTTGTTCGTGGTTCTTATGATTCTCGTGTTCGTCCTTTGATCCGCCTGAACCGCATGCTGATAAGATTGCCATCGTCAGCACTAGACCGAAAATTATCATCATTTTTTTCATAATAAGTTCACCTCTAATAAAATTTATATTATGATAGCCAAGCCTGTAGCGGCTTTACTCTTGGTATAACAAAACGATCAAGTAAGAATACGAAGACGAAAGATATACCTGCAAGTGGCATAACAATACCTGTTATGACCATAAGGATAATGATCCACGGCTTTAATTTTTTGTCAGATTTTTTTGGCACTCCCAATTTCCCGGAAGGTTTACGCTTCTTCCACATGATAAGTGAGAAGATGACGATTGCAACTAAGCCTAGAGCAGCTATTGCTCCTAAAAGCTGATTAGCCAGACCAAAGTAATGACCTTCATGCAGTGCGATTCCGATTGAAATAGCTTTAGCCATCCATCCGTAATCGCTAAACCTTACATCCTCTACGATATCACCGTTATACTGGTTAAAATAAACGGTAGCTTCATTTTCAGGTTTATCTCTTGAAGAAGCAACAGTAAATACTCCATCTTCTCCTACTGGCATTGAAATCGTGAAAGGCTTTTGAATCTTGTTCTCTTGAGCTAGGTACATCACTTGATCAACAGAGAGTGATCCGTCATCTTTTTTTGATGCTGGAGCAGGATTGTTCTCCGTTGCCCAGGGTATATCTTCTGCGATCTCATCTGTCGTCTTTTCTGCTGTTGGTGCCATGAATGCATAAGTTGGATATCCCGCTTTTGCATTCGTCGCCAACTTGTTGATCTGTTCTCCCATCACACCTGACCACGGCAGACCCGTTACGATAAGAATTAAGATCATCAGTGATAGCCAGAATGCAGTAACTGCATGAAGATCTCTCCAGAACATGCGGCCATTTTTCTTCAGACGAGGAAAGATCGTCCCCATGAATGTCTTTTTATTCCTTGGCCACCAAATATAAAGCCCCGTTACTAAAATGATGATCGTCCAACATGCAGCCAGTTCAACGAATCTATTGATGAATGTTCCACCAACGATCCATTCACTGTGAAGTTTAGCAACAACGTTTTTGAAATGATCTTCATCTAGAATCGTTCCGGTTATTGACGCTGTGTATGGGTTTACATATACCTGTGTAACAACGTCATTTTCGATCACTTTTACTAAAGTAGCTCGATTATCTTCTTTCGGAAGTCTGACCGAACCTATTTCAGCTTCTGGGTACTCTGCTTTAACGGTGTCGATCTGCTGTGAGAGCGGAAGAGATTGATCGCCTTTTTGAACAATAATCTTGTCTTTGTAGATCATCGTCTCAATTTCAGCTTGGAATAAATATAGTGCGCCACTTATGGCAAGTAAGATTAAAAAAGGTGCAAAGATAATTCCGCCATAAAAATGCCATCTCCAAAAAGTTTGATAAAGACTATTGGATTTTTTCGATGGATTTTCATTGTTTTCTGGTAACTTATAAGCTGTTGCTTGCATAATTATTTTCTCCTTATTCGTACTCAATATGGAAAAGTATAAACAACAAGCATGAAATGGTAATCACTCTAAAGGGTGATTACGAAAATAAAAATGTGTCAATTGTATGACATTGGAAGTTAAACGATTCCATTGTCGTAAGCATAACTCGCTAATTGTACACGATTTTCTAGATGCAGTTTTCCTAGGATGTTCTTCATATGTGTTTTAACGGTATTCTCAGAAATAGTAAGTACTTTTGAAATGTCCTTGTTCGAATGTCCTTTAGCTACCAACTGCAACACTTCCTGCTCTCTTAAAGAAAGAGATTGCTCAGCTTGTCCATCCTTCTTAAATTCCTTCCATATACGAAAAGCCATCTCTTTCGACATCGGTATTTCATCCATCGCATATGCTTTTAATCCGTTCAGCATATCTTCTGTGTTCAAATTTTTGAGAAGGTATCCTTGTGCACCACGCTTTAAAGCTTCAAACCAGTCCGTAATGTCATAAGAAACCGTCATGATGACTACTTTTACGTTTGGAAACTGCTTCTTAATTTCTTTAGTCGCTTCAAAACCATTCATCTTAGGCATAGAGATATCCATGAGAACAAGATCTGGCATAAGAGCTTCAGTCTTCTCTACGGCTTGTATACCGTTAGAGGCTTCACCCACAATTTCAAACTCGGTCTGATCCTCAAGAATCTCTTTGACTCCTTCTCGTGCTAGATGATGATCATCAACAATTAATAAACGAATAGGCTGTGTCGTCATGCATTTTCCTCCTTTTCAACCGCAACCGTTGTTTTTCCTTCCGTACTGGCGATCCTTAGTTTCCAGTCCATAGAATACGCTCTGTCTTGTAAAATTTTCAGACCAAAGCCGTCCGTTGGCTCTTGTGAATCAAATCCTGATCCTTTATCTACAATGGTACAGATCCATCCTTTTGGAGTAGTCGTAGTATTCAACCATACTTCGTTCGTATTAGCGTGTTTGATAACATTGATAATTGCCTCTCGTACACATGCAAACAGCTCAATTTTTTCCTTTGAGGTAAGATCATCGTCTTTTAAACGCCACTCTCGATGAATCTTTAAGTCATGCTGACTCTCCATTTCATTAAAAAATGCATTTAATGCTCGTGTCCACGAAATATCAGCTTCTGCCGGAACGCTACGTAGATTTTGAATGGCACTTCGAGTATCGTCATGAATGTGCTGCAACGTTTTTTTTAACTTATTATACGATTTATCATCCTTACTAAATTCACTACCCAGCTTGTTCACTTGAACAGAGAGAAAAAATAAAGACTGTGCGATGCCATCATGCAGCTCTTTCGCAATTTTTTCCCGCTCTTCTAAGACTGCTTTCTCAGAACGTTCTCTCTGAAGCTCCTGCTGCATTCTCTCTAATCTTCCAAACAAGATATTCAAAAAGTAAAGCGTAACAAGAAATACAATTATGGCAGAGAGCCAGTTTCCCGTGTTCATGGATATATAAGGCAAGAGAACCGTATGTCTAACGTATTCCCATAAACCAACTGAAATCGTTGGAATGAGCAGGATCAACCATTTAATCTGTCTGTATGTCATCTGCCAGACTTCCCTTCATTTCTTACAAATTCTATAAACATAATAAATCATACCATAAAAAAAACCGACGTATTGTACGCCGGTCGATCAACTTATTCCTGCATTCTTCTTCAGTCTTTCAGCAATCTGCATAAAATCTTCATGAGAGATGCCTGGAGCAAACTCTTCTGAGATGGAGCGCAATTCAGGCATTGGGGCACCTTCTGGAGCACCGATTACCGTCTCAAGTGGTCCTCCTAGCGGATGCTGACCAGCCCAGATTAAAGCAATATCTCGATAATCGGTATCACTGAACGTATATAATTTTCGGTGTACGCCTTCTGCTTCAAACTTTCGTGTCGTTTCAAAAGCTGAGTTCTCTAGATCAGGAACTGGCAGCATCTTCTTAATGTCGACGCCTGTAACCATCTCGATCGCTTTTGCATATGCCAAAACATGCACACCACCGCGTACAAGAAGATAGCCGATCATCTCTCGAGCAACAGGGTTACTCGTCATCTCATAAACTCTCATCTTATGTGTTCTGGCTCCACACTCTAAGAAAAAGTTGTGCAGGAGATCAAGGAGTAAGTTTCCGCTGCTGAACACATAATCACCGTTCCAAGCTTTCCCCATCGAATCAAAAGGGAAGGATGTTTGTGCGGTCCCAATAAAATGCTGTGTGTTCCTCTTGTCAGTAGCAGCTGCCATTGGCGCATCATTGACATCACCTGGATGTGTCGTGCCATAGATCATCATATTAATGGTATGTGAAACAAGCTCAACGTGCCCAAATTCTTCTGCAGTAATACTTGAGACGAGATCAAAGAACGGTTTTAATTTCCCTCTTTTTCTAAAGTTAAAAGATTGATACATATAATTATTAAGTGTCGACATCTCACCAAAACGACCGCCTAGCAATTCTTGAACCGCAGCGGCCGCATTCGCATCAGGATTCGTAGGTGTTGGTAGTTCGATCGCCAGCCGGTTATAGCGTTTAAACATAGTGCTCCCTCCTCACGATTGCATGTCGTTTAAGGGTATGTGATGTCAAGATTGTACTATGCTGGTTAATTTTGAATATCGATGAGATGAAGGAAAGGGACAAGATACGAGCACCAACTCCGGAATCGATCATAAATCTCAAGAATCGCTCACAAACCACTTGTATCCCTAAAAGAAAAACCCTTTGCTTAGCAAAGGGTCTCAACTCCCGTTCTTAAAACTTCGGTTTTCCGCCAACTCCCCAATGCTTATTTGGGACCTCTTGGATCAGCACGCGGACTTGTTCTTTTTTTACATCCAATGATTCAGCAGCTGCCACTGTTAATCGTTCCATCAAGGTGCTCAACTGTTCATCTGTTCGTCCTTCTATTACATGCACTTGAATGATTGGCATAACTCTTCACCTATTTCACATATCTCGAAGATAGTGTTACAGATCCTAGACAATCAAACTGTGCAACAATCGTATCATCCATATCAAAAGCAATCGCTTCAGATAATGCCCCGCTCAAAACGATATCTCCTTTTACTAAACCTTCACCACGCTCGGCTAGCTTTTGAACAGCCCAAGCTACCGCTTCTGCTGGATGACCAAGAACTGCAGATCCCGCACCGGTTGTCATAATCTCTCCATTCTTACTCATCACCATTCCGATATTCGCCATATCAAGTTCTTCTGGCCGAACCATCTTGCTTCCTAAAATCAATTTGGCGGATGAGCAATTGTCTGCCACAACATCAGGAAGTGTAAAACGAAAGTCCTTGTAACGGCTGTCGATTACTTCGATTGCAGCTACCACATACTTTGCCGCCCTCATGACATCTGATGCTGTCACATCTTTTCCCATCAAATCCTCACCCATAATAAAAGCGATCTCTGGTTCAGCTTTTGGATGGATGAGACGGTGTTGCTGTAAGGGTTCCCACTCGAATGCGAGCATATCACTCAAAAGATAACCGTAAATCGCTTCATGAACGCCCATCATCTCTTGTTTCGCTTTACTCGTTAGTCCTAGCTTAACTCCTATACGCTTTGTTTGTGTCTTCTCCATGCGTCTTTCGATCAGTTTTTTTTGCATATCGTACGCTTCTTCTAAAGAAAGCTCAGGATATCGGTCTGTTATCTTGACCACTTCTGTAACATCACTTTCCGCTCTTAAAAGATAATCAACCCATTCCACGTTAACCTTATTCGTAACCGTCATCTTCTACACCTCCAGTTTGGCTTTTAGGTCAGCTGCCACTTCTAGGATAAGATCCTCTTGTCCACCTACCGCTTTTCGTTTACCTAATTCTATTAAAATATCTCTTGAATCCACACCAAAGCGTTTACCCGCACGTTCTGCATGCAAAAGAAAGCTTGAATAAACACCTGCATACCCCATGGCTAAACTTCCTTTTCGAATTTCCTGTGCACCCGGCAGCATCGGTCCGATCACATCTTCTGCTAGGTCCATCATTTTGTAGAGATCAATACCTGTGTGTATTCCCATGCGCTCAAGTACAGCAAGCAATACCTCTGTTTGCGTATTTCCTGCTCCTGCACCTAAACAACGCACACTTCCATCGATGCGTGTCGCTCCTTCTTCAATCGCAACAAGTGTATTAGCAACAGCTACCGATAGATTGTTATGTGCATGAAATCCGACTTCAATATCAAGTGATCCCCGCAAAGCTGCAATTCGTTCTTTTACTTCGTTCGGCAATAATGCTCCCGCGGAATCCGTTACATACACACCTTGTGCTCCATAAGACTCCATCAACTTTGCTTGTTCGACAAGCTTTTCAACAGGCGCAGAATGAGCCATCATCAAAAACCCCATCACTTCCATACCAAGTTCACGTGCCATATAGATATGTTGAGCGGATACATCAGCTTCTGTCACATGTGTTGCCACACGAACAAGACTCGCTCCTAATCTTCCCGCTTGCTTAAGCTCATGAACCGTTCCAATACCAGGCAGCAAAAGAACAGCAACTTTCGCCTGCTTACACACACCCGCAGCTGTTTCAATCAACTTCATCTCATCTACAAGCGATCTTCCATACTGAAGCGTAGAGCCTCCCAAACCATCACCGTGACTGACTTCAATGTAATGCATACCTGCTTCATCAAGTGCTTTTGCTGCATCATACACTTGCTTTTCTGTGAACTGATGAGCCATCACATGACTGCCATCACGAAGACAGACTTCTGTAAACTTTAGCGGCAACGTGCTATTTCGTTTCATATGCTGTCACCGCCTTATCCAGTTTCCCTTGCCCTAAGTGATGTTTAGCAACCATTTCTCCAGCTTGTTTAGCGGCTGCAGTCATAATATCAAGATTACCGGCATACTTCGGAAAATAGTTGCCAGCTCCCTCTACTTCAACAAAAATAGTGATGCGATTCCCATCAAATAGCAGCTCCTGTTTTAATCTGTATCCAGGAACATAGCTCTGTACCTTTTTCTCCATATCTAAAATAGCCGTTCTAATTTTCTCAACATCAACAAGCTTTACTTCGCAATAAATCGTCGCTCTCATTAAAATCGGAGGATCAGCCGGATTTAAGATAATAATGGCTTTTCCGATATCCGCTCCACCAACTTCCTCGATGCCACGCCGTGTTGTGATTGTAAATTCATCAATATTTGCACGCGTACCTGGACCTGCGCTTAAGGATGAAATCGTTGCTACAATCTCACCATATGAAACGTCAGCAGCTTCATTTATTGCGTGAATCATCGGGATGGTAGCTTGCCCGCCACAAGTAATCATATTGATGTTCTGAGATTGCATATGTTCACCTGAATTAACCGGCGGACACACGAAAGGTCCAACGGCAGCAGGCGTCAGATCGATCACTGTTTTTCCCATTTCTTTTAAAATCTCAGCATGCCGTAAGTGAGCTTTAGCTGAAGTTGCATCAAAAACAATATCAGCTAACTCTGGACGTTCAACAAAGTCATTAATTCCGTTCGTAAATACTCTGTACCCTGCAGAGTTCGCTCGTCTTAAGCCTTCAGACTCCGGATCGATTCCAATCATCGCCGTTAGTTCTAAATAGTCACTTTTTTGAAGCTTGTACATCAGATCCGTACCAATATTCCCAGAACCAATTATGGCTGCTTTCATCTTTTTCAATGTATTAGGTCCTTTCTGCACAGTTTTTAATCCCGAAATGTGATGGTTACTGAACCTAGTTTTCCAAAAGAGGCAGTCACTTCATCGCCTGAATCTATGTCTATCGCAGCAGACAGTGCACCTGGCAGAATTAACTCTCCCGCTTTTAATGAAATGTTATAGTCTGCTAGTTTATTAGCAAGCCATGCGATGGCATGTGCTGGATGCCCAAGAGCCGCAGCTCCGGCTCCAGTCGCCGTCACTTCACCATTCTTTAAAAGTGTCATGCTCAGTGTACGCAGATCAATTTGGTCCATCTCGTAAAATGGTTTCCCTACAACTGCTCTACCCGATGAACCGTTGTCAGCGACAGTATCCACAAGCTGAATCTTCCAATCTTCTATTCTGCTATCGATAATTTCAAGTGCCGGCACAATCGCTTCTGTTGCCATCAGTACATCCACGTATGTCACATTCGGACCCCGTAAGTCTTCTTTTAAAATAAAGCCGATTTCCGCTTCTGCTTTCGGTTTAATAAAATCTTTTCTGCTGAGAACACTGCCAGAGTCAACCTTCATATGATCTAGCAGATGACCGTAATCAGGCTCATCAACCCCAAGCATATTTTGCATCGCCTTACTCGTGAGGCCAACTTTTTTCCCGATTACCACACGACCTTCTTCAAGTTTCCTTTCAACCCACTCAAGCTGAATTTCATATGAATCCTTTATCGACAATTCTGGGAAACGTTTGGATAATGGCTCTACCGGAGTCAGCTTTTCTTCTGCTTCTAAAAGTTCTTCCGTTAATTTTGAAATCACTTGTTTTTGCATTTTTACTTCCTCCTTTCTTTTTTCAACGCTGCTTTAGCTATTCTTATTGATTTTGAAAGTGTTGATTTCGTTCCAGATGCTCGCTTTCCGCGGGGCAGGCGGTGAGCCCCTTGCCGCTTTGCGCCCTAAGGGTCTCACCTGACCGCTTGTCCCGCAGGAGTCTCGCATCTTCCACTCCAATCAACTTATCAAAGTAGAGAATTGAATAAAATGCCTTAGAAGCAACAAACTTAAACTTAAAAAACAGTCTTTTTCATAGAGCAAAACGCGACTGGAATCCAATCACGTTTTACACAAATCTATAACTTCATCGTTATCGTCTTCGCCTCTGAATAAAATTCAAAGCTATGTCTCCCGCCTTCACGCCCGATTCCGCTTGCCTTCGAACCACCAAACGGCGTACGCAGATCTCGTATGTACCAGCAGTTGATCCAAAGCAGGCCAGAATCTACAGCAGTGGAAACACGTTGAGCGCGGCGCAAATCGTTCGTCCAAACGACTCCCGCCAACCCGTACTGTGAATCATTTGCAATAGCTATTGCCTCTTCTTCTGTTTTAAACGGTATGACCACAAGCACCGGCCCGAAAATCTCTTCTTGCGCCACACGCCATTTGTTGTTCACATCATATAAAACGGTAGGTTCATAGAAGTTTCCGTTTCCGAGCCCCTCAACCCGTTTACCCCCGCAAGCAAGCTTGGCTCCTTCTTTAATACCAATGTCCACATACGTTTCTACGGTCTCTAAGTGACATTTTGACACGAGTGCACCCATGTCCGTATCTTCCTGTGTCGGGTCGCCTACTTTAATGTTTTTTACAGCATCCACAAACTTGTCCATAAACTGATCATAGATGCTTTCTTGTAGAAGCAGACGTGATCCGGCTAGGCAGATTTCCCCTTGATTTCGATAGATCGCATCAATAGACCCTTTTACCGCTTCATCAAGATCGGCATCTTCAAAAACGATGTTTGCCGACTTCCCACCTAACTCAAGTGATACAGGAATCAGGTTTTCAGCCGCGTTTTTCATAATCGTTTTCCCAGTGTTCGATTCACCCACAAACGAGATGCGGCGGACGTTAGGATCAGTCGTCATCGCAGCTCCCATCGTACTTCCTGGCCCAGTGATAATGTTCAGTACACCTGGCGGAAGACCTGCTTTATTAGCGATGTCTCCAAACATGACAGCAGAAAGCGGTGTGTATGATGCGGGCTTAACGACAACTGTGTTTCCAGCCGCTAGCGCTGCGGAAGCTTTCCATGTCATCTGCATGAACGGCAGATTCCAAGGGATAATGAGACTTGTAACTCCAGCTGGACTGTATTTGGCGTATGACATGATATTGTGTTTGTCATAATGCTCACTCACCATGTACTTGGACATCTCAGCAAAAAAACGGAAATTGGAGGCAGCTCGAGGTATATCAAAACCACGGCTCTCTTTGATTGGTTTTCCTACGTCGAGTGTCTCTACCATCGCAAGTTCATCCACGTTTTCCATAATAAGGTCTGACATTTTACATAAAATTTCGGATCGTTCTTCTACAGGCATCTTGCTCCAGACACCGCTATCATAGGCACTTTTGGCAGATTGAATCGCTCGTTTCGCATCTTGTTCACTGCCGTTTGCAACAAGCGCTAACCTTTCATTTGTTGCTGGGTTGATGGATTCAAAGGTTTCACCCGAAAGTGCATCGACATATTCTCCATCAATGAACAATTTTGCGTTATTCACTTTTACATGTTGCGCGAGGGTTTCTGTTTTCATTTGTTAGTCCCCCTTCTCTTCTTCCACTTCAACAATCATTTCAATTTCGATCGCCGTTCCGCCTGGCAACTGGGCCATGCCAACTGCTGATCGGGCATGCTTTCCTTTCTCGCCAAAAACATCAACAAGAAGATCTGACGCACCGTTAATTACTTTTGGCTGATCGATAAAATCCTCCGTGCAATTCACGAATCCAAGAAGTTTTACAATGCGTTTTACTTTATTTAAACTGCCAAGCTCGTTCTGAACTACTGCCAGCAAATTCAGCATGGATTGGCGAGAAGCGGCATACCCGTCTTCTAAGGATAAGTCTCTTCCTAGTTTGCCGTGGTATTGATCGACACCTTGTCCGGCTGTAAATAGAAGATTACCCACTCTTACACAGCCGACATAGTTCCCTACAGCTCTGCGGACTTCTGGCAGCACGATTCCTAACGCTTCAAGTTTATCCTCCGGTGTTTGAATGACTTGCAACGACTGCACCCCGCTTTCTTTTACCAAGACTTAAAAATTCAGCAGCGTTTCCGCCAAACATCGCTTTACGCTGTTCATCCGTCAGCTCAAGCGTTTCATCCAGGACTTTTCCGGGATTCACTTCACGTAGCAGAAACGGATAATCTGAACCCATAAAGATCTTATCTGAACCGAATCGCTCCATCATATAGCGGATGTTCATCGGATCGTAATTTAATGAATCAAAATAAAACTGCTTTGCATAATGACTTGGGGGATGTGTTGTCAGGCGAAGATGCGGCCACACCTGCCATCCTTGATCAAGACGCGGAATCAAGTAAGGAAACGAACCTCCTCCATGAGCAAAACAGATCTTAAGCCTTGGAAACTTCTCCATCATCCCACTCCAAATTAATGAAGCTGCGGCTAATGCCGTTTCACTCGGCATCCCGATCGTATACATAAAGTTATGGTTTGGCATACGCTCTTTCCCTAGCGTTTCCCACGGATGAATAAAAAGCGGCACTTCCCACTTTTCAGCCATCTCAAAAAATGGAATAAAGTCAGGATGATCGAGGTTCTGTCCATTTATATTTGTTCCAATTTCGATCCCATGAAGGCCAAGGTCATTCATACAGCGGTCCATCTCACGTATCGCCGTTTCTGAATTCTGCATTGGAACCGTTCCTAGACCAGCAAAGCGGTCGGGATATTCATTCACGGTTTTGGCAATAAAATCGTTCTGTATCCTTGCCATCATTTCCGCTTGTTCAGGTGGAGCCCAGTACGAGAATGTAACAGGGATCGGGGATAGCACTTGAATGTCTACCCCTTCACGGTCCATGTCCTGTATTCGTTTTTTCGGATCCCATACTTGGTCAGTTACATCTCTAAAATTTTTCCCGCCTACCATAATGGCTGCGCCGCAAGCACAAGTCCGGTTTAACACCGGCCACCTTTCTCCACCATATTTTTCGGCAAAGTCAGGAAACGACTCTGGAATGATATGTGTGTGAAAGTCAATTCTTAGCACTTCCATTCCTCCACGTTCTCTGGCATCTGATAACCGCAGTCTTTGCATAGACGAACTCGTTCATTGGAGTTAAAACTGTGGATTGCTTCTTTTACTTGTTTCTCAATATCACTCAATTGAACGGTCACGCGATGCATCTCAGAATCACAGCGATCACAGAACCAAACGAAGTCTTCAAGCTCACCTTGTGCACGTTTTCGCTCGATTACGAGACCATACGAATTAGCCACACGATGCGGGGAGTGCGGAACCATTGCTGGAAGCATGAATACGTCTCCTTCTTTTACTTCAACGACTTCACGCTTTCCGTGTTTATTGATGATTTCTACATAACAGCTGCCTTTTATCTGATAAAAAAATTCATCTGAAGGATCAACATGAAAATCACGTCGCTTATTAGGCCCGCCTAAAATCATGGCGATAAATTCGGAATCCTGCCAGATTACTTTGTTATTTACAGGTGGCTTGAGCAAGTCTTTGTTTTCGTCGATCCATTTTAATAAATTAAACGATTTTAAAGTTGCTGTTGTACTCATCTGAGTTCCTCCTTTTATTTAGCGAGCTTAGGCTTGTCTGCTACAAGGTCTTGTGTGACTGAGAGAGCATCCTCAACCATCGAAAATTTTGCGTTTCTTTTATATCCGTTGTAGAAGATCGCTCTCTTACGGATCGGATCTCCCGTATAATAGCGCTCATATTGTACGAGGCGCTGGCCGAATGCTTCTCCACAGAGATCCCAAGCCAGTTTAAAAAGCTTAACGCGCTCTAATGAATCAACACCTTCACGACCTAAATAATATTTATCAATCTCACTTCGAATTTCTGGAGCATTAAAGTCGTTGCCTGTCGGTGACATAAGAAGCCCGCCTGCTCCAATAATCTGAATCACTTCAATCGCTCTAGGATACATTTTAGGAAGCATTCCTCTTATTGTTTCTAGCGCTGCTGCATTTGGCATCACTTCACCAGATGCTGTCGTTTCATACTCATATTCAGCTACTCTCAATAATGAGCGGATTACTTCCACGTTCTGTACGAGTTCACCCAAGTCGTTCTGTACATTCAGATATCCATCAACACCGATTGAGTCTGCTAATTTACAAGCGACTTCTGTAGCAAATGCTAGTTTCACATATCCTCTTACACCTGACTGATGAGCAGGCTGCTGAGCGATCCCAGTCTTAGGATAAAGAAGATTAGCTGCCTCCACATTGTTATAAAGAAAGACACGATCCCACGGTACAAGAACATCATCAAAGACAAGCAATGCATCCATCTCTTCAAAACGGGATGCTAACGGATGATCGAACTGCGAACGTTTTCCATCTTGCATAGGTTCACGGCAAAGCAATTTAAGTCCAGGCGTGTCCACAGGAACTGCAAAAGCTAGAGCATAACGTTCATCACCAGGCGCAAATCCTGGGAATGAATAGATGATGACTTCGTCAGTAATCGGCGCTAATGTAGCGAGCATTTTGGCTCCCCTAACGATTAAACCATCAGGTGTTTCTTCAACAGCACCTAAATGTGTATACATATCTTTTTGTCCATGAGAATTCTTGCTGCGGTCATTTTGAGGGTTGATGATGGCGTGCGTTAAAAACAGATCGTTGGTCTTCAAGTAGTTGTAGTAGTTCTTAATATTCAGCGACCATTCGGGATTATATTGATCGAGGAACCATCCGTTATTGGCCATACCTGTCACTACCACGTTAAGAAAATCGGGTGTTCTCCCCATCAATCCGAAGGTGGACCTTGCATAGATCTCAAACAGCTGACTTCTTGCCATCATCTCTTCATAAGTTGTAGGGTGAAGAAATGAATTGTTGACTCGTTCTCCTGTCTCTTTACAAATATGAGTGATGTCATTTTGATATTTTGGATCATGTTGCATATCGTACAATTTGGCGATCTCAGCTATCGGTTGTTTAAAAACAGGTTCGTTTACAATGTCTGCAACTCTCCTGCCTTCCATCCAAATCTCAGGTGAACGTGACTTGAGCCCATCTATATATTGAGCACCTGTTCGAATTCCCATCCAATCTGCCTCCTCTATTAAAGATATGTGAATTTGTTTCCACTATAAAAGAAAGCGCTTTCAATTTACTACCACGAAATTTCACATTATGAAATCGTCAGAAAATTTTATTAATTATTCTCACTAAAATAAAATATTCAATATGCTCTGAGGTGCAATGTTCGAAGAAGCTATTAGCTGAATGAATAGACATTTGGAGTAAATGTGGAAGAATTTTATATACCGTGTAGCGGATAGAAGGATAACATTATTATAGAACGCTTATATAGCCTAATTCTTTTGAGATAGACTCTGCTGTTTTTACAACATGACGAATCATAGATTGAGTATCCTGCCCGACCATATAGGATACAGGTCCTACCATGTTAAGAGCAGCAATAATTTGTCCTGTATAAGACTTAATCGGGGCAGCAATCCCATATAAGCCCATCTCATTTTCATTGTTACTGATGGCATATCCATTTGAACGAATAACTTCAAACTCATTCTTTAATTTTTCAACACATGTAATCGTATTTGGAGCTCGGCGAAGCAAGCCTCTTGAGATGGTCGGCTTAATCATGGAAGGATTGAATGCAAGCAATACTTTACCTGTGCTTGTACAATAGGCAGGTTTTGTATCACCTATAAAAGTAGGAACTGAAACTGAATTTGAAGAAGCTACTCTGAGAACAAAGCGGACTTCTCCACGATCAAGCATTCCTATATGTACAGTCGCATTAAACCTTCTTACAAGGCCTTCACATAGTGGAAGTGCTTCTGTGTTGATATCTTGCTGATACATCACGTGGTTGCTCCATTCTAGCAATTTCCATCCTAATCTATATTTTTTCTGGCTGTCTTGAATCAATATGCCCTCTGAGCACAGTGTACGAACTAAGTGATGTACTGTGCTTGCATTCATGTTTAACTTTTCTGCAATCTGCAAGTTTCCTAACGCGGGTTCATCTTTGGTGAAACAATTTAATATCCTTGAAATTTTTTGAACAGATGAAATCACAATTTCTCCTCCTCAAACGAGTTTGATACAGATGAAATCACTAAAATATATTTCGTATAGTACGTAAAATTTAAAGGATAGTTTTTCTTCTGTAACGAAGATGTATAAACAATAGGAGTTTATGAGATTATGAATGATTTCGTTGCTCTCTGCCCAAATACCTACATAATTTTCAAAATTTAATGAAAAAAATGTAAACTGCATATGGCATTTAGTCTATATTTCAATTACTATATGTAGTATAAATACTTTTATATATCAAATGATTACTGATTCAGTTCTTTATTCTTTCCATGATTTTAATGGTGAAAGAGGTGCGAGCGGTGGACATAACAGAAAGTCTAGTCACTTATATGGATGATAACTTGCCTACATACTTACATGAATGGCACCAGAGAATCGTGATATCGAATCATGATGTACATAAAGAAAAAGTGATAGAGAATGCCTTACATATGGTTGAGCTCGTTAAACAATCCTTACGAGGCGAGCTATCTCCTGAAAAAATTATGCACCTCGCACATGAAGTAGCGCTTCAGCGGTTAGAAGCCAAAATTAATATTGGTGAATTTGTTTATAATGTGAACCTTGGACGAAGTGAAATCGTCCGTTTCGTGACGGGCTCCGGCATATCTATTGAACAGCTTCAGCCCGTAATTGAAACGATCAATTCACTTTTTGATGAGTTTTTATATCACGCGGTTAAGAAGTATACACAGTTGAAGGATATCGAGATTGAGGAAAAAACAGAATTCATCGATCAAAGTCACAAAGAACGTTTAACCATTTTGGGGCAGATGTCATCTAGCTTTGTACATGAGTTCAGAAATCCGTTAACAGCTGTTATGGGATTTGTAAAACTCATGCAGCAAGAAAATCCAAACATGAAATACATTGATATCATCAGTCATGAATTAACTCAATTAAACTTTCGAATCTCTCAATTTCTTCATGCCTCTAGAAAAGGGGTACAAGAACGTGAAGCGGAGGATTTTGCTTTAGAAGATTTATTCACAGATATCTTAGATTTTATGTATCCAAGTTTAGTTGATGCAGATGTTACGGTTATTCCGCGTGTTGATCCTACGATTACTTTGCGGGCACACAAGGATGAGTTGAAACAAGTTTTGCTTAATCTCATCATGAACTCGATCGATGCGTTGCGCCAGATGAAACAGAATCGCCGAATCATGATCTTTAGCAAGATCGAAAATAACGATAACGTACATATCACCATTTCTAATAATGGCCCAGCTATTCCACCTGAAACAATCAGTACGATCTTCGAGCCCTTTTTTACTACAAAAGAATTGGGGACAGGTATAGGACTATTTGTGTGTAAAAAAATTATTGAAAAACACAATGGTTCCATCAGTTGTTCATCCGATGATAACATAACGACCTTCACCATCGTACTTCCTCTTCAAGGTACTATGCAGGAAGAAGAGACTTCTCAAATAGAAATATAGAAAGGAACTTGGAAAACGTCCAAGTTCCTCTTTAATATAGAAAAAGAATCTTCCACTAGCAAATACTACCGCATAAACCCTTAGTGCATCTCTTCCCGATATAAAGGCATTGAACAGCAGCGGAAAGATCCACCTGATTTTATGATCTCAGAAATGTCCACTTCGAGTATTTCATAACCTCTTTCACGAAGCGCCCTATTTACGTTTTCATTAATAGGAAGACTCAAAACCTTTTTGTTTCCTATTGATAACACGTTCGTACCCAACGTAAATTGTTCTTCTTTCTCTACTTCAATCACATTAAACGTAGAAGCAAGCATCTGATAGTCTTTTTCTTCGAAAGCTGGTTTGTAAATCAGAGCATCTTTTTCAGACAAAATGTTAAATACACAATCTAAATGTAGATAGATAGGATCAAATGGAACTGCTACGACATTCATATGAGGAACCTGTGATTGAAGTTCTTGAATGGTTTCCTCAGACGTTCTTCCACTCACCCCGATATAAACGGTATCACCATGGACGATTACGTCTCCACCTTCAATCCTGTCTCCTTCGATCAATGAAAGATTGATCTGGTGTTCTAACAACCAGTTTCGCAAGACCTTCTCTTCACCATCTCTAATGTTGCTTCCCATCCGGGAAACGAAGACGGTTTCACCGATCGTAAACCCTATATCGCGAGTGAAAACTTGTTCTGGGAACTTTTCCATCGCAGGAAGCTTATAAACGTCTACACCATTTTTTTTCATCGTATCTACGAATAGTTGGTGCTGTTTCATCGCTCGTTTCATGTTGATGTTATCTTTAGCAAAATGGCGCTGTGTTTCATTAATAATTTCATCGATCTTCATATATCTCGGTTCACACACAATTACTTTTTTTAATGTGCCGTATTCACTATCACAGTTCACGTATTTGTATTCTCCTTTTATTACGGTAGCCATCTATAATCCTCCATGCGCTCATAAGGTATTTATAAGGCTCTTCCCTAAATCAATAGTCCCGTAAACGTTTTTTGCATCTTTCATTAGTTTATTTATATTTTTTCCAAAAATAGCTAAAAGTTAACTTCTTTTAAAAATATTTAGGAAAATACAACAAAACAGCTGACTCAAAGGTACCATAAGTAAGTACCTTTTAGAATCAGCTGTTATTATTTATTGCCACCATTCATCATGAAGAGATGCGGGAAGCTGTCTTTTATGTTCAGTTTGAAGATAACGTTCTTCAATTCGCTTTGCTGTTTGATCAGCAACGACTTTTCCTTCTAGATAATCGTCTAATTCATCGTACGTTATACCTAATTCTGTTTCATCGGCTTGCTGTGGTTTTTCATCTAATAGGTCAGCCGTTGGTTGTTTGACAAACAATTTTTCTGGCGCTCCTAATTCTTTTAACAGCATTTTACCTTGACGCTTTGTTAAACCGGCGAGTGGAAGGATATCTGCCCCTCCATCTCCATATTTCGTAAAAAATCCCGTTATCGCTTCAGCGGCGTGATCTGTTCCTATCACTAATAAGTTTGCCTGACCAGCTACAGCATACTGTGTGATCATCCTTACTCTTGCTTTGACATTTCCTTTATTAAAATCAGAAAGCGGCTGTGAAACATACGTTTTATAGTTTTTTGAAAAAACATCTACTGTTTCTTTAACATTGAAAGAAATTCGTTCATCAGGGTTAATAAATGACAGTGCAAGCTCAGCATCCTCTTCATCTCTTTGTGTTCCGTATGGCAGGCGAACGGCAACAAATTTCACGATGTAACCTGATTCTCTTAGCTCTTCTACTGCGACCTGTGCCAGTCGCCCTGCTAATGTAGAGTCTTGGCCACCACTTATCCCTAGGACGAAACCTTTTGCTTTTGATTGAACAAGGTATTGTTTTAAGAAGTTTACTCTGTTTCGTATTTCAGTCGAAGCTACTATATTTGATTTTGTATGGAGATCACTCATAATTCTTAACTGCAAAGACATTAATCATTCCTCCTATCACTTGTACAGATCATGTTTTTTTATATATTCGTAACAAGCGTCAGGCAACAGATATCTTGGCTCGCCACCTTTAGAAAATTCATCACGGATATAAGTGCTGCTGATTTCCATAGACAGTCCTTTATCGATCAGATGAAATTTTGTACCATCATCATGATTTCTTAGGATTGGAGAGCGAGAGATCGTTTTCACCATATTGATCTCGTCCCTTGCCATCACAATAAACTTATTGTTTGAGGTTAACTCTTGGTCATACTTCCACTTACCATCTGCAATATCAACCAACAGATCTGCTCCCATAATGAAGTACACTTCATCATCAGGATATTTTTCTTTAAAATGTTCCATCGTGTAATACGTGTATACTTCCCAAGCTTCTTGAAGCATTTCATGATCATCCGCTATAAATGTATGATTATTAGATATTGCGAGTTGAAGCATCTCCCAGCGATGAGCATCTGAGGTTTTCATCGTTTTATCTTTTCGTTTACTTGAGCATGGTAGAAAAATCACTTTATCTAGTTTACAGCGATGTGCAACAGTACTTGCTGTCCATAGATGTACATTCGTTATCGGGTCAAAAGATGATCCATAGATTCCAATCTTACCCATTGTGAGGTTCTCCTTTTTCCATGACTAACATAACTTTTGTTTGTACTTCCTGTATGTTCTTCATCTTGTTATCCCAGCATTCTTGACTAAGGTCAACAGGATATTCTTCCGGATGCATCGTGCGTTTGTATTCGTCCCATAGCACTTCAAGGTTTTCTTTTGCAAAGAGCTGTATCTCTTTAAGAGTGGGAGTTTCGTAGACTACATTACCTTCTACAAAAATATCTTGATGAAGCTCTTTCGCTTTAAAGTTTGTTACAAATTTACTGATAAACGTATGAACAGGATGAAACATTTTGAGTCTAGGTTCTTCTTGAGGCGTTTCATTGTCCAGTGCAATATAGTCGCCTTCAGATTTATTATTCAATGTATTAATGATTCGATAAACTTTTTTCAAACCAGGAGTCGTTACCTTTTCAGGATTTCCGCTGATTTTGATCGTGTCTACCATATTTCCTTGTTCGTCTTCAATTGAGACGAGTTTGTAGACCGCTCCTAAAGCTGGCTGGTCATAAGCAGTGATTAGTTTTGTACCGATTCCCCAAGAATCTATTTTTGCACCTTGGGCTTTTAGATTAATAATCGTATTCTCATCTAGATCATTTGAAGCAATAATCTTAGTATCTGTGAATCCTGCCTCGTCAAGCATCTTTCTAGCCTCTTTTGAAAGGTAAGCAAGATCTCCACTATCTAAACGAATTCCCTTAAAGTTGATCTTGTTTCCTAATTCTTTGGCAACCTTAATCGCTGTAGGTACTCCAGATCGCAATGTATCATACGTATCGACTAAAAACACACAGTCTTTGTGACGTCGAGCATATTTATGGAAAGCTGTGTATTCATCACGGTACGTTTGGACGAGAGCATGAGCGTGAGTACCTGCAACAGGTATACCGAACCGTTTTCCTGCTCTAACATTAGAAGTAGCTTCAAAACCACCGATAAACGCGGCTCTCGTTCCCCAAATCGCTGCATCCAACTCTTGTGCTCTGCGTGTTCCAAATTCCATCACTCGTTCTTCTCCAACTACTTGTTTAATGCGGGATGCTTTTGTAGCGATGAGTGTCTGATAGTTTACGATATTCAAGATAGCTGTTTCAATTAGCTGTGCCTCTGCTAATGGTGCTTCTATTCGTATGATAGGTTCGTTCGCAAAGACCAGTTCTCCCTCAACCATTGAGCGAACAGTACCCGTAAATTTCACTTGCTGCAGATACTCCAAATAATCTTCTCCGTACCCTAGTTCCTCTTGAAGGTAATCAATATCAGTTGTTGTAAACTTAAAGTTCTTCAAATAATCTATAATTCTTTCTAATCCAGCGAATACAGCATAACCGTTCCCGAAAGGAAGTTTACGAAAGAAGACTTCAAATACAGCCTTTTTATTATGAATGTTGTCCTCCCAGTATGTTTCCGCCATATTAATCTGGTAAAGATCTGTGTGGAGCGTTAAGCTATCATCAGCATATTGATTGTTCATTTTCATTACCTCCAAGTGAATGATTTTTAGATAACTTTTGCGTTCAAACAACTCTTAAAATGTCCTAATGCCCACTCATGTCCTGCTTGGTTGAAGCTCGCTACCCCTTTTTCATGAACAACGATCTTAAGTCCAGCATTGTAAGCATCGACAGCTGTATGAAGACAGCAGATGTCTGTGCAAACTCCTACGATGTGAACCTCTGTAATACCACGTTCGCGAAGCTTCATTAATAAATCTGTTCCCGCGAAGGCACTGTATCGAGTCTTATCCATCCAATAAACATTCGATTTTGATTTATGTGTTTCATAAACTTCTTGAAGAGATCCATAAAGCTCACGACCATGTGTTCCTTCAATGTTATGTGGTGGAAAAAGCTCGTTTTCCGGATGAAACTTATCATCTCTATGATGCTGATCAATGGCAAAAACGACAAAATCATCGTTTTTAATAAATTGTTCCGTGATAGAAGTAATCTCACTTTCAATATCCTGACCTGGTTTCCCACAAGTTAGTGCACCTTCATCTGCCACAAAATCAAATGTGTAGTCAATATTGATTAAAGCTTTTTTCATCATAAATTCCTCCTCATATTGTTTTGGTTAACTATTAACGATTCGTTAATTATTATCCGTAAAAAAATTTGGTTAATATCGCGCTGTATAGATCGGCTTTAAAATATCCATTTCAATAAATGTATAAAGTTTTGTCGCTCTCTTTGATGTTCTGGTGGTTGTTTTTCCTTGTACTTCTTGAATAAAAGGAAGAGATTTAATCTTTCTTGAAAATGACTGATCGCTTAAAATTGCAGGATCATCGGTTACAGTTCTTAATACGGCCTGTAGTTCAGAGTAAGTAAAGTTTTCAGGCAGAAAGTTTTTAGCTACAGTCGTTTGCAATAAATCGTTTGTGATCACTTGAATCGCATCTCCAATGATTTGTTCATGATCGAATGCCAGGTCCAGTTTCTGCACATCTTTTATTGAGAACAACTCAATATCTGCCGCATCATCTTGTGCTTTTCTTAGCGATAGATACGTATCAGGAACAATCGCATAATGTGCGTTCGAGATGATCCATCCTCTAGGATCTCGACCAGGTTTGTCGTAAACGCCAAATTGTTTAATATGAATTCCAGAGATATTCGTCTCTTCTTCTAGCTCTCGTTTAGCTGCTTGAAAGCCTGTTTCATCGTCTTGCACGAAACCTCCAGGAATCGCCCACTTGTTTGCTTCGATGTTCAAATTCCCTTCAGAATCAAGTCCCGCTCTTTTAATCAGCATGATTTTAAGGTCCATCGTTGGAGGTTTATACGCCTCATTTTTTTCTGAGATTATTGTAAAAACGCAAATATCGGAAGTGTAACCATCTGGTGTACGATATTTTTTGATGTCGTATTGTTTCAAAGCTTGCTTATTAGACAATGGTGTACCTCCTTTTTTAATTAACAAAATGTTTATTGTTAATTTATTTATATTCTATTTACCTCTTTTTGTCAACGGTTAAACTTTATTTTTTTTGTTGTATCGATTTTTGTTCACGTTGCTCGCTTTTTGCGAGGCAGGCGATGAGCGTACAAAAAAATAAAAAACCACCCGAGAAGACGAATCCACCCGGATGGCTATTTCTATTGTGTGTGCATAACTGCTTTTTTATACTTGGAATCAGCCTTTATTTTCCGGTCGAACAAAGCTCATCTTTTCTTTGTAACCCGGTAAAAATGGAAGGTCAGGGTAATGTTTCTCCACGAGGTTAAAAACTTCTCGAATCAACAGTTCTAATTCTTTTATACTCTCATGAACATTTTGAATGAGAATAGAAGATAGCCGCTCATCTAAATAAACTGGCTTTATTGTGAAGATCTCGCTATATTTATGCATCCACTTAAAGGACGGATGATGAATATACAATTTATTCATACCGAATAATGTTCCAAGAAGTTTCTTCTGAACACCCACCATCAAATCATACAACATAATCCACTCGTTCCTATCCAATAGAGCATAACGGTTATTCCACCTACTCCATAAAGCTAGATTTTCTTTGATCATGTTTTGTGCTAATTGATCTGGATACACTTCCACTTCTTTTTTCATTTCACTAATCACGCGATCTCCGTACAAACTCACTCCATAAAATAGGGATGAAGCCATGCACTGTTTGCCGTAATCCACTTCAAACTCTTTCACTACTTCTTTTATCCACGTATTAGCTGTAGTTGTTAAGAAACTGCTGATCTCAAACTTTACATTTTGAGGTGTTAAATAGCTCTCTGCCCATTCTTCCTCTTCAAACGGATGAAACTCAATGATTGATCCATCTACCTCGCGAATAGGAAACATTCTATCGTCATCAGTCGGAGGTTCTGACCAGAAAATATTTAGTTCAATATCTGAATGCTTGTCTTCCCAGCCTCTTGAAACAGACCCTGCCAATAATACAGCCTGCACTTTTTTATTTTCTTTATAAATAGCTGCCATTTTACTAGCCTTATCTTTTAGATTCAATATCAACTCTCCCACTTTCATCTATCTTCACTTGTTTCTGAAGTCTACTAACATATGTGAATTATTGATAGTATTAGATTATCATAGTTTAAACATTTATCTGCTACTTATCTGTTAAGTGAAGAACATGCATTTAACAAACATGGTCAAACGATGTTTAACCCTTGGCAAGTAATTAGAATTAGCGACCTCAAATAGGCGTGGGCTGACTTTACATGTAAAATTTATAGAAAACTTTAACAGAGAACGGTGGGATCAATCGATGTTACATACAAAAAGAATTTCTTTTCGAGAGATGGTAGCTGAAGATTGGATAAATGTTCATAAGTATGCCTCACAAGAAATTGTGTCTCAATACCAGCCATGGGGACCGAATGACGAAAATGATTCTATTACTTATGTGAATGAAGTTATTAACGATGCAAAGAAAAATCCTCGTGGACGATATGCGTTTGCAACTGTTGAAAATCAATCACAGATGTTGATCGGAGCTGGAGAACTACTGATCACCTCTTTGACAAATCGTGTGGGTGAAATCGGTTATGTGATTCATCCTGATTATTGGGGAAAAGGATTCGCAACAGAAACCGGGCAACTATTGCTTAAGTTCGGTTTTGAAGTTCTGCAGCTTCATCGCATTTTTGCAACATGTGACCCTAGAAATAGAGCATCAGAGAAAGTTTTGATGAAATTAGATATGAAGTTAGAGGGAAAAATGCGGGAAACCATCATGCTAAAAGACGGATGGCGTGATTCCTTGTTATTCAGTATGCTAGAGCACGAATGGACAAAGAAAAAAGGACTCGGTTAAGAGCCCTTTTCTACGTTTTATTTATGATGAAACGGACATTTTCCCGCTATCGGTTCAACATCGTCTCCAATAAAGTATTGTTTCCATTCACGGTGTTCAGGGTCCCCATAATGACTGATGTTCGGGTGTTTCGGAAGATTATCCCACTTCTCTACCCGCTCTCGAACTTTTTCCCGAGACATCGCTCCGCCTGGTGAAGTACCTTCTAATCCTTCAAAAATGCGGCGAGGCTGGAATCCGAGAACTAAGCTATTCCCAAGATCTCTTGTTTTTCTTTGTTTGTATGCGGGCGCGTTTCCGAATACGAAATAAGGCTCATTATCAAATGAAAAAGCGAATAAGTGATGGTCCGGATCTTTCGGTATATGCTCTGGCCAAGGTTGATTATCTGTTTCGTGCAGTGACTGAAGCATTTTCCAAAAATAATCGCGGTAATACGGAATGTCTTTCTCTTCTTTCTCCGGCTCAACAAACACAAATAGTCCGTGACGAATCAATTTAGGTGCGTCAAAAAGTTTGTTAAACTCTCGAATCGCTTCAGGAAGGTTCGACCAATCATCATGCGTCACATAGGCATAACGAAGCTCCCCCTTATTCTCAGCAGCCATTCCAAAATAACAAGGAAAGGTCTTGTTGGTCACCGTCTCATGAAAAGTCTTATACTCTTCTATCACCCAAGCTGGTACTTTTTCTGGATTCGTCATATCTTCTTTTTTCAGCAAACATAATTGTTTCGTCTCCACTCAACCACTCCTCTAATCTGTTAATGAGGAATTTCCCTTAAGCTACTTTGTTAAAACATGAATGTTACTTCTTCTTTTTTCCAGTCCATCATTCGCTCTAATTTTTGTAGATGACGGGCTAACCAGACCATTTCTTGCTGAAATCGTTTCGGAGGCTCTCCTTCATGAGGAGTGACATCGATCCACCACGTACTTTCCATGTACCATACTAATTTTAAAGCTATCACTAATCTTTCAACTGATAATTCATTTGTATTATTGTATCCTTTAAGAAATGCCTGGACAGCTTTACGATTTAATGTATTATTTTGCAGACATGTTGAGATGATCAGTCTGCCTATATCCAATTCTAAGAAGTCATAGTTCATTCGATCAAAATCGAGAATTGCCGATATGTAATCACCCGAAAACAGCAAGTTATCTACCCAAAGGTCACGATGGCACCAGCCAGGGGTGAGATTTCCAAACAGCTCTATATTAAACGCTAAGGTTGCAGCCATTTGAAGTTCCATCAAAGAACGGACATGATCTAATCCTTGTTCATCACACTTATTGATTTCAGATTGCCAATATTCCACACGTTCTGCTATAGAGGGAACCTTAAATACCGTTTCTGATTTTGCTTCTAATGTTCCATCATTTAATAACGCGTGCAGCTTTCCAATTTCTTCACCGACAGAATGCATCTGTTCACTAGAAACATTACCAGGCGGATTTAACATTCCTTCCATAAAACGCATAACGGTAAAGCGTTCACCTTCTGTCGACCTCTGTAAAAGATCACCTTTATAAGACAAGAGCTCAGGACAGACTAAACCTAATGAAAACAACCGATTTTGTGTTTGAAGGGTTGATTGTATCATTTGAAGGTCGTACTTTTTCATCCGCTCTTTGTTGTATTGCTTGATTAGGAAAACGCCTTGGTTCGTTTCTATCTTCCATTTTTGATTGAGCCAACCTCGATCGATCGGTGTACATTTATCCACTTCAAAACCAAAACGTGCTTCTGCTTCTTCTTTTAAATGAGTCCAAAGACTTTCATTCGAAATACCAGTCTCCACTTCATTCACTTCTTTCTAACTGTTACTAGAGTTCTTGCCATTTTGTCCAAAGTGTTTCATCTCTTTTTATGTAATTTCCCGCATCTCGGTCCATGTATCCGTTCACAATAAATTCTCTGCGAATGGTACAAAAATCTTCATGATACGTTTTAATAAATTCGTTGATCTCTCTTTCGGTATAGGACTGGCTGTCATTCAGCTGCTGAACTAAATATTCTAACACCACTAGCTTTTTCTTCTTTTGTGAAGGCATGTTTTTCAATCGTTCTTCTTTGTTTAGAAATGCGTTTAATACACTCTTTTGGTAGCTATCTAGACTAGTTGTCATTATGGTAATTCCTTTCTTTACAGTGATTGATCGTCCATTTTTCAATGTCTATAAAACCTAACCGCTTGTAGATGCGGCCAGCCTCTGGATTGTCATAGAATAAAGTAAGTGTCTTGTTTTCTTGAAAAAGGTTATGCATCAGGTGTTCTACACAGATGCTTGCCAATCCTTTTCCCTTTTTTTCGGGTAGTGTACAAACTCCTGAAACCATTGCTGCGACAGATGTCTCGCAAACTGTAGATGCTGATGATATCAACTTGTCATCTTCTTCGATAACGAATATCCTAGACCACCCATTACTCATCTGATCCATAAAAGACTCAGGATTATATTCTCTCTTAAATTCAGGAACTTCTTGATAAAAAGAGATGAGCCGAGGAACTTCTTCTTCGCTTAAACATCTGACTGAATCAGAATGGTTATGATTCGGTGTGGGGTCACATTTTGCATAATAATAACTTTCGCGTTTTGAGTAACCTTCTGTAATTAAAGGTTCTATCTCTTTCGTTAACCGTTCTATTCCATTAACTTGTTTCTCGTTTGTATCGGCATTAATCATGTTCGCAATTACCTGCACATTACAACCTGTTTCCCAATACGGTGTATATTTGTTCTTAAATTTACACAGCACAGCGTTCAACTCACCATCGGAATCGAACTGCCCCCATAGGGTTTGAATATCTGCTTCGTACCCATATGCTTCTATTCCCCACAATGTAAACAGGTTCTCTGCTGGTCGTTTACTTAGAAGTCTCATTACATCTTCATGATCACTTTGATTTAATTTTCTCATATTCTTAAACCCTCAACTTATACAGATTGGGATGGGCTATTACGTTCAAAACCTAGATAACGTGCGCCTTGAAAAGTAAGTGTCCCTTGATCACCTTCAACTAAGATGCCATACATGGAACTCCATTCGGATCCCTGTCTCCACTTGAAACGAGGCATAATACCATATTGAAGCAGACGTTTCGTTAGAACCACCGCTTCTTTTCGTTATCCCTCACAATACCCACCTACCATAATATTACATACAGGAATAAAAAAACAGAAGTTTCAGATTAAATACTTGCATTTTACGGTACGTGTTCTTATTTCGGTTACACGTTCGCCTGTAAATGGTCTCTTTCTACCTGTAGACATATCGTAACCACCTGTAACTGTGAACTCACCACCCGAACGATCGCTCTTTCCACCGGTAAATCGCAACTCATCACCTAAATGCACAAAAAAAAAGGACTTCCCGTTTACCAGGGAAGTCCTCATTTTCTAATTATTGAACAGTCATCTCTTTGTTTTGGCGAATTTCATAAAGTGCATTTCGTACTTTTCCAAACTCAGAGGCATGTGGACGGTCATCTCCATCTCCATAACCGTAATCTACCATTCTATTTCGGTTCAAACATAGCTTTGTAAGCTCTGGCTTAAAGAAATCAAACAGCTTAAATCGATCTTCTAGATGTGAGAATCTTGCTTGGTACGATTCAATACTGTCCACCAAATGTGACCAGAATGCTTTTTCTTCTATTAAATCGTTACGTACCATTACGTTTGAGAGATAACGCAGATGACAGATAAATAGTCCCGTGAAAATAAATTGCGTTAAACCTTCAGGTGGTTCACTTCGTAATACAGCGCGCAGCTCCTCTGTTACACCCTCTAACTCTTTGAAAGGCTGATCTGAAATATTCACGTCATCTACATAATCTTTTACTGCTAACCTCTCAGGCTGGTAGTCTTTTAAGATCAGTATCGTGTTCTGACCATGCGGTGAAAAGACTGTTCCATATTGATAAAGGAAATGAAGCAACGGTGGCATCACAACACCAAAGAACTTCTTCATCCATTCGTCAGCAGTTAACCCAGACTTTTCAATCAGACTTTGTACATAAGGCTTTCCGTTCCCATCAACATGATGAAGTGCAGCAAGCGTAATCGGTTGTTCACCGTCTTTTAGATACGTGTAGATACTTTCACGCCAGATTGTTCCTAACATCTCCAGATATTGATATGGTGCTCCTTTTAGCTGGCTATAGTGAGGGTGATCTACATTAATGCTCGCTACCTCCCCCGGAAGGACCACTTCACATTCGTCACGTAAGAAACTGTCACCTTCAAAAATTCCTTTGATGTGCTCTGTAACGCGTGGTGCGATCAATGTTCGTTCTGACGGAAGTCCACGATACACAAGCGTGTTTAAAATACTCATCGGAAGCTTGACATGAGATTTCAACGGGTTTGTCACATTAACAAACGTTCGAACAGACTGTTGTGGCAAGTAATGATCCGTTCCTTCTTCTAAAGGTACAATCATGCCTGTCGCTAGATCCTCAGCAAAATTTTGAACTAAAACGTTATTCCATTGCCATTCATGTACTGGCATAAAATAATAATCTAGCGGTAATTTCCCGTTCTCTCGTAAAATCTCATTAAAGCGCTGAACAAGAACACCATCTAGTTCTCTCATTAAAAGTTTTTCATAATGAAGTTCTTGTACAGATTGAAACTGAGCACGATCGCGATGAACGGCAATCCAGAACAGCTTTGTTTCATTCTGATTTTCAGGAGCGTATTTGTTATAGTCATCGAATCCAAAACCGATACGACCTTTGTTGTACGTGATCCATGGATGACCTGACATCTCTCCCTCAAGCTCGGCATAATCAAGATCTACTAATTGGTCAGACGTTCTTTTATGATTGTTTAAAAGATTCGCATCGGCAATAAGTGTATGGTTTAGTTCCTTGATAAGGTGACCCGCTGTTTCGGAGGACATGCCGATCATCGGCTGAATATCCATCAAAAAGCGAATCGCATGGATTGCAGATTTCCATTCACCATTCTCAAACACTTCGATTGATTCCGGATCTACATCAAAGCTTTCAAATAAACGTTTTTGGGCAGTAAAACGATATTTGCGTTCTTCGTTCACTGTAAAAATGTATCCCCCATCTTCTTGCTCTGGGAAAATCATCTCTTCATACATATATTCTGCAAGCATCTTAGCTAACAAATTTTTGTTCACTTTTTCCCACGTATCTTTTTTTAGCATGGACTCTGTTTCATTTATATAAAGCATGTTCTTCCTCCTTATGTAAGTGCAATTTTCCTTTGTTTCTTTCTCTCGAGTACGTTCCCCATAAAAAAATGAGTAAGTGGAGAACGACGAACAAACTAGCAAAAGTAAATACGGCTGATATTGAACGGTTGTTAACAATGGATGATGCCGCGACTGGAGCTAGCAGCAACCCTACATTTTGAATCGCTGAGATTTTGCTATAGTCTCCATGCATATTAACACTCCACTTAAAGATAAATACGTCTATTTTTGCAAGACACCAAGCAGCACCTATACCGAACATACAGCGGAAAAAGATGAGTCCCGCGATACTCGTTTCGATTCCTTGAAGAAACAAACCGACAATAATCATGCTCGCCGCACCAACATAGCCGTACCATCCTAACCGTTCACTGTATTTTTTTGTGAGAGGCAATGTGACGATTGCCATCAGACTCGGAATCAAATACAACCAACTGCTCATCATCGTATTCGTGCTGTAGACATTTTCCGTGTATGTTGTAAAAAATGGCCGGATCATATTTACTGCAAGATGAAGCGTTAAAACGATAATTCCAAAAAACAAGAATTGAGTTATTAAGCTTCGATGATTTGTTTGTTTTAAATCTGATTCTACAATTACGTTTTTGTTTACTTTTTTTAAGAAAAATAGACTAAAGACTGCCATTAAACATTCAATAATTCCAACGATCCAAAAGATCAGTAAAGGATTATCCATTCCTATAACCCATCCAGACAGAATAGTCGCTGTAACGATCGCACCTTGTAAAACGGCATGATAGCTGGCTGCTGCCCCTGTTGTAGAATTTCGATTCTCAGAGATTAAAATGGTATACAACAGAAAGTAGCTGCTCTTAAAGGTCAATAAAAGTACACTCGCTGCTACAAACATTTCAAAGCTTTGTGAGATCGCCATCAGAAAGCAAGAAATTCCTGTTCCCCATTGTCCGATGATCAATAAGGTAGAGCTGTTATTACTTTTGTAGGCGATCAATCCCCAGATCGGAGTAAAGACTACAACGACGAGTCTGCACGTCATAATGTAGAACCCTGTCAGGTCCGGATCATTTATGCCATATACCTTTTTAAAAAATTGAGGATAAAAAGGCGATAGTAATACTTCTGTGCATACGAATAGAAAGACACAGCTTAATAAAAAAAGGTTTAACGAACGGTTGCTGGTTTCCATAAAGGTTCCGTTCCAAAATTCTGAAACACATTTTTTGTAGTAACAGGATACATTTCCTTCTCAAATAGCGTATTGATAATAACTGCGTTTCTATGTGCGCCGAGACCAAGATCTGGAGCACCTACACCGTGAGTGTGAAGCTCTCCGTTTTGAATAAAGATGTGGTTATTTTGCAGACCCTTTGTCTCCAAACGATAATCACTAGTAATCTGATAGCGATTCTTAGAATCCCATTGAATCTGATCCTGCATCTTCATTAAGAAATGCGGAAATGCTGGAGCATAGCCTGTCCCTAACACGATGACATCAGATTTCAATTCAAACACTTCCCCTGTTACGTTCTGACGAAGTGTAAGCAAGTGAGTATCTTCACTTCTTTCAAGATGTACAAGTTCGGTCATCGCCTGCAGACGGATATCAGGCTTATGTTGTCCAACTGATTTTTCATAAAGCAGATCATAAATATCCGCGATCGTGTCCATGCTGATCCCTTTGTAGAGAAGGTCTTGCTTTTTCAAAAGCTCATCCTTCTTTGAAGAAGGGAGGTTGTAAAAGAAATTCGTATAATCGGGTGAAAAATATTCAAGACCAAGCTTCGAATATTCCATTGGGAAAAATCCTTTTGATCGCGTGAACCAGTTTAAAGAATAAGAGCCATTATCCTGATGCTGCGCTAAATCATAAAACACTTCTGCTGCACTCTGACCAGAACCGACGACTGTAACTGAATTTGCGTTAAGAATCTCTTCTTTTCGATCTAAGTATTGTGAAGAGTGGATGACCTTTGCACCAAGTTTCTTCTCTATATGCGAAGGTATAGATGGAATCGTACCGATGCCGACAGCAAGATGCTTCGTATAGTACGTCTGTGTTTCCCCGGTTTCTAAAGACTCTACACTCACTTCGTATACCGAGCTCTCCGCATCTTCAACCGGTTGAATGTGTTCAACTCCCATACCAAATGAGCAAGAATCAAGCTGACTCGCTACCCAACGGCAATAGTGGTTGTATTCTTTTCTCGGGATATGAAAGTTCTCTAAGAAATAAAAGTGGTATAGTCTATCATGTTTCTGCAGATAGTTTAGAAACGTGTATTTGCTTCTCACATTAGCCATACTAACTAGATCCGCAAAGAATGGTACTTGTAGTGTCGTACCATCGATCAGCATTCCTTTATGCCAGTTGAATTCTGTTTTCTTTTCAAAAAAGAGCGCTTTTTTACCTTCTGTTTCATCTAGCATAGCCGCTAGCCCAAGGTTGAATGGACCGATACCGACACCGATGATGTCAAAAATCTCGTTATGTTGTGATGGTTTGAAAGACATCTCTCCATCTCCTCTCGAACGTTTCTCTATGACAATACATGAGCATCCCGGTCTTATCCGGCAATTCGATCGGCTTCACTTTTTCAAAGCCGCACCTTTCAAACACATGTATCATCTTCTCATTTTGAATATCAGGTTCAGCGATTACTTTCTCAGTCCCTTTTGATAAAAACTGATAATGTACGATGGCACGTAATAAGGGAAGTGCGTAACCCTTCCCAATAAAAGATTCTTCTCCGATCAAAAGATGAATTCCCTGGTCTTTAGGATGTGGATCATAGCTCTTCTCTACCACATCTCCTTTTACCCAGTATGCTTCCCAATAGCTCATCGGAACTCCATCTATTAATCCCATATACAGCGTTTGATGCTGATCAGCCAGGAAAGTTTCTAAGTGCTTTCTGTATTCTTCAAACGAGACATCCAGTTTCCAGTATGGAATCACATACGGTTGCTGCTGCCACTTATGGAGAAGTGATACATCCCGCTCCAAATCTACTTTTACATACGATAACGTCTTTTGGATGGTGTGATCATAGAAACTAAATTCTGGCTGCATCTGTTTTCATCACCTTTTGTAATGGGTTTGGGATCTTTGTGTAGACAGACTGTGTTTCCAGAGAACCAACAAGCTCATCCATATCATGAAAACGAGTAAGTAAGTTCGCTTTACACGGAAGTTCTTCCGCATCTAGTAAGCTTCTGATTAGGCCTGACTTGCCGTCTGTTAACGTATCATGGTGTTTCAAACGATGACGTAGCATGTCCATAAGTTCTTCTTCTGCGACAAGATTTGCGGTTCCAAATCCGTTGATGAGACCAAAGAGATGGTTCATGAAGAAATAATAACGGAACCGTTCGATCGCGACCTCGTCACTGCAGATCGTTACACTCTTACGATTTAGGCTTGGAAGCTGTTCAACGAGCAGATCGGCTTTTGATTCGCTGTAATAGTAACCTTGATTATCACGGTAATAAAAACGCTTCGGATAGCCATTCTCCATTTGGACGATCGAGTTCTGCTGATGCGCTTCAAGTGCTACACCGTATCTTTCGTACAGCCACAGCATCGGATCTAGAGTGATTGATAAATATTGCTGGAACCAATCTTTACTGACTTCTTCTGTCGTTCTGTTCTCTCTTTGAGCGATGTCATGAATGATTGAAGCAATTCTAGAGTTCCCTCCAAAACCGTGGTCCTGACAAAGACCTGCTACTAAACTTGCATTTCTATCATTCTCGTAAAAAGGATTCTCTCTGATCACCACTTCAAATCCAGATGTCTCTTTATTTGTAGGGATATTTAAGAATGCCGGATCTTTTATGATCTGAAACGATGGGTAGATCTCCTTCATCTCTTGTCCGATTATCGATTGCATGAGTCGAGAAACTTCTACCCCTCTATGCAGTTCTTTTTCAAGATTAACGCGCAGTGAATTTGTAATCTTCACAGGTACAGAGAACTTGAACATATATTTAAAATTGTGGCTGTAAACAGAACGCATTGATGATGTTGCCGAGAACAGCTCACCGAATGGACCGATGTAGCTCAACTTACCGTCTTTGATTAAAGTTTGAACAAACGTATCATTCAGTAGAACTTGAACTTGTAAAGGATGAACAGGTATGAAGACTGACTCATCATTAATCTCTATCTGTTTGACGAACTCCTCATCCCGTTGTAGTAGCGTCCGAGTTATTTCTTCTGCTGTCACTTCATCTGCAGTATCCTGATCGACGATCGACTTGTCCGCTTGAAAGAAATGGAGCTGGAACGTTCCCTTAAGTTCTGGGGAATAGAGAGATTCCTCTTCATCACTCATGCCTTGCTTGCTTTTTGGAGTCGGATGAAGCAGATGACCAAACAAAAGCGACTGCTCTGCTTCAATGAATGTAAACTCACTGCTTTCTAAATTCACGGAGTCACCTTCACGTGCTTCTAGGTACCGTTGTATGTTCTTTTTACTTAAAATCGTCCGCAGCATCAATTCATCTTCTGCATCCTCACGATCTTGTTTTAGCAACAATTCTTTTGAAAGAATGGCAACAAGCGAAATGTAATCGAGTGTTATCACGTTTTCATTGTTTTGATAAAGAATAGGAAAGTGAAACAAATGTCTGCCTGTTAAAGACCAATGCTTGATTGCCGCAAAGATCGCTGAACCTTGATTCCTAAGTTCAATCTTCACCCATCTGTCCGGCGTCTCCCCACTCCATCCTAAATGATCAACCGTATCTTCAAAGGTAACAAATGCTTGTGTTTCTCGAAGATAACAATTTAAAAAGCTCTGTATGCTCGCATTTTCTGCTTGTTGTTTATGATTTGTCATTGGGTGATCCCCCTGTTTTCGTACTCTGCTGCAAATTGAGTAATGCTATGAAGAATATCTTCAATATCCACGATTGTTGTACGTGGATTCAGTAAAGTAAACTTTAAAAAGACTTCATCCTTCACTTTTGTTTTCGCGACTAAAGCTGTTCTTGTATGAAGAATTTTTTTGTAGATATAGGTATTCAGTTCATCTAATGAATCAGTTGCTGCGTCAGTATAACGAAATACAATAGCATTAATTTCGGGATTTACGTTACACACTTCAATCTGTGGGTTCTGATCCATTACCCCTGCTGCCTGATTCGCAAGATGAAGCGTATAATCAATCATGCTGGCGAAGTTCTTTTCGCCAACGATTCGTAATGACATGAAGAGCTTCAACGCGTCAAAACGCCTTGTCGTTTGAACCGATTTGCTCACTAGGTGAACGAGTCCATCTTGTTCGTCGTTCTCAGGATTCAAATAGTCTGCATGATGTGCAATATATTTGAAATTTGCTCTATCTTTTACGAAGAATGCTCCACAGCTTATTGGTTGATAAAACTGCTTATGAAAGTCTATCGTAATGGAATCTGCTCGCTCAATTCCTGTTAACTTATGAAAATGCTTTTTACTAAGAAGTAACGCACCCCCGTAAGCTGCATCAACATGGAGCCATAATCCATGGTTTTGAGCAATAGCTGCAACCTCTTGAATCGGGTCGATACTGCCGAAATCCGTTGTCCCGGCCGTTGCAACTATACACATCGGGACAAGTCCACCACTTCTCAAGCGCTCAATTTCTTCCCTTAATTTAGCAGTATTCATCTTTTTATGTTCATCCGTTTCAACCGTTACGACTGCCTGTTCACCTAGTCCAAGTTGAAACGCTGACTTCTTCACGGTAAAGTGAGCATCTTCTGAACATAAGATACGAAGCTTATGCGACTCTGGTGGCAATCCGTGAACTTTTACATTCCATCCCCATCGTTTATCACAAAAGAAATCACGAGCGAGTAGAAGCCCCATATAGTTCGATTGAGTACCACCACTCGTAAATGTCCCATCTGCTGAAGATGAAAGGATAAGCTTGTTACTTACCCATTTGATCAATCGCTCTTCTAAATAAGTAGCCGTTGAGCTTTGATCCCAAGAATCCATTGATTGATTTAGTGCTCCGATGATCAATTCAGCTGCAATGGCTGGGATAAGAGGTGGACAATGTAGGTGTCCCATGCTCGTCGGATGAGAAACATGTATGCTGTTTCTCACAATTTTCTCCATAACATCTTTTAGTACGGTTAACGGTTCTTCTCCGTCACTCGAAGTGAGAGATAGTTCATTTATCTCTGTCTCGATCTCAGTAGGAAATAAACCGTTATAAGCATCTGAATTATCTTTATAAAATCCACTTAACAGATGCTGAGTTTCAAGAATGGTTTGCTGAAAACTTTGTATCCCCGCTCCGCTATCGTTAAGAAAAAAGCGATCAAAATCAGTTGTATTCATCTAGCACCTCTATTTTAGTGCGGCTCTTACCGCATCTGTGAAAATTGCGATTACTTCATCCAGTTGTTCCTCTGTAATGATAAGCGGTGGCAAGAATCGGACAACGCTGCCATGCCTTCCGCCTACTTCTAAGATCAATCCTCTGTTAAAGCATTCTCGTTGAATGCGGCTAGCGAGTTCAGAGTTTGCGGCATATGTTCCTTTTAATCCAGTTGGAATGCGCGGGTTCACAATTTCTGCCCCTACCATCAAACCTCGGCCTCGAACATCACCGATCTCAGGAATTTCATTTTGTAGGATTGAAAGTTCAAGCATAAGTTTCTCGCCAAGTTCAGCAACATGCTGTGATAAGTTGTTTTCTTTAATATGACGCAGTGTTGCTGTTCCAGCTGCCATAGCCATCTGGTTTCCTCTGAACGTTCCGATATGCGCACCAGGTCCCCATTTATCCAGTTCACGATCATAGATCACAACAGATAAAGGCAAGCTTCCACCGATCGCTTTAGACAGAACGACTACATCCGGAGTAATTCCAGCATGTTGAAAGGCAAATAGTTCACCAGTACGTCCGATACCTGTTTGCACTTCGTCAATGATTAATGGAATGTTACGCTCTTTCGTGATGCGGCGGATCTCACGCAGCCACTCAACTGGCGCAGGAATAGATCCACCTTCTCCTTGTACGACTTCTAAAATCATGGCCGCTGGAGGAAGGATTCCGCTTTCTGGATCATATAAAAGGTTCTCAATATAGTTAGCGCTGATTCTCCACGTATCTTCTCCACCCATTCCGAACGGGCAGCGATATTCATATGGATATGGCATAAAGTGTACATCTGGCATCAAGCCTTGCACGCTCTGTTTCGGCCCTAAGTTACCAGATAGCGCCATCGTTCCGTGTGTAGCGCCATGATAGCCTCCTTGGAAAGATAGGATGCTTCTTCTACCAGTTGCTGTTTTTACAAGCTTGATCGCTGCTTCGATCGCATCTCCGCCAGTCGGTCCGCAGAATTGAATCTTTGCACGTTTTGCGAATTCTTCTGGTAAACTATCAAACACTTCACTTACAAATTCCTCTTTTACTGGCGTTGTTAAATCCAGTGTATGTAAAGGGCGCTTGTCATGAAGCACTTTCTCAATAGCGTCTATCACTACCGGATGATTATGCCCTAGCGCAAGTGTTCCTGCTCCTGCCAGACAGTCAATATATGTCTTCCCATCAGCATCTTTTACATAGATTCCGTCCGCTTCTTCAATGGCGATCGGAATACGACGCGGATAAGATCTTGCGTTTGACTCTCTTTTTTCTTGTTGTTTTAAATATTTTTCATTCATCTCTATTTGTAACATGCTCATATTTTATTCCTCCTAGTGGATTATCCGACACATCAGTGAAAATGATTCTCATTATTGATTACATGTATAACCTTAATTGATAATGATTATCATCGTCAATGATAAATTATCCCTAAATTCTTTCCAGTTATTTTTAGCGCTGGGTATGAATAGTAGGTCTTAAGACTCAGTGTTTCGTTATCACTCTGCAAATCCATTAAAAAAAAGCCGCATTATTTGCGACTTTTCTATACTATTTATTTAAAATCTTTTTATTGTGTTAAAACGTCACGCTTGAAGCCTATACTAAATGCAATAAATAGAATTGAGGTGACAGACGCATGATTGATTTTTACCAAAGCCAAGAATCATTAACAGCAATTGAATGGATATTAAGAGCAATCGTTGCTTTTTTCTTCATGCTACTCGCCGTAAAACTTATGGGACAACGTTCCTTTTCACAGCTACGCCTTTTGGATTTTATTATGGCACTCATATTCGGAAATATCATCGCCCATCCCTTGTCTGATCAACACTTGGGTTTAAAAGGTTCCCTTATTACGATGACTGTTCTCGTTTTTTTATATGTTAGCACTACGATCACAGGACTTCATTGGCATCCACTTCGTAAACTAATTGACCCTGCCCCTATTATTTTGGTAAAGAACGGTCAAATACTTTATAAAAATTTAAAGAAGGCGCGCATCTCAATTGATGTATTATTTTCAGAGCTTCGTAAGCATAGGGTCATCAATATCCAAGAAGTCGCTCTGGCCTTATTTGAATCGAACGGAACCATTACATCATTTTTGGATCCTCAATATCAAACAGTAATACAAAAAGACTTAAACTTGCCTCCTAAGCCCTTTGACTATCCTCAAATCATAATCAAGGAAGGAAAAATCAATCAAAAAGAGCTCGCTGAAACCGGGAAAACAAAAGCATGGCTTTTGGAACAACTAAGACAACAGAATACGAACCTGCCTGAAATATTAATTGGCACTCTAGATCACCATGATCGTTTGCACATCATGTACTACAAGTAATGTATAAATAATATCAGCTCGTCAACACATAAAAAGTACAATACGTTCTTAAGAAACATTAGACCCGTCTGAAAAAGGACAAAAAAAACGACCAGCCTCGGCTAGTCGCTTCCGTTCATCTTTTATCGTTTATCCAACACATCAATCATGCGGAGCGCTACACTTCTGCTAGATTGAGGATTCTGTCCTGTAACAAGTGTGCCGTCTGTTACCGCAAAATCTTCCCATTTTCCTGCTCGTTGAAACTCTGCTCCAAGTTCACGAAGCTTTGTTTCGAGTAAGAACGGTACTTCTTTCGTCAGCTGCATCTCTTCTTCTTCTTCATCCGTAAATGCTGTAACCGTTTTACCTTTTACGATAGGTGTACCATCTTTAAGTGTTGCTGTTGTAAGTCCTGCAGGTCCATGACAGACACTTCCGATTACTTTATTTGTTTGTGCCATTTGACTTACTACTTCTTTTAATGCATCACTTTTCGGGAAATCAAAAACGGTACCATGCCCGCCAGGTAGATAGATCGCGTCATAGCTCGTTGCATCATCAGGAGTAAGTTCTGCAGTACCTTCCAATTGAGCCAGTGCTTCCTTATATGTTTCTTTATCTACACCTTCTAAGCTGTTCGGATCTAGCGGAACAGCTCCACCTTTAATGCTTTTTACCGTAATATCATATCCTTTGTCACGAAACTCATTGAAAGGAACCGCAAACTCCTCTAACCAGAGCCCTGTCTTATTATTACCAATGTTTTGATGATTCGTTACGACGATCAATACTCGTTTTGTCATTGTTACACTCCCTTTCATTACATTACGTTTATCATTTTTCCCGAATCTAATGATTTAAAACACGTTAAAATATAGAAGGGAGCGAGATTAAACGGTAGATTTGTCGAAAAGCCTATAAATTGATTTTTACGGCCCTTAAATTTTTTTGAAGGACCATAAATTTATCATTAGGAACTATAAATTATTTTGAAGGACTATAAATGTATGTTTAGGGCCCATAAGTACGAATCCACAAAAAAAGCCTTCCTAAAAACAGGAAGGCTTACACTCACTTTATTCAAACTGTTTATAAAACTCCGGATCATCAGGGTCTGCACCGTTACGTTTTTCTTGATTTAACGCCGAAATACGCGTCATATCTTCATTTGTCAGTTCAAAGTCAAAGAGTTCGATATTTTCTTCGATTCGATGCTGTGTGACAGATTTAGGAATCGTGACCACCCCGTTCTGAAGATCCCAGCGCAAAATGATTTGAGCGACTGACTTATTGTGTTTATCTGCGAGTTCTACCAATGTTGGCTCTTCAAAGATTTCTCCTTTTAAAAGAGGTCTCCATGCTTCCAGCTGAATTCCTTGCTCCTTACAGAACGCTAACAATTTTTCCTGCGACAAACGAGGATGGTATTCCACTTGGTTCACCATCGGCTTGATCTCTGCTTCACTCATCAAATCTTCAAGATGGTGCTGTTTGAAGTTGCTGACACCAATCGCTTTAGCTCGTCCCTCATTATAAATTTTCTCGAGAGCTTTCCATGTTTCTTTATACTTTCCTGGCACCGGCCAGTGAATAAGGTATAGATCCACATAGTCTAGCCCTAGCCTCTCTAAACTTTCATCAAATGCTGATAAGGTTTTTTCATAGCCTTGTTCGGTGTTCCAAACTTTTGTTGTAATGAAGAGTTCTTCTCTTGGAACATTGGATTCGGCGATTGCCTGACCGACACCCGTTTCATTGTTATAAAGGCTTGCTGTGTCAATGCTTCGATAACCTGCATCGAGCGCCCACTTTATGGACTGGATGACTTCATCACCATCTTCAGCTTTATAAACTCCTAGACCAATCCATGGCATTTGAACACCATTATGTAGAACGGCACGATCATGAATACTGCTTGGCATAATGAATCCCTCCTTGTTCACATTGTGGCACAATCTTTATAAAGTTAAAAACATTACACTCTTTGAAGTTTACCTGCTGTTTCGGCTAAACGTTCAGAAGCATTATCTAAGATCGTCGATTCACTCCACGTGAATCCATCGTTTTCATACCTCGGAATCACATGCATATGAAAATGAGTAAGATCACTAAACTTACCCCCATTTTGGTTAATCGTAATCCCATCAGGGTTAAAACAGTTCTCTAGCTTTTTTGATATGTATTTTGCAGCTTCCATTACAGCATTCGTTTCTTCATTCGTCAGCTCTGTTAATTCCTTAACATGTCTTTTAGGAAGAATCAGCGTGTGCCCCTCATTAAAGGGATCAATATCGAGAAAACATTGCACCCACTCATTTTCATAAACCGTATGTATAGGTAATACTCTATTCGCTAATTCACATCCTAAACAACTCACCTAGATCCACCCTTTCAGCCTTGCCAATAATAAGCCATGTGCAAGTTCACTATCTTTCCAGATCCCTTGTTCAATATTTCGGAATGCTCGCTCTATAGGGATATGAAACGCTTGAATCGTTGCTTCCTTTTTCTCTAACATTTGAGATTTGTATTCCACAATATCTTTAGTAAAATATACATGCGTAACCGTATTACTCAAACAAGCACTTGGCTGTATACTTCCCAAGAAAACCGTTTCTCCACACACGATACCCGTCTCTTCAAGCAACTCTCTTTTTGCAGCTTCCATCGGATCTTCATTTTCGTTCATTCCACCACCTGGAAGTTGGATAATAACTTGATCTACGGCCGGTCGATATTGGCTGATCAATATGAGAGAATCGTTCTCTAACGCGACCATTACGGCTGCTTCATAAGGTATCTCTTTTAACGTAATACTTCCAAATTCATCCTCGAACACTTCAACATCTTTATCTCTGCTCTGATATACAAGTTCCTTTTTCAAAATTACCCCACCCTTTTACATCAGTTTCCTCTTAACATTATCCAAACTTGGAAACATTTTCAACTATGAGCTTATTGGAAATGTCACCCAGTTAATAATTAAATAGTTAGTGGGAATATTTTCTAATAATTTGGTAGAATAATGAGATGGGAACTTTATCTCGTTTTTTTCGTATTACTTGTAATTAGGTACGGAGGAGATTACTTTGAAAAAGAAAATCGGAATTATTTTTATTATACTTTCGTTTGTTTTGTGGATTCTAATACCGGTCATACCGTTCTTATCATTCGGTGCCGGTCTTAAAACTGCCATTGTTAGTGGATTATTTATCGGTGGAGAAGTATTCTTTTGGCTAGGTGCGCTATTAGCTGGAAAAGATATTGTGAAAAACTTTATTAAAAAGTATTGGAGAAGAGACAAGAAAGACGACGATCTCTCTTAAATGATTTGACGTCGAATGATGAACTGATTCAAACTGCAGACTCAATAAAATAGGTGGAAAAATGGAAGAACTTATTCTAGGCTTTATTTTTACATTCTTGGTTGTTATATCCTTTGAAACTATTTTTACTAGAATATTAGGTAACGGCGTAAATCATCCTGCAAAAAGGATTCTAATTCTTGCCATCCAATGTTTTGTTATTACCTGGCTTTTCTATCAGATGTATACGTAAAGCCCGTTAGCTAGAGCTGTACGGGCTTTTTTTCTTGAATTTCGGATGTAGTGGTGACTGACTTTAAGATCAGACCGCCAGCGATCATATAAAGAAATGATGCGATATAGAACAAGCTTCCTATCGTTAAAAAGTCTATCAGATAACCTGTCAGCATCACAGCAATCGCCCCCCATACACTTGTCCATAAATGATAGCTTCCAATCTTTGTCCCCGTCTGTACGCCCTCAGATTGCCTTGCTAGGACGGTTTTCTCCGATGTTTTTTGTACAGCACCTAATATCCCCATTACGATCTGCACCAAGTAAAGAGCAGTGACTGTTTCAATGATAGGAACAATCAGCATCATCCCAGCCATACCCCATGTATGTAAAAGAATAAAGGTACGGTCACCAAATTGATCAGAAAGCCTGCCAATTATCGGATGAACAAGTGCTCCAGTCAGAGCAAATAGACCGTATGCCAATCCGAACTGCGAGTAGCTGTCACCGATGTTACGGATGAGGAGCAGATAGAAGGGAAAAACCATTGAGCTTGCTGTCATTAAAAGGCTTTGAATTGTTACAAATGTACGATAATTCATTGTGAGTACACCTCGTAGAAAAGATTTTTGAACCGTTCCTTAGGATCAAGCTCGCGTTTTTTCTCAAAGAACTCATCGATACGCGGGTATGCTCGTTTCAGTTGTTTTTCTGTCGGATATGAATAGTAAGGTAAGTAATAGCTTCCATCGTGATCTAACGTTACGTCGATCATCTTCTGAATGACCTTCTCTGTTTTCTTTATCTCTTTTTCAGATCTGCCTTGATTGATCAATAACACAAGAGCAAACATATCATCCTTTGCATAGGACAATACAGCATCCTCGTCATGCTCAACGTATCGAATCGTGATGTTCAACAGGTTCAGATCCTCTTTTTCTAACACCTTTCTTAGATCGTCTATATATGAAGCAAACTGATCAACAGGAACAAAGTACTCTTGCAATACTTCTGTTCGATTGGCATTTTCATATTCCATAAACGTACTGTCTGATCTCATTACGTTATTTCTTGATTGATATCTGCCATTACTATTTTGAAAGTGTTTCTTCTGTGTCTCCCAAAATACATCTTTTCCCCTTTCACTATAACGAGACATCCCTAACATAAATTTTGGTAGCACCACGGTTTCTTTTTCATTTAACTTTGAATATCTACTTAACTTCCTTTGATTTTCTGCCAATACATAGTCTGTTACATACATTTCTTTTAAAAAGGTCTTAGGAGCAACAGATAAACGAGCAAGATGCATCTTTACATGCTCATCATTCTTAACCTTTTCCTTAAAATGCTCTTCGTATTCTTGGTAATCCATCGTGGATATGCGATGTTGATACAGTTCATCCTCAGCCAAATGAAGTGTGACATCGAGTATGACTCCAAAAAGACCATAACCGCCTATCACGTATGAGAAGTATTCACTATTCTCTTCACGGCTCACAGAAATGATTTCTCCATCTGGCTTAAGTAAGCGAAATGAATTTACCGTATCGATTAGAGAGCCATACCTTATATCACGTCCATGAACATTTACACTTAGAGCACCTCCAACCGTAAAAATATTTTGCGACTGCATGACTTGAATAGATAGACCGTACGGATTAATCTTCTTTTGAATATCTGCCCATGTCACGCCACTTTGAACCGTTATCGTTTTTTCTTTAGGGTTGAAATTCAATATCTCGTTGTATCTCTTCATGTCGAGAAGTGTTCCATATGGATAGACAGTATGACCTCCCTGACTATGCTGCATCCCAGCGATTGAAATCGTCTTTTCTTGTTTGACCCACTTTTGGAGTTCTTTTGTAGAATGCGAACTCTTTACCTCTTTCATTTTTGTCGGTAAAAGTTTTCCCGCATCTTCTACTACCACTGTTTGTTGTTGGTGTGAATGGATGGAGGTGCTTGTGTAAAAAGCAATTCCATATAAAGAAATCATAATTAAAAGATACTTTCCTTTCATAACATCACCCCACTGTAAAAAGTGTAATTTTACACATTTATTATAAAATGACACTTAAGTGGTTGGCAACAATTTTTTTCGAAAATCAAATGTAGATTTTTCAATATCGAAAGAATTTAGACGCTTCTTCATCTTAAAAATGGTGATTCGTACAAGCACTCTTTTACGCATTTCATATAGTAATAGTGGGGGTGATACGATTGGGTAAAAAAAGAAAAGAACTTTTGGAAGCTTTTAATTCCTTAGATGCAAACGGCACAGAGACTGAAGCTGAAGTAACCGCTGAAAACGGTGCTGAAGCTGGTACTGTTGAAGCGTTACGATCTCTTTTAGGTGATGGTCTTAAACGCAAGAAGTCTAAAAAGGGTCCTGCTGTAAAGTCTAAGAAATCTTCTAAGAAGTGCAAGCAATCTAATGGAAATGATTCCGGTGAAAATGGAACAGGTGGATCCGGAAGCGCTCCTGACAGCTGTTGGGAATAATTCTTGAATATAAAAAAAGCTCCCTCTCGTAAGGGAGCTTTTTCATGCTTTTATTAATTAGCTTAAAACTTTTGTTAAAGCATTTTGTTTTAGATAAGTAAGTGTTGCAGCCCCAAGTAAATTTGCTGCTATTAATAAAGCATCTTCATTAATCCTAAATTTTGGGTGATGGTGCGGATATACTTCTTCCCACACTTCGTCAAGAGCACCGGTAAAAAAGAACGTGCCCGGAACTCTTTCTAAGTAATATGAATAATCTTCCCCACCCATTTGCGGTTCGATTTCTTCGAGTTCCATAACACCTGGAACTTTTCTCGCTACATCCACTATGAACTCCGTGTCGCCTTTATGGTTAACAACTGCCGGATATCCTCGTTTAAATACATATTCATAGGAAGCATCAGATGCAAGACACGTTCCTTTTGCGATGCGATCGATCTCCTGCTCGATGGCCACTCGTACTTCTTCTTTAAATGTGCGAACCGTTCCTGTTAATTTTGCCGTATCCGCGATCACATTAAATGCATTTTTTGCTTCAAAAGCACCAACTGAAACGACTGCAGCGTCCAATGGATTAACTCGGCGGCTCACAATTTGTTGAAGATTTGAAACAAGTTGTGCACCAATAACGATGCTGTCTTTTGTTTTATGAGGCTGAGCGCCATGGCCACCTTTACCTTGTACTTTTATTGTGAACGAATCGGCTGCTGCCATAACTGGCCCTGTTCGATAACCAATTGTTCCTGTTGGCATCGTTGCCCAAAGATGTGTTCCGTAGATAACATCCACACCATCTAGACAGCCATCTTCAATCATTGCAATAGCTCCACCTGGAGCGAGCTCCTCAGCATGCTGATGAATGAACACGATTGTTCCTTCAACTTCGTTCTTCAGCTCCGCTAAAACTTTTGCGAGTACGAGTAATGACGCTGTGTGGCCGTCATGTCCACAAGCATGCATAACACCAGGCACTTTGGATTTGTATGGAGATTCATTTTCTTCTTGAATCGGAAGTGCATCAAAATCTGCTCGAAGTGCAACTGTCTTTCCCGGTTTTCCACCTTTTAATGTAGCGACTACTCCTCGCCCACCGACTCCCGTGCGCACATCTAATCCTAATTTTTCATGATACGAAGCGATAAAGGCTGGTGTTTCGACTTCTTCAAATGACAGTTCAGGATTTTGGTGAAGATGTCGCCGAATCTCCACCATTTCATCTTGATAGTTTGCCAAACGGCTAAATAATTGTTCCATTCCTGCTCACTCCTCTTATAATCTACATTTTTATATATTCGCCAGGACCTAATGGAAGTCCTAGCACATACCAGACAGCAAATAAAACACACCAAAAAATCGTATAAGCGATCGTATAAGGAAGTAATGAGGAAATCAAAGTTCCCATTCCCATATTCTTATCAAACTTTTTCGCAAAAGTTAGCAAGATGGCAAAGTATGCAAGCATTGGAGTTATCGTATTGGTGATCGAGTCACCAATTCGATATGCCATCTGGGTAAAAGCTGGACTATAACCTAAAGCCATAAACATCGGGACAAATACAGGTCCTAAAATGGCCCATTTTGCTGAAGAACTAGCTATGAGTAAGTTTACAAGAGCTGTAAAAAGGATAAATGTGAGCAATAACGGAAGTCCCGTAAACCCTGATTCTTTTAGAAAGTCTGCACCTGTTATTGCAATGATCGAACCTAAATTGCTCCAGCTAAAATAAGCAATCATCTGAGCTGCAATAAAAGCAAGTACGATATAGTACCCCATGCCGCTCATCGCTTTTGTTAAATGTTCGGCTACGTCTTTATCATTTTTCAAGACCTTAGAACCGAATCCATAAGCCATTGCTGGAATCAAGAAAAATAGAAGCATGATCGGAACCAATGAATCCATAAACGGAGAATCGATCAGTTCTCCTGTTTTCGGATGGCGAAGCATAGCACCTTCGGGAACCGTTACCAGCAGAATGATCGTTGTATAGATGAATAGGGAGATCGTTGCCCACTTTAAGCCTCTTTTCTCTTCAGAAGTTAAGGCTTGTTTCTTCACTTCAAGATCATCAGGAATTTGGTAATCCCCTAGTCTTGGTTCTACAATCTTTGTCGTTACCCAAACAGCAACAGGTACTAGCACAAAAGTTGAGGCCAGCATGAAGTAGTAATTCATAGCAGGATTTGCTGTATACGATTTATCTTGAAGATGAGCTGCTGACTCTGTGAAACCAGCAAGCATTACATCGAGCATACTAATGATGATATTTGCACTAAATCCACCAGCAACTGCTGCATACGCTGCTGCAAGTCCAGCGATCGGATGACGTCCAAGAGTGAGAAACACCATTGCTGCTACAGGCGGGAGTACGATTAAAGCGGCATCAGCCGCTGCATTTCCAACGATTCCTATAAAAATGATGATCGGTAAGATGAGTGCTTTTGGTGAGGCTAATACAACCCTTCGCATGAAAGCTGAGATTAAACCTGTTGATTCCGCCAGCCCTACTCCTAGCATAACGACGAGCACAAGGCCCAGCGGCGGGAAATTCACAAAGTTACTAACTAGCTCACTCAGCATCCTTATGATTCCATCTTCGTTCAGAAGGTTGACTGCTGTAATTTTTTCATTATTAGCTGGATTCACTGCACTCCATCCAGCTACTCCAGCTATGAATGAACCTAGCAAGATAACAGCCGTAATGATGACAAACAAAGTAAGAACATCCGGAAGCTTATTTCCGTTTTTCTCTACCCAGTCCAACAGTCGATTAAAGATATTTTTTTTGCTGTTCTCAGGAGCTGGTGTATTTGGTGAAGGTACTGCTTTTAGCGCTGAACGTGACATGGATATCCTCCCTTTGTTATGAATTTTCAGAAAAATATAAATTTCTTCACATTCTACCGTCTCTATCATTCGGTTTCAAGGGGTCATATAGAACACTACTTTTTTACTAGACAATAGATTGTGTAAGGACTGGGAGGGATGTAAGGGCTTTCCTTTGCAGAATATTCTTTCATTTTGAAATTTACCTAACTCTTACCTTTCGCTATAATAAATACATTGTTGCTTAGAGAATTGATTTTCAGATAAGGATAAGGGAGAGAACACCATGGATCTTTTATTAAAAGAAAGTCTGAAAGCAAGCTATAACGAGCAAGCTGATTCACGTGATCGATCAGAGATTCAGAATTGGAAAATTGACGAATTAAATGCGTTTGTTGCCGCTCTTACATCTAGTCAAAAAAATGATCAACATACTGTTCTTGATCTTGGAGCTGGATCAGGTCAACATGGGAAATACTTATCTCAACATCACTTGGATGTAACATGTATCGATCTCTCTCCTAACATGGTAGAAACGTGCCGTGCAAAAGGTTTAAAAGCAGAAGTGATGGATTATTACAAACTACATTTTGATGATGAATCTTTTGATGCGGTATGGGCGATGAATACGCTTCTTCACGTTCCAAAGGTAAGCCTGCCTGCTGTTCTTAAAAACATTCATACCGTATTATCAGAGGATGGTTTATTCTACATGGGCGTTTACGGCGGTAAAGATTCTGAGGGAGTGTGGCAAGAAGATTCATATATTCCAAAGCGATTCTTCTCCTTTTATACAGATGAAGATTTACTTGATGTGGTTGCTCCTCTTTTCGACGTACAAGATTTTCACGTTGTAACAGAAGCTGGACGAGGTATAGGTATGAACTTTCAATCCTTGCTTTTACGTAAGAAAGCAATCGTAGACTAATTATAGCGTTGTTTTAAGAGATTATTTGCTTGCTTAAATTGTTTGAAGCTCAAGATAGGAAAAGAGTGCTAGCTTAAAAATCTGTTCAAAAAAAGCTCCTCTGCTTGAGGGGCTCTTAAATTTCTCGCATATATCGAATAGACAGGTGTTTTCCGCTTCCTTCACTCCTCTTTTCTGACTGTTTTACAAACCCTTTTGCTTCATAAAAAGGAATCGCTTTTTCGTTATCTTTTTGCGCAGATAGCCATTGTTCTTTAATACCTAAATTCTTCTGATAGTCTGTGTAATAGTTTAACAGTTTCGTTCCAATTCCCCTGTTTCGCTTGTTCGGATCCATATAGAACACAAAGATCTCACCTGTTTCTTCACCAATCGTTCCACCGCCGATTGCACCTACTACTTCCCCATCCTCTTTTGCTACGAAATATCCGTGCCAACCTTCGGTGAACTCGGTCACTTCTTTTTCAATTCTTTTCTCGTTATAATATTCTTCGATGACTCTGTTCACATACGCTTCATCTTCTAGGTATCCATATGTTGCACGCCATCCTTCTGAGCAAACTCTGGCTATTCCTTTCACGTCTTCTGGACCAGCTTTCATAAGAACTAAACCTTCTGTAACCGCTATTTTATCCATTGTTTCACCTCACTTTATTTATCTTAAACACCCCTATTATAGCCTATTTTTTGGTAAAATAGAGGTAAATAGCTCAGTCAGTCAGATACTCATTTTGAATGAGAAAGGCGGAAGATCATTTGACAAATTTGATTACAAAAAATGAACATGTTTTTAATATGCTAGATTCTCTTTTACGTGATGAAGGCGCGTTCTGGAACTCTTTTTATGAAGATCGAAATAAAAGGATTCCTTTTTTCATTGACGCTCCAGATGAAAATCTTGTGAACTACGTGGAACGTGGCATGATTCAGCCTGGCCGCGTGTTAGAACTTGGATGTGGTCCTGGTCGAAATGCAATCTTCTTAGCTCAACTCGGGTTTGAAGTAGATGCTGTAGACCTCTCAAGCGAAGGACTAGATTGGGCTCGTGAACGTGCTGTTGAAAAAGGCGTTGAAGTGAAATTTATGCAAGGAAATATCTTTGAGATTAACCTACCACACAAAGAGTATGATCTCATCTATGATTCCGGCTGCTTCCATCATGTGCCTCCCCATCGTCGTGTCAGTTATTTGAACCTTTTAAACAACGGTTTAAAAGAAGGCGGACATTTTGCTATTACGTGCTTTGATGCTGTGGGCATGGGATTAGATATACCTGACATGGACGTGTACAAAGATCGCTCGATGCAAGGAGGATTAGGGTACACGTTTGAGCGGATGCGGGAGGTCTTCTTTGAATTTGAAGAGGTTGAATTACGCAAAATGAAGGAAATAACGCAGCCAGCAGATACATTCGGTTTGCCATTTTTAAATGCAGGGTTGTTTAGGAAATAAAGAAAAACACTTGGAGCTCCGTCTCCAAGTGTTTCTTAATGGCTTAAGAAGTGTGTGATAGTTATCGTGACTCGTTTCTAGGCCCTAGTTTTCATTTTATAGGCCTTCAGCCAATTTTATGGTCCTTCAAATCTATTTCTAGGCCTTCAAATTACTTTATGGGCCCTCAAAATCTTTTATAAGCTTTTCGACAAACTCACAAAACACAACGTTACATAAACGACCGATCCAACACCACAAAATCGCGCCACTCTTCAGGCAGCATCTCTACATACTTCCTTGTTAGAAAGCGATCATCTACTAAAACGAGCGTTCCCTGATCTTCTTCTGATCGGATAACACGCCCTCCTGCCTGCAGTACTTTATTCATTCCAGGATACACGTACGCGAAGTCGTAACCATTCTTGCCTGCACGCTGAAAATAATCCTTCATCGTATCACGCTCTAATCCTACTTGAGGCAATCCAACACCAATGATTACAGCACCAGTAAGTTTATCTCCTTTTAAATCAATTCCTTCAGAAAAGATGCCACCCATGACAGCGAGCCCGACAAGCGATTTCTCACCTACAGAGTCATAATGAGCTAAAAATGTCTCTCGCTCTTCTTCCTTCATAGCAGGATGTTGAACGATGAGCGAAAAGTCTGGATCGACTTCTAACATTCGTTCATATATATCTGTCATATACCGATACGATGGAAAGAAAACAAGATAGTTGCCTGGTCTGTTCACGACCAAGTCTTTGATCATACACACAATAGGATCTATCGTTTTTTCCCGATCTCTAAAGCGGGTAGAAAGAGGCTGCACGAATACATCTAGCTGCTCTTTTTCATAAGGAGACGGCATCCGAATGATGTAATCGTCTTTCTCTCCTCCGAGCATTTCTTGAAAATACGATAGTGGTGAGAGTGTTGCTGAAAAATAAATGCGTGAACCATATTTCTTACCAGTCTGAAAAAGCAGCTGTGAAGGATCCATACAAAATAGCCGGACTTTGACCTCACTTTTAAACGTCGAGATGAACGTAACGAAACGTTCATCGTAAAATTGTGAAATCTTGACCCATTGCAGCGCTTCAAAAAAAGTCTCTAATAGTTGTTCGCTGTTATCACCACTGGCTAATAGCTGCTCTGCCTGTATTAAGAAAGCTTCTAAACTCACAAGTAGTTTTTCCTGCAATTCTATGACAGCAACATCTTTATCATCATGTTCTTTTTTTATCAAAAGAAGTTCCTGGTTAACGGCTTTTGCCGTATTCCAGACCCCGTCATGTTTTCCCTTATAATTACGCGCAAGTTGTAAAAATGAAGATTTCATAATCTCTGCAGAATACATTCCGCGAGCTCTGTCCACTAGATTGTGCGCCTCATCCATAAGCAGAACCGTCCGCTTTTTTTGTTCTTCAAACAAACGTTTGAACGAGACTCTAGGATCAAATACATAATTATAATCACAGATTACGCTGTCTGAAGCATACGCAAGATCAACAGAGAATTCAAACGGACATACTTTGTGTTTCTGTGCATAATCTGAGATTACTGCTCGATCCATCACGGTCTCATTTTTCAAGATATCAAGTACTGCTCCATTTATCCTGTCAAAATATCCATCGGCAAACTCACAATACGAGGGTTCGCACCGAGTTTCTTCTTTAAAGCAAACTTTGTCTTTAGCCGTGATGGTCGTGCTTTGCAGAAACAATCCCTTTTCTTTCATTAACAAAAGTGCTTCTTCTGCGTTTTTTCGATTGAGTGTTTTAGCTGTTAAATAAAAAATCTTTTCTGCTTTTTCTTCTCCGATCGCTTTGACGGCTGGAAAAAGAGTCGAAATGGTTTTTCCTGTACCAGTTGGAGCATTCGCAAATAGAGTTTTCTTATCCATAATCGTTTTATAGATAGCACCAGCAAAGTTACGTTGACCATTCCGGTATGATGGAAATGGAAAAGCTAGCTCTCGTATACTGTTGTTCTTTTTTTGCTGATTTTCGAGACGCAATTCAGCGAATGGTGCATACGTTTTTATTAGTTGAGACATGAAATTCTCTAGCTCAGTAAAAGTAACATCTTCCTGAAATTTCTTCTGCTCACTAGAATCAATATGTACATAGGTCAGCTGGACCGTAACTTTGTCAATATTTTCTCTTTCCATGTATATGTAGGCATAAACCTTTGCTTGAGCCCAGTGAACGGGGTAGGAATCTCTTGTAATCTCACTTAAATTCCGAGCAGTTGATTTGATCTCATCGATCGTGACTATATCATTACGCAAAAGAAGACCGTCACATCTGCCTTCTATCAAATATTCAAGGTTTTTATGAAGATAGCTCGTTTGCAGAAATACTTCTGCCTTATCGGTCTCTTCATACGTTTTTTGTATGGTTTGATGTGCCTTCGTTCCTTCTATTAAGGATGACGTTGATTTAAATCCGGATTCAATACTTCCGGAACGGTATACATATTCGACTAAGGACCGTACAGAGATTTTAACCACTTCAGGCATGGTTTCACCTACCTCTAGTTTTCACTTGTTTTTATGTAATAATTGTAGCACAACTGCTTCTATAAACTTTTCCTACAATAAAAGACAGCCCCCTTATTCAGAGGACTGTCTCACTACAGCATCATCGTTTAAATCTGCCGTACAGCTTTGGCATTTAACGGCTCTCAGCGGAATTGTAGATAAACAATATCTGCATTCTTTTGTATCTGGCGCTTTTACTTCTTCTTTTCTCTTAAGACGATTAATCTGCTTTACTACCAGGAATATAACCAATGCAATGATACAGAAGTTGATCAGCGTGTTAATGAACAATCCATAATTAAGTGTTGCGGCTCCCGCCTTTTGCGCATCTGCTAATGTGGCATAGTCACCTTTTCCTAAATTTATGTAGAGGTTGCTGAAATCTACTTTTCCAAGTAACAGACCAATCGGAGGCATGATGACATCATCAACAAGTGAAGTGACGATCTTGCTGAACGCTGCCCCGATAATTACGCCGATGGCGAGATCGATCACGTTGCCACGCATGATAAATGTTTTAAATTCGTTCCACATGTACGATAATTCCTTTCTGTATGACTAGTATATGTATAACCATACAGCATCAACTTTCAAACGTCATCCGATATCAATTCACGTCTTCTTTTTTTAATTTCACAGTCAGAATATCCTTCACATCAATGCATATATCAGCTTCATACGTTAGTTGTATAAGTGCGACACTATCAATCGTAGCAGGAAAAGGCTCTAGGTTCCTTGCCGAATAATCAAACGCTTTAATTAAGTCTTCATGTGATAAGTCCATTACGAGCGTGCAATGCGGCACCCAATGAGTTGGGATATATAAAGATTGTTGGTTTATCTCTTTTTTAAAGTGGTCATGATAACGCTGATGAAAATCTGTCAGCACACTGTTTTTAGTCGGTGCTGCATATAGTGTTCCGCTGTTTAAGAAAATGGCTAGAGATGGGAAGAATAGAGGTACAGCAGCAATGTCTTTAAAATAATTTTGAAAAGATATCTTAAACGATTCAATATCTACTTCTGGATGTGTACCAAGAGTTACATGTGGCCGCATACCATGACCAACGATTCCTTCTTTTATTAGTCCATCCCTAAGTTCATTTATCTTTGTTTCAGTTTCACTGTTTAAATAAGCAATTACACCGTACATGTTATCAGCTCCAAATATGGTTTTGTTCATAAAAGTCAATAATCTTGGTAGGTTTTAGTGTAATTATACATGAAACCACATTTTGGTAAATGCATTACTTTATAAAATAAGGATTCCGCTCTTGTCCCGAAAAAATGGGCTAATTCCGCCCAAACCTTTAACTTGTACCTCTAATATTCTGTCATTGTAAAGAAGGAGGTGGGTTAAATGGGATATAAGTCTTACGGAAACAGCTTCGCTTTAATCGTAGTTCTATTTATCTTGTTAATCATCGTTGGGTGTTGTTGGTGCGGTGGTTACGGCGGCGGACACGGCTGGTGCTAATCAGTTCATTTCCTTTAGAGGAAATGAGTCCTTGATTCACCCAAAGTGATCAATTGCATGAAAACCTTTTGCTTTAACAACCCCTCGTATGATAACAGAGAGAGAGAACCTAGAGAGAGAAAACTAGAGAGAGAAAAGACCTGCGCTCGTCTGAGTGCAGGTCTTTATATGTATGGCTACAAGAGAACTTTTGCCCTATTGTAACAACTACTTTAGTTTTCTAGTATAACTATAAACACATATTACAAAATACTAACATTAAATTAATATTTTTCCATTATTGTAAACCTGTACACCAAAACCCTTGTATCAAAAATAATGTTTACAGGAGGAAAAGATGAAAATTAATTGGAAAAATCTATTAACCTCTGCCCTTGCCCTGAGTCTCGTGAGCAGTACATTAACACCCATTATCACCTCTGCTTTAGGTGAGTTCGATCTCGTTTCTGAAGTTGTACAAACCTCCATTAATGAGTACCGGGCAAACCTCGCACCTGGTGTAGAAGAAAAGCATTACAGCTTTGAAAGCAAAGAAGGAAAGAAGATTGAGAGTTACGTAGTAGAAGTCGATGTACATAATCCAAACGTTTCCATTGAAGCCGGGACGCCTAATGATGGAGATTCATTTGGCTTACAGCCTGTGAGAGCACAAGCGAACGCGGCCAATGGAGAAAACCACCAAGTGGTTGCAGCCGTAAACGCTGATTTTTATAACATGGCAACAGGTGAACCTCATGGCGTTGTTTATAAAGAAGGGCGCCCAATAAAAGGGACAAGCGGACGATCGTGGAACTTTTTCGGCATAAAGAAGGATGGTAGTGCTGTTATCGGTAATCCCTCAGATTATGAATCAATTAAAACAGACCTTCAAGAGGCTCTCGGCGGTAACGCCATCCTCGTCAGGAATAGTCAAATCTATCAAACTCCTCAAACAGGTCAGGATAAAGAGCCTCGAACTGCAGTTGGCATTAAAGAAGACGGTGATGTTTTCTTTGTTGTAATCGACGGGAGACAAGAACCTTATTCAGCAGGTATTTCAATGAAAGATCTAGCTCAATTAATGCTTGATCATGGTGCTGTTCACGCTCTTAACCTCGACGGAGGCGGCTCCTCTACTTTTACGACTCGTAAACGAGGTGATGATGTATTAGAAGTAGACAATCAGCCTTCTGACAGAAATGAAAGAAGTGTTGCCAACTCTTGGCTTGTTGTTACAAAAGAGCCTTCTGATCATGTCTTCCATTCCGCGCACATCGATCCATACGACATATCGTTCACTCCTGGCTCAACGATTCATTTTGACGCAAAAGGAATGGACAAGTCTAAAGCATCTGCCCCACTCCCAAATTCAGGTTTAACGTGGGAAGTGTCTGAACCTTCTTATGGAACCATCAATAATGAAGGTATTTTTGTATCGAGTGGAAAAACTGGACAGTTTCACGTTCTTTTAAAGCATGATGGTCATGAAGTTGGCAAGAGTATTATTGAGATTGAAACACCTAACGAAATGCACTTTACATCTTCTGAATTGACAGTTGCTAAAAACAGCCAAGCAGAGATTAATCTCATCACCAGTTTCGAAAAAAGGAATGTAAAATGGAACACGCAAGACATTACATTTGAGATCCCTGATGGTATGGGAACTATTGATGAAAGAGGCATACTTCATACTGGAGATCAAAACGTAAAAGGAACAATCACGGCTCGACTAAACGGAACCTCTCTTGAAGCACAGATAAATGTAGCGGTTGGACAGCTTCCTATCGTTCTTCATAATTTTGAGGATACATTAGGCAGTTGGAAAACATCCACTGCCGGTCGTGGAGAAAATGGAACGCTAGCACTTTCTGAATTCCCAGACCAAGTCCGTTTTGACAACCAGTCGCTCAAACTTGATTTTGATTTTTTAAGTGCTCAAACAGGGACGACGCTCGGTGTTTATGCTGGACCTGGAGCACATACTCCTATCGACGGTATTCCTTCAAGTATAGGCATGTGGGTGTACGGAACTCCTGAAGCAAAAGGCTATTGGTTGAGAATGATGATCGTGGATGGCAACGGTAAGAATCAGACGATAAATCTGACAAGTGAAGATCCAGGAATCGACTGGACAGGTTGGAAATACATCGAAGCTGATATTCCCTCCTCTTTTACAGGACCGTTCAAGTTATCAGGAACACAAACGATTCGTTTGATGTCTACAAAATCCGGTATTACCGGTCCAATGACAAAAGGTTCCATCTATGTGGATAACATACGTGCCGTATACGGTGAAAAGGTAGATGACCTCTACCCTCCTGTCATTCAATCTGTTAGTACGGACGCCAAGAATTTCACAACAGATGAAGTAACCATTACGGCAAGAGTAAACGAATATGAAGATGATTTGTTTAAAACAGGCATTGATTGGGACAGGATCCGTATGATCGTAGATGGTAAGAATTATGAAAATGCAGAAGGTCACTTTTCTTATGACATGGATGGTTCCATCTCATTAAGTGGGTATCGTTGGGCTGATGGAACACACAAAGTAACGTTGATCGTTCCTGATAAATTTGGAAACCAAGCTGTTCATACCAGTTATTTTTCAGTAATTACAGGATCCGCAAAGGTTGAACTAGTCAAATCACGAGAAGAAGCTTATTTAGGCGATCCCTTTAATCTCAAGGTAAAAATGACACAGCTCGATGATATTACTTCTGCTGTTATTCGAATGCAGATGGATAAAGAATTTCCAGTTAAAGATGTAATATTTTCAGAAGCTTTTCAGTCGAGCACAACAAACTTCGACTCACAGACTGGTATCTTAACTCTCAATCTAATCAATAGTGGTGAGACTTCTGAAACTGCAGATGCTGCAACGATTCAGATAGATATTCCTGCTTCTACAAAAGAAGACAGCGAACTAAAATATGAAATAATTAATGGAAACCTAGTTTATAGTCAGCCAAAAGCAGAGAATTTCATTTCAAGTTTTTCGATCAAGCCCGTTCGTATACCTGTTAAATCTGCAATCAGCTTGACACATGATCCAATATTAATTGGAGAACCAACAAAGCTTTTTGTAAATGATAGTAACAAAGAGCCCGTTGTAAATGCTGAATTGTTTGCGCATATTGGTGAGCAAGATCCTGTCTCCTTAGGGAAAACTGATCGTAAAGGAAAGATAATGGTTGATTCTTTCTCAGATGAAGTGAAGAAAATCACGTTATATGCAGTAAAAGATGGTAAATATTCCTTTAAGGTCAATACACAAACATACCCAGCGCTTGCGACTGAAACTGAATTCAAGAATATTATCTCGACTCCGACTGGCAATCCTTATAAAATGAAAGGCTTAACCTGGATGTCTAGTCCTCATGCTGGAAAACAATCAGCAATTGTTCAATACGCTAAAAAGAAAGATTTTGAACGTAAGGGCAGTTCTACACTAAAGACTCAAAAAGCAAGGGGAAGTGATCAAGTCTTTTCTGGAGAACTAGACCTAACTAAGAATGGAATAATCCGTGTAAATGAGGTGAAGCTGCAGAAACTAAAACAAGGTACCACTTATATTTACCGTGTTGGTGATGGTGAGCACTGGTCAGAGTTCATGGAATTTACTACTTTAAAGCGAAAACAGAGCTTTGAGTTTGCGGTCCTAGGCGATACGCAATCACCCTCTGATCTGTCTCATTTCAACAAGATATTAGGAGATCTAGACAAAGAAAATCTATCGTTCATGGTTCATGTTGGCGATCTAATTGATGAATCCTCCAAATTTCATCAATGGGATGATTCGTTAACTGTATTGAGCAGTTATGACAAGATTCGTTCTACTGATTTAGTCACTGCCCTTGGAAATCACGAGTACATGGGAGATGCTGATGCGTCTCTAGCAAAATCCATCTTCAATCTACCAAATAACGGACCAAATGTTGATAAAGGCGGAACATATTCAGTAGATTATAATAACTTGCATATTGCTGTCCTCGGATACACATCTGATGCAAAGGTACTGAACCAACAGCTTAAGTGGTTAAAACAGGATATGAAAGGTTCTGATAAACCTTGGAAAATTCTTGTGACTCACAAACCACCATATTATACAAACCCGTTCGGCGGTAACGAGATCATGAAAGAAAAGATACCTCCTGTAGCTGACGAACTTGGTATCGACCTTGTTTTCTCGGGTCACGACCATAGTTATGGCCGGACAAAGAAATTGAAAGATGGAAATGAAGATGAAAACGGAACCGTCTATGTCGTAGCTGGAACAACAGGCAACAAACATTATGACGCTGTAGCAGATGAAAAATTCGAGTTTGTAAATATGGACAACATCGCTGTATCCATGCGTGCAAAAGTAAACAAAGACAAAATTACATTTACGACTATTTCTTCTGATGGAGAGTTGATTGATGAGTTCACGGTAATAAACGAGGATTATCATGAAGAGTAATAGGAGTAAATAAGAAAATAAGCTGGTTGAAAGCAGTTGTTCGTTGACCTTTCATCCAGCTTATTTAATTTTTGTGTATGATTTGTGCTTTTTGCTCGTTCACGGAGGTTTATGCTCGGTCACAAACTTTTATGCTCGCTCATAGACTTTTATGCTCGCGTCATTACAAAACCCACACACTAAAAAACATTGCAGGAGCCACTCTGCAATGTTCGTCTAATACACTTGATGAAGCAAACTTCTCTCATTCTATAAATTGATCACTTTCTTTAGCAGCGAATCTTTTTGCTCAGCCCTTCCCTCTGTCTTCCTCACCTTTCCTGCTACTTCATAAACAACAAGGTCCGGATTTTCCTCTAACAAAAGGGCTGTACTTACCTGACATTCGACCAACAAATAGACAAGATCACCTTCTACTTCTTGCTTTAAGATCTCTACTTCATCTGTTCCATGAAATCCTACAGAAGAGCCAATGACAACATATTCTCCAATAAGCGTCGTATTTGTATCTTCACTACTTACTTCTTCAGCAATAGTAGCTGAATTTTTCTTTCTTACTAAAGATCGAGGCTGAAGCACATAAGTCAAGTCTTCCACCATGGCGCTTGCTGTTGGAAGTTTTCCTGCACCAGCTCCTTGGATCGTAACTTTTCCTGCTAGGCTCGTGTCCACCATAATAGCATTTTGAACATCTTCCACTCCGTACAATGGATGATCAGCATCGACCAACACTGGTTTTACAGATGAAATGAATTGGTCGCTGTCACGGCGGATCCGCGCCAAATGCTTCACCTTATATCCCCAGTCTTTAAACACAGAGATTTGCTCAGCAGTTACTTCTGTTATCCCTTTTCGTTCTACGTCCTCCCATTTCGGCGTCTCACCAAACGACAACTGGCTAAGAATCATTAACTTATAAAAAGCATCATAACCTTCTATATCACTTGCCGGGTCAGCTTCTGCATACCCAAGTTCTTGGGCAGACTTTAACACTTCATGAAAGGGAAGACCTTTTTCCCTCATATTCGTTAAAATGTAGTTGGATGTACCGTTTAATATAGCTTCAACTGTATGGATCTCATTTACTTGAAGAAGCTGCGAGATGCTGCGAATAATCGGAGTTCCCCCGGCAGTTGTCGCTTCAAATCCCACAAAGCGATTCAGTGTTTCCGCCTTATCAAGCAATGTTCTCCCATGTCTCGCAAACATGACTTTGTTAGCTGTAATTACATGACAACCTTTATCAAGAGCGCGGCTTAAGTAAGTAAAACCAGGCTCTTCTCCCACTATTGCTTCAAACACGACCTCTAATCCTTCAATATTGAGGATTTCATTAAAGTCAGTAGTAATTAAAACATGATCTTCCACTTCACGTTTTTTCGATCCATCTTTTACTAAGATTCCTTCAATCACAACTTCTTGACCGAGCACGGCTTGAAGCTGTTCTTTATGTGTTTTCAGCGCTTCATATACACCTTGGCCAACTGTTCCAAAACCTAGCAGCGCCGCTTTAATAGGTGCCATATTGCAGCCTCCCTTCTTGTCTCAATGCTTCCCTCACATGTGGTCCCCACTTTTCAAATTCAACTAAAAATCCATCATGACCGAAGTCTGTTTCTATAGAATAGTAGGTTCCGAATCTAGTATGTTTTACAAAATTCTCAATCACTTCAGGTGGATATAGAAGATCCCCTTCATAACCAAAAGCATGAACTTCAGCTTGAATTTGTGATGCTGCCCGCTCCCAGCCACCGAGCTTATCCCCAATATCAAAAGCGTTCATAGCGTATAGAAGTGAAACATAACTATCCACATCGAATCTTTTCGTCAACTTTTCCCCCTGATACGTAAGATAAGAATCTACTTGAAAGAACGGTTTACCTTCATCATCTTTTTCTTTGATCTCTCTATTGAATCTCTCGTTAAATAATTTAGGCTGGCGGTACGTTAATAAGCCCGCCATACGTGCGATCTCCAAACCTATCAATTTCTCATCGTTTTTATAATTGCCGCTCTTATAAACAGGATCACTTTCTATCGCGTGAAGAGCGAGTCTATTATAGGCAACTCCATAATCACTTAAGAAGGGAGTTGCCGCAAAGATAAATACTTTTTCTAAAAAGTATGGAAACTGCACTGCCCATTCAAGTGCCTGCATACCGCCAAGAGATCCCCCCATGACGGCTAGAAGTCTTGGAATTCCTAAAATGCTAAGTGCCTGTCGCTGTGCGCGAACCATATCTCTTACCGTTACAAAAGGAAATGACTTTCCATAGATTTCTCCGGTTTCAGGATTTGTACTTGCTGGACCTGTAGAACCGCTGCATCCTCCGAGCACATTAAATGTGATGACTTGAAATTGGTTTGTGTCGATATAATGATCAGGACCAATTAATCCACGCCACCATCCTGGATCTTCCTCTTCACCAAATGCATACTGATTTCCAGTTAACGCGTGGCAAAGTAAGACAACTGGACCTTTTGGGTTTCCCGTTTTTTCAAAAGCTAGTTCTGCATTTAGAATTACCTTACCTGACTCTAAAGCAAAGTCACCGATTCTTATCTTCCCTATCTTTCTCGTGGTCTCAAGCAAGTTTTTGTAACTCACGGGCTTTCAGCTCTCTTCGCAATATTTTTCCGCTGATCTTTGTTTTAGGGAGCTCTTCCACGATTTCAATCTCACGAGGTGCAGCATGTGCAGCTAACTCACCTCTAACAAAGATTCGGATTTCTTCCAAAAGCTCTTTACTCTCGCTAAATCCATCTTTTAACACGATGAAGGCTTTCACGATTTCTCCGCGAATAGGGTCAGGCTTGCCTATTACTCCAGCTTCGGCCACTGCTTTGTGTTCAATCAGCTTGCTTTCAACTTCAAATGGTCCGATTCGTTCTCCTGAAGAATTAATCATGTCATCTGAACGTCCTTGGAAAAAGATATAATCATCTTCGTCTTTTATGGCTAAATCTCCAGAAACATACCATTCACCCCAGCTAAAATAAGAATTATATTTTTCAGGGTTCTGCCAAACCTCTCTCATGATTGCTGGCCATGGGGCCTTGATCGCTAAATGTCCTACAGCGTACGGAGGCAATTCTTTTCCCTCTTCATCCAATACAGTTGCTGTTATTCCAGGAAAAGCTTTTCCCATCGAACCTGGCTTGATCGGCTCTGTTGGAAGGTTTACGATAAGCTGCGCACCAGTTTCAGTCATCCACCATGTATCATGAATTCGTTTACCAAGTACGTTCTTACCCCAAAAGATTACCTCTGGATTTAATGGCTCGCCTACACTCAAAATATGACGAAGCTTTGAAAGGTCATAGTGTTCTGGAAGCTGATTTCCTTTTGCCATCAACATGCGGAACGCAGTTGGTGCACTATACCATACTGTGACACCTGTTTTTTGTAAGGTTTCATACCAGATTTCTGCTTTAAATCGCCCACCGTGAACAACAATGGTGGCTCCGTTTAATAATGGTGCAAAAACGCCATACACTGTTCCTGTCACCCATCCAGGATGAGCCGTGCACCAATACACATCATCTTCTTGAATATCTAACACCCATCTGCCTGTAAGATATTGCTGAACCATCGCTCGATGAGCATGGATGATTCCTTTAGGTTTTCCAGTAGAACCGGATGTGTAGTGGATGTTTAAACCATGTTCAGGATCTACCCACTCAATCTGACTCTCAGTGTTCTCTACATTCTTCAATTCTTTTGGAAGCGAGATTTCTCCGTTTTCTCCTTCAGCATCTGTTAAAAAAACCGTATGAAGACTCGGAATATCTTCTCTTGGTACTCGCTTATACAACTCTTCATCTGTAATTAAGAACGTTCCTTCACAATCATTGATTCGGTCTCTTACAGCATCCGACATGAATGCTTCAAATAACGGACCCACGATCGCACCTAACTTAATAGCAGCTAACATTGCGATATGACAATGATGGTGTTTTGGCAAGAATACGAATACAAAATCTCCTTTCTTTACACCATGCTTTTTTAAAACCGCCGCCCATTGATCAGTCGTTTTCTTTAACTCGTTATAACGAATTTTAATATCCTGTGAGTCGTCAATATAGTGAAGAGCTGTTTTCTCACCTCTTCCTTCTTCAACATGACGGTCTACACATTCATACGCCATATTCGTCTTACCATCACTTCGCCTATTGAATTCTTTAATAAAAGTTTCCCAAGAAAATGCTGTATCCCTTTGGTCTTCTGAAATATTATGATTTCCTTCGACTGGATGAATGGTGGCTAGTTTTGTCATTTCTGTTCACCTGCTGCTTTCTTTTCAACGTTTAGTAAATTTAAGATGTGTGCTTTTTGTTTAGAGAGGTAAGCGTCTCCGCGGGTTCTCGGTTTTTGTTTTTCCACTGAAACTTCGCTATACACTTCACCTGGCTGCCCTTTTAAGATAAAGATTCGATCACATAAATAAAGTGCTTCATCAATATCGTGAGTTACTAAAATCATCGTCGTTTTCTTTTTTTGCCATATGGATAATAGAAGATCTTGAAGCTGCATTTTTGTAAAAGCATCTAACGCACTGAATGGTTCGTCTAATAATAGAATCTCAGGCTCAGTGATAAGCGCTCTTGCTATTGCTGTCCGCTGTGCCATCCCCCCTGATAAGTCTTTCGGGTAATGGTTCTCAAAATTCGTTAATCCTACTAGATCCAGATACGTTTTATATTTATCCGTATTCCTTTTTTCTTTTTCCAAACCGAATGAAATGTTTTTCTTTACAGACAACCATGGAAGAAGGCGAGGTTCTTGAAACATCATACCGATCTGGTTGTTCGATCCATTCTCTATCGAAATCGTCCCTTCATATTGTTTATCAAGTCCTGATAGCACGCGAAGCAATGTACTTTTCCCACAGCCACTCGTTCCTAGAATTCCAATGATTTCCCCTTCCTGTACAGAAAAATTAATATCTTGAAACCCAGCTGTGTCATGATTAAACGTACGTTTTAAACGATTCACATTCAGCATTTGTTTCCCCTCCTTCTATCCTTGATTGGTTATACTATCTTGCCATTTTAACGAACGGCGTTCGATCCATTTTAGTACGTTATCCGTTATCTTTCCTAAGATTGCAAATAGCAAGATGCTCGCAATTACCGTATCAGGTGAGTACGTGTTCTGACCTACCACAAGCAGATAGCCTAATCCTTCACTTGCACCCATAAGCTCTGCGGCTACTACAAACATCCACCCTAAACCTAAGCCGCTGCGCATACCTGTGATGAATGACGGCAATGCAGCAGGCAGAATAATGCGTTTCGTTAGCTGATAAGGTGTTAACTGATAAATTCTTCCTACCTCGATGAGCTTACGATCCACCCCTTGGATCCCTGCCACAATATTTAAGTAGACAGGGAAGAATACACCTACTGCGATTAAAGAAATCTTAGAAGGTTCGCCAATCCCCATCCAAAGAATAAAGAGTGGTACCCAGGCAAGAGAAGGGATAGAACGAATCGCTTGAAACAACGGATCTAAAAGTCTTTCTGCTGTTTTTGCATAACCAACAATCGCACCGATCACGACCGCCGCTACCGTTCCAATCGCAAACCCTAAGAATACCCGGGTCAGTGTAATAGAGATGTGACCAAACAGGGAGCCATCTTGATACATGCTAATTATTTTCTCTAAAATAATGGTTGGTGCAGGCAGCAGGTGCGCAGCTAGTAGTCCCATTCTAGCTGCTATTTCCCACCCAATTAATAAAATGATAGGCAGGATAGACCCTATAAGAATTCCTCTACCTAATTGGAATATGCCTTTAGATGATGAGAGCTTTTGAGGGGAAGCTCTCTGTGCTACTTTCCACTTATGTGTTTCAGAAATCATCGACACTTCCTCCTCTCTCTCCTTATTGTTTGATTACTTTTTCTGCGAACTTCGGATTGATTAATTTCTTTACAAGATCTTCGATGTTAGTATCTTTTTTGACAATCTCTTCTGTTTGGAGAACTTCGCCTGCAGCCGATATAGCTTTTTCGTGCTGTGATCCTGGAACAGGTTCCTCGAAGTTGTTTCGTTGCAGTTGTTTTTTTGCGACATCTTCTTTAATCCCCGCTTCTTCAGATAAAAGTTTTGTTGCTTCCTCTGGATTCTCAATCGTCCATTTCCTTGCTTTTTCGTAAAGTTCAATGACTTGTTCTACTTGTTTCGGGTGGTTCTTTGCAAACTCAGAGCGTACGTTTAACGTGCCATACGTATTAAAATCTGGATTGCGGTAAATATATTGAGCACCGGATTCGATTTCTGCTCTCGCCATATGTGGATCTAATCCAGCCCAAGCATCCACTTGCCCTTTTAATAGAGCATTCGCACCATCTGCATGTTGTAAATTTACGATTTGTACATCCTTTGCAGAAAGGCCGGCATCTGCAAGTGCTCGGAGTAGAAAGATGTGCGGGTCTGTACCAAACGTCGCCGCTATCTTTTTACCTTTCAGATCCTTTACATCTTTAATCTTTGATCCATCTGCCGCGACAAGTGCTGTCCATTCTGGCTGAGAATAGATATAGACTGACTCGATCGGAGCACCTTTGTCTTTTGCGATTAAAGCTGCGGCACCAGCTGTCGATCCAAAATCAACGCTATCTGAATTCAAAAATTCGAGCGCTTTATTACTTCCCTGACTCTGAACCCATTCCACTTCAATGCCATCTTTTTTGAATGTCTCTTCTGCCCAGCCAAACTTTTTGAGTGCTAGACTTGTTGGAGAGTAAAAGGCATAATCAAGTCTAATCTTCTCCGGCTTCTCACCTTCTTTAGCACTGCTGGAACAGCCCGCTAACACTAAAGCGCCTGCTATGCTTAAAGCCAGTGCTGCTTTTTGCCAAATCTTCATCATGTATTTCCCTCCACGTTTCTCTCTTTTTGTATGGCTATTTTTTGAGTTACTCTTGAAAGTCGTTGACTCCCGTTCCAGGAGTCTCACACCTTGCACTACAATCAACAAGCAAAGAAGCATTAAAGCAAAACCTAAAAATGAATCAGCTATCTCTATTTTTAAAGTTCACACGCATACGTTGAAATGGTACCTCTTAGTCGTTGTGCTTCTTTATACGTGCATCTGTTATGCACCACATCAATACCAGCTTCTTTCGCGATTTTTGCAGCCTCTGGTGAGATGACACCTTCTTGCAGCCAGAACACTTTTGGTTGTGTGATCGCTGCTTCTTTTGCGAGCTCGATCGCTGCTTCTGGACTTCTAAATACTTGAACAACATCTATCGGAAACGGAATGGATTTTAAATCTGGATACGCTTTTTCATCAAGCACTTCGGTTTCTCTTGGATTAACAGGAACGATCTTATAGCCAAGTCGCTGCATCTTTCTAGCTAATCGATGGCTAGGTCTTGCAGGATTGGAACTGAGTCCCACGATCGCTAGCGTCTTAGGTCGTTGAATTTCCTGTCCATTCTCAACTGCTCTATAAAGTGATGATTGCAATGCCCAACGAATGACACCTTCGTCATTAATCGTGATCTCTGTTTTATCCGCTCCGATTCCTGTAGCCGTTTGTATCGCACGATCAAGATCATTCGTAAGATCTTTTACGGATTCAAGTCCGATCGATAACCGAATAAGTTCTTCTGTTACGCCTGTTGCTACTAATTCGTCTCCGCTCAGCTGTTGATGAGTGGTAGAAGCAGGGTGGATAATCAATGATTTTGCATCACCAACATTTGCAACATGTGACCATAATGAGATGTTGTTAATGACCTTACGTCCTGCATCACGCCCGCCTTTAATTCCAAAGTTTACGATCGAACCAAAACCGTTGCTTAAATATTTTTTCGCAAGCTCATGACTTCTGTGCGAAGAAAGACCAGGATATGAAACCCAATCTACTGCTGGATGTTTTTCCAGATGCTCTGCTACTTCTTGTGCGTTCTTCGCATGTTTTTCCACTCGTAGATGCAGTGTTTCTAAACCTTGTAAAAGGAGAAATGCATTGTGTGGACTTAAACAAGCTCCGAAATCTCGTAAAAGCTGAACGCGTAATTTAGTCGCGAAAGCCAATGTTCCAAAATCATTCGCGTATCTTAATCCGTTATAGCTGTTATCTGGCTCAGTGAATCCTGGGTATTTATCTGAATTCCAATTAAAGCGTCCTCCATCCACTACAACACCGCCAATTGCGGTTCCATGTCCGCCGATCCATTTTGTAGCTGAGTGGATTACGATGTCCGCTCCAAAGCTTATTGGCTTTGTGACATATGGTGTTGCAAATGTATTATCGATAATTAGAGGTACATCGTTTTCATGCGCAATATCTGCCACTGCCTCAATATCTAATACGTTAAGACTGGGGTTCCCGATCGTTTCAGCAAAAAATGCTTTCGTGTTTGGAGTAACCGCGTTTCGGAAGTTCTCTGGATCCTCTGCATCAACAAACTTTACGTTGATTCCGTATTTCGGAAGAGTAGTAGAAAATAGGTTGTAAGTACCTCCGTATAGATTCGTAGCTGCAATAATTTCGTCTCCTGCGTGTGCGATGTTTAAGATGGCAAGCGCGATAGCTGACATGCCAGAAGAAGTAGCTACAGCTGCAACACCATCTTCTAGAAGTGCAACTCTTTTCTCAAAAACATCAACAGTTGGATTTCCGATTCGGCTGTAGATGTTTCCTGGCTCATCAAGCGCGAAAAGGCTTTGCGCATGGTCTGTATCAGAAAAAACATAGGAAGTAGTTTGATAGACAGGTACCGCTCGTGATCCTGTCGTTGGGTCAGGCGCTTGGCCCCCATGTAATAGCAATGTTTCAATATCGTATCCGTCAAAAGATTTTGTCATTATAATCGCTCCTTCTCATTATTCAAATAAAATCTATAGGAAAACTAGGGATAAAGAATAATGCTTTTCCCTTTTGCTATATTCAATTTTTAAAATGAAATAAGTGACTAAGTGATGTTGTGCTTGAAGTATGATAAGGGGAAAAAGAAAAACCCCCTTCCTAAGAAGAGGGTTTTGGTCCTCCTCTTATCTTTCAGATCAAAAAAGATCTGTAGGAATTGGCACCTTTCCAAACCAAATGTGGTTTGTTGGTTGCCGGGCTTCATCGGGCCTAGTCCCTCCGCCTCTCTGGATAAGAGATATTCAAATTATGTTTAACACATTAACGTGCTGATGTTTACTTTGTTCTTGAATAGGATTATAGAGTAAGATGTTTTAGAAAGTCAACCGTTTTTTGAAAAATCATAAAAGTATTACAACAGAATGAGTGTTCAACTGTCAGCTTTGAATTAAGATTATGCCCATGCTATGCCGGTTATGCTAACTTTGTTCCACTTTTTTCATCAAACCATTGAAACTCTTCGATTTTTTTTACAAGTTCCGCTATTCGATTGGCAATGGCTTCTCTTTCTCCATAACGAATTTTCTGTTCGGACGATAATTCATCAATCTGAAGTAGTTGCCAATGAGTTACAGTTAGATCCGTAAGTTGAATAAACTCTTCTTGTTTCACTCGACGCTTTACATCTAGATCTCCGTTAGAATAACCTTCTAAAAATCCGTCAGCTATTCTTTTCAAACGGTCTTCAAAGCGATCAAATTCATGTCGTGCATAACGCGGTGCATTAAAAAATGTTGGAAACAACGTCCGATAATTATTAAGAAAATTCCCAGCAAGCGAATCTCCGCTATATAAGATTGGTACAGGATCAATCAAACAGACAGTGCCATCTGAATGCAGCAATATATTCTCTGGAGATGTATCTTGATTAGTAAGTACAACCGTATGATCCGTAATCTCTCTATCCTCCATGCAAGCTTGTAGGTCTACTAAAGCTAATGAAGAAATGGCCCCCTCATACGTTTCTATAAATTTCTTGAAATCATCTATGTATTCATTGTTTTCTTCTTTCATAGATTCTGAAACATCTGATTGAAATTTGCCCGCAATATGTTTACCGTTCCATGAGAGATAACCAAACCCTTTTAAGCCATGATGTGCAGTATTCATCTTGCGAAAGAACTCACCAACTTCCGCTCCAATATGAAACGCTTCTACAACCGTTAGTTGATCTAGTTTGATTGCTTTTCCTGCATAAGATTCCACGGTAAACGTTCTGCCTTTTTCTACATGATAATTGAAAAAGTCAGGGCAGATTCCCGGTTTAACTTGGTTTGCTAGCTCATAGTATGCTCTAGTCGCTGCATATTCTGAGTGCATGGCTTCTTCATCAAACTCAACGTTCTTTCCATACGCCTCTGTTTTCGGAAAACGAACAACCACAGCATCTCCAGTGCGCAGCTGAACAAGATAAGCAAGATGCCAAGCCCCTTCACCTAAATACTGAACCTGAGTCGGATCTTTAAGTTCCTCTAATCCACTTTTTTGCAGTGCATAATCAATCAAGTCAAATGTCTCTTTCATAAGAAGTTCCTCTTTCTATAATTGAAAATACGTTACATGAAACATATATTCGGTATATGTCGAAAAAAATCCTTTTTTCTTAAGATTAATTGTAGGTCTGAAGTCTTATAGAGGGGTATGAGAGGGGTTCAAGGGGGCATTTCAAAGCGGTGATCCTTGCACTTTTCATATAGCGCTCGTCCAGTGTGCTTGTCACCCGCTGGACGAGCTTTTTAAGAATTTTACAGAACCAATTGTCATCAATCTACATATGTGACGATTTCTTCTACAGCTTTTCTTGCGAGTTTTTTCGGTTGATCTTGTGGATGTCCAAGTGAAATAACCATGTTGATCTGTTTCTTAGACGGAATTTCTAAAAAGTCTCGAATCGCATCTTGCGCAAGCAATACGGGACCAGTCATCGGGCAAGTCCCTAGTCCGCGCGCATGGGCTGCGAGCATCAAGTTTTGAATCGCCAAGCAGCTGCTCTTGATTCCTTCTTCTTCCCAGACTGATTCTTCGGCAAGTTCGATCGGATCAAATATTTTTTCACGAAACTTAGATTCGTAAGGAGTGGCTAAACAGATGATCAGCACAGGTGCTCCAGAGAACGCCGTTGCATAAGGGCCGAAAGAGCGCGTCAGCAATTTTGCTTCCTTCGTTTTGCCGTTCTCTTCAGCTCTTGCAGCCAATTTATGAATAGCATCCCACGTCATCTCTTCAATTTTCTTTACTTTATCTTTGTTTCGGATCACGATAAATTCCCACGTTTGTGAGTTCGTGTCGCTCGGCGCATAGCGGGCGCAATCCATGATTTCATGAATGTCTACTTCAGCAACTGCTTCATCCGTAAACTTTCGGACACTTCTTCTGCCGTGCACGATTTCTTTAAAATCTTCGTATTTCATGATTGTCTCCTCTGGCACATGTAATAGATATTCTAAATGTATTATACAAAAGATTGGAACTCTCTACAAAATACGTAAAAAAACAGTGCCTATTTTGCACTGTTCTCTGGTTCAATTTCTTTTTTAGTTTTTATTCTTAATCCGATTAAAATGAGTGAAGCTCCTAATAATACACTTACAATATGGATAGGATCCATATTAAGTGACTCTTTTTGAACATTTAACTTCTCAACATACATTCCTAGCAGATAGGTACTGATCAGAACGATTAACCCGGCGGTAATTAAACCTGCTTTCACATATGGCTTCATGGTAAAACCACCTTTTCCCTTTTACATTTAACATATTCTTAGGAAAAGATAGAATACCTTTATTCTTTAAAACAAATTTGCATAACTAATTAGCTTTTGCAAGATTCATACGCTCTTCAACAAACGAACGCACTTCATCCTCAGCTTTTTTCTTGATTACAAATTCTACATATCTTTCACCCGTATGAAAGCGAACTAAACCCCAGCTTGGATACCCTGGGTTTTCAGCTTGAAGTCCCGTGATCCAATCCACTGAATCAATCTGATTCCAATCATAAAATTTTGTTGCCGATACAACGCCTTTCTTGCCGATTGCACCGCGCCATATTTGAGTAAAATAAAGCAGTGTTAGGAACACCAGTAAACAAATCATTAAAACATTAACAGGCATCGAAAGTTTCAACAGACCGAATCCTTGTGTGATGATGACCACAATCATAATCTCATGCGTCCAAAAGTTTTTCTGTGTATACTCTCCACTATAAGAAAGTCCATAGACCGGAACAGCTCTTTTTTTGTCTTTCACATTTTTCAAAAGGTAATAAACGGCTGCAATGATTCCTATCACGATTAAGATTCCAAAAAACACATTTAAGAAGAGCTCCATGTTTTAACACCCCACATATCTTATATATATAAATACGATTAAGTACTGGAAAAAGTTTCAAAACAATAAAAAAGACACCTTCTGAAGGTGCCCTTTAAATCGTGGTTTTATTTTCGTTCAACCATAACTAAGATCTTACCATCTTGTAAATCTTGCATATAACTTTCCGCATCACTTTCAGCAACGTCCATGTTTTGAAGAATTTCCTTCATATCCGCTTCATCATGATCAAACATGGAAGCAAAAGGTCCAGCTGCAAGAAGTGGTCCGATACCTGGTACTCCGAGGCCAGGGACTGCAATCCCTCCGCCAATACCGGTTAGAAAACCAGCAATCGTACCATATGTTGCACTATCTGCATCATCTTCAGTAATTTTTCTTTCGTTTACATGTGTTTCGTCGGCAACATGATCAACCATCTCATCATCTTTCGCAACGATTGAAATATCAGATGGATGATATCCTTTTTCGACGAGAGCTTTGATTGCGCCAACCGCTTCTTCTTCTTTTAAATATGTACCGATAATATCTTTTTTCATTTGGTTTCCCTCCAAACGGTTCTTTACAAGTAGGTTCCCCTGTTAAGCATTTTTTAAACGAAACTCAATCCTGCTCGAACCAACCTTTTTTCTTAAACCAAATGGACATAATTCCCCCTAATAAGACCATGAAACCTAGTACATAGAAGTAGCCATTCTTTGTTTGCAGCTCTGGCATGTTTACAAAGTTCATTCCATACAGACCTGCAATAAATGTTAACGGCATGAAAATAGTTGTGATTACAGTTAATGTTTTCATAATATTATTCATACGGTAAGAGTTAAGAGAGATGTAATTATCACGTATATCTGATGTCATCTCTCTGGCTGATGTCATCATATCTGTCAAACGCAATAGATGATCGTATATATCATGAAAATAGGATCTTTCATCCGCATCTAAACCTACTCGTTTTGACTCGAGCATACGATACAGCAACTCACGCATAGGTACAACTGTTTTTCTTAATGTTAATAGGTCTCCTCTTATATCAAAGATCTGGTTAATAATTTTAGGTGCTTCGTCATCTTCATTGCTTTCAATAGAAATTACTCGTTCTTCTAATTCATGCATGATAGGAAAATACATATCTACCAGTTTATCCATAAGCTTGTGAACGAGTTCATTTTTACCTAGTTCAGGCGGAACACTCTCTAGTCTACTTAAATAATTCCACACAAAATCAATCTCTGGTACGTTTGTTTTATGAAAAGTGACAACACAGTTTTTCGTTGTGAAAATATCAACCTCAGTTGCTTCGAGTGTCTTTTTGTCAAGAGCGTGCACCACATAAAACAGGTGATCTTCATAAAATTCAACCTTTGGTCGTTGCAAGGCATTCACACAGTCCTCAACAGCAAGAGGATGGAAGTCAAAAAAAGTGCGCAATAAATTGGTTTCACCTGATGTCGGACAGTCAAAATCCACCCAGAACCAATCAGGCTTCATTTCATTGATTTGTCTAAACGGCGGATTAATGATTACTTTATGATCGATGATAGCGATTGTTCGGACCATGATTACACCTTCTTTCTCTTATTATCATTTCCCTAATTTCTTTAACTTTTATCAGTGATTTGAAACATTTAAATAGGAATGCGGCATTTATATACAATAAGCTATGCTTTTTATTTTGACAATAAAAAAACGGTCGACTAAATGGTTAATAAACAAGCTGTATTTTTCCTTATTATAGTTATGTATGAAAGGAGCGATCGTGTTGAAAAAAAGGATCGTGATATCTTTTGTTTTCGTTTTGTTGGTATTTTCAAGTGTCACGATTTATCAATATGTGGTGAAGAAAGATCGTTACTCATCGGTTTCAATAGTTCCCGAGCAGCGCAACGACCTTCCTCTTTATGAAGGATTAGAATTTCAAGAACATCATTACTTGATGAAGGGTAACCATTGGTATGATATCTATGAATTTTATAGAGACTCTCTACCTAGTCATGGCTGGAAGCTCGTTTTTAAACAAGCTTCTATAGAAGGCTGGGGAGGGTTTATGTTGAGATTTGAAAAAAATAATAAAGAACTACATATTGATGGTGGCTGGAACCCATATGCTAACGAAACAGAAACTATCTTTGACCTTAACCCTGTTCAACATTAGAAGAAATAGATCGATTTAAAAAATTATTAGCAATAAACAGTATTTCTGTATGCTTTAAAAATCCCTTAGCCTTAAAACGGCCAAGGGTTTTTACTACGCTTCTTTTTGACTAGTTTCTAGTAATGGTTCATACATCATGATGGCATGATTCTCTGTTACATATTCATCATCGATCTCTTTTCTTTGACGGTTAAAAACTTTGCGATGAATGGAGTTATGCCTTAAATATCCACCCCAGTAAGCCGGTGTGATCCAATGTTCTTTTTCATACACTTGATACGATAGCAAAGGTTCTTGGTCTGTCCGCCATTCTCCTACGAGATGAGTATCGGTTAAATATAAGTGAAGCTGGTATAGCTGATTAGTCGTGTTCTTAATTTGAAGGTCTAGGTAGTTATAAGCACAAGTCGCTCCGCTTCCAAACGGCTGGGTGCGTTTCGAATCTGGAAACACATCATAGCTGTGACGATGTCGCTCTGTTACAGAGAGCGGAGTATGCAACGTCATCCAATAAATTAAGTTCGACAGCTGACAAAGCCCTCCCCCGGTTCCCTTCTTAAACTTTCCGTAAAACAAAACCATACCATCTACGTACCCTTTCGAGCGTGTTGTCGTTCCTATGCTTTTCCAATAAGAAAAAGTCTCCCCAGGCTGGATCACGGTTCCGTTTAACTGTTTGATAGCAATCCTCAGGTTTTTAACTTTGTTATGCTGATACCACATGTCTACATCTTTTAATTTGCGAAGAAGAATAGTCTGATGCGAAAAATGAACAAATGGTAGCTGTTCGCTCTTCCTTGTTTTGGCATAAGTCTTTTCATCGGTAATCCATTCTATATACCTTTTAAACATATAATATTTTTTTCCTAGCGAGATTCGAAAAGCCAAACGCCGCTTCGGGCGCAGGTCAAAATGGTTCATTTATTTACTCCTTTTGCTCAATCTCATTATGGGAAATAAATTGTTTGGGGTCAGACCCCATTTCCCATTATCTTCTAATTCTTCATTTACCATTTATTTTCCTGTGGATTTTGCGTTATAGTGTGGATATTACTTAATAAAAATTTACTTCATAAAGTTTATATTTTATGATGATAGGTAGTTTATTGATTTGGAGGAATTATCGGATGCTCGACAAATCGTTTTTACAGATGAATACCGTGTTTATAAGCATCCTCATCGAAGCACTTCCATTCGTTCTTATTGGTGTTCTCATTGCAGGTGTCATACAGATGTTTGTCACTGAGGAGATGGTGGCACGCATCATGCCCAAAAATAAGATAGGTGCTGTTTTGTTTGGAGCTGTTCTAGGTGCGATTTTTCCCGCATGTGAGTGTGGAATCGTTCCAATCACAAGAAAGCTGATCGAAAAAGGTGTTCCTGTTTTTGCGGCTATACCTTTTATGCTTACCGGTCCGATCATCAACCCCATCGTATTATTCTCGACGTATGTTGCATTCGGCAACAGATGGGATGTCATGATCTACAGAGGTGGACTGGCCATGATTGTTGCTGTCTTATTAGGTTTTATTCTTGCCGTTCAATTTAAAAATGTAAAAGTACTAAAGAATGAAATAGGTGCTGTTTCCCGTCTACCGTTTAACGACGAAATGGCAGCAACAGTTACAGCAACAAAAGGTTCTTTTTATAACAAACTGAAAGGTACGTTCGTACATGCTGTAGAAGAGTTCTTCTCTGTCGGAAAGTATTTAGTGATCGGTGCATTGATTGCAGCGAGTATGCAAACGTACGTGAAAACATCGACACTTCTTGAAATCGGGCAAGGTGAAGTATCATCTTCTCTTGTGATGATGGGACTAGCGTTTATACTCTCTCTATGTTCAGAGGCTGATGCTTTCATCGCGTCTTCATTTCAAAGCACGTTTACCATCGGTTCCATCGTTGCGTTTCTTGTTTATGGTCCGATGCTTGATGTGAAGAACGTCCTGATGATGCTAGCTGCATTTAAGAAAAAACTAGTGGTTAGCCTTGTTGTATATATTACGATCCTTGTTCTACTCGGATCTCTATTTCTATAAGGGAGGTGCACATCCATGATTCGAATCTTGATTTTGATCGGATTCACCTTTTTGTTCATGCATCTGCATGCAACAGGTGATATAAGCAAGTACATTAACATGAAGTATTCGTATATTTCATTCTCAGCCATATTTATTCTTGGCTTTCTTACGCTCGTTCAGTTCTACATTTATGGGAAAAGTGATGATGATGAACATGCACACGATGATTCATGCACCCCTGATTGTGGTCATGATCATCATAAGAAACCTTCCCGTCTAAAGAATGTAACTGTGAACAGCATACTCATTTTCCCGATCATTTCCGGGTTATTCTTTCCTATCGCTTCTCTTGACTCTGAAACCGTAAAAACAAAAGGGTTCCACTTTAAAGGCCTTGAGAACGAAGGGGACTTTGGTGAGCATCAGTTTCTAAAGCCTGATACAAGTGTTTATTATGGAAAAGAAAGCTATAATTCAATCATGGATAAAGAACTGAAGCCCTTTACTAAAGGAAATCAGGTTGTGCTGAACGATAAGAACTATCTAAAAGGCATGGAGAGTATCTATTATAAACCTGGTATTTTTCTCGGGAAGGATGTTCAGTTTAAAGGGTTTACTTACAATGCAGAAGACGAAGCTGCTAAATCAAACGAACTTTTTCTTCTACGTTTTGGAATCATTCACTGTATTGCCGATTCTGGCGTTTTTGGCATGATGGTGGAATTTCCAAAAGGTACAACATTTCCTAATGACAAATGGATCGAGATTGAGGGAAGTATAGAAACCCAATATTATCAACCATTTAAAGCCGATATCCCTTATGTAAAAGTGAAGGACTGGAAGGAAATCGAGAAACCAAATGAAGAATATGTATATCGAGGATACTGAGAAAAACCGGACATCTACGTCCGGTTTTTATTCTTTCATTATATATTTTGCGATCGTATTAAATTCACTACGATATCTCCGAGCTGTCTTCCAAGTGATAATCCTTCATCATTATCTACTTTAAAATGAACGCCTGCATATAATCTAGACATCGCACACTCTTCCATGAGCAGGTGGATGCGATTTCTTTCTTGTGGAAAATAATAGCTTAGTATAGGTTCTGAAACTCCAGCCATTACAGCATGTGCAGAGGGATAACCCGGAAACCTTGGAGTCATTAACACCGTTCTTAAGTTTGGGTCATATTGACAAGGACGTGCTACATCCCAAAGATATTTAAAATGCCACGTAATTACGAAAGCATCATTGATTGCCGCTTGATAAAATGCTAAAAATCTGGCCGCTTTTGTTGAAGCCACCCCATATGTTTCCATCATTTGAAATACGATTGGAATAATCTGTTTATTCACTTCTCCAGCAGCCCACATTTGTGCAATGCGTATCTGATCTGGCGTTATCTGCTGCATCATCTGTTGCACAATTTGAAGTTCATTGGCCCAATTAATTGTATTAGGATCTTTGATTTTCCATGTGATCTGGTTTCGAAAAGGGTCCAAAAACGCATCACCTTCTCGAGCGATGAAAAACATCGGCCAATTACCTGCTTCTGGGGTTACAGGAGTCGGGGGATTGCTCTCGCCCGGATAAGGTATTTTTGACCACCTCAAATAACTTCTCATTTCATCCCCCCTGTTTCATGTATTACCTCATGTTATGTCAATGGACAAAAATTTTAGAACAAGGTAATTGTTTAAACAGTGGTTATACAAACATTTTTTTGCAATTAAAGAGATTAAGAGTAAATCAAGTTCCTTAAGTGTCGTATAAACATATAATGTTGTATAGTTGGCCAAGCTCTTACAGCTTGTGACAGCTTTTTTAAATGGAAGTTGGTGGATGATTTGAAGAACGTTACAAAAAAAGATGTATCCTTTAATGTGTCTGACGATAAACAGTTTGCATACTTTTGGCACACTGTGTTCCCCAATCATTGGGAGGACTTTACATTTGAAGTCTTGGATCATTTCTTACATCCTGATCAAAATTATTTAGATATCGGCTCTTGGATCGGACCAACTATACTGTATGCATCAAGTAAAGCAAAACATTCATTTGGTGTTGAACCAGATTCAGTAGCCTATGAAGCATTGAAAACAAATATTACGTTAAACCCAGAACTCAAACAAAAAATCACGCCTATCAACAAAGCCCTATCCTATAAGTCAGGAACGATGAACTTATATAAAAGAACACGATTTGGTGATTCTAGTTCAAGTCTCGTTCGATCATTGTCAGATGATTTTCAATCTGTTTCAGTAAGTACCCTAAAAGACTTGCTGTCGGATTATCAGATTACCAATCTGTCACTCATCAAAATGGATATTGAAGGCGGTGAATATCTACTCATACCCTCTATGCGGAAATATTTAAAACGGTACAAGCCACCCCTTTACCTATCTCTTCATCCTGAATTTTTAAAAAGCTCGATGAGAAAGAGATGTCCTGACACTTCAGAAAAGAAACTACAAAAAGCCTATCTAAAGAAAGTAAAAAAACTGATTCAAAGCTTAGATATGTATGATTATATTTATACGTCATCCTCAGAAAGGATTGAAAAATCAAAATTACTTCAAGCCCTTTTAATGGATGATGATCCAATAGAACTACTTTTCACAACTACTGCCTTTAAAATTTAATAACTGTTTAGGTGTTGGCTAATGCGCACCTTTTTTTTATTTATCCCCTCTATTCAGCCGACGTTTCTTTTGGTATCATTTTCCTTAAAATATGGGGAGCTGATGTTTGATGACTTCGCTTAAACAATCGTTTAACTTTGTTGCCAATTCATATGAGAAATACCGGCCGACTTATCCAACAAAGCTTTTCGCAGATATTATACGGTATGCAAACCTTCATGCAGATCATAATTCTTTGGAGGTAGGAAGTGGAACGGGAAAAGCTACAGAAGGTTTTGTAAAACAAGGCATCTCAAAAATCACATGTATTGAACATGGACAAAACCTAGTTGAGCTGACTCGAAAAAAGTTTTCATCGTCTCCAACTCTTCACGTGATTCACTCTAGTTTTGAAGACTGGAATCATCCAGAAAACGCCAAATTTGACCTAGTTTATTCTGGAACAGCTTTTCACTTTATTCCTCAAGAGACTGGGTATCGAAAAGCAGCTTCTCTTTTAAAAGTTAATGGGGTATTAGCGCTCTTTTGGTTTGTTCACATTCCTTCTTTTGAACCTGTCTACCAATCAATACGTAAAGCTTATGATTTATTTGCTCCTCATTTAGAAGACAGCAGTGCTCCTACACTAGCAGAATTTACTGAGAAGCGAAACGAACTTACGCTGCAGTCAGGTGCTTTTAAAGATTTAAGCACACATACTTATACGTGGAACCAAACCTATACCGCCAAAGAATATGTAGGGCTATTAGATACACATTCTGGTCACCAACTGTTGCCTCCAGAACAAAAAGAACTCCTCTATCAAGAAATAGAGAAAGCAATTTTGGAGGAAGGTTCAGGGATCATCTCTAAAAAACATGCAGTTGCATTATTTCTAGCCAAAAAGAAAGACGTATAGTTTTATAATAAAGTATTATCAATTGAATAATTCATTTAGATCCCCCTTCAAATGTCCTGTTTTCACTTTGTTCGATTCATTCCTAGGAAAGCTGTACTATTGTTTCGACAATAAAGAGGATATTTATCGATTGAGAGAGAATTATGGAGAAAACCTAGAAGGGAGGAAAAGAAAATGAGTGAAGTGATCATCCGTCATCTTGTGAAACGTCATTTCACAAAGAAAAACATACAAGATCAGCATCTTCAACAGCTGCTTGTCCATTTTCTTCTTTCAGCAAGGAAAGACAAACATTAAAAAAGATAAAGATATCGCCATCATATAATCCTTTATTAAACAAGAGTATCTGATTTAGCAGATACTCTTTCTTATTTATGTGAATTTAGTGCTTTCGTTAATATTTTTAGAGCTTGCATGATCGTGTTTTTTTCAAATTCAGAGAGTCCTTCAATATTTTGATTTAGACGTGTGCTTAAAATCATATTCAAATGTGATAACGTATGCACGCCTTTTTCTGTTAATACAAGGAAAAAAATTCTTCTGTCACTAGGATTCACTCTTTTTTCCACAAGACCTATTTTTACTAAAGACTGCACTTGCCTGCTGAATGTCGTAATATCAACACCAACGTTATCTGCAATCTGTTGCATGGTAGGCTTTGAGTGTTTGCTAATTTCATAAAGGATATGACTATGTGCTAATGTTAGATTTTCTTCTACTAAACGACAGCTGTTCTTTTGCAACGTTTCATATTTTCTACTCAAATTCTGCAGTAGATCCCTGACATCCTCCATAAATAAACACCACCTTGATTTCACTATAAGGCATACTTCTGAAAATTTAAATAATTTTAAAGAAATATCCATTTATGTTAAATAGGTATTTTAACCTAATTGCATTTCCGAAAATGGTGTTATTTTTGACGCATTATGTAGATTCAAAAAAGTTTTTGGTAAAAAAGACTCATTCATATGCAAGTATTTAGGTTTAGTTACCATTCTATACGGGTACCCCATAATTATAGAGATAAAATGTGTGAATAAATTGTTTGGGGGTATCAGTGAATATGTACAGAGTGGAGCAGAAACGCAGCAAATTAGGTATGTGGCTCGAACAGCATAATAAAGATACTGATTGGTTGACCCGAACTTCTGGTATCGAAAGACAAACGATAGAAGAGCTCGCCTACAATCCAAATAAAAATCCAAGAATGATATGTATACGAAAGATATTATATGCGGTAAAAAAGGTTGAACCTACAACTAAACTCAGTGATTTATGGGATATGAACTAATACAAGCACCTCAGACTAAAATGAGGTGCTTGTTTTTTTATGTTACTCCAATAAATGTTCTACTTTTGTCTTCATAGATCCTATTACTGTTCTTTTGTAACGAAAAGCAAGCAAGAGTACTTTTAATCGTTGACTAAATGACAGTTCATGAAAACCCGGATTCTCTTTTAGGAAACACTTTATGATCGAAAGCGCGGCTGGACTCACCCTCTTGCATAATTTCTTATCTTGTTCCTTCCTACCCATACCTCTTAAGCTCTGTAAGAAATTCTTTATTTCTGTTTTTCTAGGTTGTTCATCAATGATACATAGCGCGTATTTATTTTTTGTGTGCTTCGTTAAATATTCAAAACGGTCATTTCCGCAAATAATACTGAATCGATTCTTCTTATCTTTCTTGACTACAAGCATATGCATAGAATCCCACATTCTATTTTTAAGCATCTTCACATGATCTGTTAAGTTAATCGCATGATTCGGCTTAATTTTAGTTAGATGAATATATTGAACATTCAACTTCATCTCATATCTCCTTCTTTCTAATGGAGTCATCATGTATGTATAGTATGAAAGTAAGTGTGTAAAAGGTGCCTATAGATGATTGTCTGATTTGTTTTTGAAGATTACCTGGATTTGTTTGAAATGTTACGAGTATGTGCCTAGAATGGCAATCAACTACCCTAGGAGAGCTATGATTACAGCCTAGCCTCAAGTAAAAAAAGTCACTCTCCGCACGTTTTTTAACGTAGCGAGGAGTGACTCTTGAGTGTTTTTATGCTGCTCTATTTTTTCGAATGAAATTACGAATATCACGATTTCCGATAAACTTCTTAGACTGTTCACACCATAGCTTAAACGTTAATGATTTTAAGCTAGTAAGAAGCGTGAGGGTTGGTACATCTTGTAGTCTCGGATCACTTTTGTGTGCTTTTTCCAAGTGGTAGTTCGGCACACGAGAATTCAAATGGTGCACATGGTGAAATCCGATGTTCCCTGTAAACCATTGTAATACTTTTGGCAGCTTATAGAACGAACTTCCTTTAAGAGCTGCTTCAACATAGTTCCATTTTTCATTATGTTCAAAATAACCATCTTCAAACTGATGCTGAACATAAAACAACCATACGCCTGAAAAAGTAGCAATGTAGAAGATCGGCAGTTCAACCAATAAGAAAGCTTTCCATCCGATCGTAAATCCAACAGCTAATACGATCGTTACTAGTGCGATATTCGTTAACCAAACATGCACTTTTTCTTTCTTTGAAGCATTCTTTGCATTAAATCGATAATCGATCAAGAAAATATACAGTGGTCCGATCAAAAAGAGCACGATCGGATTTCGGTATGTTCTGTATTGTAACCGTTTAAACCAAGAAGCTTCTGCGTACTCTTGAAGCGTCATTGTCCATACATCACCAACTCCACGTTTCTCAAGGTTTCCGTTCGTGGCATGGTGTGTTGCATGGCTATTCTTCCACTGTTCATACGAACAAAACGTAAACAAACCTGTAAAAATACCCACGATCTGATTGGCTTTTCTGCTTTTGAAAAAAGAATAGTGTGTGCAATCATGAAAAATGATAAATGTTCGAACTAAAAAGCCGGCTGCCGGTACTGCACAAAGCAGTGTTAACCAAAATGATATATTTAAACTCAAATAAGCCAAAACCCATAAAATCAAGAATGGTCCTACTGAATTAACTAACTGCCATACACTTGCTGAGATACGCGGGCGCTCAAATGGTGCTAATTTTTTCTTCCATTCACGAATGTCGTACTTCGAATGTTCGCTCATTAAATCAGTCTCCTTTAACTTCACATCTTCCCTATCTTATCACATATTTTGAATTTAGCACCCACCTATATTTGTCGAATTGTGAACTTATTATATGACTTGGTACTAAAACCACGTAAAAACCGGCCTCTCACAAGGGAGAAGGCCGGAAAAATAAAGTTTTATTTTTTTATTTTTTCGCGTTGATGTAAAGCTTACCTGATGCTCGTTCACTTGTTTTGTTGCCATAATCATCTGAAGCGATTACTTCAACTACAGCACCTGGTGCCTTAACATTTGTAGTTGCCGTATAGTAACCTTCGTAATGACCTTCAGACGTTTCACGCATCGGAAGCTCTGTAGCATTTGCTAATCCACCAGCATTTGTAAGCGGCATATGGATAACGAATACTGCATCCAATCCTGGTGCACTGTCAAATTCAATCTTCACAGACTCCCCGCTCTTCAGCTCTTTGTCTGTGTCAGGTTTCAAGTTCTCAACCACTGGAGCTTCGAACTTCGCATAAACGGTTACAGTCTTCGAGTGGCGATTTCCAGCTTTATCAAGCGCAACCACTTTGATTACATTTTCTCCTTCATTTAGAAGCATGCGGTGACTGTAGTTGCCATCTTCGTCAACTTGCGCTTTTTGTCCGTTAACTTTAACCCAATCAAGGTTGGTTTCATCAACTGTACCTTTTACGGTTACAGATTCACGGTTTGTCTTCATACCATCAGCCGGTGATGTGATACTCACTTTTGGCTTTGTTTGATCCAGCGTCACAGTTACCGGAGCTGATTCATCTGTTGAACCACTATCTGTTACTGCTTTGGCAGTCAACGTATTAGCGCCCTCTTCTAACATAACTTCAGCAGAGAACGTACCTTCGTCTGTCGTTTCAGCAGTAGCTACTTCTTCTCCGTCTCTGTAGATTTCCACTGTAGTGGTTGGAGCAGCGTTACCTGTTACAGTTACTTTCTCTTCGTTTGTAAACGATCCATCGACTGGAGAAGTAATGGATGGTGCCGTTACTTCATAGTTTACAGTCGCTCTGATCATATAGTTACCTTCTTCTTCTGGAGATTGAGACCATGCCCCACTCAAGCTTTGGAAGCTTCGTCCTGACCACTCTCCATCTTCATCCGTTGCAAGACCTGGTGTGTTAGGGTTTGCAAAGTTTTGGATGTACACCATATAGAAGTCCCCTTCTACCATGATGCCGTGTTGACTTAAGTCAACATGCGTCCACTCGCCATTACGTAATGCTGTAGCATCAAAAGGTCCAGCGAGCTTTTTACCTGGTGTCCCATCTGGTCCACTCGCATCGTATACAGCTACTTGGAATGCTGTTCCACCTGGTACTGGCCATTCAGTATCCCAGAATCGGAATAGTCCTCCAGTTACAGCTGCTTTTTCATTACCATCTGCTAGTGACATCTTAACTGCCCAAGCGTTACCTGCAGCATTCCATGCACGAGCATTCTCAGCTGTACCATCGTCATACCCAATCTCACCTGGGTAACCGATGAAAGGTTTTAACGCGATGTCTTGATCCGTTGTATCGCCACCAGAAATGGTAACAGAAACTTCTTCTCCATAATAAGAAGGTGCAAGTACTTTTAGCGTGTATTCGCCTTCGTATGCAGAGATTTCATACGTACCATCTTCATTCGTTTGAACAGGTGCAATCGCTGCATCTTCCATGAGCATCACAGTAGCTCCTGAGATCGGTTCTCCAGTCACTTCATTCGTAACCGTACCAGAGACTGTTCCTCTTGGAATTTCTTCTAGTGTAAAGTTCGCACGTGCCGTTCCGTCAGCCTCAAGAGTTACTGATTGAGTTTGCGAACGGAAACCATACGCCTCAGCTTGTACCGTGTACGTTCCTGCCGCATGTGTTAAGCTGTACGAACCATCTTGAGGATTCGTATAAACAGAACGTCCTGTTTCAAGAACACTAACTTCTGCTCTCATTGGTAGAGCTAGTGGAGCACCATTACCATCTTTTGAAGGTTCTTTTTCAGAAGAAGGTTTCATCGGCTTGATTTTAGAAGGATCTACTTTTGGTTTTGCTTGTGACATAGGTGCTTTTTCAACCGCTGGTGATCCGCCAAGTTTTGCTTTCTTCGTTGGTGTGATCGGTTGGTCATGCAACTTCACATCATCTAGGTACCAGCCTGCTTTAACGACTGAACCATCAGCAGTTACATTGAACGCAACGTAAATGCGTTGTCCTGCATATTCACTTAAATCTACTTCACCGTCAATCCAACCACCGGAAGTAGAGTTTACACGAAGCTTTTGTGTCCAGTTTTCCATATCTGTTGAAACGAATACATGTCCATAATCATAGTTTCGCTCTAAATCGTGCCACTGTTTGAACTGAAGATAAGTGTTGCCTTCAGGAAGATCAACAGGAGGCATAACAAGTGTCATGTTAGCACTGTTCGCATAGTTTCCAGCAAGACTTGAAGCATATACCTTTTCACCAGAGAATGCTGCACCAGGTCCGCTTGTTGGTACACCATGTTCCCAGCTGTTATTTGCTCCAAAAGATGTCCAGCCTGTAGGATTTCCTTCAAAATCCTCACTGTATCCTGAAGAGATTCCAGGTAACAGTGCTATTGTATAGTTATCAGTTGAAACGGAACTTCCTCCAAAATCAATGGCTGTCCATTTATAGACAATGGAATCACCCATTAATGCTGATCCTGGAATAGAAGCGCTGTACGTACCTGATTGATAATCTCCACCTGTACGTTCAGCAGCCACATCTGTCCAGCTTCCGTCTTCGTTCTGATAGCTCAATGTAACTGAAGTAACGCTAATGTTATCTGACACTTCAGCTTCAAGATTTAATGGCATCTCTTTGTAAGATTCAGTTGGCCCTTCATGTGTGATGGAAGGAGCTTCACTGTCTTCTCCTTCTTTCGTTACAGTTCCCTCGATTCTTCCTAATCCAGTCACTACTGAGGATACGGCTGTAAATGCATTCACAAGTCCATGCCCATATCCATTGTTAGGAGACTCAGGGAAAGTTGCATCTGTAAGAGGAGTTGCTGAATTTAATAAAATCTCTTCAAGTTCTTCAACAGTCAGACTCGAATCAGCTTGCTTCAATAAAGCAACTACTGCTGAAACGTGCGGTCCGGCCATTGATGTACCATTCCAACCACCTTCATATGCACTTCCAGGAACCGCTGAACGGATATTAACTCCTGGTGCTGAGATTTCAGGTTTTGTTTCGTCATATGGAGAAGGTCCTTGCAGTGAGAAGCTCGCTAAAGTGTTATTGATATCTGTTGCACCCGTTGCAAAGGATTCTGGATAGTTTGCAGGAGTTGCAACTGATCCAGGACCACCTGGATTAAAGATCGTTGTGTTACCTGCAGAGAATTCTGGGAAAATCTCAGCTGAACGCCAAGCTTGTACCATCTCTCTATACCATTCATCCAGTCCTGCTCCGCCACCCCATGAGTTGTTTACAACATCAGGCGCTTTTTCAGGATGTGGATTACCTTCTGCATCTTTTGGTGCTAAGATCCACTCACCGGCTTCAAGAAGATCAACATCCGTTCCACCTGAAGCGGAGAACGCTTTTACAGCGATCCATTTTGCTCCCGGTGCAACACCGATCTGATTGCCTCCGTTCGGTTCAGCACCTACCATAGTTCCCATCGTATGTGTACCATGCCCATCATCATCATATGGAGCCGTTTGTCCATCGACAGGATCAAACCAGCTAAATTGATGATCAGCTGCATCAGGGTTCTGAGGATCAAATCCACGATATTTTTCTTTTAGTGCAGGGTGATTCCATTGAACACCTGTGTCGATATTGGCAACAACTGTACCAGCCCCATCGATACCCATCCCCCAAACTTCAGGAGCACCTACACGTTCGATATTCCATTCAATAGAAGAAGTATCGTTTTTCGGTTGAACCTGTAGTGATGATTTTGGAAGTTGCTTTTCTGGAAGCTTTACAGAACTTACAGGTTGAATAAGCTGTCTTGTTTCGTTTGGAAGCACTTTTTCAACTTCTGGGAAAGCTGCGATTTCTTCCATTACTTCTTTTGTCGCCGTTACGGCCATACCGTTAACAACATAAAAAGATTGGATTTTTTCAGCTTTACCTGCTTTTTCTTGTTTTTCTAAGTATTTTTTCGTGTGCTGTTGAGTTTCTAGCGCGTTTGCACGAAGTGTTGAAACGATTGTTGAACGTTTCATAAGTTTAGTTTGTTTAGAAGAGAGTTTTTGAGATTTAGCTTCTTTAGCAGCTTTTTTCGCCACTGCAGCCGTATCTACTTGTTCTTTGAATTTAATGAGGAATGTAACTTTATCCTTCTTGCTGAATTGCTCGTTCAGTTTCTTTGCAACCTTACTCGTCTTACCGTCTAATGCTGCCTCTTTCGCTGAAGTAGAAGCCTTACCTTTTGTAGTAGCAGCATTCGCTTGAGATGGGAACATCATTGGAACAATCATTAAAAAAGCTAAAAATACGGAAAGCCAGCGTACTTTTCTTCGTTTTTTACTCATGTAACTTTTCCCTCCCTGGTCTATTGTTTTTTGGTTGATCTAACCTAAGCAAGAATTCTGTCACACCTCCTGTAATTTTTATGAAAATATAGTAATTCTTTGTTGTTATATAAAGGTTAACGGAACAGTCATGTAAGATTATGTAATATTTTGTCGCAGAAAGCACTAGTAAATGGAAAATAAATCCTTTGTATGACTGCTATCCTACTAATCCGTGACTTTTGATTAGTCATTTTTTTCTTTTTGCTTATTTTTTCTGGTATACAAAACTTATGGCACGGTACATAACTACTTATTTTTGTAATATAAAATAAAGTAAGTGAAAAATGAGGACTCAGTCCCTTTATCTGTGTTAAAAAGAAACTATATTAATTCCAATATTTTCTTTATGCTTTTACAGTTGCATTGAGTTAGATAGATTTACGAGTTCATGAGTGAGGCATTCTTCCTTTCTTGGATGCAGGTCTTATGTCGGAAAAAACGGCATATTTACCTATTAAAGTTATAATCTATTACATAAATTTTAATAGTTTGTAACAATATCTGAACTTTGATTTTTATAAAATGTCGTTTTATGGCAATGTTCATCTCGTAAAAGCATTCGATAACAAAAAAAAACCTCCCTCTTTATGAGGAAGGTTAAATACTATTGTGGTCGTTCTAACGAAAAAATCTCTCCAAGCTTTACGTAATTCGTTCCTGCTAGTCTACCAACCGGCCTTAGCTTGTCTGCATCAATTCTGCCATCGTGATAAAGTTCATCTGAAATATGATAATGAACGACTCTTCCGATTAACAGATCAGTAGATGGCTTGTCGGGTGTGCCTCCTAGAGGAATGATCTGTTCAACAACACATTCCATACGTATTTTCGATTCAGCGATACCAGGAACACCTACTTTTACCGATTTTACCCTTGTTAAATTCGCAAGTTCAACTTCGCTTTGATCTGGCTCTAAGTTAGCAGCTGTTATATTTACAGCTTCTATATATGTTTCGTCCGGAATGTGAACCACGAATTCACCTAGCTCATCTGCATTTCGGGACGTATCCTTCCGTTTACCATCCTTCCTCCCAATAGAGATTGCGATTAAAGGAGGATCGGAAGTTAACGCATTAAAATAGCTGAACGGTGCAGCGTTTAGCACTCCTTCTGATGAAAGAGTTGTAACGAACGCAATCGGTCTTGGAATAATACTTCCGGTTAGAAACTTATAATTCTCTTTTATTGATAAATTTTGAGGATCGATGGACTTCATGAATCTTCACCCACTTTAATCAGTTTTTGTACGATGAGCATGAACTTGTCGAATTCCATATGTTCTTATGAATGACTCAGTTGTGACATTTAGCACTAAATAAACGATCATGATCTATTTGTCTTATATTTTGACTTAATTTTAACAAAAATGACTTATAAGAGATGTTTGCTGAACCATTCAGCCGCTTCTTCTACCTCAGCTCTTGATAGCTGATGACCCATGTTATCCCATTTCAGATGTACTTTTGCGCCGGCGTTGTTCAACAATTGCTGCAACTCTTCCGTTTCTTGAGGCGGACAGATTGGATCGTTTTTTCCTGCCCCAATAAAAACAGGAAGTTCATCAAGGTTCGGAAGCTCAATTCCGCGTCTAGGTACCATCGGATGATGAAGGATAGCACCTTTTAATGATTTTTCATAGTGAAAAATTAAACTTCCTGCAATGTTAGCCCCGTTTGAATAGCCGACAGCCACAACTTGGTCACGATTAAAATCATACTTTTCTGCTGCTTCTTCAATAAACTCATAAAGCTCTTTTGTACGAAAGATTAGGTCTTCTTCATCAAATACACCCTCTGATAGACGGCGGAAAAATCTCGGCATACCGTTCTCAGACACATTTCCTCTTACGCTCAGTACAGAGGATTCTGGTGAGATCATTTCTGCTAACGATAGTAAGTCCTTCTCATTTCCTCCTGTACCATGTAATAACAAAAGTACTGGCTTGTTTAAATCTGTTCCTTTATTAAATAGATGGATCATCGTTTATCCTCCTTTAAAATTCTGGCTTCAGCCGGTAGTAGGTGATTCTCTATCTGTTCACGGTGAGGCTCAAGCCATGGTGGAAGTAATAATTTCTTTCCTAACTCTTCTTCTTGTTCATCACGTGTAAACCCTGGTGGATCAGTTGCTATTTCAAAGAGTATGCCGCCTTCTTCACGGAAATAAATAGCGTTAAAATATTGTCGGTCAATGATTTCGGTTACTTGAAACTGTTTTTGTTTCACATGTTGCTGCCATAGTTCATGTTCTTCGTAGGAAGAAGCTCGCCAGGCGATGTGATGAACTGTACCTACTCCGCTCACTCCTCTTGTTTCAGGCGATCGTTTAACATCAATTACGTTCCCAATGTCACTTTTTGCATGAAACCGGATGTAATCACCGTCTTGCCCTATTTTTTCTAACCCCATCACTTCTGTAAGAACTTGTTCGGTTGCCTGTGGAGCTGCTGACAGAAGTACTGCTCCACCAAATCCTTTTATTGCATGTTGAGGAGTAACCTCGCCAAATGACCATTCGCTATTCTTGCCTTCTTGTCTTGCAACAATTTCTAGACGCAATCCATGAGGATCGAGAAATTCTAGATATTCTTCTTTAAAACGGACAGTCTTTTTATACTCTACGGCGAACTTCACGAGTCTTTCTTCCCAAAAAGGTAAAGAGCCTTCAGGTACAACAAAAGATGTAGTTCCAACTTGTCCCGAACCAACTCTACCTCTATAAGCATCTGGCCAAGGGAAAAACGTCATGATGGTTCCTGGGCTCCCTCCTTCATCTCCAAAATAGAGATGATACGTCCCTGGATCATCAAAGTTTACTGTTTTTTTAACAAGTCTAAGCCCTAGTACACCCGCATAAAAATCTACATTTTCTTGAGGGTTACCAACAATCGCAGTTATATGGTGAATTCCATCTGTACGCATCGTCATATTCTTTACATCCTTTCAACTTCATGTAACTTATTTTTTGTAAGTTAAGTATATGATTTAACACTTACTTTTGTCAAGTAACTATATTCGATTGTTTTCGATACTTAGAATATGTATCATTTCTTTTAATCCTACTCATTATGGACGTACCACAGTTTATTTAAGCCTATACCCTTAATACGTGGGAAAAACAACATTTAGTTCGTATATTGCCACCACTCATCCATGTCAGAAATAAAAAAATCCACGTGGAATCTACAGATTCCACGTGGACAAAATGTGAATTGTTGTATTTGTTTGGGGTCAGACCCCTTATTAGAAGTCGAAGTTATCTGGGTCTGGGCCGATGCGTCGATCTTCATTTAACGCATCAATCTTCGCCATATCTTCAAGCGATAATTCAAAATCAAAGATATCTGCATTTTCTACGATGCGGTGTTGTTTAACAGATTTAGGAATCGTTACAACGCCGTTTTGAACATCCCAACGAAGGATGATTTGCGCTACAGATTTTCCGTATTTCTCTGCTAGTTCGACTAATGATGGCTCATCTAGCAGCTCCCCTTGCATGAGTGGGCTCCATGCTTCGAGTTGAATGTTGTTATCTTTACAGAACAACAGAAGCTCTTTTTGTGCCAAACGTGGATGGTATTCTACCTGGTTCACCATCGGTTTGATCTCACAATCAGCTAAGATGTCTTCTAAGTGATGCACTTGGAAGTTAGACACACCAATCGCTTTTACTTTTCCATCCTTGTAAAGCTTTTCAAGTGCACGCCATGTTTCTTTATACTTTCCTTTTACCGGCCAGTGAACGAGATATAGATCAAGATACTCAAGTCCAAGTTTGCTCATGCTCTCTTCGAACGCTGCGAGCGTTGACTCATAACCCTGATCTTTATTCCATACTTTAGTCGTGATGAACAATTCTTCGCGAGGAACACCCGCTTCTTTTAACGCTTGTCCAACACCTTCTTCATTTTTGTAGATGGCTGCTGTATCAATACTCTTATAGCCCGCTTCGATTGCCCATTTAACAGAATCAATTACTTCTTGTCCTTCTTCAACTTTAAATACACCAAGTCCGAACCACGGCATCTCTACTCCGTTGTTCAAGACCGTCGTATCTTGCAATGATTTAATCGTAGTCATCTGTTTAATAGCCTCCCATTTTTAGAGCTGAATTTTGTTCCCTCAAAAAGATATTGTCACATTCTGCTGTATAAAGGAAACATTTCGACTTTTAGAAGGGATTTAAATCCTTCTATGGAAGTAGTATCCAACACAATATGAAAATGGGGTGTTGGTGTGAAGGACAATCTGATTCATTTTAAGACCAAAAGCGAATCATCTAAATCTATGCCTGAACAAGAAATTACCCTGATTCAGGAGATACGTGAACTTTTATCAGAGTTTCACTGTAATTATCCACTAGTAACAAAAAAAGCCATTCTACTTCGTATCGATCAACTAACAGATGAACTCATCTTCAATAAACGATAATTAAAAAGAAAATTGTCTTTGATACACATTCAGCAAAACATCTAACTCTTGACTACACTTAACCGTTTCATTGCTGGTTAAGCCATTGCGATCCGCAACTTCTACCAGCTTCTCTTTTTTTTCTTTTATACATTCCATGAGAAGAGAGTTATTCCATTCTTTTTTCTCCACGAAAATCCGCTCCTCTTGTGTCATTTTTATATACCTCTTGCTTATTATGAACGCTTTTTTTATCCTTGAAAATAGATTCACCAAAAGAAGAAGTAATGTTACAAAAGTGGACAATTTTTTCATGCTATATCGTCAGAAATACCTAAGATATCCTTCAATATGATCCAAGATTCAGCCGCATTCGTCGACTTTCTTGAGTTTGAAACTAGTAACAATACTAGTAAAGAATCCTTTGTTTTTTATTGTTTTATTATAGAATCGATGCTTAGGGCTACTATTTCAGGCTCAAAAAAAAGGATGGGCTACTTCCCATCCTTTTAACCTTTTTTGTCATTGAAATAGTTTACAGAGTACATTGCTCCTTCTTCTACCATCTTGTTGTCATCAACATCCATTGGATCAGGATGACCTGCTTTATTAATAGGTAGCTGCGTACGATCAATGTGATCTGGTCGAACTCTGCGTTTCATATCTTTAAATTTCATTTTAGTTTTAATACGGTTTGGTTTAAAGGACAGCCACACTAATGCTCCTGTACCAAGACCGATCAGGGCCCAAGATTGTGTTTTCAATAATTTACTCGTTGTTTTCATTTGAGTTTGAGTTGTAGTTTGCATGAATAACGCCTCCTTGCTTACATTTACCCCATTTATATAATATCGTAACATCTCATTTTCTTTTCAATTATTACATCTGCCTATTTCCTTAAAATCTAATCATTTGTCCATACACGCTTTCCGGAGTTTACATATACTGTATCGAAGTCGAAAGTACACTTATAAGGAGGAGTTTTTAGAATGTATGCAAATTCACCGGTAAATGCTTCACTTGCAAACGCACCAGTATATGGTGGCGGATATAGTTATTGTGGTGGCGGAGGTTATGGCAAGAGTTTTGCGATCATAGTAGTTCTATTTGTCCTTCTCATTATTGTTGGCTGTTCGTGGGCATATAAAGGCAAAGACTGCTAATTTTATATGCAGTAAAAAGAGGTGCGGATATGGTATCCGCACCTCTTTTGTTTACATATATGGTTTTGCTGTTCTCTTAAGGGATACCGTTCTTACAAAATCGATAAGTCTTGTGCTAATCCACTGGCACATTAAAGCGAATACTATAATCTCAATGCCTAACATTAACGATGTACCTAACAATACAACACTATTGATACAAAAAAGAATGGTTCCTGGCTTCTTACCCGTCCAATAAGAAAGAATTAAAGCAACGATATCCATACCACCTGAAGATGCACCGAATCGAAAGAGAATACCCACTCCTGTTCCGAAGATAATACCTCCGTACACAACATCTACAAGTGTTCCGTTTAAAGGGTTGGTGATCTGAGGAGTCAGCCAATCCACAACGATGGATGTGACAGCCACACTATAGATGGTCCATAATGCGGTTTGCTTTCCGAGTTTCTTTATTGCCAACAGCAATAGTCCAAAATTTATCGACCATAACGTTAAACCAAGTGATACATCGAAAAAATAATCATTTAATATAGCAATACCCGCTACACCCCCAGAAGGTATATGGTGAGGAAAAAGAAAAGCTGCCATAGCTAGTCCTTGCAAAAAAGCACCAAACGTTAACCACATGATTCGCTGCAAAACAAAAACCCTTTCTCTTTCGTTGTTTATTCCTTCCTTCATATTAGTCCTCTTCACCTAAAATGCAAGCTGTTTCAAAAATAAAACACATATAAGTTAAATACGAATCATATCTTTTTATTGATTACTCCTTTTTAGAGGAATAGGGCCCTGTTCATCTCTTTTGCGGGAATAACACGAAATGTGGAAGCAGCAGAAAGGTGGACAAGAAAATTGACACAACACAACAAAAGAGAAATTGAGATGCTTGAGCAAAAAGCGCGCGAAGAGCACAAAGAAGCTGAACAAGCACGATCAGTAGTTGGAGATGTCTATATTCAAAAGAAGTTTCAGGAAAACCGAGCAACTGTTCAACCAAAAAAGAGCAAATAAAAGAAAGCAGTCGGATGACTGCTTTTTTTATGGCCTTATATATTTTTATGATAATGAACCTGTTCCAAGACTGCGTAAGGCATCAACTGCACCCCTGCTATCTTCTCCAGTTGCAGAAACACAACACACCCCTTGCATGCCATTTAAAAGACTCATACTAAGGTGGCTTTTTGCATTGATTCTTAACGTATTGCATTCAAAAAAGATCTGGCATTGTTCAAACTCATTCGCTTTAATGACCATTTCATGAATCCAAGTTGGTCTGATTTTCTCTTGTACCATAAAGTATGTTTTCATTGTATGACCCTCTTTCAGTCCTCTTCATTTTTTATTTTACTAGCGAAATGTAAAGAACGTTTTAACCCCATGTTAGAGTTTTATGGCTTATGCATTTAATTTATGAAGAAACTGAAAAATAATGGTATGAAAAAAGAACTAAATTGCAACATTATGAGTATGACTTAAAAAGGAGTAAGATTATGGCTTATTACATAGCATGCGATTATGATGAACCCGATCGCCAGAGTTACAGAGGGATCGTGATCATAGATACTTTAACAAACGAAGTAGCTCACCGTTTCTACTCGGGAGACTTTGATCAAGATTTCCAGGAATATAGAAGCTGGTTAGAAGATACCGAGCCTTTTTATTTTGAAGGTGACAGTTTGTTAAATTTCGTTGGCGATCTGAATGATCCCGCATTAAATGAAAACGATGATTTTTATCACTAGGCTAAATTCCGCAAAAAAAAATAGCAAATAAAAACACCATTCAAAGTTGAATGGTGTTTATTCACCCTTATTTAGTCTTTATTCGTAGAATCAATAATGCGTATTGGATTTCCTGTTGCATCTCGATAGATGGCATACCTTCCCGGTGGAATTGTACAAGGTAGTTTAACAAAATTCAGCTTACCCTCATGTTCATGATAAAAGTCATCAACACTATCTACTAAAAACACACCGCCTGGTCCAAGATCATGCTCATCTTCTTCTATCATCAGCTGTACTTCACAATCTTTCATCGACATTCCAAGTACTTGATTTCCTTCTCGCCAGGCTTCAGTCATCCCTAGACCTTCATAATATTGCTGCGACTCATGTAAATCTTTTACTGGGTGAAACAAAAACGCGAGCTTCATACCAATACCCCCTCGTAAAAAATTCGTGATCATGTGCTAGATTTATATTCGATTTTAATTTTATGTATTCGTTAAATTCCCTCTCTTATTCTTCATTTCCTGCTCTCTTTTATAAAAAGCACTATTTATCACGCTCTTTTCTAAAGGACTCCCGCTTTTGGAAGTTTTCTTTTGCTACTATGCAAGTTGGTTGAAGGTAAAGATGATGAGACTCCTGATGCGCGTATACTGGCAGGAAGCTCTTCTTACGAAACATAGAGAGCATGCAAATGTATAGGGACCTCAACTCTTTCGTAAAGCACCAATGTATCTAAAAAAACAACCATTAATAAAAGAACACACTGATTAACAAAATAAAAGACTGATCCATCTACACGCAAAGTGTAGTATGAATTCAGTCTTATAAAACTTAATACGGATACGGCGGATATGGGTATGGCGGATAGACAGGATAGATTGGATAAGGTCGAGGTGCTAGTGCTAGACCTGCGATAGTTCCAAGTGTTAGTCCTACTAATGCTGGTGCAAAGAAGAAGCGGTTGCTGCTCTCGTCCTGACCTTCTGAACTATACGGTAGAATATACGCTTTACTCTCATCTACGTGTTTAAGAACACCATGATATCGTGTGCCACAATGACAATCAATATATACCGATCTGCCTATATAACGACGGCACAGGTGATACGTTTGGTATGACAATGGGGTAAACCTCCCAGCTTGTTTTTGCCTTCTCTACACCATATGTCCAACCTGTTATTTTGACAGAGACAAGAGTCTATCGGTTTTTATTTTTCTCCAAATGGTCGCAAAACGAGATGTTGATTTTCTGGCCATTCTTTCTTAATTAATGCTGTTTCGTGATACTTGCCAGTGGCCCAATCTTCCACTTGATCACTGTACCATGGACTCAGAACATGACCCGATTGACCTGGTCCGACCACGTGATACGACCTTGACGTATCAGACATATCAATCACTGAGCGCCAAGCTCCACCATGCGTGATGCTTCCAGTTTCACGATCCCATCCGGCTACACCCACTGTCACTCTACTCCCACCCATACTTTGTTTATCCGGATTAAATAACAGATCTAAAGGTTTAATTGCAGCAAGAGGGTGTTCAAATGTTAAGGTATGGAAATCTCCCCATTCCCACTTTGATGAATCATCACCAAATTTTTCTGTTAAAAAGGTCATCATCGATTCAAAAGATCGTTGGGTGACTTTTTCTAATCCACCATTCTCTTTGATCCAAGGTCCGGGTTCTCCAGAGTTCGCTTTTCTTATCAGTTCGTCCACTACTTGTTCTCTACCGTCAAACATTTTAAGCATCTCTTCACTGATTTCATCCTTAAACAACTCATCACTAAAATGGCTCATCCAGATATGAAAGATTAATGGAGCTGCACTTTCCTTGCTGTCCGATCTATTCCAATTTTTCAGAAGTGCTAAAACATCTTGTTCCTTATCGTTCAGCGGCTTTTTCATAACTTGTTGCAAAAAAATAGGTAACATTTCTTCTGCTTGCTTGTTTTTTTGATCGAACTGCAGAGATTGCATGTCTTTTGCCGTAAGTTTTTCTTTCCCTTGAAGTACTTCTACGATTCGTTGTTGTCTATATGGTTGAGCAAATGTATCTGAAATATGGTAAGGATACGAATCAGCAGTTACTTTATTGTTGGCTGTCGCAATATATCCTTTTTCAGGATTAACGCTTGTTGGCAGTTCATCCCATGGGATGTACCCTTCCCATTCATATTGGTCGGTCCATCCAGGAACAGGAATTGACGTATAGTCTTGTTTACGAATGGGTATCAAACCGTTTGCTTTATAAGCAATCGTTCCATCTGTACTAGCAAATACAAAATTCTGCGCCGGTGTATGAAATGATTCCAGTGCTTTTTCGAACTGATTCCAATTTTTAGAGCGGTTCATCATAATTACAGCTTCGAGCTCCTTTGAAGGTTGAAGAGCTGTCCATTTTAATGAAAGGGCTGTACCTGGTTTATCATGATGTGCAAATTCTGAAATTACAGGTCCATGCCTCGTGATAAGTACCTCGTGATCCACATCCATTTTATCCTTAACTTTAATTCTTTCTTTAACCACTTCAGCTTTTTCCCAGTTTGCTAAGTATTGAAATTCATAAGCATTCTTCGGGTTTCTCTTTTCTACGTATAGTTCCTGAACATCTGGTCCTACGTTCGTAACACCCCATGCGATCGTTTTGTTATGGCCCACAATGATACCTGGAATTCCTGCAAATATTACACCAGAAACTTCATAATCCGGAGCTTTCAGATGAGCTTGATACCAAATAGAAGGAGTACCAAGCGAAAGGTGTGGATCGTTGGCAAGAAGCGGTTTTCCAGATTTCGTTTTACTGCCCGCAACTACCCAGTTATTACTACCATTATGATGGTTTGGAATAACCGATCCTGCGAAACTTTTTTCAAAATCAATTCCTTCTGTCTGTAGATCTTCTATTATCGTTGGTGCATCCTCCGGATATCCTGGAAATAAGTCCAGAGCTTTTTCTTTTGAGAACGTTTCCGTTAGATAATATCGAAAGGCTTGACCTTCCCAATGTCCACCAAGGTCAAAAGCCATGTATTTACCGATCACGAGCGAATCAACCGGCGTCCATCTCTCCGGCTCATATCCAACGAGCAAAAATTCGATGGGTAGTGTGTTATCTTTCTTCGCTTGGTTCATATAAGCGTTCACACCATCTGCATACCATGAGAGATATCGTTTCATTTCTGGAGAGTATTCATCATAAGAAGCTTCTGCTGCTCTTCTCAAACCAAGTGTTCTAAAAAACTTATCACGGGTAAGTGTCTTTTCCCCAATAACCTCACTGAGCATTCCCGATGCTTGCCTTCTGCTCAAATCCATTTGAAACAACCTGTCTTGAGCCGTTACAAAGCCCTGAGCCATAAATAGGTCCTTCATTGAGGTCGCTTCAATATGAGGAACACCGTCTCTATCTCTGTAAACATCTACCGTTGCATCTAGTCCGTTTAGAGAAATTGATCCATTAATTATGGGTTTACTTTTTTGAAGCAAAAAATAGGCAGTCCCTGCTGCGGCTGCTAATATGACAACGATAGCAATTCCGATGATAAGTAAACCTTTTTTCCAAGATAATCGTTTAACAGACTTTTTTTTCTGAAGCGTACTCTCCACCTATAGACCCCCTGCCACTACAATCTTCCTAATTACATTCTATAATGTGACGGATTTCCCCTGTAAAAAATTGAGAAAAGTAAATGGATTGAAAAACCTCCATACTTTTCGCCTAATTTCTCTAAATAAAGACAGGATTCTCAGAAAAATGTCGAATATTTCAACAAGCAGTTTATGACATAAAAGATAAGGAGAATTAAGATGGCTAAAATTGTAGTGGATTTCCAACTTAGTCATGGTGAGGAAAAAATTACTGAAGGCAACATCGTGATTGTTAATATCTATCCAAGCAAAGCCAATCTCCACGAACAAGTGAAAAAATTAATCGCAGAACAATTTAACTGCCCTGCTGGAATCATCTCTATTAAGCAAATAAAAATGAATGCATAAGTTAATAAAAAAGGTAAATTACATCAGGATTGCTTGTCTGCCCAAGGGAAAGTGAACAGTCCCGAACGTAAATGAACTACTTCCAAAAACAACTAAAGGCCAACCTTTTGGAAAGAGCCATAAAAAAAAGAGGTGCTTCGCTAAAGGAAGCACCTCTATATGTATAGGGGACTTTATTATCTCATCGATTTTTAAATCAAGTAAGTTCCATTAGACGTATACCGCTAGGCCTATGTTCAACCCTTTAATCGGTAAATTAGCCGGTGGTTGGACAAGTTATCTAGCTTTTGTCATGCTAAAAATACGTCTTAATGATATTTTCAATCTCTTCATCCTTCATTCGACCTGCAATTCCAGGGGTTTGAGCAAAATATTTTACCGCTTCACCGCAAGATAGACCTATCTGACTAAGCCCTTTTGCGATCGTAATAAGATAAGTTGCTGGCGGGGGATTCAAATCCTGTTCATGCATATCAAGATTGCAAGTGAATGTAACCATCGGATATCCTTGGTCCTCGCCTAAATAGACCATTCGACTATACCAGCCTTGGCCAAAGTGAATATATCCTTTTTTGATGACTTCCTCCAGGTCAGCCTCTATTTCATCACAGCTGTTTTCTTGGGCTGTAACATCTAAAAACTGCTCAACAGTGACCAAATACTTTCTCCCAAACGTCTCGTAAGCTTCATTTCTTTCATGGCCGATAAAGGCAACCCCACCTTCCCCCCACTTCGTTCGCTCTCTTGCAAAATACAGGGGATATGGCAGAACTGCTTTGCCGTTCTTCAGCGGCATGGCTGGGTTTCTGCAGCCTCTTTCCCGTTGAGTAGAACCTTCCGGCTGGTCGCCTAGAATATAACATAAAAAACGATGCTCCATTAAATTAGATCCATAACTGACATACCAAACATAAGATGTGTCCAACGATTAATCCTCCTTAAAATTTTCCTTGAATAATAGTCATGAACAATGTCATTTTTTTATACATTGATATACACAAGGGGGATGAAAAAAATGAAAAGAAAGTGTTTGCTCTTCGTATTTAGCTTATTTATATTTCTTTTCGTGATGTTCCTAGCTACACCTGTTATCTAAAATATTTTAAAATTAATTATTTCATAGGTCTTTTGGTTCACCCCAGTAAAAATAAAAAAAGAATTCGATTTTTGACCGAAAATGATATTGGTAAAATAATCCTATTGACCTAAATAGTGTTATTAGAAATAGTCTTTCCGATTCTTGTTTCATTTTTCAAATCGGGATAAAATGGTAAACATACAATACTTTTCCTTCTCTAGTTTCTGTACGAGTCTTACTCCTAATTTGCAAGGAGGGATGGGGATGACAGTATTTGAAGCGATGTCACTCATGATTGGTTTTTCAATGCTTGTTCTTACCATTATCCGCTCCAAAGATGATTCATAAAGACAGAGAGTTTTATTTTTTATTCATTCTGCCATGCAGATGCATGGCTTATTTTTTCGGATAAATTTATCTAAATGCTAGAATTACCCTTTCTATGAATTGTAAAACAAAAACCTTGCTGGAGATACTCTCCGAGCAAGGTTTTTAGTTTTAACTGTTTTTTCTTTATACAATCGTAGCTAGTCTATGCTTTCTTGACGACAATCTGCCCTTCTGAAACATTTACTGTTAACTTCTCGACGCTCTCGTCATCTAAAAGAACATCTGCAATTTTATCTTCGATGTGCTCTTGAATGATACGACGAAGTGGTCTTGCTCCGAAAGCTGGATGATACCCTAGTTTCGCAAGCTTCTGTTTTGCAGCAAAAGTAACTGAGATCGAGATGTTTTGCTCTTGGAGTTGAACAGAAAGATCTTGCAGCATCAAATCAACAATCTTCACAAGGTGTTCTTCTTTTAGAGACTGGAATTGAACGATGCTATCAAAACGGTTTAGAAACTCTGGTTTGAAGTAGCCACCTAAAGAGTCTAGAATCTGCGTTTCTTTTTCAACCTCTTCTGTATTAAACCCTAGTTTCTTTGTTTGTTTTACAGCTGAACCGGCATTACTTGTCATGATGATCACAGTATCCTTAAAGCTTACCGTACGTCCTTGGCTGTCGGTCAATCTACCGTCTTCCATGATCTGAAGAAACAAGTGCTGTACATCTGGATGAGCTTTTTCGATCTCATCGAGCAACAGTATGCTATATGGCTTACGGCGAATCTGTTCTGTTAGTTGTCCAGCCTCTTCATGTCCCACATATCCTGGAGGTGAACCGATCAACTTAGAAACTGCGTGTTTCTCCATATATTCACTCATGTCGAGACGAATCATGCTGTCTTCATCGCCAAAGATTTCTTTAGCTAATGTTTTCGTTAATTCTGTTTTACCTACACCCGTTGGTCCTACAAATAGGAAGGAACCGATCGGACGCTTTTTCGCTTTTAACCCTGCACGACTTCTGCGAATCGCTTTTGCTACCTTTTCCACCGCTTCATCTTGTCCGATTACTTGAGCTGAAAGTTTTGCAGCTAGCTCTTTCATCTTAGACTGTTCATCACTTTGCAGTTTACGAACTGGAATTCCTGTTTTTTGTTCAACGATATGTTGAATATCCTCTACTTGAACAATTGCTGCCTTTTTATCTTCTTCTTGTGTTTTAAGTTTCTCATCGAGTACTAATTCTTCTTGTCTAAGCTTAGCTGCGAGCTCATAATTTTCATCTGCAGCAGCTTTTTCTTTTTCTTTAACGAGTTCCTCCAAGCGCTCTTCAATTGAAGATTTCTCAATCGTAATATGTTGAAGATTGCTCTTAGAACCTGCTTCATCCATAAGGTCAATCGCTTTATCTGGCAAGAAGCGGTCTTGAATATAACGATGTGATAATGTAACACAAGCTTTTAAAGCTTCTTCTGTAAATTTAACTTGGTGATAGTCTTCATATCGTGAAGCAAGTCCTTTAAGGATCTCAAACGCTTCATCAGGTGTCGGTTCGTTAACGATCACTGGCTGAAAGCGGCGCTCTAGCGCTGCATCTTTTTCAATTTGACGATATTCTTTGAGTGTTGTAGCACCAACCATCTGAAGTTCACCACGAGCAAGTGCTGGTTTCAAAATGTTTCCTGCATCCATAGATCCTTCAGCAGAACCGGCTCCCACGATCTGATGCACCTCATCTACAAAGAGAATCACATTCTTAAGTTTTTGAAGTTCAGCAATAAGTTGTTTCATTCTTTCTTCAAACTGACCTCTTACGCCAGTATCTGCAACGAGTGAAGCAACATCTAACAAGTACACTTCTTTGTTCAGTAGCTTTGCTGGTACATTACCTTCTACAATTTTAGTAGCTAAGCCTTCAGCAATTGCTGTTTTACCTACACCTGGCTCCCCGATTAATACCGGGTTATTTTTTGTACGACGGTTCAATATTTCGATGACACGACGTACCTCTTGATCACGTCCGATTACGGGATCGATGATTCCTGCCTTTGCCGCATCTGTTAAGTTTCGGCCAAATTTATCTAGGAAGCCTCCGCCTCGTTTTCCTTTTTGTGTTTGTTGATGCTGATGACCGTTAGACTGATCTGCAAAAGCTTGTCCATTCATCATCTGTTGAAAAATATCATCGAAAGAAGAAAAGTTCATATTCATTCCTCCTCCAGTAGTCATTTCTTGTTTTACTTTATGGTAACAATCCGAGCAGAGCACAAATTGTTTCTTTTCTTTATTCATCGAAATACTCATTTGAATCGTAGCAGGATTAACTTCACATTGTTCACAACGCATAATTGTAACCCCCTATTTAGATTTTTAGAAAATTTGTATAAATTATTTGCGATTATAACGTTATGCTTTTCGTTTCGCAACTTTTTTGGTTAAGGTGTTTTGGTTTGATTGCTCAAAATTTGACTTTGACTTTCTTTGACCTTTCACCTTTAATCATATTATACTTTGACCTTTTTTGACTTTCAAGTATTTTGTTTGACTGTTAAAAATAACAAAAAGAGATGAGCTCTTAACTCATCTCTTCCCCAAATCAGTTCCAATTAAAAGTGATTTTTTGTCTGTAATCTTCTGTTTCTCCAGTTGGCGTTAACCACACTTCAAGTGTATATGAACCTGGCTCAAGATTATTCACTAAAATGTCTTGCGTAAAAACATCCGCTTGCTTCAACTTTAATGAAGTGAGAACCTGCATGAACATATGATTTTTAGAGTATTGATAAACAACTTTTCCATTCTTGTCTTTGATTACATAATCAAACTTTTGACTGGATGAAAATTGAAATACCTTCTCTTTTTCTGTTTGATTTTTTAACTCATACCGAAATAGGATACCTTTTGCGTTCTGCTGTTCTTGAACCTTGATTGTACCTTCAATATTTCCTGCAACGATACCGTTCTGACCATCTTGTCCAGATCGCTCTTCATTGCCATCCTTAGGACTTTGTTTCTTTTTATTATCTTCTTTACCATCACCTATCACCGGTTGCTCTCTCCCCTCGGATTGGTTTTGGCTGTCACTGTTCCCACAGCCTGTAGCGACTATCGAAATACATAATATGATCAGTATAACATGCCATTTGTTGATCCAACATTTTCTCATCATTCTTCACCTCACTTGTTAGTTTGGGCATATATACGGAATTTCATGTTTAAAAAGGATTTTTAGCTTACTTCATGTAAAATAGAAATAAACTTATACGTATAGGGAGTGTGTTTCTTTGGAAATGACAAAGTCAGATCTTTTGCTTGAGATGCAGAAAATAACTTCTGAAAAGCGTGCCACACAAAATGAAACGATTCTCTGGCAGCATAGCCACGATGAATCATATCACCACCCTGTTTCTCCCGATATAGTTGTATACCCTATATCAGCAGATGAAATTTCTTCTATACTAAAATTCGCAAATGAAAACAAAATTCCTGTTGTGCCTTACGGAGCAGGTTCCAGTCTTGAAGGTCACTGTATTCCCGTTAAAGGCGGCATCTCTATAAACTTTCAAGAAATGAATGAAGTGTTAGAGATTCGTCCTGATGACTTTCTAGTGAAAGTACAGCCTGGTGTTACACGCACCCAGCTAAACCTAGCACTAAAAAAATTCGGATTGTTCTTTCCCGTGGACCCTGGAGCTGATGCTACGATCGGTGGAATGGCAGCTACGAATGCAAGTGGAACAACCAGCGTAAAATATGGAATCATGCGTGACCAAGTAAGAAATCTCCAGGTAGTACTGGCTGATGGACAGGTTATTCAAACCGGCGGAATGGCCGCTAAATCGTCAGCGGGCTATCACTTGACCTCCATGTTTGTCGGTTCAGAAGGTACACTTGGGGTTTTTACTGAGATTACATTAAAAGTATACGGCATCCCTGAATCAGTTTTAGCAGCACGGTGCACATTTCCATCGGTTCAATCGGCGGTTGAAGCAGCTGGTGCGGTTCTTGGCTCTGGCACTGGTATCGCAAGGATGGAGCTGGTTGATGAACGCTCGATCGTTCAAGTGAACCACAATAGCGATACCTCGTATACAGAAGCTCCTACCTTATTTTTAGAGTTTCAAGGAAACCCTTCAAGCGTTTCATATGAAGCATCATTGACAAAAGAGTTGCTAGAGAGCTTTGGAGGTTTAGAATGGGTGGAGGAACGTGATTCTAAAGCGCGTGCTAAGCTTTGGGAAGCAAGACACAATCTAGCTTATGCATTTAAACACGGTTATCCCGGAAAATCGATGATGTTCACCGATGTTTGTCTTCCACTCTCTGAATTGTCCGGAGCAATCGTACATGCGAGAAAAACGATGGATGAGATTGGTGTACCAGGTGCCGTACTCGGTCATGTAGGGGATGGAAATTTTCATGCCATTTTGATGTATGATAGCTCAATTTTGGAAGAGCGTGAAAAAGCTGATACGGTGAATGCTAGTATAGTGGACTATGCTCTTCAAAAAGGTGGGACATGTACAGGCGAGCACGGCATTGGTATCGGAAAAGCAAAATATTTGGCTAAGGAACATGCTGATACTCTTCCCATCATGTTAGCTATAAAAAAACAATTGGATCCAAACGACATTTTAAACCCAGGTAAGATCATATTATAGAAATGAAACGAAGAGCTTGTATGATTCGTATAGGAGTAATAACCAAAGAGGGGGCGTTATATCATGATCGTCGTTACAACAGAGAACATAAAAGGCTATGAAGTGAAGGAAGTAAAAGGTTCTGCTTTCGGAGTTGTTGTGCGTGCTCGCGGAATCGGCGGCGACATCATGGCAGGACTGCGAGGAATCATGGGCGGTGAGATAAAAGAGTATACGAGCATGCTTGAAGATGCCCGTAAACAAGCAGTTGATCGCATGGTAAAGAATGCCACTGAGATGGGTGGCAACGCGATCATCATGATGCGCTTTGATTCTGGAGAGATGGGCAATAACATGAGCGAGATTGTTGCTTATGGCACTGTTGTCGTCATTGAAAAACAATGAACATCGTAAACATCCTTATCGGTTGGCAGGTTCTGTCTATCTTTTTCTTAATTGTCTTAGGCATCATCTCTTGGCTTTATTTTGATAAGCGTTATAAAAAGAATGAAACAAAAGTACCCTCAGGCTATATTTGGACAGATGAAATCTCTATCGATCCTACTTCTGGAAAAAGAGAACGCGTCTATTATAATCCGGAAACCGGCGATCGGTTTTATAAAGAAGAATAGATTATTTCGTTTATTTAAGCAGCACTTTTTGAAGAGCTGCTTTTTTGTTGTGTTATTTTAATTGATGAGATTATTACATCTTTTACGGTACGTGATTTTATTAACTGTTAAGCGTTCTCCGCTAAATTCTCTCGGACCACCTGCAAACCACTATTTATCACCTGTAACCGCTCAATGAAGCAGAAAAAAGCCACCCATTCAAGCTGGGCGGCTTTCACTAAACTTCTTTTCATTTCTACACTTTAAATTTATTAATCGCTTCATTCATCTCTTCTGCTAGCTGTGAAAGCGCGTTCGATGAAGATGAGATCTCCTCCATGCTAGCTAGCTGTTCTTCTGCAGAAGCCGAAACTTCTTGCGTTGACGAAGCTGCTGTTTCTGCCATCGACGAGATCACATCGATCGAGCCGACAACATGTTCAGTACTTGCTGTCATCTGCTCTGTAGCGGCTGAGATATCGCTCACTTGGCCAGAAACCTCTGCAACTGTTTCGTACAAACTTTTAAAGGCTTCTCCCGATTGATAGACGAGTTCTCTACCGTCATTCACTTCTATCGCACCGTTCTTCATAGCGGCAACGGCTTTTTCAGTTAGTTCCTGAATGCTAGTGATCAGTTGACCGATCTGAGATGCAGATGCTGAAGATTGCTCTGCTAACTTTCGTACTTCATCAGCAACTACAGCAAAACCTCTCCCTTGTTCACCTGCACGTGCTGCCTCGATTGCTGCATTCAGTGCTAGCAAGTTTGTCTGACCGGCAATATCCGTGATCACATCAACAATATTCGTAATTTCTTGTGACTGCTCACCAAGATCTTTCACAACCTGAGAAGTGCTATCCATAGAAGTATGAATCGCATCCATCTGGCCGATCGTTTTTTGAATCGTATCATTGCCACCCTCTGCTACTTGCATAGAACGAGCTGATGCTTCAGACATGTTCTGCATACTAACTGCGATCTGTTGAATGCCAGCAGAAAGCTGGTTCATGGCTTCAACAATATCATCAACCGTTCGTACTTGTTCTTGAGATCCGCCTGCCACCTCACCTATCGTTGTCGCGATCTGTTCTGTTGCCATACTCGTTTGCTCAGCTGAAGCCGTTAATTCTTCAGAAGATGCTGCCACCTGTTCTGCTGTGGCTCTTACTTGCCTGATTAAGGCGGCAAGGTTTGTACCCATATGGTTGATGCCATCTGCGAGCATACCAATTTCATCTTTATTTTTTACAGAGATCGGATCCATCGTCAGATCACCGTCTGCGATGTCATTAAGCATGTTGGACATTCTCACTACCGGTCTAGAGATCATGAGCGAGATCGTGTAACCGATTGCAAGTGCAGCCACAACAATAACGATTCCTAAAATTGTGATTAAATAGACAACGAATTTCTCTTCGTCAGCAACGACTACCCTGCCTTCAGCCATTAAGTTTGCTTGTCTTTTCCCCATCTCTTCTGTAACAGCTCTCATATCTCTTCCTAGTGGAAAAAGAGTGCTTTTCGCATATTCATTTGCAGCTTCCATGTTACTCATTGAATTTTGCAGTACCCGGTCTGATTCAGTTTTGTAATCATTGTTCAAATAATAAATCTTCTCAAGTCTGTCTTTATCCGCCTTAACTTGAACCAGTTTCATCGTTTCATTCACGAGTGCATTAATCCTTTGATTTGCGTCGGTCAACTTTTGTTTGCTTTCGGTCGACTGCTCAAGCAAGTACTCGCGGACACTATTGTTTTGCACGGTCGCTTGAAGCTCAATCTCTTTAGCATTGTTATAGATTACCGTTCTTCTGTCTAATAGTTCACTGTATGTATGTTGCATATCTTTTAGAAAGTAAAAGAAAACACCGCAAGTTGCGGCAAAAAGAACGGCAATCGTTAAAAAAGATCCTACTAGCTTTTTTCTCAACGTTAGTTTCATACGTCACCTCTTATACATTTCTGTTTCTAAAAATAACCGGACAATTTAGCACAATGATTAAATGATCATCCTGCTTAGAGACACCTTTTATTAACGAGTCCTCTTTTGAACGAAAACTTCCTGGTGATTGTATGGAATCCGCTTCAATATCAATTACATCAGTAGCGGCTTCAGTTAGAAGTCCTAAGAAGCTTTCTTCATTCTGTAAAATAACAATTCTAGTCTGATCTGTAATTTCAGTTTTTCCTTTGCCGATCAGCTGTCCAAAATCAATGATCGGAATAACGTTCCCTCTTAGATGTATGATTCCTAATACGTCTGAAGGCGTCTCTGGCATGGGTGTGATCTCTAGAACGCGCTCAATCGAAGCCACATGTTCGATCGGCAGCCCATATTGTTCAACACCCGCTGTAATTACAACAATTTTTAACGTTTGAGTGCTAAGCGACATCTCACTTGCTCCTTTTCTAGGTATTTCTTCATTAAACAATAGTCATGAGTTCTCACTCTTTTATCGGTTACGAAATTCAATTGTTTTAGTTATACAGATGCATAATTAAAAAAACACCTAGACACAACGGTCAAGGTGTTTCCACAATTGGTCGATCATATTTCTTTTAACCTCTTTTTAGCTTCTTCTTCTTCAAACGAACTAAAAACGCGATAATCATTTTGATTAAGAATTCGGAAATGCTGACTGATTACATTCTGCTGAAGCCGGTAGCCTTTATGTGACTCTATTTCTTTCCACCACACATGTCCACCCCAAGTTTTTTCTTTCGGTACCGCTACATACTCATGAACGACTAGTTCCATAACATCGAGCGGATTTCCACCAAGGGCATTGTTAAGAATGTCAGAATTACGAAAAAGTGCACACATAGCAACGATTACAGTCCAGCTCGCTTTGATTCTTTCTTTTTCGATCTGCACTAACGTTTTCTTTGAAATACCTAATATATCGGCCATCTTGTCTTGTGTATATCCAAGTTCCGTCCGTACAAGCTTGATCTTGCCTGTTAACAAGTCAACAATTTCGTCTTGCGTCATAATAAGAAATTCTCCTTTTATCCTTTTAGGAACATTTTACACAAAAAAACTCCTTTCAACAAAATTGAAAGGAGCATCAGCTATACGTATATGGTTCCCAATGAGCTAGATCATAGAGTCCAGAATTAATCCGGATACTCTCCGCCTCCAATAATGACAGCAATTCATTTGGAAGCTCACTGTGATGATTGACAAGGTTCATCTCATCGTTTGGAGATGAGATCAGAACCGTGAACAATTTCTTATTTTCCATGTTCATCCCATGCACATGAATATAATTTAAATCTTTCACGCGATACACAAAAAAGATACGATATTTATTCATCTTTCCCACACTCCCTTAGAAACAGTGTGGTCGGATTTCACATACATTAAACCTTATTTTGATGAAGACGGTGCAGTCGGAAGTTCGATTTCCACCTTCGTTCCCTCGTTTTCAACGGAAGAAAATTGTATCGCTCCACCGTGCTCTTCAATAATCTTAAAGCAAACCATCAAGCCTAACCCCGTACCCTTTTCCTTTGTTGTATAAAACGGTTCTCCAAGGGTTTTCAAACGTTCCGCTGGAATACCACAACCCTGATCTTTTAGCTCGAGAAGAACAGAATCGTTGCGAGTTCCGATCTTAATATGAATCTCTCCGTCTTTATCCATACTTTCAATCGCATTCTTTAATAGATTGATGAAAAGCTGTTTAAGTTGATTTTCCACACCATATACAAGTGGAATGTTATCCGAGATATTTACCCAGATTTGTATGTTTTTCATGATCGCTTGCGTTTCTAACAATCTTACAACACTATAGATCAGTTCTTGAATGTTCGTATGCTCAAAGCTCACTGCCTGAGGTTTAGCAACAAGCATGAGTTCCCCGACAATATCGTTGATTCGATTCAGCTCTGACTCCATGATTCTAAGATATTCTAATCGAATCACATCGTCTGCATCCGATAATAGTTTCGTAAATCCTTTTAATGAAGTTAGCGGGTTCCGAATCTCATGCGCCACTCCTGCAGCAAGCTTACCCAAAACAGACAGCTTCTCCGATTTCAACATAAGTTCTTCTGTCTGTTTTGCTTTCGTAACGTCTCTAGCAAAGGTTACTAGACTCTCAACATGTCCGTCTTTTGTCATAACCGGTACACCACGTGCCTCTAATAAGATCCAATCACCATTCTTATGAAGCAACCTGAACTCTGTTTGAAACGGTTCTTTTTTCACAAGTGCTCTCATGAATTGATCAGAGAGGCTCTGTATATCTTCTGGATGAACCATTTCAAGGATAGCACCTTTAATCTCACCATCTTCATAGCCAAGAACCGGTAAATGTGAAGGAGATACATATTGAATAATACCGGATGGATCAATCACAGTAATCAGATCTGTAGAATGTTCTGCGATCAAACGATATTTCGCCTCACTTTCCCGTAGAGCACGCTCTACCTTTTTCTGTGAAGTAATATCACGATATACGATTACGAACCCCATAATTTTTCCGTCCATGTCACATATATTTGAAAAAGATGCAGATACATCAAAAACGGTTCCGTCTTTGTGTATACGCTGTGTTTCATGAAGCGGAACCGATTGCCCCTGTTTTAAGAGATCAATGATCTCCTTTGATTCACCTTGTAGATGTTCAGGTGTAATAACGGGATAGTCGTCATTATCCTCTGAGAAATCTTCTTCGGCCCAACCGAACATCTGATTGAATGCATCATTTACCTTAATAACTTCTTGTCTCGTATTGATGATGAGAATGGCATCTGTCGTTCCTTTTAAAACCGATTCTAATAAATCTAGAGCCACACTCAACTCTTCTTCCTTCTGCTTATGAGGAGTTATATCACGCCCTGTAATGACTAATACTTGAGGTTTACCATCACTCGTAAATGTCGGTTGCTTAATGAGCTCTAGCATTACTTTACGACCGCTCTTCATGAGAATCTTTTCAGCTGTTTTTATTGGCTTTCTTGTTTCCCAAGCTCTCTTATCAGAAAGGCTACATCTTTCAATTGCTTCATATGAAAGTCTTGTATCTAGTTCCTCAAGACTTTTTCCTTTATATTCATCGTGGTTGATTCCATAAATATTAAGAGCAAACCGGTTCGCTTCTGCCCAAGTTCCATCCGGATATCTTAAACAAACAAATTCAGGCAGGACATCAATCATTTCTTTTAAAGTGGCAACTGCAGGTAATTCGTCCTGGCTCAATACTTTCATCATATCCACCCTTTTTTACTAAAACTTTCTTAACGTCTATAAATTAAATAAAAGGGTCAATTTTCCTTTATTTTTTTTAGAGTTTCGCACGTCAAATTCGTTTATTTTTCGCCTAAATATGACAAAAAGACGCTTCCCTTGTGGAAAGCGTCTCTTGTATATGCTGACGATTAAACGGCTTTTACCGCTTCTTTTAGCGATTTACCGGGCTTGAAAGCTGGCACATTGCTTGCTTGAATCATGATCTCTTCACCAGTAAGAGGATTGCGACCTTTTCTTGCGTTACGGTTTCTTGTTTCAAATGTTCCGAAACCAATAAGCTGTACGCTTTCTCCGTTTTTCAAAGCATCTGTAATCGCATCTAGCACTGCATCAACGGCAAGCGCTGATTCCTTTTTGTTCATACTCGTTGCATTTCGAACTGCATCTACTAAATCCATCTTTTTCATTATGAGTTGCTCCTTTCAAACATTAAATGAACTGCTTGTGTAGCAACATTATTAACGAAAAAGATAGGTTTCATACAGAAAGATACAAAATTCCGAAAAATATTTATATAGTTTAATAATTCGTTTTCGAATTAGAACCCTTGAATGGTCATACCACCATCAACAAATAGTGTTTGGCCGTTCACGTAATCAGCTGCTTCACTAGCTAAAAATACCGCTGGTCCCACAAGGTCCGGTAGTTCTCCTACTCTCTTTTGTGGAGTAACAGCGAGTATGTCTTGTAGATATTTTTCGTCGGCTAGTAGTTTCTCTGTTAATGGTGTCTTAAAATACCAAGGACCGATGCTGTTCACATTAATTCCGTACTGTCCCCACTCAAGAGCTAAGTTCTTTGTCATCTGTATGATCGCAGCTTTTGTAGAGGCATAGACTACACCTGTACGAAGAGCGACATGTCCTGCAACAGAAGAAATAGTAATTACCTTACCCCCGCCGGCTTGTTTCATCCGTTCCCCAGCTTGTTGCGAGAACCAAAAAGCTGATCGAAGGTTCGTATGCATGATGATATCCCATTCTTCATCAGAGACATCTAAAGCTTTTGAGCGGATATTCATTCCGGCATTGTTGACAAGAATATTTACGCTGATCCCCTTTGCGTCTAGCGTTTCAAAAATTCCAATAACTTGTTCCTTATTCGTAACATCAGCTTCAAAAAGATACGCTTTCGTTCCAGCACGTTCAATCAACTGTGCTGTCTTTTCCAGATCAGATTGGGTTCTAGATACAATCACGACATCCGCTCCGGCTTCTGCATATCCAATCGCTATCGCCTGTCCGATTCCTCTTCCAGCACCAGTTACGAGTGCTGTTTTGCCTTTAAGTGAAAATGACGGTAAATACACGTATACGACCTCCTCTATTTAGTTAAAAAGTTCGGGGGAAATGATGAAGTAACGTTCTTGGTTTGTCTCATAAGTATTCATCGTATGAATGCTAATTTGGTAAGTAGGTATATCCATATCGTCTTCCATTTCAGAATCGTCCTCACGTACAACTAGATCAGTAATTTTTTTAATACCTGAATTCTCTATGTTCCACAAAGAGCTGTCCACACTATCAAACTGTACTTGTTCAAAGTTTGTGAAGCTCAAATAATAGGAATCACCTTTTGGAACCATCTGTTTTAATCCATGCAGATCGAGCGCTTTAAAGTAAATGTGAGGTGAAGAGATATAGTTTTGACGATTTACCATCTGGAGTTCTGCATCCTGAATTTGAGTACTAATTTGATATTTGCCATCGTGTAAAGTGACCCATGCATTCATATCTCGACCGTCTCTATAATAAGAAGCTTCATAGTTAAACTGCTGAATCTTTCCTTTCTTATTAAAAATGAGCGACAGGTTATTGATAGCAAGCTCTCCTTCTGCATGCAGCGCTTTCTTTACCTTCTCATACTCTTTATTTAATTTCATTTCGTATGCATTTGTTAGAGCATTAACTCGGAACACTTCTTCATAATAAGCAGCTACCGAGTAGTTCATAATTAAGCTTGATGCAAAAGATAACACTCCTAGAGAAGCAGCCCACTTTTTAGCATCTTTATTTATGATGATCTTAGGAAGGAAAAAGAGCAGGAAGATCGCCAGTCCCACTGGTAGTACCCAAGATTCAATACGAAACGTAAACGTACCTAATAAAAAGTAACCAATCAGTTTCCACCCGATCTTTGATTCTTCGCGGTCTGCCTTCTTCGTATAAATGAGTATCAATAATACAAGAAAAATGACTGAGATGCCCCAAGCTAGTAACGACTCCATTCGCATCGTTCTCCCCCTAATTTTTGGATAATAATATAAGTTTATCAAAAAATTTGTGAAAAAGACGCTGCTATCCAATAGAAATCGAAAACAACAAAATACAACTTGCTCATAAGCTGTTTCGTAACATTGAACAACTCAATCATCATGTACAGCCCACTAAAAAAGCACAGCTATTCGGCTGTGCTTTACTTACGATTCTACCCACTCTTTTCTCAGCGTAAATAGATCTTTTAATTCGTCAGTTGATAATTCTGTAATCCAATTCTCACTCTGAATCACTTTTTCTGAGAGTTCTTTCTTACTCTCAAGCATCATGTCAATCTTCTCTTCTAATGTGCCAAGCGTAATCATCTTATGCACCGTCACGAATTTTTTCTGTCCGATACGATGAGCACGATCTGTTGCTTGATTCTCAACAGCTGGATTCCACCATCTATCATAATGAATAACGTGATTTGCTTCGGTCAAGTTGAGTCCTGTTCCACCAGCTTTTAGAGATAAGATAAAAATAGGATGCTCTCCATCTTGAAAGCTTTCTATCATTTGGTCGCGTTTTTGCTTGCTTAGACTGCCATGCAGAAAGAGTACTGTTCGTCCGAATTTTTTCTCCACATACTTCTTTATCAGTTCACCCATAAAAATAAATTGAGTAAAGATCAGACACTTCTCATCCTTTTCAAGAATAGCATCGATCAATTCAATCGTCTTAGCGAATTTTACAGATTGATCTTCAAGTTTGCCTAGCTTGTCATTCTTTGTGTAGAGAGCTGGATGATCGCAAATCTGTTTCAGTTTTCCTAACATCGCGAGTAATAGTCCACGCCTTTGCATCCCTGTTACCTTTTCCAACTGCTCAAATGTATCTTGAACAAGTCTTTCATATAGAGAAGCTTGTTCTTTTGATAACGGACAATATTCTTTGATCTCTTGTTTCTCAGGCAGGTTGAGCTGAACAGCAGGATCCATTTTCGTACGACGTAGCAGGAATGGTTGAACAAGCTGTTTTAATTGCTGTAAACGCAACGTATCATTATCTTTCTCCACTGGCACTACAAACTTTTTCTGAAACGATGGTTCGCTTCCTAAATATCCTGGGTTCAAAAAATCGAAAATAGCCCACAGTTCAAGAAGTCTGTTTTCTACAGGTGTTCCCGTTAACGCGATCTTGTGGCGTCCGTTAAGTCTGCGAATACTTCTTGACTGTTTTGTATAGCTGTTCTTAATGTTCTGTGCCTCATCAAGCACGATTGCTTCCCAATATGTTTCACCCATCTCACTAAAATCAAGCTGGCAAGTCGTGTAAGAAGTAATAACAACATCAAATTTTTTGTGCCACTCAGCAAAATGATCCCCCTTCTTACGGTTCCCCCCGTAATGAAGACCTACGGATAAAGTAGGTGAAAAATTTTGAAGCTCTTTTTGCCAGTTGCCAATTACAGAGGTAGGGCATACAAGTAAAAATGTACCTTCATGTTTTTCTTTTTCTTTCACCTTTAAGAAGTAGTCAATGGTCTGGACTGTTTTACCCAACCCCATATCATCAGCTAAACAACCACCAAGGCCGAATTCCCGGAGAAAATACATCCAAGAACTTCCTGTCTTCTGATAATCTCTTAATGTTCCGATTAAGTTTTCTGCTTTAGGCTCAATCGGCAGTGTTTTGATCTCTGTCAGCTGATCCATCCATGCGTTTAACGGTTCATCCCACTCAATGTCGAGCATCGGTCCGTCAGACTCTATTCCTAGAAGACCATCTTCAGCAGGGTTGGTCTCCATATTTAGAAGATGTTGTTCTAGTACGTCCTTTAACTGAATTCCTGTACGATCCACATTCTTTATAAGATGACGCACTTGTTTCATCCACTCAGGATCTACTCTGTACCATTGGCCGTTTCTTCGCACGAGCCTCCTGCTTCCATCAACCAGCTTTCGAAATTCTTCTTCCGTAAGCTCTTCATCGCCCGTTGACATTCGCCAATCGAACTGCATAATCGCATTTAATCCCAAGAACGAAGGTGCTCCACCAGATTGCTGCGATTTTGTTTTGATCTTTGCCTTTACTTTTGGTTGAAGTTCTTGAACGGTTTTCCACCATGCTGGAAGAACAACGGTAAGTCCAATCTGTCTTAACAGATCGCTTTTGAGTGTTAAAAAATCCCAAGCTTCTTTTTCTGTTATTTCATTTCGGATTTCTTTTCTCGCATTTGGTTTTAACCAAGAGATTAATTTTGTCACGAGCTCTATATCAGACTCTAACATCTCTTTGAAAGGTTTCCATTCCTCTGGAAGAAGGGTACTTTTTCCGAGATACGGCACAGCTATCCCATCTTCTTTTTCTTGAAGAATGACATCTAGCTTCCATACATCTTCAATAGCTTCACCATCATTTGCAGGTTCAGACAGTTCAAATATGATATCAAAGGGCTTTGGATCTTTTCTCCAGCCGATCTTAATCAGCCATTCCTCTTCACTTAAATGATTCAAGGCGGATATGATCTGTCGAGGTATACCCTTCATGCGTTCTCTATTAAAATTTGAAGGCATGTATGTGTTGCCGTCATGTGGCAATGTTGAGAGAGCTTCGTTCACCCAGGCGGATTCAATTCTCTCTCCATCCGTTCTCCATGCCCATGATCCTGTCTTCCATGCTTCATAGTCAGGAGTAACCTTTTCTTTCTGCATCAAACGGAAGACATCGTTAGCCTCTTTTACAAAAGTCCAAGAATCATCTTCCCAATTGTTTTTCGTTAGAAAGAATTCGGGATATCGATTAAAAAGATCAAAAGCTTCCCCCGCATCTAAATAAACATTCTGGTCATCATCAACTTCTAGCATCGTCCCATAAAATGAAGGCTTATGCCATGTAAATAAAAGAGGTTTCCAGTCGTTTACATGCACTCTTTTCGAATGTTTAGTGGCCCATAAAACCATGTTGCCATGAAGCCATTTCGCGTGTAGCAAAAGATTGCTTGTATCGATCATGAAATAAACTTTCCTTTCCTTAGCTCTTCCTGAAAGGCTCTAAGCCGTCCATAAACAGTAGCAATACGATTGATATACTGTGAAAAACGTTCTTCTTCACCAAGATCAAAATATAAGGATCGAAGTGTTTTTAAATGTTTAATAGCGGACTGATAAGATTTTCTTGTCCTCTCATTAATCAGCCTGTCAATCGCTTGGTGATAGATCGGCAGTGCGGATTCTTTTTGAAAGGACACCACCTCTTTTAAATCCTTTCTTTGAATCAACTCTGGTGAATAGCCCATGATCACTTGCAGTTCTACCCATCTTTCATGCTCACCGATCACCATCAAATACTCCCCGTATTCATAGAACGTGATAGGTAAGAATTCAATCAGCATCTCTTCATACTGATCCTCGTCACCTGTGTGTTGAGCGTACTTCCAAAAATAGCTTAAGTATTCATGAAAAAACTCACGAGATTCAGAATGGTAATAGTACGTACCAACACCTTCTAGGAAATATGGCTTTAGATCAAGCAGCCACAACAAGAGTCGATCCCATTCTTGTTTGTCTACCAATAATTTCATCCAAACAAGATAATGAACCATATCTACTTTCTTCTCACACTGTGTTAACCGTTTAAAAGCTAGTTGTTCATTTCCACTAGCAAAAGCAAAATGAACAAGAGCTAGTTCAAGCATTTGAGATGTTTTGCCACTCTCTTTTTCTTCTAAAAGCTGTTTTTCATATTTAGTAACCCAAGCCTGCTCAATATAGAGTAACGACCAGCTGATCTGAAATAGATAAAAGAGAAGATGTCCCCACTTAGGAGGGATCTCATAAAGACTCTGAAAGTTTCTTAAGCTCTCTTCCAAAAGCTTTTTATTCTCATTTAGTAACTTTTGGCTGTCGATCTGTTTTAAAGTTATATACATTTGATCACTTAGTTTCTCAACAGTCGCATCAAAATTGGACTGCATATATGTAGCTACACCATATTGACCTTCAAACGAAAACAATCGAATCAGCGTTTCGATCTGTACGTGATATTTGTATAATAATGCTATATCTTCGTCAAAGAACTGCCCTGCATTTAAGAGCGCAGGATAATAATCGCGATAGATATGAACAAACGTATAACTCGTATCTTTTCCATCAACGAGATCTCGAAAGGAGACGGTTTGCAGTTTACGTCTCTCGAAAGTTTCAAACCGTTCTGAAAAATACTCTCGCCATAGTTGAACAGAATGTGTGTTTTGAACTTTTTGCTCAGGCGTTTCATAATGAACTTGAGTTTCGCCCTTATCTTTATGCTCTTCAGTTGGTTTCATTCCGTCTCCCCCCTTTCTTTTTATTACCAATTATAGCAAAATACATCTATACTCATTCATGTATATCATATCTATTTTAAAGGAAACCGTTGAAATTGACCAAAGATACACATTTAACGCCTAAAACAATTCCAATTTTTACCGATAATATGAATAGAAGTGTCTGATATCGGCTTTTAGAAACAATCAACACAAGACAAAATTTTAGAGAAAAGAGTACAGAATTCTATGAAGTTAGGTCTACCTTTAATGATATGCTTGTCGATCGCAATAGAGACTCCTTCTTCTTTACAACTGGAAAGGAAGAACCACTTATGATAGAAAAAAATATTCAAGAACGAATCCGTTTATTAAGAGAAGAATTATATCGAATTTCAAACCAACTAAACTATGAATTAACACACCCCAAATTGGTCACGATCAGCCAACAGCTCGATCAACTATTGAACCAGTACTCTAAATTTGAACAGAAAGTATAAAAACGGCTGTTTGTTAGGTCGTTTTTTTATTTCAACGTAACCTTCTACTTTTTCAACTAAAACACTACTTTCCCTCTCGAACTTAATTCGACATTCCTTCCCTTCAATATTGTAGTTTTTTGTAACATTATCACTATTTTAGCCGAAACCCTTTTTCTTTTTGTAAATTTATTGCATATTAAGTGAAGATAAAATCTCTCATGAAAGTTGTGAATAGAACATGTTATTGCAATTAATTGAGGAAAAACGTGAAGTATTGTTATGTCTGGGCAAAACATATGGTTTAACCGCTAAAGAAACAGTGATCTGCAGTCAGGAATTAGATCAGTTATTGAATCGCTTAGATGATTTTATTAGCGAACCTAGCGACAACTCGTAATTTTTGTCTATTTCCTGGGAAATTTGTCGTTTGAGAGAGAATGATTATCAACTTAAACGAACCTACATAATCATTATCTATTAAATTCCATAATTACCTATTATTATATGAAAATAGTAATGTAATCTCTTTGTTATCTTCTCCTAATGAGTTTGTTACATTCGATTAGTATAATTGGCAACCGAGGCGTATTTAACCAATTATACATATTAGGAGGAGTTATCATGATAAAAAAATGGGTAATTACAGGGGCTCTAGCATTCGGATTGCTCGTTTCTGCTCCCGTTAGTGGATTTGCAGCAATGGGGGATCACACTCTCCGACCGGGTACTTGGGACAATGACGTATATGAACTTCAAGGAAAATTAAAAGCGCTAGGATTCTATGATTTCGCTGTAACAACAGGCTATTATGGTCCCGTTACTAAACAAGCCGTAACAGATTATCAACGAGCTAAAAGCTTATCCGTAGACGGTATTGCTGGACCTCAAACGTTTAACAGCATTCAAAATAACGTTACAAAAAAGAGTATGACTGTTGCTTCGACTGCTTATACGGCAAGTTGTGAAGGCTGCAGCGGTACAACTTTCAATGGTACAAATCTAAAAGAAATTCCTTATGCAAAAGTAATCGCTGTTGATCCAAATGTTATTCCTATCGGATCTGTTGTTTATGTTCCTGGCTATGGATATGCTGTAGCTGATGATACCGGTGGTGGAATCAATGGTAAAGAAATCGATGTATTTATGAAAAACTATTCTGATGCCATTAATTGGGGAAGAAAAAGCATAAATATTACAATTTTAAATTAATGAGATGAGGTAAATGTACCTCATTTCTCCTTCGCTCACAGTTTATTTTAAAGCTGTGAGTTTTTTTATGTTTACATAAATTTCAAAAATATTACATTTTTTTATTTTCTAAATATTATAATAATGATAAGGTTAAATTAACATTTTTGAGAGGATGTACATAAATGAACATGAAGGATCAGATGACAATTATAAAAAATGCAATAGCAGAAGTATTAACAGGGAAAGAAGAACTTGTTGAATTAACGATGATTTCGATAGTCAATAGAGGTCATTTATTATTAGAAGATGTTCCTGGAACAGGAAAAACAGTACTTGCAAAAAGCCTCGCTCGGTTGATAGGGGGAGAATTTAAAAGGATTCAGTTCACACCCGATATCCTTCCAGCTGATATTACGGGCATACAGTTCTTTCATCCGAAGCATCAAGAGTTTGAGCTGCGTCCCGGTCCGGTTATGACTAACATCTTATTAGCCGATGAAATTAACCGTGCGACGCCACGAGCTCAATCCAGTCTATTAGAAGTGATGGAAGAAAGACAGGTTACGATTGATGGTGAAACCCTTCCCCTTCCGTCTCCTTTCTTAGTTCTTGCCACACAGAATCCTATTGAATCTCACGGAACATTCCCGCTTCCTGAGGCACAGCTTGATCGTTTTTTTATGAAATTGCCATCTGGCTTTCCAAATTATGATCAAGAGAAAGAAATGCTTCACATGTATCGTAAAAAAAATCCTCAAGACTCTTTAGAACCAGTCTTCTCTTTAGAAGATATATTAGTCATGCAAGAAGAAGTGAAGCACATTCATGTTAGTGATAGTGTCGAAAATTATTTACTGTCCATTGTTCACGCTACTCGCAGTCATGAGTTTATTGAGAACGGTGTTTCTCCTCGTGGCACCCTTGCTTTCATGAGAGCCGCTCAAGGCGCTGCTTATGTTCAGGGAAGAACATTCGTTACTCCAGACGATGTTCAATTCGTCGCACCGTATGTATTAACTCATCGTTTAGTATTAACGATGGAAGGAACGATGAGAAAGACGAAAGACCAAGTGTTAAAAGAGATTCTTGAAGCAACTATAGTCCCTGTAGAGTCTGAGGCGGGTAGATAATATGCAATGGCGCAGCGAGGTATGGATTAAATCCATCTTTCGGGTCTTAGTTGTTTTCAGCCCCATAATACTTTTGATTGGCTTTTATCGTAATATCTCATTTCTATTTTTATTAGGGCTGGCCATCATTTTTTTATATGGAACGCTATTGCTGCAATCTAAGTCCGCAATAAATGAGATTGTACTAGATACTTCAAAACAAGTTCATCGTTTGTTTCCTGGTGATACGGATCAGTTCTATGTAAAACTTCTTCATAAGGGAAGATGGCCTTCTTATCGTGGCGAACTCATCTTCACACACCGAGCACCTATATCTGTCACAGGAGATGTTGAATCGAACAACACTGCAAAAGGAAGAATTGAAGTTAAACGTCATTTTGCACTCTATCGCAAAACTGTTTTTACACAAACAATACCCTTTACTGCTACAAAAAGAGGAACAACAAGAATTTCCAATCTTACACTGCAGGTACAAGATCCTCTTTCATTGAGTGGTCAAGCATTGGCTTATATGGGGATCTTCCCAACTGAAATTGTTGTTTATCCTAGACCGCTTCCTGTTCATCGAATTGAGCATCTATTTTCTCAAGGCAGTGGTGAATCTGTAAGACCTTTCGCTTTGTTTGAAAACGTTTCTCTGCCTGCAGGGAACCGAGAATACGCTCCTGGAGATGCTTTTCATAAAATACATTGGAAAGCTACGGCACGGTCAGGCTCTCTTCAAACGAAGGTCTTTGAAAAAACAGTGGTGTATCACTGGACATTTGTTTATACGATACTCCCTGATCATAAAGAGATGAAATCTTCTGAGGATATGGAGAGCGAGATCAGCCATTTGGCATACATGTGTCAGTTTGCGGCGGAAAAAGGAATACCTTTTGAAGTATACATTAACTTTAAAGTTCCTGGCCCGATCGGAATGTATCATGTACCAACCGGGAGCGGAGCGGTTCACTTAAGCAGTATCCTTGAAGGTTTGGCGAGAATTGATCGTTCCAATGTCATCGTCAAACCTCAGATCATGTGGAATAAGATGGATCGTAATTTTGTTGGTACGAGTCCGTTTGTCATTTTTTTAGGTCATATTCCTACAGATCCGAATTCTCAGATCTTGATTAAGAAATGGTCTAGATCAGGTGGGAGAACCTTTTATGTCGAACACAACGAAGAACATGCCATTCTGATGCCATACTTTTCATCGGAGGTCGCATCATGTTAAAGAAAAGTCAGCAATTTACTCTTTACGGTATGAACTTAAGCTTTGACGCCATGCTTGTTTTCATAATGCTGACCATCTTTTCAGGAGGAGCAACTTGGCTTGAGTTCGGATGGTTCACTGCAAATCTGATCCTGATTGTAGCGATAAGCGGGGCGTTGTATCTCTACAAACCAAACTTATTCAAAATCACACTATTTTGTTTTGTTATTGTATCAACACTATTGTTCTGGTTCATGACTTCTTCCCTCATACTATCCATATTGATCTCATTCGTCCTGATGTGGAGAAGCGCAGAAAATTGGAATGATTCCTTTAAAACAGATCTTGAATTGATCTTTGCAATTAGCGCCGTGTTAACATTACTTCTATCCCTGTTTTTTAAGGATGGCTTTACGGTGATGTATGGAGCCGTGTGGATCCAATTCATGCTTATGCTGTTCATTAAAATGACTCTGCATTATTTTAAGAATGATTCGATTCAAATTGTAATGAAGGATTTTATGGTTCCCTTAACGCTAGTTGGGTTAAGCGGAGTGATTCTCGCTATATTAGGACCTTTAAAACAATTACTTTATTGGGCATTAGACGGTGTGTTCTTTATTTTGTATTATATTTTAGCGGTTCCACTCTGGAAGGTAATCTCCCTTCTTCCTCCGTTAATCCAAATGCTTAAACAATTGTTTATAATGGAGGAAAAGGGAAAGGTGAATACAGGTAATCAGACAGATGTCTTAGAACAGCGTCCTGAAACACTAGCAGAATCTCCCATACTTTTATACACGACAATCGCGATTCTTATCATTATGGTTCTTTTCTTTCTTTGGAAAAAGAGGAATGTGTTCAACAACCAGTCCAGCTTATTGGTAAACGGAAACATTTCAGTTCTTGATAGTACATATGCTAACAGCCAGATGATCGGTAAAAAAAGATGGCTTCAGTCGAAAGATAGAACAAGAAAAAGATTTTTGCACTTTGAAAAAGTATTGGACAAGAAAGGATTCGGAAGGCAACCTGGTGAATCTGCTGTGAACTGGTTTCAAAGACTTGAACTTTCCGGAAAAGATGCAGATTCTGTTCTAGCTGCATACGAAAAAGTACGTTACGGTGAAGAGAGCATTTCTGATACTGAGTACAATCAGTATGTAAGTGCATTGAAAAAATTCGAAAAGTCGGATCACTTGAAGAAGCCGAAATAAGACGGCTTCTTTTTCTGTTCATACCACCTCATTTAATATAGACTAATATTATATAAATAGTCGGATTTCTAGCATACAAGGAGGATATTATGACAAAAAAAATATATGTGATTCATGAGAATAGCGAATGGACTGCTCCGTTATTCCAACGTTTTGAAGAGCTCGGTCTACCTTATGAAGATTGGCATATGAAAAAAGGACACATAGATCTGACAGAAGCTCCCCCACAAGGTATTTTCTATAACAGAATGAGTGCCTCCTCTCATACGAGAGGACACAGATATTCGCCTGAATATACATCAGCGGTACTATCCTGGCTTGAGAGCTATGGTCGTAAAGTATTTAACGACTCAAGAGCCCTTCAGCTCGAGATCAGTAAAGTGAAACAATACAGCGCATTAAAAGCATTTCATATACCTGTTCCACGAACGATTGCAGCTTACGGAAAAGATGAACTGATACATGCTGCAACGAAATTTAACGGCCCTTTCATTACAAAACACAACCGTGCGGGTAAAGGGCTTGGGGTTCAATTGTTCCAAACCCAGAATGCACTAGAGTCTTATGTACAGTCGGAAAATTTTGATGAATCCATCGACGGAATCACTCTTTTGCAAGATTATATCGAAGCACCAGAACCTTATATTGTGCGCTGCGAATTTATAGGCGGCAAATTTTTATATGCCGTTCAAGTAGATACTTCTGATGGATTCGAACTTTGTCCGGCTGACGCTTGCCAGATTGGTGATCAATTCTGTCCAATTACAGACCAGCCAGAGAATCCAACACCAAAGTTTAAGATTCTTAAAGACTTTGTTCTACCAAATCAAGAAAGTTATGAAGCGTTCTTAGACGCAAACGGGATTACGTTTGCCGGCATTGAGATCATTACAGACAAGAGTGGAAACGTATATGCGTATGATGTAAACACGAATACAAACTACAACCGAGATGCTGAAGCAGAGGCAAATATATATGGCATGAAGGCGGTCGCGGAATTTTTAGGTAAAGAATTATAAATGAAAAAGGTGAGGGGCATCTAAGAATGCCCCTCACTTTTTATTAAGTATGATCCACAACTGTAGGAGTCTGGTTTAAACTCTCCCATAGATAATACGTGATATATGTACGCCATGGTGTCCAATCCTGCGCAAGCACCCTTACCTCTTCCTCTGATGGTTGCTCAGCTAACTTCCAAACTTGACGGATGGCATTTCTTAATCCAATATCTGCAGCGGGCAGTACATCGGTTCTCCCCATACCAAAGATTAAAAGACATTCGATCGTCCATTTCCCTATCCCTCTAATCGGCAACAGCGCTTTCATCACTTCTTCATCTGACATATTCCATAAGCTTTCAAAATCAATAGTTCCGTCTGAGATCAGCTTTGCCAGATCGATAATATACTCTGCTTTTCTCTGACTGAATTGAAGCTTACGAAGGTCCTCATACTTAAGCGTTGCAACGAGATTTGGAGCTGGAAAGACTTGAAATGTACTTCCTTCTACCTCCACTTTTTCACCAGCGAGTTCAATAAGTCGTTCGGTCAAGGTTCCAGCAAAAGTTAAATTTACTTGTTGACCGATAATAATCTTTACAATGGATTCAAATAGATCAGTGTCTGTAAGGAGTTTTAATCCTTTAAAACGTTGTAGTACTCCATCCAATTTCTCGTTTTCACAAAAGTGGTTATAAAGAGGCGACAGATCGACTTCAGTTGAGAACAGCTGTTGAATTTTTTTCTTAACTGCATCCTCAGATATTAAACCATTTAAAGGTATAGCCTTACAACTCAGAACAGGGCTTGTAACAGTACCGCTGGATACTACTTTTACATAACAAGAAACATCTTGGATTCTGATTATTTTTTCGTATTCTGTAAATTGTTCATTGAGTTTTAAGACATGCGTTTTTCCTGTAACTGTGAGGCGCTGCATCATCTTTTGAAAGTCAAAAGGTGGTTTAGGTTCAATTACAAACTTCATCCTCTTACATCCCTTCTTATGAACGCTCCTTACCTTCTTTTGTTTCTTTTTCTTTTGTTTCATTTTTCAGATATGGATTGTCATCTAACTGATCGATTGTATGCTTATAAGAATACCCTTTTGTTATAGCTGCTGCGAAAATAATAACGACAAAAATGATAATAACGAGGGTAATTAATATTGAGATGCTTAATGTGCTCATACTAACTCCTTATTAAAACTGATTTTACTTGTATGATAGCACATTTTCCCATTAAGAAAACTTGGCACTATAGTGATAGTGCTATGAAAAAAAGCAGCTATGCCGATATTAGGCACAACTGCTTAGAATGAAATATTTATTTTTCTTCAAATTTATCATGCATGACAATGCGATCGATATCAAAGCGCTCTGTAGGTTTTGCTGGGCCGTCAGCATATCCTAATGTAATCATCATCACAGGAATGAATCGTTCTGGAATTCCGAGTGCTGGCACTATTGCAGCATGATCGAACCCTGTCATCGGACATGAATCAACTCCAACTGCTTTAGCGGCAAGCATGAGCTGCATCGCACCGAGTGATGCGTTCTTTAGTGCTTCTCTCTCACCAACTGCACGACCTTGTGAATAGGCAGAGTTGATATTTTTCAATAAAATATTTCTTGCTTCTTCTGGAGCTTTTTCGAATACTTCCGCAGCCACTTTATCTGCTTCTGTATCTCCTAAGACGACTACAACTGCAGACGCATCTAGCACATGCTTTTGATTATAAGCAATCGGAAAAAGTTTCTCTTTTTGTTCTTGAGACGTTATCACAATAAAACGCCAGTGCTGAAGGTTCCATGCTGATGGTGCTTTTCCTGCCATCTCAAGGATCTGATGAAGTGTTTCGTTCGGGATTTCTTTATCTTTTTGATACAGACGAACAGAAGAGCGTTCTTCCATAACTTTGAATGTTTCGTTCATTTTTTCCACTCCTTATCCCACATTTCTCTAGAATTCTCTACAAAAAAGAGGTGCCACATTTCGTTGACACCTCGTTACTATTCCACCAATTATAGTGGGTTATCAGTTAAAGTCAAAAATTATGCATTGCGTTTAGCTACGACTAACTCCTTAGCTAATTCTGTAGCTCTTTCTCTTGCATCAGCCAAAATTTCTTCTGCACGATCTGGAGCTGCTGCCATACCTTCTGTAAATACATGATGATAATCAGTAATTCCGATAAATGCCATCACACCTTGAAGATATCCGTTCGTGAACTCGAATGCTTGAGCAGGACCTTCAGAATACACACCGCCACGAGATTGAATGTGTACGGCAGTCTTCCCTCCTAATAATCCAGCTGGGCCGTTCTCCGTATATTTAAATGTCTTACCTGCCATTACTACGTTATCGATATATGCTTTAAGCATTGGAGGATAGCTCAAGTTCCACATCGGTGTGTTGAATACATACATGTCTGCAGAAAGGAATTGTTCTAAAATTTCTCCCATACGGTTTGTTTTTTCAACTTGTGATGGAGAAAGCTCTAAGCCAGCAGCTAATTTACCCCAAGCATCTAGAACATCTGCATCAATAAACGGAATGTTCTCTTCATAAAGATTTACCGTTTCGATTTCAATGTTTTCATTTTGATTAGTTAGTTCGTTTAAGAAGTGACGTCCTAATCGAAGTCCGAAAGATTGATCCATTGGTTTTGGATTTGAATTAATATAAAGTACTTTCATTTGTGATTCTCTCCTTTTAATATCTGTTGTAATTAGTGATTAACTTCTCTTTAGTAAGTTGATTCCTTTACATCATAATTCCATAACTTACTTTTGTCAAGCACTAAACTTTTAATTATTATCATAATTTATTTTAGTGATTTTTTTCCAATAAAAAACGCTCTCTAGCTAATAGCCAGAAAGCGATAAGGGGGAGCGAAATTCAGTGTTCCATCAAAAGGAACTAGTGCCTTTATAAAAATTATATTCTTCAAGGCCGTCAAAACATTGCAAACGGTCCCCGATCGTTAAACCAAAATCAATATAAGCATGGCTTTTTGCTGTTAACAGATTTTTATCTTCTACAATCTGTTTGGATTGATAAGTACCATTCAACCAGCTGTTAGTTTTAGCAAATTCATCTTCGTGCAAAGAAACGGTATATGATCTGCCGTTTAATATGCCGGCTCGTCCTAGAATAACTGCGCCGTTCCCAATAGCTGCAATCTTAATATTCTCTCTGTTGAACACTTGCAACAGATGCAGAAGTCTCGGATTCCCTTGTGTAAATGCTTGTTTTCCTCCTGGAATGATTAGCATCTCATAATCAATAGGGCTAATATTCTTCATCTTTATCGTAGGTTGCATCAGTAAACCACATTCACTAGTAACAGTTCCTGGCAACAGCGAGAAAGGCAGCACTTCGTATTTTTTACCTATGATAGATAAAGTCGTCATTACTTCAACTTCTCTAAATTGTGGATACAAATAGACAAGTACTTTCTTTTTCAAAGGTATTCACCCATTCCTGTTACTTTTCTACCCGTCTTGCTGGGAAGAGGGTGTATAATTATTGTAACAGGATGCCGACTTGCTTTGTATTGGGAAAATTGAAGGAGAACATGTGCTTTCTTTTTAGTAAAATACAAGCAGTTTTCCCAACTTATTAGATAGAATTGATAGGTTATCTATATAACCTCATGTTCTAAAGTGTCTTTTTTCTGGTATGAATGTAGGAATTTACGATTTAGGAATGCTATCAAAAAGGAAAGAAAAAACAGAAAGCTCACGAGAATATATGTCTCACGAATCCCAAATTCTTCTGCAAACCAACCGAGTATTAAAGTCGCTATTCCAAATGTCCCATAAACAAGTGTTCCATGAGATGCGTAAACTTTTGCAAGCTGTTTATCTCTATAGGATTCTTGGATCAGAGTGTTTTGAGAAACATCACGCGCCATCTGCGGAAACCCAAAAACGAATGAAACGATTAAGGCAATCCAAGCTGATGAAGTCAAACCGAACCAGACGTTTAGTAACATCAAACAAACTGTAGAAGTCATAATAACAAAACCTAGATGCGATCCCATCTTCTTAGAAAACCGATATACTACGAGACCCGCTACCATCATCCCTGCAAAAAAAGACGCATTAATGTAACCCCACCATGCTTCTCCTTTTCCGATCGCCGTTTCAACATAAACATAAAGGATCGCGGCAATCCACACCCCATGACCGAAGTTTTCAAGCACATCCATAACCGTTAATGTGGTAAGCTTTTTAGATTGAAAAATCAGTTGCCAACCTTCTTTCATCGTGTGCCACTTGGATTCTTGTGATTGAACGTTCTCTTTTTCGTTAACCTTTATTTGTGTTGTAAGTAAAGTCGCTGCTACAAATAAAAGAAAAGTGACCCAGAGCATGTTTTGTTCACCCCATATCACTAAAAGCACACTGCCTAGTGGCCAGGATAAAAGCATAGAGGTCTGGTTGGCAATACTAATAAAACTGTTTGCTTTTACAAGCTCAGAACTTTCTACGAGATCAGGTATCATTGATCTTCTTGCAGGATTTCCTATTCCTTCGAGTAGAGAAACAACGACGATTAAAACATATAAAAGAGCATAAGTTATACCAGTATGTATGCCATATAAACTCAATAAACATAAACAGAATAATAACCCTGTCTTAAGGAGCAGCGTATTGATCAGCAAACTTGTTCGTTTGTACGTTTCAATAAATAAAGGTGCAATAAAACCTGAGACGAGCAAGGACATCGTCTTCGCAAATGGAATTAAAGCCATGTGCAGGACAGATCCCGTTTCATTATATACAAGTGTAATCAGACAAATAATGTATAGAATGTCTCCTAAATTTCCGAGCGCCTGTCCACTCCATAAAAAATGAAAATAGCGATTTGCTTTGATCATAAATATGTATCATCCTTTTTATGGTAATATAAGCCAAACAAAGTGTACCACACGACAGATGATTCCGTCTTTGGCGGTGTTTGAGTCGTAGATGAGGTTGTTGATATATGGTTTGTGGGCTGGGTGAAATTTTCGGGAATGAATCACATATTCCTTCGTATAGATCATAAATTCCCAACATCGATCATAAACCCTCGGTATCGATCATAAATCCCTAAATAACAGAAATCCGTTATTGTCGTACACAAGAAATTCCCACAAAACCCTCTCTTCACTTCTCTACCTATAAAAACCCTTCAAAAAAAAGCTGGCCCCTAAATAGGCCAGCGAACACAATTACCCTTATTTATGTCCTCTTCCTTTTGTCAGATGGCAGGGTACTCCTTTGCCTATAGCACCTGGCTGTGACATTCTTTCCATGTAAGCTAATCCTCTTACGCATTGAGTCTTACAGGCGATACATGTCTCACTTGTAACCATCTTTTGTGTGTGCTGGTATTTGTTAACCTGACTGTCATATTTATTTTTTATTGTCTTCTTTGCATTTTTTTTAGCCATATATGTGCCCTCCCCCTGAATCCTAAACACAGTGTATGTAGGAAGAGGGGCTTTTGACATACGTAAAATAAAAAAACTACCCAATGTACAGGTAGTCTTCATCATGTTCAATTTGATATTGAATCCTTTGCCGTTCTGCGAGTGACATGATGTAGTCACTGTCTGACTTGTCATACGCTAATAAAAACTCGTGCAATGGCATGTTATATTTGTTCCAGACCACTTCCATCAGCCAGTTTTGGCTGATCATAAAATACTCACCATTATAACGGTCTACTTTTATGGTATTGCCTACATACATCCATAACACTCCCTTTCAAAGAGGTTAAATATGCATTAGGTCTTACGGTTGTACCTCCATTATATTCCTTTTATCAGAAAAGTCAAAAAGTAATCGTCTGAATATATAATATACGGGTACATTTACTACTTGACGCAAATTGTGGCAAAGAAATTGTAACCCTACTTGGGAAGACTAGACATAACGATAAATTGATATAAAATTTATAGTAGAATACGTCTCATGACCTATGACAAATAAACCATAATATGGTAACCTCAATAAGGTGTATTAAAAAACGTGTAAAACCTTTAAAAACGGGAATATGTTAGTTAGCTGATGATATAGATAAAGGAGTAGTTCGTATTGCGTATTATAAAAGAGAATATTTTAGCTTTATGTCTTCTCCTCTCTATCCCTTTACTGAATATTATTTATCAAGTATTAAATCATGGGGAACGCGGGGCGAGGCAACTTATTACAGCAGTGGATCACCAAATCCCATTTGCAGAGATTTTTATAGTACCTTATGTACTTTGGTATGCTTTTATTTTTCTAATGTTTGTTTACTTTTGTGTTTATGACAGAGCCATTTATTATCGGACCTTATTAAGTTTTTGTGTGGGAATGCTGGTATGTTATGTGATTTATTTCTTTTTTCAAACCACGGTTCCCCGTCCCGAATTAGTTGAAGGTGGCATACTCACAAAGATGGTTCAGTATGTTTATGGCGCTGACCAACCATTCAACTGTTTTCCAAGCATTCATGTTTTGAGTAGTTATCTCATGATATTAGGTATTCGCCATAGTAAGATGTGGACGATAAGAAAAGATATCATTGTCTCAACCATTGCTTACAGTATCATCTTGTCGACACTTTTCGTTAAACAACATGTTGTACTAGATGTCGTTGCTGGTATTTTACTTAGCAGCCTGCTTTTTAAACTGTTTTATTATCTTGAGGCTGAAACAGTATTCAGCTTTTTCAAACGAATGTTTAAAACAAAACTTCAAAGCACAGAAAAAAGTTAAGGTGAAGAACTGCTTTTATATAAGCGGTTCTTTTTTTGTTCTTGCAGCTTAAGAAACACCATTTACAAAACAATTTTCATGTACAGACATAACTAGGATTGAAGGCAAATATGAATAACATGGGAAGGAGTGATTACGATGAGGGATGCACAAACGAATGCAGTTGACCAAGTTCGTGCAGATAACATGCACCAAATGTGCAAGTCTCACATGTATTACCATGTCACGATCAAAACGCGTGACGGTCAAGAAGTCGAAGGCATTATTACTGATTTAGATAAAAAAAATGTATATATGATGGTGCCGCAAAATATGATGCCTGCAGAAGAAACGCAGCAACAAACCCCTCAAACAGAACAAACATCTCAGGCGAGTGAACCTGGACAGCAGAGCCAACAGGGGCAGCAACAACAAACAAATCAGCAGAATCAGCGCCAATGGAATGGAAATCCGTATTACCGACGATATTATCGTCAGATTTTCCCGCTCGCCACTCTTGCAGCTTTGTCTTTATACCCCTATTATCCGCCTTACCCGTATCCTTATTACCCGCCCTATCCATATCCTTATCCTTATTATTAAAGCAGACCGCCTGAAACTCACAGGCGGATTTTTTTATGATTTCAAATGGTTAAAAACGGGAAGTGTACAAGAGTCACATTAATTAAGGAGGTAATATAATGGCTAATATTTTGGTTGTATATTATAGCTCTTATGGTCATATTCATGAGATGGCACTAGCAGCAGCAGAAGGTGTAAAGCAAGTTGAAGGCACGGATGTAAAAGTGGTAAAAGTTCCTGAATTTGAAGTTACGAAAAAATACATGTCTCAGCAAGATGCTTATGTAAAAGCACAAGAAGCACAGGCTGATATTCCTGAGGTTACACTTGACGATTTAAAATGGGCAGATGGTATTGTATGGGGAATTCCAACACGATACGGCATGATGCCAGCACAAATCAAACAATTACTCGATTCTGCAGGCGGGCTCTGGGCGAATGGTGATCTAGAGGGCAAAGCCACTGCCGTGATCACAAGTTCAAATACAATACATGGTGGACAAGAATCAACAGCTATTACTTCTTTTGTCCCACTCATGCATTTTGGAATGATATACGTTGGTCTTCCTTATGGAGAAAACCCTGAACAGATGACCTCAGAAGGCATCGGAGGTTCACCTTATGCGGCTTCGACGGTTGCAGGAGCAGATGGCAGTCAACAACCTCAAGATGCAGAAAAAACAATGGCTTCACGATTAGGCAAACGCGTGGCAAAAGTAGCAAAAGCACTTAAAGGTAACCTTTAATAATGCTTAAATAAAAAAGCCCCTCCGATTGGAGAGGCTTTTTTCACATTTACTTTACGTCAAATCCTTGATCTTCAATCGCTTCACGCATTTCGGCATCTGTCACTTTCGAGGAATCTACTTCTACATCCACTTTTCCAGTTTCTAAGTGAACCACTACGTTTTTCACTCCATCTAGTTCATTTAGTGCATTCGTTACTGACGCTTTGCAATGGCCACATGTCATGCCTTCTACATTTAATGTTTTTGTTTCCATCATCTTTTCCTCCTAAATATTGTTTAAGTTTAATCGTTTTAAACGCAATGCGTTAGTAACCACAGATACAGAGCTAAAAGCCATAGCAGCCCCGGCAACCCATGGTTCGAGGAGACCGAATGCAGCGATTGGAATACCTGCTGTATTGTAAAACAATGCCCAAAATAAGTTCTGCCTAATATTTCGCATTGTCTTACGGCTTAACTCTATCGCTTTTGGAATATGATTCAGATCCCCGCCAACAAGCGTAACATCAGCCGCTTCAATCGCGACATCTGTTCCTGTACCGATCGCCATTCCGATATTAGCAGTCGCGAGTGCTGGAGCATCATTGATCCCATCACCTACCATCGCAACTGTTTTCCCTTTATCTTGAAGTTCTTTCACGATACGTGCTTTATCTTCGGGTAACACTTCAGCGAATATCTCTTTAATACCCACTTCTTGAGCGATCGCAAATGCCGTTCTCTCGTTATCACCTGTGATCATATACACATCAATACCCTGTTCTGTTAAAGAGTTAATCGCATCTTTTGAAGTTTCTTTCACCGTATCAGCAACAGCTATAACTAGAACGAGTTCTCCATCTACAGCTCCAAGCATAGCTGTTTTTCCTTCGTTCTCATATGTCTCAAGAAGTGCTTCGTGCTCTTTGTATTCTACATCTTTTTCTTTCATGAGCTTTCTTGTTCCGACGAGTATGGTTTTTCCACTCACGTTAGCTTCAATCCCATATCCCGGAATAGCATGAAAAGACGCCGTTTCAATGAGAGGAATATTCTGTTTGTCTCCGTACTCAACGATGGCTTCCGCTAAAGGGTGTTCAGAACTTTTCTCTGCTGAAATCACGTGAGATACAAAACCTTTTTTTAACTCTGTGAGATCTGTCACTTCTGGTTTTCCTTTTGTAACCGTTCCTGTTTTATCTAGTAGTACAGCATCAATTCTTTGTGCACCTTCTAGATACTCCCCGCCTTTGAACAAGATTCCCTGCTCTGCTCCTTTACCTGTTCCAACCATAATGGATGTTGGCGTTGCAAGACCAAGTGCACATGGGCAGGCAATCACTAGAATGGCAATGCTGACTTCAAGTGCTTGAGGCAGATTTCCTGGATCAACAAGGAAATACCAAACCGTGAAGGCCATTATTGCAATACCCACAACGATTGGCACGAAAATACCAGAGATATAATCCGCCATTCGTTGAATAGGTGCTTTTGATCCTTGAGCTTCTTCAACAATCTTTATGATTCCCGCTAGAGCCGTTTCTTTCCCTACCTTTTTAGCCTCCATACGGAGTGTGCCGTTCTTGTTGATTGTAGCCCCTATAACGGTTTCACCTTCTGTTTTTTCAACATGTATCGCTTCACCAGTAATCATACTTTCATCGACGGAAGAATTACCAGAGAGGACGGTGCCATCGACCGGTATTTTTTCGCCTGGCTTAATGAGCAGCATATCTCCTACTACCACTTGATCTAAAGGAACCCTCTCTTCCTTTCCATCTCGAATGACAGTAGCTTCTTTTGCTTGCAGATTCAAAAGTTTAGAAATCGCCTCAGTTGTTCTACCTTTTGCGAGAGTCTCGAAATATTTACCGACTAAGATTAACGTGATTAGAACAGCGCTCGTTTCAAAATACAGTTGTGGCATGTAGTCTGGGTTACCGAGCGTTTTAAAGGCTTGAACAACGCTGTAAAAAAAGGCTGCAGACGTTCCTAATGCAACAAGAACATCCATGTTCGCACTCTTATTACGTAGTGCTCGAAAAGCACCTACATAAAACGTACCTCCAATATAAAATTGGACAATTGAAGCAAGAAGCAGTTGGAACCAAGGGTTCATTAAAACAGATGGCATTGAGAGACCAAAATCCCAAGGCATATGAGCAAACATCGTATATAGAAGTGGAAGCGACAAGATGATAGAAAGAATTAACTTTCTCTTCTTTAACGTGATCTCTTCTTCCTTCTTTGTCTTTTTCGTTACGCGATCTTGTTGGGTAGTCGCATGATATCCAAGTTTTTGTATCTTATTTAACACTTCATCTACGGAAACAATCGACGGGTTATATTCTATCGATCCCGTTTCACCCGTTAAGTTAACGGTAGCACTAGAGATACCTTCCATTCGGCTTAAGCTTTTTTCAATTCGTGTAGAGCATGCTGCACAGGTCATACCCGAAATATCAAGATCTACTTTCTCTTTAACTACTCCGAATCCTAGCTTTTCAATTTTTGCTTCGATCTCTTGAAGGCTGATCATCTGAGGATCAAATGATACAGAGGCTTTTTCCATGGCTAAGTTGACGTTAACATCGACATGGTCCATTTTGTTCAGCACTTTTTCGATTCGAGTTGAACAAGCTGAGCATGTCATGCCCGTGATTCCTAGATTTACTTTCTTTTGGCTCATGGTCTTCACCTTCTTTTATGATTTAGAGAATTGCTTAATGACTCTCATTAACTCTTCTATAGCGTCTTCTCCATCACCAAATTTTATCGCATCAGCCACACAATGCTGGGTGTGACTTTCCATCAATTGAAATCCTACTCTATTTAATCCTGCTGTCACAGCAGAAATCTGAACAAGAACATCTATGCAATAACGATCATCTTCTATCATCTTTTGAAGACCACGAACTTGGCCTTCAATCTTTTTTAAACGGTTGTTTAAATCTTGTTTATCACTCTCACACCGATGTGTTTTTTGTTCCATATGAGTTCATCCCTTCGTTTTGGATGTTTACAGAGTTAGTATATACTATACCCCCCTATAGTATCAAACGTTTAGATTAATCTCTTCTTTCTTTTACAAAAATGTAGATCCCTACCAACGCTACAACTCCTAAAATGATCTTTCCTTCTGTATTCCATTCCGTTACGTTATACACTGAATATGCTTCAAGTACCAATGCTGGTATCTTTCCGATAGAGCTCGCTACAACAAAAGTCAAAGCTGAAACAGCCCCAATCGCACTTGCGAATGTAACAAATCCTGAAGGTACAAACGGCAGCAATCGAAGTGAAAGAATCAGGAGAAATGCTTCTTTCTCCCTTGCTTCTAACAACCTTACCACCCTGGGGTACCCTTTAAGCTTCTCTCTAGAAACTTGTTTAAATCCTTTCCTATATAGAAGAAAGGCAACCATCGCGCCTAGTGCTTCTCCGATAAATGAAATGAATGTCCCGTACCAAAACCCAAAAAACATTATATTTGCAGCTGTTATAAAAACAGTAGGAACAACACCTAAAATTCCAATTAATAGATTGAGTACGAGTGAAATTATAATCGCCCATTCGCTATACTCTTGGAAAAATTGAATAACGGTTTCTGACATGACATGCGTTCCTCCTAAAAAAAATCCTAACCTCATCCCCTTTATGGTACTAAAAAAGCCATGCAGCTGCATGACTTTTTACGTTCACTATTTTCTATTGTGAAGCAGGATAGTAAGACTGATTAATGTTACAAGAATTGTAGCACCCATATCAGAAAGGATTGCAATCCAAAGTGTGAGCCATCCCGGAATCGTAAGCAGCAAAGCTAAAAGCTTTAACCCAAGTGATAATCCAATGTTCCACTTGATGATTGTATTTACTTTCCTTGAAACCTGTACAGCATCTGGAAGTTTTCCTAGATGATCTTGCATGAGTACAATATCTGCCGTTTCGATCGCACTGTCTGTTCCTTTTCCCATCGCTATACCAAGGTCAGCAGTAGCTAGTGCGGGAGCATCGTTGATTCCATCACCAATCATAGCTACTTTTCCATGCTTCTTAAGTGATCTAATCTTTTCTACTTTATCTTCCGGCAGCAGCCCTCCGAAGAAAGAAGACACTCCCGTTTTCTTAGCAACTTTATCTGCAACAAGTGGGTGATCACCAGTCAGCATGACCGTTTCATTTATTCCTTTTTCATGAAGCAGAGAGATAATGTCAGGACTTTCTTTTCTAATTTCATCAGCAATAGCAAACACACCAAGAATTTCAGTGTCACTTGCAACAAGGACGATCGTATTACCTTCTTCTTTAAATGAATCGATAACACTTTTTACGTCCTCACTCGCTAGCGTACTGCCAATTATTTTTTCGTTTCCTAGCCTATACGTTTTATGATCAACTACCGCTGTAATTCCTTGACCACTAACTGTAGTCATTTCATCCGCTTCTACTTCTTCAGCACCAACTTCCCGACACTTTGCTACGACTGCTTTTGCAAGGGGATGAGAAGATGACTTTTCAATCGCATAAGCTACTTTATAAAAATCGGGATGAAACGATTTCTCCGCCACAACGTGCGGTTCACCTAGTGTAAGCGTACCTGTTTTATCAAAAGCAATGACATTTATCTTACCAAGCTGTTCGAGATAAGCTCCACCTTTGATCAAGATTCCGTTTCTTGCATTAACTGTAATCCCAGAAAGTATCGCGATCGGCGAGGATAGAATGAGTGCACAAGGACAACCGACGATCAATACCGCAAGACCTTGGTAGAACCATTCACCCCACGGTTCATTTAATAAAAGTGGTGGTACTAACATAACTAGAGCTGAAACAACCATGATGATTGGTGTGTAATAGTTTGCAAATCGATTAATAAAAAGCTCTGTTGGTGTTTTAGATTCTTGTGCTTCCTGAACAAGAGCAAGTATTTTAGAAAGCGCTGATTGGTTATACGTCTTCGTTATTCTCACATGAAGTACACCTTCATTATTGATGCTGCCACCAAATACGGTCTCTCCATCTTCTTTTTCCACCGGAAGTGATTCACCCGTAATCGCCGCTTCGTTCACAGAACTTTTTCCATAGAGAACAACGCCGTCTGATGGAATCTTTTGCCCTGTTTTTACAAGTACTACATCATCCACTTCTAGTTCTTCAATAGAGATGACTTCTGTCTTCCCGTCTCTTAATAAAAGTGCTTCTTTCGGTGCTACCTTTAAAAGGGATTCCATCGAGCGCCGTGCTTTTTCCATTCCGTAAGATTCAAGCAGTTCATTAATACCAAAAAGGATAGCCACAAGAGCAGCTTCTTTCCACTCTCCGATGGCAACTGCACCAACTAATGCTACTGTCATTAAAGTGTTAATATCAAATTTTAACTTCGTCAGATTTCGAAGACCTTTTAAAAACGTCGAATAACCAGAAGCTATCGTCGCAACAGCATAAAATACTATGGAGACATACGTAGTGTTCAACATATGTTCTGTTATAAGTGCTGCAATAAAAGAAGCAACGGACACATACAACCCGATCATTAGCCAGTTTGGACCCTTAGGCTCTCCGTCTGATTCAAGACGTACATTCTCCGACGAAAGAATAGAACGTACGCTGTCCATGTCCATGTTTTCATCTAATACAATTTTACTTGAGTTAAATTGAACTTTTGCTCGTTCTCCACCAGGAAGCTGTTGAATCTGTTCTTCCAGCTTTAATGCACAATGGCCACAAGATAGTCCGGTGATCTTATGCTCTTTCATTAATGGTCCCTCCTTTCGTTAGTCGTGTCTGGCATGATGTATAGATTGATGCAGAAGGGTCATCACATGTTCATCATCTACTGAGTAAAATAGTGTTGTTCCTGCACGTCTGAATTTTACGAGCCTTAAATTTTTTAAAAAGCGTAATTGATGGGATACGGTTGACTGCATAAGTGACAGTTCTTCTGCAATTTCAGAAACGTTGCATTCTTTCTCCCCTAAAAGGTGCAATATTCGAATTCGGGTTGGGTCCGAAAGTGCTTTAAATGTTTGAGATACGATAAATAGTGTTTCCTCATCAAGATGTTCATATTTGTTTTGTTGATCAGTCATGAAAACAGCCCCCTATATTTCGGCTTTGTTTATTATATGAACATATGCTCATATATGTTACTTAGAGTGTACCGAAAATTTTGGAATTGTGCAAAACAAAAAGAAGCTAAATATCTCAGCTTCTTTAAACATTGCTTATTTCATGTCTTTTTAATCGTTGTTTTCTTCCATATGTCAGCGAACGCCACACCCATTCAAGCGGACCCATGTAATACCTCTCTATCCACCACTTTGAAAAAAGAACTTGGATAGCAAAAATAATGCAAGCGAATATAACACCAACAAATGGTCCAAATTCACCGTACAGACCTAATCCATAACTATAGAAGAACGTTGTCGCAATAATGGATTGAGTTAAATAATTGGTAAAAGCCATTCGCCCTGTAAATTGAAAATAGTTAAACAAACGTTTACATCTTCCGCTTCGATAAAGAAGAACGATGCTAGAGATGTAGAAGATACTCATCATCGCACCTCCAAACTCATACCCCCATGACATCGCAGTTTCATAACGCCAATCTTCCCCTTTTGAAGGAAAAAAAATCACAGCAAATATTTTACTGCCTGGACCTAGGATCAATGTTAACAGCCAAATCTTCCATAATTCTTTGTTCGTGAACGTTCTTTTCTTCGCTGCATAAGCACCGAATAAAAACATCGGCAAAAGTCCAGCTATAAAAAAGAGAACGTACCGGTTCAAATCTCCCCATTCACGAATTCTTTCCTTCATGATCTCGAAGTATGTACCTTCGCTATATACTTCAATGGATTGAAAGATTTCTTGTTCATTGAACTCATTTTGAGCGCTTTGATACGATAGAGCTGCGCCACTAGTCCAATAATCATATGTTAAGGTAGTCATAAATAGGCTGTACAATGTTATTAATACGAAACCAGTTATGATTAATACTTTCTTATTTAAGCGATAGAAGATCAGCATGAACAAACCTACTATCGCGTACATGATCAAAATGTCACCGTACCAAAAAAACAGGACATGCAGAATGCCAAAGAGAAGCAGAACAAACTGTCTTCTTAGAAAAACAGGAACAAACCTCATATTTTTGGCTTTCGCTCTTTCTGCCATCAATACGATCCCGAACCCGAATAAAAAGGAAAACATCGTAATAAAGTTTCCTTGAACAAAAAACTCTAGCAGCACATTTGTCCAAACATTATACGGCTCGTCAAAATACTCATAACTTAAAGAACGGATGGGTGAATCAGGTCCTGAAAAGGACTTCATATTTACGAGTAAGATGCCAAAAATGGCTATACCACGCATGATATCTAATGATTGAATTCGTTCTTGATCTCCGACTGGTCTCCAATTCATAAAGAACCCCACTTAAATTTTTTTTCCATGATTCCACTCCCTTTGGTTTATTTTACCGCAAATAGGCAAAAAAGTTAGAATATGAGTCATTATTTGCTATTCTATAAAGAACAGATCAAGGATTTGGGAAGGATGAAAGCGGTTTTGAAAAAATATACCTTAACGGTCGTTTCAATTGTCTCTATTACAGCTACAATATTATGGCTGTTTGGTCTTGGCTGGACGTTACAAGATCAATTTTCTGCTAATAAAAAAGTTTCACAGCTCAAAGAAAAAACCGAATCAACTTCAACAGAAAAGCAAGACGGCACACTTACAATTTTTGCATTAGGTGATTCTCTTACTCGCGGAACGGGCGACGCAGATGGAAAAGGTTATACAGGCTATCTAACTGAGCGCTTAAAAGAAAAAACAGATCAAGATATTAATCTCCTAAACACCGCCATCAAGGGAGAAACATCTAGAGGTCTTCTGAAGCAGCTTCAACAAAGTGAGATCCAACGTCAAGCCAAACAAGCTGATGTTATTGTCATGACGATTGGCGGTAATGATCTTTTTCAACAAGGAGCAGCACTTGAGAATTTAGACAATAATGCGATTAACGGTAAAAAACAGATCTATTTAAGTAATGTTAAGAAAATCTATACTCAGCTTAGAGAACTGAATCCTGACGCAGTCATCTATCATGTCGGATTGTACAACCCTTTTAGCAACATGCCTGATTCAAAAACGACTTCATCAATCGTTAGAGACTGGAATTTTCAGTCTGCTGAAACTGCAGCTGGCTTCAATAACATCGTATATGTACCTACCTTTGATCTCTTTCAGCTTCAAGTAGAAAACTATCTATATACCGATCAATTTCATCCTAACACGGAAGGTTACAAGCTGATTGCTGAACGAGTAGCCTCACTGATCAAATTTGAACAGGAGGAGAACGAATCATGAGTCAAATACCTGCATTAGAAGTAGAGAATCTAACGAAGAAAATTAAAGGCAAGCAGATCATAAAAGGTGTATCATTCACACTTGTTCCAGGAGAAGTCTTTGGTTTTCTTGGGCCGAACGGTGCTGGGAAAACGACTACGATTCGAATGATTGTCGGTTTGATCTCTCCCACTTCTGGAACGATTAAAATCGGCGGTAAGAATGTAAGAACTGAATTTACTGAAGCGATGAGACATCTCGGCTGTATTGTTGAAAACCCTGAACTGTACCCGTATTTAACAGGCTGGGAAAATCTTGTACACTTTCAAAAAATGGATTCTTCCATTCCAAAGACAAGATTGAATGAAGTCATCGAACTGGTCGGATTACAAAATCGAATTCACGATCGTGTAAGCACCTATTCACTCGGTATGAGACAGCGTTTAGGTATCGCTCAAGCTCTTTTAGGCAAACCAAAAGTTCTTATTTTGGACGAGCCGACAAATGGTCTAGACCCTGCTGGTATTCGTGAGATGCGTGAATTTATACGACAATTAGCAAGAGAAGAAAACTTAAGCGTTCTTGTATCTTCTCATTTGCTTAGTGAAATTCAGCTGATGTGTGATCGAGTTGCGATCATATCAAAAGGGGCGGTATTACGAACAGACTCTGTTGATAACTTATTAGCTGAGCAAGAACGTGTGATCTGGCGCGCTGAACCTCTTCCACTCGCTAAAGAGATTCTTTCTCTAGAAACAGAAGTTACGGAAGGCCCAGATGATACGTTGATCACGTTATATAATGAGCCACTGCTGCCAGATTGGAACGAGAAACTCGTAAATGCTGGTGTGAAGGTAAAAGAAATGAGAACTCAGCTTCCTTCTTTAGAAGATCTGTTCTTAGAAGTAACAGGAGGCGAAAGCATTGATTAATCTTGTCCGGAATGAAATGTTAAAGCTTCTTAGAAAAAAACGCTTGTATGTCATCATCTTGATCATCGCGTTCCTTGTTCCTCTTTTTACATATGCTCAGTTTAAAGAGATTCAAGATCAACGTGAGAAGATGGGGAATCAAGATTGGCGTACCACGCTGCAGCAAGAGATCACTGACACACAAAACCGATTAAGCTCGAGCCGTATTCAAGATGAATGGCGTAAGTTTCTAAAAATTAGACTTTCTCAGCAACAATATTATTTAGAGAACGATATCGACCCACGTGCTCCAGGTGCACCTACGTTTATGCGTATATTCGTTGAGAACTCGATCGATCTACTTCTCCCGTTACTCGTCATGGTCATCGTGGCAGACCTCGTATCCTCTGAGTCAAGCGGAGGAACGATAAAGCTCTTGCTCACTCGTCCTGTTAAACGATGGCGCATTCTGCTTAGCAAATATTTAGCGATGCTGCTCTCGATTTCATTCATCGTTTTATCCGTAGCCGTTCTATCGTATGGCATATCTGGCGTCGTTTTCGGATATGGGGGATGGAACATGCCTCTTTTAACAGGATTTACGGTTTCTGGAGATGAACTTTTAACTGAAAATGTACACATCGTCCCACAATGGCAATACATTCTGATGGAGTTTGGTCTGGTATGGTATGTTTGTATGATTGTCGGAACACTCACCTTCATGCTGTCCGTATTGTTAAGAAGTACTGCTGCCGTTATGGGAATCATGCTCGCTTCACTCATTGCTGGAGCCATTCTAGCAAACATGGTATCTTCTTGGGAAAGCGCGAAATATTTCTTTATGGTAAACCTGAACCTTACGAACTATGTGAGTGGAATGGCAACTCCAATCGAGGGGATGTCGTTAGGTTTCTCGATGAGCGTATTAGCCGTCTGGGGAATTGCTGGGTTCATCATCGCTTTCGTTACGTTCTCTAAGCGAGATATCTATTAAAATAGAAAAAAAGAAAGGAAACCGAAGTCGGTTTCCTTTTTTATGTGACTCGTTTCTAGTTTTTTGAAGGTAATCTGTCCGTTCTCGTAGTTAATCTGTCGGATTGATTCCTTAATCTGTCCGATTCAGAGGATAATCTGTCCAATCGAGAAGATAATTTAGCCATTCGACACCATTATCTGTCCAATTGCTACATTTACTAGATTTTGAAGTGTTTGATCATTTCAGTCAAAGCTTGTGAAGCATCGTTCAATTCTTCGGCTGACTGAGAAACCGTGGATAGTGCCCGAACTTGCTCTTCAGAAGACGCACTCACTTCTTCACTTGCCGCTGCAGATTGTTCGGCTACGGCTGCGATACTTTGAATAGACGCTACTACTTCCTCTTTATAGTTGTTGATCATCTCTACTTCACTCGTAATTTGTTCGATGGACTTCACCATATCTGCCATCGTACCTGAGATTTCTTTAAAAGCAGACTCTGTATCTGTTACGGTCATGTTTTGATCGTGAGCGATTCTTTTCGTATACGCCATCTCATTTACAGCACGCTCTGACTCTTCTCCTATTCCGGAGATCGTCTTACGGACTTTATCTGCAGCAATAGCAGATTGTTCCGCTAATTTTCGTACCTCATCGGCAACGACCGCAAAACCACGCCCGCTCTCACCCGCTCTAGCAGCTTCAATACTTGCATTTAATGCGAGGAGATTGGTCTGATTCGAGATTTCAGTAATCGATTGAATCACTTGTTCAATCTCTTCTACTTTAACAGCAAGTCCAGAAATGACAGATTCGATGTTTTTCAAAACCTGGTTGCTTTCTCCCGTTTTTTCACGTAAGACGTCCATTTGTGAGATTCCTTTTTTATTTGCAGCCTCAGCTAATAAAGACAATCGAGTCATCTCTTCTGCTTGTTCGTTTACTTTTTCGATCTGTAGAGATAAGTCCATCGTTCGACGGTTTGTTTCATCGGCATCTTCAGCTTGTGTTGTAGCACCAGAAGCAATCTCTCTGACAGCTCTAGAAACCTCTTCACTTGCTGCGATCGTTTCTTCTGACACGGCACTCAAGTTAGAAGTAGATTCATTAACAGTTACAACAGAATGGCTGACCGACGTAATCATTCCCCTCATGTTTTCGACCATAGCGTTAAAATGATGAGTGAGTGTCCCCACTTCGTCTTTGGATTTCGCTTCAACAGAGACGGTAAGATCGCCTTCTGCTACTTTTTGTACTTGTGTCTGTAATCTAGTAATCGGATTTGAAATACTTTTTGCCAATATATAGGTTACGCCTAATGCAACGATGACTGCGACCGACGTAAAGATTAGTATCATATTTAATAGCTCTTCAGCATCTTTTAGTAGTTCTTTCTGGTCATAGACAAATCCAAGCTTCCAGTTCGTGTCGGCTATCGTCGTATAATAGAACTCTCGGTCTTTATTCTGATAGGTATAGGAAACATTTCCTTTATCACTTTTATATATTTCTTTAATAAAAGTCTCTTTACTTAAATCTTTTCCTTGTTGTGTCGGATGAACGAGTGCCATACCTTTTGGATCAAGAAGCACTGGATATCCTTTGTAGCTGACTTTAGTTTTATTAATCATGCTCGTTAGTCCAGCAAGATTCAGATCAAGACCAACTACACCAAGAACCTCATCTGTTGCAGGATCTAACACCGGTTTCGTAACCGTTACAACATATTCACCAGAACTTGCATCTTCATATGGTTCTGTCCATATCGTCTTTTCTGGTGATTGTTTGGCCGTTTGATACCATGGGCGTTCAGTAGGATCGAACCCTTCTGGAAGCTCAAGTTTTGGAGTCGTTTTGAACTGTTTGGTTTCTGCACCCACGTATAAGACCGCAACGTTTTTATTAAGTTCCAAAAAGTGCTTGAAGTCCTGATCTACAACCGGCCAAGCTGCATTTAGACCTTTGGCTTCATCCGTTTTTAATGTTTTTAAATAATTGATAAGTCTGCTATCCTGGCTGTATCGATCGATCGTATTTCCATAAGATTTCAGATACAGCTCTGTTGAGGCTTTAACTTCGCTTGAAAGACTTGTTGCTTGTTCGTTGCTGTTACTTTCAAGTTGTTGTTTTGTTTGAAAATAAGAAAATAGCGATACAGACAAAAGTGTAATGGCAACTAGAATACTTACAGAAAGCATGATCTTCGTTTGAATTCTTTTAAACATCTGCTTAACCCCCATTTATCATCTAAAACCCCTTACCTACATATCGACATCTAGTTATAAATGATTTAAGAAATAGGTCTAAACAGGTACAAAAGAATCATTTTTAACTTAAAAACTTTAAAAATAAGTACTTTTCACCTAAATCCAGACAGAGTTTTACAAATACAAGTACAAAAAAACCGCACGAGGCGGTTTTCTTAAGCTTCTTTTCTAACGAGGTTCTTTTCAGATGCTCTGTCTTCAGCTATTTTTCTTTTCTTAAGTGTTCCTAATCCTAGAACAAGAAGAACAACAAGAACTTCAAAGCCATATTTGACAAATCCATTCTCGAAATAAGGAGCCATGAATTTTTCTCCAACGATCATCTTAGAAGCCGTCCATGCAAGGACACCTGCTCCAATTGTAGTGATGAACGGGTATTTATCAATGACCTTTAGGAACAATGTGCTTCCCCAAACAACAATCGGCACTGAAATCAGTAAACCGATTACCACCAGTAAGAAATCACCATGCGCAGCACCTGCGACGGCAAGAACGTTATCAAGACCCATTACCGCGTCTGCAATAATGATAGTTCTAATCGCTGCCCAAACATTGTTTTGTGCTTCAATATCATGATCTTTCTCTTCGATCATCAACTTATAAGCGATAACGACAAGAATTAGCCCACCTGCAAGCAGCAAGCCTGGAATCTTCAGGAGCCATACAACTGCAAGTGTTGCAGCTGCACGGATTACAATTGCCCCTACTGTTCCCCAGATGATTACTTTCTTCTGATTTTCCTTCGGCAAGTTTCTAGCTGCCAAGCCGATTACAATTGCGTTATCACCAGCTAATACTAAGTCGATAACAACAATCGCCAATAAGGCCGACCAAAAATCGGGTGTTAAAAAATCCATTCAAAAAATCCTCTCTGTTAAACATCTGTTTAATCATATCCATATAGTCAATGAAAGCAGAATAATAATTTCATTAAAGAAAAATAAAAAAATGAGTAATTACGCACACTTTATGCCCTGCCAGGCTTATCCACTTCTACATATAATAATAGCAAAGGGGGTGTTTTTTATGCGTTCATGTTCTTGCAGATGTAAGCCTAGATGCCAATCCTGTGTAAACTTTTGTGGCGTTCCATTATTTTGTCGAGACATTCATCCTTGCTGTTTTCCTTTTATTCAGCCTCAACCTACACCAGTAACCTCTCCTTTAATTGTTGTTTGTAGTTGCCATCGTTGCTCACAAAGACTCAGGTAGTATGTTTTAACAGCAATTAGACTGTAACTTCACATCACTGATACGATTGAGTGAACGTTTTGTTTCAAAAAAAGCGTTCTTTTTTTTTATTAAGGGAATAATGCAGGATAGATTGATAAGATCCATTTATTGGGGGTGTCCTCGTGCATTGGTTTATGAAACAGTGGTTTCACCGTTTCTTTCAAGATAAAGTATTCGATCTTTCTGCACAGCTTGCTTATTACTTTCTAGTTTCTCTTTTTCCTTTTGTTTTTCTCATTTTTACTATACTCAGCTTCCTGCCTATATCTTCTTCTTATGTACTATCACTTTTTCAGTCTATTGCACCAGAAGAAGCATATGCTTTACTAGAGTATAATCTAGTCGCTGTATTGGACGAGCATAGAGGAGATGTATTATCTGTTTCATTAATCATTATGATATGGTTAGCAACAATCGGAACGCACGCAATCATCCGTGTCTTCAACCAAGCCTACCAAGTTGAAGAGAGCCGACCTTTTATTAAAGAACTCATATTAGGCATGTTTCTTACATTCGGCCTTGTGATCGCAGTTATTACTGCCCTTTTACTGCCGGTCTTTGGTCGAAACATTGGGATTTACATATTTGAACGCACAGGATTTTCTCATCCCGTCTGGCACATTTGGGAAACAGCACGCTACCTTATAGGTTTCTCTGTGCTCCTCTCCATTTTCTCAGCACTCTATCGTTTTGCGCCAAATGTAAGATTAACGTTCAGAAACGTTTGGCCTGGAGCTATTTTTTCAACTGCAGGCTGGCATCTATTTTCTTACTTATTTTCTTCCTATGTACTTATTTTTGACTACGGTCAGATATACGGAAATTTAGGCGCATTATTAACATTAATGGTGTGGTTTTACCTCTCTGCCATGATCTTAATCACGGGTGGACAGTTGAATGCGATACTTGCATTAAAGAGGGAATTAAGAAAATAAGAAGATTTTTGAAAACTTCAGTTTCTGTGATTGACATTTTCACATTATCGTAACATCATTGTGTATATATGAAGAATTAACATCTTTTTTTCCGGTCATAATGGATAGTAACGAAAAATTTGCTGACCGGCTAAAATTACGGAGATCGGGGCTGGAAAATGACTGTAAAAAACTTAATCTTATTACTCATTTTGCTTGCCGGAATCGTCATCTTTGTCTTTTACAGTATACCTCTCCTTCTCGCATTGCTAACTGCTATAATGCTAGAACCAGTAGTGAAATTGTTTATTAGACTATTTAAAGGCAGACGATTATTGGCCGTCACTGCTACTTTTATCTTGTATCTTGCGGGACTTGGTATTTTCTCTTACTGGCTTACGACAACGCTCGTTATTCAGGTCATCGAGTTTATCACTGTTCTACCATCTTATTCCGTTCATCTGTTCGAAGTGGCAGAGAATACATTTTATGAAATGGAAAACTTTTATGCTAGCTTACCTCCTGAAGTGGTAAGAACACTTGAAGAGGGATTAGTAGGTTTAAAGGATTATGGCGTTGAAACAGCAAAGAACTTAACATCTGGTATCTTAGGGCTGATCACAGCCATACCTGGATTGCTGATCTACTTTATTATCTATGTAGTAGCCGTTTTCTTGTTTTCGTTGGATCTTCCGCGTTTGTATGCTGAGTTTCTTAACCTGTTTACAACGGCAGCCCGTGAAAAAGTTGAACTGGTCTTTAGTCAATTATCTAGAGCAACGGTAGGATTCTTTCGTGCTCAGATCATCTTAAGTTTTGTTACATATGCATTGGCTTTGATCGGACTTATGATTTTAGATGTCGAGTATGCTGTGATTCTCGCTCTTTTAATTGTTATTGTTGATATACTTCCAATCCTCGGAACAGGTTCATTCCTTGTCCCATGGGCCGCTTATTCATTCTTTATCAACAATAATGACCATCTTGCATTCGGACTTCTGATCATGTTCGGAGTAATTACGATTGTTCGAAGAATCATCGAACCAAAAATACTTGGTTCAAGTCTTGGTATATCTGCTCTAGCAGCTCTCGTATCCTTATATATCGGATTCCAGCTTCTTGGCTTTATTGGATTGATTGTCGGTCCCGCTATCGTCATCATTTATGAAGCATTAAGAAGTGCAGGGTTTATCAAAATAAAGATCGATTTCTAATAAAAACGTGTTTCCTGTAATAGGAAACACGTTTTTTTCTATTTATAGGTTAGAAACACCTGCAATGTTGGGAATTATAAAGAATAAGTAAAAAAAATGAGAAATTCATACGAATACTTTATAAGGTGAATAATTATTGGAGGAATATCGATGAGTACTGCTATAAAAGAACGCGATTATTATTTTGACAACGCAAAGTTTATTCTAATTTTCCTTGTCGTGTTCGGGCACTTTATTTCCCCGATAAAAAGTCAAAACGAGTGGCTTTACACGATCTACAACTTTATATATACCTTTCATATGCCTGCGTTTATTTTGATAGCGGGATTCTTTACAAAAGGTGTTTGGCGTGACGGTTATCTTCCAAAAATCTTTAAAAAGGTTTTGATTCCTTATTTGGTATTTCAACTAATCTACAGCTTTTTCTATTATGATTTGTACGGTAAAAGTGAAGTTAAGCTAGACTTCTTTTCTCCACATTGGACGCTCTGGTTCTTATTAAGTCTAGTTTTCTGGAACATACTTTTAAAAGTCTTTGTGAAAATGAAATATCCGCTCGTACTTGCCATAGGTATAGGAGTTGCAGTAGGCTACATTCATGATATTGGTACATTTTTAAGTCTCCTTCGAACATTTGTCTTCTTCCCTGTTTTCTTGCTTGGACATCTGCTTGAAAAGAGAGACTTCAAAAAGATTTTACGTCCGAGAGCCAAAATCGTCTCAGCTGCTTTTTTAGTCGTACTATTTGTTACGTATCATTTTATTTTTCCTAACGGAACAAAAGAATGGCTCCTCTCGTCATCTTCTTACTCGGAAATCCTTGGATACAACGATTGGTATGGGGGGATTGTCAGACTTGCTATGTACGGCGTCATGTTTGCGGCGACCTTCAGCTTTTTAGCACTTCTGCCCCGCAGAAGAATGTTCTTCACTGAATTCGGTGAACGCACATTATATATCTATCTGCTGCATGGATTTGTGTTGAAATACTTGTTTACAACAGATTTATTTGCATCTATTGAGGAAAACGGCGCATACTTTATGCTTCTGTTCTTAGCTGTTATCGTAACTTTATTTCTAGCTAGCAAACCCGTTATCGCACTAACACAGCCGTTTATAGAGCTACGTTGGTCTAAGCTTAAAAAAATGTTAAAACCAAAGCCCTCTCAGCCTAGAGAGAGCTAGTTTTCATAAAGAAAACACCGCTAAGCCGAAATGGCTAGCGGTGTTTTTTCGTTCCGATAAGAATATAATAAATAGAAAGAGTGCTATTAAAATAAATTCTAAGACCCCTGCTTATAGTAATGTTGTTTTGCTTCTGCTAACACACGTAACGGAAGTTTGTCAGCGAGTTTAAACGCTTCTTTTTCGTCTAACTCCAATGTCGTTACAAGCTTTTCTATCTTTTCTTCAGAAGGAATCATCCTTCCCTTTTCAATATCAGCCATGTATTGAGGAGTAATACTTAATCTTCGAGCAAGCTCTGATTTACTCAATCCTTTTTGGTTTCTGGACATTTCTATAAACCTTCCAAATTCACTCATCCTTTATTCCTCCTTTTCTTTTTGTATAAAAAAGTGTGAATTGTATGATGATGTAGGCCGCTAATCGGCTCGTCATATTGCGGAAATCTAAGGTTGGATCAATCTCTACGATGTCCATTCCTTTAACAGATGGTTCTTGTGCAAGATATTGTATACCTTCAATTAACGAGTCGCTGTCTAATCCACCTGGCCCGATTGCAGGACATCCTGGTGCAAAAGCCTGATCCAAAACATCCATATCAAGAGAAATATATATGTTATCTGTTGTCTGTTTTAACTGGTCAACTGATTTTTGCAATAAAGAAAGCAAGCCACTTCTTTTAACATCACCCATCGTATGCACGGTAACACCATGATCCTTCGCATAATCATGATAGAGTTTCCCGTTTGAGAAATCTCGAATACCGATCTGAACAAGTTGGTCGCCTGTAATCACACCATTTTCAATAAGTTGGCGAAACGGCGTACCATTTGATGGACCACCGTCCTCCGTGTTACGGAGATCAAAATGTGCATCAAACTGTATGATGCCAACTCGTCCCCTCGTTTCTTGGAAAGCTTTGATCGCTCCTGCAGAAACAGAATGATCACCACCCAGAGTTATCACACATGCATCTCTATGCTGAGCTCCGATATCTTTTAAGACCGAATGGATACGGGATTGTGACGTAAAGAGATCTGTTACATGCATCTCAATATCTCCAAAATCGGTAATGCTCTGATCCCAAAGATCATTTTCTTCTTCAATGCTATATGTGGAAAACGAATGCATCATCGCACGAATGGTCTGTGGTGTGAGATGTGCACCTGAATGTGAAATAGAAGTCTTAGAGAGAGGAGCTCCCGCTACTGCCACTCCCCTCACTTGATCTCCTGACCAAGGCTTTAATAGCTGACCTGCCTTTTTAATGCCGCGGTCAGTAAAGGGTGCCTCATCCGATTTACGTAGAAAGGGTATAGTTTGCATGAATATCTCCCTTTCCAACAACTAACTTACCGTTCTTCCATACTTTATTTACGTGGTTAACACCGTAGTGGTAAGGAATATACTTGTAGTTTGGTACATCCCACAGAACTAGATCTGCTTTTCTTCCTATTTCTAGACTACCTGCAACATCTCCGCGTCCAATAGCGAAAGCTGCATTGACCGTTACAGCGTTCCAAATTTCTTCTGGCGTCATCTTCAGCTTTAATGCAGCTAAACTCATAATGAACTGTAAATTTTCTGTCGGTGAACTTCCAGGATTAAAATCAGTCGACAGTGCTACAGCTGCCCCACTTGAGATCATGCCCCGTGCTGGAGCGAAATGATCTTTCCCTAAATAAAACGTAGTGCCTGGAAGAAGGACTGCGATCGTATCTGACTCACCGAGCATACGAACCCCTTCCTCACTTGCTCCAACTAAGTGATCGGCAGATACAGCCCCGATCTCACAAGCCATCTCCGTCCCGCCAAGAGGATCAATTTCATCCGCATGAATCTTTACACCAAATCCTGCTGTTTTTGCTTTTTGAAGAAAGACTTTAGACTGTTCTACTGTAAAGACACCTGTTTCACAGAAAATATCTACAAACTCTGCAAGACCCTCTTTTGAGATTACACTCAACAAAGAAAGCATCTCTTCTAAAAAGGCATCTGGTCTTCCTTTATAATTTTCAGGAATCGCATGAGCTCCCAAAAAGGTTGAAACAAGGTCGATCGGGTGAGTTTCATTCAGCTTTTTTGCTACTCTCAACTGCTTTAATTCGGTCTCTTTATCCAGTCCGTATCCACTCTTTGCTTCCATCGTCGTAACGCCATATGTTAAACATCTGTTTAAATGGAACATTCCTTTTTCATAGAGATCTTCTTCTGATGTTTCACGCGTAGCTTTAACGGTCGAATGAATTCCCCCGCCTTGAGCCAAAATTTCTAGATAAGGAACTCCTTGTTGTTTCAAAGCGAGTTCATGCTCACGCGATCCCCCAAACACGAGGTGTGTGTGAGGGTCCACTAAGCCTGGTGATAAAAGTTTGCCTGTTGCCTCAATCGTTTCTTTTGCCTGTAACTGAGATGCTTCTTCCGCAGTTCCTATAAACGCGATTACACCATCTTTTATCCCAACAGCTCCGTTATCAATGATGGAGAGTTCGTTCATCTGTGTACCTCGAAGCGCCGCTCCATTACTTTTTGGAACAATCACCTGTCCAGCAAAAATCAATGTATCTAGCATTCGTCACACTCCTTTTTTATTTCTCGATCATTGGCAGATCTACGCCTTTTTCTTTTGCCGTCTCAATCGCAAGGTCATAACCTGCATCAGCATGTCTAACGATTCCCATTCCAGGATCACTTGTTAATACACGCTCTAAACGACGAGCTGCTTCTTCTGTTCCATCTGCTACAACGACCATTCCGGCATGAAGAGAATACCCCATCCCAACACCGCCACCATGGTGAACAGAGACCCAGCTCGCTCCGTTTACCGCATTGATCATCGCGTTTAAAATCGGCCAGTCCGAAACGGCATCACTGCCATCCTTCATTCCTTCTGTTTCACGATTAGGCGAAGCAACTGAACCGCAATCCAAGTGATCACGCCCGATTACGATTGGTGCTGACAATTCTCCGCTAGCTACCATTTCGTTGATGATTTTTCCAAACTTCGCACGTTCACCATATCCTAACCAACAGATACGGGAAGGAAGGCCTTGAAACTGTACTTTTTCCTGAGCCATCTTGATCCATTTGCAGAGGTGCTCGTTATCACTAAACTCTCGTAAAATTACTTCATCCGTTTTTCTGATATCTTCTGGATCGCCCGATAACGCAACCCATCTAAAAGGTCCTTTCCCTTCACAGAACAATGGGCGTATAAAAGCTGGTACGAATCCAGGGAAATCGAATGCGTTTTTTACTCCTTCGTCAAGTGCTACTTGTCTGATGTTATTCCCATAATCGAATACGACAGAACCTTTCTTCTGCATCTCAAGCATAGCCTGAACGTGAACCGCCATCGATTGCTTTGATTTTTCGATATATTGTTCCGGATGACGTTTACGAAGTTCTGCTCCTTCTTCCATAGAAAAACCTACTGGTAAGTAACCATGCAACGGGTCATGCGCAGAAGTCTGATCCGTAACAAGATCAGGAATCTCTCCCATCTCGATCATCTTTGGTAAAAGTTCAGCAGCGTTCCCTAGAAGACCAATCGATAAGGGCTCACCTTTTGCCGCATATTCTTTCGCCATGCTTAATGCTTCATCTAAACTCTTTGTCATTTTATCTAGGTATCTCGTATCCAAACGACGTTGAATCCTTGTTTCGTCTACATCGATTGCGATCACAACGCCATCGTTCATTGTTACTGCTAGAGGTTGTGCGCCTCCCATACCTCCGAGACCTGCTGTTAGCGTGATCGTTCCTTTTAGTGATCCGTTAAAATGTTTGCGAGCCGCTTCGGCAAATGTTTCATACGTCCCTTGCAGGATGCCTTGTGTGCCAATATAGATCCAGCTTCCTGCAGTCATTTGGCCGTACATCATCAGACCTCTTTTTTCAAGATCACGGAATGTCTCCCAATTTGCCCATGCAGGGACAAGATTGGAGTTGGCGAGTAAAACACGCGGAGCATCAGTATGCGATTTAAATACGGCGACCGGCTTTCCAGATTGTACGAGAAGGGTTTCATCATTCTCTAAACGCTCTAATGTTTCTATGATCTTATGATAAGAGTCCCAGTTGCGGGCAGCTTTACCAATTCCTCCATATACGACAAGCTCATCAGGATTTTCTGCTACTTCACCATCTAAATTGTTCATAAGCATTCGAATTGCCGCTTCTTGCACCCATCCTTTTGCAGATAGTTTCGTACCTCTTGCAGCTGATATAGAATGTTTTACGTTTGACATGTAAAAATACCTCCTTTTAATGTGCTAACTTTTGAATTTTAGATCCGATTAAGATGTCATTCCACGATGTATCAAGGATCCATGAAGCAACAGCTTCCATATCTTTGTGGAACATACGGTCACACTGTATCGTCGGACAAACGATTCTTCCTTGTTCATATACTTTCTTTGTTTTAGGTGCGAGCTTTTCAGGTCCTCGGAAATCTGCAGCCTGCATCGCACAGATTAATTCAACAGCCAGCACTCGTCTTGCATTGGCAATGATCTGAGCCGCATGTCTAGAAGCGATCGTACCCATACTCACATGATCTTCTTGATTGGCTGATGAAGGAATCGAATCGACACTTGCAGGGTGCGCCAATGTTTTATTTTCTGAAACGAGCGATGCAGCAGCATATTGCATGATCATCGCACCTGACTCAAGCCCTGGATTCGGACTTAAGAAACCAGGTAAGTCACTCAACTGAGGATTGACCATCCGTTCGATCCGTCGCTCTGAAATGTTCGCCCATTCTGCTGCGGCGAGCTTCAGAAAGTCCATTGCAAAAGCGATAGGCTGACCATGAAAATTCCCACCTGATATGATTTTGTTTCCGTCATCAAAGATCAGTGGGTTATCCGTTGCAGCATTCATCTCGATCTCAAGCTTTTCTTTTACATAACCAAGAACCTGCCACGAGGCCCCATGTACTTGAGGGATGCATCTTAACGAATATGCATCTTGTACCCTGATCTCTCCTTGTTTCGTTGTCAGCTGGCTGCCTTCTAAATATTCTCTTAAACGCTTTGCAACATCTACCTGCTCTTGATAACCTCGAGCAAGATGAACATCTTCATCAAACGCATCTGTTATGCCTCGTAAACTTTCTGTGGTAAGCGCTGCAATCGCATCTGCCATGAGTCCGATGCGTTCCGCTTCTATATAGGCAGCAATACCTTGTGCTGTCATTGCTTGCGTTCCATTGATCAAGGCAAGCCCTTCTTTCGCTGTTAAGACGACAGGTTCAATTCCCGCTCTCTTTAAAGCATCCTGACCAGAAATACGTTCTCCTTTGTAGTACGCTTCTCCCTCACCTACTAACACAAGGGCTAAGTGAGAAAGCGGTGCAAGATCTCCACTCGCTCCAAGTGATCCTTGTTGCGGAACAACAGGATGAACATTCTTCTCGACTAATTCTAGCAACCTTTCGATTACGATTGGCCTGATACCCGAAAAGCCTTTCAGAAGAGCATTTGCTCTTAAAATAAGCATAAGACGACTGATCGTCTCAGGAAACGGTTCTCCGATTCCACACGCATGGCTGCGGATCAGATTGATCTGCAATGTCTCCACATCATCTCTAGAAATAAAAACATCGCTAAACTTTCCGAAGCCAGTCGTGATTCCGTACACCACTTTACCTTCAGCCACAATCGCTTCAACCGCTTTCCGGCTGTCAGCCACTTTCTTCATACTGACCGGGCAAGCTTCAATGGGTTCATTCTCATGCAGAATCCGCTTGATCTCTTCCATCGAAAGTGTATTACCTGTTAATGTAATCATCTTCATCCCTCTTTTACTAAGGTTCTGTTCTTTCTTCGAAGTAGTTGATTTCCGTTACAGGAACTCGCTTTCAGCGGGGTGTGCGGTGAGCCTCTTAGCGCTCTGCGCTGTTAAGAGTCTCGCCTGTCCCACTCATCCCGCAGGAGTCTCGCACCTTTCACTCCAATCAACTTTCCAAAGAAGCTATTAAAAGAAACCTCAAAATGTATAGATAAAAAACAAAAAGAGCGCACCCGAAAGAAAACTCTTTCGAATACGCCCCCTCATCACTAGTTACTATGGGCACTATTTAAATATGATTGATTCCTAGACCAATCGCTTCATGCTCTAATCCTTTTACAGGAGCTCCGATCGTTCCGTAGAGAGCGACTGCTATCCAGTCACCTTCTTCTTTTTTCTCATATGGATTACCGCGAACGACGATGAAACGCAAACCTACAGTTCTAAGAACGGTTCCAAGCTGAACCTGTCCTCTTGTCACCCCATGAAAAGCTTCCATGATGGCATGATATAAAGAATGTGTTTCACGATAAATCCCAGTTTGAATTATATTTTCACTTTTGGCCGCTGTTTCAATGGCAGCTACTACCTTTTGTGAATCCATTGAACCGGCTTTGCCTACGCAATACTTCCAGCCCAATTTCTCGATCTCAGGCAGATAACTTTCATCTAATACCCCTAACATGGCCATCTTTCCGATCAAACGTTCATTTGATAATGCCATTGCATGAATCACTCTTTCTCTAACGGCTAATAACTACTTCTAGTGTATGCGTTTACAATTTGTCCGTCAATTCCCTTTCAACAACTTATCACAGCAGTATAGTAAAGAAAATGACACGTATAATCTATCAAACTAGCGGTAAGAATGATAGTAAGAAATATAACGGAATGAGGGTTGTTACATGTTAAACGTACAAAAAGAAATTGCACTTGCTTCAATGTCACGCACACCACAGTTCGAGGAAGATGTGAATGACTTTTTTATCGCTTATGACAAAGGACATAACCCGTTACTGCTCTTGCCTACTACAAAAGGATTTCTTCCTGAAGGACAGGTGTACGCGATCGCATTTATTAAAAAAGAAAATAATTCATATCAATTTACTCTTTCAGATAAAATTATGCCTTTTTCGATGAATGAGGCAACGCTCATTCATGATCAGCTCGGTTTCTTCTTCGGTCCTGATAATAATATGCTTTCTTCCTTTTTTAAAGGTGATACGTATGGCGCATATGTAGTCTGGACAAAGCATATGGTCACGCAATTGATCAACGAAACTCTTCAAAATTGGCATAATACATCAGATGATTCACAGCGCGAAAAACACAAGACGCGATTAACTATGCTTCTTCAAGCCTAAGTAAAAATAATAAAACTGACTGCTAACTTCCCTCTTTCCTATGTGCAACAGATTGAGGAAGCCTAACAGTCAGTTTTTTTTAATTGTGGTGCATCATGTAGTAGATGATGTCTGTTCTTTATTATTTTTCTTAATATGTTTCTTAATAAAAGTCATGATAAATAAAAGTGGAATATAACTGATGGCTAAATAAAAACCGATCTTGTTCGTATAGTTATTGAGCATGTTGATCTTCAAACGAGTGTCTAAGTAATAACAAGCAGCCAACGTGATCGCTAATAAAATGATCAGTGTGATATGTTGGCGGATGTTCAACATCAGTTTGGCCACCCGGCTCGAACACCAGATCGCCAGTGCAATATTTGGCAAAATCACTAAACACCACATCGAAACGAAAACAAAATCAAATCGTTCCACGAATGAAACTTGAACGATTTTCACCATAGAAAGGGTTGCCCATATATTTCTAGACAACTGTTCTTCGCTAAAGAACGCAAATGAAAACAAAGTGACTAGCAAATACATCATAAATGTAAAAAGATTAGCATGATGCGCAAATTTTTGAGACCGCTTTGCATTTTTAATAAACGGATAAAAAACAAGAAGTGTTTCAAAACCAAGATAACTCAGCATCATATTTTTCGTTGCAGATAAATAGTCTTTTACATTCTCATCAAAGACCGGCAGGAGATTAGAAAAATGAGTAAATTCCAATGGGTATACGAGTAACACGATCAAACCTAATGGAATGACAACTCCTAAAAAACAGATGCCCGCCACCGTTCGAAAACCAGACGAAACCACATAGTACGTTAATATCAGGAATACAGCAGCGATCTTCCAAGTACTTAGAGTGGGAAACATCCATACTTGTATGACTTCAATATACGTTCGTAACACTGTAATCGACCAGAGCAGAAAATATAGAAGTAAAAATAGATTAAATAAGTTTCCAATCAAACCACCAAACAGCGATTTATGAGTTGATACGATATCCCCATCGCCGTTATCGAGCACATAATAAATCATCCATATAAGAGCATGTACAAAAATGGCAGCTATGATGACTGATATCCAGGAATCATAGCCAGCGTATTTAGCGATGATACGCTGATAGCCTAGCACCCCTACCCCTACTTGTTCAGAATGGACAAGAAAAAACACAAGAAAGGGAGAAACGAGAAAAGCTTCTTTAATTTTTTGCATGACGATTCTCTTCCTCTCTTAGAAACAGCATTGAAATCTCGTTTTAGCATTCCCAAGAGTAAAGAGATTAACCCATAAATAACCAAAAAAGCTGACGCAAAATGTGGGAATACACCCGTTCTGCATCAGCTTTCATTCCTCTATCCAGTGAACACTTCACCGTCTGGATACCTAATATTATCTTTTGTTTGTTTAGCAAGACTGAACGCCAGTGTTAGCGGTCCTAATTTACCGAAAACCATTACCACACAGATCACAATTTTTCCGATGACTGTGAGATCTGGGGTAAGTCCCATACTTAATCCAACTGTTCCAAATGCAGAAACGACTTCAAACACGATCACCATGAATGAAACATCTTTCTGGACATATGTGATAATAAATAATGCGGCAAAGATAAACAAAATAGAAATAGTTGTAATAGCAAGAGCTCTGTAAACAACAGCATTTCGAATGGTCCGCTTCATAACAACCGTACTTTCTTTCCCTTTTAAGAAAGCTGCAACCGTAAAAATAATAACAACAAACGTGGTCAGCTTTATCCCTCCACCAGTAGAGGTACTTCCTGCCCCAACAAACATTAAAAGAATCATCAACAAGGATGTATCAGGATTTATGGCTGTCATATCAATCGAGTTAAAACCTGCTGTTCTCGGTGTTACACCTTGGAAATAAGAAGCCCAGAATTGCTCAGCACCTGAAAGCATTCCAATGGTCTTAGGATTATTAAACTCAAATAAGTAGAAGAACAAGATTGCCACAATATTAATAATCAAAGTAGAAAGCAACATCACTCTTGTATGAAGAGAAAGTTTTTTCCAGCTTCGGCTCACCCATATATCAACCAATACGGTAAACCCAATTCCCCCTGTTATAAACAGAAACGATATGACGATGTTCACCATCGGATCTCCTACATAACCCATTAGACCGTCAGACCACAACGAGAATCCTGCATTGTTGTATGCCGATATAACATGAAAGATGCTATAGTAAATTCCTTTACTAACACCAAAGTCTGGAACAAGCCTTAGTGATAGAAAAAAGATGGCGATAATCTGGATGCTGATTGAAAATACAAACAGATTTCGAACTAACCGGATTACCCCGCCTATAGAAGGCTGGTTGAGTGCTTCTTGCATCAGAACACGTTGTTTGATGGATATTTTCCTCCCCATCATAATAACGACTAATGAAGCAAATGACATGACCCCAAGTCCTCCGACTTGGATTAAGAACAAGATGACGATCTCACCAAAGAGTGTGAACGTTGAGCCAGGATCAACAGTAGCTAAGCCTGTTACTGTTGCTGCTGAAGTTGCAATAAAAAAAGCATCTACCCACGATAACGTTTTTTCATGGGCAATAGGAAGCTTTAACAAACACGTCCCAACGAAAATAAGAAATAAAAATAGTAACGCTAAAAACTGAGGAGGGTTCAATCTAATTGGGTTGTGCAAAAAACGTTTATGCTTTCTAACATGTAGTGCCAATGCTTACACTTCCTCATCCTCAAAACGATTTAGATCTTCGTTACGACCGATCACGACAAGTATATCCCCATATTGAAGAGATACATCAGCAATCGGTGAAACGAGTATCTCATCTCCGCGTTTGATTGCGACGATATTACATCCATAGCGTGCACGAACATCTAGATCTGTTAGCGTCCGATTCACTAGCTTATCCGTTACACCTATCTCAACAATACTGTGTTCATGCGATAGCTCAATAAAATCAATAATCTTTTCAGAAGATATGAGTTGAGCAACGCGAAGCGCCATATCACGCTCTGGGTGGATAATACGGTCTGCTCCTAGCTTTTCCAACACTTTATGATGATAGTCATTCTGTGCTTTTACCCATACTTTTTGAACGCCTGCTTCTTTTAAAAGTAAAGTAGTTAAGATACTTGCTTGGATGTCTTCACCGATCGAAACAATTACCTGTGTAAAATTTCGGATTCCTAAAGACTTCATTACGTTTTCATCCGTAGAGTTAGCTTGAACAGCCTGAGTAGCTATTGTTGCAAACTCATTTACTCTTTCCATATCTTTATCTATAGCTAGAACATCATAGCCCATCGTCGCAAATTCTCGACAGATGCTGCCTCCAAAACGTCCTAAACCAATTACTGCAAACTGTTTTTTCATTATGGTCTCCCCTTAAAATCCATGAAGTTTTTGCTTCGTTGTTCTCTAGCCTTGCTGGTCAAGAGGTATATAAATTTAAGTAAAAAAACGCAAAAAAAGACCACACAAAGAAGCGGGTCCGGTTTTCCACCAAATTGACCTCTCCAGTGACATGACGCTTACGGGGTTAGCTGTCGGATTAGGGATTGGAGTATCCCTTTTTGCAAATAGAGCAAAATTCACCCCAAAAGATTGGTTCCCCCGTTTTACAGTAGTTTCACCATAAAAATAACTGTAAATTCAGCGATCTAAAGCCTGCTAAATTTTGAATTACATATACTGTAATCCTCTATCTTTTAAAAGTCAATCCATTTTTTTAGTGTTAACAAATACTTTACATTTTACCTGAAAATTGAAGGATCAATACTACTATTCCAATCAACCAAACATAGACAGCAAATCCTTTTAACGTACCGGTTTGAAGGAGTTTGATCATCCACTTTACCGCCACATATCCAAATAGAGCCGATGCTAAAGTACCGACCAATAAGGCTGAATAAGAGATAGGTGGATGTCCACCCGTAAATAGATCTTTTGACTGCAATACTACTCCTCCTGCGATAGATGGTATGGATAATAAAAAAGAAAAATAGGCCGCTGCTTTTTTATCGATCTTGCAAAAGAGCGCTGCTGCAATCGTTAGTCCTGATCGTGAAATAGCAGGAAGAATAGCCGCACCTTGAAACGTACCGATCACAAGTGCATCCCTTATTGTTATATCTTCAATCCCTTTATATCCATTTCGCTTATAAGAATCCGCCCACCAAAGCAAAAAACCTGTAATTAAGAACTCCCATCCAACCGTGATCCCGGTTTTTGAGATCTCTTCAAAAAAATCTTTAAATGCTAGTCCTATAACAGCGGTTGGAATCGTTCCAGCGATAAGCAGAACTCCCGTTTTGCTGAGTGGTCTTTTTATAACTTCTAAGATTTCTCTCCAATAAACCGTCATCACAGCAATAAGTGTTCCTATATGAAGCATGCTATCAAGAAACAACCCGGCTTCTTCTAGCTGAAACACTTGCCTGCCTAGAAGGAGGTGTCCTGTAGAACTGACAGGCAAAAATTCTGTTATCCCTTGCACAATGCCTAATATTAAGGCTTCGAGCCAATCCATAAAAAAAACCCCCTCAACTTTCATGGTCTCGTACAACCTATTCATGAGGAGGATTTTCTATTCTAGTTTTTTGATAACATTCTAGTGTTACTTAACGAGCATTTGTGATTAAAGCACACCTGAGAAGAGACGAGCAAACGATTCTTTTGTTCGTTCCCACAAACCTCTTTTGTAAAACTCTACGGGTTTCACTTTTATAGATTCCACCATGTCTTCTTCATATTGCTCTACAAGATCTGAGACAGATGATGTATTCAGCAAGAATACGTTCACTTCAAAGTTAAGGTGAAAACTTCTCATGTCCATATTAGCTGTACCGATTGAAGCTGTATCACCATCAATAATGATTACTTTTTGATGAAGGAATCCTTTTTTGTAGGAATAGATTTCTATTCCAGAACGCAGAAGCTCTGGAAAATAAGAGCGCGTCGCATATTGCGTCAAGAATCCATCGTTAATCTCAGGAACCAACAAACGGACCTGAACACCTTTTTTTGCTGCCACTCTTAAAGCCGTTCGAATCGCTTCATTAGGAACAAAATATGGTGTTGCGATCCAGATTGATTTCTCTGCACATGAGATCAAAGAATAGAATAGATCACTCATGATTCCAAGCTGAGTATCAGGACCACTTGCCACCACATGAACAGTACCATCCCCTTCAGCGGGGTATGCTCTTGTAAGATGATTATCTTCTAAGAGATCTTCTCCACAAACATATTCCCAATCCATTAGAAATATGGCATGAAGAACTTGAACAGCTTCTCCTTCCATAACCATGTGTGTATCGCGCCAAAAACCAATCTCCGGATCTTCTCCTAAATACTCAACGCCTACATTCAAGCCCCCTACAAACCCAACCTTCCCATCAATAATAATAATTTTACGATGATTTCTGAAATTAAGCTTTTGATTAAAAAAACCATATCGAACAGGTAAGAATGCTTCAACGAGAATTCCTGCTTTTTTCATTCTGTCGATATCATATTGCTGAAGAGACAGACTTCCTATCCCATCAAACAAAAATCTAACTTTCACGCCTTCATTCGCTTTTTTTATTAAAAGGTCGATAATGTCTTTACCAAGGCGATCTGAACGAAAGATATAATACTGAATATGTATATACTCCTTGGCTTCTTCCAGCCTTGCAAAAATTTCAGGAAACGTCTCTTGACCATTCTTCAAAATTTTTGAACTCGTTTTTCTGTTCAAACGCGTAAGTGTGATGTGATGAGCGTGCGTTGCAAAGCACTGCTGATGTCTTTTTAAATCACTAAAGTCCGGCTTTTCTTCTTGTTTAGATACCCTGATCCACTCGTCTCTGTCTTTTTTTCGTTTCGATTTAAAAAGGTGGCCTTTTAAATAAAGCTGTCCAGAATACAGGTAGAACATATATCCGATAAACGGAAATAGAATTAATACATAAATCCAAAGAAGTGTATGTTGAGCTGTTCTGTTCTCGAGCATTAACGAATAAATCGTATACAGAATCACTGCGATGTAAAGGAGCCCAAATACCGTTTTGATTATCACATATCCTTCTGCAAAGAAAACGATGTATAAACAGACAAGTAACAATAGTGTGAGGAAAAATTCCCATATTCGTTTCATGCACGTGCTCCTTTTTTACCAATCTTCTCTTTCTCTCTTTATTCCCTTCACCATGTAATTAAAACAAAGAGCTCTTCTCTTTTTATACCATTTTTTCTTAGGATTTGCAGAAATCACGACTGTTATGAAATTAGGTATTGTTTCAATCATTCGAAACGGTTTTTTTTGTGTACGCATTGGGTTGATAGACAGACGCTTCGGAAATTTGCGTGACCGATCGGTGGTGAATTTTGAATTGGACAGATTATGTAACCAATCCGACAGATTAATCTTCAAATCGGACAGATTCACTAGTCAATTGAAAAAATTACCGTCATTAACAAAACGGCGCCCATTCATAGACTCCTCTATAGCACTTACTGTCGACTTTGACGAAAATACTGTCCACTCTTTAAGTTTTACTGTCCACTTCTGATGATTTACTGTCCACTTTTGTAAGTTTACTGTCCACTCTGCTATTTTTACTGTCCACTTTAATTTTCCGCAAAAATAGAAAAACATAAAAAAGCTCCAGAGGTTATCACCACCTCTGGAGCCAGTCAACATTCTTTATTCAGCTTTCGCTCCATTTTCTTTCCAGTAGTACTCTGCCACTGCATCTGCCACCGCTTCTGCACTTCTATACAGCTCGTCCATGTTGTTATCCACTCCGCCAAATTCAATGAGTAAAGCATGGTCAGAAAGGTCTTGATTATAAACACCATTTCCTTGAGTTTTGTTTTTTCCAATAACCCCACGACTTAAACCAGGGTATTTTTTATCTAAGATCGCGTTGATCTCTTGTGCTGCTTTTTGGTTCTTCTCAAAATTAGGATTCGCTTTACCGATAACGAATAAAGTACGCGCATAGGACTTACCATTAATTTGTGTTGTTGTAGACTTTCCTCTCATAGAATCTCGATGCAGATCAAAGATTAAATCAATATCATTGTTGCTCGCCATCGCACTTTCAACTAGTGTACGTGACATCGGATAACTCTTTCGATAGTCTGTGTTATTTTTCCTCAAAAGCTCCGTCATGTTTGTCATATCGACGGATGTACCGATTCCTCTCGCCTCTAATTCTTCCCCTAGCTTTTTCCCTACCATCGTGATGTTGACTTTAGAATGAATAGCATGATCAGGATTTGTTACTCCTTTTAGGTGAGGTAAGAACGATTCCCAACTGTGCGAATGATAGATATAAGCGATTTTCTTTCCACTCGTTGTTTGACCTGGTGGGTTCTCTGAATCAGATGGATCTGGATCTTCTAACCGCTCGATATCTTGAACTTCCGCTTCCTCACCACTTAATAGAAGTTCCATCGGTGGTGGTGACTCATACGCTAAGTTTGTATAATCCGTTCCTTCCCCAGCAACAATGATTGTTGAATCATAGAGTGCAAAGCCAGGAAGTTCGTTTCCTAACAAACTTCGGATATCACCAGGCTTGATGCTTGTTGTTAATTCGAACAATACACTTGATAATGCAGGCGGTTCACTTTCTTTTGGAAGCTCTTGCGTGAAATATCGGTTTTCCCAACCTATGAAATAGACAAGTGCTTCTCCAGAAAATTCCGTTAACCACTTATGCATGGTTGATGAACTCAATCGATATTTGTGTTCAAAGGATGTGATGAAGCTAGTGGCAACGACGATAAATAGCATGGCTCCAGCAAGTAATAATGGTAAACGCTTCATATTCAATTGCGGGGTGAACATGTATAGCCCTCCACTTCTGTTAACGTTTCTATCACATCCTATGCAGCTAATCATTTAAATAGAATCCAATCTATGAAAAAATAATAGAGACTTATCTTCGTTTGCTTACTAATGCTCTTTTTCTGAAGGTTTGTTTAGGAGTGAGGTCTTTAGGAAGGAATCGAGGTCTGTCCATAAAAAAAAACCAGTTCTTCAACTGGTTTGTGTTGTAAGGACGATCTCATCTTGGTTTGAATGATTTCCGCTAGCAAGCTTTTCATAAATATCAATAAAAATACCTAATTCCTCTGGAGATAAGTGATTCAGATAGCTACTTATGGAATCAACTCTCTCATTTTCAGCCTCTCTTAAAATTTCGTGTCCGTCGTCAGTAATCTCTAAATAAACAATACGACGGTCAAGATCACTACGGTAACGACTTACAAATCCGCGCTTGTACAAACGATCCGCACCAACAGTTATCGCACTCGGTTTTACACCCATATAGTCAGCCAATTTTGAAACGGTCCATTTATTTCTGATACACAACGTCTTCAAAAGTACAAACTGTGTTTTCGTTAACTCCTTCTCTATAGCAATCTCCGGGTGTAAACGCTTTGACACAATGTAGTGCACTTTCTCCAATCTCTCCACATAGGACTTCAAATCCTTATTCCCCATACTATGAACCTCCAGCCTCTAAGTTGTAATGCGAGTATTATACTAACATTATACAAGAATTTTCATAACATTTGAACTATTATTTACAAATAATGTGTAAAAGAGTTGACGACCAGCATATAAATAGGATATATTACGTTCAAATATATTTGAACGTTTCAGGAGTGTTGAACATGCAGGAAATTTATCATATTCGTGAAGTTGAGCAGCTAAAGGTTATCTCTGACCCCTTTCGCATTAAAATCCTTTGGGAGATATTAGAGGAAGCAAAGACTGGAAAGATTTTATCAGATCTACTAGAAGTCCCTGCACCAAAGATTCATTATCATCTAAAAGAACTTGAACGCGTTGGTTTAATAAACGTTGAAAGAACAGAAGAAAAGAATGGCATTATACAAAAGTTCTACAGACCAGTTGCTCATTCATTTTCAATTGCCGAAATATTGCCCGATCAACGGCATGCAGTGAAAGATGAACTCTCTGATGCACTGAAGGAGAATATATTAGTTTCTTTAGAGAAAACAAAGTCTATGGTGCGCAAATTAGATCCTGAAGTACTAGCTTATACAGATTCTCCTCTTAAATTTGGTTATAGACATGTAAAACTTTCTTCTGATCAAGTAAAACTGCTACATGACAAAGCAAAAGAAATATCAGACTTAATTTCAGAATTTAAAAAGAACGAGAGTGACGATGGTGAGATTTATCATTACTTTATGCTCTCCTTTCCTTTGAAAGAGACACCTTATCCGGAAGAGGAGCTCCAGTAAGATGGCCGAAACAGTAGCTGTACACCATAAAAGTGAAACAGAGTCCCTATTCAAAAAGCGCTCCTTTTTATTCATATGGGCGATAACAATCTGTTCTTCTTTTTCAATCGCCATTTTTCAATTCTCACAGAGCTGGTACGTCGTAAAGACTCTAGACAAAGAAGCTTCACTCGGCATTGTATTTATTGCAGCCAACGTTCCTCGTATTTTATTTATGGCTATCGGCGGCGTTCTAGCAGATCGAGTCAGTCGAACGAAAATTTTATTCGTCGCTAACTTTTTAAGAACCCTGTTGTTAGTTGGCTTGTTAATCATGCTTGCAACAGGTCATCTCTCTCTCCTATCGTTTATCATTTTCGGTTTGTTTTTTGGAGCACTCGATGCTTTCGTCTGGCCTGCAAACGGATCACTTCTACCTAATGTTGTCGATCAATCTCAATTAACACGTGCAAATTCAGTTATTCAGACTACCCAACAAAGCTCACTAATCCTTGGTCCGATGATCGGAGGGCTTCTTGTTGCAAGCAGTGGAGGATATATGCTCTCGTTCGGTGTACCCGCTGTGATGCTTCTACTCGCTGCCATACTTGCTTCTTTGCTAAATGTCCCTGCAACCATTAGTTCAAGCACAGCAAAACCTGGTATGTGGCAATCTATAAAAGAGGGAATTGATGTAGTTAGACAATCCGCTTTTTTAAAGGCGCTCTTTCTTAGTACGATATTTCTAAATGTTTTCGTCATCGGGCCTTTGATGATGGGCTTGCCGATCTTCGTAAAAAACGTGCTCGACGGAAACGCACTTGAATTTAGCTTTATTGAAGGAGCTATGGCTCTAGGCATGCTGATTAGCTCCGTTATCATAGGCATCCTAAACGTTAAAAAAAGACGCGGTCTGATGGTGACGGTCTCTTTATTCGCCATGAATATTTTCTTTTTCTTATTTAGTCAAAGTTCCAGCCTATATGCTTGTATGTTTACTATTTTCTTCATTGGAATTACGTTCCCAGCGACCAATATACCACTCATATCAGCGGTACAGTCTTCTGTAGATAAAAACCTGCTAGGAAGGTTGATGGGTCTGCTTACCATGGCAAGCATGGGGCTCGCTCCGTTATCACTTGCAGCGACATCCCTGCTCATCTCTTATGGCTTTTCTATTGAAAATATTATGTCAGGAGGTGCACTCTCTTTAATTGTTGTAAACCTTTTAATCATGTGGAAACTTCCTGCTTTACGAAAAATGGAATAGGCGGTGTAGATGATGAAAGTATTACTCATTGGCGGCACTCGTTTTTTAGGAAAACATGTTGCAGATTCTTTTAACAACAATCATCATGAAGTAACTTTATTTCATAGAGGAAAAACAGCAAAAGAAGGTGTAACTGAAAACGTTCATGAGATTATCGGTGACAGAGATCTCGATCTGTCCTTACTTGAAAAGGGGTCATGGGACATTATCGTTGATACGTGTGGTTATTTTCCTAAACAAGTTCGCAGATCAGCTGAAGCACTCCAAAAAGAAGGAACTTTCTACATTTTTGTTTCGTCCGTATCTGTTTATGAAGATCAGTCCGTTCGAAACATTACGGAAGACTCAAAAACGGCTGAACTTACTGATCCTAATATCACTGAGGTCGGTGAACATTATGGCGCCCTTAAAGCAGCTTGTGAGCAAGAAGTGTTAGATGTATTCGGTGATAACGCTTTGATCGTTCGTCCTGGCTTAATTGTTGGGCCATATGATTACACGGACCGTTTCACTTATTGGCCAGCTAGAGGTGTTCGAGGGGGCGAAATTTTAATTCCTGAGATGAAAGATCCGACAGTTCGATTCATTGATGTTCGCGATTTAGCGAATTGGATTGTAAGAATGGCTGAAAACAAGGAAAATGGAATTTATCAAGCTGTCGGTGGCGTGTATGATTTCAATGAAGTTGTTCATAAATGTCTTATTAGTCAAGAACACTCAACAATAGTACCTGTTTCCGAATCTTTCTTATTAAAGGAGCACGTCGGCGAATGGGTCGAGTTGCCACTCTGGATCTCAAGTGAAGATTATCGTGGTTTGGATTATGCGGATGATTCGAAAGCAATAAACAAAGGCTTGCTTTTTAGACCAATAGAAGAAACGATAAAAGATACTGCTGATTGGTCTCTCGGCCGAAACTTAAAACCAGAAGATTGGAAAGCCGGCCTACATCCTGATAAAGAAAAGACGCTTCTGAAAAAATGGAATGAAAAAGTGAAGTGATATTTTTGAACTTAACAAGCAATATTATTTTCAATAAATCTAAAAATACATGAATGCCCATGGCACTTGTCCATACCAATTGTCTCCTTAGGACATATAGTATGATTGTGAGATACAAAATCTCTCCTGTTGGCAAGAGGCCGGCAGAGCAATTCCCTACCCCCCATTTCTTCATCATGCGTTCGGTTTTCTTTACCATAATCCTTTCTTAAGGATTATGGCTTTTTTTGTTCCTTGATAAAAGGGAGCTCCCTGCATTAACTCCCTTTTTTAAAGGACAAACCTTTTACCTTGGAAAACGCTTAGGATCATCATTAAAATGGATATATTTTTTCAAATGGTCAGGCAGTTCACCTTTTTGAAAAACGTGTTGGATATCAGAAAGCGGAATCTCCAAACGTGCCAATGACGGATACAATGGAAGAATTTCTTTTGGTTCATAGGTTTGCTGATAACTTGTGATAGCTTCATGTGTTTCCTTTTCAACACTTTGTCGATACGCATGAATCTCTTGAATTTGTTTGACCATCATTAAGTACTCTGCTTTTAAACGTTCAAGCTGATGTATTTTCTTTTCCATGCTATTTTTCGCTGTGTCTAATTCTCTGTCGCGTGAAGAGTATACAGTTTTTAAATACTCAGATAATCGGTCATCACGGTTTTCTTTTAATTCATCTAGCTGTTCCATTGCATTACGTTCTTTTTCCATTGCTAAAAGGTACTTATTCTTTACTTCTGTAAGATCATCCATCGTGATTTTTGAGTTTCTTACACCATAAGCATTTAGTAACTCTTCATATTCATTTGAAGACCATTCTTTTTGTTTATGTAGTTGCTGCCACTTTTCTTGAGCGCGAGCAATATCAATATCGTATTCTTTTTTCATTTGCTTAAAATGATTTAATTCAGGATACATAACAATCTCCCTTCGAGTTTCAACATTAATAGTATTCGGGAGGGATTTTGGTTTAACGTCTCGAATGATTAAACAACTGTTTAAATCGGATGATGTTTTGGGTATCAGCGAAGTACTTGCATGTTATTGATTTCCGTTCCAGGCGCTCGCTTTCCGCGGGGCAGGCGGTGAGCCACATTCGAACGTTTCACTCTTAAGTGTCTCACCTGCCCGCCTGTCCCGCAGGAGTCTCGCACCCTACACTCCAATCAACTTTTCAATGGAGTAAATAATTAAGAGACCTAACATCAACATCCTTTTTAGTCATACCTATTAGAAAGAAGGATGAATTCATGAAGATTACGGCGATTAGACATTGTAAAGCGGAAGGTCAAGAAAGTAATGCTCCTTTAACTGCTGAAGGAGAACAGCAAGCTAAAGAACTTGCTGTCTTTTTAGAGGGTCAGGATTTTGATTGTGTAATTTCGAGTCCATTCAAAAGAGCCATCGACACCATTAAACCTTATGCAGAGTTAAATAATCGAACGATAAAGGTAGATGAACGATTAGCTGAACGGATTCTTTCTATAGAAGATGATCCAAATTGGAGAGATAATCTGGAACGTACATATAAGGAAGAACATTTAAAGTTTCCTGGTGGGGAGTCCACATTTGAAGCAAAGCAAAGAATCACTTCCCTCATTTATGATTTGCAAGCAAAATCCTATAAGTCTGTTCTAATCGTTACGCATGGAAATCTGCTTAGCCTAATGATTAATTTGTATGATTCATCATTCGGCTTTAAGGAATGGGAGCTTCTGTCCAATCCGGATGTGTTTTTAATCGACGCTTTATCAAAAGATGTATCCAAGCTGTGGGTGTCTTAAACTGGTACATAATTCCAGACCCCCAACCCTCCTTCTGAAACCCCGAAACCTGTACACGTAAGATAAATTATTAGGAGGGAAACATCTTATGAAAAAATTAGTAGTAGCATCAGTATTAGGCGCTTCCCTATTCGGCGCAAATGCAGGAATCTCAGAAGCAGCATCTTCATGCCCATTCGCTTCTTTAAATAATAATCAAACTCAACAAGCTCAGGCAGCTCCAGCTCCACAACAGCAACAGCAACAACAAGCTGCTCCAGCACCAGCTCCACAACAAGAGCAAGCAAAAGCTCCAGCTGAAGCAGCACCAAAAGCTGAAGCAGGTGCTGAACTTACTGCACAAGAGAAGCAAATGTTAGATCTTGTGAACCAAGAGCGTGAAAAACAAGGATTACCAGCACTAAAAGCTGATCCTGAGTTAACAAAAGTTGCTCGCGTTAAAGCAAAAGACATGATCGACAACAACTATTTCGACCACAATTCACCAACTTACGGTTCTCCATTCGATATGATGAAGAAGTTTGGTGTTGAATATAATACAGCTGGTGAAAACCTTGCAGGTAACTCATCTGTAGAAGGTGCTCACACTAGCCTAATGAACTCTCAAGGTCACCGTGAGAACATTCTTAAGTCTGAATACACTAGCGTTGGTATCGGTGTTGTAGACGGTGGACAATATGGTAAAATGTTCGTTCAAATGTTTAAAGGATAATAAGTATTAAAAAGCTTTCCCGTTGAGGGAAAGCTTTTTTTGTCGTTTAATAACTTTTATTTAATAGGAATGGTAATGGTGAACATTGTGCCTTTATCCTTTTTACTTTTTACATCTAATCTCCCGTTATGATGCTTGATGATATTTGTACTTACCATCAATCCTAATCCGGTCCCTTCGTCTTTTGTTGTGAAAAAGGGTTTACCGATCTTCTTCATGACCGTCTCATCCATACCGCATCCGTAGTCACGTATCTGAACCTGAAGAAAATCTTTTTCTCTTGATAACTTCATGTTAATTTCTACACAATCTCCAACAGCAGAAGCTTCAATCGCGTTTTTTAAAAAGTTGATAAACACTTGTTTAAGCTGCAGAGGGTCACAGAAGATCAGTGGTATATGATCCTCTAGATCTTTTTTAATCTCAATATTTTTCATGATAGCTTGTGTGTTCAACAGATCAACTGTGTCGTTTATGATATCCGTAACACAAGACATCATAAAATTTTGCGAATTGCTTTTTGAAAGAACCAAAAACTCCTTTATGATATGCTCAATTCGATCTACTTCTGTAAGAATAATCGTGAGATATTGATCAAACTCATCTGTTTGATTCTGAATCAATTGAACAAAACCTTTCAATGAAGTTAAAGGGTTACGTATTTCATGTGCTACACCTGCTGCAAGCTCTCCTACTACATTTAACGCTTCCGCTTTTAATAATTTTTGTTCGGTAAGTTTTTGATCCGTCACATCTTTCAAGACCGTAACATGTAGTTTATCTACTATATCTTTTTCACATGAATATTCGATTTCTTTCACTAAACCATCTGGAGTTTTGTAGCGAAACTCTCCCTTGATCTTTTTTCCGTACAAAACTTCTTTCCATTTCTTTCGAATTAATTCTTTTCCGTTTCCCACAAAAAATTGATCTGCACTATGACCGATGAGTTCTTCTTTTGAAAGCTGTAAAAGTTCGCATGCACGGTCGTTCACTTCGGCAATTTCCATATCGGAACGGCACAGCACGATTGCTTCCATTGCATGGTTAAACAATTGTTTAAACTTTTTCAAGTTTTGATCATTTTCTAAATCACTGTTGGAAGTAATATATGATGTTCCCACAACCTCCAATATGTCTTGATTCTTCCCTGTTACAGGATATATGGTTGTGCGAATACTTCTAAAGCCTAAGTTAATATTTGCGGTTTGTGTCAAACCTGAAAAGGCTTTTTCTAATGGGTCAGTCCATTCTGCGATCAACTCTTTAGCATATAGGTCATTAAGGCTTGTTCCTGGAGAGGGTTTTATGGACACACCCAGTTCATCAAGCATGGATCCTGCAGAATATGTAAATTTATATTCACCTTCGGCATCTCTTCGTAATCCGAAAAGATGGATAGGGCAATGGTTAAGAGAATGGTGAAAATCGGCAATACGTTTAATTTCAACTTCTTCATATTGCTTGTTCATTAAGTAGTCCCCTTTTTATTTACAGAGTATCAAAATCTGTTGCTTGGGCTATTGTGAGTTTTAACCACTTCATTATATTCCACATTTTCACTAAGCTTTTTAATTCGACAAATTTTATCGATTCCCCTATTGGACAACTTTCCCATTTTTCTAATTCCTTGTTACAGGTCTTTAGCATTATTTTTTAAACAGAAATATTTTAGTGTTAAATATAATGCAAGCAAAAAAGCCTTTGGAAAATTATTCAAAGGCTTTAAAACAATATTTACCTATTCATCTTGTTAATTTCGTTCTTCATAAATTTATAATCCATTGGACCTATATGAGAAGTACTGACCATTCCTTTTTCATCAATAAAATAGCTTGTCGGGATCGAAACGGCCCTATACTGTTTCCCAATCGTGTTCTTTTCATCAAGAGGAATCGGAAAAGATAGCTTATATTCCTGAACAAATTTGCTAACTTTCTCTGTATTTGGTTCAGAGTATTCAAGGTTAACCGCTAATATTTCCACATCCTGATTTTTATAATCTTTATAAAATCTCTCCATCTCGGGCATTTCCTCCCTGCATGGAGGACACCACGTAGCCCAAAAGTTAACGATGATCTTTTTACCGCGATAATCCTTTAAATCAACTTGCTTCCCGTCTAGCGTTTTTAATGAAAAGTTTGGCGCTATACTTCCACGTTCCAGTCCGGTATTTTCTTCTTTCTTAACTTCAGTTGGCTTTTCTTCTTTCTTATCCATTGCCGTATAAAATGCAAGGCCAATTAAGCCAGCAAATAGGAGAAATATAACGATCGATTTTATTCTCAAAGTAATTCCTCTTTTCAAGTTGGTTCACCCTTTTCATTATAGAGGATTTTGCCCTGCAACTGCAAAGTTCCCTTTGTTCGTCTCATGGCGATTAAGTTAAAGATGAACCCTTTTTCCTAAAAATGAGAAAAGACAACAACTTATGTTTAAGCTGTTGTCTGTCGGGTACTTATAAATTAGAGGCCATAACAATCGTACCTACTGGCTTCTTACTATTTGGGGTTGGTTCGTGCGAGATAGCAACAGCATCCCAGTTGTGTTCACCTTCAAATTTAACAGGGAACACGACTGCACCATTTCCATTCTCGTCTGGTGTAAATGTGCCAGCTCGATAAGGTTTGTCTCCTTCAATCAGCCAAACTTGATAGGTTTCTGTTCCTTTAACTTGAGTTAAGTTATTCGATTGAACGACAAGGTTCATCTTACCGTTTTCCTTTACCATTGATGCTACACCTGTCGATTTTGTTTCTTCAGAAGCTAGTTGAACCGTTTTAAATGTTTTATTGACCTGTTCTTGGATCACTTGTTCATTCTTGTTATTTTCATTATACAAATACGCGTTCGTGCCAAGTGATAGCAAAAGTCCAGCAGCAAGTAATCCTTGTACCCATGGTTTGGGTTTCCGCTTAGAAATAGGTGAAATCTTTGTTGCTACTTCATCTGTTTTAACACCAGTTTGCGTTTCTTGTTGTGTAAGGCTGGAGTCATCAGCCGTTACATTTGTTAAAATACGTTCTTTCATACCAATCGGAGGTTGTGCCTCTTCTGATAAATATGGAAGATCTGCTGTAAGGTCTTGCCATTCTGTCCATTCTTCCTGGCAGGCGTCGCATTGCTTTAAGTGTTTTTCAAAGGCATCTTTTTCTTTACCTTCTAACAACCCGTTATAATAATGGAGCAAATTATCGCAAGTTTTCGGTTCCATATTTATCCCCCCTCTCACTATAGATCTTTTTTAAATGTTTCAGTGCTAAACGTATCCTTCCTTTTACCGTTCCTAAAGGAATGTTCTTTTGCTCTGCAATATCTGATTGTGAGTAGCCTTTGAAATAGAACATTTCTACAATGTCTTGCTGCTCTTCTGTTAAAGTAGAAACAGCTTTCTTCAGACCCTCTCTTTCTTCATTCCATGTTACGGTTTCTTCTACACTTTCTGTTCGTTCGTAATCTATGTCTTTTTCAAGAATCTCAACTTCATTTTTTTGTTGCTTTCGTATTAAATCAATACAGGCATTTCGTGTAACGGTTAAAAGCCATGAAGAAAATTTCCCTTTATCCTCCGAATAGAGTCCCTTTTTTCGCCACAGTTTCATAAAAACGTCTTGAACTGCCTCTTCAGCCAACTCTTTTTGCCTCAACATTTTAAATGAAAAAGAAAACAATAGCTTCTCATATCGATCATACAGCATTTCAAGGGCTTCTTTATTTTCTTCTTGAACTTTTTGATAAAGTTCGTAATCAGAAGTTCTACCCATCTTTTGTCTCCTTTACTGCTCACAGAATAAATCTATCATAACAAAATGAGGCAGTATTTGTCTTTTTTTACGATGGATGTATAAAGATAACGTTAAATAAAGCAATTTGGATCACATATTTTCCAACTTTTATCATTAAGTTTCCTTCTATCTTTCCGATATAAAAGAAAATATAGCTCAGGAAAAATAGATACAGAATTTAAAGATAAAGTGAGGAACATCATTATGGATCGCACAACATTAATCGGAGTCATTCTAGGCATACTTGCGGTAGGTGTCGGGATGTTTTTAAAAGGCGCAAGTCCTACAGCATTATTGAATCCAGCAGCATTGCTTATTATATTTGCCGGAACTGCAGCAGCTATCCTCATTGCATTTCCATTGAACGAGATCAAAAAAATCCCTGCTCTTTTCAAGATTTTATTCAAAGAACAAAAGCTCATTGATATGAAGGATCTAGTAACGATTTTCATTGAATGGGCAACGGTCGCTCGTAAAGAAGGTCTGCTCGCATTAGAACCGAAAGCAGAAGAAGTGGATGACCCTTTCCTTCAACAAGGAATTAAGATGATCGTTGACGGACAGCCTCCTGAATTTATTAAAGATGTCTTAATGAAAGACTTAGAAACAATGGAAGAACGTCATGCAAGCAACGCTACCATCTTTACTCAAGCGGGTACATATGCACCAACTCTCGGTGTCTTAGGTGCAGTAGTAGGTTTAGTCGCGGCACTAGGAAACATGGCCGACATCACAGCTTTAGGAAAAGCCATTTCAGCAGCCTTTATCGCTACTTTATTCGGTATTTTTTCTGGCTATGTGTTGTGGCATCCTTTCGCTAATAAGTTAAAACGAAAGTCAAAGAAAGAAATCATGATCAAAGAGATTATGATTGAAGGGCTGTTATCTATTCAAGATGGGACATCCCCCAAAATTTTAGAAGAAAAGCTGTTAACGTATATTCCAACTAGCGAACGCGATCAATACAAAGCAGGTGGTTCAGTTGGCTAAAAAGAAAAAGCATCATGACGAACATGTGGATGAATCTTGGCTCATTCCTTATGCAGACATGCTCACGCTTTTACTTGCTTTGTTTATCGTATTGTTTGCCATGAGTGAGATCGATGCTCAAAAGTTTAAACAGATGGCAAGTGCTTTTCGAAATGAGTTCACAGGCGGCACAGGCGTAATGGAAGAACAAGTACCGATCCCTTCTCCTGACTCCACACCAATTCCTGATGCGCAAAAAGAAGTCATTTCCAAAGAAGAAAAAGAACGGCTTGAAGAAGCGAAGAAAGAACTGGAACAATTAGAAGAGATGGAAAAAAAGATCAATGCTTATATTCAAACAAACAAGTTAGATTCTAGTCTTCAAACAAAGCTGACAGAAAACGGCTTATTGATCACCATCTTAGATAATGCTTTATTCGATTCTGGTAGCGCAACTGTAAAACCTGGTTCTAGAGAGATCGGCAAAAAATTATCTGATCTACTCGTTACCACGCCACCAAGAAATATTGTTATCGCGGGCCATACAGATAACGTACCGATCAGCACGGCAAACTTTCAATCAAACTGGGAACTCAGCGCGTTAAGAGGGATTAACTTTATGCGCGTTCTGCTTGAGAATCCTTCATTGAAACCGAACCAAGTCAGCGCAAGCGGTTATGGAGAATATCGTCCAAAGTCAGAGAATAAAACTCCAGAAGGTCGAGCAAAAAACCGTCGTGTTGAAGTACTTGTACTGCCAAATGTTAGTTTGAAATCTGTACAGTGATTTGGCCGTATAATGCGGTGGCGGTGTAAGAAAATATGTGGAGAAGCGATGGGAATCGATCATAAATTCACAAAAAAACTGGCTTCTTGAAGTGGCATTTCCACTATCAAAGAAGCCAGTTTTTATTTTTATTCCATCTTTTTACTCGTTTTATAGCTATCTAAGAAATGAATACGCTCGAGCATGGTCGGATGACCGTATAAAAACCATTTTACGATTTTTGGTGGGTTTACTTCACTTAAAGAAACGGTCGCAAGCTCTTGAAATGCCCCTACTGCTGCTTTCGGGTTGTTTGTCATCTGAATCGCATACAGATCAGCGTCCCGCTCTGCTTTTCTTGAGACCGCATTCTCCAGTGGAGATACGGCAAAGCTCAATAACGAAAAGATCAATAGCAATGCAGGAAGTGCCGCTAGATCTCCTACTCCCTTTATTCCCCATGTCTTGCCGTACTTCTCTATCCATTTTCGATAGATCATATTTCCGAGCCATAATCCTAAGAATGAGAGAACCACTGATGAAATCAAGTTCCAATACAGATGGTTCATCACATAATGTCCGATCTCATGGGCCATTACAAACAGAACTTGGTTATCACTCAATTTATTAAGTGTTGTATCCCATAGGACGATCCGTAGATTTGATCCGATTCCGTTAACATACGCATTTAATGCATTTGTTTTTTCAGACATGTTCACTTCATAAACATTTTCTGCCGGAATGTCCGCTCTTTCCGCAATATCTAGAATTTTACCCTTTAACACTTCATCCTGCAGCGGATAGAACTTGTTATACAACGGATCGATTACAACGGGCTGGATGAAGTAGAGAAACAAAGTAAACGGAACGGAAAGCAGCCAAGCGTACAGCCACCATCTTTTTTCATATTTTTTGATCAGCCAATACATAACAGCAACCATCACAGTTGTTAATAGCCAGTTGATCCAGAAATCCACTAATCCATCTCTCATCCAGCTGTGAAAAGATTGAACAGATATATTAAAGCTTTTGGAAACGGTAAAACTGTAGTAGCGTAGTGGGAATGTTAACACCCAGCTAGCAAACGAAAGCAAAAGCACGTAGATTCCAGTGTGAACAATAGAGAACCTTGTTAAACCGCTAGATGCTTTTCGGAACCATCTTGATAATCCGAATCCTAGAACAAACAGATAGATCAACCACTCGAGCGGCACAGATATGAAGTAGATAAAATCCTTTATTCTTGAAAAATCAGTGCTAAGTTCCAGTTCACGGTCTGTCATAAAGACTGCTGGATCCGCAGCAGAGCCCTTCAGATGCACAGGCAAGTTTGCGTCTGCTCCTTGAAACAGATAGAACCACATCAAACCCGCGTATATAGCAAAGCCGATCACAAAAAGTAACGATTTTTTCAAAGCATGCGCCCCCCTTTATTACCTACTATAAAGTGTAGGGCGAATTGTCCAAATTAGAACAAGCTTTCATAAAATACTTTGTAAAATCTTAAAGAGCATTTGCAAGGGTCGAGACAATATGAAGGTTTTCATGATCTACTTCTATAGAATTCGGCTGAATGTAAACCGCTTTTAATCCCATAAGAAGTGCAGGTGCGATTTCATTTATAAAATTATCACCGATTGATACTGCTTCATGAGGCTTTATACCATATTCATTCAATATCGTCTGGAGCTTTTCTTTCGTCTTCAACGGTTTTTCACTCTCGGTATAGAGAGCATGGAACATTCCATCTAGCTCCAACTCAGTTAACAAGCGTTTTACATCTTCTCTTTCACTGTTCGTTAAAAGGACTACCTTTTTCTTTTCCTTGAAAAGTTTCAAAGCCTGTTGAAGACCTGGTGTTTTCGATAGCTGGAACTGATCGGTTACCATGTACTCTTTTGTAGCGTTATAGCATTCCCACGTATCTGCTTGCTTCACACCGAAATGCATAGCTGTAGCATACGGCAGCCACCATCCATCACCGATCGCGATCAATCTTTCAAAGTCATATACAAGCTCACCCGAAAATTCTGCTTTCACTTTGTCCTCTGACCACTCAACCCCATCAAAGGATGTTACTTTTGTTACTTGCAGTGTCATTGGATCGACGGTAACACTTGCATCATTTTTAATATCATACACTTTACCGATTGCAACAGGGTGTGTCCCCTTCTTCATACTTTCATATGTATCCCAAAAGGCTTTCTTTTTCTCATCAGACACCCTTTTTTGTAACAATCTACAGTAATAATCGAAATGGTCTGTATCTTCATATAGCGTTCCGTCCAGATCAAAAATAAGCAACTTCGCATCATCAATAATCGATTTCACGTCTCATCCCTCCTTCTTTCATTGTAGTAATCCTAATCAAAAAAAGTAAAGAAAAGTACGTTGACATAAATTTACTAATCTTGTATGTTATAAGTGTACTATACACAGTAATACACACATATAGTATATAAAGGTGGGATAACATGATATTGAATTTAGATCCCCGAAGCAATACACCGATATGGGAACAAGTTGTTCATCAGATCAAGGAACTGATCTTGCGAGAAATTTTGTTGCCAGAAGAAAAATTGCCTTCGGTACGCGAACTATCAGGAACATTACTGATCAATCCAAATACAGTGAGTAAAGCTTATCAAGAGTTAGAACGCCAAGGCATCATTGAGACATTGCGAGGAAAAGGCACGTTTGTTTCCGCTTCTATTATTCCTAAAGCAGATGATCAGAAGACAACAGAACTCAAACAACAGCTGAAGCAGCTAATTATTAACGCTTCCTATCTTGGTATCGATCACCAAACATTATCAAAGTGGTTGAAAAACTTTTCAGAAGAGCTTGGGGGTAAAAACAGTCATGCTGAAAGTGAATAATATTAGTAAAACGATAGAGGGTTCTCAAGTGTTAGACCATGTGAACATCACACTGGAACCAGGTACGATTGCAGGTTTAGTCGGAAGAAATGGTGTTGGAAAGTCTACGCTACTTCGCGTAATCGCAGGCATATTAGATCCGGATGAAGGTGAAGTGTTCTTTAATAACACAGATATTCATCAAAATCCTGAGATTAAACAAAAGATTACTTATGTTCCAGATTCGACTGAGATTTTAAAGAGTTATAGCGTTAAAGAAATCGTAAAGCTATATGATGCAATTTATGAAGATTTTGATGTTGTATACTTCTACTCTCTTCTAGACCGCTTTAAACTTCCTAAAAATAAAAAAATCAGAACATATTCCAAAGGCATGAAGGCGCTGTTCTTAATGATCCTTTCTTTTTCAACGAAATCGGATCTTATCATTTTAGATGAACCAACAAACGGACTTGACCCTATCGTAAAAAGAAACATCTTGCAATTTATTATTGAAGAAGTGAGTGAGCGACAGCTATGCGTTCTTATCTCTACTCATCATTTAGAGGAAGTAGAGAAGATGGCAGATGTTCTTATCATGATTAAAGAAGGACGAATTGAATCCACAACCTCTATCGAGGATGCAAAATCATCGTTCCGTAAAGTTCAAGTGGTTTACAAACACTCTCTGCCTGAAAAGATCGAGCAATTGAACAACGTGAACATCTTAAATCAAACAGGACGTGTCTATACATTGATGATCAAAGGAAACATTGAAGCGACACTCCAAAAGATGAACGGAGAAAATCCGCTATTGTTAGAAGAACTACCTATGACTCTCGAAGATATTTTCATTTCAACACTTGGAGGTGAATCACATGTTTCATAAAGCATTGTGGATGAGGAACCAAAAACTAGGAAGCCCTGCCGTATGGGGGATCTATATTTCATTGTTCTTGTTTTTACCGTATTCTTTCTTTGGAAAAGCCCAAACCATGTTAACTCAAAAAAATGATCCTTATGCGGATGCACCTGAAAACTATTACATGAACTTTCATTTTACTGGTGCAGATATCGTAGTTTTCTTATTTTTAATCGTAGGATTAGCTGCTCTTCTAGTCGGCAGTGAAAGAACGACTCATGCGACTGACCTAACGTTCTCACTCCCTTTTAAACGTAAAGATATCTTTCTATCAAAATGGATTTTTGGAGTAGGTCATATCATAACAGGTCTGTTAATCAATTTGCTATTATGTATGCTAATTGTAAAGTTTACGATTCTTTCAGAAGTAACAGATGCTGCATTTCTTTTGAAATTCATGATGGTGGTTATTCCGTTCTCGATCGCTATTTTCTCTTTTAGTCTTTTTATTGGAACGATTGCAGGAAATTTAATTTCTCAACTAGTATTGAGTGGGATCTTTTTATTCTTTCCACTCGGTTTTATATCTCTTATAGTTTCATTTTTAGAATATCACGGGATTTCTATCAATCATAATGCACCATCTACTGTATTATTTAACGATTTGATCAACAGTTTCACACTGCCAATTCCTATTATAGAATTTCGTTATTATATAGATCTCTCAGATAATTCTTTTACTGATTTCTCACATATACCATATGTCATGTTACTGATTCCACTGGCTTATACGATTCTATCCGTAGCTTTTGGAACGTGGCTCTTTAGCAGAACTAAGAACGAAAACAACGGTAGATTACTTGTTTTTGAAAAAGGTAGAGGATTCTTCACCTTTGGCGTTGTATTGTGCTTTGCTCTAACGTTCGGAATGTTAGGTGGCGGTATATTTGGCGACTACGATTCCAGATCGCTTATTGGCTATTACCTATCTGCAACGATAGGCGGGGTTTTAGCATTCTTTATGTTGAAAAAATTAATTCATTTCCGTATGCAGTTTGGCAAATAAAGAGAAGAGCGGACAACATGTTCGCTCTTTTTTGTTTGCCTTATTTTTGTTTGGGCATCCTGATAACAGCACATGTAAATGAGGGATGACGATGGATGGAATCTTAATCACGATCTATAGAACGGTTCTAGGCTTTGCCTTTTTGTTGATGCTCATGAGGTTACTCGGAAAAAAACAACTTGGTGAACTTACTTTTTTTAACTATGCAACAGGCATCGCAATGGGTAATATCATCGGAGATATGGTTGTCCACAAAGAGATCACGGTTTGGGAGAGTTTGGCGTCTCTTAGCTTTTGGGCGTTAGCCGTGTTCGGTATAGAATTTCTCAACAGACATTCTCCCCTACTCACAAAACTCACGAAGAGTCAGCCGACGATCGTTATAAAAAAAGGGCAGATTATGCAAAAAGAGCTGAAGCGGATGCAGATGTCTATGGATGACTTATTGATGCTGCTCAGGATCAGTGCGGTCTTTGATATTACTGAAGTAGAATATGCTGTCATGGAGCCTAACGGACAACTAAGTGTGTTAAAGAAGCCACTCAAAGATTCTGTCACAAAAGAAGATCTAAATATTCCACCAGATGCTCCTCAATATTTGCCCACAATGCTAATCTCTAACGGTGAGAAAATAGATCAGCCTTTTAAGGAATACAGTTTGTCAGACGATTGGTTGGATCAGCAATTGAAGAGTGCGGGCTATCAAGATGTTAAAGAGGTCTTCTTCGCACAGCTTCAGGACGATGGCGACGTCTTTTTTGTAAAAAAAGAAAAAAGCAACTGAGATCTATATCAGCTGCTTTCCTTCCTTATTTCCCTTTTTTCACTTCATGCAGAAGATCTGGGAAGTTGGTGAAAATACCTGTTACACCCCAATCGATCAGTTTCTGCATCTCTTCTTTTTCATTTACAGTATACGGATGGATCTCTAGACCATTCTGAACGGCTTTCTGAACATACTCGCGGTCGATCATATCGCTGTTCGGCCCGATTCCCATCGCATATTTCTTGATTGATTGCACTTCTCTATCCGTTAAATCAGCAGGAGTTGTATACTCTAAAAGCTGAACAAGTTTCACGGATGGATCGATCTCGTTCATCTTCAACAAGCTTTCAGAGCTGAACGATTGAACCAACAGCTTATCTTTGTTAATTCCATAATCATTAACTACATCAAGAAGCTTTTGTTCCATACCCGGATAAACTTCAGGTGATTTTGTTTCAATATAATAGTTCGCATTCTTGCCAAAGGTTTGAAAGACTTCTTCCAATGTCGGAACTTGAAGACCTTCGTATTTTGCCTTTGCTTGTTCTGGATATTTCTCATTAAACCAGCTTCCTGCATCAAGCTGCTTGATTTCTTTTAGAGTAAAATCTTTTACTTGTCCTGTGCCGTTTGTTGTACGATCCAGTGTCTCATCATGCATTGCGATTAACTCACCATCTCTAGTCATCTGAAGATCGACTTCAATGTAATCTCCATGCATTTTTTCACCCATCTTATAAGAAGTAATCGTGTGTTCTGGAGCATAACCAGAAGCTCCTCGATGCGCAACATTTAAGATGTCTTTATGTTTTTCTTTTGCATCAACCACAGAAAAATCAGCCCCTATAAATGTCAGACTTAATGCTAAAGCTCCTACACCCATTTTAAATATATTCTTCATGATGCTGCACTCTCCCTTTGTTGTAAGTGAACTACTTTGTCACTGTAACAAGGAAATATGAACATGCTTTTGCATTTCTGTAAATCACATGTGAAGTTTTTGTATACAAAAAAGCTGGTTCGAAATGTTCGAACCAGCTTTTGTAAGTGCTTATTTTTGTTCTAAGAATTTCTTGATGGCAAACGAGACACCACTCTCATCATTTTCTTTCGTAACAAATGCGGCCATCTCTTTTACCTCATCCACAGCATTTCCCATCGCTACAGGAAAACCTGCCACTTCTAACATGGAAACATCGTTGTAGTTATCACCGATTGCCATCGTGTCTGTTAACGAGATTCCTTTGAGTTCAGCGTATCTTTTAACAGCCACACCTTTTTGTGCTTCACTGTTTGTAATCTCTAAGTTGTTATCAGCAGAAGCACTGACAGCAAGAGATTCAACACTTTTTAAATGCTGAAAAGCACGTTGGAGTTTCGCAGTATCTGCAGAAAAAGCAAGGAACTTATATACCTCAATACCATTCTCACTCAATAGTTTATCAAAATCTCCCACTACACTTACTAATCCTAAGCGAAAACGTCGAAGAGCTGCTTTTTGAACGTCGTCATCTGTTGCTTCTGGATTGGAAGTTAATACGATATCTTTCATCACTTCGTATGCTTTTTCACGATCATCTGTAAACGTTCCTTTGCTCGTGTAGAGCTCATAATAAATATCTTCTTCGTCTAAAATCTTTTTAATATCCTCGTACTGCTCAAACTTTAAAGGAATTGAAGAAAGGATCTCCCACCCTTCTGATCGAATCTCTGCACCATTTACACAAATAAGCGGTAGATGAAGATCAGCATCTTCTAGCGTGTGTTTTGCTTCATCATAAGAACGGCCTGTTGCGATGACAACATGATGGCCATCGTTTACAGCTTCCTTAATGGTTTCGCTGTTCTCTTTTGTAACTTTTAACTGTCGGTTAACTAAAGTTCCATCCATATCAATTGCGATTAATTTCATCTAAATCATCCTTTATTGCTTAGTCCATTAGTAAGTGTACCCATAATTGAAAGCTTGTTAATCATTATTTGAAGCTTATCAGGTAACAAAAAAAAGAGCTATAGATAGCTCTCCGATTTTACAAATTATTAATCTTTATAGATAAAAGATTGTACAACGTCCGTTACAGCATGAAAAATCTCAACGGCTTGAAAAGAGAGTACAGATAAAGCTGAAACGGAAAACAAACCAATTAGTACAAAACGAACTAAATGAGGCATCTTGTATCTCCTCCTTTTAATTGTGATTATACGCCCACCTTATCAACAAATCAATTCATAAGGTGTAATATTTACAAAGTAAATTATGACAATATCCTACAAGAACGTATAACCGTACAAAACGAGGATAGAAGATAGCACGACCACGATTACATTTAAGTTCAACCAAGCGGCGATGAATGCTGCACTAGCGCCGATGAATCCATATAGATAATTTTCTGGATTTATTGTTAGCACACCAGGAAAAATGAGAGCCCCCAATATAGCAAAAGGAACGTTCTTCAATATTCCTTGCACTCTTGGATGTAGATGATTCGTATGAAAGAGAACGAGCGGCAACATCCTTGGAATATAGGTTACGATTCCCATTCCGACAATTACCCATATGAATTGATCACTCATCTCCCTCATCCCCTTTCATAAAAAACTCAATTGAGACTGCTGCTATCAATGTGGATAAAATGATTCCCCATCCGCCGTTTAAAGTTGGGACAAGTGAGAAAATCGAATTTAATACTCCTGCACTAGCCGCAAGAGCAATTACTTTCTTGCTCTTTTTGGCAGCAGGTACGAGTAGTGCGATAAACATCGCATAAAGCGCGATCCCCATACTGTCCTGCAGCGATTGAGGAAGTCCCGACCCCATCACATAACCGACTCCTGAAAAAATCACCCAGCAGCTGTATGCAACGAGCCCTAATCCAAGCAGGTAGCTTCCCGTAATCTTTTTTTCGGTTGAGGTTGCAGCAACAGAAAAAGTTTCATCCGTTATAAAAAAAGCGTAGATCGCACGCAGCCATTTAGGTTCATCCTCAGCACGTTCCTTTAGAGAAGCACTCATAAGAAGATGCCTGATGTTCATGATGAAAGTAGTTAGGATTAGTTCTGCAGCCCCACTTAGTGCAACAATCATCGATAAGGCGATATATTGCGAAGCACCAGCAAACACGATAACACTCATCCCTATCGTTTCAAATAGACTTAACTCTGCAGCTTTAGCGAGCAGACCAAATGTAAATGCAACTGGCATATAACCAATCGCGATCGGCAAACCAGCTTGAACACCCTTTTTCCAGTATGCAGGTGTTTCTTCTCTATGTACGGCAGGGCTTGGCATCATCTCTTTTTCATCTCCGTTTTTGTAAGATGTGAATGGTGAATAAATTGTAAGGGGTCTGTCCCCGGGACAGACCCCTTATCATTACTTCTGTCCTGTAATAGTGCGAAGAATAAGGTCTACGCTATCAGAAGCTTTAAATGTTTCCATGCTTTTTTTTATCTGCTCTTGATCAGCCTTAAGATCTTTTAAAGAGGAGATCAATGTCACCTTTGTTAGTTCTTCTTCATAAAGGACGTGGCAATAGCCTTGTTTTTCAAAGGATTGAGCATTAAGGATCTGATCCCCTCTGCTCGCCGCTCTTGAAAGCGGGATGAGCAGCATCGGAATCTTGAGCGTCAGCCATTCAAAAATACTGTTCGATCCAGCACGAGAAATCACAAAGTCTGTTGCAGCAACCACGTCTGGAAGTTCACTTTGAATATACTCGAACTGTCTGTAGCCTTCTGTATTATCCAAACTTTCATCCATGTTGCCTTTTCCGCAGATGTGTACGATCTGATAAGAGCGTAACAATTCAGGCAGTGCTTCACGTAGAGCTTCATTGATCTTCCGCGCACCCAAGCTACCACCCATGATTGTTAGTACAGGCAGATGGCTTCGGAAGCCTAAGAAGGACAAACCTTTCTCTCTTGATCCTTGAAGCAGTTCATCACGAATCGGTGAACCTGTTACGATCGCTTGCCCGGCAGCAAAATGTTTCTTCGCTTCATCAAACGTAACGAAGATTTTTGAAGCAAATTTAGATGAGATTTTGTTAGCCAGACCTGGGGTAATATCTGATTCATGGATGTAAACAGGAATCTTACGCATCCATGCGGCGATAACTACAGGTACAGCCACAAAACCACCTTTTGAAAAGACAGCATCTGGTTTTATTTTTCCGAGCTTAAAATAAGCTTGTGCAACACCCGCTGCCACTTTAAAAGGATCTTTTATATTTTTCAAGTCAAAATAACGACGCAATTTCCCACTTGATATGCCGTGATAGGGCACGTTCGTTCCATCTTGGATCAAACTTTTCTCTATACCATCAACAGAACCGATATAATTCAAGTCCCATCCCATCTTCTCTAATTTAGGTATTAAGGCAAGATGCGGCGTTACGTGTCCAGCTGAACCACCGCCAGTTAAAACTAACTTCTTCAAACAGCATTCCTCACTTCTTTTATATCCGCCGTGCTTTCCTATAGCGGATGTTATCTTATCGCCATTTTAATATATGTAGCCCAAAAAAGAAAATGGCATGTGAGTGATAATTGTTTGTTTATTCTGATTGAATTTCACGTTTCTTTCGGTTATGGATGAAAGTTTTAGTAATTTTAGTTCAAGGGTAGCCTATATAAACGTCATATAGCTCATCGAAAGAAGTTCCCGCTGATACCCATAGGGGTATAAATGTGTTTAATTCTAGAAATTTAGTAATTAATTCTAGAAATTCCGGACTTATTCCGGCGAGTTTGGCGATAATTCGGCGAGTTTTACCTATATATCGGCGAGAAGACAGAACTCGACAAACTCTAGACGCGATATACCCTCAACAAAAAAACGGCCTACAAGACCGTTTTTTAACATCATCATTCATCATTCATACTGAACTTTTTTCTTTTTTGCGAGCAGGCGGTACATGAATTGCTTTTCCACTCACACTTTCAATCGCTTCAAGCCATGCTTCGTTTAAAGCTGGATGCGCATAAACTGGGTACGATAAGTCTTCTTCACGTGCTACCATCTCTAGTGCAAACGTTCCAGCTTGAATCATTTCGGCAGCTCCAGCTCCCATCATATGAATACCAAGCACAACATCGCTCTTTGAATCAATCACAATTTTAGACAAACCTTCTTTTTGACCAAGAATAGATGCAAAGCCATTGCCGCTCATAGAGAACTGACCCGTCTTCACTTCATAGCCTTCAGCTCGTGTTTGCTCTTCAGTCATACCTACTGAAGCAATCGGGGGATTCGTATGAACAACATAAGGAACTAGGCTTAAATTAAACATAGACTGTAATCCAGTCATATGTTCAGCTGCCGTCTTTCCTTGCTTGATCGCTTTTGATGCTAACTTCATCCCAATCGTACAGTCACCAGCTGCGTAAATGTTAGAAACAGAACTTTGGCTATGTTCGTTTATGATAATAAAACCATTCTCGTCACGTTCGATCGAAATCGCTTCTAGTCCTAGACTATCCACATTCGGCGAATAGCCAGCGGCATACAATACATGAGAAGTCTCAACAGAAACTTTTTCATCACCGTCTTTTATCAACGTTACGGTTACTGAATCAGACATCTCTTCTGCGCTTTCCCATAGATGACTCTTAAATACTTTTATCTTATTTTTCTTTAAGACTCGTTGCAGTTCTTTTTCGATGCTCGCGTCTAGACCAAATCCATCACTTGGAATAGCTATCGTAACATCACTTCCAAGCTGCTTGTAGGCCATAGCAGCTTCAAGCGCGAAGTAATCATCACCATAGATGAATAGACTTTCAGGAAGCTCTCTCAACTCCCACAACGTGTGTGGTGTCACCAATCTATTAGATAACGTGGCCTGTTCTGGCAACAATGGTGAGCTTCCTGTAGCGATAAGCGCGTGCTCAAATTCGTACATCTCAAAATGATGTCCATAGTCAATGCCTATTCTCTCACTGGACATGAAAGATGCTGTACCCGTTAAATGCTCAATTTTATTCGCTTTTATAAGGGCTTCTACTCCCTTTTGAAGTCCAGTTACAACCGAAGCATAGTAGTTTGAGAATGTATCATATTCAAAGCTTGCTTCTGAAACTGAAATTCCCATGTTTTTAAACTGAGAAAGGCTTGAAAAGTTAGAAGCAGACTGTGTAAGGCTCTTTGACGGAATACATCCTTTATGAAGGCAAACGCCGCCTAACTTTTCTTTTTCGATCAGCGTAACTTCCATTCCAAGCTGTGCCGCACGAATTGCAGCATGGTATCCACCAGGTCCGCCTCCGATAATAACGAGTTGTCGTTTTGTTGCAAAATCACCTACAACCATCTATATCAGCTCCAGTGTCATGAAGTAAGGATTCTCGATGAGTTCTTTTACTCGGTTCGTGAACATGACAGCCGTTGCACCGTCTGCAACTCGGTGGTCAAACGACATAGATACGTTCATCATAGAACGGATCACGATCTCATCTCCGATCACAACAGGCGTTTTCTTTGTTTTATGAAAAGCCATAAGTGCCACTTCAGGGTGATTGATGATCGGTGTCGCAGCGATCGATCCAAGCGGTCCAACATTAGAAATTGTAAATGTGCCGCCTGTCATATCTGAACCCTTCAACTTGTTTGTCTTAGCACGCGTGATCTTGTCTTTCATGTCAACCGCGATATCCCTTACATTTCTCTGTTCCACATGAGAGATAACCGGTACGATCAACCCTTCATCAGAATCTGTAGCAATTCCGATGTTCACGTTCTTCTCAAGACGAATCACTTCTTTCTCTTCGTCCAATTTCGCGTTAAAAATAGGGAAGTCCTTGAGTGCAATTTGAATCGCTTTTACGAAAAACGCAGCAACTGACACGTTCATCCCACGCTTGTTGTCAGGGTCCATCGCTTTAAGCTGTTTCTTCAGATCCATGACAGCTGTAACGTCGATCTCTTCAAAATGAGTAACATGCGGAATCGTCGCAAGAGATTGAACCATTTTCTTCGCGATCTGCTTCCTTCGACCTTTAAACGGAATTTCTTTCGTGTCACTTGTTGAAAACACTTGAGTCGATGTAGTCGCTTTTTCTTCTACAGAACTAACTGGTGTTTCCTCTGTTTCTGCTGCTGTAGTAGGCTGATCCATATAGTTATAAACGTCTTGGTCAGTCACTCGTCCCCCAGGTCCAGTGCCATTGACCTGTTCGATATCCACACCGTTCTCTCGAGCAATTTTTCTCGTATAAGGAGCAGCTAGAACACGTTTGTTCAGTGTTGCGATACCGCCAGCAAAGGTAGTGTGGCTCGGTGCTTTAACGATTTTTTCAACGACCGGTTGATCATTAGATTCTGGAACTTCTTCTGCATTTTGAGAAGACGACGCGAAGGCAGCATCAATCGTTAAGATGACAGATCCGACAGTCACTACATCTCCTTCTTTTACCTTGATGTCTTTTATCGTTCCGGCTGCTGGGGATGGTAGTTCTGCGGTTACTTTATCCGTTTGAACCTCTACTAAAGGCTGATCAACTTTAACGGAGTCTCCTGCTTTTACGAAAAAGTGTATAACTTCTCCTTCATGCATTCCTTCTCCGATATCATGCAATTTTACTTCTACCACTCACACTCACCTCCTAAAATTGCGTTACTTTATTAATAGCTTGAACAACACGATCTGCGCTTGGCAAGTAGTGATCTTCTAGTGCAAACATTGGAACCGGAGTATCAAAACCTGTTACGCGTTCAATTGGAGCTTTCATATACAGGAAAGATGTATCATTGATCAATGACATGATTGTTTCTCCAAGTCCACCCGTTCCCGGTGCTTCGTGAACAATGACTGCACGGCCCGTTTTTTGTACACTTTCTGCAATCATTTCTTTATCTAACGGATAGAGTGAACGAAGATCGATCACGTCACACTTGATTCCTTTTTCTTCAGCAGATTTTGCAGCTTTCATTACAACTTCGATCATCGCGCCATAAGCAAAGATCGTTACATCGCTTCCCTCTTGTAGCCGAGCAGCTTTCCCGAGTGGAACATTGTACTTTCCTTCTGGTACATCCATCTTTGTACTTCTGTAACAGCGCATCGGCTCTAGAAATAGGACGGGATCAGGATCTTCAATCGCTGAAACAAGCATTCCTTTTGCATCATATGGATTAGATGGAACGACAACTTTCATTCCAGGCATTCCTGTAAACAATGCTTCGACAGAATCAGAGTGGATTTCCGGTGCCCGAACGCCTGCTCCAAATGGGGCACGAATGACCATTGGCACTGTAAAATGTCCTAGTGTTCTCGCGCGGATGCGAGACGCATGCGTCATGATTTGATTGAAAGCGGGATAGATGAATCCAAGAAATTGCATCTCTGCGATCGGTTTAAAACCGTTCATCGCAAGTCCGATCGACGTACCGATAATGCCTGATTCAGCAAGCGGTGTATCAATCACTCGGTTCTCTCCGAATTCAGCAACTAGACCATCTGTTGCGCGGAACACACCACCGTTCTGTCCAACATCTTCACCAAGCACGATAACGTTCTCGTGCTCTTTCATCATCACTCTCATACCGTCTGTTACAGCTTGAACCATCGTTAATTTTTTCGTATCTACTAGCGTTGTCATTAGCGATCACCTCTTGAATGAGCGTATGCTTCTTTTTGGCTTTCGATCGGCCAAGGATTCTCTGCAAACACATGATCAAACACATCGTTATAATGTGGTGCTTGAGCTTCTTCCATCTCTTTTACTGCTGCTTCGATCTCAAGTGTAAGCGTTTCTTGAAGATCAGTTGCCCATTTCTCATCCCACATGTTTTCGTTTTTCATAAATCGCTCTAGTCTAAGAATCGGATCTGTCGTTTCACGGCGATTCACAGACTCTTCTTGGTTTCTGTATTTGGAAGGATCATCTGCTGTTGTATGTGCCCCATAACGCCACGTTACAGCTTCAATCAACGTTGGTCCTTCTCCTTTTCTTGCACGCTCGACTGCTGTACGTGTGTGGAAATATACAGCGAACACATCATTTCCATCTAATCGAACGCCTTCCATCTCGTACGCTACTGCTTTTTGAGCGATCGTTTTACTTTTCATCTGCTTTTCGATCGGTACAGAAATGGCAAACCCATTATTTTGATTAAAGAAAACAACAGGAGCGTTGAACACACTGGCAAAGTTTAGGCCTTCGTGAAAATCACCTTCTGATGTTGCACCGTCTCCGAAATAAACGATTGATGCACGATCTGTACCTTTTAACTTTTCAGCCCAAGCTGCTCCAGTTGCATGAAGAAGCTGTGATGCGATCGGTACGGCTGGAGGGAAAATATTCTTCCCTTCTGGAGGAATACAACCTTCTTGGCGACCTTTCCAATAAAGAAAGAGAGTTTTTAGAGAATGACCAAATGTCATCGTTGCCGCATGATCACGATAAGTTGGAAACATCCAATCGCCTTCACCCATCGCCATCGCGCTTCCGATCTGTGACGCTTCTTGCCCTTCGAAAGGAACGTACGTACCGATTCGTCCTTGACGCTGCAGGTTTACCCCTTTACGGTCAAAAAGCCTCGAACGAAGCATCTTCGTGTAAAGTTCTTTCGTTAGTTCCTCTGTGATCTCCCCGCGGTATGTTTCATCATTCCACTCGCCGTTCTCGTTAATGATCTGCATTTTTGGAAATAACTTTTCCATAGATAATTTCCCTCCTTAGTTTCGTACTTGCCATTTTGGTCTTCGGTTGTGAGCGAAAAAGCTGTTTCGTTTTGATCGGGCCTGAAGCTTTTCCTCACAGAAAAGATTTGCTGCTTCCATCGTAGATATCTGGTTCTTCGTGCTCTCACTATAAATCTGTATCAGGCTGTCATAGATCGCTCTTGTTTTTGTTAATACACGAGCTTTGTTCGGTCCATAAAGCTCATCTGCTACTTGAATAAGCCCTCCTGCGTTCACAATATAATCTGGGCCGTATAGAATTCCCTTTTGTTGCAGATAAAGCCCATGTTTATCTTCTAAAAGCTGATTGTTGGCACTTCCTACGATCGCTTTTACTTTCAACTGTTCGATCGTCTCGTCGTGAATGATTCCTCCGAGTGCACAAGGTATGAAAATGTCAGCGTCCACCCCATAGATGTCGCTTCCTTCCACTACTTCCACATTTCCAGGTAGCAGTTCTGCTCGTTCTTGAATCATCTTTAATGCTCTTTCGTTAATATCGGTAACATAGATTTGGGCACCGACAGCGAGAAGTTGCTCCGCGACCTTAAATCCTACTTTTCCTAGTCCTTGTATAGAGTAAGACTTACCCGCTAGATCATCTGTTCCTTCAAGCGTCTGGATAGTAGCTTGAAGTCCGTATATAACTCCTTGTGCTGTTGGAACAGAAGAGTCGCCGCTGCCACCATATTCTTCGGGTACCCCGACGATGCAATTCGTTTCTTTTAACGCGTGGACAAAGTCTTCAGGTGTCGTACCCATATCAGTTCCGGTATAAAAGCGACCGTTTAAAGAATCTACAAACTGTCCGAATGCTCGGAATAACTCTGGTGTACGATCTGACGTCGGATCTCCGATAATGACCGATTTCCCCCCACCGAAGTCAACATCTGCACCTGCGCATTTGTATGTCATTCCTTTTGACAGCCTAAGAACGTCCTCTAATGCCTCATCTACCGATCCATACGGTCTCATTCTGCATCCGCCGAGTGCTGGACCTAATGTAGTGTTATGTATGGCGATAATCGCCTTGAGACCTGTTGATGGATCGTTACAAAATACAACTTGCTCATGCTGTGATATTTTTTCAAACATGTGTAAATCCCCCTAGTATGTCTCTACTTACTCTATTCCTTCTTTACTTTGCTGCTTTAAAGTGTAAGCGCTTTCATTATAGTGCAAAAAAATTTAAATCTTCATCTCTTTAATTTTTTGTGAGATCGCTTCTCTCGGAAGGATATATTGTGTAACTTCTCCTTCGCCTGCTATCGCTTTTCCGTTATAGACGGTCACATCACATATGACTGCCTTTCCTTTAACTTCTCTTAATGTTGCCGTAACAGTAAGTTCAGCGCCTTCTGGTGTCGGAGCCATATGCTTGGCTGCAACTCCTCCTCCGATTCCTTCTTCATGATCTTCAAGATATGGTAATATAATCTGTCTCGCTGCCCATTCCATATGATAGACCATGCTAACAGTTGAATAAGCTGGGTGGACTAACTTTCCTTCAAATTGAGCAAACATATCGGGTGTAACGGTAGCTTTGATGGTAGCACTTTGGCCAACATTCATGCCTGATTTCATGCACACACCTCATATCTTTCATCTAATTTATATAACGATTTATATAACGTTTTCTTAACGTAATCATAACATTTTGTGTGATATCCGGTCAATGAATCCCCAGAATTGTTTGATTTGTAAGAAATATGAAAAATGTGCAAAAATAGCATTGGAGGTGTTTTTATTAATGGATGATTGTTTATTTTGTAACCCGATGAGTTTTCCAGAACAAAAAATAGTGTTTGAGAATGAAAGCTGCTACTTTCTGCAGAGTCCAAAAGCGCAAGATATTTTAGAAGGTGCGGGATTGATTATTCCAAAAGCTCATAAAGAGACTGTGTTTGATTTAAATGAAAAAGAGTGGAGAGATACCTATGAGTTGATGCAAAAAGCAAAAAGTTTGCTAGACTCAGAGTTTGAACCTGAGGGCTATAGCACGGGGTGGAACGTAAATCCAGTAGGAGGACAGAGTATTCCTCACGCTCACTTTCATATCATCCCTCGATTTGATGACGAGCCATTTGCCGGCAGAGGCATTCGTTCGTGGATAAAGTCTGAGGATAACCGCAGGCCTAACAGTGTAAGTAAGACTTTTTAAAAATCTGCTATTCCTTTTTATGTGATTGATGACCATTTTTATGTGATTCATCTTCTTTTTTATATGATTGATCACCATTTTTATGTGATCGACGCTATTTTTTATATGATTAAGTTCAGCCGAAGCTCCCTACCGCATGAAAAAGCTGATACAGCACATGCTATATCAGCTTTTTTATTATCATTTCCGCAACTGGTTCAACACTTCGTCGACTTTCGCATGATCTTCAGGAGCATCATCTATGTGCTTCCACAAAACATCTCCATTTTGATCAAACAGCCACGAACTTCCTTGAATGTTCACGTCTTGATTTTTCACTGCGCTTAAAAAATGCTTTCTTTCCGTCTTGTCTTTAGGCACAATGTCGCTTATCTTCACTTCACCTTTTAAGAGATCGGCCCCTACAGACAGCATGCTTTTCACGGTGGTCATGTGGTGGTTCCCCATCTCCTCGTATAGGTCTAGCTCTGGATCACCGTAGATTTCAAACGGAAATGGGCCATGTACATTCAAAAACTCTTGAATCTGATCACGATTAGCTGGTGCTACGACAACGACCTTAAAATCTAAGCGTTCAAACTTCTCAAATGACTCGCGCAACTGCGCAAGGAATTCTTGATAGTATGGTCAGCCAAGGTGTCTGACTAACACAAAAAAAGTTTGTTCTTCACCAAACAACTCATGCAGCGTAACAGGTTTTGAACCTTCAATGGATACCACTTCTTGATCTAGTTTCAACCCAGATCGCCTCCTCGTATTATACGTTCGGGTATTCCTGAGAAAGAGGGTGAAGCATGATTTCATCAACGACCATGTGTTTTGGTGCGCTTGCCATATACGCTACAGCTTCTGCGATATCGTCTACTTTTAGCCAATCTTCTTTAAAATCAAGACCTTGTTCAGAATCAGCAAAGTACGTATCAATCGCACCTGGATTTACAGTACCTACACGAACGCCAAATTCTCTCAGTTCTTGTGCAAGAGAACCCGAAAATCCTTGAACTGCGTACTTTGTAGCTGTATAGACAGAGCCGTTAGCAATCGTTCTTCGACCCACATCTGATGAGATCGTGATGATCGTCCCCTCTTTTCGCTCTTTCATATGTGGAACAACCGCTGTACTACATAAGAATACACCTTGTACGTTGACTTCAAACATTTTTTGAAAGTCTACTAATGAATGTTCTTCTGCTAATTTAAACTGTCCGATTCCAGCATTGTTTACTAGAATATCAATGTTACCAAACGTTTCAAACGTTTGTTTAAACAGTTCTGCTACGTCCGTTTCTTTCGTCACATCTGCTTTTATGGCAAGAACATCGAATCCCTTAGCTTTTAACTCTTCTCCCGTTTTGAAGATGCCATCAGACGAACCAATGATAGCAAGTTTTGCTCCTAATGTTCCTAACTTTTCTGCTATAGCTTTCCCACACCCACGAGTTGCTCCCGTTACTACTGCAATCTTGTCTTTCAACATTATTCATTCTTCCCTTCACTTCTGTATTTCACAAATTCTATTATTAACACAAAAAAGGCGCTAAAACCAATTATGGTCCGCGCCTTTCTTTCTAATTTTCTTTTAAAAAAGTCCAAGCATGTTAACAAATACGATGATGATCACAACAGGAACGACGTAACGGATCAACATTAGCCAAAGCGCAAAGCCTTTTACCGAAACAGATGAACCTGCTCTAAACTCTTCAAGAAGCATCTCTCTAGGATAACGATATCCTACAAACAACGCGATGAACAACGCTCCTAAAGGAAGCAGGATGTTGCTCACTAAATAGTCGAGTTGATCAAAGATAATCTTGTCAAACAGCGTGAAATCTGACCAAACTCCATATGACAACGTAGATGGTACACCAAATACAAAGATAAGGATTCCGATGATCCAAGACCATTTTGCACGGTTCTCTAACTCACCTTTCGTGATAGAAGCAACGATGATCTCTAACATCGAGAATGCTGATGTAAGTGTAGCAAACAAGAACAATGCTAAGAACACAATAAAGAATAATTGTCCGAACACGATCTGATCAAAAACGGCAGGAAGTACTACAAACAACAATCCAGGTCCTTCCGCTGGTTCTAGGCCTAATGAAAATACCCCTGGGAAGATCGCTAATCCCGCTAATAAGGAGATCAATACGTTGAGTAATACAATCGTGGTCGCCGATTTCGTAAGGCTTTCCTTCTTGCTCAAATAAGAACTGTACGTAACCATTACAGAGATACCCACACTTAATGAGAAGAAAGACTGACCTAAAGCAAATAGAATATCGTCTCCACCGATCTTAGAAAAGTCCGGGAACAAGAAGAACTTTACGCCTTCCATCGCATTATCTAATGTTAGTGAACGAATAATCAAAACAGCAAACAATACAAAAAGTGCTGGCATCATGATTTGGTTTGCTTTTTCAATTCCATTCTTAATACCACGGCTAACAACGAAAATCGTAACCATCATAAAGATGAATTGAGAGATCAAAACCGGCCATGTACTCGAGATTGACTCTCCGAACATTTGACTAAAGTCATGGTTAAAGAAGTCTCCTGAAAAACTTTTTCCAAGGTAGAGAATGATCCATCCACCAATTACACTGTAAAAAGATAATAAAATAAATGCAGTCGCTACACCCATTCTGCCTAGCCATGGCCATGCTGAACCTGGAGCGATCTTTCGATAAGCGGAAACCGCCTCTTTTTGCGCTCCTCGGCCGATAACAAACTCAGCCATTAAAAGCGGAAAGCCGATAAGAAACGTAAACAATAAAAAGAGAAGGAAGAAAGCTCCCCCACCACTAGTACCAGCTACATAAGGAAATTTCCAAATCGCACCGAGTCCGATTGCTGACCCTGCTGCAGCTAGAATAAAGGCTAACTTTGACGTCCACTGGTCTTGCTGATTCATAATTACATACACCCTCCTGTTACTAATACTACTGAATTAGATGAAACGATTGTTTAACATACTTACTGCTTCTCTTGCTTCTTTCATCATGGTTTCAAGCATTTCTTTCACGCTCGGTACATCTGAAATCACACCTGCGATCTGACCGCTATTAATAAAACCGTTCTCCAAGTCCCCTTTTACAGCTCCTAAAATATGATGATCTTCTGAGGTGTGTGTAACAAACTCTTCAGGTGAGACGCCATTTTTTTCAAGTTGAATCAACTTCTGAGCATAAGGTGTATCGTAAATTCTTCTGATCTTTCCGGTTGAGCGGCCAACGATTAACGTTTTTGTATCATCTGCTTCTACTAAGGAAGTTTTGTATTTCTCATGAAATGGTGCTTCCTTTGTTGCGATGAAACGAGTTCCCATCTGAACACCTTGTGCACCAAGAGCAAAGGCAGCTGCCATACCGCTTCCATCTGCTATACCTCCAGCCGCGATGACTGGAATAGTTACACTCTTGGAGACCTGAGGCAATAGAACCATAGTCGTCGTCTCATAAGGTGAGTTTAGTCCCGCAGCTTCATAGCCTTCAGCTACTAGCAGATCTGCTCCTGCTGCTTCTGCTTTTTTGGCATGATAGACAGAAGCTATAACACAGATAACCTTCAATCCATGTTCCTTTAATTTCGGTATGTAAGGTGCTGGATTACCTGCAGATAAGGAAACAACTTCCACTTTATGTTTGATCAGAAGTCTAAGAATTTCTTTTACATTTGATGCAACGGTTAAAGGTACATTAACAGCAAATGGCCTGTCTGTCATCCCCTTTGTTGCAATTATCAAATTTTCTACCTCTTCAGGTGACATCGTACCAGCACCGATCGTGCCTAATCCACCTGCATTTGATATAGCAGAAGCTAGTTCTGCATTACTAACATTTCCCATTCCGCCTTGAAGGATCGGATACTGAATGTTTAACTTTTCACAGATGGAATTCAATTTCTCCACTTCCCATTCTAACCTTTGTTATACTGAACCTATAACCTGTTACGAGGGAGGCTCATTATGAAATACACGTTTAATGGCAAAACACCAGATGTTCACGAAAGCGCTTTTATCGCCCCTGGGGTTCACTTGATTGGCGACGTTACAGTAGAAGAAGGAGCAAGCGTCTGGTTTAACTCCGTTCTTCGAGGTGATGAAGGACCTATCTCCATCGGCAAAAAGACTAACGTTCAAGACAATTGTACCCTTCACCTATATGAAGGGTATCCCCTCATTCTAGAAGATGAGGTGTCGATCGGTCACAACGTCATCCTGCACGGATGTACGATTAAAAAAGGTGCACTCGTTGGCATGGGGTCTACCATTCTTGATGGTGTAGAAATTGGCGAACAAGCATTCATCGGTGCGAACACACTAATTCCTCCCGGCAAAAAAATACCGCCGCGTGTCATGGTCATGGGTTCACCGGGTAAAATCATACGCGAACTGAACGACGATGATCTAAAGCTTATTCAGCTTACGATCGACACGTATTATGAAAAAGGGAAACAGTTTCGTGACGAATTAAAAGAGTAGTAGAAAAGCACTTTCGTACAATAGCTTGCGAAAGTGCTTTTTTAGTTGTCTCTAACCTAATTCTTTTATGACCGGTTCTCCTGAATAAGAGGATGATTAAGAGCATCAAACTCTGAATCTTTCTTTAAATCGTTTCCATCCGAATAGATGCTTTCAAAGAAACGACTTGCTGGCCCTGCCAGTGCACGGTAGTAATCACTGAAGAGTGAAGCTGCGTGATCACCTAGCCATTCTGCATGAAGAAGCTCCTTCGGTAAACCTGGATCGATGAAAAGAAACTTACGGTATTCGTGAACAAGCTTAGTGCGCTCTACGAAGCATTCTCCGTCTGTCATCTCACCTTTTTCAATCTTATTCTTATCGATCACATATTTTTGAGAATACGTTACGATGAACTCGTTGTATTTCTCGTTAATGTCGTTTAAATCCCAACACTCAGAAACTAGCTTTTCATTCTCATTGGGCCCATTGTAAACGGCTGTAAAAGAATGAACATAGTCTTTGATGTCATATTTATCGATCATAGATTGAATCTGCTCTGAGTATGCGTGTGGTGAGATCCAAAAGCTGTTTGCCAGTAGACCAAACCCGCTCCAGACCAGTTCTTTTCGAAGTTCATCACGAATGCTTCTTTTCTCTTCAGGAATCGTATAGGTGAACATCATCCATTCGCCGTTCCACGGCTCCTGTTGTGCGTTAAAGATTCTCTTTGCCGCTTCATCCATCCGCTTCTTTCCACGCTCTGTTAAATAATAATAACTTTTATTCCCTTGTTTTCTAGCTGCGATCCAGCCTTGCTTATTCATTCTGGAAATCGCTGCTCTTACGGCTTGTTCGTTGTGACCAAACTCTTCTAACAATCGAATCAAGCTGCCGATCCATATCTCACTGCCATAATGCCGGATATAGTCTCCGTACAATGTGAAAATCATGGAACGTGTGTTTAAACTATTCTGCATGTTCATACCCTCATTTGTACCTGTTATTGTCTGTACAATCCTACCATAAAGAAAACTTAGCTGACATCAAGTCTTTCACGTCAATTTAGTTGCACTCATACGATCGACTTAAATCTGGAACCTCATCGAAAAACATCATGCAAAAAAGTTATACTCTATAATAGTAGAATTACTGAGACAGAAACAAGTTACTCTCCCTTAAATACAGGTGGTCTTTTTTCTCCAAAAGCAACGAGCGCTTCCATTCGATCTTTTGTAGGAATCGTCACTTCATACGCTTTCGCCTCAATCGCAAGTCCTGTCTGCAGATCAACTTCTGTTCCATGCTTGATCGCATACTTTGCTTGCTGAACAGCTACTGGTCCATTCTTCATGATAAGACCAGCATAGTTTTCACAAACAGCCATCAATTCTTCTCTTGACGTCACTTGGTTCAAGATGCCGTAAGAAAAAGCTTCTTCCGCCATCATCTTTTTTGCTGTTAAGATCAGTTCCATCGCTTTCGCTTGTCCGATCAGTCTCGGAAGACGCTGAGTTCCGCCTGCCCCAGGAATGATTGCCCAACTAAGTTCTGTAAGACCCATCGACGCTTCTCTCACAGAAACTCGAAGATCACAAGCTAGAGCCAACTCGAAGCCGCCTCCAAAAGCATGGCCATTGATTGCACAGATCGTAGGCTGCGGCAAAGCTTCAACAGCAGAGAACACATCGCGGATCTTGCGTACATTTCTTCTTACTTCTGATTCACTTAACGTACGGCGTTCTTTTAGATCAGCTCCTGCACTGAATGCTTTCTCCCCTGCACCTGTAAAAATTACAACACGAACATCACTGTTGTGATGAATGTCTTCTACTACTTCTTCAAGCTCTTTTAACGTTGAAAAATTAAAGCAGTTCAATACTTCCGGACGGTTTAATGTTACATAAGCAACATAATCTTTTACTTCGTATAAAATAGCACTCACTTTAGGTGACCCTCCTATTCATTGATCGCTTCCACGATGGAAGCAATACCTTGACCAACACCGATACACATGGTTGCGAGACCGTAGCGCGATCCTTGCTTTTTCATTTCGTGAATAAGCGTTGTTAAAATGCGCGCACCGCTAGCTCCAAGTGGATGGCCAAACGCAATCGCACCGCCGTTCACGTTAACTTTACTGTGATCAAGTCCCAGTTCGCTCATACAGGCAAGAGATTGTGATGCAAAAGCTTCATTCAACTCGACCAAATCAAGGTCAGCTATAGAGAGACCTGCCCGCTTCAATGCTTTTTTGGAAGCTTCGATCGGACCTACACCCATTATAGCTGGTTCCAGACCTGCAACACCGGAAGAGACATATCGAGCTAAAGGCTTTAATCCTAGCTGATCTGCTTTTTCACGGCTCATCAACAGTAATGCAGAAGCTCCATCGTTCACCCCAGAAGCATTTCCCGCTGTGACGCTTCCGTTTTTAAACAACGGTTTAAGCGTACCAAGCTTTTCAAGCGACGTTTCAGGACGAGGGTGTTCATCTTCTGTCACCCACGTTTCGTTTCCTTTTCGGTCTACTATTCTTACAGGAACGATCTCCTCTTTAAATCGGTTCTGTAGGGTAGCTTCTTTTGCTTTTTGTTGAGAATCATATGCGAATTGATCTTGTTCTTCTCTTGTAATTCCATATTTCTTCGCTACGTTCTCTGCTGTTTCAGGCATAGAGTCTGTACCGAACTTTTCATGCAGAAGCGGATTAACGAAACGCCATCCGATCGTCGTATCAAACATTTTCATATCACCACGAGGATAGTCGACCTCAGGCTTTCCCATTACGAGTGGTGCGCGTGTCATACTCTCCGTTCCACCCGCGATGAAGATATCACCTTCTCCTGCCAAGATAGCCCTGGCACCGTAAATGACCGCATCCATACCAGATCCACATAAGCGGTTGATCGTCGTTCCACCTACTTCAACAGGAAGTCCAGCGAGTAAAGCAGACATTCTTGCCACGTTACGATTATCTTCTCCTGCTCCATTGGCGTTTCCGAATATTACTTCTTCGATCTCTCCAACAGGAAGTTCAGGGTTTCTTTCAACAAGCGCTTTGATTACCACTGCTCCTAAATCATCGGGGCGAACCGTTTTTAGTCCACCTTTATATCTTCCTATAGGTGTACGGACAGCATCAACGATGACGACCTCTTTCATTACTTTTTCACCCCGCTGTCTTCCCTGGTATAGTCGTATACCCCTTTACCTGACTTTCGGCCAAGTCTTCCCGCTTTAACATACTTCACTAATAGGGGTGCCGGACGATATTTTTCGCCTAACGTTTTATGAAGATAGTTCAAGTTATTCAGTCGTGTATCAAGACCTACTAAATCGCCGAGCTCGAACGGCCCCATTGGAAAATTCAAACCAAGTTTAATGGCTTTATCGATATCTTCTGGTGTACCAACACCTTCTTGCAGCATATAGAAAGCTTCATTCCCAATCATGGCAGAGATTCGGCTTGTAACGAATCCTGGAAACTCATTAACGGTTACTGTTTCTTTACCCATCTTCACAGCAGCTTCCTTAGCGAGTTCAACCGTTTCATCGCTTGTTTCATGCCCGCGAACGATCTCAACGAGTGGCATTCTATGGACCGGATTAAAGAAGTGCATGGCGATTACTTTTTCAGGTCGTTTTGTAAATGAACCAATTTCTGTCGGACTCATCGTTGAAGTGTTTGTCGCAAGGACACAATGTTCAGGTGCTGAACGGTCTAGTTCTTCAAAAACAGCACGCTTGATCTCTATATTTTCTGGAACAGCTTCAATCACTAGATCAGCACCGCTCACGGCTGCTGATAGATTCGTAGCATATGAAAGTCTTGTTTGCGCTTCCTCAGCCACACTTTGTGATAACTTTCCGCGAGATACTGCTTTTGAAAAAATAGAATCGATCTCTTTTTTTGCATTTTGTAGTTGTTCTTCTTTTACATCAACGAGCTGAACATCAAAACCGCCAACTGCGCTCACATAGGCGATTCCTCTTCCCATCACACCAGATCCGATGACAACAGCATTTTGTATCAATAGTCTCTCCTGCCTTTCTTTTAAACAAGTGTTTAACGTTTTGTATGCATAGATGCTTTTGTAAGTGGTTGATTTCCGTTCCAGGATGCTCGCTTTCCGCGGGGCAGGCGGTGAGCCCCTTGCCGCTTTGCGCCCTTAAGGGTCTCACCTGACCGCCAGTCCCGCAGGAGTCTCGCACCTTGCACTCCAACCAACTGGTCATTGAAGCTATAGATAAAGAACCTTTTCAAATAAAACATTGTATAAAAAGCGAGCACGATGGCCCGCTTTTCCAAGTTTGTTACTAGATCTCTCAACGCAAGTTAACAGAGCTAGACATAAACTAAATTACAGATTAAAAGGATTCAACGGACGTGATCCTGTGTAGGACACGACGCTCTTTGTTTCTGAATAAAGATCAAGTGTCTCGATACATAGCTCGCGGCCGAAACCGGATTGCTTGTAGCCGCCGAATGGTGTTCCTGGGAATGCAGAGAATGGTGAGTTGATCATGATCGTTCCAGCTTGAATCATGCCTGCAACACGAGTTGCCTTCGCATGATCCTTCGTCCAGATCGCTGCTGCTAAACCAAAGTCTGTGTTGTTTGCTAGTTTCACAGCCTCTTTTTCGTCCTTAAACGTAGACACCACGACAACCGGTCCGAAGATTTCTTCTTTAACTACTTTCATGTCTTCATTTACATCTGTGATGATCGTCGGAAGGTACCAATGACCGTTTTCATAACCGTCCACTTTTGCACGTCCACCGCCTAGAAGGATAGTTGCTCCTTCTTCTTCAGCCGATTTCACGTAACCGTCGATCACTTCAAGCTGGCGCTCTGAAATGATTGCTCCAACATGTGTACTTTGATCGAGTGGATTACCTAGTACAAGCTTCTTCGCTTTTTCAACGAACTTTTCCATGAAAGCATCATATACACTTTCCTCGATATAAAGACGAGAACGTGCTTCACAAGATTGACCTGTGTTATAAAAAATACCAAATAATGAGCCGTCGACTGCCGCATCAATATCTGTATCCGCAAAAACTAAATTAGGAGATTTCCCGCCAAGTTCAAGCGTTACACGTTTTAACGTTTGAGACGCCTTAGCCATAATGTCTTTTCCTGTTCCTGTTTCACCAGTGAACGCGACTTTATCAACACCTTCGTGTTCAGCAAGGTATGAACCTACCGTAGCTCCGTCACCTGTAATGATGTTTACAACACCTTCTGGAACACCCGCTTCATGGCAGATCTCTGTCATTACGATCGCTGTTAGTGGCGTTAAGCTCGCAGGCTTTAGAATGACCGAACAACCAGTTGCGATTGCTGGTGCGATCTTCCACGCTGCCATCATCATCGGATAGTTCCAAGGAATAATCTGTGCGCATACGCCTAGAGGTTCTTTTAACGTGTAGTTCATGAACGGTCCTGGCATCGGGTTTACAGCACCGCGGTGGCTGACGATTGCACCCGCATAGAACTCAAAGTCTTCAATCGCTTGCATGACTTGACCTTGTGCAGCACTTAACGATTTTCCGCTGTTTAAAATTTCAAGCTCAACAAGCTCGTTATAACGAGAACGCATGATGCTAGCAATCTTGTTCATCGTACGAGAACGCTTATTTACAGGAGAGCGCTTCCATTTCCCTGTTTCAAAAGCTGTTCTTGCCGCCTCAACAGCACGGTCAACATCCGCTTTCGTTGCTTTCGCTACTTTCGCTAACGGTTCACCTGTTGCTGGATTATATGTAACAAAGTATTCTCCTTCAGATCCACCAACACTTTGTCCTCCAATAACCATTTCGTATACATCACGTTTTACTGCTTTCACTTCTGTCTTTGTGCTCATGTTCTCCACTCCTTTTGATCTAGATGTCTATTTTCCTGTGAATGCTGGTTTTCTCTTTTCTATAAATGCATGAAGACCTTCTTGGTGATCCGCTGACTCTCCAGCAATTTTTTGCGCTTGTGCTTCATATTCCAGCACCTCGTTCAAATCGCTTTCCCAGCTTTTATTCATATAGCGTTTGATGAGCCCGATTGCTTTCGTTGGCATGTTGGCTAGTTTTTCAGCGAACGTTTCCACTTCAAGCATGAACTCTTCTTCACTTACCGTTTTCGTTACAAGTCCAAACTCTTTTGCTTGTTGAGCGGTAATCTTCTCACCTAACACAGCAAGCTCCATTGCTTTTGCATGTCCTACTAAACGAGGCAAGAAGTACAGATTTCCAGAATCAGGTACAAGACCAACATGAATGAACGCTTCTATGAAACTCGCTTTTTCACTTGCGATACGGAAGTCACAAGCTAGCGCGAGACTCATTCCTGCACCAGCCGCAACACCGTTCACGGCTGCGATAACTGGCTTCTCCATGCCAACTAGTGCTTGCACCATCGGATTATATCCTTTTCGCAGAACATCGCCATAATCAGCGCCCTCTGGTGAACCTGTTAGATCTTGACCTGAACAGAATGCACGCCCTGCGCCTGTTATAACAACGGCTCTCACATTGCTGTCTTTGTTGGCTTCTTTTATCGCAGAAACCATTTCCTTATGCATGAGCGAAGTGAATGCATTGAGCTTATCCGGACGATTTAAAGTAATCCAAGCCGTTTTTCCTCTTGTTTCGTAGCTGATCGTTTCAAACATGTTCATATCCCCTCTACTTCCCTTTAAATTCGGCTGGACGCTTTTCAACGAAAGCCTTCATGCCTTCTTTTTGATCTTGAGACGAGAATAATAGATAAAAGTTTTTACGTTCGAACTGCATGCCTTCGTGTGTGGAATAATCAATGGACTTATAAACGGTCTCTTTTATTAAACGAGTAGATAAAGGTGCTCTAGAAGCTACAATCTTCGCATACTTTTTTGCCTCGTCCACGACAAGTTCTGGTGCTATAACGCGGTTGATCACGCCATATTGAAGTGCTTCATGGGCTGTCATCGGGTCACCGAGCCATAGCCATTCAAGAGCTTTTTTCTGCCCCATCAGCTTTGTAAGTTTTACCGTGCCACCAGCACCTGGCATCACGCCAAGCTTGATCTCAGGAAATCCAAACTGTGCGTTTTCTGCTGCAAAGAGGATGTCTGCGCACAGCGCTAGTTCAAAGCCTCCCCCGAAGCAATAGCCATTGACGGCACCGATGATCGGCTTTTTTATCGTTGCGAGACGATCCCATTCTTTAAACTGATTTAATAGTTCAAGAGAGACCGCTGTATCTTCTTTCATCTCATCAATGTCGGCACCGGCTGCAAATGCACGCTCACTGCCTGTTAAAACAATTGCTTTTACCTCATCATTACGGTCGAAGCTTTCAAAAGCATCTAATAGTTCCGTAACCATCGGCCTGTTGATCGCGTTTAACACACGCGGCCTATTTAATTGAATGAAGGCGATCCCATCTTCAACAGAGGTTAGAATTGTTTCGTAATTACTCATTGATTTCCTCACCGATCATAAGGGTAACAAGCTCTGCCGCAAAGCTCATTAAGTCTTTTCCTGAAGCTTTACCTTCATCAGACTTCATAGCGGCTTTCAACGCATCATGATCGTCATAGTACATCTCACAAAGAATGTGATAGTCGCTTTTCCCCATCGGTGAACCTACGATTTTTGTTACTTCCATTTTGCGAAGCCCAGGAATCTTTTTCGTGATCTCAGTATGATGTCCAAAATAGTGCTCGTCGAACTGCTCCAAGTTTTCAGGTGTTTTGTAAAGTGCGATTAGTTTTACCATGTGTGTTTCCTCCCTATTTTTAAAATCATCATTTCTCTTACCCCATGTCAGCAACAGGTTTCATCGCTTCAAACGGGTTCTTGCACGACTTGCAATATAGGATACTTCTGCATGCTGTTGGTCCAAAGATGTTTTCCATCGTTACGTACGTTGATCCACAATACGGACAATCGATCTCCCAAGGCTCACCCATCACATGGTTCGCTGGTGGAGGTGAGATGCCAAACTCTTTTAACCTCTCACGCCCTTCAGCTGTAATGCGATCTGTTGTCCACGATGGTGTAAATACAAATTTCACTTCTGCTGAAGTAATTCCTTCTACATTTTCAACCGCTTTTTTTATATCTCGTTCGATGATGTGCAGAGCTGGGCAGCCAGAGAACGTAGGCAGAACAGAAATCCTGACCTTATCATCTGTCACGTCCACTTCGTGCACCATTCCGAGATCCAATATACTGACAGAGGCGATTTCAGGATCTTTTACATCCCCAAGCGCGTCCATCACACTATCAGTCATGCTGCTCTTTAATTCGGACACGTGGTTCATCTCCTTTCTAAATCGTCTTACCAGCCAGTTGAAGGATTTGTTGCATAAACTTCAGAAAGTGTTGCAGTTGCTTGCTTCAAGTCTTCCGTGTGCACGCCGTTTCGGCCGTTGCCTCTTTCCATGCGAGGTTCACCCGGATAGGATGCACCTACTTCTTTTAAGACAGCTTCAATCTTGTTGTTCCATCTCTTCTTCATAACGTTCTCGTCATCAATGAAGTTTGCTTTCACGATATCTTCATAGTACGGTCCTAGCGTAAGAACTCCGCCAAAATCTCTCCAAACCTTTTGGATCGCTGCTGTCATTCGCTCGATTGCTTCATCTGTACTTGTCATAAGCTGCTTGAACCAAATCTCCCAGTGCATCAGATGGTAATACTGCTCTGTCATGACTTTACGGGCTGCTTCTGCCAAAGGTTCATAGGAAGAGTGGCGCAGTGAATCTAGACGAATATGTTTGTGTACAGCGTAAAAGTAGTTGCGTACGACAGTGAATGCCCAGTCATAATCTGGTTCTTTTAAGTACGTTCCAGGCCCGTTCACTTCTTCTAAGATGATGGCATTTCGAAACTGATCAAGAGATCGCAAGTGAGCAATCCTGTCTGCTTCGCCTTCTCCAAGGTTCTCTAGCAGGTTATAGTACAAATTTGCGTGTCCCATCATGTCTTGTGAGATAGAAGAGAACGCAACATCCTCTTCAATATGCGGCGCAAGACCAAGCCACTCCGATCCGCGAAACGCAAGAAGAAAATCATCGTCTGCAAGCTGATAAAGAAGCTCGATCAGCGCTTTCTTCTCTTGTGGTTTTAACGTTTCCTGTGTCATGAATTGTCTCCCCTTCCGCCAAGGATGTGCTGTTCGGTAAACTGCTCCTGGTTGTAGTCACGCCACTTCTTCTTCAGATAGCCATATCCTTTTGTTTCTCTATATTGTTTATCGAGGCGTTTAAGCATTTCTCTTTCGTCCTGGTTAAGACCCCTTATGTTCTCTCTTTTCACAACCCAGATGTCAGCGACCGTTTCTCTTCTGAAGAAGTTCTCTTTTGCCATGATGAGTGCCATATCCGCGTTTGGTGCTAAAAGGCTGAAGCTATGTTGAAACGGAGATTTATCTGTTTTTTTGCTGAATACTTCATACACGTTGTAAAATTCATTTGTTGATTCGTTCACCTTTGTTTCTCTCCTTTCCGCTGTTAGATCGCCTTTTTAGCAGCGAGTGCCGCGCGAACCCACTCGTTATTTTTATATGAGCGGCGTCGAAGATCTAAACGGTTTTGTGATTGTGGCCCGTTACCAGAAACAATCTGTTTGAACGTGCTCCAGTCAGCATCCTTATAGATCCACATCTGACTGTCTTCATCAAAACGGATCGTATCATCTGGAATCGTTAGCCCAAGCGACCAAATACGAGGAATATATTTTGTGAAGAACTCTTGCCTGAGGTCCTCGTTTGTTTTTGTACGAATCTTGTACATGATGTTCTTGTCAGCGTTTGAATTTCCTGTTTCTTTTGCTGATTTTGGTCCGAAGAACATGATCAGTGATTCCCACCAGCGATTTAATGAATCCTGTAGCATTTCACGCTGTTCCGGTGTTCCTTCGGCCATCGCTAAAATGATGCTTTCGCCATGCTGTGCGTGGAAAACTTCCTCCGCACAGATACGTTTTAATGCTCTGGCGTATGGACCATAAGAAGAATCAAGCATCATGCTTTGAGAGATAATTGCCGCTCCGTCTACAAGCCAAGCGATAATACCCGCATCACCCCATGTTGGAGCATCCATATGAAACACGTTATGAAACTTTAATTTACCTGAAAAAAGATCTTCCATGATGTCGTGGCGGTTCTTGCCAAGAGGTGCCATCAAATCTTCTGCCACACGAAGCAAGAGCTGCCCATGTCCCATCTCATCCTGAACTTTAGCCATGATCGCGAGTTTGCGGTGAAGTGAAGGTGCTTTAGGTACCCATTCTTTCTCTGGAAGCGCTCCCATAATTTCCGAAATGCCATGCATCGAAATCAAACGAATCAGCTGCAAGCGATAATCTTCCGGCATCCAGTCATCCGGTTCGATCTTCTCACCGGCGTTGATCCGATCAAGAAAATGAGTCATTTTCTCTTCTTCACTAAGCTGATTAAAACTCATACCAACTGTCATGTTGTTCCCTCCTATTATATTACGTTTATTTACCGTAATTATAAATTAACGTCATACGATTGAAAAGTAGTTAAACACCCATTTTTTTCTGTATCTGTCTGACCACACGAATCGCCTTACCTTCAGAACGTGGTATTCCTTTTGGTGGATACACTTTAATATTCATAGATACGAGGCATGTGTCTTTGATCTTTTTTGTGATCGTCTTCTTTAACAGGTGCGTCGCCTCATGATTTTCGTCACCGTTTGTTACAGCATAAAGCTGTTCCGTCATCTCAACATGAAGTTCAATATGCTCTTTTAATCCTTCTGTTAAGATATGAACTTGATAGTGAGGAACGATATCCTCTATAGAAAGAAGACAGTTTTCGATTTCAGACGGAAACACGTTAACTCCACGAACGATAATCATGTCATCGATTCGTCCCTTGACACGACTCATTCGTATGGAAGTCCTTCCACAGCTGCAAGGTACTCGATTAATCGAAGCAATATCTCCTGTACGATATCGGATGATCGGAAAAGCTTCCTTTGTTAAACTCGTAAACACAAGTTCGCCATACTGACCGTCAGGCATAGGTTCAAGCGTATCAGGATTAATGATTTCAGCTAAAAAATGATCATCCATAATATGAAGCCCGTTTTGTGCCTCATGACATTCCATCGCTACACCAGGACCCATCACTTCGCTTAATCCATAAATGTCCATCGCTTTGATGCCAAGCTTCTCTTCAAGCGTCACACGCATCTCTTCAGACCAGGGCTCTGCTCCAAATATTCCGTATTTTATCGAAGTCGCTTTCGGATCTTTTCCCATCTCCTCCATCTTTTCAGCAATCGTCAAGATATAAGAAGGCGTTCCGCATATCACCTGTGGTTTAAAGTCTTCGATTAAAAGAATCTGGCGTTCTGTATTACCGCCTGATACAGGAACCGTAATCATACCAAGTCGCTCTGATCCGTTATGAAGTCCGAGTCCTCCTGTAAAAAGACCATATCCATATGCATTATGAAGAACATGACCTGGCTCTCCACCTGCGATTGCGATAGAACGTGCTACCATGTTACTCCACCTGTCAATGTCTCCTTCTGTATAGCCAACCACTGTCGGTTTACCGCTCGTTCCAGAAGATGCGTGCAGTCGAACGAGGTGATCTTGCGGAACTGCAAAAAGCCCAAAAGGATAATGATCGCGAAGATCTTTTTTTACAGTAAAAGGAAGTTTTTGAAGATCGTCTAAAGTATCAATTGAAGAGGGCTGAATTCCTTTTTCGTCAAATGCCGTTTTATAAAAAGGGACATTCTCATAAACGCTCTGTACAGTCTGCTTTAACCGATGAAGCTGCAGCTCTTCTTTTTCATCACGACTCATACATTCCACTTGTGGATGGAGGATCATTCTTTCATCTCCCTTTATAATATGTAAGCGATTACAATTGAGATTAAAAAATATGACGTTTTTGTACCGTTATCTAATTATTGTGTGATGTATTTGGTTTCAGCTTATCATTTATAATAATTTTCTGTCAAATGAAAATACAAAGCTGAAATGACCGTTCAGCCCCGAACAGCACATCCTTGCCTGAATGGGATACGCTTTTTGTATCCTAGTCAGGAAAGAATGTGACCTCGAGGGGCTGGTCATTGAAGCTGGACTGATTTTGAGTGCTGAAACAGCCGTTTAGACACGAATAGCTCTTTACTCTTTTCTGAAGACACGCTCTTTGTGTCACAAGAAATGAGTAAAGTGACCTCGAGTGTCTGGCTGTTGAAGCCGGATAAAATACAAAGCTGAAATGACCGTTCAGCCCCGACATAGAAAACACCGTTTGTGTAGTTTACAAACGGATGTTGCTCTTGTGCCTGTGGTGCCAGCACATCATTTCCTGAATGGGATAAGCTTTTTGTATCCTAGTCAGGAAAGAATGTGACCTCGAGGGGCTGGTCATTGAAGCTGGACTGATTTTGAGTGCTGAAACAGCCGTTTAGACACGAATAGCACTTTACTCTTTTCTGAAGACACGCTCTTTGTGTCACAAGAAATGAGTAAAGTGACCTCGAGTGTCTGGCTGTTGAAGCCGGATAAAATACAAAGCTGAAATGACTGTTTAGCCCCGACATAGAAAACACCGTTTGTGTAGTTTACAAACGGATGTTGCACTTGTGCCTGTGGTGCCAGCACCTCATTTCCTGAATGGGATACGCTTTTTGTATCCTAGTCAGGAAAGAATGTGACCTCGAGGGGCTGGTCATTGAAGCTGGACTGATTTTGAGTGCTGAAACAGCCGTTTAGACACTCAACTTTGGATGAAATGGTGAAGACTTATAAATTGTCTTCGAGGACTTATAAATAAATTTGAAGACTTATAAATTTTTTTGAAGACTTATAAACGAAACTGAAGACTTATAAACGATTTAAACAACAAAAACCGCCCATGAAAAGGCGGTTTTCTTCCTAATATAATAGATCAAGGAACTCCTGACGCGTTACATTTCCGAAATAGTGGCTTAAATCTAGATCCTCAAGCACTTCCTCGATCGCTTCACGGTCATAACGAACACCGTTCAGCTTGTTTTCAATATCTGACACGTCACCTACACCGAAGAAATCTCCAAAGATCTTACTTTCTTGAATGATACCTTTTACGATGTGCAGTCTAATATCAACAGAGCCTGCTGCAAATCGATTCGAAAGTTCAACATTGAACTTCGGTGACTTTCCGTAGTTCCAATCCCAGTTGGCGTAACGTTCTCTTGAGATTTTGCGGATTTCTTCCCAGTCTTTTTCAGTCAGCTCGTATTTTGGAACAGAATCCAACTCTTCAAATAAGTAAGCAAGAAGCGTCTGTTTGAACTCTTCCATCGTCATATCTTCGTCTAAGTGCTCGCGGATATTTGTTACACGACTGCGGATGGACTTGATACCTTTTGACTCGATCTTGTCCATTCGTACATTTAGGGCAGATACTACATTTTCGATCTCAGAATCAAAAAGCAAAGTGCCATGGCTAAACATACGGCCTTTCGTAGAAAACTGAGCGTTGCCGGAAATTTTCTTTCCGTTTGCCAAAATGTCGTTTCGTCCGCTTAATTCAGCATTCACACCAAGTTTTTTTAGTGCTTTTACAACAGGATCGGTAAACTTCTTGAAATCATGAAACGAATTACCGTCATCTTTCGTAATGAAGCTGAAGTTTAAGTTTCCGAGATCATGATACACGGCACCGCCACCTGATAAACGACGAACCACATGAATACCTTCATCACGAACATAGTCCGCGTTGATCTCTTCAACGGTATTTTGGTTCTTACCGATGATGATCGATGGTTCATTTATATAAAAAAGCAAATACGTTTCATTGATGTCTAAATGTTTTAAAGCGAACTCTTCTATAGCTAGATTCACTCTTGGGTCTGTAATATTTTCATTATCAATAAAAAGCATATTTCTCTCCTCTTTCAGTCCCTATCTTTAAGCTCCCCACGTCCAGCCGGAAGAGGCAAGCTCCACTTTATTGTTATACACCTCTTTTGCCTCTGTGACAAGCTGTGATAACTGACCAAAATGAGGAAGGTGAGTAAGAAGCAGTTCACGAGCTTCAGACTCATGTGCAAGTTTGCCGCAATCCTCTGATGTCATGTGGCCGGGGCCGCTTCCATCCATCCCTTTGTAAAAGTTGCATTCTGCGATTAACAAGTCCGCATATCGGCTGAACGGAACGAGTTCAGGAATGAGCGCAGTATCTGCCGTATATACGATCGTATGCTTTCCATCTGTAATGCGCATCGCATAACAAACAGCAGCATGCTTCGTCAGCTGAAACGTAATCGTGAATGGTCCGACCTTTAACACTTCATCAGGATGATAGGGAATTCCTTTTGTACTATTGCCGTGTGTCAGCGAACGAAAACCATCTTGATCCTTATCATGACCATAGATTGGAAGCGGCTGTATTCCTTTTTGTAAAAACGACTGAATGAGACGACTGTATTGAAGAACTCCAACATCAGCCACATGATCTGCATGGTAGTGCGATAATACAACCGCATCTAGTTTTTCAGGCTGTATATACTTTTGCAGTTGTGAGAGCACACCGCTTCCACAATCGATGAGCAGATTATATCCTCCGCTCTGAAGAAGATATCCTGATGTGGCTTCACCCGCTCCAGGATAACCACCCCAATATCCGATGACCGTTAGTTTCATAACTCTAAGCCCTCCGCCTTTTTTATTTACTAGTCTACACAATGCACTACTCTTCACACTAGCTTTTACGTTTAAGAGCCTCTAGTACCTTCACTAATACAGGATTGTTTTTATGTTCTACTTTATATGCGGCATAGATGGTGTTCTCTGTGGTTAGTTCAGGAAACAATATCTTCACACGATTTTCTTGCAATGATTTTTCAATTAGATAAGTGGGAAGTATGCTCATTCCCAACCCATTTTCGATCCCCTCTAAAATCGATCTTAAATCAGGTATCACATGGCAAGGTTGAAAGTCTGGTCGTTTTTTAAAATGATCTCGCCAGTATCTTCTTATAATAGGAAGTTCCAACCCATAGCTCAGCCAGTTCTGTTTGCTCAGCCACTCCTCAATCTCAGCAGTACTTTCTAGATTTGTTTCATAGGTTGGTGGTACCACAGCAACAAACACTTCATCTTCGAGTTTTTGATATTCAATTCCTTGTTGCTGCACTTTTTGAGTGGTTAGAATAAGATCTACTTCATCCTTCTCTAACTTTTCTAGTAACGTACTTGCTACTCCGAACTGAGATAAAAACCGAATATTTAAGTCTCGTATTTTAGGAAGAGTTCGAATCGTAAAATATTCTGCAGGCGAACCAATACGGATTACGGGTGCTCGCTCATTTCCAGATGAGCTATGAAGCATTTCTAGTGTCGTATTTTCTAAGTTCTCAATCAGCGGAACAATCTTTGTATACAGCTCTTTTCCTTTGTCCGTAGGTATCATCTTTCGGGGAGCACGAATAAAGAGAGGTTCCCCTATTTCTGATTCTAAAGCTGCTAGATGCTGACTCATGGCAGGCTGAGTTAAGATTCTAGCTTTTGCAGCAGCAGAAACGGAACCATGCTTGTAGATGCTGATGAAACTTCTGTACCATTCAAAATCAATCATCCATTTTCCTCCTCTCTAAAGGGGATCTATGCGTAAAAAACTGCACCGCTCCAGATGAGATACGATGCAGTGTTTCATTCTATAGCTCAATGACGTTTAAACGATATACTTCTCTATTCTGTACAAGAGTTTCTATATTTTTGCGATAAGCTTTATAGTGCTGTGAATCAATGTGACTGTTAAGCGCGTCTTCATCACACCAGTTTTCATAAAAAACAAAAGTGGAAGGATTCTCAGTAGATTCATGCAATATATAGCTGATACACCCTTCTTCTTTACGTGACGCTTGTACAACCTTAATCAATTCATCACGCAACAATTCCTCTTTGCCTTCTCTTGCTTTTAATATAGCATTAATTGTAATAGCCATGAACGTCACCTTCTCCTTATAGGATTTTACAAACAATCTTGCCTTTTACATGTCTTTCTGAAAGTTTCTCTAGAGTCTTAGGAACTTCTTCAAGGGAGATAACTTGTTCAATAAGTGGAGAAACTTTCTTTTCTGCGACCAGCGCCAATAATTCATCACCCATTTTGGCTAAGTCACGTTCTGCCACTTTGTCTTGATTATGATGGATAGCGTTTAATGCTACCTCATGGAATGAGATCACTCTTGTGAATGGTTTTACCTTTGTATAATCCGGAGCGCCTGCAATATGTGCGATGTGCCCGTTGTATGCGATCAAGTCGAGTGATTCAGTTGCATTGTCTCTAGAAACTGTATCCAGAACTGCATCAACACCTCTACCATTTGTAAAAGCCATTACTTTTTCCTTAACGTCGTCTTCCTTATAGTCGATCACAAGATCTGCTCCTAATGAACGAACATACTCATGATTGTGTTTGGATGCCGTGGAAACAACCGTTTTCCCTGCATTTTTAGCGAGTTGAACCGCAAATCCGCCTACACCGCCTGCTCCAGCATGGATCAAGATCGTATCGATTGAAGACATAGGTAATTTTCTAAACAGAGCTTGATAAGCCGTATAACCTGCTGTTGGAAGAGCCGCTGCTTCTTCAAATGATAGAGAATCTGGAATACGTGAGATGGTATGTGCTGTTGTTACTCCATATTCAGCGTATGCCCCTTTTTTGTTAAAATCTCCGTGATACACAACACGATCACCGATCTTCCAATCCGTTACACCTTCTCCAACTTCATGTATGGTACCTGCCGCATCAAGTCCTAAAATGTGAGGATACGTCCAGTTCGGATTTCCTCCAGTTGCCGTTTTATAATCGACCGGATTTAGTCCAGCGGCATGAATTTTCACTACAACTTCTCCCGTTCCCGCAGTTGGCTTGTCTATTTCTTCTACCTTCATTTCTTTCCATTGATTGCGTTCTTTCAAAAGTAAAGCTTTCATCTTATTTTCTCCTCTCCTTTATTCCTTCTCAATGTTCACAAAAAAGAAAGCCTGCAAACCTTTTAATATAAAGGTCTGCAGGTTTATCCATAATTATGCTAACTGCTTCAAAACTTCTTTCGCCACAGAAACTGTAGATTGTGGATTTTGACCCGTAATGAGTTGTCCATCTCTTTGTACATGATCTGACCAATTCTCAGCAGCAACAAATTGTGCGCTTAGTTCACGCATGCGTGTTTCTAACAAAAAAGGCATGTATTGATCAAGAGTAGTAGCTACTTCTTCAGCATCTGTGAATGCAGTCACTTTTTTCCCTGCTACTAACGGTGTACCGTCAGAAAGTTTCACACCAACTAAACCTGCTGGTCCATGACATACCGCTGCTACTACTTTATTTTGCTCATATAGGTCGCGAATAATCTCTTGCAGTTTTGTGTTTTCAGGAAGGTCAAACATGGTTCCGTGGCCTCCTGGCAAGAAGATTGCATCAAAACCATCAAGGTCATTGATTTCTTCTAGTTTTAATGTGTTCTCCAGATATTTAGCTGTGTCTAATATCTCTTGAGGCACTTCACCTTCTAAGCTACGATCATCTACAGGCGCTTTTCCACCTTTAGGGCTTGCAACTGTAATCGCGTAACCAGCATTCGCAAACTCCACATACGCCTCACCAAATTCAGAAAGCCATAATCCTGTTGAGTGTTCGTTGTTCATGTTATCAGCCGTAGTTACGACCATTAATATATGTTTAGACATTGTCTAATTCCTCCTAACAAAAAATAAGTTGTTTCTCTAACAATACCTATTGTAGGCCGTATTTATCTATAATACAAATTAGAAAATAGCGCTTTTATTATAAATTTTTTTATATTAAAGAGTATTAAATCGTTCACTCAAAGTGATTTCTTCAGATATTTATCTACTGGCTCTTTGTACATTCTCTTCCTTGACAAGTTGATTGGAGTGGAAAATGCCAGACTCCAGCAGGACAGGGGGGCAGGTGAGACACTTAAGAGTGAAACGTACGAATGTGGCTCACCGCCTGCCCTGCGGAAAGCGAGCATTTGAAATGGAAATCAACTCTTTCAAGAGCTCCAATGAAAAACCCCCGCTTTTTAGCGAGGGCTACCTATCAAAGCTATTCTTTTACCGCACCTGAAGTTAACCCAGACACGATTCGGCGTTGGAAAAGTAAAACCATAATCACAAGCGGCACTGTTACGATAACGGTCGCGGCTGTAACTTCTCCCCAAGGAATCGTGAATTGTCCTTCAAACATCGCGATCCCGACCGGAACGGTTTTGAACTCATCATCGGTATTGATCGTTAACGCGAACAGAAACTCGTTCCACGCTGATATGAACACAAGAATCGCTGTTGTGAAAATTCCTGGTATCGCTAGTGGCAAGATTACACGCCAATACGTTTGCATCGGTGAAGCCCCGTCCATTTTTGCTGCTTCTTCAAGATCGAACGGAATCTTTCGGAAGAACGTGACGAGCAGCCAGATGGATAATGGCAATGTAAATGTTGTGTATGGAATGATCAAACCTAGATAGCTATTCGTTAATCCAAGATTTTTTAAAACGATATAGATTGGTGAGATCGTTGCGATCTGCGGAAACATGGAAACCGATAACACTAATCCAAGGATGACTGTTTTTCCTTTAAAGTTTAATCGTGCGATCGCATAAGCCGCAAAGCTCGCTACTAGGACTGCATAGACGGTAGTGATCGACGACACGACTAAGCTGTTCCATAAATATTTTAAAAATGGATAGTTAACAAATACAGATTCATAGTTCTCACCTGTCATGTTGTTTGTAAACGGTATGAACGCACGGTCGCCAAACAGTTCCGCAACCGGTTTAATTGAGCTTGCCAGTACCCATAAAAACGGAAACATGACAAGGAAGACAAACAATGTTAAGAATACGTAAAACATTGGGCCCGCTTTTTTGTTCATTTCCTATTCACTCCTTTATCTGTTCCGTTTTTATTTATCATTTAAAAGGTCTCGTCCAAGGAACTTGATGTAGATCATAGAGATAATGGCTACACAGACAAAGACGATAACCGACAGCGCCGAACCTTCACCAAAATTTGTCTGATTAAACATTACTTTGTAAGCGAGAATCGATATCGTTTCCGTAGAGTTTGCAGGACCTCCACCTGTGAGTACATAGACTAAGTCGAACACACGGAACGCATCTAATGTACGGAACAACAAGGCAACGAGAATGCTAGACTTTAGCAGAGGCAGCGTGATCTTTAAGAACTGCTTCCACTTGCTTGCTCCGTCAATCGCTGCTGCTTCATACAATGAACTCGGAATCGTTTGAAGCCCTGCTAATAACAAGAGTGCCATATAAGGCGTTGTTTTCCATACGTCTGCAAAAATGACGGCAAACATAGCACCTGTACTGGTCGTCAGCATATCAGTCATCTGGTCAAACAATCCGATCTCCGCAAAAGCTTTGGCTACGATTCCATTTTGGCCATCATATAGATACTTCCACATGAATGCTGAAACAGCGGTTGGAATCGCCCATGGAATGAGGATGGTTGCTCTCACGAGTCCTCTACCAAAGAAAGCTTTATTGATAAGGAGTGCAATCGCGAGTCCGATAACGAGCTCTGCAAATACAGAGATTATTGTAAAGACAGTCGTATTTTGAATCGCCTTCCACATGCGGCTATCGGTTAAGTTTTCTTTATAATGCTTCAGCCCGATAAAGTTAGGCGTGATGACGGAATCCTTTAATGATGCTGAAAGTCCGATTACGTCTTCTGGGTTTTGCAGTTCACCCTTCAGTTCTCTAAGTCGTTCAGAAGAATCTGTGACAGCTTTCTCCAGATCGAGCGCTACCTCTTTGTCCAAATCAGAAACAGCAAGCTCTTCACTGATCGGCTCCATCACGGTTAGCTTCTCATCAATTTCGTCATACTTGCTACTCAATTCTCCATCAGCTTTTAATTCTGCATCTACTTTTTCAAGATTTGCTTTGATTGCTTCAAGCTCTGTTTTTGTTTTTCCTGTTGCTTGATCGACTTCATCTTCTAGTGAACTGATCAAGAACGGATAGTTATCTAGATAGGTTTGCAGATTCACTTTATAAGACACATACGCTTCAGATTTCACTGGATTGTTCAGTCTAAGATCAAACATGCTGTAATAGAAAGATTGAAAAACGGGCCATATGGCAATGATCAAGATCAAGATCATCGACGGGGCGATCAGCATGTAGCCTAGCGAACGATCAGAGCGCTTTTTCTTCGCCTTTTCTTTCGTTTTTGGTGCAGTTTGCTTTTGGTTGTTAGGCATTAGATCAGGTTTCAAAACGTGTCAGCTCCTTACTATTCGAATGCAATCGACGGACGGGCGCTGTTACGTCCATCCATTTCACTCTTTGTGGAATCGATACCAATTATAAAAGTAAGGGGAGCCTTTCTCATGGAAAGGCGTACCCCTATCACTTTACGTTTCTTACTTTACTAGTTTTTCAGAGATTTCTTTTTGCATGTTTTTAGCTGCTTGTTCTGGAGTAATCTTTTTCGCTACAGCTTGAGAAACTTGTACTTGAATGATGTCAGAGATCTCAGGGTAGTTTGGTGCTACAGGACGAGATACAGCTGCTTCAAGTGCGTTTACAAATCCTTCTTCCTTAAAGTAAGGGTTTGCATCTAAAATTTCTTGGTCTTCATATAGAGAAAGAATCGTTGGCGCGTGTCCACCTTTGATCGCGTCGATCTTCTGTCCTTCTTTACCAGCCATAAAGCTTAAGAACTTCCAAGCTTCTTCAGGGTGCTTCGTGTTTTTGTTGATACCAGCCATCCAGCCGCCAAGTGCTGCAGCAGTTCCTGCATCCCCTGCTGGAAGTGGAGCTACTCCAACTTTACCTGCGATCTTAGATTGCTTCTCATCATTTGCTAGTGCAAATTGATATGGCCAGTTACGGATCAGACCTGCTTGACCATTGATAAATGCTGTATGTGACTCTGGCTCGGCAAACGTTGTAACGTTTTGCGGAACAACATCAGAGTTTGCAACTTCTACAAGCTTAGCGATTCCTTTGATCGCTTCAGGAGAATCAACTTTCACATCACCATTTTCGTCGATGATCTGACCACCGTATGATGCGATGAATTCAACCGCGTTACATACAAGACCTTCATATTGCTTCGCTTGCATCAAGTAACCAAACTGTGTTCCACCTTGGCCCTTCGTTTCCTTCGCTTTCGCTAAAAGCTCGTCCCACGTCTTTGGAACAGAACCTTCGTCAACTAAGTCTGTACGGTAGAAAAGCATTCCCGCATCGATAAACTTAGGAAGAGCCCATTGTTTTCCTTTAAATTTAGATGCTGTGATCGCACCTTCGTTATAATCATCTGGGTTAATCCCGTCTTTTTCCATAAAGCGGTCTAGCGGCATCAAGAATCCTGCTTGTGCAAATTCTGCCGGCCAGATTACGTCTAGATCAATAACGTCGATCTCATCTGAGTTCGCGTTAAATGCAGTTACATAAGCGTCATGTTGCTTACCCGTATCCGCAGGCATCTCTTTAAATTCCACATCAATGTTAGGGTATTTCTTTTCAAAAGCTTCCACCATGGCTGTTGTACCTTGTGTATCATCCTTACCACGTGCATAGACGATCGTTACTTTTTCGTCTTTATCACCGCCGGAATTGTTACTGTTGCTGCTTCCTTCTTCTTTGTCCGAACAAGCTGCAAGTACAAGTGACAATGCTAGTGAAGTAGAAATCACTTTTGAGATTTTCTTAAGCTTCTTCATTGTATTTCCCCCTAATCTCCTGTTTTGTAAACGATTACATTTCACCACAAAAATTTACGTTGAGGATCGTTTAATCAACTGAAATGGCAGAATCACTTCTTTTCGACTTAAAGGTTTCTTTGCCTGAATCGCTTCTACCATCAAATTCATAGCCTGCTTTGCAATGGTGTCAATCGGCTGTTCGACCGTCGTCAGATCCATCAATGCTGCTAGAGGCTGATTATCAAACCCTATGATAGCGAGGTCTTCAGGTACTCTCCACCCCGCGTCAAACGCTGCTTTCGCGATACCTGCTGCCACTTCATCACTACCGGTAAAAACCGCTTGTGGCTTATCATCCAGCTCACTCAATTTTTTAAATGCAGCAAAGCCGTCTTGTACACTATAAGCGTTGTAAAAGAACCACTCTTCCTTCATCATGATTCCCGCTTCATCTAGCGCTTGTAAAAATCCGATCTTTCTGTCTTTAGAAACTCTGGAGCTTTTGTGGTTGCCGGTGCAATACCCGATCTTTGTATAGCCTTGATCGATCAAGTGCTTCGTTCCTAGATAGCTTCCTTCGATCTGGTTTAAGTAGACGGAAGGTACTTGAGCAGAGTCTGAGTATTCGTTGCAAACGACGATGGGGCCGAACGATAAGTATGGTTCAAACTCACTCCAATCGTTTTCTATGGATGTTAAGATCAGACCATCTACTTGCTTTGTTTTTAAAAGCTCTAAGAAATTCCGCTCTTGCTCTTTCTTATAACGGGTCTGGCACAGTATCAGCTGATAGCCTTTTTTCGCGGCTTCCTTCTCCATCACTTCAACTAGATGACTGAAAAATGGATTCGTGATACGAGGCACATAGACAGCAATCGTCTCTGTCTGCTGCCGCCTCAATCGTCTTGCTGATGAATTAGGTACATAATTCAGTTCTTGCATCGCCTGTGTTACGAGACGCTTCTTCTCTTCTGTCACATAAGGATGTTCATTGATCACCCTAGAGACAGTTGTGCGGGATAATCCTGCTTTCTTCGCCACATCTTGAATGGTTGCCATCAGATTCTCCTCTTAAAACAATTGTGGAATCGAATTCATGAAATCGTTTTCATAATCAGAGTATAGTTCACCGAATATTCACAGGTCAATCCTTTTTTCAGAAAGTTTTGTAATTAAAGATTTCATCAGAGGCAGGAAATACAACGATTCAAACGAACTTATGATAAAATACATACACGATTTTGTTTTTAACGTGAAAGGAGCCGGACCATGATTACAGTAAAAAATTTAAAAAAGTCCTTTGGTGATCTTGAGGTATTGAAGGATATCAATGCAGAAATAAAAGCACAAGAAGTTGTTTGTGTGATTGGCCCTTCTGGCTCAGGCAAAAGTACATTTCTCCGCTGTATCAATAAACTTGAAGACATAACAGGTGGGCAAGTGATCGTGAACGGAACGGATATCACAGATCCAAAAACGAATATTAATAAAATTAGGGAAGATGTAGGTATGGTTTTTCAGCAGTTTAACCTCTTCCCTCACAAAACCGTCTTAGAAAACGTAACACTTGCTCCTCTTAAAGTAAAAAGCGCAAATAAAGAGGAAGCTCGTGACAAAGCGTTGAAGCTGCTCGCAAAAGTGGGACTGCAAGACAAATCGAATGCCTATCCTTCCCAGCTTAGCGGTGGTCAGAAGCAGCGTGTGGCCATCGCCCGTGCACTCGCGATGGACCCGAAGATCATGCTCTTTGATGAACCAACCTCGGCACTCGATCCAGAGATGGTCGGTGAGGTTTTGGAAGTAATGAAAGACCTTGCGCGTGAAGGAATGACGATGGTCGTCGTAACGCACGAGATGGGATTTGCACGAGAAGTAGGTGACCGCGTGATCTTCATGGATGGCGGTTATATCGTGGAAGAGAACGTACCATCTGAATTGTTTGGCAACACACAGCATGAACGCACGAAGTCGTTTTTGAGTAAGGTTTTATAAGATGATGCCGGTTCCTGATTTTGAGGGACCGGCTTTTTTTGATTTCTACGGGATGCGAGATTGTCGAATGGCCTTTATTTTTAATTTTAGACTTAATTGGTCTGGTTTTCGGCTTAATTGGTTGCAGTTTCGACTTAATTGGATGCTGTTTTGACTTAATTAGTTAACTTTAAGACTTAATTAAACCTGCTGCCCCCCCTTCAAACCACCCAACATAACAAAAAATGGACCCCCGAAGGAGTCCATTTTTCTATCTTATTTGATCAATCCTTTACTTTTCAGAAAATCTTGCGCTACTTCACGCGGATCTTCTTTATCTAGGTCCACTTTCGCGTTCATTTCTGCCATATCTTCTTCTGAGATCTTCCCTTCAAGCTCATTGAGAACACCTTCAAGTTTCGGATACTTCTTCAGCGTATCTTCCCTTACAACAGGGACTGCATAATACGGAGGGAAGAATTTCTTATCATCTTCCAACGTTTTTAAATTGAAACGAACGATTCTTCCGTCTGTTGTATAAGCTGGAATCGCGTCCACCTTACCTTCTTTTACAGCAGAGTACATCAAGTTCGGATCCAAACTCTTCTTATCCTTAAAGTTAAGGTTATACGTATCCACAAATGGCGTATAGCCGTCCTCACGTTCAAAGAACTCTGTTGGACCACCGAAAGTAATCTGGTTCGACTTCGGCGCTAGTTCAGAAATCGATTTTACATTAACTTGTTTCGCCGTATCAGGATTTAAAGCTAGCGCATACGTGTTTTCAAAACCAAGCGGCTTCGTCCATTTCAGGTCATACTCTTTGGAATAGCCTTCTTTTACAGCATCATAAATCTCTTCAGGCTTCATGCTTGGATCATATTTTTCTTTTAGAATCGTTAAGTAACCTGTACCTGTATATTCTACATAAAGATCGATATCACCCTTTTTGATCGCTTCCGTAAGAATAGGCGTCTCGCCAATCGCTTCTTTAACGATAACAGGGTAATCTGTTTTGTCTTTTACATATTCAGAAATCACATAAGGCAGGATATATTGCTCTGTCCACTTCTTACCTGTAATTACAATCGCATCCTCTTCACCGCCGCCACGTAGTGCAAAGAAAAGAACGAGAGCAGCGATTGGTACCCCGAGAAGGACTGGCAGTTTCCATGAACCACGTTTCTTTGATGCTTTAGGTTCAGTAGCTAACTCAATTCGTCGCAGAATAAAGTCAAATACGATAGCAAGTAATGCGGCCGGAATCGCACCTGCTAAGACGAGCTCATTACGAGTAGTAGATAATCCACGATAGATAAGATCACCTAGTCCACCAGCTCCAATAAACGCAGCAAGTGTTGCCACCCCAATGGTTAATACGGTTGCTGTACGCAGACCAGCCATGATGATCGGCAGCGCTAACGGCAGTTCGATCATACGTAAAATTTGAGTATTAGTCATACCCATACCTTTACCTGCTTCAACAGCTGATTTATCTACACCCGTAATTCCTGTATACGTGTTGCGTAGGATAGGCAAGAGTGCATAAACAGTAAGTGCAATGATGGCAGTTGTACTACCGATTCCGAATACAGGCAATAAGAAACCGAACAATGCCAAACTCGGTATCGTTTGAAAAATGGCTGTAACTCCAATAACAGGTTCGGCAACCTTTTTTCTTCTTGAAATAAAAATCCCTAGAGGAACGGCGATAACTGCCGCGATCAAGATTGAAACAAGGGATAAAAATAAGTGCTGCTGAAGGCCTGTAAGAATTTCTGGCCATCTGTTAACAAACGTATCTTTCATCGTGACTAAAAAGTTATTCAATGCCCGCACCTCCCTCAATAGGTTTTTGTGCGGAAATATTTAACCCTGCTAAACCGCGCATCATGGATGCACGTGTGATTAAGCCAACTAATTTTTCATTATCAAGTACAGGTATCATATGAACACCATGGGTTGCAAAGATTTCTGCAACTTCCGTGTACGTAGAGGAAACATCGACCGTAATGATTTCTTTTTCCATCAGATCTCCGATGGTCTTATCTTCTTCAGGATAATGTTGTTCGATTTTATCAAGTGTGGTGATTCCAAGAAGCTTGTTTTGCTGATCTGTGATCAAGAGACTGTCTACACCATATCGCTTCATCATTTTTAATGATTCTGCAAGTCCTCTCGTTACTTTTGCCGTAACTGGATTTGGTCTCATTAGGTCTAAGGCTTCTGGCATGGATGATTCATCAGCAGACAATCGGTTCTCACCGATAAACCCTTTAACAAAGTCATTCGCTGGATGACGTAGAATCCGTTCTGGTGTATCGAACTGAATGATCTCACCTTTATTTAAGATCGCGATCTTGTCAGCAATCTTAATAGCTTCATCCATATCATGCGTAACGAATACGATCGTTTTCTTGATCGTATCTTGCAATTTAACAAGTTCATCTTGCAGCTGTTCACGACTGATCGGATCAAGCGCGGAGAATGGTTCGTCCATTAAAATGATAGGAGGTTCTGCAGCAAGTGCTCGAATTACACCAATACGCTGCTGCTGACCACCGCTTAGCTCAGAAGGATATCGCGTTCTGAATGTTTTAGGATCCAATCCAACTAAATCTAGCAATTCATCAACTTTGCCCTCATACTTTTCTTTTTCCCACCCTTTTAAACGTGGTACGAGTGAGATGTTGTCTTCTATCGTCATATGAGGCAATAGACCAATTTGTTGAATTACATATCCAATATTCCTTCTCAGCTCAACGGGGTTTCGGTTTGCAATATCTTCTCCATCAATGAGAATCGTTCCTTTTGATGGCTCGATCAAACGGTTTATCATTCTCATGGTTGTTGTCTTACCACAACCACTAGGCCCGATTAAAGCTACTAACTCCCCTTCATTAATTTGAAAGTCAATATTTTTCAAGGCCTCAAAACCGTCAGGGTACGTTTTCCCTACGTTTTTGAAAGTTATCAAGTTCGGTTCTCTCCTTTTTTTACATAAAATAAGCTGCATCCATTAGAATGTCCATAACTTATGTTTCCCTTGCTTGCTTGCTTGAAAACTTCTTTTCTAAAAGTTTTTTGTTAACATTGTTGCTATTGCTTCAAACAGACCGGGTATCCCCCTCTGCAAAACTAGAAAAAACACCTGAAGGAATGTTGTCCCCTCAGGTGTTAACTAAAATTATGCTACTGAACCTTCATCTGCGTTATTCTTTTTTCTAAACTGACTTGCAAAGTAAGCCCATGTACCGATCATACAGATCGCCATGAAACCTACCAAAATCCATAGATTAAAGCTAAAGCTTTCCATGTCTCCGCTTGAGATTACTGCTTTAAAGCCTGAAACGGAATATGTCATCGGAAGCCAAGCATTGAATCCTTGTAGTCCGTTCGGAATGAGCTCTAACGGGAATGTTCCTGCACTTGTTGTAAGCTGTAGGATTAAAATGATGATCGCAACAAAACGTCCTGGATCACCAAGCACCGTAACGAGCAATTGTACGAGTGCTAAGAAAGTTAGACTCGTGATGATACTTAGTCCAAGAAACGCTCCTAAGTTACTCACTTCAATTCCTAGACCATATATTAATACAGCATCCGCAATCAGTGCTTGAATTACACCAACCACCGCTAAGAACGTGAACTTACCAGCAAACCAGCTGAAACCTGAACGTGGGTGTCCAGCTTTATCACGTAATGGGAATACGATTGACATCAACAATGCTCCTACGAAAAGACCTAATGATAAGAAGTATGGAGCAAAGCCTGTTCCGTAGTTCGGAACATCAGAAAAGCTATTTGTTTTAACAGAAACAGGGTTTGCAATACGTTCGAACATGTCACTGTCTGGATCAAGCTCACCTGTTTTGTCCGCTGCATCACTTAATGATGAGGTTAGTTTCCCGCTTCCATCAAGCAGCTTTTGTTCTCCGTTATGAATTTCCTTTACATGACCTGTAACTTCCTTCCAGCCTGTTGCAATTGTGGAAGTTCCGTCTGCTAACTTGCCACTCGCACTTAACAGTTGCTGACTACCGTTAGCCGCTTCGCCCAATTTAGATTGGAACGTTTGCGTACCTTCATTTACTTTTGCTTGACCACTTGCGAGCTGATCGACACCGCCCACTAGTTTAAGCTGACCGTTATGAAGCTCTTCTGCTCCTTTTGCTACTGCCGTTTGTGAATCACTTAGCTTTTTAGCTCCTGCAGAAAGTTCGTTCGCTCCGCCAGCGATCTTTCCTGTTGCTGCAGTCAAGCTATCTAAACCATTGTTTATGCCGTTACTAGCTGCAGCAAGCTGTTTTAAGGATGCGGCCATCTGCTCATCTGACATGTTTCCTTGGTTTTGAATGAGTGCATTAATCTGTTGTTCTAGTTGTTTCGAGCCTGCTGTTGCTTTTTGTGCACCAGCGTTCCACTCATTTACTGAACCTGCGAGCGTACTTGCTCCAGTCGATAATTTAGATGCACCGCCTTGTAAGGCTAAGCTTCCGTTCTTAATTTTTTCAGAACCAGCTGTCGCTTGGCTAAGTCCACCTTTTAGAGCTTGTGCACCGTTACTTAGTTGACCTTGTCCGTCTGCTAACTGTTTATGAGCAGCAAGCAATTTATCCATTCCACTATCGAACTCGGTCATTTTTGAATTAAAAAGCACAGCTCCATCTTTTAACTCATTAATCTGTGGTGTTTTTGCTTCCATTCCTGAAGCTAGTTCACCACTGCCAGAAGAAGCTTTTTTCAATCCGTCTGTTACTTGATTGGAGCCATCAGCTGCTTTCTCCAACCCACCAGCCAACTGCTCGACTTGATCGAACATGACTTCTGCATATGTTTTTGTCAGTTCGTTAGACAAACTTTCTTTCATTTTATCTACGGCTGTTCCGCCAATTTGTGCTGCTAGAAAGTTAAAGCCAGCGTTCGGTGTATAAATGATTTCAGGCTTTTTGTTCGATTTTCCTGATAGAGCAGTTGCCTCTTCAGAAAAGTTCTCAGGAATCTCGATCATCATATAATAATCGTTATGTTCCAAACCTTGCTTTGCTTTTTCTTCACTAACGAATTCCCACTCAAACTGTGGATTTTCTTTGAGTTTTTTTACAAACTCATCTCCTACAGTTAAGTTCTCACCGTTATATTCGTACCCTTCATCTTGGTTGACTACGGCCACTGGCAGATCTTCCATCTTGTCATACGGATCCCAGAACGCCCATAGAAACATTCCGCTGTATAACACTGGTATAAATAGAACTGCTAAGACCGGTACAGCAATTTTTTTGTTTGAAAAAACTGCTTTAAATTGAGCTCCGATACTTTTTAACACAGTTGTTCACTCCTCCTAATACTGAATGACTAATTTAGTCATTTGGTCATTTGTCGGTAAAAAAAGAGACTCTTACAGTCCGCTTTTTCGAAAATGACCGAAATAGAAATTTGGTCACAACTTAATGTAACACGTTTTTCTTGCTTCTGCAATACTATGGTTTCCTTAAACCATCCATTACAAACATCTCAAGAACTTCAAGCATCTTTTCTTTTTGAAGAGCTTCATGATCACGTTCCCAATCAAAAATAAGAGCGATATATACCTTGACCATCATAAACGCCACAATATCTGTATGACATTCTTTAATCTCGCCTTTTTCTACCGCTTTATCCAGCTCTTTTTGAACAAAATTCAAAACTGCTTTTTCAATCCTCTGCAAAGCCTCAGTTACAGGTGAAGTGTTTAACTCTTTCACTTCTTGAGAAAGTTTAACGGCTAACTTGTGCGTTTTCCGAAGTTCAACGACTTCATAAAGGGCATTATGCAGGTTCTCGTAAAAAGGGCGATCTTCTTTTATTGCAGAAGATGCCGCTAATTTCGTCTCTGTTACTAAGTTTGTGATAATTTCCGAAAATAATTCCTCTTTGTTTGCGAAAAAAGTATAGATCGTTCCCTTTCCAACATTTGCAATCTTAGCGATTTGATCCACTGTACTCGCCTTATAACCAAACATAGAAAAAGAACGCTCTGCTGCGTCTAAAATACTTTTTCTGCGATCCATCATCCCACCTCCTCACCATTAACAATATTTCGTTTCGAACATAACTGCAAGGTTAAAAGAACTCGCGTGCCTTCATTAAGTACGCTCTCATACCGAAGTTTTCCGTCCATATCTTGAATGAGTTTATATGTTACCATCATACCCAAACCCGTACCTTTTGCTTTCGTTGTATAAAAAGGCAACCCGATCTGCTCGAGTTCCTCTTCTGTCATACCCTTACCATTGTCTTCGATCGCTATCGTAATCCGGCTCTTTGTAACTTTATAGCGATACAGATGGATCGTGCCGCCTTCTTCTATCGCTTCTATCCCGTTTTTGATAATATTTATTAAACCTTGCTTAAGTTTTGGTTCATCAATGCACACATTATAAGAGCCTAATGGACTAGCGGTAACTTCGACATTATTTATCGCTCCGTATGGTGCAGTAAGCGCAATAACATCTCTTAACACTTTTTCGAGTGAAACGGTCTCAAGCTTAGGAACATCCGGCTTAACCATGGACAAATAGTCTGTGATAATCTTGTTCGTTCGATCTAATTCCTCAATTAAGAGTGGCGAATGTTCCCTTAGCTTAGCATCTGTTGTCGTGCTGCCAAGAAACTGAATCATTCCACGAATGGTCGTCATCGGGTTTCTAACTTCATGCGCGATTGCTGCTGCCATCTGTCCCGCAACTGCCAGCTTGTCCAAGTAAACGGTTTCCTTCAACTGCATGTTGATCTTAACAAGCCTCTCAATTAAGAAGATACAAGAAAAAAACGCGATCAAAAAGCTCGAGAAATAGACGAGATAAAAATCGATCGTTAGAAAATCAAGATATGTATGAATGAAAAGCATATAAAATAATGTATAAACCAGCGCAATATAAATGGCTGAAATCCATCTGCGCTTATCTTCATCAAAAAATCCATGATAGATCAAGCAAACCACATAAGCTAAAAGGATTAAAACAACACCAAGCCAAGCTAACTCTCCACCAACTGCTATTCTTGCGATGGCAACAATCAACGAACAAATTGCCCCCGGAAGCCAGCCGACATACAATGTGACGATCATGATGGGAACATTTCGAAGATCAAAAAAAGAATCCTTCAGCGTTTCAATGGGAAACAACATACAAACTAGAGCACCCGCACCACTGATCAAGCCAAAAACGATTTGATTCTTATAGCTCGGAATAACACCAGGATGAAGGGGAAAGAACATGTTCAAAAGATGTGTAAACGAAAATATGATTGCAATATTTACAAATAACGGCTCAATAAATGCTTGCACAGCGCTTCCCCCTTCCTTTTTTTCTCCCTACAGTATAGCAGAAACATTCTACAAGAAAATATAAAAAACGACAAACATATCCATTTGTCGTTTAATTCTTAACATATTTATTATTTTTTTGTTTAAATTGAAATTTTCACGTCCAAAATCATTATCGGCGGAACAAAGAATCAACAGCCATTTTTGCTGAATTCACGCAATCTGGCAGTCCCACACCGTCATACGGAGCTCCGGCTAGTTTCACGCCAGGCAGCTCATTTTGAAACGCAGTTCTGAGCTTTTCTACATACTCTTTATGCCCTACTTCATATTGTGGCATCGAATCAATCATACGAGAAACATGGTAGAATTCCGGACGGCTATCTACACCCATGATTCTCTTCAAATCATCCAATACTTTTTCTAAAATAACTTCATCAGGTTGTTGAACGATGTCTTGATCTTCTGCACGTCCTACATAACAACGAAGGACCACTTTACCTTGTGGAGTCGTATGCGGCCACTTTCGGCTCGTCCACGTACACGCCGTTATGGATGTCTTTTCACTTTTAGCAATCACAAACCCTGTCCCATCAAGACTGAAGTTCACGTCTGCCTCATTAAAACTCATCGAAACCGTTGCTACTGAGGTTGGCTTCGTGTCGTGAAAACCAGCCGGAAACAGAGATTCACCGAAAAGTTTTTTCGTAACAGGATAAGGTGTAGTAACAATAACTTGATCACCGTTCATAACCGAGCCATCTTCCATCACCACAGAATATGTCCCGTCTTCAGACCGCTCGATAGCTTTAACGTGAACACCTGTTTTTATGCTTTCTTTTGGCACTGCGTTAGACAGAGCTTCAATGAAAGAAGATAGTCCCCCTTTGAGTGTTAAAAAAGCACCTTTTTTCTTTTTCGTGTTCAGCGTTTTCTCTTGTTTAGGCTGCGTCTTTTTCATTCCTATGATTAAACTTCTATATTTCTTTTCCGTTTCCACAAATTGAGGAAACGTAGATTGCAGGCTAAGTCGATCGATCCTTCCAGCATATATACCAGATAACAAGGGTTCGATCAGTCGATCAACCACTTCATCACCAAGACGTCTTCTAAAAAAATGGCCAACCGAAACATCTTGTTGTGCATCTTTTCGTTTAGGAAGGACAAGATCTAACCCCGCTCTTGCCTTTCCAGTGATAGAGAATAAAGGTGTCGTCGCAAACGGCATCACTTTAGTCGGGATCCCCATCACTGCTCCTTCTGGAATAGGATGAAGCCTCATATTATGCAAAATATAAGCTTGACCCGTTTCATTAGAAACCAGATCGCCCCCTAGGCCAACATCTTTTACCAGTTCTGTCATTACTGTTTTTCTAGCAAGATAGGAATCTGGCCCACGCTCTAGCACAAAACCATCTTCTTTAATCGTATCAATCTTGCCGCCAAGACGGTTGCTCGCTTCGACCACTGTAAATGCTATCGGATCCCCTGTTTCTTTTGCATATTTCTGAACATAAAAGGCAGCGGCTAAACCTGTTATGCCGCCGCCCAATATAATAACGTGCTTTCGCTCGCTCATTTCTTTCACATTCTTTCTTTTGCTAGTGCATTTTCAATGACCGTTGCCAAACAATCGATAAATTCCGGCTTTGCGTTAGGCATCTCAGGACGATAGTAATTCACGCCCAACTCATCTGTAACAACTTTACACTCATAATCGTTGTCATACAGAACTTCCAGATGATCCGCCACAAAACCTACAGGACAATAGATAAAATGTTTATAAGCATGCTCGTTATAAAGATCTCTAGTTAAATCCTGAACGTCTGGTCCGATCCACGGTTCAGGCGTGTTCCCAGCACTTTGCCACCCGATCGTATAATGAGGAACATTCGCCTCTTTCGCGATAAGATCAGCTGTTTCCTGAAGTTGCGTCGGATATGGATCTCCCATTTGAAGGATCTTTTCCGGAAGACTATGGGCTGAGAAAATCACAACGGTTTTGTCATGCTCGTTCTCAGGGATGGCATTAAACGTTTGTTTAATTCCATCCGCCCAAAATTGTACATACTTCGGCTCATCATACCAGCTGTCGATCGTGGTGAATGATGGTCCACCAATTTTTGCAGACTCTTCCACAGCACGTCCGTTATATGATTTAACGCTGAACGTTGAATAATGAGGAGCCAGAACAAGCGTTACGGCTTCTTCAATTCCATCTTGTTTCATCTTTTGCACAGCATCTTCAATGAAAGGATCGATATGCTTTAGACCCAGATAGCTTTTAAACTCACGATCAGGATAGCGCTCATTCATCTCTGCTTCAATACTTTGCGCTTGCTCTTCAGTGATCTTAGCAAGAGGTGAGATACCACCGATCTGCTCATAGCGTTCTGTAAGTTCTTGCAGCTGTTCAGGAGAAGGCTTGCGTCCTCTTCTAATGTGTGTGTAATAGCTTTCTACTTCATCTAGACTTCTTGGCGTACCGTACGCCATGATCAACAGACCTGTTTTCTTGTTACTCACTCTTTATCACCCTAGTTTTTTAGACGTATATTCATGAACAAAGGTGGTCAACTGCTTTAATGTTGCAATGTTTACTTCAGGGAAAATGCCTTTTCCGACATTGAAGATAAAGCCTGGTTCTTCCATACCTTCATCCAAAATTTCTTTTGTTCGTGCTTCGATTACTTCCCATGGCGCCAATAGAATGGAAGGATCTAAGTTTCCTTGCAGCGCCTTTGTCACACCCATCTGACGCGCTTCTCTCGGAGATAATCTCCAATCAAGTCCGATCACATCAATCGGAAGCTCGTTCCACTCCATGATTAGGTGTCTTGCACCTGTTCCGTATAGAATCAACGGAACATTTTCTTCTCTTAGTGATGAGAAGATCTTGTACATGACAGGCTGAATGTATTTTCTGTAATCAGCTGCATTTAATGCGCCGACCCATGAATCAAAAATTTGAAACGCTTGTGCGCCAGCAGCAATCTGTGCCTTTGCATAAGCGATCGTCATATCGCCTAGCTTGTCCATCAACATGAACCAGCTTTCAGGATCAGAATACATTAACTGCTTAGTTTTATGATAATCGCGGGAAGGTCCACCTTCAACCATATAGCTCGCAAGTGTAAATGGTGCACCTGCAAATGTGATAAGCGGCACTTCTAACTGTTGTCTTAAAATTTTGATTGTATCCAGAACATACGGTACGTCTTTCTCAGGATTGATCGTCCCTAAACGCTCTACATCTTCGCGCGTTCGTACAGGCTTATCGATCACGGGTCCGATTCCTGATTTAATCTCTACATCTACTCCAATCGCTGGTACAGGAGACATAATGTCTTTATAAAGAATCGCAGCATCCACTCCGTGTTGATCTACAGGGAGCTTCGTAACGCCAGCGCACATCTCTGGTCTATGTGTGATTTCAAATAGTGAATACTTCTCTTTCAATTTACGGTACTCTGGCTGGGAACGGCCCGCCTGTCTCATGTACCATACAGGAATATGTGAATTTTTCTCCTTACGACACGCTTTCAAAAACTCTTCATTCATAGTCAAAACGTACACACCTTTCTATACAAGACCAAAAGCTGCAGCACTATTGTTATCTCCTAGCTGCTGAAACTTAAAACCTTTAACGTCAATATCCATACACATTGTAAGGGAATTCATAATAAAAGTATAGAAGATAAGCTTAATTGTCATGATTTTGGCAAAATGGATGTTCACTGAATGTTGAAAGCCTTTACAGGTGGATGTTGCTATACCTGTATGAGATGAGTAGATGATGGATTGAGTCTAGCTGCGCATCGATTAAGTCAAAAGAGGCCACAATTAAGTCGAAATGAACATCCATTAAGCCTAAACACGCCACAATTAAGTCGAAAATGAAAAATATAGGCATTCCGACACAGTTCGACTCCGACTCCCCTCCCTCTACTTCCAACTTCCAAACACTCACCAAAAAAAGAAGACGGCCACCTTGGCCACCTTCTACCGTTCATTCATCATTTTTCTTCTTTTTCTTTTTCTTCTCTTTTTCACGATCTTTACGAATCTTATCTCTTACTTCTTTTTTATCTTCCTCACCAAAACTCGGGAAAAGAGAAATCGACACCACATTTGATGGCTCTCCTTCTTGTTTAGTAAGAGGATTATATGGAACAACATAAAAGTCTGGCAGCGTGAAGAGATTCTTCCCAGAAGCACTATATTCTCCTTTGCCTTTTATCGTATCTAAAAGAGTTGTTTCTCCTTCATTCACGGCATAAACCTTATATTGCAGACGCTCGTCTTTTGAAGGAGTCCAGTTCAGTTTAACCGAAGGAATCCCATAGTCTCCCATACCAAATGAAGCACGAAGGTCGTTTAACTCGATGAGCTCGATTGGCGGTGCTAAATCTTTTACTCCGTCAGGTTTTTTAAACGTGAGACCTTGTTGCGACGGCATTTCGTTAATCACTTGTTTAAATAGGAGAGTAGGTAAAGAACTGCCACTGTTTAGATACGATTCTTTTGTCGTTCGATCATAACCGACCCATACAGCACCGACTACTTCTGGTGTATACCCGACAAACCATGTATCTTTGTTTCCTTTTTCTACGTTTGGATAGTTTGTGGTACCCGTCTTTCCTGCGATCTCCATATTCTCTCTTCCATCAGATCCTGTTCCGTTCTTCACGACCTGCTGAAGCATACGTGTCATGTACCATGCGTTCTGCTTTTTCCAAACTTTCTTTTCTACCTGTTTTGCTTTCCCAATCAGATCTCCTTCGTTGTTATAGATCTTACTGATTACAAAAGGTTCGATCGTCTTACCTTCATGAAGGAAACTGCGATATCCTTTTACCATTTGCAATGGTGTTACCCCTTGATCGATGCCGCCTAGCGCGATTCCGAGTCCTTTGTCCTCAATCGGCATACCGAGCTGTTCGAGGTAACTTTTCGAATCAGATATTCCGTTCTTGTTCAACAGCCATACTGCCGATGAATTTACAGAGTGTGAAATGGCGTCCACCATGGAAACTTCACCATCGTATCTACCGTTATAATTCTTAGGTTCATAACCGTCATAGCTAAGTTCTTCATCACGCAGCATAGAATAGGGTTTGTATTTTTCGGATTCAAGAGCGGGACCATACACAGATAACGGCTTGAACGTTGAACCTGGCTGACGATTCACCTCTACCCGATTCAGTCCCTCTGTTACATAATTTCGTCCCCCTTGAACAGCGAGCAAACCACCTGTTTTCCCATCCATCAAAACCATAGCGCCCTCAGGTTTCTCCTGACCAGTACCTACAAAATAACGACCGTCTTGAAAGCTTTTATAAACAGAATCTTGTGCTGCCAAATTCATAGGTACAACGATTTTATAACCGCCTTGTCGCAGCTCTTCTCTTGAAAGTTGATACTTTTCTTTCGCCTCTTTTATAACCATATCAATATACGTTGTATAAGCCGGGTTTCGTTTCTCTTGCTGAAAATCAAGAGCGATCGTTTTACCTTGTGCTCTGACTGTTTCAGAAGGCGTCAAGTAATCTTGCTTCTCCATTAGCGAAAGAACAAGATCACGCCGTTCCTTTGCTTCCTTTGGATTCTTCAGTGGAGAATAATAGTTTGGTGCTTTCGGAAGACCGGCAAGCATCGCACCTTCTGCTACTGTTAAATCGCTAACATCCTTATTAAAATACGTTTTAGCAGCAAGCTGAATGCCGTATGCGCCATGACCAAAATAGATTTGATTCAAATACATCTCTAAAATTTTATCTTTCGGGTATCTTCTTTCTAGATTGATAGCAATGACAGCTTCTTTTGTTTTTCTTAGCCATGACTTCTCATGAGATAAAAAAACATTCTTTGCTAGCTGCTGAGTGATCGTACTGCCGCCTTCAACTTTTCCTCCAGCTAAAATATCTTTATAGATGGCACGCGAAATCGCTTTAACATCTATTCCATTATGTTTGTAAAAACGGCTGTCTTCTACCGCTACAAAAGCTTCTTGAACATGTTTCGGAATATCCTCAATGTCGACGATCTCTCTATTTTCATCATAAATCTTTGTTATTTTTTCTCCGTTCTCGGCAACTAGAACTGTGGCTGAATCCATAACAAGATCCTTTTCATCGATTACATAGTCTCCAGCTAGAATTATGAATAGATAGGCAAAAAAACCTATTATAAGTGAACCCACTAATATACCGAGTGCGACGAGACTTCTTTTTACCATAACCAACCCTCATTTCCTTCTAGGTCGAAAAGTACATTTTATATAATTTTCCCTTAGTTGGAAAGTATATTACAAGTAACCAACTTCTTACACTGTTTAATGTGCTGAACGGTTGGGTAAAACAAAGGTAAATCAATAAAAAGGGCAGGGATTCCTATGAACATATACATTACTTATGGGACTTTAGACTATTTAGCAACTTATCAAGAAAAATACGATGGAGCTCTCCTGCTTGAAGGTGACTCTAATTCTGCTTTAGTAATCGAAACAGATAGAGAAAACCCATTTACCGAAAAACATGAGTACGAAGTGATAAACCAAAGAGGATCCTTAAGTGGAGCTGGCTTTGTTGTTATGAATCACATCCCGGTATCAGAAGAAGGAAGATCTCTTTTTGAAGAACGATTCCAAAACCGTGCTGGGCTTGTTGAGAGTGAACCAGGCTTTAGTGGCATACGTATTCTTCGACCTCTTCACCAAGATCCTTATATCGTTATGACACTTTGGAAATCACATGCTGATTTTACAAATTGGCAACAATCCAATGCCTATGAGGAAGCACACAAAAATAGAGGCACTTCAAAAGGCTTGCCAGAAACACTCTTTACAGGAAAATCATTTGTTAAAGAATACATGGTAGCCAAATGACTATAAATCCATCAACAATAAAAAGAGCATCTGTTATATTAAATCCTTCCGCCGGACAAGGTAGGTTGCTTAATCAGTGGAACGCAGTGCTCGAACAGCTGAAAAATGGTTTCGAAGACGTTCAAGTTTATGAGACAACCGCTCCTGGGGAAGGTGCTTCCTTTGTTAAAGAGCTGCAAGGTAAGACTGATCTCATCATTGCTGCTGGCGGTGACGGCACGGTACATGAAATTGCAGATGCTGTACTGTCTTTAACAGAGAATCAGCCAGCTTTCGGAATCTTACCAGGTGGAACGTGCAATGATTTTTCTAGAGCGCTAGGCATGAATCAAAATCCTGTAAAAGCCGCGGAACAGCTTAGTTGAAAAAAAGTTTCGTAACATTGACGTTGGAGAGTTTAATGGACATTTCTTTACAAATTTCTGGGGTGTTGGATTGATCACACATGTCTCCGAATCCATCGACCCAGATACAAAAGAAAAATTCGGACGTCTTTCTTATTATTTATCTGCGGCAAAATCCTTTCAAACATGGGAACCCTTTGACATCTCCATCTCATCTAAGGAGTTCCAATTTGATGGACAAGCTGCCATGTTTCTTGCTGTGAACGGGCCCTTTACCGGTGGTATCCGTCCCTTCTTTCCGGATACTGATATACAAGACGGTAAGCTCGATTGTTTGCTGATCGAAGAGCCTTCCACTTCGTTTATTTGGGACGTCCTTTTGAACCGTTTATCCGATACTTCAAAAGAAGGACAAGGGTATCATTATTTTCAAAGCTCAGAGATAAGCATAAAAACAGCTCCCCAACAGCTTATTGACTGTGATGGAGAGCGACAACATCGTACACCTTCAGTTGTTAAATGTTTACAAAATCAACTACTCACACTTACTGGGGATGTTTCCTTTTAAAAAAAGGAAGCGTCCTTTTTTGATAAGCTCTTATCGATTCACGTCCACCTATACATAGCAGAAGCCAAACGGTTCCAGCACTAAATCCAGCTACTATGTCGGACGGATAATGAACGCCTAAGTAGACACGGCTAAAACCAATAAGAAGAATCGTTGATATAAACCCGACCGTAAGAATAATTTTTAGAGGCTTCCCTCTTCTGCTTCTTACGACCAAGTAACCAAGGAAACCATAATAAATAAGACTTCCCATGGCATGTCCGCTCGGATAACTGAAGCCTTGCTCGACAATCAAGCTATCTTCTGGTCGTATTCTTCCAAACCAATGTTTTAGTCCAAGGTTTAAAAGACCTCCACCAGCAACTGCAATTAAATAGAAAATCGCACCCCAATAATTCTTACGTTTTACGATTAGCCAGATCAAACTTCCTACTAATAAGGTGGTTAGAATGTCTTTAGATCCGAAAAACGTAATCACTTTCATCACTTCAGTTAATCTGTCGCTTCTAATATCGGTTACATATTGGATGATCACTTGATCAAACTCAAATACCTCATTTTCCATTAAGTCTTCTGACAACTCAAAAAACACGTTTAATGATAAAAAAGAAAGACCTAATCCGCTTATGATATATATAAGAGGAAGGATCGGAAAGGGTAGTTTATTGGCCAGTTCTCGTAACATTAAGATTCTCCTCAATATCAGTTTTTCTCTTTTTTTAACTCTTATTAAAGCTAAGTTTTCACTCTTTTATCGTTGAATAAACCACTTTAAAACATTGTCGTTTTTTTAAGGGTCTTTGTAAACGGTCATTGAGGTGAATTTATTGACGTTTTAGCAAACTTTATTGGTTTTACAAGCTGTTTATAACGACTTTCTTCAATACATTACGAAACATCACACTTCAACCAAATGTGTAGACTACTTCTAAATAATGGTGTAATAAAAAAAGCCGCTCAAAGATGAGCAGCTTTTACATGTATACTATTTAACAAGCTTAACTAACATATGAGCCAGCTTATGACGCTCTTCTTGCTCTCCAACTTTCCATAGTTCTTTTAAGAGGTTCTCTTCTGAGTTACGAGGCTCCTCATGGTTAGCTAAGTAATCTGCTACTTTCTCTGCAGTTTTTGCAAGTGTTTCTTCGCTCATGCCCATTTTTTCACCAATTTGCACTTTCCCATGCAAGTAGCTCTTAAACTCTTCAAAGTTTGATAAGATCTCGTCTTTTTTGCTCTCGCTCATTCGGCTTGCTGTTTCTTCAACCTTACTTGTGTCAACGTTACGCTCTTCATCAACCATGTGTCTGCTATCCATTTTTGTTACCTCCTTAGAATTTTGTATCACTTTTGTTCAATATTTGTTTCACGCATAGTAGTCTTTTACCGATTTTACCAATCCCTAAACCTCATTCTGCAGTTCCTGTTTTTTTTAGTTCATCTATCCTATAAATTTGGTTTATGGTAAAGGGAAAAGGGGAAGGATATCTCTGTAGAACAAGATTCAGGAGGTTATACAAATGGAAAAAGACTTACAAGCACTAATCGATGGACTAAATGAGGATCTTGCAAACGAGTACTCAGCAATCATTATGTACAACCATAATGCAGCTACGGTTTCTGGTTTGTACCGTCAAATCCTAAAACCTTTCTTCCAAAGTGAAATTGCTGATGAGCAAGGACATGCTCTTTATTTAGCAGAAAAGATCAAAACGCTTGGAGGTACACCGACTACTCAACCAAAACCGGTTAAACAAGTAGAGAGTGTGCGTGAAATGTTAGAAGAAGCTAGAAACGCTGAGGAAGATACGATCAGACGTTACGAGGAACGTAAAGAGCAAGCATCCAACCTAAAACTAACTGAACTTGTCGTTCAATTAGAAGACATGATTGCTGATGAGACGAAGCATAAAGAAGAAATGGACCGCCTATTAAGCGACAGCCGCTTCTAAATCCTCATATAATTATTACAAGCACCCGCCATTTAATGCGGGTGCTTGTTGTTTATGATCCTCTTCTTTTTTTCATCTGTTAACAACCGCCACCTGAAGCAATTTTTTGCCACTTGACCTAAATCATCGAGAAAATGATAATTCGCATATGCACCGACAATCGCCCCTAGACCTGGGACCATCTGTAGCATTTTTATGAGGTCGATATGATCTCGGTAATCTTGCTGTAGTTCTTGCCAATTCATTTGGTTGATCGACTCAGGAGATTCAGGAAATTCTTGAACCGTCTCTTTCCATGAGACTACTCTTTGAAATGCCTCTTCTCGTTTGTGCGGATCAGCAAAAGCAAGTCGAAATACATGAAGAATAAAGATTCGTTCTTTGTAGTCCTTAACATCCAATCCATAAATACTTGCTGCTTCAAACAGAAACTTCATTTTTATACCTAGCAATAAAGGAAAATCAGCAATGCCGAGTAAAATCCCCCCAGCACCTGTTCCCGCTCCTTCTATTGCTGCTGTTCTTTTGTAAAAAGAGAGTCGATCTTCAAATTTAAAATCACGCTCTCGTAGATCTGCTGTAAACTTAATCGTTTTTTTAGTCGTATATTCAGAACCGATTAAAGTGGCTTTGATCATATGTTTCATACTTGATGTTATAACATCATGCACTTTTTGTGGAATTTTCTCATTGATCTTCGTTTGAAGAGACTTCGTTGTTTTGTTCCAAAGTGAGGGCCGTTTGCACATTTCTGTTTCCCATTTTTTTAGTTCTTCCAGTACATTTTCTTCATACGTTTTCATCATCTGCCTCCTTTCATCTATACGTTTGTATTTAGATCTTAGTTTCGCTATTTTGCCCTCACGATTTGAAAGCTTACTTAATAGGATCTGCAGTCGGAATGCCTAATGGGAACTTAAACACATTTTCAGGATCGTATTTTGTTTTCACCTCAATTAAACGAGGCAAGTTAACAAAGTAACATTGCTCAAGCCAGTTCTTAATACAATTATCATGAAAATTCACATAAGCTCCATCCGCATAAGGAAGTAGAGAATTTCTTAAGCTCTCCACCCATCGCGTATTTACGCTAGCTTCATTTTCGTTCTGCCACTTCGTAATATATAACAAGCTGAATAATGCTTCTCTATGAACATAAGCCGTTTCAGTAGGTCCTGTACAAGCTGCTTTTCCAGCTAGGGCTTGCAACTGCACTTTGTTCTCAATACTAGGTGAGTTTGATAGATATTCTTTAAGCTTTTTTATCGCTCTAATCGGTAACTGCTGTTTCGCAAACGCACCTGTATTCTTAAACGGATGTGCATCAGGATCACCATGGTTAACAGCGTACTCCATCATACCCGGCATCATCCCTCCAAATATCTTAACGGCATCGATATAAGGCACCTTCTTCACTTCAACTACTTTAGGTGGATATGCGTTTAAAAGGGGCTTTAAAAGCTTTTTCAGTTCATCCGTTGTGCCAAGAAATTCACCTAAAGCACGCAGCTCACCAATGTCTTTTGTTAAGAGATCAATAATGGCTGTTAATCTATCGTCTGTGTACGGAGCCCATTTTTGCCATGAATCCACGACTTTTTCAAATCCTTTAAAGTCCCAAGTAATTTTAAAGATGGCAACATCATCGACTCGAACAACTCGAAAACGAAAGGATGTAACCACACCAAAGTTTCCACCCCCACCGCCTCTTGATGCCCAAAATAAATCAGCGTTCTTATGTTTGTTGGCTATGATAATCTTTCCGTTTGCATCTACCATCTCAAGCTCCAGAAGCTGATCGATCAGCATACCATAAGGACGAGTTAACATCCCCCACCCTCCACCAAGTGTTAAGCCTGAGAGTCCTACTGATGGACAAGTACCTCCTGGAATCGTGAAACCTGCTTCATACAGTTTTTCGTATAGTGGAAAAAGCAATGCCCCCGCACCAAGTACGGCCGTTTTTGTTTTGCGATCCACTTTTACTTCATTCATATCGCTGATGTCTATCACTAAACCTCCATCTAATGATGAATAAGCTTCATAACTATGCCTTCCTGTACGGATCCGAAACTTAATATTCTTCTTTCTTGCCCAACGGATCGCGTTTGAAACATCCTTAGTAGTTGCACAAAAATTGATAATCAAAGGAAATAAGTTAAAACGAGTATTAAACTCTTCACGTGCCAGATCATAGTCAGGACTTCCAGGTGTGACAATCCTTCCTGTTAATCCATAAGTATTCATGAGCCCCGCTCCCTTCCATAAAACTTATATGCATAAGCTATGAAAGATGCCCAAAATTTGTTTACAAACTTGGAAGTCGTTGATTTCCATGTCTAGGATGCTCGCTATCCACAGGGCAAGCGGTGAGCCACATTCGTACGTTTCACTTTTTAAGTGTCTCACCTGTCTAGTTGCAGTGGCTAGCCCCTCGAGGTCAAAAGTTAAATGGTCCAGAAGGCATAGTGCGCCTTCAAAGCCCATTTACTTTTGCTGGTCGGGGCTGAACGAGCCACTTCCACTTTCCGGACTGCACGCCTTTTATAGGTCCCTTACTCCTGCGTCTACAAGTTTATGCTACCGTAGTAAGCTTCCTCGTCGCATGCCTTGCGAGATGTATTTCAAGTGGTAGGCACGCACTTTCCACTCCAACCAACTGTCAAAGGAGACAAGCTTTTAGAAAAGAGCGCTTTAAAAAAAACTTCCCAGCCCGTAATGAGCTAGGAAGTCAACATGATATGTTTTTTTGTCATACTAGGCAGTCGAACTACACTATAAAGTATTGCTGCGACAGGCATAAGAATGGCGATCATCCAGTCCCCAGTAAGCAACACATAGAAAATACCATAGAATACACCTTGTATGATCAGCAAGTTTTTCAGCCAATTTTGAAAAGCTTTTACTCTTGTATCTTGTTTGATCGGATAGATCATGAATATAACATTCCATCTGTACTGCGTATAAAGTGTGAACAATTGCAGTGCAAACATTTGAAAAAACAAGAACACTACGATTAATTGCCACCAACCTGCAGGAATTAAATACATGAAGAGAAAGCCGATTAAAATCAATCGCACATACAAGCCAAGGTAATCTCCTGAACGCACAAATGTCTTCATATACAAAGCAGAAAGTGCATTTTTCTTTTTAAAGGAGAAAGATGCTACGCTGTTAAACAACGGTCGCTTATGTACGGTCTGCTTGAGCGCAGGTACATCCGTAAAATAATTGACCATTCGGTACCCTTTCATTTTTAATGCTTGTTCTTCCGCTAATAGCATTTCCCACTGATAACCATGCTGCTTTTTAAAGACACCGAAAACAAAGTTCTTTAGTACGTACATGATCGCAAAAATAGCGATCAAAAAGAGGTAAGCTTCATTAAAGAGCAGATACGCATATACAAAGTTTACAATGAACCTCATGATTTTATAGTTCGTTTGATGACTCTTGTAAGGCAACCTTCTTTCTTCCCACGATACATATATGTTAAATACTTTTGCAGCGATCAAAAAGAATCCAAATGTGACATACATCTTCCATCCATCATGAACAAACACCTGGACGATCGGCCATAGCAGCGTAAAAATGAATAGGGTAAAAAAAGAGCCAGTTGCTGTAGCTGAAGAAATGGCTTTTGAAAAATATTGTTTCATGCCTGATTCTACAGGCAATAAAAATACAAGATCGCCTTCTTTTAACAACGTACGGATCGGACTTTTGGTCAACCAGAACGAAAAAACAATCGTTAGAATAAAGACGGCAGGAAAATTCTCAGGAAGTGCTTGCAGAAGCTTAGCATAATACACACTGCCGATGACGATGAGCAAAATTAAGGAAACAATGAGTCCGCTGTTAGCCATTAAACTAAAGTATTTCAGTGTTTGCGTAACATGAGCATTGCGCCGTTTTGTCCATAATTTTTTTACATCAATCATGTTACTTTACCTCTTGCTACATAAAGGTAGATATCATCTAACGTCGCATTCTCTAACCCGCTTCTCACACGTAATTCTTCTAATGTCCCGCTTAGAACCAGCCTTCCTTCATGCATGATCAAAAAGCGGTCGCAATATCTTTCTGCCGTGGACAAGATATGAGTCGACATCAAGACGCCAGCACCGTTATTTTTAAATTTAACCATATACTCGAGAAAAGATTGAATGCCAAGCGGATCGAGCCCAACAAACGGTTCATCCACGATATAAAGCTTTGGTTCAACCAAAAGGGCACAAAGAATCATTACTTTTTGCTTCATCCCTTTGGAAAACTGACTCGGAAACCACTTGATCTTGTTATCCATGCGAAACTCTTCAAGCAATGGTCGAACTCGTGTTAAAAAAGTTTGTTCTTCTAATCCATATGCCATTGCTGTTAGTTCTAGATGTTCCCATAATGTTAGCTCTTCGTAGAGAATCGGCATCTCTGGTATGTAAGTAAACTGACTTCGATAATTTTCTGGTTCTTCCCTAAAGGTCTGCCCTTCGATTTTTGAAGTGCCTGACATGGGTTCCATAAGGCCGAGCACATGCTTTATAGTTGTACTTTTACCGGCTCCATTCAAACCGATCAATCCTACTATCTCATTTTCTTTCACCGTGAAATCTAAGTGATGAATAACAGGCTGATTAGGCAGATACCCCCCTGTTAAATCCGTAACTTCAAGGATTGGTTTCATACAATACCTCCTTCTGCAATCCAGCATTTTCATTATTGTTTGCCATTTTTCTTGTTTTACACCTTATGAAGCAGGCATCGATGTAGGAGTTGGCTTTGCATAACCTTCTTTATATTTCTCATCAATCATCTTTCTGATCTCAAGAGGAGTCTTTCCATCTGCAGAAGCACTCATGCTTATCGCAGCGATTTCCAGACACGTCCCGCATTTTGTGCCATGATCATCCCATACAATTTTTCCATCTTCTTTGTTTTCGGCGACAAAGCAATCATAATTGTCTTTATGACCTGCAGAATCACCACATCCACAAAAACAAGGCATAGATTCAAGCAGTTCTTTATATTTAGGGGCTTCTGCATAAATTGCAGCAATCTCATCAGGTTGTTTATCTAAAAAGCCGGGCATTACATCTATCGAAGCTGTAAGTTCTTGAATATCACCGTTCGGCAGATGATTTTCATGTCCTTCATGCGAAACCTGTTGTTTTCCCTGTGACTCCTCTTGGTGGTTTTTATGTTCATCATCTGATTTATTCCCGCAGCCTGTGATAAGGAAACAAACACCTAGAGTCATTGTTAATACAAGTTGTCTTTTTTTCACGGAGAATCCTCCTTTTTGTCATTCTTTCCTTATAATAGCTCAATTCCCGTTTCCTTTACCAATTTTATATGTATAACAAGTAAGACTTCATGGACAAGATATAAGAGAAGAAGGTATCCCCCCTTCTTCAGGGAGAAAGATGCAAGGTATTAGATTTTTTCAGATATGCTAAATTTTAAGGAGATGGTTCTCTTGGACTATTTAGTGCTTGAGCAATTACAAATTCTTAATATTGAGGTGCATGGCTAAAAAATCGTATTGTTTTGTTTTCGTGTTCTCCTTTCTTCTCTAACCTCTATAAGAAGAAGGGTTCTATTTTTGAATAGGACCCTTCTTTTTTATTGCCTGTTTTCGTAAATTTCGTTGCTTTTGGCAGTGTTGATTTCCGTTCCGGGCTGCTCGCTTTCCCCGTGGCGTGCGGTGAGCCTCCTGCCGCTAAGCGCCATTAGGAATCTCGCACTCTGCGCTCCAATCAACTTCAACTTGTCAATGAGAAAAAGAATAAACAATGAAAAGCAACTATCCCTATAGAAAAGAGCCTTTTGTTAAGATAAAAAGAATACCTTATTTTTTAGGTAGATCATGTGTGATATGATAAGTAAAAAAAATGAGGTGAGCCACTTGTCCCACGATTCAAACTGCATTTTTTGTAAAATTGTTGCGGGTGAAATTCCATCCTACAAAGTGTACGAAGACGAGAACGTTCTAGCCTTCTTAGATATCAGTCAGGTCACAAAAGGACATACGCTGATTATTCCTAAAGAGCACTCAACAGATATATTCGAACTGCCTGCAGAAACAGCAGCCAAACTTTATTCTGTCGTGCCTAAAATTGCCTCTGGAATTAAACAAACGTTTAATCCAATCGGCCTGAACATACTAAACAACAACGGTGAAGCTGCCGGACAGTCAGTTTTCCATTATCACATGCATTTTATCCCACGTTACGGTCAAGGTGACGGTTTTGGAGCAGTCTGGAAAACACAGGATACCCCTGCCAACGAAATGACTGAAATGGCTCAACATATTAAAGAAAACGTTAAAAGCTAACGTTACATATTAAAACTGCCTTCTTTTAATCTGGGCAGTTTTTTCATATTCATTTTTTGTTTCGCAATATTCTAAAAGATCTTTGCTTATAAGACATCACTGAAATGTTGATTGGAGTGTAGGGTGTGAGACTCCTGCGGGACGAGCGGTCAGGTGAGACCCTTAATGGCGCAAAGCGGCAAGGGGCTCACCGGTCGCTCCGCGGAAAGCGAAGCACCTGGAACGGAAATCAACAACTTTCATATGCTCTCAGAGTTTGCTAAAAACAGCGTTATTTTATAAGGAGGAGAACGATGACACGCATCTATTTTCAAGCAGGACCAACAACATTGCCTAAAGAGGTCATGCAGCAAGCAAAGGAAGAATGGGATGACTTTCTAGGTACTGGATTAAATATCATGGAACATAGCCACAGGGGTTCAGAATATGAAGGCATTCATGAGCAAGCAAAAACGCGCATGAAACGTTTACTCGATATACCAGATACACATGAAGTGTTGTTTTTACAAGGTGGAGCAAGTCTTCAATTCGCCATGATTCCGATGAATTTTTTACAAGGTGGAAAGACCGCGAAATATGTACTTACCGGGTCTTGGTCTGAAAAAGCATATAAAGAAGCTCAAAAAATTGGGTCGTGTGAAGCAGTCATTACAGGTAAGGAGTCGGCGTATCGTACCCTTCCTGAGATGAATTATGTACCGAGTGAGAATGACGCTTACCTTCATATCACATCTAACAACACGATCTATGGTACACAATGGCAAGACTTGCAATCCTTCAAACATCAAAATCTTGTTGCCGACATGTCTAGTGATATTATGAGCAGACCTATTTCAGTTGAAGACTATGGATTGATCTACGCGGGTGCACAAAAGAACCTTGGACCTTCTGGAGTCACAGCAGTCATCATCCGCAAAGACCTGCTACAAGATAACAAATCTGTTCCATCGATCTTGTCGTATTCTGTTCATGCGAAGAATAATTCTCTTTATAATACTCCCCCTGTGTACTCCATCTATTTACTAAACCTTGTACTAGGTTGGGTAGAAAAGTCCGGTGGGGTCAAAGCAATGGAAAAGAGAAATCAAAGTAAAGCTGGTGTCATCTACGACACGATTGATAAAAGTAAAGGCTTTTACAATGGCTTTGCAACACCAGAGTCACGTTCAAACATGAATATCACATTCACTCTTGCTAATGAAGAACTGGAAAAGCAGTTTATTAAAGAAAGTGAAGAAAACGGGATTTATGGATTAAAAGGACATCGGTCGGTCGGTGGTTTCAGAGCATCAATCTATAATGCAGTTCCCCAAGAATCATGTGATAGCCTTGCACAGTTCATGATACATTTTCAGGAAAAATACGGAAAATAGATCACAAACCTTTTCAGTTGTACGTACATCTGGTAACATAAAGGTACTTTCGCATTAGGCCAAGAGGGCACTATTGGAAAGAAATTAGGCTAAGAGTAGCTGAGGAGAGATGAGAAAATGAATACGAATACCAAATCATTAGCTTTAACATCTGTACTTATTGCATTAGGGTATGTGTTTCACACAGTCGTACCCCCATTATTTTTTGGAATGAAACCTGATTTATTACTAGTGATGATGTTTCTAGCCATTATGCTATCACCAACAAAACAAAACGTAATTATTGCAAGTATGGCAGCTGGTGTTATTTCAGCACTAACAACAGGTATGGCAGGCGGACAGATCGCCAATATCGTAGAAAAGCCCATTACAGCTTTTATCTTTTTGGCTTTGTTCTTACTAGCTAAGAAAGTTAAAGTAAACGCGATTAGCGCCGTTCTTCTAACGGTAGTCGGAACGATTATCAGTGGAACATTGTTCCTCATGGTGGCAATGATCGTCGCTGGATTACCTGGTACATTACTCAGCTTTATTGGAATGATCGTTGTACCAACAAGTATTGTTAGCGGTTTGATCATGTTCTTTATCTACCCGATCGCAGAACGATTATCTAAACGATCGAATTTAACAGCTTAATTATAATAGACAGTAATATAAAAAAAAGCCAGCTCCTACTATGGAGTTGGCTTTACGTATTTATCCTCTTCTTCTTTTTCCTCTTCCCATGTTTGAAAAGCTGAAATCTCGGTTGATAACGTTGAAAAAATAAAAGCAAGGACAGTAGCATCATCCAATAGACCTGCTCCGATCAGAAAATCAGGAACTGCATCTATAGGACTTACAAAATACAGAAGACCCGCCACCACTAATACTAAAGATTTTTTAGAGACATCACGATAGTCGCCTCTTTTATATGACTTCACCATTCGAACTAACGCTTTTACTTGAGAGCCTAGGTTACTTAAACCTTGTTTATCTGGTTGCGAACTTTTTTTCTCAGCTTCTGTAACGAGTTCACCCGTTTGAGTAGAACTTTCAAGCACAGCATTCGCTTTTTCCTTCATTTTATTAAAGTAGTTGCCGATTGTGTTTTGTTTCAACCCATATCCCTCCATTCTTTTTCTTATGTATACCCTCTTTTAAACCTCTTCGTCAATTATGAACCTTTTTTTACTTTTCATTTATTTTATATTATCTTTCTCCAAAGTCAGTCAAATATCTTCTGTTTTAGACAAGTATGACGTTTTTTTAATATGGCTCACATTGTATCGATATTTCTCTCGATTGCCTATCACATCAATGTTTTCAAATTTCGACTGTTCTTTTAAAGTAAGATTTTAGTTGTCCAAACATGACGAAATCTATCGGGAAATATTTTTATATTCGTCATTATTTTTCATAGGAATATAAGAGAAATTCACGAATTCATTAGATAATAAAAGAATGAGGAGGAATTATAAGATGTCTAAACAAAAATCCATGGTAGTAGGTTTCGCATTAGGTACGGTGGTTACAGCAGCAGCTACGTTACTTTCAACACCTAAAGCAGGTAAAGAGGTAAGAAAAGATCTTAAAGTAAATATGGATAAAATGAAATCTACATTCTCCAGCATCAAGCGTGATGGCATTCAGCTTAGAGCAAAGATCAGATTTGCTAATAAAGAAAAAGAAGAGGCACTACAAGAAACTGCTGCTTCGACAATTGAAGAAGCACCAGAAGAAATGGAACAAGAAATTAAATAATCTCGAAAAAATTCTCCCTTTTTGGAGAATTTTTTTTATCTTACTTACGAACGTGTGAGAACACTTACGTTAACACCATATCAGCTAAAAGTTATATAACTATTTTACTAAAAAATAAGGAAAAATTGAAAAATTTTACTTTCTTATTATAGGAAATACTGGCATAATGAGGAATAGGATGTGTTTTATAAGATGGAGGGGCATTTTAAAAATGAACAAAGATCAATTATATAGTTTTCAAGAAGCCATGATCTATAGTCACAAACTTTCACAGATTAGTAAAGCTTTATGGAAAAGTGTAGAAAAAGACTGGCAAAATTGGATTAAGGATTATGGTTTAAACATCAATGAACACCATATTCTTTGGATTGCTCATCATCTTGAGGGTGCATCAATCTCTGATATTGCAAAGTTTGGCGTTATGCACGTGTCCACTGCTTTTAACTTTTCAAAAAAGCTTGAAGAACAAGGCTATCTAACATTTTCTAAAAAAGAAGATGATAAGCGAAATACATATATTTGTCTAACACCTAAAGGTGAAGAGCTTTTACTTCAAACATTAAATACGTATGATCCTTCAAAATTTGGTGTTTTTAGTGCTTCTATGCCGATTAAAGAGTTGTTTGGAAGGTTCCCAGAGTTTCCTGAATTGATGTCGATCATCCGCAATTTATATGGCGATGACTTTATGTCAATTTTCAACAAACTCGAAGAAAAGATCGAAGCATCATTAGATGATCAGCCTGCATCACCCGTGATAGCAGCTGAGGAAATTGCCTCTTCTCATTCGTAACGTACCGATAACTCGTATAGCTTCTCCATCAAAGAAATATACTTTTCTTGTTGAAGCAATGCCGTAATCGTTTCTCTCGGGGAAAGCTTTGGTGTTAACATGCCTGCAAAATGCAACAGAAGCGGCGTGTAATGCACAAAGCCTTCTTCACTCTGCATTTCATAATTTCGTTGAAGCTCATCGCAAAGAAGGAAGACCTTATTCACTTCCTGCTCGGTGAGCTTTTTTTCCATGACTAGTCTAAAAAACGGATACGCTGTAAGATCGACACTCTCAATCGTTAGCTGATTATAAAATTCTAGTCGTTCTAGTCGTTCTTCCACCGTCTCCATACAAAACCCTGCTTTCTAGTCATTGTCTGTCTATAATAATTATAATCCAACTTTCTCCATTTGGGTATGAATAATTGATGAAGAATGATAAAAGCACTTCTCCCCACCAAGGATGGGAAGAAGCGCTTTATTTTAGTTTTTTGTATAAACTCCTAATTTAATAGAGTTTTTCTTTAAATCAAATTCTTCAGCTTTAATCGCATAGCCTGGCTTTGTTGGCATTTCGGTCACTCTCATCAAAATGCTTTCGTCTTTCGGATATACATCTACCCATTCAGGAAACGCAACGGTCTTTTGGATAAGGGTAAACACCTCGTCACCAGGCAGTGGAAAACGCCCCACTTGCATGTCCTTCTCCTTCAATAACAAATCACCGTTTTCAAGAACTTCAGGTTCAAATGTAACTTGGTAAGGAAGCTCTTGATCGAAAGCAATAAAGGATCCATTAAGAACGGCTTCATCATTTCGCAAATTCACGTATACGTTCACATCAGGTGCCCTTTTGCGCAGTTCTTTATTTAATAGATCTTCCACTTGTTCTTTTTCTGTATGTATGCTCAACAACTTTTGATTGTCCTCAATATTATTATCTAGTGAACTACGATCTAATTGACCACCAGCAGGGTCTTTAAAAAGCACAACGGCTATGGCGATCGGTATGATTAAAAATAGCAGCAGCAGTGTAAAAAAAGCCGTTTTCCACTTATTCATGATTTTCTCTCCCTCTCTCATCTCTTAGAAGTTATTTTCCTATTCATATTCCACATATTTTGGTAAAGTTAAACAAGTAGTTCATGTTGGAGGTTTTCATATGGCAGGCTATATCTTCGTTTTTTTAGCACCAATCTTTTTATTTGTATTTAATTCACTTACACACAAGTTATGTGACAAAAAGAACTTGTCCTCAAAGCAGCAAGACTCGGTTTATCGTACGATTAACGTTTCTATTACCATTCTGCTCATTTCATCCTATATTTCAAACGTTCTATAAAAAATATAAAAGGGGGAACCTAAATTGCATTCCCCCTTGAGTAACCGTACCATACACATGCTGCACCTTTTGATCAAGAGTAGTAAAACACACATTAACGAAACTGCTTATAAACGTCAAACCTGATCAGTCCCCCTTCATAAGAAAAGGTCCTGCTTAGACTGTCATTTATTTTAGCAGAAACATGCAGCTCCTACGATAATCAAAAGAATAAACAACACAACAATCAATGCGAAGCCTTTTCCATGCCCGTATCCACCGTAACCCATGAAAGCCACCTCCTTTGATATTCTGTACACTATCCTATGCATGACCCGTAATTCACGCATAGGCATTCGCCCTTTAAATTAATTTAAATTTCTATTCACCATCAATAGCAGTAACAAGCTCCAATAATGATGAGAAGGATAAAAAGAACTAAGATTAATGCTATTCCTCCCCCATGACCATAACCGTAACCATAACCCATCATCATACCTCCCTTTTCTTTCTCCATATCATATAGTGATACGCCCTGTTTTGATTAGACGAATGACCCGGTTTTTAAAATTTTTTTGAAAAATCGCATGGAATACCCGAAAACAAAGGTTTTATAATGTGTAAATTTTCTCATATTTCATTTATTGAATAGGAATACCCGTAACGTTTATGCTATAGTAAGAGTTGTTAAATTATTACTTCACAGTAGGAGTGTTTGAAAATGAAAAAATGGATGTTATCAGTAGGGCTCACAGCGGGACTTATTTCTTTATCCGCTTGTAATAATGCTGGTGGTGCTGATTCAGAAGCCATCGTAGAATCTAAAGCAGGAGATATTACGAAAGAAGAATTCTACAAAAAGATGAAGGAACAATACGGTGACCAAGTCCTAAACCAAATGATCGACGAAATGGTGCTTGAAGATAAATATAAAGTAACAGACAAAGAAATCGAGAAAGAAACAGAAAAGATCAAAGAAGAACTTGGCGGCGAAGATGCTTTCAAACAAGCACTTGAGCAAAACGGCTTATCTGACGAAAAACAGCTAAAAGAACGCATCAAGTCTATGCTTTTAAATGAAAAAGCAGCAACAGAAGGCGTTAAGATTTCTGAAGATGAAATGAAGAAAACATTTGATGAAAAATACAAAACAGAAGTTAAAGCGAGCCATATTCTTGTAGAGGATGAGAAGACGGCTAAAGAAGTTCAGAAGAAATTGAACGAAGGTGGAGACTTTGCTAAATTAGCGGAAGAATACTCTAAAGACCCTGGTTCAAAATCTAAAGGTGGAGACCTTGGCTTCTTCGGTAAAGGCGCAATGGTTCCAGAGTTTGATAAAGTTGCGTTTACACTTGAAAAAGGTAAAACAAGTGAACTTGTTAAGTCTGATTACGGTTACCACATCATTAAAGTAACGGACAAGCGTGAAAACAAGTTTGAAGACAAAAAAGAACAGATCGAGCAAGAGCTTAAGCAGCAAAAAGCGAAGCCAATCACTGAGATCTTAGAGAGCTTGAAGAAAAAAGCTGATGTTAAAGTAAAAGATAAAGAATTAAAAGAGAAGATGGAAAAGAAAGCAGAACAACCACAAATGCCACAGATGCCTCAACAATAATGGCATGAAATATGAAAACCAGACCCTTGATGGGGTCTGGTTTTTGTTTTGTACGTATGCAGAAGGCTTTTGCACCACAGTAGGCTGCAAAAAGCTTCTAAAAAAACAGAGAAATTCACAGATCACATAAAAAATGAGCACCATCACATAAAAAATATTCATTATCATATAAAAATACACGTCATCACATAAAAAAGGCGGATCATCATATAAAAATATGAGATCAGAAAAAACTTGTCTATCCCAAAAAGACAATCAAAAGACCTGCTCTTAGCAGGTCTTTTCCTTACTTCCTATTCTACAGACGATTTGAATCATCATTATAATGATCTTCATCCCCTGCTGCTGCAACTAAATCCTCTGCATCATCATCTTCAGCGGAAGGCCGAGCTGATTCCTGAGCTTTTGCTCTCTCGATACGCTCCATGTATACTCTGCCCTCTTCTTCAATTACTCTTTGCTCGATTTCTTTATCTTCTTGGAACAATGTAACGATTCGATAACCGCTATAGATAATGCCGCAAAGCACGAAATACATCCACCATGGAGTCATAGTAAAGAAGTTGCCCACTCCAGCTGAATATTCTTTTAACACAAAGGCAGCTATGAGTATGGCACCGAAGAATAAAGCAGCGTATCCTTTCATCGATTAACTCCCCCTTATTAGACAAGCTTTTAATACAGTCTATGAGGGATGATAGGAAGTTATGTCATGAAAGTGCAGGTTCAGCTTTAGATTCTTTATCCGTTTTGTTGGACTCCATTTTTTTGTCAAACGCACGGAACATCACGTAATAGAGTCCGGCACTCATCACCGCTAAGACAAAGAGAAGATAAAACGTATTTTCAAAACCAATCCACATCGTTAATGGAATAGAGATCGGTGCGATCGTACGTCCGATTGTAAAACGCAGACCCGCTGCTGCAAAGTACTGCCCTCTCATGTTTTCTGGCGCAAGCTTTGAAATAAAGCTTTCTTGGATTCCAACTACCATCAGCTCAGCTGTTGTAAAGATGACCATGGCCCCAAAAAGAATCCACATCATCGTCGTACTGCCGAACACAAGCATCGACACACCGTATAGAAGTGCAGAAAGGATAAAAACTCTCCCTTCTTTAAATCGGTTCATCCATTTAGCCATCCAAACCGTACATAACGCAACCATCAATCCGTTAAGGGAGATCAAATAACCAAACACTTTTTCACCGGTTAATGAAATGTCCCAATTTCCAATTGCAAAGAGCGATTGTTCTGGTACTTTTTCCGTTGTGTACACAGCTAAGAGCAGGTCCATCTGCATGAAGGTTTGAGCTACAAGAATACCAGCTAAGATAAATAGCAAGAATAGCTTATCACTCGCGATCACTCGATAGTCTTTCAACTGTTCACCGATCGCCTGGAACCAATTTTTATCAGTCCCAACTTGTTCTAATACTTCTTTCTTTACAGGAACTGTTTCACGAATGTATTTCGCTAGCACGATCGCTAACACAACACTCACGAGTAAACACGCCAGTAATAATTCAAAGCGGTAAGAGAAAAAGAAGATACTTCCCAATACAGGACCAAAGACCACCGATATGTTAATCGATGTATAAAATACGGCAAACACTTCACTTCTATGCTTCTCTTCTACAACATCTGCGATCATCGCGTGACTAGCTGGCCAATATAGAGAACCAAATAGCCCTAACGCTGAAAACGCAATAAACGTTAAGATCGGTGAATCCATCCACGGCGAGTTAGCAAGACAGAAAAAGATAAACGTTGCTGCCTGACCCCAAGCCGAGATCACCATCATCTTCTTTCGTCCATATTTATCCGCACAATAGCCACCTACAAGATTTGTGATCACACCTACAACTTGTGATAGGACTAATAAAATTCCAGCTGTTGTTTTTCCCATTTCATCCGAAAAATAGATCGCCATAAACGGGAAGAACATCCAAAACAATAAATTTACAAAAAATTCTCCTATTAAACGAACCTTCAGATTCGCATCCCAATCTTTCCATCTCATGCTGTTCACTTCTTCCTTTTTGTAATTTCCGACACTGTTGATTTATCTAATCCGACTTTTGAGCAGTCACTTTCATAAGCAAGCAGTGAATACAGCAATTTTTTCAATGAGAACATAGAAAAAAGCCTATGAGTATACACCGTTACATGTGCATACCATAAGCTTTTCGTTAAAAAGGCTCTTGAATGGCACATGGAAAGATTGCTCAAAAGTAAGTAGATTGCATAGCAAAATAAGCCTTCCCAAATGGGACTAGACGTTATTTAGCTTGCTTTCTTACCTTACTTTGAACAATGCTAACCATGAGTCATTGCCTCCTAAAATTTCGTTTCGTAACTTCCAATTCCAAATTTACCATAACTCCCATTTTTACACAATGGGATAATTTTATTAATCTTGGTACTTCGTTGTCCTTTTGAGTTGTTGATTTCCGTTTCAGGTTGCTCGCTTTCCGCGGGGCAGGCGGTGAGCCACATTCGTACGTTTCACTTTTAAGTGTCTCACCTGCCCGCCTGTCCCGCAGGAGTCTCACACCTTCCACTACAATCAACTTATCAAAGAAGACAATAAAAACGATTAATAGCAAAAAACACTACAATACTGCCTTTATAATAGGGCCTTAATTTTTCGCAAATTCCCCTTGGAACAGCGGTTTATATAACGAACGATTTTCTAGAGCGAACTGTTTATCTGTAAATTCTCCAGGCTGTACTTTTTCGAGTGCACGGTCCATCATGTTCATTCTAGCATCAAAATTATCGATCATATGAAGGATTTCTGCTTCACGAATCAACGGCGCTTTAGGGCTTCCCCACTCCGGTTTACTGTGGTGACTTAAAACGAGATGCTGAAGGACCGTTACTTCTTCTCCTTCAATCTCTAACTCATCTGCCGCCTTACCGATCTCGTTCACCATGATTGTAATATGACCGAGAAGCTTGCCTTCAAGTGTATAAGAAGCAGCAACTGGACCTGACAACTCGATGACTTTTCCAAGATCGTGCAGAATGATTCCTGAATAGAGAAGGTCTGTATCTAGAGAAGGGTAAAGCTTGCTGAACGCTTTTGCCATATCCAACATGGATACAACATGAAACGCAAGACCTGATACAAACTCATGGTGGTTCTTAACCGCTGCAGGATATTCCAAAAACTCAGCTTGATGTTTCTTTAACAAATGCCTTGTGATTCTTTGAATATTTGGATTCTTCATCTCAAATATGTATTTGGTGATCGTTTCTACCATCACGTCTTGGGATAATGGAGCTGTTTCTAGGAAATCACTTACCTTAACACCATCAAGTTCCGTTGCAGGGCGAATGGCTTTAAGCTTTAACTGCATTTTTCCTCTGTAGTTCCCCATCTCACCAGCTAGTTTTACGATAGCTTGAGCTGCGTAGAGCTCTTCATCTTCTGGTGAACTATCCCATAGTTTTGCCTCCACATCACCTGTTTGATCTTGAAGGATCAACGTTAAGAATGGTTTACCATTACTTGCCGTTCCTTTAACAGATGATTTGATAAGAAAGAAACCATCTACGATCTCTCCTACCTTATAAAACGCAAGTCCTTTTTTCATCTTTCACCCCGCCTTTCTTTGCTTTAGTATAGCATATCCTTCTATTTAACTACTTGTCATAACACTAAGTTGGTAAAATTTACGACTAGTGAATGACTCTCTTCTAACCCTTTCTTTTGGGGTTAGTTATAGGAATCTTAATCTGAAAAGCTACTCCTTCTGCTCTATTCTCGGCGACCACTTTTCCTCCATGCAGTTCCGCAATTCGTTTTACAATAGCAAGGCCTAGTCCAAACTGACCTTTATTACCTTTTCTGAACGGCTGGAAGATTTCTTCTCCTGTTACACCCGTGAGACTCTCTCCATCATTAAATACTTCAATAACAAAGTCAGCTCCGTTATTAAAAGCTGAGAGTCGAATCGTCTCGTGTGCATAACGTAATGCGTTCTGAACTAAATTATCCAGCAGAATACTCCATTGCTCTTTATCACCATTCAGATTGTAATGATTGCCTGTAATCTCAAAATCTATGTCTTCACGCTGATACCTAAATCGTTCAACAATATCTTCTGCCAGATCACCAAAGTTAAAATTCTCTTTTGTAAAAACATCGAGTTTCATAGCGTCGAGCTTTGTATAATACAGCATATTTTGAACACGCTTTTCCATTCTTTCCGTCTCTTTTAAGATCACGTCCATCATATCTTCTGTTGTATCCTTTGGCATGATGCCATCTTTTACAGATTGAGCGTAACTCTTGATCGTCATGATAGGTGTCTTTAATTCATGAGACGCATGTTGAATAAACGTTTTTTGTGCATGATCATGTCTTAACAAGTTTTGACGCATCTCTTCAAATTGTTTGGAAAGAATATAAAATTCATCATCACCCTTCCAATGAAACGGCTCCTGCCAGTTGCGTTTGGCGATCTGTTCGAACCGCTTTCCTAAGATGGTGAGTGGTGAACGCAAATACCGTGCTAACCAAATCGCAGGGATGATAGAGAAAATACCTGTAAACAACAAAATCAAAACAAGCCTTAGCCATAATCGGTTAACCATTTGATCGCGATACGTATCCCACATATAGGAGATTAAATACACCTTTTCGCCTTTTACGTTGGTCTTTGTTGTGATCGCATAAAATAAGGTCGCATCTTCATACGTTAGCTCGTAACGTCCTTTATTCTTCTTTTGTTTGTATGCTTTTTCAGCCATCTCATAAAGAACTTCTTCAGGTACAGGATCACCTTGTGAGTTGGCGTACTTGTCAACAATCACTACATGTCCAACATCACGAGCAGCATTCCTTCTTTCAATAAAATCAGTTGGAGATTCCCCTTCTCTAGGAAGCTGATTGTTGGGATCCCATACATTCTGCTGCTCGTTCTCTATGATTCGATACGTTTCTTCAGTCAGCGTGTCTTTAATGGATAGCGGATAGATGATCGCGGTTAAGAGACCAATCGTAAAAATCAGCAGCCCGAATGAAAGCCATATACGCTGAGTAAGGTTTAAACGTATCATGATGGTATAATCCTATAACCAGCTCCGTAAACGGTCTCTAAGTTCAATCGAGGCATCTTCTTACGCACACGTCTGATCACATCATCCACAGCGCGTTCAGATCCGAAATAATCGTCTCCCCAAACATATTCTAAGATCTCTTCTCGCTTACGAGATTTCCCTTTGTTCTCGATTAAATAAAGAAGAACGTCGATCTCTTTTCCTGTAAGATTAATCATCTCTCCATCACGTGTGATCTTTCTTGAGATCGGATCAATCATATACCCCGTAATCTCAATGGTTTGAGGCAGGCGGTTACCAGTTTCATATATTCTCGTTAACAGTTTTCTAACTCGAATAACGAGCTCTCTTGGCATGAAAGGCTTTGCTAAATAATCATCACTTCCCAGCTCAAGTCCAACGATTCGATCCAAGTCTTGGTCTCGAGCAGAAACAAAAATAACAGGGATGTCTGAAGTCTTTTTGATCTCTTTAATAATTTCATAGCCATCCATACCAGGCAGCATAATATCTAATATCCATAGATGAGGCTTTTTCTCTTCAGCACTCTTCAAAGCATCTTCTCCATTGTGAAAAACCGAAACGCTCCAACCTTCTTTTTCCATATAGGCCTTCAGCACTTGAGCAAGATCTTGTTCATCTTCGACTAAGTAAATGGAATACTCATTTGTCATGAGCCATTCCCCTCCTTTGGTTACATTTCAGCGATAACGGATTGGTGTGGCCAATGTATGACAGGGACAGATGGAACGGTAGAAGCAATATGTTTATGGCAAGTAAAGAACAGTACCTGCCGATCAAACGCAGCTTCTTGTATCAGTTGTAATGTTCGTTTAGTCCTTAAGCCATCAAAGTTAACCGCAATATCGTCCATTAAAATCGGAAAGTCTTTCGGTCCTGCATGGTAAGCTACTGCTAATCGGATAGCTAAATACACTTGTTCTGCAGTCCCCCGGCTTAACTCATGCGGGTAAAAACCTATTCCTTCCCCGTTTACAACCATTAGTTCATTTTTGTCTGTGAACGTAATAGATTGATATTCACTTTCTGTTATTTTACTAAAATAAACACTCGAAGTCTCTAAAACCGCTGGCAGCTTTGTTTTTTGATATTCTTCTTTTACTTTTAAAAGAGCATGCTGTGCAAGGCGCACGCTTGCCCATTTCTTAACGAGCGTGTTCCATTCATCTTTAAGCATCTCATAACGATGCATATTCTCTGAGTAACTGCCATCTTCAAGCAGTTTCGCTAACTCCCAGTCCAGTTTCCCTTTTGCTTCAACCTTCTCGGCATAATGTTTTTGTTTTTCTTCCTCTTCTTCTTCCAAAAATGATATATGATGAAGTGTTTTTTCATAGTGTACCGTTACTTTCTCTGCCATCATGACGACTTCATCTTCTGAAAACCCTAACGATATCAATTGATTTAATAGCGTTTCACGTTCTTCTTTTAGCTTGCTGAACCGTTCCTTGTTTTTACCTTTTACATAAAAGTCTTCTTCCTTGCTAACTTTGGCATCATTCCACAAAATTTGGATCTGATCATCTAAAAAGGTGATTTTTTTCTCAAACTCTTCCCTTCGCTCGATGAGTTCCCTTCTATTTTGCTGAAGGTGCACTGCTGCCGATTGACTTTTAAGTTGCTTCTCCAATTCGGCATAACAAGAGTTGATCCAGTATTTCATATCTTCTTGGGGTTCTTCTCCTAATACAAGTGATAGTGAACCGGCTTTCTTCTCATAATTTTTCTGTTTTAGCGTTATATCTTTTACTTTTATTTCTGCTTCATTTCGCTGTCTTAACAAATCCTTAAGCTGAAGAACTCGCTTCATATAACCTGATACGAAAAGCCGGTCCAACTGCCCTTTGTACCCGTTATCTGACGCCCATCGTTGTGCACGATCAACGACAGTTGCTTCTTCCACTTCTAAATAATCCAGCCGTTTAGCAAGCTGTACATAGATGTTGTTTTCGTTAGAAAGCTGTAGAGAGAGCTGCATCCATTGTTTACGATTGACCTCATCTTCTAACAATCGATGATGTACGTGTTTTGGCATTTCTTCACCTGACTGATTCTTCCTCAAATACATGAAGCTTAAAACTAGGGAAGCAATCAACAGAAGAACTCCCCCAAACATGACTGGTGGATGATTTGAAATCCAACCAGACCAAAGAAGTAATACGGAAGAAAATATGGGCAATAGTATTGTATAGGAAGGAATATTTCTTGTTTGCTTATGATTTGATTGCTGATACTTTGCATATTCTTCTTCAGATAGTAGGTTCGCTTTTTGTTGTGCTTCTTCCGCTTCTAAACGCTCGAGATTCATTCTAGAGTCCTCGAGCTCGTCTTCTAACCTACTTTGTTTATCTTTAACCTGCTCATGCTGCTTGATCAAATCTTCTAGAAGATGAAGAGAAGATAAAGACAGTGAAAGTTTCTTAAGCTCTTCTTCAGACCACGTTTCTCCGATCTCATCAACGAGCTCTCTTTCTTCATTTTTTAAAGCCTGTATGTGACGTTGAAGCTCTTGTAGCTGGTTGAAGAGATGTTCATATTCAGGAAGGTGATTAAACAAACGTTTAATCTCTTTTTCGTATTTTATTATTACTTCATTACTTATCACTGATTTCAGCTCGGTTTCAACATCTTGAATACGGCTATCTGTGTACGTTAAGTCACTTTTTAAGCCTGAATACTCTTTTCGCCATTCGTCATATTGTTGAAGTCCGTTTTCTGGAAAATAAAATTGGTCAGAATCCAGAGAGCTTATCTCTACATCAAGCTGTCTATATTTTTGCAGTACAGGCTTTAATTCGAGTAGCCTCTTGTTTGAGAGAAGTTCTGTCTGGATCTCCGTCAACTCTTGTTTAATTCTTTCAAGAACCTTTTGTTGAACTTCTTTTTCGTTAGTTAACGCCTGATAACTCTCGTTTTTTTCTTTTAAGAGTTGAAGTGATTTTGCCGATGAAGAAAGCTGTTCTAATTTTTCATTAATGATTGGTTTTTTGCCTGCTTTTTTAAATAAAATGGCTTGTTTCTTCTCAAATGTCTGTTCGATGTTTAATAGATCACGGTCACCTGAAATCGCGGTGCTTAGTAAAAAATTACCGAGTTCTTCAGATGATAACTTGTCTAATTTTTGTAAGCCATCAAGACCAAAGCAAAATGCACCCGTATACAAGGATTGTTCCATTCCATCTAACAACTGTATCAGAAATGCTTCTTCTTTCTGCTGCCCCGTTTCATCAAAAAGTGTGACATCACCGATTACAGTAGATCGCGCTATTCTCTCAATCGTCCAAGTGCCATGTTTTTGATGGTGAATGGTGATCTTACCACCCATTCTGTTTCCGTCTTTAGGTTCATAGCGGCGTTGATTTTGACTTTTTGTAGGAAAACCGTAGAACATACATTTAATAAAGTCCATCAGTGTCGTTTTTCCTGCTTCGTTTTCTCCGTAAAGAATCTGTAGCCCCTTATTTTCGAAGTTGATTCTACAATCCTTTAAACCACCGAAGTGATAGATATGAAGGGAAACGAGTTTCATATTTTCACCTACCTGCTTTTATGAAGTTCTGATAATAATAATTGTTCAGCTTGTTGTTTAATCTCTTCATAATCTTGTTCATTCAGCTCTATGTATTTTCTGGCTGTTCGGTGTGTAGACAATTCAGAAATCGCTTGTTGCAGTTCTGAATCATCTTCTAGAACACACTGTAAATCTTGAAAAAAGGCAGATTGTTTCATGGATTGTTCCTCTTGAAGAGAAGGGGTCGTTACATTCTTAATCGAAACAACATGCACAAACGAAGAATCATAATCTTCCTCACGCAAGATTTCTTCTAAATCTTCAATGAACGTTCCATCCAAAAGCTCATGATAAAGCTGAGTTTGACCCGTCAACTTTAAGACAAGAAGGACACCTTTATTACCTTGTTGATGCGTGTTGATCTTTTTTTCACACAAAAGGATCACTTCTTGCAGACTATCAACCTCAGTTAAATCAATGCTGCTTTCTTGCCAACTGATTTCAGACGTGGAGTAGAACTGACTTTCGACTTCATTATGGTTTAAAGTAACGATGTAGCCACCTTTTTCACCTAGTTCTCCACTATGTCTGCCTTGTATATTCCCTGAATAACGAACGGGTGGATCTATGTTTAAATCTATTCTTTTATGAATGTGTCCGAGCGCCCAATAATCGTAGCCTTTTTTTAGAAGCTCTGTTAACAAAAAAGGCGCGTATCTGCTGTGTCCGCTATAACCATCAGCCTGTCCATGCAAAATGCCAATATGATACAAATCATCTCTTTTGTCAGGATAATGTAACGTTCGATCATCTGTCACCGCTGCAGTTTCATAGCTAAATCCGTGCAAAGCCGCTACCTGTCTTCCCTTTTTTTCAAAGTAAAGAGTCTGAACATGGTTCCCACCAAAAAAGTGCACATTGCTCGGCCAATCAAGATCTACCCATTGTCCATCTAATGGATCATGATTGCCATGAACAACATATACGTTTATGTCATAACTCTTCAGTTTCATAAAACAGTTTTTCAAATATGATTGAGCCTTTAAGCTTCGGTTTCCGCTGTCATAAAGATCTCCTGCAATCACTACAAAATCTACTTCTTCTGAAATCGCAAGATCGATCAGACGTTTAAACGATACGAACGTGCTATCAGAAAGCCGCTGAAAAAGCCCATTAGGCAACGAGGAAAGTCCTTTGAACGGACTATCTAGATGGAGATCTGCACAATGTAAAAACTTTATCATTTCACTCATCCTCTTTTTCTACCATTCTTCCCTTCATTTTAACATATATACGAAAGCACGTTCGCTTGTGAATGTGTAAAAAAAGAGAGCTCAATGGCTCTCTTTTCAAAGTATTAAACGTCGGTTGTATTTTTCTTCTCCTGCTTGGATAAAAGGAGGGCTTGCTTAAACAATTTCAAGGAAGGTGCGTTTCCATACATCAAAACCCCTCCACGATATACACGAGCACCAATTATGGCAAACAAGAAGATGGCTCCGACTAAGACGCTGATTCCAAGTGCTACTTCCCAAACCGGTAATGAAAGCATCCCTACACGAAGCAGCATGAGCATCGGTGTGAACAGCGGGAAGTATGATGCCGCTGCAACAAAGCCAGACTCTGGATTTTCTCTGCCGAACATGGCGATCATAAATGCTGCCACGATTACGATTACTACTGGTGTCATCAGATTATTTACTTCTTCAACTCTGCTGATCAATGATCCCAGCATCGCAAATAGAGTAGCGTATAAGAAGAATCCTAAAATGAAAAACACAAGAGCATAGATGATTAGTGACGCTGGAATCTCGTTCAACTTTAGTTCATTGATGATACTCTCACTTCCACTAAGCTGTCCGTTTAATTTAACAGCTAGAAACCCTCCAGCAACAAACAACGCAAGCTGAGTTAAAGCGACGAGTACGATCCCAAAGATCTTCCCAAACATCTGTGTCACAGGCGATACAGAAGAAATCAGTATTTCCATTACACGTGAAGATTTTTCTGTTGCCACTTCTACGGCGATCATACTTCCATACATCATGACGGCCATATACATGAAAAATAGGACCACATACACTAGGATGTATACTTGAGCTGCCTCTTCCTCACTTTTCGCTGAATCTGACAATGACTCCTTAGCAAAAGTAACCGGAGAATAAATAGCAGCGAGCTGTTCTTGGTTCAATCCAATGGACTCGGCTGCAGATTTGTTCTTAATCTGCTGCAGGGCCAACTCTACATCCGCGATAAGGCTCTGCTGTGTTACATCTTCTGCTTTATAAGTTCCTGTGATGATACCTGAAGCATCCCTATCCAGAATTAAAAGTCCTTCGATCTTACCATCAAGTACTGCTTTTTCTGCTTCACTTTCCGATTTCGTAAACGCTTCAGGTTTCAAATCATCATTTGTTTGCTTAAGTTGTGCTTGAAGAGCTGGAAGTGTCTCTCCTGTTCTATCGATAACCCCAATTTTAGAAGCCTCATCTTCACCGAACATTTTTGTGATCTCGTTCATATTCGTTATGACAAATAATAATCCGATTGTAATCAATGTAGTGATCAGGAATGGTTTTGATTTAATTTTAGATCGGTATGTATGCATCATTACAGTCATAAATTTACTCATGAACAACACCTACTTTCTCGATGAAAATATCATTTAATGAAGGTTCTTCAAGTTCAAACTTTCTTACAAATCCTTGTGACTGAATAGCTCGGAACAAATCTTGAGCCACTTCTTCTCGTTCGACTTGAAGAATGATTCCATCTCCTGTTGTACGATGTTTAAGAACTCCAGCTGTGTCTTTCAAATAAGTTAGATCAAAGTCTGCTTTAACAGATACATTCTTTTTCCCAAAGGATCGTTTGATCTCTTTTAGATTTCCTTGAACAACTGACTTTCCTCTATGCATGATGCACAGATGCTGACATAGTTCTTCTACGTGCTCCATCCTATGAGATGAGAAGACAATCGTCGTTCCCTCTTTTTTCAGCTCATGAACAGCACTCTTTAAAAGTTCAACGTTCACGGGGTCTAATCCGCTAAACGGTTCATCTAAGATCAAAAGTTCCGGACGATGAAGTACAGCCGCAATGAACTGTATTTTTTGCTGATTTCCTTTAGACAATGCTTCTACCTTCTTGTTTAAATACTCCTCAGCACCAAAACGCTTCAACCACTTATTCGTTTGTTCTTGAATTTGTGAACGAGTCATACCGCGCAACTGCCCTAGATAGATCAACTGCTCTCTTACGGTCAGTTTTGGATATAATCCTCTTTCTTCGGGTAGATACCCAATAAGGTCACTCGTCTCATAAGAAATCTCTTTGTCGTTCCACGTAATTCTTCCTTGTGATGGTGTTAACAACCCTAAGATCATTCGAAATGTCGTCGTTTTCCCTGCACCATTTGCACCTAACAATCCAAAGATCTCACCTTTAGGAATCTTTAAGTTAATTCCGTCAACGGCTGTAAAACTACCAAACTGTTTTCTTACCTCGTTAATGCTCAACATGACTATATCCCTCCCGCTGTAAAATATACCATATATTCCTAGTACGTGGTGTAATACCTTAAGTTTCATACAAATTCTTAAGTTTATGGCAGGAAAAATTCGTCGAATGTTGAAATCAAATTTAGATACGAAAGGAGTTCGATCATCATGAATATATACGCACTAACTGCATACGAAAGTAACGGCGAAAAAATATTGGATGAAACCATTTCTGCACAGAGTGACTCTGAAGCAAAAGAGCAAGGAGAAGCCCGTTTGGCTGAACTAAACATGCAAGAAAAAACGCATCGTCTGACTTCACCAAAGGGACAGTTGCTTCTTTTCCATCGCTAATGAATCTCATGGAAACGAGGGAGAAAACAGTGAGTGAAGTAATTCTACGTGAAGCACGATACGATGACAGTTATGAACTTTCTTATTTAATGGGAGAGCTCGGTTATCCAACAAAGCCCGAGGAAATGACAGAGCGATTAGAGACACTGCTTCCTAATTCTGCTTATGCTTGTTTTGTGGCTTGTGTAAACGACCAAGTAATTGGGATGATCGGCCTTACAAAAGGAATTTATTTTGAAAAAAACGGCTGCTATGCTCGTATTTCTGCTTTGGTTGTAAGTGAAGAGTTCAGAGGAAATGGCATCGGCAAGGAGCTCGTTCGTTATGGAGAAGAATGGGCAAAAGAACAAGGCTGCACAGCAATATTACTTAATAGCGGCAAGCATCGAACAGACACGCATGAGTTCTATCGCAGTTTGGATTATGATGATACGGGGTTGCGATTTATTAAGGTGATGCTTTAATAATCAGCTGGGCGACGAAGAGATTCGCCGCTTATCAATGTTAAATTGTTCATTCAGAAGCAAGAAGGTCGAGGAAGTGAAGTTTTTGAGGAGCAGAGTGTAGTTCTCCTCCATGAGCACCGAAAAAACAAAACTGACGAAGAGATTCGCCGCTTATCAATGTTAAATTGTTCATTCAGAAGCAAGAAGGTCGAGGAAGTGAAGTTTTTGAGGAGCGGAGTGTAGTTCTCCTACATGAGCACCGAAAAAACAAAACTGACGAAGAGATTCGCCGCTTATCAATGAACAAAGAAAAAACCGGATGCTGGATCTAGCACCCGGTTTTCCCTATTTATCCGCTCAATTCTTTGACCCCGTTATATCTTGTTGTCTATTTTAGGTTCACCCACACACTCTTAACTTCTGTGTAGTTATTTAATGCATAAGATCCCATTTCACGTCCGATACCGGATTGCTTGTATCCGCCGAATGGTGAAGCAGCATCAAATGCATTATAGCAGTTCACCCAAACCGTACCAGCACGAAGCTTGTTCGATACATAATGAGCTGTTTTTAAATTCTCTGTCCATAGTCCTGCAGCAAGACCATATTCTGAGTCGTTTGCACGAGCAATTACATCATCCAAATCATCAAACGGCATTGCAGCTACAACTGGACCGAAGATCTCTTCTTTTGCAATCGTCATCTTATCATCAACATCGGCGAAGATTGTCGGCTCGACAAAGTACCCTCTGTCAAACGGAGTTGTTCCTCCTGTTAACAATTCTGCACCTTCATCTTGTCCTTTTTGGATGTAACCAAGAACGCGGTTATGCTGTTCTTGAGATACGAGCGGCCCCATCGTTGTATCTGGATCTAACCCAGGACCTTGCTTGATTTTCTTCGCATGAGACACAAGGTCTGCTACGACATTATCAAAAGATTTCTTTTGAATATATAAACGTGATCCCGCACAGCAAACTTGTCCTTGGTTGAACATGATTCCGCTTAATGCACCAGGAACTGCACGGCTCATGTCAGCATCAGGCAAGATGATGTTTGGTGATTTACCACCAAGCTCTAGCGTTACTCGCTTCAAAGAGTTAGACGCGTTACGCATGATCAGTTTTCCAACTTCAGTGGAACCTGTAAATGCAATCTTGTCCACGTTCGGATGATCAACCAGCGCCGCACCTGTTTCACCAGCACCTGTTACAACGTTTAGCACACCTTCAGGGAACCCTGCTTCATGAGCTAATTTTGCCAAGTAAAGTGCAGATAGAGGTGTTTGCTCTGCCGGCTTCAATACGACCGTACATCCCGTCGCAAGTGCAGCACCAAGCTTCCAAGCTGCCATCAATAGTGGGAAGTTCCAAGGAATGATCTGTCCGACTACACCTAGCGCTTCATGACGCGTATAGTTGAAGAAGCTTCCTGCTACAGGAATCGTCTGCCCCACGATTTTTGTTGACCAACCAGCATAATAGCGGAAATGCTCAATCGCAAGCGGAACATCTGCATTCATCGTTTCGCGAATCGGCTTTCCGTTATCCAATGTATCAAGCTGTGCTAATTCTTCTTTATTCTCTTCCATCAATTCTGCTAATTTGTAAATTAAGTAACTTCGCTTTGAAGCAGGCATCTTTGACCAATAACCTGTTTCAAAAGCTGCTCTTGCCGCCTTTACCGCCTTGTCGATATCTTCAGTCCCACCTTCAGATACAACGGCTAAAACTTCTCCAGTTGAAGGGTTTAATGTTTCAAATGTTTTTCCGCTAGCTGAGCTGACCCATTCCCCATTGATAAAATGTTTTTTCGTTCCGTTAAGAAACTCGGCCACCTTTGGTTTTAATTGAAGGTCTAAAGTTTTTTCCATTTGAATCCTCCCTTTACATTGTGGTTCTTACATAAATATTATTCGTCACGATTCATGTAAACCCTTTCATTTTCTACATTTGTAATAAAACTGAAACGTTTTTTACGAAATTCGACGGGAGTTGTCGAAAGAACTCTATTAGTATGTAATCCCAATGGACAGGTCATCAGGATTTAGAAATCGCTCATAAATTTCTAGAATCGCTCACAAATCTCAAGAATCGCTCACAACTGCCCACAAATGCACCTTTCCACTTTTACCTACACAAAAAAAGACTCCTCTCAGACAAAATGTCTAAAAAGAGCCCTCTTAATCTCAACTGACTATCGTTTCAACGTCTGGAAGCGCATCTGCTTGCGGAACACTTCTTTAATCATGTACGGTACGCCTAGCTGGTCGTTTGTACGCGTGATCCACTTCGCTTTTCTCTTCACTTCATCAGGTGCGTTTGCCATCGCCACACCTAGCCCTGCAAACTCGATCATATCTAAATCGTTATAAGAATCCCCGATCGCTACCATCTCATTTGGTGCGATGCCAAGTTTCTCACCAAGGAACCTTAACGCATTTCCTTTTGTTACTTTTTTAGCTGTGATCTCTAACTGACATTTGGCTGAAGAAGAATATTCAAAGTCTGGCATATGTTCATTTAGATACTTCATAGCAGACTCGCATTCTTTTTCATCAAAAAACTGTACATCCATCTTTGGCGGTGCCACTTCTTGCGCGAGAACATAATCTCCTAAATTCTCTGTGAAAGAAACAGGATAGAACAACGGATCCCCCGTACTTAATGTTAACTTGGCGACGAGCTGACTTTTTTGCTTAAGCTGATTTCCGACGGAGAAGCGCTCATGGACTACCCGCATGTGGCATTCGTAATTTCCAAGCACTTCTACTATTCTGTAAGTATCCTCGACCGATAACCTTTTTTCTTGAAGAGGTTCATCAAGAGATGAAGCAATGAATCCACCATTATGACTGATCAGATAACTGTCGATCTTTAAAGCTTTGGCGATTTTTTGTGTAGATGGAAAACTCCTGCCCGAAGCGAGTGTGACATAGACCCCTTTTTGCTGCACATAATCAATGGCTTCTTTCGTTTCTTTATCGATACGGAAATTGCTTCGCAGTAGGGTTCCGTCGATGTCAATCGCTAGTAAACGGTATACCATGATGCGCTCCCCCCATTTCGCGAAAATATAGTATAAGAACTCGTGTTAAGTTTATGAACTTGAAACATGCTTTAGAACGCGGACAAACCTAAGAAATACAATGCAAAAAGAAAACCCCCTGCTACAAAAGTAACAGAGGGTTAAATCAGTACATTATTATTGCTGTTGTCCGTCTTCTTCAACCATTGGTCCGTAAAGTTCTTCCAGTGGCTTTGTGATCACTTTATTTAGATCATTGATGATCATGCTCATGCGTTGCTCCGCAGCCATAAGCTTTGAGATTGTTTCGTTCTGCTGCACATCAGCAAAAAGCTTTTGAGCTTCTTCAATCTCTTCAGGAGTCACTTCCTGGCCGTTCATTTGTTTTTGTTGAAGATTTACTTGAATATCACGGAATTTACCGAAAAGTTCTTTCGTTTCCGGATTGTTATTTACTTCATCATAGCTTTGTTTTAAAGCTGTAAAGTCCTCACTATTGCGTAGTGCTTTTTCTAAGTCGTAAGCAACATCGTATACGTTTGACATTGGTAAAATACCTCCTATTGATTAACTACGGTACCCACTATAACAGACTCTACAAAAATAGTACAAGGATACCTTGAAAAACACCGATAACTCCGCCTAACAAAGCTCCTAGCCATGTAATCATCTTAAGTTCGCTTTTTGCGATCGAAATGATGATTTCCTCTAGACGCTCTAGAGAAAAGGTCTCAACTTGTTCTTCCACGATTTTCGCAAGATGCATCTTCTCAAGCAACATTTCTAATCGTGCTACAAATAGATCAAGTCCCGCAGCGACTGCTTTTGGAGTTAGATCATCTACAATCCATTTTTCAACCGAACTAGCTAACGAAGAAACAGGTGTATTTAGATACTCTTCGATTGGAAGTCTAGCCGTGATTTCTTTTGCTAAACCTGTCGTCATTTCAGGCATGTTCAGCAATCCAAGGGCTTCATCCATTCTTTTATCCATGAAGCTGCGATATTCTTCCTGAAGCAGATTCAACACCGTATCACGTGTATTTTCATGTTTCATGAACTTGATCAGTTCCGGCTGTACTTTTTCCGCGATGCTCACATTGCCAAAGAACATAGACACCATATTTACGAGCATTCCTTTATCCATTAGAAATGCATCGATGCCACTTGCCAGAGATTTTCGGCCGTCTTCGCTCTCTAAATAAAGAACGCCTTTGTTTAAGAGCCAATCAACGACTTCTGGCAGCTTTTCTTCCCCTCTAGCAACAAACTTTTCTGGTAAAATATCTTTCATTTCCTTGCCATTTGATTCCTGCAGCATTTTTTTCATACGCGTGCTCAGCCATGCTTCAGTTGTCGTTTGGATTCTGTTCTGAACATCGTCTACTCCAAAATCCTTTTTAAGCAGTTCACTGATCGTCATGTCACTCTTTAAAAAGCGTTTTACTTCAACCTGAACGAGCTCGGTCATTTCTTTGCGAAAATCGGCATCGTTAATTTTTGCCTGCACACCTTCTGCGGTCAGGAGGTGATTGGTTACAGTCTCACCAAGCTGAACAGCGAGCTGTTTTCTTCGCTTCGGTATAAGTCCTGGTGTAAACGGAACTCTATACTTACCAATATATAATGTATTAAACGGTCGAAATAACATTCGGATTGCAATGGAGTTTGTTAATCCTCCAATAAACGCACCGACGATCGCCATGATTGAAATTGAAATCCATACGTTCATATTTTAATCTCCATTACTCTAGATTCTATTTTCCTAGTATACGTCATTTTGAATTGTGCTAGCAATTTGGACTACACACTTGGAAGGATGTCTACATAATAAAAACGGTCTTCTTTACTGATCATATCCTTTACGATTCGAGTCTCACCTAACGTATACGTAATAGGATAGGAAAAGTTCGGTCCATCAAAAACAAATGTGTGAAATTCTCCGTTCTCGCCACAAATGTCATGTTTCTTTGGATAGTCCTCTTTAAACTGCTCGTCTATGACCCGGCCAGTAAAAGAGGCATCTATTTTTAAAGTATCCGAGCAGCATACCACAGTCTTAAACCCCTTACGTAAGAACTCATCTATAATATGCTCTGTACTCTCGCCCCATATTGGAAATACAGGTGTAATCCCTGTACCGTTTAACATTTTTTTACGGTACTTTTTTACATCTTCTAAAAAAATATCGCCAAACATGATGTACTGTATACCATCAGCTTTAATATCATCAACGGCTTTTTTCATTCTTTGTTGGTACATATCATTCGGACAATCTTTAGGTATCCAAACAACTCGAAGCGGTAAACCAAGTGATTGTGCCTGCATTTCTAGGAGTTCATTGCGAACACCATGCATGGTTGTCCGCTCATAGTCCTCTGTCAACGTTGTTAGTAAGGAATCGATCTCCCATTCCTCAGACTGCTGCAATCGATACAAAGCTAAAATTGAATCTTTTCCTCCGCTAAATGAAACTACAATTTTTCTCTTCATATAGAACCCTCCATAGTTAACTATTTAGGAGGCAATACGAACTCATAGCCTTCTAGTTTTAATTCAGAAATCAATTCGTCTAGTATTCTCACGGTTTGCTTTAATTCATGCAACAAGATAACAGAGCCATCCTCTGCATGATTCAAGATGTTATGAACAATGTGTATGGGATCATGCTTATGTTCCCAGTCAAGACCTGCGACTTCCCATAAGAAAGGAACTTTGCAGAGCTCTTTAAGAACATGCAATGTATCTTCGTTGAACTGTCCGTAAGGCGGACGAAAGTATTTAACTTCTTGACCTGTAAGTACCTCTAGATGCTTTAAATTCGTAGAAATATCATGCATCTGATCACGATAAGAAAGTCTCGTTAAAACACGATGGCGCAATGAATGCCCACCGATCATATGGCCTTCCTCTATCACACGTTTCCACGGACGATTTTTATGCAGCAACTTCGACTGCCAAAAGAACAACGCTTTAACATTATATTTTTTGAGAATATCCAGCAGTTCAACTAAAACAGAAGATGGCCCATCATCAAAAGTTAGAATTAGAGATTTCGATCCTTTTGTTTTATAGTGCTTGTCCCAATTTTTTATATTTGTCCATATATCTTTATTTTCCCAGTCGTACACGACCGTTGAAGAAGTTACTCAAGGACACGTTTTCATGGTGTCTCCTCCTCTTGGAAATCTGTTAGTTTAGTTAACCACTTAACATTGCTATAATAATAGCAAGCTTTTCGTTGAAAGGATATGAAAATGGATGCTTGATAAGCTAAAGAAGCACTATAAGAATTTATTCACAACAGACCTCTCACAGCAGTCAGGCTTTTACTGGTTCCTTACTGATGATAGCGAGCCGTTTGGGATTTCTAAATCTGCCGTTTCTGAATCCGAACTTACATTACTTCAATCGATGTTTAACATATATGAAAATGATAATCAGGCAAATATTTTTTCTTCACAGCAGTTAAAATGGAAATCGCTCCTTTTTGATGATGAACTATCAACTGAAGAAGGTTTCTACCGATTTGTCCATTTTTTTAGCAAACAGCCTATTACCGATTATGCTTCCTTTTCTGAAGCGGTAAACGGACTTTTTCCTGAAGATGCTGTTCTCCTTCTGAACAGGGATCTTAAGAGTGGCGTTATTATTGAAACATCGAAACAGGAATTTAGTGAAACACCTTATGAAGCGTTAAAAGATATGCTTTCAACAGACTTTTATATGGATATTTCTATTTATATAGGGTGCTATAACAGTCAACTGAATCGCGCAAAAGAAACCTATGACAGAGAACAGCAACAATTTTTAAATGTGAGGAATCACTTGATGCCGAAATCCGTATATACGGTAGCTGATATCGTGCCGTATATCCTTCTTCAGTCTGCTAGTCCTATGGCCGATCAAACATTAACTGCATTAGTAGAAGAATGGCGGGAAGAAGACGAAGAAACTTTAAAAAGCATCAAAGTATTTGTTGAATGCAACCTCAACGTTTCGTTAGCGGCGAAACAATTATATATTCACCGAAACAGCCTTCAATATCGTGTGGAAAAGTTTTACGACAAAACAGGCATAGATGTGAAACAACTGAAAAACGCACTCACCGTGTACTTAGCGATTCTTCTTATCGAACAAAAAGAGAGAAATATGTAACAGCTGCTTCCATTTTCGGAAGCAGCTTTTTTATGCCTACAAACGTAGATTCATCACCTATGGAAAACAAACAGGGATGAGAAAATGTCTATTTACAAATAAAGGAATAAATCACCTTATGTCGAATTATTTCTAAAAAATAGAGATAACGTGAGTAACAGGGGGATTCAATTCTAATGAAGTATTTTAAACAACTTTCTTTTTTAATCGGATTAACGATTCTAGTCTTACTTCTTAGTGGGAGTTTTGCCTATTCACTTTTGAAGGAAGAAAGTACGCCGTCAAATATTCTTTATGATGAAAAAGGAAAAATGATTGACCGAGCACCTTTTGAAAGAAGTGCGGAATACCCACTGGGTTCAGATCAATTTGGAAACAATTACGTTTACGTCCTGCTTGAAGGAGCAAAATACACGCTCGGTTTTGTAGTGTTGATCACGATAAGCAGAATGATTTTATCGATCTTAGTATCATTTATTCTTCTCGTTGTTCCTAGCTTTATAAAGAAACTAATCAATAGAATTTCAGAAATTTTTTATTTTGCACCTCTGTCCATTTTTGCTTACCTGCTCATCGCACCAGCTTTAATTGCTTTCAGCTGGAGCTATTCTGACTTTACACAATTTATGATCACTACTTGTGTACTCGTATTGTTGACTGTGCCCGTCTTATCCGTACAAATTGCGAATGAAATCTCTATCTTATCGAAGGAAGAATTCATTCAACACGCACCTCTTTTAGGAGGTGGAAGGATTCACGTGTTCATGAAGCATATCCTCCCCTGTCTATCACCTAAGCTTCTGCTCTTAACCGTTCAGCAAGCCGGCCAAACCTTAGCTATACTCGCCCATCTTGCTTTTTTAAAAATCTTCGTTGGTGGATTCTCAAAGATTACGTACACACTTCCTGGTGTATCAGGCACACCGGTAACGTATGAAAGAACGTTCTCAGATTCTCATGAATGGGGTGGTTTGATCGTTCAGAACTGGGACTTTTATTATGGAGCTCCAATACTCGTAATCGCTCCCGTATGTTGTTTTGTTCTATGTTCCATCGCTATAAATTTAATGGTCTCCGGCATGACTAAAAGTGAGAATCATTCATCCACAATGCAGAAGAAAAAGATAACGACCTCTGAAGAAACCCATCCACCAGCTTCATTTCTGCCAGTGAAGAAAGGGAGGCTGAACGCATGATCAAAACGGCTGGAAAGCTACTTTCATTCTTTTTGTTATCTATTTTAGGGATTCTCCTTTTCACTTCACTGCCTGTCCTTATTTATGACTATTCGGTGCTAATGAATAACACTAGATTAATTGATACTGGGCAACTCGATAACAATTCTTTTTTAACAAATAGCATACAGTTTGAACTACACGCGTATTTGCAACAATTAAAATTTACAGTTCAGCAGATCATGGACCTTACACAAACCACCTATTACTCTAACGGGAGTGACTATCAGCTCTTGCCTGCCTTTTTAGAGGTGTATCCCCAATCTTTCTCGTTTTTTATGGGAGGGCTTTTAGCCAGTCTCCTAGTTGGGATCAGTTTTGCTGTTATATATATGATCTTTCCATACCACATCAGGTTAATCATCAAAAAAATAATACTTGCGATTGAAACGTTGCCGGATGTCTTTATCATCATCTTAGTACAGCTGACAGTGATCTGGTTTTATAAAACGACCGGGTTACTTATATTTAACATCGTAAATGTATACAAAACAGAGGCATACTTTTTGCCGATATTCACGATTTCCATACTTCCTACTCTATATGTAACGAAATACTTAATCTTAAGCATGGAAGACGAAGCAAATAAGAGTTATATCGAATTCGCAAGAGGAAAGGGTTTAAAAAGCATATATCTTATCGTTGTTTATATGTTGAAAAATACAGCTCCTTCTCTTTTTGGACAAACAAAGACCATCTTTTGGATCCTTTTATCAAACCTTTTGATCCTTGAGATTATTTTTAACATCTACGGCATCATGCGTTTTATAGCTGAATATGGTGTAGAAAACCCTCACCTTGCAGCCATATGCATGATCGCTATCTTTCTTCCTTTTTTTATTATTTTTGCAACGGGCAGCCTGCTCATTCGAAAATTAGACCCACGTTAATCTCAAACAGCCTTTTTGTGCACATTGCATAAAGAGGTTGTTTTATTTTAGGCAAGTCGTCCATTTACGATATAGGACATGAAAGCGTAAACTTAAAACATTAAGAAAACGTTTACATCGGAAGGGGATTCATTTAAATGGCAGAAATTAAGTTAAATAACATCGTTAAACGATATGATAACAAAGTAACAGCTGTACATGATTTCAACCTTGATATTTCGGATAAAGAATTCATCGTATTCGTAGGACCATCTGGTTGCGGTAAATCAACAACTCTTCGTATGATCGCTGGTTTAGAAGAAATTTCTGAAGGTGATCTAATCATCGATGAGCGCGTTGTAAACGACGTAGCTCCAAAAGATCGTGACATCGCGATGGTTTTCCAAAACTATGCCCTGTATCCTCACATGAACGTTTATGACAACATGGCATTCGGACTTAAACTAAGAAAGTTCAGTAAAGAAGAAATTGAAAAGCGTGTTAAAGAAGCAGCACGTATTCTCGGTCTTGAGCAATACTTGGATCGTAAACCAAAAGCACTTTCAGGTGGACAACGTCAACGTGTTGCACTAGGGCGTGCAATCGTTCGTGATGCAAAAGTATTCTTAATGGATGAGCCTTTATCAAACCTTGATGCGAAACTTCGTGTTCAGATGCGTGCCGAGATTACAAAGCTTCACCAACGCCTGCAAACGACTACGATCTATGTAACGCATGACCAAACAGAAGCGATGACAATGGCAACACGTATCGTTGTTATGAAAGACGGACGTATCCAGCAAGTTGGATCTCCGAAAGAAGTATACGATACGCCTGAGAACATCTTCGTTGGCGGATTTATTGGTAGCCCTGCTATGAACTTCTTGAACGGTACCCTTGAAGACGGATTCTTCAAAGTGGGTGACACGAAGATTGCCGTTCCTGGTGGTAAAATGAAGATTCTTCAAGAAAAAGGCTACAACAACAAAGATGTTGTTCTAGGTATTCGTCCTGAAGATATTCATGACGAGCCTGTATTCCTAGAGTCTTCTTCAAACACGAAGATTGAAGCGAAGATCGACGTTGCTGAACTTATGGGTGCTGAAACATTCTTATACTCTACAGTTAGCGGTCAAGATTTTATCGCACGTGTAGATTCTCGTACAGACATTCGCAACGGTCAGAACATCTCCTTAGCGTTTGATATGAACAAATCACATTTCTTTGATAAAGAAACAGAACTACGTATTCGTTAATTCATATGTTGCAAAAAGCTCTGCTTGATTAAGCAGAGCTTTTTGTTGTCCATTTTTTTGACTACCTAGCATCAAAATATGGAATTTCATGATGCAACTATACTTTTATATGATAGCACTTAATTTTTATATGATCGTCCACTAAAATTATGTGATCATGTCTTCTTTTTATGTGATCATGCCTTCTTTTTATGTGATAATGTGTACTCACAAAAAAATCCGCTGTTATTTTTTTCTTTATCGGGGAAAATGTTAAATGATTGACGAAATCGTCGTTCGTTTATACAATAAATTCTATAAAAATTGTCGGGATTACCCTGACGAGGAGGACTTCAATTGAAAAACACATTTAAATTCCTGTCAGCTCTCGCCCTTTCTGTCATTCTTTTGTCAGCATGCGGAAATTCAGACGAGTCAAAATCAGGTTCAGGTTCAGATAAAAAAGTACTTACGATTGGTACGGAAGCTACATATCCACCTTTCTCATATCGTGATAAAAAGACAAATGAAATCACAGGCTATGACGTTGAAGTAGCTAAGGAAGTAGCTAAACGCCTTGAGATGGAGCCAAAGTTTGTAGCAACAGAATGGAAGAACATGTTTACTTCGCTAGACTCCAAACGATTTGATCTTGTAGCGAACCAAGTAACAATTACAGATGAAAGAAAAGCTAAATATGATTTCTCTACTCCTTATACCGTTTCTGGCGGACAAGTTATCGTCAACAAAGACAACAAAGACATTAAAGGGATTAAAGATCTAAAAGGCAAAGTAGTAGGTACGACTCAAGGAAGTAACTATGCTGCTGAAGCTGAAAAAGCTGGTGCAAAAACAAAATTTTATAAAGGTGCTGCTCAAGTATTAACAGATCTTGATGTTAATCGCGTAGATGCTGCGATGAATGATCAGCTTTTTATCCTGACAGAATTAAAGAAAACAGATTATAACGTTAAAGCTGTTGGTGAGCCTTTTAACGAAAACGAAATGGCATTTGCATTCCGAAAAGATGACAAAGATTTAATTAAAGACGTAAACAAAGCGCTTGAAGAAATGAAGAATGACGGTACACTGAAAAAGCTCTCCGAAAAATATTTTGGAGAAAACGTAAGTGAATAACTTATCTGAAATTCTGATCAACTCCCTCCCCTATTTACTGGAGGGAGCTGTTTTTACTATCGTCATAAGTCTTGTTTCGATTTTCGGAGCGCTCATTTTCGGATTGGTCGTTGCTTTATGCAGGATGTCATCGAATAAATTCTTGTCAGGGATTGCTAAGGGGTATATTTCTTTCTTCAGAGGAACGCCATTATTAATTCAATTATTAATTCTTTATAACGGTTTCACGTTTATTTATGTACCCGAAGGATGGCAGGCAGCGCTCGCTGGACTCATACTTCATTTTAGTGCCTATATTGCAGAATCCTATCGTGGGGCTATTCAGTCGATCGAAAAAGGGCAATGGGAAGCCGCTTTTTCACTTGGAATGAACAAATACCTTACGTATAAAGAAGTCATTCTCCCACAAGCATGGAGAATTTCTATTCCATCCGTTTGGAATTCATTGATTGATATTGTTAAGGCCTCTTCGTTAGCCTCTGTAATTACCGTACCAGAGCTAACCTTGATGGCAGATCAGATCAGTGCGTCACAACTAATCGTACTGCCCGTTCTACTTGAGGCTGCAGTCATCTATTGGATTTTAACTTCCCTTCTGGACGGCCTTCGAGTATTGCTTGAAAGAAGAATTAAAATTAGCCAATAATCCTTCATGTCTTTATAAGATATGAAGGTTTTTTCTATTCCCACTCACCAATAAAAAAAAGAACTTCTTGATGACAAGCATCACAGTAAAACACGTGTGGGCATTGGCTCTCTTTGAAATTATTCGGATAACCATCTTCAAGCTTCAGTTCATCTACTTCCATATAGGGACTGTAATCATCGAAATAGTCACTCACTCTTCCCTGATCTTGAACCGCTCTTCCGCATTCTGGACAGCGAACGTTTATGGTGTGAAAGTTATTGCATATTGGACACATCGCCATCACTATCAACTCCTGTATGATTTAAAAAAGGGAGTGGATTCCTCCACCCCCCTTTGTATCAACTACGAGCTAAGTTAGCGATTACCGCCACTTAACTGTTGCTGACCCATTGCGACTAAACGTTTAGTCATTTCCCCACCAACCGAGCCATTCGCACGAGCAGTTGTATCTGGGCCAAGTGTAACACCGAACTCAGATGCGATCTCATATTTCATTTGATCAATTGCTTGCTGTGCTCCTGGGACAACCAATTTGTTTCTTCTTGCCATGTGTTTCACCCCCTTGCACTTATTGTGTATCTCACCGAGTTCTATATTCGCTCTAGTCATTGGCAATTTATAGCGTTGTTCCCACTACAAATCGGTAAGATATTCAAAAAGGTGGTCTAGTTGGTTTATACTGAATTATAGTAAGATGAAATCATGTGATGATTATGAAAAAGTTGGTGAAATAATATGTCAAATGAATATGCAGTAGAGATGTTCAGAAAAACAATTCCTTTGTTTCAAGCATTAGGTGATCCTGTTAGACAAGACCTTGTACTGCTTTTAGCGGAAACAGATAAAATGAATGTAACGGATATTGCCAGTCAATCTCCTATGTCACGGCCAACCGTCTCCCATCACTTAAAAATATTACGAGAAGCTGGAATTGTGGGGACTGAGAAAAAAGGGAAAGAGATTTTTTATTTCTTAACTCTTGATCAGACCGTAGTTCAGCTCAAACAGCTCATTCACATTATTGAAGAGGAATGTATTCTTTAGATTTTTTTATTTTTATTCACTGTTGTACTTGATAGTAGTTGATTTCCGCTACAGGTTGCACGCTTTCCATGGGGCGACCGGTGAGCCCCTTGCCACTCCGCGCCCTTAAGGGTCTCACCTGACCGCTCGTCCCATAGGAGTCGGCAACCTTCCGCTCCAATCAACAATGCATAGAAGTGAGAAAAAACATTCAAAGTAACTAACCTTTAGAAAACAGCCTAATGTGAAAGGCTAATAAAAAAAAGCGATTCAGCATGTTTGTTATTGCTGAATCGCTTTTTGTTTTGAATAAACTGTAAAGAAAAGATGGAAAGCGAGCATCTGTAACGGAAATCCACTGCACTCAAAACAACTCTGCAAAGCTAAAACAGCTCTTATTTTTTCCGAAGTTGTTTAATGCTTGAACGCATCAATTCCACCCTTTGTTTACTGTTTGAGAAATAAGCTTTGATCAATGTTCTTATTTTTGAGTACTTCTTTTCATATGGGTACCAATTTATCTCTCGTTTTTTGATTCCCGCATCTTTCATCACTGACATCTGACGGGTAAAAGTAAACAAGCCTTCGTCTCCATGATACCTGCCTACTCCGCTGCTTTTTACTCCACCAAATGGAAGATGCGGATTTGCTACTGAAACGAGTACATCATTAATCACCGCACTGCCTGTTACAAGCTTTGATGTCACACGGTTCGCTTTTTTAGCATCCTTTGTCCATACACTTGCGTTCAAACCAAACTCAGTGCTGTTCGCTTTTTCAATCGCTTCTTCCTCTGTTGAGAAGGATATCACAGGCAGTACTGGTCCAAACGTTTCTTCTTTAACGATTTTCATATCTTCCGTAACATTCGTTAAGATCATTGGTTCCAAATACATGCTTTCTCCCCACTGATCTGGGTCTTTGCCAGTAAGCAGAAGAGCTCCTTTCTCTAATGCATCCTTCACATGATTTTTTATGATCTCTTTTTGATGAGGAAAAGTTAAAGAGCCAATATCTTCACCAAGCTTCAGTTTCTTCGTTTCTTCTACAAGCCGGTCGATAAATTCTCCATGAATGGCATGCTGCACATACACTCTTTCAATTGACATGCAAACTTGTCCTGCATTCGTAAATGCTCCCCAAACTGCACCGTTCACTGCTCTTATCATGTGAGCATCTTCAAATACAATCATTGGGTCTTTTCCGCCAAGCTCCAGAGTATAAGGAATAAATCTCTTGCTCGCTTCAATACCAATATTCCGTCCTGTCTCAACAGATCCTGTGAAGAAAATGCCATCTGGCGTTCCAGAAACCAAAGCTTGTCCCAATTCTTTTCCGCCATGCGCAACTTGAAGAACATTTTTCGGCAGATTCACTTCTCTCGCAATTTTTTCAATCAACAACCCGATCGTAGGTGTGACCTCAGAAGGTTTTACAATAACAGAATTCCCTGCGATCAGTGCCGAGATTACAGGTGTCATCGATAGTTGAAAAGGATAGTTCCATGGTGAGATGACTAGTACTGTTCCAAGAGGAAAATAATCTACATATGAAGATTTACCTAAAAAAAGAATCGGTGTGGAAACCTTATTCCTCTTTAAAATTTTTGGTGCGCGCTTTTCATAATGCGCGATGATATCAATTACTGGCATAAGATCTGCTGTTAAAGCTTCTGTCTTCACTTTTCCAGTCGCAGCACAAATTTCATCTACGATCTCATCCATGTTATCTAATAGATGCTGCTTTATCTTTTTTATAAACGTTAATCGAGTTTCTAACGAACGGGTGGACCAATATTGGAAAGCAGCAGAAGCTTTCTCATACATTTCAGGAATGTGATTTTCTCCCGTTTCTAACCACTGATCAATGGTTTCGCCTGTTGCAGGATGTTTTGCAATCATTACATTTTTCATTCAAGCGCACCTCCTTTGTCAAAATTTTCATATTTCTTTCATCATACCTTTTTTGATGAGTTCATGTTTATTTATTTTAAAAGATATGTTATCATGTTGATATTCTTAAACATATAAACACGATATAAGAAAGGATGTTTCTTATGATAAATAATAAAATTGCACTCATTACAGGAGCCTCAAGCGGAATTGGTCTTGAATTTGCCGATCTCTTTGCGAAGGACGGTTATCATTTAGTGCTTACAGCTAGAAATGAGTCAAAGCTTAATGAGATTGCTGAACAGATGTCTAAAAAATACGGTATTTCAGTAACGGTAATTGCAAAAGATTTAAGCCAAACAGACGCTGCAGAAGAACTGACAGCAGAGATCATTGCAAAAGGTATTGAGGTTGATGTTCTCATCAACAATGCAGGATTCGCTGCTTACGGACCATTTAACGAGACATCATGGAAAGATGAAAAAGATATGATACAAGTAAACATAACGGCTCTTACAACACTGACAAAACAGCTTCTTCCCGGAATGATTAAGCGTAATCGAGGTAAAATCTTAAATGTTGCCTCGACTGCAGCTTTTCAACCTGGACCATTAATGGCTGTCTATTACGCAACAAAGGCTTATGTACTTTCCTTCTCAGAAGCCATCAACTATGAATTACGTCATACCGATGTTAGCGTTACAGCTCTTTGTCCTGGTGCTACAGCTACAAACTTCGAAAAACGTGCAAGCCTTGAATCATCTCGCTTGTTTCAATCTGGTGCGATGAATGCGAGCGACGTTGCGCGGTCAGGTTATAAAGCATTGATGTCTAAAGATTCATTGTCTATTCCAGGATTTAAAAATAAAGCATTAGCTAACATCGTTCGATTCTTGCCTCGAAAGACCGTTTTAAAAATCGTGCATTATGTACAAGACAAAAAATAAATGTAATAATTTGAGAACAGCTTATGATAGCTGTTCTTTTTTATGCACCTCATCTACACATAAGAATTCGTATACTCTTTTCAATTTATTGCTTGATAACATCATTTTCGTTGTGTAATATTACACTAAAAGAGAATATTGGTGTTTCGTCCTGTTTTAAAAGGACTTTACATATACATGAAATGAGGTGGTAAACATGAACAAACAATGGATAAGAAAAGAAGGTCAAAAATGGATCGCTGACAACATCATCACTGAAGATCAGTTGGATTTAATCACTGCAAGATACCCTGATTCCGAAGACAAGCGAAAAGTTACTGGTATATTACCTATTTTAGCCAGTATATTAATCGGCATCGGAATCTTATCTTTCATCGCTTCAAATTGGGGAGAAATCTCACCAATTGCCAGACTAACCTTACTTATCGTGTTTATGCTCGGATTTTATTTTTCTGGTGAACGGTATTTAAAAGCTGGCCATCATTCATTAGGTACTTCTCTTAATCTTCTTGGGATCATTACATTTGGAGCAAGCATCATTCTTTTAGGTCAGACTTTTCACTTGAATGCTGTCGATGCTCGATTATTCGTTTTTTGGAGCCTGCCTGCCGTTTTTTATTTATTCAGGGATCGTAACAAGCTCTATTTCTTCCTTCTTGGACTATTAACAGTCGGAGGACAGCTTTACAGTATAAATGAATTCCAAAGCTTTAGTTATCTTTTATTTATTCTTTTTACATTAGCTGTTGGAGGCTTTGTTTTCTTATATCCAACCATTCAAAAGTCTTGGATACTTACGATTGGATTCAGTATTCAAGTCCTGATGTTTATTATGGTTAAAGATATTAATCTACTCTGGTTTTTCTTATTTGGATTCGCCTTATTCACAAGCGGACTATGGGTTGATAAGGACGTATTTAAACAACCGTTTAATCGCCTAGGAACACTCATTGGCTTTGGTTTTGCTTACGGATTATATTTCTTGCTTACAAATGAATTTTCTTCTGATTTCGAGCTGCCCCATTCTTATGTGTACATTCCTGTATTGATCATCCTATTCGCTTTATCAATCATCGGAAAACGTCAGGAGAATTTATATTTGCATGCTTGGGAACTATTAATTTTCCTACCGTTCTTTTACTTGGTCAGAGTGACGGATTCATTAATAGTAGGCATCCTTTATTTGATCATCATGTTCGTATTTTCAGGATTCAAGCTTGCTGAAGGCTATCGTAACGAAAGTCGTTCGCAAATCAATTTTGGAATCGTACTATTTTTACTCGTTTGCTTAATGGGATACTTCAACCTGGCGTGGTCCTTTATGCCAAAGTCGATATTCTTCTTATTTGGCGGAGTTCTTTTGTTCATACTAAATGCGTTTCTTCAACGTAAGAAAAAGCAGATCTTAAAGAACGGAGGTCCGCATCATGATTAAAAAAAGAGGTTGGATGATCGCTGCCCTTCTGCAAGTCTTGTTTCTGCTGTTTATCGCAGGAAGCTATTACAGCATCGATTATTTTGGAAAAGAGATCAAGATTAAGACTGTTCCCGTCGATCCTCGAGATCTTTTGTATGGTGACTATGTGACACTTCGTTATGATATCAGTACAGCTCCTCTCAAAAGCTATAAAGGAGATGCAGCAAAACTCGATCGGGGTGAGCAAAAAGCTTATGTAGTTTTACAGCCAAACAAAGATGGTTATTATGTGGTTAAGAATGTTTATTCAGAAAAGCCAGATGTAACGGGTGATCAGGTTGTGTTAACTGCAAAAGCTGAGAAAGTCTGGGGACCAGGTTCAATTGATAATATTCAGCTTACCTACGGATTCGAACGCTATTATGTGCAGGAGAACACGGGAAAAGAACTTGAACAACAAGCAAAAGACATGGATGTAATTATAAGTGTTGCACCTTGGGGAGCTCATAAAATCGTTGAGCTGAAACCTTAAATGCTGAATGACTCATAAAAAGCTGAAAAAGCTTTTTATGAGTTTTTTTTCGTTTAATGCTGGAAGGTGTTTGTCGAATATCGGATAAATAATTTTATCTACGGAATTATCTAGGATTACCTCGTATAAAAATCGGTTTACCACGTAATTAAAAGAGATTACCTCGTAATGAATGCCACTGTCCTCCTCTTATGGACATTTCATTCCACAATGTCCTGCAGATACACACTACAGCATTCCTACTACAGCGTTCGTCAGCTAACAATTCTCTTTCATAATTTTTTATATCTTATTACTCATTATTCTTCGGTTTAAGTTTGTGGATTACGGGAAAATTGAATAATGAGGTGAAAACAATGTCAGATACTAAAATTATCGAACTAAAAGATGTACTAAATGGGTGGGCTGGTAACCAGATTTCTATACGTAAAGAAGAAGCAGGAGATCTAGATCAAATCAGAATCTCACTAGATAAAGTAACCTTTGAACAAAGAGACGCACATGACGACTATTTAGGTGACCACATATTGTTTTTACACGGTACAGCTTATGCAGCTGAAGAAGGTTCACAAGTAGAGCTGCCGACAATTACGTACGAAATACCGATTGATGGAATTAATGACATTCGAACCGACGATAACATCGTCTCATTCGAAACCAATAGAGGACAATATGTTATCAATAAATAAAGAAGGGATCCCGCGGGATCCCTTCTTTATTCTTGTTGCATACTTTTTGTAACGTCTGTTAACGAATCTGCTGAAACCGCGATCTGACCAACAGCATGACTAAGTTCTTCTATAACTTCAGCCATCACTTCTACTTCTTTTTCTAGCTTTCCGCTTCGATCTGTACTCTCATCCATCTTGGAGAGAATCGCTACAAAGAAATCTGATATTTCGGTAGCTTCACTTACACTATCGTTTATATATTGGTGAATACTTTCAACGGATGTAGTTACAGCTTCTATGCGTTTATGCGTATTTTTCACAAGTTCTGAAACACCTGAAACAGAAGTCTTTGTTTGGTCTGCTAACTTTCTAACTTCATGAGCGACGACAGAGAATCCTTTTCCAGCTTCCCCCGCTCTAGCTGCTTCTATCGCTGCGTTAAGGGATAGAAGGTTCGTCTGTTCCGCAATCGCTGTTACGATATCGACAACATCGTTAATTTTTACTGTTGCTTGTTCCAAATTGATCAATTCAGCTGTAATCTGCTCTGATTGGTCTTTTACTTTCAGAATCATTTGCTGATGATCGTCTAGTTTATTCTTACCTGCTAACGAATTATTGGATACCTCTACAGCTGATTCTGCTGTGTTCTTTGCAAAAACAACCACTTCATCCGCTTTTGATGTTAACTCTTCTAGGGCTGCACTCGTCTCTTCTGAGATACTCGCTAGTTCTTCCACAGAATCCCCAACTGAAACCGCAATCTGCCTTTTTTGCTCTTCATGATGTTCTCTTTGTTTTACTTGTTCTAGTTCAAATGCTTCTAAGACAATCTGCTGCTCAAAATTCAAAATCTTTGTTACTGCTTTAACGGCAAGCTGATACTCATTTTTATCTTGAATATGTATGTCCAAAATAGACAAAAAGGAAAGCAGCATGTCCTGAAAAGAACAGATATACCATTTCGGCTGCAAACCGATTTTAAAATGGATGCGAGCAATCACTTTTCTTTGCTCTATGTATGCTGTATCAATAACCCCATTAAACATTTCTTGTATATGTTTGATCAACGTCACTTGAAGCTTATTAACTGAACTGTGTTTTTGAATAATTTCCATCAAGCCAGGAACATGTTCAATGTTTTTATAAAATTGGTTCACGATCTCTTCTATATTCTCAGAGAGCAACGGTTTGATCGAGCGAATAATCCGTAAATCTTCAACTGATAATGAAATCATATTCAATTGCTTTTGCCATTCACTGTTAGGAGATACTAAAATTTTCACGTCTTCTTTAAAATTCTCCGTTGGATCAAGCACTTCTGCTTTACTTTTCTTTTTTGTTAAGATGCTTAAAATAGATGCCATTTCGATTTCCTTCTTTCTTGATCATCAGTTACATTTCATCCATTATCATGCAATTACATGCGACTATACGCTCATTTTATTGATTCATATGTTTTATCGACTTCTTTACGGGAATCTTTTACTAAACAAAAATATTTTTAAAAAAAATGAAAAGAGGAGTGATTCACATGTGGAAAAAGAAATGGGCAGCCGGAACATTGGCAGCAATGTTAACGTTAGGTGGATTAACTGCTTGCGGTGACGGCGTTGACCAAGACAACGGTGTAGACGACGGCGAACAAAACGATGAGATGGATGAAAAAAATAAAGAAGAAGGATGATAAGCAGCCTTCTTAAAAATATCAAAAAAAAAGGAGCCCATTAGGCTCCTTTTAGCGTTTAACTTACTGCTCTTGTTTCCGTTTTTCCTTGTTGAAGCTGGTACATCTGGAAGTATCGTCCCTTTTCTTTCATCAGGTCTTCATGACTGCCACGTTCTACGATCACACCACGGTCGAGAACGAGAATTTGATCCGCACTCTTAATCGTAGAAAGTCTATGAGCAATAATGAAAGTGGTCCTTCCTCTCTTTAGGACATCTAGTGCCTCTTGAATCACAGCTTCTGTTTCTGTATCAATACTTGCCGTTGCTTCATCAAGTATTAAGATAGCTGGATTGTAAGCTAGCGCTCTTGCAAAAGAGATTAATTGTCTCTGACCGGATGAAAGGGTACTTCCTTTTTCAATAACCGGCTCATCTAATCCTTTAGGCAAGTTGTTGATAAATGGCATTGCGCCTACATCGGTGAGTGCCTTTTCAACTTGTTCCCGCGTGATCTCAGGATTATCCAAGCTCACGTTGGATGCAATCGTTCCTGTGAACAAGAAAGGATCTTGCAAGACGATACCCATATGCTGTCGAAGCTCCTGTTTAGATAGCTTCATAATGTCTTGGCCATCGATCATGATTTTTCCCTGTTTGATGTCATAGAATCGGAATAATAGATTCATGATAGAGCTTTTACCAGAACCAGTGTGACCGACAAGTGCCACCGTCTCACCTTGGTTTGCTTCGAAAGCTATATTTTTAAGGACTGGCTCCCCTTCTACATAACTGAACGTAACATCTTGAAACTCAACATTTCCTTTGTAACGTTCGATCTCTGTTTCCGTCACTTTCTGTCCTGGCTCATCCATCAGAACGAATACTCGCTCTGCAGATACTAGTGCCTGCTCAAGCTGTGCAAGCTGATTAACCATACCTGTTACCGGATGGAACATACGGTTTAAATAATCAACAAAGGCGTATAGCACACCGATCGAAATAACAGAACCTACACCGAGTGCCTGACCTGCAAAATGCCAGATGAATGCCATAAACGCAAGGTTCTTTAATAACAACACTAGGTTATGTCCCGTCATCGCGTTAAGACTTAACAGCTTGTTTTGAAAGGTGAAGTATTCTTTATTCATCTTTTCAAATTCTTCAGAAGTCTCTTTTTGGCGCTTAAATGCTTGAATGATTGTCATACCGTTGATCGATTCGTTTATCATTCCGTTAATATCACTAAGCGTAGAACGAATTCTATGATTGTATTTAGACGCGAATTTCCTGTATACGATGATCCAAACGACGAGGATCGGTACAAGAATCAAACAGATCGTTGCAAGCTTAGGATCAAGCAAGAACAACGCGATGAAAATTCCCGTCAGATAGATGATTCCTGTAAAAAAGTTAGCTAGTACGTTAATGAATAATTCCTTGATCGCTTCCGTATCATTCGTAATACGAGAAACGATTTTCCCAGCAGGCTGATTATCAAAATATGTGATCGCTACACGCTGAACGTGGGCGAATACATCTTGACGAATCTTCTTGATAACCAGATTTGACGAGCGCTGCAGCATATAGCGCTGACCATACTGAAAGAATGATGCAAAAACGAGAAGGCCCAAGTAAATCATAGTCAGTTTCATGATTCCCGCTATTTCTGGCTTATAAAAAGCAAATGTTTCACTCGTACTGAGTTTATCTGCCGAATAGGTTTCTGATTTTCCTTTAAAAGAAATCGTCACTTCTCCGTTACTCGCTTTTCGTTCCCCATCAAAAGATATTTTGTTTGGTACAACAAAATAGTCTCGTTTCACTTGTATAACTCGTATTTCTTTTCCTTTATCTTCTCCTGGATCAAAATGATCACTTCGTTTATACCAGTTTCCATCGTATTTCACTGCTGCTTTTTCTTCATTATCTACTTGATGCCACGGCCTTTCGATCCCAAGAATATGGTCATCGATCATCGTCTTTGCGATAAACGGTCCGGTCAGCTCCGCCCCAATGGCAACGGTCAGCATCAGAAGCCCGAGAATAAAGTTCTTTTTATAGTGAAGTGCGTATTGAAACAGGCGTTTTCCAACGTTCATGGCTACACCGCCTTATTATCATTTAAGTTTTGTTCGATCTGCTGACGTTCGTGCTGTTCTTTATACCAGCCATCTCTAGCTATTAAATCCTCATGTCTGCCTTCATCAACGATCGCTCCGTCATCAATAACGATGATCCAGTCTGCGTGTTCAACTGCAGACAGTCGGTGTGTTGTTATAAAAGTTGTTTTCCCAGCGCGTTCTTTACGGATGTTACCGATGATTGAAGTCTCCGTCTTCGCATCAACAGCAGAAAGCGCATCATCTAATATCAAAATTTCTGGATCCACACATAATGCTCGTGCAATAGACACACGCTGCTTCTGTCCTCCTGATAACGCCACACCTTTTTCACCTACGAGCGTGTTCAATCCTTCAGGAAGGTGCTGAACATCTTTTCTAAAGGACGCCATCTCCATAACATGATTCAATTTATCAACACCTGCCGTGCTATTCCCAAACAGGATATTTTCCTCCACCGTTTTGGAGAAAAGAATAGCATCCTGCGGTACGTATCCGATCCATCCTTGTAGATCTTCTAAAGCGATATCTTCAATGCCCACACCAGAGAACGAAATATTCCCTTTTCCAGCTGGATACTCTCTTAAAAGCTGTTTAAGAAGTGTTGTTTTTCCGCTTCCTGTTCGGCCAACGATCCCAAGCGTTGCTCCCTTTTCCACCTTAACGTTGATGTTTTTTAAGTTATCTGTTTCAGAAGAAGGATAACGGAATGTCACATCATCAAATGCTATTGTTCCTGGATCTTTTAATGGGACAAGGTCTTCTGCGTTTTTTACATCAGGTTCATAGCTAAGCGTTTCATTAACACGATCAAGTGATGCACTTCCACGTTCCATAATATTAATGAGCTCACCGATCGCGATCATCGGCCAGATCAGCATGCCTAAGTACACGTTGAACGTAACAAGCTCACCAAGTGTGATCGTCTTATGAAAGACCATGTATGCTCCATATCCTAAACCGATCAAATAACTCATTCCTACTAATACTTTTATCGTTGGCTCGAACAAGGCGTCAATTCTTGATACAGCCAAGTTCTTTTCAAATACATCTTCTGTTACCTTATTGAAGCGTGCTACATCTTCTTCTTCCTGAACATAAGCACGAATAACACGTACTCCTTGGATGCTTTCAAGAACTGAATCGTTCATTTCTCCAAAGGCATCTTGGGCAACGGTAAAACGCTGATGTACTTTTTTTCCGTATTTTTTAATAATAAACGCGATGATCGGCAGTGGAATAAGCGCTGCAAACGTCAATTTCCAACTGATCATGAATCCCATCACGAACAGGATCGTTAACATGAACAAACTCGAATCTACAAGTGTTAAAATTCCGAATCCTGCAGTCATAGAGATTGCTTTTAAATCGTTTGTAGCACGTGCCATCAGATCTCCTGTTCGATTTTTCTCAAAAAATGTAGGAGTCATCTTTAATAAGTGACGCATAAAACTTGATCGCATCGAACGCTCGATAATAAAAGCGCCTCCAAAAAGCTGATACATCCAGATGTACATCGTAATGTACATCGAAATTAGGACAGCTACAAAGATTCCAAGAGTCCGCATCATGTCTTCTTTTGTGATCGTGCCCATATGAATGGAGTCAATAATATTACCGATGAGTTTCGGTGGGATGATCTCAATGATCCCAACACCAGTCAGCAGCACTACCGCAACCGTGTAACGTATCCAATGTTTCTTAAAAAACCAAGCTAATTTTCCTAAAACTGAAAACATAATGTCTCTCCTCTCGATCTACCATCCTCTTAAACAGTTGTTTAACGAAGCTACCCAAAAAGTGTATGATCCTTGCGTTCTAGCCACACATGAAATGATTTTCTTTTCATTTTTTCTCCTCCTATTGTTTCGTGAATCTATTGCAAAAAGAAGATTGACTCTTCTGTGCAAACGAAAATAAAAAAACATACCATTCGAACTCGGTATGCTTAAAATCACAAAAAAACACACGTCACGACTGGGGTGACCTGCGTACAAATATGTATGTAGAAAAGGCAGATATATAGATTGATAATCCTAATACATCTCTTCCGGCAGGCCATGGTATGAAATTGTAGAGTCATCGTTGATTACAACAGTGACCGCAATTTGAGTAACAATCATTTCTTTCACCATGACACAACCATCCTTTCCATAATTTTGTAGTTTGTAACTTTGGTAATCTTAACACTATTCTAATAACTATGTCAATTGCTTTTGGATATGCTTAAAATTATTTAAAACGCTGTTAATTTTTGCTTTAGAAGAGTGCTTGAAGTGAGGTTGCCGCTTCAATCTACAGCGTTTTCATATGTACCTATCATTATTTACTTTCAATCCAGAAGTTTTCACTTTCAATCCACGAGTTTTCACACTTAATCCACGAGTTCATGCTCTCAATCCAAAAGTTATCCACGAGTCGACACCACTCGACAAACTCGTACACCATCGATTTTATAAAACAAACAAAAACCCGTCACTAAAAAAGTGACGGGCTTTCACACACATACAATTTATCCTAACTGACGCGTTAAGTTTGCCATTTCAATAGCTGACACAGCAGCTTCCCAGCCTTTGTTTCCTGCTTTCGTTCCTGCACGCTCAATCGCTTGTTCAATTGAATCCACTGTCAAAACGCCAAAGATTACAGGAACACCGCTCGTCATGGATGCTTGAGCGACTCCTTTCGCTGCCTCATTACATACGTAATCAAAGTGCGGAGTGGATCCGCGGATAACTGCTCCTAACGTAATCACAGCATCATAGTTACCGCTATCTGCCATCTTTTTAGCGATCAGCGGTATCTCAAACGCTCCAGGTACCCAAGCGATATCTACATCATCTTCAGAAATACCATGTCTCTTGAATGCATCTTGTGCACCTGAAACTAATTTATCTGAAATAAAGTCATTAAAACGTCCTGCTACGATACCTACTTTTAATCCTGTACCAACTAAATGTCCTTCAAATAATTTTGCCATGACTATTCCTCCTGATTTAAAAATGAAGCATATGCCCCAATTTGCTCTTTTTTGTTTTTAGATAATCTTCGTTGTTCTTGTTATGAGGCATCTGAAGCGCCACACGATCGGTCACTTCTAAGTCATACCCTTTTAATCCAGCAATCTTTCTTGGATTGTTTGTCAGCAGTTTCATCTTACTGATACCAAGGTCCTTTAAAATTTGAGCTCCTATGCCATAATCACGCAGATCTGGAGCGAACCCGAGCTGCTCATTTGCCTCAACCGTATCAAGACCCTCTTCTTGAAGTTTATAAGCTTTCATCTTATTGATGAGTCCGATGCCGCGTCCTTCTTGTCTCATGTACAGCAAAACGCCACGGCCTTCTTTTTCTATCTGTGAAAGAGCTGCGTGAAGCTGTGAACCACAATCACAACGAGCTGAACCAAATACATCACCTGTTAAGCACTCCGAATGAACGCGGACTAAAACTGGTTCTCCGGTTGCAACCTCACCTTTAACGAGTGCAACATGTTCTTTCTCATCTAATACATTCGAAAAACCGATCGCTTTAAAATCTCCAAACTCTGTAGGCAGATTAATCTCTACTTCACGCTTTACCATCTGCTCAGTTTTGTTTCGGTACGTAATGAGGTCTTTGATCGTGATTAGCTTCATATTATGTTGTTTCGCAAGCTCGACTAGTTCAGGAACACGAGCCATCGTTCCGTCTTCTTTCATAATTTCACAGATAACACCAGCCGATTTGCTGCCTGCCATTTGTGCAAGATCGATGGCTGCTTCCGTATGGCCTGCTCTTCGCAACACACCACCGTTTTTTCCGATCAACGGAAAAATATGACCAGGTCGTTTGAAATCAGAAGGTAGGGAATCTGCATTCACAAGCTCACGTACTGTAGACGCTCTCTCTTGAGCCGAAATACCTGTTGTTGTTGAAATATGATCGACGCTTATCGTAAAAGCCGTGCCATGCGAATCTGTGTTGGCTACTACCATCGGTGAAAGATCAAGCTTTAACGCAATTTCTTCTGAGATCGGTGTACACACTAAACCTCTGCCATGTGTCACCATAAAATTAATGGTTTCAGGAGTTATACCTTCTGCGAGTGCTACAAAGTCACCCTCGTTTTCACGATCTTCGTCATCTACTACGATCACAATTTTTCCTTCTTTAAGATCTGCCACTGCTTCTTCTATGGAGTGAAACATGAACTCTCCTCCTAAAATCCGTGCTCTTGTAAGAAATCAAGAGACAGCTTCGACTTTTGTGTAGTTTCTTCTTTCGGCGACAACATATTGTGTACATACTTTGCGAGCATGTCGCATTCGATATTCACGATGTCACCCGTTCCTTTCGACCCTAAGATCGTGTGTTCTGCTGTATGAGGAATCAATGAAACAGTAATTGTACTTTCGGTCACTTCAAAAATAGTGAGACTCGTTCCATCTACACATACAGAGCCTTTCAACATAAAATAACGCATCAGATGGTCAGGTAACACTATCGTATAATAAATGGCATTTCTCTCTGGACGCTTTTCAATGATTGTTCCTGTCCCATCCACATGCCCGGAAACAAAATGTCCACCGAACCGGCCACCAGCAGCCATCGCTCGTTCAAGATTGACCAAATCACGGTTGTTTAACAATCTCAATGTGGATGAACGAAACGTCTCTGGCATAACATCTACCGTGAACTCTCTTTTACTAAAAGAAGTTACGGTTAGACAAACACCGTTAACTGCGATACTGTCTCCAAGGTTTACATCTTTTAATACTTCTTGGGCTGTAACAGTAAGAACAATCGTTTCGTTGCCTTTAGAAATTGATTTTATCGTACCTTTTTCTTCGATAATGCCTGTAAACAAAAAGCTTTCCCTCCCCTCGTATGACGTAAGTATCATCGTAAATATGCATAAGCAGGAGTCCTTTTTTTCTTAATACAAATAACCCCGGAAACAGATTGCTTCCGGGGTTTTAAATGTTAAGAATATAACGAAATAAACCTTTAAATATACCTATTTCAAACACAGGTATTCTAAAAGTGTTCACGTTCCTTCTCCCATCCAGACTATACTGTCGGCTTCGGAATTGCACCGAATCCACCGTTTCTGCTACATGCAAAACCGGGTCACGGACTGAGAGGCTGAAGCCTCATCACCGCCGGTTGGGAATTTCACCCGACCCCGAAGGACTTATTTACTTATGTTCATTATAAGTAAACAGCAGCGTGAATTCAAACGTGATCACTTTTATTGGCCAATAATTAATTTTTCTTTCGGGTAATGAATGTGCTCTGTAACCACTTTTCCTCGGATAATGAACAAGAATGAAAGTACGCCAATTCTTCCAATAAACATCAGAAGCATTAAGATCACTTTACCTGTTGAGCTCAACTGACCTGTAATTCCAGTGGAAAGCCCTGTAGTTCCGAAAGCTGAACATACCTCAAAGAATAAGTACTCGATCGGCATAGGGTCAGTAATCGCTAAGATAATAGTGGATGTCGTACAGAGCACCATCGCAACGATAATAACAATAAACGACTTGTGTATATCTTCAGGGTATATCTCACGCTTAAAGATTTTTATCGTGTTTCTACCCTTCGCATAAAAGAGGATTGCTAATAATGCTACAGCAAAAGTCGTCGTACGAATCCCCCCTCCTACTGAGCTTGGAGAAGCACCAATAAACATCATGACTCCTAAGAAGAGAAGGGTTGGTACTGTGAATTCAGAGACGTCCATCGTGGATAGGCCTCCACTTCGGGTGGTAACAGACTGAAACAATGAATAAAAGATTGTTTCATGCCAAGACTTACCTTCGAAGAATGCATTCATCTCTAGTACATAAATCCCTATGGCTCCTGTAATAACTAATAATGCAAATGTAGTTGTTGTAACTTTCGTAAAAAGAGTGAACGTATAACGCTCTAAATACTTACGCTCTTTAATAAAGTTATTGATCTCTACTAATACGGGAAATCCGATAGCACCGGATGTAATCAAAAACATCGTAACGATCTGAACGAGATAATCATGACGAAACGGGATCAATGAACTTCCCGTTATATCAAAACCTGCATTCGTCGTTGCTGTAACTGCTGCGAAGAATGCGTGATAGAGCACTTCTATTTCTGTATCATAATAAGGCTGAAACAAGATAAAGAACAATACTGTTCCTACGATTTCAATTCCAATAATGAGTGTTAGTATTTGCTTCATCAACTGAACAAGCCCAGCAAGTGTAGATTGATTCTGGTCTGTCATAATCAATTGACGCTCTCTCATCCCAATACGTTTACCGATTAAAAGCCAAATGGCTGTACCGAGCGTCATAACGCCGATCCCACCAATCTGCACGATGATGGCAAGAAGGACGACTCCAACTTGATTAAACGTTTCTGAGATATTAACAGAAGTTAGACCTGTTACACTAACTGCACTCACGGCGGTAAACAGGGCATCGATAAATTTCAACTCTACTCCTTCGTTATGACCGACCGGCAAGCTTAAAAGAATAGTCGCTACTAAAACGGACAATAAATAAAAGATGACGATTAGCTGAACGGAAGTAAGAAATGATTTTTTTTGTTGTGAAGTTGCTGTATTTTTAAACATATATTTTCACCTGTCGAAAGGATTTTTCTGTAACCTTCTGAAATCTTAACAATAGCATTTCCATTTAACAAGGTGAAATTGAACATTTGCTAAAAAAAGACTGTTAATCTTCTAAGTTACATTCTTCATCAGCCATTCTCTTTTCAATAAGCCTCATTAATTCAGCGGGGTTATCTACTTTAATAACTACCCTTGTCACGTTCTTCTTAAATCCATATATGATATCTGACCTTACAGGTTTTTTCAACAGCAACTCAATATTCGGTTTTTCCGGAATAAAATCACTTACTCGGGCTTCAAACGTATACTTCATTTCTGCTGCACTCAACTCATCTGGTCCTTCATACGTTTTCCATTCTTGGATGTATTTAAACGGCAGATCAAGGCTTTTAATAAATCCTATATTCAATATCAACGATTGATTTGTAACGATTATAGGGACTTTTTTTACAGCTTGCATCTGACTGATGAGAAAAAGAATAGAGTAGATGTTTATAAATAATAGAATCAAAGAGACTGTATGGTTCCATTGACTGAAGAAATAATGAAGACCGATCGATTCGATGATAAGCGCGTGGATCAACATGAGCTGGAGAGCTACATAACTTGTATTCTTATGGAGAGTAAATGTTTGTCCATTCATCATAGGTGCTTTTCGCCAGGAAAAGAAAGCATAATAGAACATCGTAACTTCACTGACGAGAGAATCGATCAAGCGACTTTGTGCAAAATGAAGATTTACAGCGAGTTTGATTTTCAATAAAAACGGTAGATCAACAGCTAAGTCACGGTACGACTTCTTTACTTTAGGTAACTTTCTGCACACGATAAATAGTAAATAAAGCTCAATAGAGATAAAACCCGCTTCTAAAAGAAGTATAGCTTTCGGAATAAATGATACAGATTTCAACAGATCATCTGGAATTATAAATGAAGCGAAAGCATAACTCACTAATGCGACAAGCAGTGTCAGCTTCCATGAGTATCTTTTACGAATAATAAAGTAATAGGTAAGTAAAGGAATAACGAGAAGAAAATCAAACATAGAGCCAATGAGCACAGAAGTAGGTATGGGTTGGAAATAAGTTGTCTGATAAAGAATTACATTGCTGCCAATGACCAATAAGCTAAGAAATAGATAAGGTATCCACCTGATCGGCCTGTTCATGGTTTCAATCATAAAATCCCTCCTCACTTCCATTATACAATAAATACCATTGCTTTCTTCCTTTGCATGATTTTGTCACAAAAGGTACAAAAAAAGGACCCTACACCTCAAACGGTGGATGGTCCTCTTTCGTGTGATTTAGCTTTTCTTTAACTGGAATAAAAACAAGCAGACATAAACATAAAGCGACTAGTTCTAGTGAAAGGATATACCACGGATACGGTCCTAAGTAATCTAGAAGCGAAGCATTCGTTGGTTTCTCTAGCAAGAACATATAGTTTGCATCAATAGTCACATCTACAACATAGACACCTATAGCATAAATGTTCAGCCATAAGAATGACTGAAAAAGAAGATGCCAGCTAATGGTATAAGATCTTACAATCGCATAGTATAGAGCTGTCCAAACAATAAAAGCATGAGCCATAAAATATTGGATGAATCGAAAATGCCAAGGCTCTTGAAATAACTCTGGTGTAAGTAATCCTTGTATGGCACCTGTTAAACCAAAAAGGTAGACAAAAGCAAAAAGTCTCCGATTATCCGTTAAGAGTAACAACACGGACAACAGAATGTTAAAACTACATAGCTGCAAAGGAAGGAAAATATGAAGGTCCCATAAGTCATTATGAACGGCCCATATGTGATATGAACTTTCTGAGACTACAAGCCCTGTGATCAAGACTTTCTTCCATAATTGCATCTTCCTCATACGTATCCGATAGCGGTACATACCAATACTCACAAAAAGGATTAACATTAATAAAAGCACATGCTCCCATTGGAACATCCTAAAACCAGAAGCTCCTGCACCAAACCAATTTTCCATTGAACCCCTCCACCTTCTACCTACTATTATTCAAAAATCTTCGTGCACTTTCCTTTGTATACTTTTAAATTTTATTGCTTAGCGTAACAGTGTTATGTTACATTACTAATAAGGAGGTTAATCATGGAAAATCTAATCTCAAAGAAAGATCTATTAGAAGAAGCAAATATATCTTACGGCCAGCTATACAGATGGAAAAGAAAGAACTTGATTCCTGAAAACTGGTTCATTCGAAAATCTACCTTTACAGGCCAAGAAACATTCTTTCCTAAAGATGATATATTGCTGCGCATTGAAAAAATTAAAACTTTAAAAGATGATTTATCACTCGATGAACTTGCTGATATGTTCTCTCCTTCCCCGACACTCACTTCATTATCAGCAGAAGAGCTCACCAAACGTAACATTGTTTCTCATACAGCAGTAGAGATGTATAACAACTTTCATGGTCCTACTCATTCGTTTTCATTTAATCAGTTATTAACTTTATATGTATTGAATTCATTGCTGCAAACGGGCGATGTAAATCGAACAGAAGGCGTAGACCTGTTGAAGCTTTTTGATGAACATGCACAGAGCACAAAGAACAGCGAAAGTGAATTAATCTTTATTAGAAAAATGGGCGTTTCATTTTTTATCCTCACACCAGAACCGGCCAACCTTCTATTAGAGCCTCAAGCAAAGAAAATCGCTCACTATAAACTGAGTCAGTGCATGGAAGAACTAAAACTTAAGCTTTCTTAATAATTGGAGGAGGAATAGCAATGGAACGAACTCAGTTAAAGAATATTAGTATTTCCGGATCAGGAACTTCTTCTGGTGGCGAGTTTCATCAAGTAAAGGTTAACGGAAGTGCACATATATATGGCGATCTCATATGTGAAGAGTTTAAATGCAACGGAAGTGCACATTTAGAGGGAAACATTACTACTGATACGGCCAAAATCAATGGATCAACCCATTTCGAAGGCGATGTAGAAGTGAAGGAAATGACGATTAACGGTAGCACAGACATCGATGGTCACCTTCTTTGCGACGAATTAAAGGTTCAAGGCTCCTCTTCTATTAAGGGGGATGTAAAAGGAAAAGAAATCATCGTTCGCGGCTCTGCCTCTGTACAAGGAAATGTATCAAGCGACGAAGTAGACGTAAAAGGACAAATTAAAATAAAGGGAGATTGTGAAGCTGAATCTTTTGAAGCACGCGGCAATTTTAAAATAGATGGTCTCTTAAATGCAGGGACGATCGACGTAGAACTGCTACGTCATTGTGAAGCTAAAGAAATTGGCGGCGAGAACATCACAGTTAAAAAGACCCGGGATGCATCTGGCTTTAAAAAGCTGATTAAATTTTTTATGAGCAACCACACGGATCAACTAACGGCAGAAGTGATCGAAGGCGACTACTTATATCTTGAACACACACACGCTGAAGTAGTACGCGGAAACACGATAGAAATCGGTCCCGGCAGTAATATAAAAAGAATTGAATATAAAACAAGTTTAGAAATTGATCAAAATGCCAAAGTGGAAACTCAGGAAAAGATTTAATCATGACTCTCTCGTTCAATATGTAAAAGCTACCTTGTTTATCTGGTAGCTTTTTTATTTCGCACGTTTCTATAATCTTCCCTCATCTGAAAAGGAAATCCACAGCTTTCATCCACCCTTCATGTCTTTCATGGTAAATAATGTATAGATTCTTATCCTTCATCAAACATTATAGGATAAGGCAGGTGTTAGCAATCATGGATACAACCAAAGTAGAAGTTCCTATTAACAAAGATCTTCAAGCAAATGATGAATATATGCGTAATCTTTATAAGAACTGTGATGATATTAAGATCAGGCACTTTCAATTTGGTTCAGATTACAAACAAGAAGCTCTTGTTGTACATTGTGATTCTCTCGTCCAAGAAGAAAAGTCCAACCTGCTTCACCAGGTACTTAAGGATATGCCCGATTTTGAGGCAGCCCTTTCACTTGATGTTTCGGTTCAACAGATAAAGGTCTTTTTTGAGAACAAGGGCGTCTCATCAAGACCTGTTATGTTACTAAAAAACTACAATGAATTAAATGCCAATATCGTCAATGGCCATATTGTTTTGATTTTTGATAAATGGGATCTAGCTCTAAGCTTTGATGCATCTTCTGTAGAAAAAAGAAGTGTTGCAGAACCACAGAACGAGGTAGTTGTTGTTGGCCCTCGAGAAGGTACGATCGAAAACCTGCAAAAGAACCTTGGTTTGATTCGCTCTCGAGTAAAGACACCCAATCTTAAATTTATTTTTAAACAAACGGATGGCAAGTCTAATACGAAATTTGTTTATGGCTATTTAGATGGAACTGTTAAAAAGGAAATGCTTGAAGAGTTTGAATTAAGAATCAACAAAATTAAAAACGAAGAAATTTTAGAAACATCCTATATCGCTGAATTAATTGAGGAATCGTCCGTTACTCCCTTCCCTCAATATCGATTTACCGAAAGACCAGATGTTGCTTCAGCCTCGTTATTAGAAGGCAAGATTATAATTCTAATGGAAGGAACAGGAACGATCGTTATCTGTCCTGGATTGTTTAATGAATTTTTCCAATCTGCTTCCGATTATTATCAACGATCTGTTTTTTCATCCATCATCAGGTTGGTACGATTTATTGGCTTTATTTTGAGCCTGGCTTTACCTAGTATTTATATCGCTTTGACTACTTTTCATTCTGAATTAATACCGACCGTTTTATTGATCGCTCTCTTAGATACACGAGAAGGGATACCCTTTCCTGCAATCATAGAAGCTTTAATCATGCTGTTTTTTTTCGAACTCTTACAAGAAGCAGGGGTCCGGCTACCTAAACCTATTGGATCAACTGTAAGTATCGTTGGAGCACTAATTATCGGAGAAGCTTCCATTAACGCTGGACTCGCCTCACCGATCATGATTGTTGTTATTGGATTGACGGGAATCGCATCCTTTTCTATCCCTTATTATGATTTTGGCTTTGCTGCACGTTTGTTGCGAATACCATTAATGTTTCTAGCAGCTATTATGGGAGGCTTCGGTCTGTTTCTTGGATTTATTCTTATCTTCCTGCACCTGTCTAAATTACACGTTCTGAAGGAACCTTATCTTGGTACGTTCACTCTTAACAGTACGTCACTACTAAAAGACGGATTCTTTCGTTTGTCATTGAAAAAATTATTAAAGCACCGAAGTACTGGAAAAGGTTTATAACGCCAATATCTTATAAAGGGAGGGATTACTATGCAAAAGCTAATTAAATACATCGTTGCCTCCTCCCTCCTTTTTTTATCTGGTTGCTGGGATCATGCCGAGCTTACCGAGTATGTTTTCGTTCAATCGCTAGCTGTCGACCAAAAGAAAGATGGAACCATTAAACTCACCACACAATTTTATAAGCCTGCTCCTAAGATCGCTTCTGCTGGTGGTGGCGGTGAATCATACTTTAACCTTGAAACGGAAGCAAAATCCGTTTTTGATGCTATAAGAGATGTGACCATTCATTTGGGAAGAAAAGCAAACTGGGGGCATGTTCGTTTTATTGTGATTAGTGAGAAAGTCGCCAAAAAATATTATCTCGGTTCTGTTTTAGATTTCTTTTACCGTGATCATGAACCGAGACTCTTAACAGGTGTTGCAGTAACTGAAGGAGCTGCGGCAGACTATTTAAAAGAAAAACCACATGTAGAAAATACGGTGAGTGAACAATTAAACGAAGTCACTAAAACAGGGAGCAAATTTAGTGCGAAAACCTATCCCGCTAATTTATTTACAATTGGAAAACAGCTACATAGCGAGGTGGATACGGTGTATGCTCCCTATCTAAGAAAGGAAAAAGAAAAAGAGAACAGTATCTTTGTAGATGGGCTTTCTATCTTTCTAGGTGGGAAGCTGAAGACGACTATTACAAACAAAGACACAAAATCGCTCATGCTCGCTCTTAATAATTTTCAGTATGGAATCATTGGTATTCCTTGTAAAGGGAGTAAGCTGCAGGAGTCATTTGAAATCACAGAATCACATACAAACACATCTTTTGCGATCAAAAACGATGTTATACATTACTCACTTAGACCAAAGCTTCAAGCTAGTATAGGTGAATTAGAATGTACAAACATTGAAACAAAACAACAACTAGAAGTTCTTCATGCAAAGTTAGAAAAACAAGTGAACAGTAACTTAATGACATTATTAAAGCACTCACAAAAAAAGAATATAGATATTATCGGATTAGGAAACCATATCTATCGCAGTAATCCGAAAGAATGGCAGAGAATAAAAAAAGAAAAGATACCTTATTACAAAGACGCCGTATTTCATGTTAAATCGGAAGTTAACATCCTAAACACAGGAACTGATATAAGCAAACCTTTTCATAAAAAACAATAGGATGATGAGGAATCACTATGATTGAAAAACTCATTTTAGGAAGCTTAGTCGTATTATTATACTTCGACTATCAAACGTTGAAACAAGATAAAAAGTCAAAAAAAATCTATTTAATGATGTCTATTCCGGCAGGGTACATGCTCTACTCTTATCTTTCCGGGCGGAACCTTCCTAACTTAGATGAAGGATTTCAGTTAATACTTGGTCCTATTGCTGAAGTTATCACTTCATGGCTGCAAGTAAAATCATAAGGAGTCCCTTTATGCACACAGGAAAAATTAGTTATTGGCAAATGGCAGTGTTATTTCAAGTGTATATGACGGGTTCAGCCCTTATCAATATCCAAGGGCCGATGCTGGCTGCTGCTCAAAACAGTGCTTGGATCGCCATGCTTCTTGCTAACTTAGTTGGTTTTGTCATCTTATATCTCGTATTAACTCTTCACAACGAATATCCTGATCAATGTTATGTGAACCAAGTTCGCCTAACACTCGGAAACGTGATGACCTATCTACTCATCATCCCTCTGTTCTTAGTCATGTTGTATATCACAGCAAACATTGTATATGGAATGGGACAATATTTTACAACCTCGATGATGAGAGAAACACCGCTCTTCATCTTTCATCTACTCATCTTAATCACTTCCAGTCTAACTGCAAAAGCTGGAATTGAAGTAATGGGTCGCATGTTTCACCTATTGATGTATATTCTGTTTTTCATCTTTATCATCATGTTAATCCTGCCCTACAACACGTATGAGATCACTAATCTGCTTCCTTTAGCTCCACAAGGCTTTAAGCCGATATTACATGGTGTTTATGTCGGTTTTGGATTTCCTTACATGGATGTATTATTCTTCGCTATGATTATATACTTGGTAAAGCAAAAGCCCGGGCAGTCCATTAATAAATGGCTTTATTTAGGTTTGTTCATAAATGGAATCGTACTCACATTAACAATTCTCTGTTCATTAATGGGGCTCGGACCTTTAGTATTTCTTAAGAAATTCCCGCTTCATGTTCTGGCTCAGCTGATTAGCATTGGAGAGATTGTTGAGCGGGTAGAAGCGATCTTTGGCATCGCACTAATTCTAGGAACATACATGAAGATCTCTTTATTGTTGTTCATACTTGATCAAGCACTCTCCACTCTATTTAAAGTAAAAGCTACACATTTTATTTATATAATCTCAGCGGTTGTGCTCTTACTCTCTCTTACGATGTACAAAAACGAAATTGAACTAGGAGAATCTGGATCCTTTTTGCAGACCACTGTAACATTTTTCTTTGGGTTCTTGCCCCTTTTACTTGTAGTCATAATAGCTAAAGTGAAAAATAAAAAAACTGCTTAAAAAAAGAAGGCAACCAAAGTGGCTGCCTTCTTTTTCACTCTTAAATTGTTCTTTTTTCTAGTGACGCGCTCCATGCCGTTAAGAGAACTGCACCAAACACCATTACTCCGCCGATCCAAGGTGTATGAATGATGCCGATGGAATCGACAATGAGCCCTCCAACAAATGCACCAATAGCGATACCTAAATTAAATGCGGCGATATTAATAGCTGACGCAACATTTACTGCAGAAGGTACATATCTTTCAGCAAGTTTCACAACATAAACTTGTAGACCCGGAACATTCATAAACGCTAAAAGTCCTAATAAGAAGATAGTAATCGTTCCAGCTACTTTAAAAGGTGCTGTAAATGTTAAGATCACTAAAATAACAGCTTGAATAACGAACATCCAAAACAAAGCTTTGATCGGATTTTTATCTGCCGCTTTGCCTCCTACTGTATTCCCGATCGCAACAGCAATACCGTAGCCTAACAAAATCCAGGTAACCGCTTTTGGAGCGTAGCCTGTGACATCTTCTAAGATCGGTGCTAAATACGTAAATGCTACAAACGTTCCACCGTAACCAAGAGCTGTGATTGCAAATGCTAATAATAATCGACCGTTTTTAATAATCTTGAGTTGATCTTTTAAACTTGATGGTGGTGCTTCTTTCAAATTCTTCGGAACTAAGATGGCACTAGCGATGATGGCAACAACACCTAAGAGTGCAACTGCCCAAAACGTAGCTCTCCATCCGAAGGTTTGTCCGATAAATGTTCCAAGCGGAACCCCTGTTACGGTTGCAACAGTAAGCCCCGTAAACATGAATGCGATCGCACTTGCACGTTTATGTTCGGGAACTAGATCCGCAGCGATTGTTGCACCTATAGAAAAGAATACACCGTGAGAAAATGCTGTGATGAATCGCGCGATCAGAAGCAGCGTAAAACTTGTTGAAACTGCTGCAACCATGTTACCTGCGATAAAAACGACCATTAACAGAAGTAACAACGACTTTCTGTTCATTTTATTCGTTAACGCTGTAAGGACCGGTGCTCCAAATGCAACACCCATCGCATATCCTGATATGAGTAAACCTGCTAATGTGATTGATATGTTTAGATCAGATGCTAATGAAGATAAAAGTCCTACAGGTACAAACTCAGTTGTACCAATACCAAATGCCGAAATGGCTAATGCTAATAATGCCGGAAAACCACCTTTTGACTTCGACCCGCTTTCCGTTTGAACGGCTGTTGAATTCATCTATAAATCCCTCCATTGATTTTAGTTGGTGAATGAACTAGTCATTCGGTTGACTTGATGTTATTATGAAATATACGCAAACTAAAAGTAAGTACGCACTTTAAAGTAATGTAGGTACTTAAAAGTAACAATTACGATATAGAGGTGATTTTGGGATGAAAAAATACAATATACCTGTAGAAGCTGCACTTGAAGTGATCGGTGGAAAGTGGAAAGTCGTCATCCTCTGCCATCTTATTAAAGATAAAAGAAGAACCGGTGAGTTGAAGCGGTTAATGCCAGGAATTACACAAAAGATGCTCACACAGCAGCTTAGAGAACTTGAAGATGATGGAGTTATCCTCCGAGAAGTATACAATCAGGTTCCTCCACGAGTTGAATATTCTCTTACTGACTACGGTTGGTCGTTAAAAGGAATATTAGATTCACTATGCGCTTGGGGTGAGCAGCATATTGAGAAGACTTATCCGAATAAAGAGGATGTTTTAGTTCAGACAGAAGAACTAGTATAAATTTAGAGAAATGGCAGCCATCATTGGCTGTCGTTTTTAGTTTTAATTACAAAATAATATTCTTTAATAATTTTTAATACATTGTTAAAAGGAATGAACGTTTATTTAGGGGGATTTGTGATGAATTCGAACCGTTTAACAGTTGAGGGAATGCTGGATATTATACAGAACGGTTTACCCATGACAAGCTCTCCAAAGAGGATGATTGTCGTCGGTGCAGGAATGGCTGGACTTGTTGCAGCCACACTTTTAAAGAACGCTGGACACGAGATCATCCTTCTAGAATCTACCCACAGAGTTGGTGGGCGTATTTACACAGTCAGATCACCTTTTACCCATGGTAACTATTTTGAAGCAGGTGCTATGCGTATCCCTGAGATGCATAGGCTTGTTTTGGCATATATCAAGAAATACAACCTTGCCATTAATGAATTTGTTAACAGCAATCCTCATGACCTTCTTTTGGTCAATGGCATTCGAACCACTTATGATGCTTATGAGAAAAATCCTGATATCTTAGGTTTTCCTGTCTTAGAAAATGAAAAAGGAAAAACTGCTGAAGAGCTTATCGCTTATGCTGTACAGCCGATAGCAGATTTTATTGATCGTGATCCTGATAAAAACTGGCCGATCATCATTCAAAATTTTCAATCATACTCACTTGATAATTATTTGCGCAACAACCCTTACGGAAGATCATTATCTGCTGGAGCGATTGATATGATTAAAGTGCTTCTATCACTAGAAGGTCTTCCCGAGCTCTCACTTTTAGAGATGCTTCGAGATATCTTAATCATTTTCAAAAAACCTCCTCTTAAATACTTTGAAGTTACAGGTGGTTACGACCAGCTACCTCGTGCTTTTCTTAGAGATTTACGGCACCACATCTATTTTGGTCAAAAGTTAACAAGACTAGTGCAGACAGAATCATCCGTTAAACTGTATACAGAAAGTCCGCAAACCTTACATCGTTTTTCTTTTGAAGCTGACAAGGTATTACTTACACTTCCGTTCTCGGTACTTAATTTTGTTGAATTCGAACCATATAATTCCCTCTCCTATCTTAAAAGGAAAGCTATTCGGGAGCTTCATTATGTGCCCTCGATTAAGATCGGAATTGAATTCAAACATCGTTTCTGGGAAAAGAACGGTCTATCTGGAGGGAAAACCGTCACGGACCTGGCATCGCGCTTCACTCATTATCCGAGCCGTATCAGAGAAGACATCCCTTCAGGTGTCGTGATCGGAAGTTATACGTGGGAAGATGATACGTTCCCTTGGAGAAGCTCATCCAACGAAATGAAGATTAAAGAAACATTAAAATATATTGCTCAGTTTCATGGTGACTCCATCTATCAGCATTTTGTTACAGGATTTAGCCACGATTGGTCCACAGATCCAAATGCAGGTGGATGCTTTACAATGTTTAAGCCATACCAGGAATTAGAATTGTTTGAAGCGATTAAAGCTCCGGAGGGAAGACTGCACTTTGCCGGCGAACATACTACACTCAAGCACGGCTGGGTTGAAGGAGCTGTGGAGTCAGGCATCAGAGCTGCAATTGAGATGAATGAGTAATTCTATTCACAGAAGAGAGCCGATATCAGGATGACATCGACTCTCTTTTAAACATGTGTTTAATTTTTGGTTAAGTATCGCTCTACAATAATATGACGATGGTGTATCTCATGACCGGCTATGATCATCATTAGAGCACGAGTGGTAACAGGATGCCCATTTGCCGTTCCTTTCCTTTCTAAAGCCTTCTTGTTCAAACTTTGAATAAGTTGTATGGTAGCCAAACGCACTGCAACAAAATTTTCTAGCAAATCTCTCACCTCGATTTCATCGAAGCCGGCTTCCTGTACATAAGCATTTTCATCATATCCAGGAAGTGAGTTTTTTTCTCCTCGTGCGATGGAAAGTAAACGATAACTCATGATTCTCTCCGTATCTGTAATATGGCCGATCACTTCTTTAATGCTCCACTTCCCTGTTGCATAGCGGTTGGAAAGTTGTTCATCATTTAACATGCTTACGATTCCAACTGTTTCTTGCATTTGATTCGTTAGTACTTGAACGATATCCCCTTCAGGTACTAAGCTTACATACGCCTTATAGTAATCGGCGTAATCATAACCTTCTGTTATCTTCTCCATATCCTCATCCCTTCCCCTTATGCAAATCATATAATTGTATTTTTCTACTAATGCTCCAAAAAAACAAGAAATTCAATAAAAATGAAAGAATAAAACTTATTTATACGCTTACATTCTGTTACTTCATTTTTACTATACATGTTATAATCAAACGCGTTGACATCGGACCCCGACTTTCATGAGAGTTGAAAGTCAAAAAACAGTTTTCATCATAAAGAAAGAGGTGTGTTTCTGTTGGATCTTAATAAAATAAAACAGGAGTGGTTTGGGAACATTCGCGGAGATGTTCTTGCCGGCCTTGTAGTCGGATTGGCTCTTATTCCAGAGGCGATCGCTTTCTCCATCATTGCAGGTGTAGACCCTATGGTAGGTTTATACGCCTCATTTTGTATTGCCGTTGTAATTGCCTTTCTAGGCGGAAGACCTGGAATGATTTCAGCCGCAACCGGAGCTATGGCTCTTGTCATGGTCACCCTTGTTGCAGAACACGGACTGCAATACCTTTTAGCAGCAACCGTGCTGACAGGTGTAATCCAAATACTGATCGGAGTATTAAAGCTCGGGAAATATATGAAGTTCATCCCTCGTTCAGTGATGGTCGGATTTGTTAATGCACTCGCCATTCTAATATTTAGTGCCCAGCTTCCTCATTTTGTTGGAGAGTCATGGGTAATGTACGCTATGGTTGCAGGAGCTTTAGCTATTATTTATCTTTTCCCGAGAGTCACAAAAGCTGTGCCTTCTCCTCTGATCGCCATTATCGTGATCACCATCATAGCTGTTATGTCAGGTTCAACGGTACGAACGGTAGGCGATATGGGTGAATTAACTCAAGCTCTTCCAATGTTTTTAATACCTGATATCCCATTAACATTTGAAACATTACAGATCATTTTTCCATACTCATTTGCTTTAGCTCTGGTTGGACTTTTAGAGTCTCTACTTACTGCTCAGATCGTAGATGATATGACAGATACGGATAGCGATAAAAATAGAGAAGCAAAAGGACAAGGAATCGCGAATATTGTTACAGGATTCTTTGGAGGAATGGCCGGCTGTGCAATGATTGGTCAATCGGTTATCAACGTTAAATCTGGTGGCAGAGGAAGACTTTCTACATTTGTTGCTGGAGCATTCTTAATGATACTAATCATCCTGCTCAACGACCTGCTATCGATGATTCCAATGGCCGCGTTAGTTGGAGTTATGATCATGGTATCCATCGGCACTTTTGATTGGTCTTCTTTAACAAAGCTTCATAAAATGCCTAGAACTGATGCTGCTGTTATGATCGTGACCGTCGTTACAGTGGTGCTTACTCATGATCTTTCAAAAGGAGTTCTAGCCGGTGTTATCTTAAGTGCACTGTTCTTTGCCGCTAAAATTTCAAAAGTTGAGATTTCCTCTAAGGTTGATAACAATAATAAATTATATATCGTAAAAGGACAGTTATTCTTTGCATCTGTAACAGATTTTGTTTCACAGTTTGACTTTTCAGAAGATGTAGAGCTTGTTACAATCGACTTGTCGCAATCTCATGTTTGGGATGATTCTGCAGTAGGTGCTATCGATAAAGTTATCTTAAAATATCGCCAGAATGGAACAGAAGTTCAAATCACTGGACTCAATGCATCTAGTCAATCACTGATAAAGAAACTTGCCATACATGATAAAACAGAGGTGAAAATGACAGCACACTAAAAAACGTGTTCTTAATAAACATAAACAAAAATCTTCAAGAGGGTACACTTCATGGTGTACCTTTATTGCCGCCTTAAATAATTTGAATATTTTGAATTATTATTGATGAAGGCGTATACTTTTAGGTAGAACTGCCATTAAAACGTTGAAAGGACGCTGAGCACTTGATGATTAACGAAACAAAATATCGTCATAAAGCCTTTGATCAGCTCTTCCATTCCGAAGTGGAGAAAAACGATAATAATCATTTGATCTTCAATTATGGCATTGCCCTTTTAGGAGTACTCACTATCATTCTTACTAAATATTTCTAGAGAATCTTGAGTTTTCTGTTCGCTTAATCTCTCTGACTTTTAAAACAATACCAAAATTTTCAAGCAGAATAGTCTAACATACACGCTATCATTGAATTATTCCATATAATATAAGAAGAAATCTATGTCTGTCATATATAGGTCGGCATTTTCTCTTAACCCTACTTAAACATAAGGATTGAACCATCTTCTGATGAGTTCGATGCTTTTTTTTTCCATTGAGAGCAAAAGACTACTTTCAATTGATTTATCTGGTATAAAATAAACATATTCACCTAAGTAACCGACAAAATACGTATGAACTATAAAAGGGGTATAAGTATGTTACAAAGTAAAAACTTAAAAGAAAAAGTTCTCTCTATCCTTGAAGATAAAATACAACTCATAAAAAAAGACGAAGGTGCTATCTATTTGGTAGGACCTATCAAACTTCCTGTTAACCTATATGGAGAAACCGTTGTTTTCAATTGGTACTGCTGGTTAGAAGGCTGTGAGCAGACTGAAAACTTTGAAGAAGTGATTGATAAGCTTTCCTCTGCCAACTTAGCAGAATATCAGCAGTCCAGCGTTTTGGTTTATGGTGACTTTGCATACAATGAGGAAGCTCTTATTCGTATGCACTCGATTTGCCATACTGGTGATATATTCGGCAGCAAGCGATGTGACTGCGGTTATCAGCTCAAGCAGTCGATGAAAATGATCGTAGAACATGGTACAGGTGCACTCTTTTATTTAGCAAACCATGAAGGCCGTGGTATCGGTCTATTTAGTAAAGCAATGGCTTATCTGCTTCAGGAAAATGGACAAGATACAGTTGAGGCTAATGAAAGCCTTGGATTTGTAGATGATTCTAGGAATTATGAAGATGCTATAGAAGTACTGAAAGCACTTCGTTCAAAGCCTGTTACACTTATTACAAACAATCCGAAAAAATTAGAAGCACTCCATCAGGCGGGTCTTTCTGTTACAGCACGAGCACCCATCTGGGGTGATGTATCTGAATACAATGAGAAGTATTTGCAAACCAAGATCAATCGATCTGGGCATCTAGATGAAGGAGTATTTACAAATGAGTAGTCATGAATTCTACATGCAGCTCGCCTTAAATAATGCTAAAGCAATGAAAGGTCAAACAGACCCTAATCCGTTAGTAGGGTCTGTGATCGTAAACCACAATGAAATCGTCGGAGTAGGTACACATCTAAAGGCAGGAGAACCACATGCAGAAATCCATGCCATTCGTATGGCTGGAGATAAGGCGAAAGGTGGTACGATTTATGTTACACTAGAACCCTGCTCTCACCATGGGAGAACGGGACCGTGTGCTATAGCGATTGTAGAAGCAGGAATTAAAAAAGTGGTTATCGCCGCATTAGATCCGAACCCTCTTGTCTCTGGAAAAGGCGTGCAGATTTTAAAAGAAGCTGGAATTGAAGTAGAGACTGGAGTGCTTCAAGAAGAATCAAAAAGAATGAATGAAGTGTTCAACAAGTTCATTGTCCAGAAGGTTCCTTTTGTAACTTTAAAGTCAGGCATCACGCTTGATGGAAAGATTGCAAGCCATGCGAACAACAGCAAATGGATTACATCACCAGAATCGCGTGAAGATGTGCATAAAATGAGAAATGAAAATCGAGCTATACTTGTTGGTGTTAATACGGTCATTCATGATGACCCTGAGCTAACGACTAGAATTCCGAATGGTCGAAATCCGCTACGAGTGATTATGGACTCGACACTTAAGATTCCGTTACATTCAAAAGTGGTGACAGACAAGCTAGCTGAAACCTGGGTATTTACAACAGAAAATCACAACAAGCAAAAAAAGCAGCAACTCGAAGCTCACGGTGTTAAGGTGTTCATTGCTGGTGAAACACGCGTTGATCCGCATGAAGTATTAAAAACGTTAGGCAGTAATTTGATCTCTTCCCTTTTAATCGAAGGTGGAGGTACGATTAACGCAGCTTTTCTAGAAAACAAGCTTGTTGATAAAGCGGTTTTCTACATCGCACCTAAGCTGATCGGCGGACAGGATTCACCTTCATTTTTTGGTGGGACTGGGATCGAAAAGATGTCTGATGCCATCCAGCTGCACGATCTTACGGTTAACCCTATTGGACCTGACTATAAATTTACAAGTTATCCTAAATACGAATAAGAGGTATATATAATGAGATTTGGTTTTGACATTGATGATACACTGATTAACCTACGACAACATGCTTTTCATATCTACAATAAAAAATTAAAGAAAGATGTTCCGATCGATGTTTTTGACACGATTGAAACTCTGGAGATTCACGAACCGTTTGGTCTTTCCAAAAAGGAAGGCAATCAGATGTGGATTGATTCTATGGAAGAGATTTATTTTACAGATTGTCCTGCTTATCCTGATGCCATTGAAGTGTTGCAAGAACTTCATAAAGAGGGCCATGAAATCTTCTACATTACAGCGAGACCTGCCAATCATTGCGAAGAAACAAAGAAATGGGTCGAGAATGCTGGATTCCCTGTGCAAGAAGGACGCTTTTTCTGTGGAATGAAAGATGAAGAGAAAATCCATACGATCAAAGATTTGAAGCTGGACTTTTACTTTGATGATAAGCCTAATGTCTTAAATACGCTAACGGAAGAACCTGTTCAGCTTTATGTTAGACATCAGAATTACAACAAAGATTTAGACATGCCTCGTTTGACGAATTGGTCTGAATTAAAAGAGATCATCGAAAAACATAACGATCAAAAATAGTACGCCAATAAGCGTGCTATTTTTTTGAAATTTTTTATAATGTCAAACAAGGTGGAGGTTTTGTCACGATGCTATTATTCTTATTGCTATGTTTATTATCTGCGGGTTTTATTATAGAAGCTTTTCAAAAACATGTTTTAAAAATGAAGGAGCCCGACATACTACCACTTTGGGATAATTTAGAGAAACAGGATTGGTATAAAGAATTGATTATCCAACCAGAAACAGCTAGATGGATTGATCTGGATAAAAAGAATGGATTATTGAAGGACCCCTACTATGTTCAAAAAATTATCAATCACGCTGGTCATCGCGAAGGATTCATACGATATATAAAAGATAAAACGCAGTAGCAAACAGTCAAAAGTGAAAATCACTTTTGACTGTTTTTATGTGTTCATTCTTATATTTTTGATAGAAAGGAAAATATTTTTATAATAAAAACTTTAGAATAATGCCTTTAAAATTACGTCATACTAACTCATATTTAAGGAACCGGAGGAACAAATGAGAATTCAATCTGGTATTGCGCCTTTACATATATATTTTCTTATTATCCTGTCATCCGGCCTTGTCAATCATGTTCTGATCATTCCCGTAATTCTATCAGCTTCAGGAAGAGATGCTTGGGTAAGTATTATGCTCTCTGTACTTCCTTACATCTTTTTTATTCTGCTGATCGGTTCAGTCTTAAAAAAATTAGGAAATCAGAATTTTTTAGATTACTTAAAACTAAGACTTGGTCCTACTCCTTACTATCTGCTTAGCGGAGTTTTCATTATTTACTTTTTTTTCAATGCAGGCATTACGTTTAGAGATACCATTACATGGACACAAACAAATTATTTAATGGATACCCCTACTCTAGCTTTGTGTTTGCTTTTAGGAGTTCTCTGTTTTTTTGGGACCTATAAAGGATTACAAGAATTGAGTATTGTGGCAATGATCGCCCTACCTCTAGTGGTAACTTTCGGAATATTTATTGCGTTTGGAAATATACAGCACAAAGATTATTCTATGTTGTTGCCGATCGCAGAACATGGCTGGTCTCCGGTATTTAATGGCTGTGTTTATGTTTTGTCGGGACTAACAGAGTTGTGCACCCTCTTATTCCTGGTTCAGCATACAAAAAGATCACTGAAATGGAAGCATGTTACTATTGTAGCCTTTATATTAGTTGGACTCATGCTTGGTCCTACGATGGCAGCTATTGCAGAATTTGGTCCTTATGAAGCCAATAAGTTAAGATATCCTGCGTATGAGCAATGGAAACTATTAACAATAAGTAAAGAAATCACAAGAATGGACTTCCTTTCCATCTTTCAGTGGATTTCAGGTGCTTTCATCAGAGTCAGCTTATTAATTTTCTTAGTTGCAAAAGTTACAGGAGTTAAAAGACGCAGAACTTGGTTATTAGCTTTCTTATACATTTTATTAATCGTCTATACACTTTCTCCTATTTCAAACATATCTATCTTCAATTTTTTGTATGATTTCTTTTTTCCCATACAGATGTATGTCATTTTACCATTAGTATCGATCATCTGTATCTATGTCTTAATTAAGAAATGAGGGATCTATAGATGAAGTTTCTGCATCGGAAAGAGAATATAAATATCCAAGAACTTCTTAATTCATTCGACCACCTAACAGACGTCTTAGTTAAAAAGAATTTATTTGCTGAAAAAGTCCCCCATCCATTCACTTTAGTATTCTGTAAAGGACTTATAGATTCTGAATTGTTAGAAAAGACGTTACTTCCTTTCTTAAATGAGATTGTTGAAAAGGACGATGATACAATACGAAACACTTTAAATAATCGGTTTGTAGTCCACGAAATCAATATTGACTCTGAAAACAAAATGAAAATAGAGCATTCATTATTCTCTGGACATGCATTACTGCTTGCTGAAAAGAACAAGACTCTATATGCCATTAATCTTTCCAAAATGCCGAGAAGAACACCGGAAGAATCAAATACAGAAATATCTATACGCGGGGCACGAGACGGTTTTATTGAAGACTTAGAAATAAATTTTGCCCTGATTCGAAAACGTTTAAAAACATCATCACTCAACAGCAAATCCTTCACGATTGGTAGAAGGAGCCAAACTGCTGTATCTTTACTTTTTATAGATGATATTATCGATCCAGACCTTGTTAAACGGGTTGAAAAGCGTCTTAAGAATATTGATGTGGATGCGATTATTTCAAGCAGTGAGCTAGAAGAAGCGTTAGCTGATAGTGTTTTTTCAATCTTCCCTCTACTTGATAATACCGGCCGTCCAGACTTTGCTGTCCAATCCTTACTGCAATGACGATTTGTACTCATTGTTGACGGCTCACCTACCGTTCTAATTGGTCCAGCTTCTCTAGCAATAACTCTAAAATCACCTGAAGATGCTCATGCCAATTTTTACATGGTTTCGTTTGAACGATTTTTACGCTTCACAGGATTGTTTACCACCGTTTCATTACCTGGGTTGTGGGTAGCTTTGACAACGTTCCACCCAGATCAGCTTCCCTACCCGCTTCTTGCGACATTAACACTTTCTCGAACTGGATTGCCATTATCTTTGCCACTTGAAATGATGATTATGGTTGTGCTGTTTGAACTATTTAAAGAAGCTGGTGCAAGACTACCGAGAGCAGTTGGGCAGACGGTAGCTGTTCTGGGTGGTTTAATTGTTGGTGATGCTGCCATCAGAGCTGGATTAACGTCTCCAACCACCCTTGTTGTGGTAGCCATAACTATGATTGCAAGTTATACATTCGTAAACCAATCACTTAGTGGAAATCTTCTTTTTTTGAGAATATACACCTTACTCATGTGTGCCATGTTCGGTCTCTTTGGCTTTTTTATCAGTATGCTTAGCATATTTTTACTAGTCAGTTCCTTGCGCTCATTTGACTATCCTTATATCGAATCTCTTGCTTCAATGAATGCAGCTGATACGTTTAAATCATTTTTTAAAGCACCCTTTCCTTTTATGAAGAAAAGATCATCTTACCTGCATTCTAACGACTCCACACGTCAAGGTGATAATAATGAGAATTAACCTGAAATCCTTTTTCAGTATTTCTATTCTATGTGTTTTGCTAACAGGCTGTTGGGGGGCATCTGGTATTAATGAGCAGCTATATATCGAAGCTTTAGGTGTGGATTATAAAGACGGAAAATATATTGTATATACCGAATCAGCAATTTTTTCAGCGATTGCTAAACAAGAAGGAGGAGGGGCTCAGACCGCCGATTCTCCTGTACTAGTAGGAGTTGAAGAAGGTGAGACACTCACTATGGCTTTTAGAAAGCTAGAAAAATCCTCCCAATTCCCTCTCTACTACGGCCATGTACAAGTCATTTTGTTAAGTGAGAGAGTTATTAACGAAAAGTTAGATGAGGTCGTTTCTCACCTCGCGCATGACCCACTTATACGATTTACCTCTTGGATCTTTGGGACATCCGAAGAGATACACAAAGTCTTAGTTGCCAAATCTCTTTTTCAGCAAGCTCCTACATACAAGGTACTGTTTCATCCCGATAAGATGCTGCAACGTAACCATGCAGTCAATCCGCTATCTATGCAGATGCTATTAAGAGATGGAAATGAACCATTCGGATCCACCATCATTCCCAACATAAAATTAGTAAAAGGGAAATGGTTAGAAGACAAAGAGAAGCCTTCTTTCCCTACTACAGACGGCGGATATGTGATAAAAGACATGCAAGCAAAAGGAAAACTTAAATATGAAAAACTTCGTGGTTTAGAATGGCTATCGAAACGCGAAAAAGAAAACAAACTTGAGGTTAAAGCAGGCAATACCGTAGTAGAGATAGAAATAAAAGGATATAAAATTAAGCTTAAAGAGCCTGTCAAAGATGAACTAAAATACACAATAGATGTTCAAGCCAAAGCCAAAATAGATGAAAATTTAAATGTTGTACCACGTAAAGAACTCGAGAAACAAATTGTGGAATTGATGAAAAAAGATATTAAAGAAACATACGCAAACGGTCTATCCATTAAAAGTGATGTATATAATTTAACCCGATCTACTTATCGAAAATCACCATCTCTTGTTAAAAAGTATTCTTTAGAGCGTGACTCATTGGACTCAGTAAAAGTAGCGGTTCAAATTGTTCACTCAGGAAGCCAGAAGTATAAAAAATAACCTAGCATGAAGTTCATGCTAGGTTATTTGTTTACTCTCGATTGCCTGTTTAACATTCGCAAACGTTTTTATAGAAGAAAAGTCAATACCCTCTGATACAGCACTTATCGCGAGTGCTGGTCGCAGACCTGTTACTAAAACTTCAATCCCTAGTAATCCAAGAACTCGGTACACATTGAAAATATGACCAGCTACCTCAGTATCCATTACAACGATACCCGAAAAGTCCATGATCAAGCATTCAACTTGTAGTTCTGGAATCTTTGGAAGCACAAAGTTCATAAGGTGTTCTGTGCGATCAGCATCTATTGAACCGATTAGGGGTAGTACAGCTAGTCCATTCTCAATAGGGACTACCGGTGTAGACAGCTCTCGGAGTTCTGATCTTGTTTTCTCTAGAATTTCCTCTGACTTCCGTTCAAAGGCAAGAACCGTTTCATTAATACTTACATCTAACATGTGATGAACCCGCTTCAGGATTAAAACAACATCCGCTGTTGAAAGTTCGTGGTCTAAACTAATCTTCAGAATGAAATCAGCGAACACCATTCGAGTATCTGGATATCGAATTAATATTTCTGAGATTCGATGATGTTTAGCGGCAGACCTCTCACCGTTCTGTCTGCTCCAATTCAATAGCTCCTGGGGTATAGATCCTTCATCACAATCGATTGAATCGCTTAGAAACGTTAAGAATTCCACATACATCTGTCTAGCTTGTTCAATATCTTCCCTACTTACTTGAAAACCGAATTTCTCAATAATATCATCAACGATTTTATTAGCTAAATATTCAGCGTTTTCATTTAAGTAATGAGCAACCGTTAATGTAGATCTCACTTTTTTCACTCCATCTCACCATTTAGTTTCAAGTTACAGCTTCTTCAATAATTGTAACATTAAAAAAACAGGAAATGACTAAACTGTGAAATTATTAAAACAATAACGGTAACAAAAAAAGATTATTAAGATTTTGTAAAGCTTATTTCCAAGGGGTTGTTAGGCTACACTAATCATGTTAAATTGATATCGAAAATCGATATTGGCTTTCGATATTAGATGTGAAAGGGGGAGTTCATCCTTGGAAGATAAAGTGCTGCGGAAATTGTTTCTAGGATTTATTCAAATACACATTCTGCATCACGCGCTTGAACGCCCGATCTATGGCGTATGGATGCTTGAAGAGCTAAAGGAACATGGATACAACATCAGTACTGGTACCCTGTATCCCATTCTTCATTCTATGGAAGCAGATGGTCTATTAATCAAGGCAGAGAAAAAAGTGGATGGAAAGATCAGAAAGTATTACACCGCAACTGAAAAAGGACAGATTGTCTTAACTGAAGCAAGAACAAAAGCTTATGAACTTTTTAAAGAAATAAAAGAGTAAGAGGTGATCATAAATGACACAAAATAAAAGCCGACTACAAATATTAATAGAAATACTTATCGTATCAACAAGGCTTGGTCTCACTTCTTTTGGTGGTCCAATTGCGCACCTAGGCTATTTTCATGAAGAATATGTAAGAAAGCGCAAATGGATGGATGAAAAAAGTTACGCAGACCTTGTAGCTCTCTGTCAGTTCCTCCCTGGTCCTGCTAGTAGCCAAGTAGGAATCGGAATCGGTGTTATGCGAGGTGGCGTATTAGGAGGAATTGTATCCTTTATCGGCTTTACTCTCCCTTCCGTTATTGCGCTCATCGTTTTCGCACTTATTCTGCGGGGATTAAATGTTTCTGATCTAAGCTGGATTCACGGATTAAAGCTCGTAGCCGTTGCAGTTGTGGCACACGCCATTCTAGGGATGGCTGAAAAACTAACGCCTGACCTAAAAAGAAAAACCATCGCATTGCTAGCTTTAATCGGAACGCTATTGTGGCAGACTGCGTTCTCTCAAGTAGGCGTAATCCTGCTTGCGGGCATATTAGGGTTTTTATTATATAAAGATCAGACAAATAACGATGAAACAAAATATGAATTTTCTATCTCAAAAAAGTTTGCTGTTATCTGTTTGAGTTTATTCTTTGCGTTACTTCTTCTGTTGCCGCTCTTAAGAGATGCGACTTCTAACAGTTGGATCGCTATTTTTGACAGCTTCTATCGTTCTGGATCACTTGTATTCGGAGGCGGCCATGTGGTTCTTCCGTTACTTGAGCGAGAATTCGTACCATCTGGTTGGATCAGTGGAGAAGCTTTTTTGGCTGGTTATGGAGCAGCACAAGCCGTACCAGGACCTCTTTTTACGTTCGCAGCCTATATTGGAGCAGTTATGAATGGATGGCAAGGTGGATTACTTGCTACGGTAGCAATCTTTTTACCTGCTTTTCTTTTAATTCTAGGCACGCTCCCCTTTTGGAACATGCTTAGGCAGAACGCTAAAATCAAAGGTGCTTTAATGGGAGTAAACGCTGCTGTGGTTGGAATTTTAATCTCCGCCTTCTATCAGCCTATATGGACAAGTACGATTATAAAACCAATCGACTTTGCGTTTGCAGCTGTACTGTTCAGCATGTTGGTATATTGGAAACTGCCTCCATGGGTAATCGTTGTAACTGGTGCACTTGGTGGTTTGTTGATGTCATTTCTATAAATATAATTAAACGTTTGTTTAAATTTTCGAAAAAGAAACTGCTTGAGTTCTTATTGAATTCAGCAGTTTTTTTCTCTTTGAATTAACAATCTCTTCACAACTTCTACATAAGTGTCTTTTATGCTAGTCATATGTTCATAAAGTTCTTATGAAGAAGAATACTAACACTAGCCCATAGAGGAGGTTTTATTAATGGTAAAAAATAAACTATTTATTACGATGTTGCTCTCATTCTCACTCGTTCTTTCAGCATGTGGACAAGATGAGCCAACAAAAAAGAATGAAGAAAGTCAAGACCATGCAGATCACGGAGAAATGAATCATTCAGGCACAGGCGAAGTTCCTGAAGAACTAAAAAAGGCAGAAAACCCAACATATAAAGTTGGAAGTAAAGCGGTTATGAATGCGGATCATATGAAAGGCATGGACGGCGCAGAAGCTACAATCACAGGTGCATATGATACAACCGTATATACCGTAAGTTACACACCTACAACAGGTGGAAAAAAAGTAAAGAATCATAAGTGGGTCATACACGAAGAGATCAAGGATGCAGGTGATAAACCGCTAACTCAAGGAACAGAAGTTACTCTTGAAGCAGACCATATGAAAGGTATGAAAGGCGCAAAAGCTACAATTGATTCTGCTGAACAAACGACCGTCTATATGGTCGACTATACGCCTACAACAGGTGGAGAACGCATTAAGAACCACAAATGGGTAACAGAAAGCGAGTTATCTAAGGACAAATAATTTTTATGGGCCGTCAATTTGGATTTATAGGCCTTAGAAATCTTTTATGGACCCTTAATCAACATTTTTAGGCCCGAAATCTCTTTTTATAGTCCTTCAAATAAGTTTATAGGCTTTTCGACAAAAGCACACATGAATATCAAAAAAAGCCGGCGTCCCAAATAACGCCGGCTTCCTTATCTGAAAAACTTTATACTCATCTCAGTACCTTGCTTGTACTCCCCATTTACCCAAATCTGTCCTTCGTGAGCTTCAACAATTCTTTTTACAATCGTTAGACCTATTCCGCTGCCTCCATGTTCCCTGTTTCTTGATTTTTCTCCACGATAAAAGCGTTCAAACACTTGTTTAATCTCTTCTTCAGAAATACCGATTCCTGTATCACGTATTGAAATAATAACTGATTCATCATCAACATAGGTGTTAACCAACACTTCCCCTCCTCTAGGTGTATACCTTAGAGCATTGCTGAACAGATTCATGAACACTTGGGTAATACGTTTTGCATCTAAATTTAGTACAACGTCCTTATCCAGTTCCTTTCTTAATGTTATGTCCTTTTGAATAAACGCTCCAGAAAAAGCATCTATATTTTTTATAATAATGTCGTTTAGTTGTTCAGACTTTTTATTAAGTGAGAACTCAGGTGATTCCATAGCTGTTAAATACTCAAGATCTTGCACTAAAGAGATTAACTGTTCAATTTCAGTTTTAAGTGACTGAATTCTAGCTGTGGTTGGTTCGAAAACACCATCTTCGAAAGCCTCAAGATGACTTTTTATCGTTGCTAAAGGTGTTCTAAGTTCATGTGCAATATCTGAAGTCATATTCTTACGAGAAGTTTCCTGTAATTGTAGTTTTGCAGCAAGTTGATTAAGAGATGTTCCCAAGTCATTTAGTTCATGATTCCCAAGCACCTTTACTCTGACTTGAAGTTCGCCTTTCGCCATCTTTTCTGCAGCTTTCCTCATCTCTACCATGGGTCTCGATAAATTCTTCGCGACGAAATAACTGATAATGCCGACTAATAGAATAGCGCCAATCGACGTCCAAAGAACAGAACTTAACAAAGCCTTTTCAAAGTGATGTGTTAAAGGCTCTATACTTTGAAATTCAGGTACATCTTTTTGAAACATCGTAAAGTGATAATGAACTTCATACATGATGATAAGACCTGCAATGATGAGAATGGATGACGCAGCCAAAATAAAAATGAGTGTCAGCCTTGCATGCAGACCTTTAAACATGGCTGCCTCCAGTAAACTTATATCCTACCCCAAACACTGTAACGATATAGCGTGGGTTCTTAGGATCAGTCTCTAGTTTAGACCTTAAGTTTTTTACGTGTTGATCGATAGTCCTGGTGTCACCTTCATAATCGAATCCTAAAATCTTCTCCACTAATTCATCTCTTGAAAAAACACGATTTGGGTGCCTGCCAAATGTCAGCAGTAGCTTAAGCTCAATTGGTGTAAGGTTGACAAGGTTTCCGTGTATGTATACTTCTTGTTTACGAGCATCGACTTTAAGTTCTCCTTCGTTATAGGTAATATGCTCAGCCAACAAGCCCTCATCTCCTGATCGGCGTAAAATCGTTTTAACTCGTTGAACAAGTTCACGCGGACTAAAAGGTTTCACCATATAATCATCAGCGCCGATGGCTAATCCGTTGATGCGATCTTCCTCACTCACCTTTGCAGTCAGCATTAATATCGGTAACGAATGTGTTTGCCTAATTCTCTGACAGAGTGCTTCCCCACTCATATCTGGTAACATAAGGTCAAGAATTACGAAATCTATAGAATAATTGATCAGATAATTAATAGCTTCCTTAGCAGTAAGAGCTTCTAGCGTATTGTGCCCTTCCTTCTTCAAATAAGAAGAAACAACTTCCAATAGCTTTGGTTCATCCTCCACGATCAAAATGGTTTTCACGATTACTCCTCCAAAACTTAGATTACTTTTATTATAACGAAGTATGTACGATTAAATAAAAAATGAACTGCCCTAGAACATTAGCAGTTCATCTTAACTCTTTAAACTAGTCTAGCTTTTCGGCTTACTCTACAGACCAACCTCATCAATCCTCTATGTGCTACAGGGAATAACGTGAAAAAAACGTCCATCGTTCTTCGCATCGGCATGGGGCATATGATAACCTTATTTTTATGTATGCCGTCTATTGTTATTTTTGCTAGTTTTTCTGGAGACATCATCTTTTGTTTTTGAAATTGCTTCATAATCACATCTTTATCTATCTGAATTGCTTTTGCTTTCTCGAAGATTGGTGTGTCCACAAACGTTGGGCAAAGTGCGCTCACTTTAATACCGAATTCTTCTGCCTCATAATGAAGGGAAGTTGTTAATCCAACTACTGCGTGTTTCGTAGTTCCGTAAGCTGCAGATACGGGAGATGGACCTAAGCCTGCAGCTGAAGCTGTGTTAACGATATGACCAAATCCTTGTTGTTTCATTACTCGATATCCTGCGTTAGTTCCATGGATGACTCCCCAAAGGTTAACATTCATTATTGTTTTCCAGTCATCCAAGGTCGTATCATACAATTCACCGTACATCGCGATGCCAGCATTGTTAAAAAGATAATCTAATCTTCCGAACTCCTGATATACTTCTTTGACAACATTCTCTACACTTTCTGCATCGGTTACGTCTAAGTGTAGATATCTAGCATTTATTGTCTCTTTGTTTAACTTTTCTTCAACTTGTCTGCCTAATTCATGATTGATATCTGTGATGACCACAAACACGTTTTGTGAGACGAGCTTCTCACAAAGGGCGTAACCGATACCTGAAGCTCCACCCGTTACAATCGCAACTCTCCGTTTTTCCATCAAATCAACCACCTCTTGTATTAAATAGTCTATAATCCTTAAAGTATAGCGTTCTTATTGGTAGATCGATGTTGATCGATAATCGCTGCATATTCATCTGCAACAATTTGAGCGCCTTTACTGTTCAAATGAATGCCATCTAATGTGAGATGCAACCCACGTTTCTTTGACAACTGATCGATTCTTGATGGTTTTTTATAAAAAAGAACATCTTTCATAACGGTTAATACTTTTGTACTGATATAGTCGGAACTCTTTATGGAAGAAAGGTGTTGTTCAAAAACAGTCTGTAGATTAAGTGTGGAAACATTTCTATGTTTGTGAGCGATGGATGTGATGAGGGTACATAATTGTTTAATCTCTTGATTCGAGACATTATTCAGGTCCTCACCAACTATTGCTGGGGTAACCGTAATTACAACTTTTGAGGAAGACAAGACACACTCTAAAACTTTTTGATAATACGCTTTAAACTCTTCATGATCTTTTGCAACAGGCTGGGCTTGAACACTTAGTAATTTTGAATAGACATCATTAACACCGATCCAAAGGAAAGCAAGATCAAAGGTTTCTAACTTCTTTTTTGTCAGGCGGCTGTACAAACTTTTAACAGACTCCCCTGGTTTGCCGAGGTTCACAAACGTCATGTGTGGATATTGATTCTGTAAGAGTTTTAAAAAAGAAACACCAGGTCTTCCTTCTGTCAGACTGTCACCGATTAATCCGATTCTCATACCATTTCCTCCCTATTTTTGAATGGACTCTAAAAATATACGTACAGCATTCTTAAAAAGCGGCTCTATGCTGTGAAGTTCTTGAGTATTTGTAAGCTGACAAAGTCCACCAAGCCATGTGCCGATCAACACCGTCCATTCTTCCACGTTGCCTTTCTTAAATTCGCCTTCTTCTATCCCTTGAACGAGTATGGCACGATAGGCACCCATGGGAATGACCGCTAATTCATACAGCTGCTTAATGGATTCTGGACTAGATTCAGGATTGGAAGCAAGTTCCTGTCCCCCTTTTAAGAGAGGAGTTTGGTAATTATAAAGAACATGCATAGCCATTCCATAAAGCTTATCGGATGCACAAGTAAATTCAGGTTCTTTATTCATCCACTTCAAATACCATTCCTTCATCGTTCGTTGAGCTAATAATACAAACAACTTTTCTTTATTCTCAAAATGATAATAAATGTGTCCTTTGCTATATCCAGAAGCTTTTGAGATATCGGAAACTGATGTTTGTGTGTACCCTTTTTGTGAAAAAAGTAAAAAGGCTTTTTCCATGATTTCTAGTTTTGCTGATTCACTGTTGTATCTTCTTTTGCTCAATGATTTATTTCCTTCCTTTAATTTGAACGGCCGTTCTAATTTTATTATACATATTTTAGCAGATAATGAAATGCATTTTCTTACACATTCACAAAATTGTAAATATTAACAAAAAAACACCCCAAAGGAGTGTGTTTGCCAAATATGTACTATTAAAATCTCCATCTGTAACCTTCTTTTCCATTTTACATATTACATGTATAAGGGGGGGCGATCACTTTGCTTTCAAACGATCGATATCGTACAGTCTATCATGGTACTACATTATTTGCTGCTAAGCTTATCCAACAAAACGGTATCTGGATAGAAGCACAAAGATTGAGAACTGATTTTGGCCAAGGCTTTTACGTAACTTTCAGTAGAGAACAGGCTAAATCCTGGTCTTATTTTAGAGCGAAGAACAAGCAGCTTTCACCCCATATACTAAATTTATTAAACCTCACTGAGTCAGATTATCTAAACCACCCAGATACAAAAATTCCAGCTTATTTAGCATTCTCAGTGGATTTACATGCCCTGCGAAGATTACAGGGCAGGATTTTCCCTTTGCCACACGAGGTGAAATGGCAATTAAATAAGGATGCTTGGAAAGACTTTGTAAAAACATCTCGTAAAGGAATTAAGCATGGTTACGACTTTGTATATGGTCCTGTTTGGAGTGGACATTTTAACAGTACAGGTGAAATAAAAGCATCTCCATTTAAAGAACAACTTTCGTTTCATAACAATAGAGCTCTACATTGTTTATCGAGTCCGATGATTATCAAGCTCCCACCAAAAAAGTGGATGAACAGTTCAGAATTCAAAAATCACGATCAAGAAGCTTTTATATCAGAAATCGGTAAAAACCTTATGATAATAAGTACAATGAAAGAGAAACAAGCCTATTCCTTCATAAAAAAGTATTTGATAACTCATTCATTCTCAGATCTTCATTTCCATGAAACAGCACTTTACTGGGCATTCTCTATCTTCTATCAATCCAAACGGATATGGATTGACGAATACGAACGCTGTCTCGATTCCTTCATTCAGCTCTAATCGTACTCTTTTCTCAAAAATTCATTATATCTATTTTCATCTGTAAAATGGTTAGAGATAAAGAGCTTTAATCCATTTTGATTGTCATACCCCTCAAAAAATGACACATCCTCTTTAATAGCTAAAAACGTTCTTGGAATACGCCGATGTGTATGTTCAATAACATGCCGAGGTACAGATCGCCCCGTTTTTTTAGCTCTAATTGCTTCTCTTTCGATTGCAACATTAACAGGAACATCTACGATATATACGACTACTTCATATCTTCTTTTTTGTAAGCTGTTCACAAGAGATACATATTTTCCTGTTTTCGCCATCGTTCCTTCTAGCAGGAACGACCTTTTTGTTTCTACTATGTGTTGGACTAACTTTTCTGATACATCAACCGATTCTTTATGAACAAGTGCAGCGGCTGAACTAGGGAATTTTTTTTGATATGATTGATACTCAGGTATTAATTTTTTTATTTCGTCCGGATCAATTGTGATCAAATGTCTTCTCTTCTTTTTTATGTTTTGTTTCACGATACTTTCACACAAAGATGTCTTACCAGAAGCACTCCCTCCCCCAACTAACACGGCGATCGGAGGTTGAAAATTATCCATTTTTGATCGTTTAATGAGGGTATCTATAATTTTTTGATGCAGAGCTTCTCGTTCTTGTATATACTTATTGTTTTTGTCTGTAAAGACCACTTTGGTTTCTTTGAACGGGAGACCTCTAACCCTCGAAGTGTATAGAATCTTTGAAACCAGCCTACTCCACATCTTTTTCACCTCCAAAAAAGAATCCCCTATCACTAGGAGATTCTTCAAAACGTCCAATTATGTTTTTAAAAGAGTAAAATTAGCTATTTTGTCTGCGTTTGCGTACATAAAGAATGATAACAGATACAAAGAGTAACGCCAAAACAGCATAGATGATTTTGGAGTAAACGTCCATATACCCTACAATTACTTCCCATGACGCTCCAAAATACGCACCCAAATTAACGAGAGCAATGTTCCAGATCAATGTTCCGAATGTTGTAAGAACAAGGAATAAACCGAAATTCATATTAGACATGCCCGCTGGAATGGAGATTAGACTTCTTATCAAAGGAATGAATCGGCAAAAGAATACCGTCCATGGGCCATATTTATCAAACCATGCATCTGCCTTATGAATATCCTTTTTCGTTAATCGAAGGATATGCCCCCACCTATCAATAATCTTCTCCATTCGTTCAACATCTAGTTGCAATCCTACACCATATAGAATCACCGCTCCTAGAACAGAACCCACTGTTGCTGCTAAGATGACTCCTACTATATTTAAATCTGAAGAGTTCGTCATGAACCCTCCAAAGGTTAGGATGATTTCAGATGGAATCGGAGGAAATACGTTTTCTAATGCGATTAACAGCAGAATCCCCCAGTATCCAAATTCGTTCATAATATTGATTAACCAATTCTCCATAACTAACTCCTTTGTTTCTATATCTAAATTGCTAAGAACAACTACTGCTTTTTTATAAAAAAGACGTGCAGAGCTTGCACGTCTTCTTTGATTAGTTTATAGATTCTTCGTTCTTCACATTTAATACTTCAAGTGACTTAACATGATACCCATCAATTTCTAAGATCTTGAAACGATAGTTTTCTACTGAAACCTCATCGCCCATTTTGATCTCCATCTTTTCAGAAAGAATCCATCCACCAATCGTATCAACATCTTCATCGTTAATGTTTAGACCAAAAAGATCGTTCACTTCTGAAATCAATACTTTACCGTCAAGAATTGTTCTGTTTTCATCAACCTTTTTGATATCAGGCACTTCATCCTCATCAAATTCATCTCGAATTTCGCCTACGATTTCTTCAAGAATATCTTCAACCGTAACAAGTCCTGAAGTACCACCATATTCATCGATCAAGATCGCCATATGAACACGTTCTTTCTGCATTTTTAATAATAGATCATGAATAGGCATCGTTTCAAAAACCTGAATAACAGGTCTTACATACTCTTCGAGTGAAGCATCTGGATTCTTGCCGTTAACGAAGTCTGTTAATACTTGCTTCATGTTTACCATACCGATAACACTGTCTTTATCTCCATCTATGATCGGATATCGAGTATAGTTCTCTTCTGTTACAACAGCAATGCTTTCTCTAACTGTTTCTGATTTATCCAGTGTTACCATATCAACGCGAGGTACCATTATTTCTTTAGCGGTACGGTCGTCGAATTGGAAGATATTATTTACATATTTAAACTCTGACTGGTTGATTTCACCGCTTTTATAGCTCTCAGAAAGAATGAGTCTCAACTCTTCCTCCGAGTGAGCTAGTTCATGTTCAGATGCAGGCTTCAAACCAAACCATCCTGTAAAAATACGCGCAGATCCGTTCAATGTTTTAATAAACGGATACATGATTTTATAGAAAAACATGATTGGCTTTGCAATTCTTAACGTAACGGCTTCCGCCTTTTGAATAGCGAGTGTTTTTGGTGCAAGCTCTCCAATAACTACGTGTAAGAATGTAATTAAAGCAAAGGCGATAATAAACGATAAGATACTTGAAACAGACTCAGACAGATCAAACTCTACAAAAAGAGGATGCAACAAGTGCTCTACCGTCGGCTCTCCTAACCACCCTAATCCTAATGCTGTAATGGTTATACCAAGCTGACAGGCTGAAAGGTACTCGTCGAGGTTTCCGACAACCTTTCTAGCAGCTACCGCTTTCGTATTTCCTTCTGCAACGAGTTGATCCAGTCTTGTTGTACGAATCTTTACAATCGCGAATTCGGTAGCTACGAAAAAAGCAGTCAACGCAATTAAAATAGCTACCATAATTAAGTTAATAATCTCCAAATGTTCTCCTTATGGCTACATTAACCACAAGGAATACACCTCCCAGGTTGTATAAATAGTTTTATTTTCTTTTAGTTCATTAATCCAAAAGATATCTCTCAACTATTATTTACCCGAAAAGTAAAAGTAATGAATGCGCTAAAGTCATGCCTTGAGGAGAGACTTTATTTAGGAGCAGCTCTCTTTGCTTATCGTTTAAGCTCTCCATGATCGGCTTGATCTCCTTAATCTCTGCCTCTAGGTGTTTCATGAGCTCAGTAATCTGGTCCACGTACTTCTCGACCTGTTCATTTTCAGTACTTTTCAATTTAACTAGTCCAATCACAGACTTGATCTCATGTAAGGGCATGTTGAGTTTCTTATAATGTTCAATCAACCCTAAGACATGAATCGTCTCTTCATCATATAATCGATAATTCGAATCCGTTCGAAGAGGCTGGAGTAAACCGATCTGGGAATAATAGTCGATGGTTCTTTTAGATACATTTGTTACCTCTGCTAGCTCACCAATGCGATACACCTTCCCAATTTCCTCACCTCTTCCTCTTGATAATTACATACAATGTACAATAGAGAAAACCATACAGTCAACTGGACAGTTTTACATGTCACTAAACGTTCAAAAAAGAATGGCTGTTTCGTAAACTTTCTTGTGTGAAAGAAGTTGATTTCCGTTTCAGATACTCGCTTTCCGAGGGCAAGCGGTAAGCCACATTCGTTCGTTTCACTCTTAAGTGTCTCACCTGGCAACTTGCCCTAGCCAAGAGTCTCGCATCTTCCACTTCAATCAACTATCAAAGGAGATAAATTTTGAAAGTAATTATATATTAGAAAAACTGCATACGTTTGTTAATCTCGTGTTACTACTTTGAAGTTAAATTCTTTAAGTGCTACCTTTTTGATTTCCTTTTGCTTTAACCTCTTTGTTTGAGTGGCTGGCTCAGAATTCATATTCTTTTCTAGACCTTTTACAATAAGATTCAAGGAAAGAATCGTTAAGGTAAAAGCGCAGATTGGAACAAGTGGAATCCACGGATATACAATGAATAGATCAAAATAATCACCAATTAGCCCTGACCATTCATATGTAGTGGTAATCGGAGCAGCTTGCATGATGCTATAATCAATTTTCGTTCCACCCTGATAAAGTTCGAACAACCCGAGATGGGCTAAAATTAATAAGACCTGGATAACTTGCTGAGTGAAAATGATCAGCAATCGACGATATACGTGTACGATGACATGCTTACGAAGGATGAAAAAAGAACTTGCTCCAAGCGTCCTAGCACTCTGGATAAACTCTTTTTTTAGGATGATCGAGATTTCGTTTCCGATTACTAAAGATACTGTTGGAAGAGCTAATAATGTTAACAAAATGATCTCATACCACACTCTAGTTGCAAATGAGTACTGAAAACCTTCAAAAGCTTGGTTCAAGACCGGCCTTAATAAAAAGTAAGCCAATAACACAACCGGAATATACTGAAAAGCATTACTTAATGCGGATAGAACCCTTTGGTATTTTTGCAGGTAAAACGCATAAATCGTTCCTAACACAAAGGAAAAAAACATTCTAATGCCCGCAATAAATAGACTCAAACCGATCGTATACTTTGCTCCTTCTATGATGACATGTAACAAGTGCCTTCCGTTCGTATCTGTTCCTAGCCAGAAACTCTGCGACGTTTTAAAGGGAGCTGCATCTACAGGATAAGCATCTATATAAATAGCCTGCGTCTGTTTAATCTCCCCATCAAAGAAAATCCCATTTATACAGCTTGCTAGCAAAATCCCAACTATAAAACTAGATCCTAATAGGATATAAAAATTACGCACAAAAAATGTTTTCACTATAGGACCACCTCTTGGTTATTGAGCTTTTTGATACAAATTTTAAAAACAAGCAATAACAAATAAGTTGGTAAAAGCAGCATAATGAGTCCTACAACAAAAAGTTCAGGAGACAAGTACATAAAAAGAAAGGAAGTAAATCCATTCATATTTAGGATATATTCCAGTATTAACAGGTTTGAAAGCATCATCCATAATATCGATTTTGATTGATAAAAGATGCTCATCGATGTGTTTCGATAAACATGGAAAGGTAGAATCGCGATGAACGGAATCCCTTTTGCTCGTGCAAAAACTACATAGTCCATTTTTATTTCTTCTTCTAAAGAAAGCATAAACATTTTGAAGAATTGAACGGTAGGTAGAATCGATAACGCTATGATAGGAATGAAATAAGATCGTTCATCAGGGAGAGAGGTAAATGACATCACAAGTATTCCGGTTTTCTTAAAAAACCAAACAATCCCCATTTGTATCACGGCAACGATAAACAGATCAGGCAAAGATTCTAGAACAAATACAAGAAACGATACGAATCTTTTTGCCGACTTAGAAAAAAAGTTTATAGTAACAAAACTCAGTAGTAGGCCAAGCAAAATGGAAAGAAAAAAAGCTGAAAAATAAACTGTCAGGCTATAGAGATATGGATTAAAGATTTCAGGGAATAAATTGCGTTCTGGTTTGGTAATGTAATAGGTAATTTCATGTGGATGCAGCATACTAAGAATCAGATTCTTCGTTTCTATGAGATAAGCACTAACGTGAATCTCAGTTCCTACAATCAGGATAGGTAAAGCTCCGAACAATACAATCATACAAATCGTTAGAAATACTGGAATAGCATTTTTTAAAAGTCCCACTTTCATTCACACATCCTTTCTAACAAAACTTTATTAGTAAGACGTATGTCATGTATGTTCTTATTCATAAAAAAAAACATCCCTGTAGCAGGAATGTTTTTGGTGAATATATGGGATTAGAACGTTGCAACTGTTAGCTTCAATATTTTTGCATTTACGTATTATTCACTTGACCTTCTCTCAATGTATATGTGACAGATATTCAAATGCAGTTGTTCCATATACACTTTTAAAATGTTTATTTAAATGGGTTAAATCTACAAAGCCACACTCAGTAACTGCTGAATATACATCTCTATTTTTTTCTATTAACTGCTTTGCATGCTCTACCTTGCAGTTAAGAAAGTATTGGTAGGGTGAAATGCCAGTATGAGCCTTGAATAATCGGATAAACTGATATTTGGACAAATTAAGATCCTTACATATCTCTTCAAGTTTAAATACTTTTTCTAAATCTGTATGAAGTCTATCCTTTATTCTCTTAATCATTGCGTGATCTTTCTTATTGTCAGTAGAAAGATTAGTTTGAATAAGGCTATCGGTGAGGGACAAGAATAACTCACTGCACACTGCTTCATCTTTTCCGCTTAATATTGCACCTGAAAGATTCAATATTTTTTGTTCAAGTCTTCGATCATACACAATAGGCGTCTGAAAACGTACGATATCCTTTTTCTCAATAACCTCTAAAAGCAATTGCGGCTCAATATATAACATTACATAATCAAGGCCTGTCTCGTCATGTGCCATTCCGTCATGCGCCTGTTCTGGATTAAAAAGCATAACTCCATTTTGATAGGATAATTGTAGACTGCCATCCAAGTTATATCGTTGAATCCCACGCAATGTTACACCAATGGCATACTCCATGTGAGAATGCTTTTTATAAGTAAAATCAGTGAAACTTGCTGACAACGCAGTTATTCCTGCTGATTTTTTATAGATAAATTGATCCACCTTATTCACCTCTAACCTACAGCCATATCATAGTTGCAGAACACACTAAAAATAACGCCATCATTATATTAACAGGCTTGTTATGCTTATGTAAAAACGCCTTGAAAATTGTACCGAAAAGAACCCAAGTTAAGAATGCTAAAAATCCTATAAGAGTAATAGATAAAACGCTTAGCGCCACTGCAAACTTGGAGATATAGTACGGCAAAATAAAACTGGGGATTACAGTCATTGTAAATAAGACAACCTTTGGATTCAAAAACTGCATAAGAAATCCTGACATAAAGGTAGCAGTTTGATTTCCGGTTGGCTTTGATGAACCCATTTTGTAAATTTGAAAAGCGAGATAGAACATATAGAAACTACCGATTAACTTCATAACTATTAATATTCTTGGAATAATTGATAGAAGAATTGTGTTTAGCATAGCTGAAACAACAAGTAATACACCAAAAGCGAAGGTAGCTCCATAAGTATAATTCATTGCTTTCCTTGTACCAAAGTTATGTACTGTGGATAATATAACGATATTCGTCGGTCCTGGTGTAAACGTAACAACAAAACAATATACTAAAAAAGATGTAATATTCATGAAGAAAACCCCCTCCGACCTATTTCCTCATAAATATACATCCTAAAATTAATCAGCATATAGTATGTTATTGCAGTTGCATATAAAGCTAACGCTAGATATTTTTTATCTCACTTTATGTGGTGGGTTTATAGAATAAATTTTTAGAGACTAAGTAAAAAGAAAAATAAATTTTATTTCAATATTAGAATTTAAAAAGCCCCTTTAAATACAGTTAAAAGCACCCCAGATGGAGTGCTTTTTAAACACTTGTTTAACCTATAGATACTTCCGATGCACCGTCTTCCCATCATACGTAAACAAAACAGGCTTCTGCTCAATCCTCGTCTCCATATGAACAGGACGACCCCATAGATAATGAAGATGTGGAAGCACTTTTTCAAGATATTTCACATCGAGTTCCATATCTTCAAAGCTATGATTAAGGTAGAGCTCTCCGTTCTTCATATAATCGGCGTCGTTCACTGTGATGTAAGGAAATCCGCCATTTACTCGCATACTCACAAGTTGATCACGTACTTCTTCCCACTGCTTATCGACTACCTTATATTCCTTGCCCTGCTTTTGAAACAGGTACATGTCTTCACGCTGAGCAAGATCTTTCGTTAAATAATTTCGGATAAATGACATGTCAGATTCTAGTTCACGTACTTCGAACATCTTCTCTCGTCCAGAGCCTGGTTTCACGCCTTGCCTGATCAGCTCTTCATCAGGGTTGTTATAGCGTTCTTCGATGTCTTTAAATATCTGTAAGCCAAGATAATATGGATTTATCGATGTCTTGGACGGTTGAACGACTCCTGCGTTTAGTTTCGCGAACTCAATTGTTTCGTGAGAAGTCAAATCCATTTCTTGCAGGATCTTCGCGTGCCAATAAGATGCCCAGCCTTCGTTCATGATTTTCGTTTCCAGCTGTGGCCAGAAATAGAGCATTTCCTCTCGCATCATGGATAAAATATCGCGCTGCCATTCTTCAAGCTCGCGGCTATATTGCTCAATAAATAACAAAATGTCCTTTTCAGGCTGCGGTGGAAATGATTTTTTCTTTTTCAATACTGGTTTTGGACCTTTTTTGTCGTCTAGCTTCCATAGATCATCGTAAGGCGTTTCCTTCTTAGGCGTAAGATCTTCTTCGTCTTCAAATACATAATTTAATTTGTTTCGAACAAGTGAAGGATCGATGTGTTCTTGTATGGCGAGAATAGCATCTAAGAACTGTTCAACCTCTTTTTTGCCGTATAGATGTTCATATTGACCTACTCGTTCAGCTGTAGCCGTCATGCATTCAACCATGTCTCTTCTCGTATTTGAAAAGCGAACATTGTTTTTGAAGAAGTCACAGTGTGCCAGAACATGGGCAATGATTAATTTATTCTGAATAAGTGAATTCGTATCAAGTAAGAATGCGTAACACGGATCTGAGTTGATAACGAGCTCATAAATTTTACTCAATCCTAAGTCATATTGAAGCTTCATTTTATGAAACTGTTTTCCGAAGCTCCAATGAGAGAAACGGGTTGGCATTCCGTACGCACCAAATGTATAAATAATATCGGCAGGACATATCTCATACCGCATCGGATAAAAATCAAGGCCAAAGTGGTCAGCAATCTCGGTAATTTCAGCTATTGCTTTTTCTAGCTCCTTATTTTGCAAGTCCCAGTTCATATTTTCCCCCTCCTGCTATTTCCTTACTTTTAACTGTATGAAACAAAACAGGCATTCATGAGAAAACAAGTGAAATATTGGACGGGTTTTAAAAACTTCTTTTATTAAAATAAAAAGGCGAACCCATTTTCACGGGTTCACCTCAATTTTCATCTAGTTTTATCTACCTTCATATATATCTATCGTGCACGACCACCCAGAACATGCTTTTGGAGTTTGCAAATTATTAATCCACAACGTTTCTGGTGCCTCTAAACGTTCCTTTACCATTACTTTTGCACTTTGGCCATTCGTACGAATCCAAGTTAATCTTTCACCGGGTAACGTTTTGGGATAAACATCCGCTTCCCCTGAAGCTGGATTCGTTAATCTCTTTGCACTTCCGTCTTTAATTTTCACACTGACTAAAAAAGGTTTTGCTCTTTTTTCCTGGGAAACCCCATAACCCCACTCAATCTGACGGCTCACGATGATGTTCTTATCATTCAACCAAGTAAAATCACCGTCGGCATACCCGGTGTATCCTAGATTTATCTCGTTCCCATTCTTAAGATTCCATATCGTTAATCGTTTATTTTCAGAAGTCAGCCTTCCGATCCCTTTTATATACCCGAGCTGTTTCGTATTCGGCGACCAGTGGAACCAGTTCGGCTGATTTAACATGTTACCAATGTTACGCGTTCTGGAGCCGTATAAAGAAACAACCATTAACGTGTTGGAGTCTGCCGACATGGATGCTGTTGGACATGCGATGAACGCAAACCACTGATCATCCATCCCCCACTTGAATTCTGTAGTACCTATCGCAAAGAACGTTTCACTCATCTTAGGCAGCGTCGTAATGTTCTGTACTTTGTTCAAATCTCCGTTTGCATTTACAGGAACGTAAAAAAGTCGAACTGGACTCCAGCCATCAGGCTCTAGATTTGCAGAAGATGAGACAACAAATCCTCTCCCGTCAGGTGCCCAGCTGTAGTTTCCTGTGCCAAGGATGACATTTTGAAAGGACGCTGCAGGTCTCGTTAGGTCGATTACATTGAGCACACCCCCGCTTTTCCATGCAAGCTTAGATTCTGTCGGAGACCATCTCGCCAAACTCACATCGCCATCGAATACTTTTCTTTTTAAACGTGTGACACGGTTGTACACCCATAGCTCTTTCCCTTCACGCGCTAGGTAACTAATATAAGTTCCGTTGCTTGAGAACGTTGGATGAGTAAGATTTGAACCTTCTACAAGCTTTCTTTCAAGTTCTCCTTCTTTAAGCCACAGTCCGTCATTTCTTATAAAAGTCGCTCTTCTATCAGAAGCTTCTGCAACATTTGTGTGGCTTATTACTATACAAATTAAGATCAATCCAAATATAAAAAGCCGTTTCACATGATCACCTCATTAGTAACATGAGCGAAATGAAGAAAATCATACTAAAAAAGAAAGCTCAGGAACTAAGAAGTTCCTGAGCTTGGTATAACCTTATTCTCCTGTTTCAGCAAAGCGCTTGATACGTGCTGCGATCTCGTCACGAACGCGTTGGAATTCACTCCACTCTTTTCCTGCAGGGTCATCAAATCCCCAATGTTCACGTGTTTTGTGAGGTGGTGTTGCTGGACATACATCGTTAGCATGACCGCATAACGTTACGACTAAGTCTGCTTTTTCTAGAATGTCTTTGTCGATTACATCTGATGTCTGATTCGTAATGTCGATATCCACTTCTTTCATCGCTTTGATTGCGTTTGGATTAACACCATGTGCTTCGATGCCAGCTGAGTATACGTCATATTTATCACCAAGGTAGTGGTGTCCAAATCCTTCTGCCATCTGAGAACGACAAGAATTACCTGTGCAAAGGAAATAGATGATTGGTTTAGCCATTTTGTAAAACCTCCTGTAGTAAAGAACTTCTTTCGGAACCATCATAATATAAGTATATCCTTATATCAATATTTATTTATATATTCTTTGACATTTTATATAAACATATGGTTATATACTAATGAGGTGAAGTCAATTATGGAACTTGATCAGTTAACGGAATGTTATAAAGCCATGGCAGATAAAACACGATTAAATATTTTAGCTTTACTCCGCCACGAAGAATTATGTGTATGTGAGTTAGTTGATATCTTAAAGATGACACAGCCTAGTATTTCACAGCATCTTAGAAAATTAAAGCAAGCAAAACTCGTAAAAGAACGACGTAACAGTCAATGGATCTTCTACTCCATTGATGGAGAAATCTATCCATTCATTAAAGCAAATTTAGATTCCCTGCCTGATATGTCAGCTAAGATTGAAGAGTTAAAAGCTTCGGGTGGAAAAGTTTGTTGCTAACTTAGAATTACATAAATAGGGGGGATTCTTATGAACAGCATGGCGTTAATGGCCTTCGCTGTATTTTTAGTGACGATTATTTTTGTTATATGGCAGCCACGCGGTCTTTCCATCGGTTGGTCTGCGACCGTTGGAGCTATCATCGCACTTCTTCTTGGCGTGGTTTCACTCGCTGATGTGTGGACAGTTACCGGGATTGTGTGGAATGCTACATTAGCGTTTGTTGCGATCATACTCATATCAATTATTTTAGATGAGATCGGTTTCTTCGAATGGTCAGCCTTACATATGGCGCGACTTGCAGGTGGAAACGGTAAGAAAATGTTTGCCTATGTGATTCTGCTCGGAGCTGCAGTTTCAGCCTTTTTTGCAAATGATGGCGCAGCATTAATTCTGACTCCTATCGTACTTGCTCAAGTTCGGGCATTGAAATTAAAAGAAGCTATGATATTACCGTTTATTATGGCAAGTGGGTTTATTGCAGATACCACATCATTACCGCTTGTAGTCTCAAACTTAGTAAATATCGTGTCTGCAGATTTCTTTAACATCGGATTCGTTGAATACGCAAGCCGCATGATCGTGCCGAACTTCTTTTCACTGTTCGCTAGTATGCTCGTTTTGTTCCTCTTTTTCAGAAAAGATATACCGAAGAACTATGATCTCTCTCAGCTCAAACAACCGAAAGAAGCCATTCGAGATGAGAAGATGTTCAAGCTATCATGGATTATACTAGCAGTTCTATTAATCGGGTATTTAACGAGTGAATTTATTGGTGTTCCTGTCTCATTCATTGCAGGAGCTGCAGCTCTTTTCTTTATCATCGTTGCTCGTAAAAGTCCTGCAATTCACACAAGAAAAGTAATCAAAGATGCACCATGGACTGTTGTTGTCTTTTCAATTGGTATGTATGTAGTCGTTTATGGTCTCCGTAATGCAGGACTTACAGATATGCTAGGAAACTGGATTCAAGTTATCGCTGATGGAGGATTGTTCTCTGCTACAATTGGAATGGGTTTCTTGGCGGCTATATTATCATCTGTTATGAACAACATGCCAACGGTTATGATCGATGCACTAGCTATACAGGGAACGGATACATCAGGAGTTATTCGTGAAGCATTGATCTACGCGAATGTCATTGGTTCTGACTTAGGACCAAAGATCACTCCTATCGGTTCACTAGCCACTCTGTTATGGCTGCACGTCTTATCGAAAAAAGGTGTGAAGATCACATGGGGCTATTATTTCAAAGTCGGAATCATTTTGACTGTCCCAACACTTTTCATTACGCTTACCGGCCTTTACTTATGGTTATTGCTACTATCTTAATAAGAAGGAGAGATCATGATGATTCAACGCATGCATGTTGCAGTCAACTGTTCAGACTTAGAAAAATCTCTAGCGTTCTATAAAAGCTTTTTCGGCACGGAACCGACAAAAGTAAAAGAGAATTACGCGAAATTTGAGCTTGATCAACCCGCTCTTCACTTTTCATTGAATGAACGTCCCTTTTCTAAAGACGGAGTCCTTAATCATCTCGGTTTTCAGGTAAACAACACGGAAGATGTACTATCCATGGGAGAAAGACTTAGAGAATCAGGATTGCTCTTAATCGATGAGATGGATACAACTTGCTGTTACGCCGTTCAGGATAAAGTATGGGTATATGATCCCGACGGCAACGCTTGGGAGATTTTCTATACCAAAGAAGACTCTGAATTTGAATCTGCTGGTGATGCACGAGATCTATCTCTATGCTGTGCACCACCTCAGCAACCTCAACCGATCACGTTAGGTTTTACAAAGAAATAAAGGAAAAATCCCTCAGCATCATTTCTGCGAGGGATTTTTTTATGATCAAATGGTAGATATTGCAACAATCTCTTCAATACGAATAATGATCTGATCCCAATAGTTATGGTTATCGCTCATCACACATAGCGTAATATAATCTCTTTCTACTGCTCTTAGTCTGCCTTCGTAAGAATGATTTGTTGTATCCACCACTACCTGCCTCTCCAAAAGACACTTTGCTTCTCTTCTGAAGTTCTTCAACACCAATCACCTTCCCTATTTTGCACTGCAAGCAAGGGGCTTTCTATACTATTACATGCAAAAAAGAAAAAAGAGACACGGACAAACACCCTGTGCATATGACTATTCTTGTACAACGAAGCATATTATGTAGAAATAATCTTAGACAGGGATGAATGCCATGTTTGAACGGACGATAGCGATTTTCTTAGGAAGCGTGTTGCTTGGCATAGGCATCAATGGTTTCATCGTTCCCTTTCATCTTCTCGACGGAGGAATGATCGGAATTAGTCTTCTCGTAAAGTATGTGTGGGGTTATAAAGTAGGGCTAACGATCATTATTCTGAGCATCCCCATCTATCTAATAGCTTGGAAACTCGAGCGTCGATATTTTATAAACAGCATACATGGTTTACTCGTTTCGTCATTGATCATTGATTTGTTATCTCCTTTAAGAGGAATGTTTTCTGTCTCTGTTATGGAAGGTTCTGTAATCGGAGGATTGTTCATCGGAACAGGGATCGGTTGGATGCTGCGTCATGAAACGAGTACCGGTGGAACAGACCTGATTGCCCTTTTTCTTTCGAGATGGTTTTCCATTAATGTTGGGATGGTTATCTTTTTGATCGATGCAGCAGTCATCCTCGCTGGCCTTTATGTGATGGGAGAAGGTATTCTCTTCTACTCGCTCGTAACGATTCTTTCCGTCGGTTTCGCAACCATGACGATGACACTGATCCGGTCGATCAATTTCTATAGAAGCATCTAGGGGGACTGACCCCTTACAATTTATTTCCCTCTTCATTTTATTCTTCAGTACCAATACATTTGCTCAATATCATATTGTTGTTGTCATTGCTTTCACTTTGAAAGGAAAGTCAATCACACTATTTCCTATCGCTTTGATGAAAAAAAGGACCAGAAGTATCAATAAAGTACTTCTGGTCCTTTTTTCTTCTCGGCTAATTTTATTTTAACTTCAACTAAGAATATCTAACCAGATCTTGATCGATGTAGTGATAATCAGTGCTGCTAAGATAAATTGAAGAATTTTTGTATTCACTTTTTTACCAAACTGCGCCCCAAGTGGCGACGCGATCAGGCTGGCAACTACCATGATCACCGCCGGCCATAATAATACTTGCCCTGTCGAGATCTTACCTACAGTAGCGCCGATCGATGAAATGAACGTAATAGCAAGTGATGTAGCAATCGTCATACGCGTTGGTATCTTTAGGACGACTAACATGATCGGTACAAGGATAAATGCACCTGCTGCCCCAACGATACCTGCTGCAACACCTACAACAAATGCTAGAACTGCCGCAATCCATTTATTAAACTTAACTTGATCTAATGGAATATCATCGATCCCTTTCTTAGGGATCAACATCATGATAGCAGCTAAAGTAGCTAGAACAGCATAAACAATATTAATTTGCCCTTCTGACATGGCTTCTGAACCAAATCCACCAATGAAACTTCCTACTAGGATGCTACTACCCATATAGATGATCAGTGTCTTGTTCAGATAACCGCCTTTACGATAAGCCCAAACGCCGCCTATCGTTGCAAAGAATACCTGAACAGCACTGATACCTGATACCTCATGAGCCGAATATGCTGTGAAGCCGAGCATTGCAGGAATATAGAGAAGCATTGGATACTTGATAATGGATCCGCCGATACCTACCATTCCAGATATAAAAGAACCTATAAAGCCAATTAGAAAGATTGTAATAATGAACCCTAATTCCATGACTTCACCTCCCCTAAAACTTGATGTTTCTTAAATAAACAAGTTGATCTTAGATTCATCTGCATCAGCTAGGTATGATGCAACTCCTGCATAATCCAGTCCATCAATTAGTTCCTCTTTCGTAATACCCATTACATCCATCGACATCGTACAAGCAACCATCTTAACATCTAAGTCTTGAGCCATTTCAATTAACTCTTTTAGCGTTACGATGTTTTTCTTCTTCATCGTATACTTCATCATCTTCGCGCCTAAACCACCGTAGTTCATTTTAGAAATGCCTAGTTTTTCAGGTCCTTGAGGCATCATTTTGGCAAACATCTTATCCATGAATGTTTTCTTCACATTCACGTATTCTTCTTTTCTTAAGATGTTTAGTCCCCAGAATGTGAAGAACATCGTTACTTGTTTCCCCATTGCGGCTGCACCTGTAGCGATAATAAAACTTGCCATCGCTTTATCAAGGTCACCACTAAATACGACCATTGTTGATTTATCTTGTGTTTGTTGTTCCATCATTGAACGCTCCTTTTGAATCAGATACCTATACCTCTATAGGTATCTGATTGCATAAATTTTTTTGTTAACCTTTTTGGATATAAAACTTAAATACGCCGTCTTCTTCTTTATGTTCTAAAAGTTCATGACCAGAAGATTTAGACCATGCAGATAGGTCATTAACAGCACCCTTATCCGTTGCTAATACTTCTAAAATATCTCCACTTGCAAGTGTATCCATCGCTTTCTTTGTTTTCACGATTGGCATTGGGCAAGATAATCCTTTTGTGTCTAACGTTTGAGTTACGTTCATTTGTAAAACCTCCAGATAGTTTTATAATTTTTTGTTCAGTTAATCAGTGATCGCACAGCGGTTTGGACCAATTTCCATCTCACGCTGTTCATCGTTTGTAGGGTCAATTTTACCCATGTTCGTTTGACGAATTTCTTGATATGCGTTTGGCTGCGGTGGTAAATTTTCCGTTACAGCTCTTCGAAACTCATCTTCATTTTTTATGTTCAATCCATCGTTCTTTTCAAAGAGTTCACCAAGTGGTGCTGATACCGCACCTTTCTCATCTAGCTCGCTGATCTTTCCAAAATGAGCAGGCAACACAACTAGATCTTTAGAAAGGTTGTTATATTTGTTATATAGCGAATCCCGTAAATCACTAACCCAGTCCTCCGCTTTACCTGCAAGATCGGGACGTCCGATTGAATCAACAAACAGAATATCTCCTGAAAGCAAGAATTGTCCGTCAACGATCATCGAAGTGCTTCCAATCGTGTGACCAGGCGTATATAAAGGTTGAATCTCAATCTTCGTGTTTCCGATCGTAATATCGTTTCCTTCTTCTAATGCTGCGAATGAGAATGTTACTTCTTCAGCATCTTTTGGTGGTAACCAGTAAGTTGCACCAGTCTTTTCTGAAAGTCTGCGTCCCCCTGAAATATGGTCCGCATGAAGGTGTGTATCGATCATGTGCTTGATTTCAAGGTTGTTTTCTTTTGCAAAATCTTCATACGCTTCAATCGTACGAGCAGAGTCAATAATAGCCGCTTCTCCGTTCGATTCTACAAGGTAAGAAAGACATCCCTTACCGATACGGTTGAATTGATAGATCGAACCGCCATCTTTCAAATCTCCAAGCTTTACTGGCATTAAGTACTCACTCCAAGACTTCATACCCCCTTCGAGATAGTAAACGTCTTTAATGCCTGCTTCATCCAACATCTCTGCTACCATGACAGAAGATCCTTCTTTTGCACAAACAACGAGAACTTCTTCTTTCGGAAGATATTCTAAAACATCTTCTACACCATCGATCAGATCAAAATAAGGACGGTTAATGGATTCGATTCCTTTCCCTTCGATTCTCCAGTCTTTATAGTCCCCTTCATTACGAACATCGAGAATGAACATGCTTCCTTCAACAACACGTTTTGCCACTTCTTTAGCTGATAATGCTTTTATCATTTCAAAAATACCTCCCTAGGTATATTTACGATTAATTTTTTTTTATTCTGTTGGCCCATTCCATTCAACCATTCCAGGTAATACGTTCTTAACACGTTGGAAACCATTCTCAGCAAGAATTTGTGCCGCCATATCGCTTCTTGATCCTGTACGACAAATAACATGGATCTCTTTATTTTTATCAAGTGTTTCTAATTTGCTTTCAAGTTCTCCTAATGGAATCGATACTGCCCCAGGTATACGTTTGAACTCATACTCTGCAGGCTCTCTAACATCTAGAAGAAGCATATCTTCTTTATTTTCAGCCAAGACTTTTTCTAATTCATCGTTTTGAATCGTATGCTCGAACTTTGCTGCCTCTTTCACTTCACCGGGATTTGATTTTCTTAAATAGTGCTTAAGAACATCTCCGTCTTCTTTTGTACCTAAATATTGATTTCCTGTGTTCCTTGCCCAGCCTTGAATATCAGCCAACGAACCTTTGTCTGTTGCTTGAACTTCAATAACTTGACCTGCCTGGAGCTGATCCATCGCTTTCTTCGTGCGAACGATTGGTAGCGGACAAGATAATCCTTTGCAATCTAATACGTGATCCACTTTGATACTCATTTTTGAAACCTCCACTTATTTATTTGTTATTTTACCTTTCCAAGAAAGCATTCCGCCTGACATGTTCACTACAGCAATTTGACTTGAAGCTAAGATCGCACAAGCTTTTTCGCTTCTTTTACCAGAGCGGCAAACCATGACATACTCTTTGCTTGAATCCAACTCATGGATTCGGTTAGAGATCTCCTCAAGTGGAATATGTGTTGCTGTAGGAATCATACCTTGAGCAACTTCATCGTTTTCACGAACATCAATGATATTTAATGGATTACCACTTTCTAATAATCGTTCTACTTCTCTTGCTTCAATCGTCTTAATAGACACAATTGTTATCTCCCTTCCATAATAAATACTTATACCCGTATAGGTATGCAAAATGATAAAAAAATATATGATTAACTCCGAACTACACGCTTACATATTAAGAAGATTTAACTTTTTAAATACCCATAGGGGTATAATAAGTGATAAAAGGAAATCTGTCAACAGTCTTAACAGTGACAGATATTTATCGACTTTTTACGAGAAGCTGCACAGCTTCTTTTACAATATCAGAATTCATCTCTTCTCCGTTTTCCATTTGTTCACGTAAACACTGTTCAAGGTTGGTGCCTACGATTAATCCAATTGTACGGTCAATCGCTGTACGTGATGCGGATAATTGAGTGATAACAGATTTACAATCTTGTTCTTCTTCTAGCATACGCAATACCCCACGTATTTGCCCCTCAATTCTTTTTAAACGATTTTTCATTTCTTGTGTGTATTCCATTTCAGCACCTCCTTTTAAAATACCTATAGGGGTATGTTACATCCCTTTAAGATTAATGTCAACTCAAATGAATGGTTTGGCTGCAAGTGTATGACTTGCAGCCTCTATTCTAGTTATTGTGCCACTTTTTGCATTCTTTCATGAACCAAATCCATCACTGATTGTTTTAAGTTCACTAATGCTTCATCAGCATTCTTGTGTGAATCTGCTGTAACACCAAAATAAAACTTTACTTTCGGTTCAGTTCCTGATGGTCTTACGCAGAACCAAGAACCATCTTCTAATTGATATTTAAGCACATTTGATTTAGGAAGATGGATGTCACTCTTTTCATCTTTCACTACATCGTATTGGACGCTCGCCTTGTAGTCTTCAGAAACCACTAATTTTTGTCCATTCACTTCAAGCGGCATTTCAGCTCTAAAGCCTGCTAATAAGTTTTCGATCTGTTCTGCTCCAGATTTACCTTTTAATGTTAGGGACTCGAGACCTTCCTTATAAAAACCATGCTTTTTGTAAACATCATCTAAAGCATCAAAAAGTGTTTTTCCTTGTTTCTTATAATAAGCAGCCATTTCAGCTCCCATCAAACAAGCCTGAACTGCGTCTTTGTCACGCACAAAATCTCCGATCAAAGAACCGTAGCTTTCTTCATAACCGAAAATGAACGTATGTTTCCCGCTTTTTTCGTATTCCTTAATCTTTTCGCCGATGAACTTAAAGCCTGTAAGGGTATCTTCACACGTTAGACCATAAGACTCTGCGATTACTCGACCAAGTTCTGAAGTTACGATGGTTTTGAAGATGATCCCTTTTGAACATAAACTGCCTTTCTCTTCACGTTGTGAAAGAATATATTCAATCATGAGTGCACCAGTCTGGTTACCTGTAAGAATTTGATATTCACCTTTACTGTTCTTAGCTGCGATTCCTACTCGGTCCGCATCAGGGTCAGTTGCCATCAAAATATCTGCGTCAGTTTCTTGTCCGTACTTAATTGCCAATTCAAAGGCAGCATGTTCTTCCGGATTTGGGGACTTCACCGTTGAAAAATTAGCATCAGGCTGTTCTTGTTCTTTTACAACCGTAACATTCGTAAATCCTAGCTGTTGAAGTCCTTCTCTAACCGGAATATTCGCTGTTCCGTGAAGAGGAGTGAAAACGATGCTTAAGTCATGCATCTCTTTGATTACTTCACGGTTTAAACTAATCTTTATGAGTTGATCCATGTAAGCTTTGTCGATTTCTTCACCAACAACTTGGATCAATCCTTCGCTTTTGAGTTCCTCTTCAGATCTCACATTGATAGAAAGTTCATCATCAACGGCATTTACTTTTCCAATCACTTCATCAGCTTCTTTTGGCGGAAGCTGGCCGCCATCTGGACCATATACTTTGTACCCGTTGTATTCTGGTGGGTTATGGCTTGCTGTGATAACAATTCCGGAATAAGCTTTTAAGTATCTAACCGCAAAAGATAACTCAGGTGTCGGTCTCAAGCTTTCGAACACATAAGCTTGAATACCTTGAGAGGCTAATGTTTTCGCCGCTTCCATCGCAAACTCTGGTGATAGATGACGTGAATCGTATGCAATCGCAACACCGCGTTTTTTCGCTTTCTCACCTTGCTCTTCGATAAAATGAGCCAAGCCTAAAGAAGCTTTTCGAACCGTGTACGTGTTCATTCGATTTGTACCAGGTCCTATTTCTCCACGCATACCGCCTGTGCCAAATTCTAAATTTTTATAAAAGCAGTCTTCAAGCGCTGTCCTGTTTTCCTTAATTTCCTCTAATGCAGCCTTTAATGGTTGTTCGAGTTCTTCGTTCCCTACCCATTTCTCGTATGTTGTCTCCCAGGACATAGTACTGCCTCCTTATGTTCTATAAAATGAATGTTAATTGTTTTTTTGTTAGTTTCGATATGAATCGAGTTTTTCCTGCCCTATCTATTAAATACGGCCTTTATTATACCGCTTTCAGCACAAAAAATAAAATCACTAAAAAAAGTTCTCTCACACAATGACAATGTTCGTGATATTTCCCGAGAAATAGAAAAAAAGCGGCAAGCTATCTAGCTTACCGCTCTCGTCGTCTTATTTGCTTTTATCTTTTTGAACAACACTATACAAATCTAGCCTTCTATCTCTAAGAAGGGTTACACTTCCTGTTTTACGTTGTCTTCTTAAAATTTCTAAATCCACATCACCTACTACAACTGTTTCAATATTCGGGTGACATTCCCCAACGATTCCGTCTCTCGGGAACGAAAAGTCAGAAGGAGTAAAGATACCAGACTGAGCATACTGGATATCCATGTTCTCCACTTGTGATAGGTTTCCAACAGTACCTGCGATTGCTGTATAGATCTCATTTTCAATCGCACGTGCTTGCGAACAATATCGAACGCGCAGATAGCCTTGACGATCTTCCGTACAGAAAGGTGTGAAGATGATCTTCGCCCCTTGATCGGTAACGATACGTGAAAGTTCAGGGAACTCGATATCATAGCAGATTAGAATTGCAACTTTTCCGCAATCTGTATCAAATACTTGTACTTTATCACCAGCTGTAATTCCCCACCATTTTCGTTCGTTCGGTGTGATATGAATTTTATATTGTTTATCAATTGTTCCATCTCTTCGGAACAGATAGGCAACGTTGTAGATATCTCCGTCTTCTTCAACAAAGTGGGAGCCACCTATGATGTTCACATTGTATCGAACTGCAAGATTCGTAAACAGTTCGATATATTGCTCTGTGAATTCTGTTAGCTTACGGATGGCTAAGCTTGGACTCTTCTCCTCACAGAACGACAACAGTTGAGTAGTAAGAAGCTCTGGGAACACAGCGAAATCTGATCCTTGATCAGAGGCAACATCTGTATAATATTCAACCTGTGTCGCAAAATCTTCGAAAGAACTTATGGTTTTCATCATATATTGAATCGTCGTGATTCGAACAGGCTCACTCGTTTTAAAATACTTTTTCGTTTTGTTAGGAATGTAATCAACATTGTTCCATTCCATTAAGGTCGCATATGCGTTTGATTGTTTATCATCAGGCAGATAGCTCTTGTTTAAACGCATTACAGTGAAACCGTTCATCAATTGAAAGGTTAAGACAGGATCGTAAATATTGTGCTGAATGACTTCTCTAACATATTCTCGAGGCGTCATTTCCTTTGAATGCTTATGGTAGTTTGGAATTCTACCGCCTAGAATAATACTTTTTAAATTCTTTTGTTCAGCTAGTTCTTTACGTGCTTCGTATAACCGAGCACCGATTTTCATTCGTCGGTATTCTGGGTGGACCATCACTTCGATACCATATAAGTTAAAACCTTCTGGATCATGGTTCGTAATGTAGCCTTTATCTGTGATTTCATCCCACGTATGCTTATCATCATACTCATCAAAGTTAACCATTAAGCTTGAGCAGCTTCCAACAATCTTTCCTTCATACGTTACACAAAATTGGCCTTCCGGGAAGATGCGAAGATGGCTTTCTAACTGCTCTCGTTCCCAAGGTTCCATGTTTCCTGGAAAACAGATTTGTTGAAGTTCTAAGATCTCTTCAATATCTTCAAACACAATATTGCGTAGTTCTATTTTTTTCTCGAATTTCGAAACATCGATTTCACTCATGTTATCCACTCCTCTAACTTGCTTGCATAACTTACTTCCAATTCTTCATCCGTTCCTCGAGACTACCTGTGAAAAATTCGATTTCATTACCATCCGGGTCGTTAAAGCTAATTGTGTCCCCTCCGCCTCTTGCCATCGGGCCCCTCGTGATTTCAATGTTGTGTTCACGCAGCAAGAGAACCGCTTTAGGAAAATGTTCTTTAGAAACAGTAAATGCAAAATGATCGACACCTATTTGATTTCTATCCATAGGTTTTGCATCTTTTATTTCTAACAAACACAGCCACACTCCCCCGACATCTAAGTATATATCTGTATTCCCTTTATGAACGATTTTAGCACCTAGTACATTCATATAAAATGTTACGGATTTCTCTAAGTTAGAAACTCTGATGGTGATGTGATTTATGCCGTTAACTTTAAACATATTCTTTATTTATTCTCTGCCTGTTTAATAAGTGAAGCGAGGCTCAACTCTGCTAAGGATTCCATCTGATGATCAACATCGTTAAAAGTCATATGTTTTGTAACGGGGTTGGGGATGGCTACACAATATAGTCCTGCTTTTTTAGCTGCCATTGATCCATTTACAGAGTCTTCAAACGCGATGGCTTCGTGAGGTTTTATATCTAAGGCTTTAACCACTTCAAGATAAAGAGCAGGATCAGGTTTAACTCTTTCGACATCATCTGCTGTTTTAATCACTTCGAAATGATGCTTCAATCCGATTCTCCCTAAATGCTCTTCTACCCATTTTCGCGAAGAACTTGATGCAAGACCGATCTTTAAGCCGAGTTCTTTTGCAGCTTCGAGGTAATCAAGAATACCTGGTAGTTCCCGTTGTTCGGAAATCAAAGCAAGAGCACGTTCCGTCTTTTTTGCTCTTAGCACATCATGATCAAGCTTTTGATCAATTTGTCTCTCTAAATATTCGTAAGGATTAAAATCAGAATGGGTACCGATGCATTCTCCCCAAACTTCGAGCGGTAGATCGCTTCCATGTTCCTGATACAACTCTTGAAACGCGTTATAATGTTGCGTTTCCGTATCTAGAATCGTTCCATCAAAATCAAATATCAATGCCTTGATCACGGTTAACCAATCCCATCTTAAGCGTTTTATACTATTTTCTTAAATAATTATAAAAGACGCAAGAAAACCGAATTTTAATGAAGGACATTCGTTCTAAACATAATCTTCTTCCCATTGCTTGTGGCGATGATCGCCCCGAGCTGATCTGTCCGATAGACTGTCATCTTTCTATTGTCTAAACGATACAATACCTCTTTTGATGGAAACTGATAAGGGTTATTCCTTCCGACCGAAATCACTGCCGTTTTTGCTTTTACTTTTTTCAAAAATTCCATCGTTGTACCCGTATTAGCTCCATGGTGACCCAATTTAATTACATCTGCTTTAACGCCACCACGTTTTAAAATCTCTTTTTCTTCTTCAGCACCTGCATCTGCCATGAGAAGAAAATTCTTTTTGCCATGTTTGATCTTTATCACCGCTGAGTAGTCGTTGATGTGCTTATAATACGAACCCTTTGGAGCAAGCATCTCTACTTTTACAGAGAAGCCCATCTTAAAATTCACACCTGCTTTTGCCCGATCTACCGGAATCTGCTTTTCGTTGATCACACGAAAAAGGTCATGATAATATTTTGTGTCGTATGGAAGATTCGGCATATACAAAACACTCACTGGAAACGCCCGTATCACATCATCCAGCGAACCAATATGGTCATGATGCGGATGAGTAGCTACAACGATATCTAAATGCGTAACGCCTTCTTTTTCTAGATAAGAGATGATCTTCTCTCCGTCATGTTCATCTCCGCCATCAATTAACATCGTTTGTCCGTTTGGCGCTTTTATAAGAATACAGTCAGCTTGGCCAACGTCTAAAAAGTGAATCGTCAACGGATCAAACCAGTCCGCTCGAGCTTTATGAGGAACAATAGTTAACATGAGCATCAAGCTCAAACAGAAAACGGCAAACTTGTTAATGGTCTTCAAATCTCACACCCCTTTACATCCATTTTTTCGTCCATAATGCGTAACCTTAGTTATATGTAATTATGTTGAATTCAACAACAAAACCCGCCATCCAATACATGGATGCGGGCGATTTGGTTTTTTATGAATAGTCGTTCTCTAAAAGCTCATTCCTAATTGAATATTGTCTGGAATTATATCTATAATGTTCTCTTCTAAAAGAATGCTGCTATCGAATTTTTTACTTCATCGACAAGTTGATCGGAGTGTAAGATGCGAGACTCTCGGCTAGGACAAGCGGTCAGGTGAGACCCTTAAAGGCACAAAGTGGCAAGGGGCTCACCGCCTGCCCCGCGGAAAGCGAGCATCTGAAACGGAGATCAACCACTTTCAAGTACATCAATGAATACAACTGGCCTTATGCGTTCACTTCATTCTTCTTAAAAAAGCTCTTCATAGCATGATACACATCAGCTTTTTCTTTTAGGATATAATGACTAAACTTCGGATTATCCATATTCTTATACACACTCATCAACGTCGAATGCCGGTTATACGCGTTCACTTCACCATATCCAAACATGTTAGAGTGCTCCATAATTTGCTGAACAAGTTTTACACATCGTGCATTATCACTCGTAAGGTTATCTCCATCAGAGAAATGGAACGGATAAATGTTATAACGACTCGATGAATATTTCGTCTCGATCAACTCAAGCGCCTTGCGGTAAGCAGACGAACAGATCGTTCCTCCACTTTCACCTTTGTTAAAAAAGTCTTCCTCTGACACGACTTTTGCCTCCGTGTGATGCGCGATAAATTCAATCTCTACTTTCTCATACTTCGATCGCAAAAAGCGTGTCATCCAAAAGAAGAAACTTCTCGCCATGTACTTTTCCCAGATTCCCATCGAACCTGAAGTATCCATCATAGCGAGGACGACGGCTTTTGATTCAGGTTTGACGACTTCGTTCCATGTTTTAAAGCGAAGGTCATCATTATGGATAGGAGCAACACTCGGCTTTCCGATCAAAGCATTTCGTTTGAACGCAGTTAGAATCGTTCTCTTTTTATCCACGTTCCCCATGAGCCCTTTTTTGCGAACATCATTAAATTCGATTTTTTCCATTACGATCTGATCTTGTTCTTTTTGTTTGAGGTTAGGCAATTCTAGTTCTTTAAACAGCATTTCTTCCAGCTCTAAGATAGATACTTCTGCTTCTGCATAGTCGACACCTGGTTTGTCGCCTGCAGGTCCCTTGCCTTTTCCGGCCCCGCTCTGTCCGGCACGTCCATCTCTGGCTACTACATCCCCCACCTGACTATCTCCATCACCTTGGCCTACGTGCTTGTTTTTGTCGTAGTTGTATCGGATTTTGTATTCATCCATAGAACGGATTGGAATCTTAATCACATCACGCCCGTTGGATAAAATGATATTCTCTTCACTTATCAAATCCGGCAAGTTGTTTTTAATGGCTTCCTGCACTTTTTCCATATGCCTTTGATGATCTTGATATCCTTTTCGGTGGAGGGACCAGTTTTCCTGAGACACAACAAAATTGTTCTTTTCCGGCTCGCTCATCGTTTTCCCCCTCCAAAGCAGCAAGAGTCAATGCTGCTTGTTCTTGATCAACCCGGGGCATAACTTGCTTGTAACAATCCGCTATTATCAGAAAAAAAGGGTTGGTTACACTATCATATGCACGTACTTCTTAGAATTGCTAAACTTTCATGATAAAAAAGCCCTCTTTTCTAAAAAAGAAAAGAAGACTTTGTTTTGATAATTTATTTATTGTATTCTTTCTTGTCGTGTTGCTGTGGGTCGGGCGTTTTCCCGCTTTTGCGGACTTCCTCATTTGTAGAAACGTGCTCCATCACTTTTCCGTGTTCTTTCATTTCCTCAAAGTTAGATGCCATTGAACTATTTTTTCGTTTAGGTTCATTATTTTGTTTTGTCATAGGGATTCACCTCTTACTGAATTTTTCCCCATTTATTCCTTTTTAAAACCATTAAAAACTTTCAGCTCATCCATCGGCCAATAACGAATATTAGCTTCACCGACGATATCAGACATCTCAACAAAACCAATATGACGGCTGTCGATACTGTGAAGCCTGTTATCACCAAGTACAAAGATTTTTCCTTTTGGAACCGTATCTAGCCCTGTAATCTCTTCTAATGTAAAGTTGCCTGTGAGTGTCCGGTTACCAGCAAATCGTTTAAATTCTTTTAAATAAGGTTCTGCAACAGGTTTGTTATTGATATATAACTTGTCGTCTCGGTATGCGATATGATCACCTGGAAGACCAATCACTCGCTTAATATAATCCTCTTCAGGATTGGCCTTAAAGACGATTAGATCAAATCGTTCTGGCTGGCTTATTTCATACCCTATCTTATTTACGATCAGCCGGTTTCCATTTTGGATGGTCGGCATCATAGACTCACCGTAAACCACATATTGCTCAATCAAAAACTTTTTTATTATAATAGCTAGAATAAGTGCAACACCAATTGCTTTTATCCAATCCATTAATCCGTTTCTTTCTTTTTTAGTCGAGCTCATCGGGCTCACTTCCTTTAGTTAGCTTATTAGTATCAATTTACCATTTTTAAGTAAGTAAATACAAGTTCAATTATTTTTAACATAAATACGATTGTAAACTCTACTCTGTAATTTGTTTAGTTTCCCCTAAATTTCTGTAAAAAAACACACCCTGACAGCCTTAATCGTGTCCTGGGTGTGTTTCGATATTTTATCGGTTCAATAAACTTCCTACGTATCTTAGTAGTTCGTTGGCACTAGTTGTATTATAGCCGTGTTCATCCACTAGACGTGCGATGACCTCATTAATCTTTTTCAGTTGTGACTCATCAGGGGTTTTGGATGATGTAGTGATTTTTACAACATCTTTAAGATCCGCGAATAATTTCTTTTGAATCGCTTCTCTTAACCGCTCATGAGAATTATAGTCAAATTTCTTTCCTTTTCTTGCATAAGCAGAGATTCTAATTAGAATTTCTTCACGGAATGCTTTTTTCGCATTCTCAGAGATTCCGATCTGCTCTTCGATCGATCTCATTAATTTCTCATCAGGACTCATCTCTTCACCAGTAAGCGGATCGCGTAATTTATTTTTATTGCAATACGCCTCCACATTATCCAGATAATTGTCCATAAGCGTTTTCGCAGACTCTTCGTACGAGTAAACGAACGCTTTTTGAACTTCTTTCTTCGCAATATCATCGTACTCTTTGCGAGCTGCCGAGATAAAGTTAATAAACCTCTCTTTATCTTCCTTTGATATGGATGCATGATGATCAAGCCCGTCTTTTAATGAACGCAGAACATCTAAAGCGTTGATAGAAGGTGTTTCTTTGCGAATGATCGCTGATGATATTCGGTTGATAACATAACGCGGATCGATACCAGACATCCCTTCATCAGCAAACTCTTTCTTCAGTTCCTCAAGGTCAACATGGTTGAATCCTTCTACGATCTCACCGTCATACAACCGCATCTTCTTTAAAAGATCCATTCCTTGTTTCTTCGAATCCTTCAATCTTGTTAGCACAGAGAATGTTGCGGCCACTCTTAATGCGTGCGGCGCAATATGAACATGAGACATATCACTCTCTGAAATCATCTTGGCGTAAATCTTTTCTTCCTCTGAAACTTTTAAATTATACGGAACGCCCATTACGATAATCCTTGAGTGCAGGGCTTCGTTTTTCTTATTCGCGATAAACGACCTGTATTCTGATTCGTTCGTATGCGCGACAATTAATTCATCTGCTGAGATAAGTGCAAATCTTCCTGCTTTAAAGTTTCCTTCTTGCGTAAGAGAGAGGAGATGCCATAAGAATTTTTCATCACACTTCAGCATTTCCTGAAACTCCATCATTCCTCGGTTAGCTTTGTTCAGTTCTCCATCAAAGCGATACGCCCGTGGATCTGATTCTGATCCATACTCTGCAATCGTCGAGAAATCGATACTTCCCGTTAAGTCAGCGATATCCTGTGACTTTGGATCGGAGGGACTGAACGTACCGATCCCTGTTCGCTTATCTTCTGAGAAGAATACTCGCTCTACCATAACATCTTCAATGCGATTGTCATATTCGTGTTCTAGCCTCATCGTGTTAAGAGGAGATAAACTTCCCTCTACTCGAATACCATAATCATTAAAAAACTCTTTTCTTAAGTGCTGTGGAATAAGATGCAGTGGATCTTCGTGCATCGGACAACCTTTGATCGCATAAACTGCTCCCGCAGGTGTTTTTGTGTATGACTCTAATCCTCTTTTAAGCATTGTAACTAAAGTGGATTTACCACCGGATACTGGTCCCATCAACAGTAAAATACGTTTACGAACATCAAGGCGTTTAGCAGCAGGATGAAAATACTCTTCAACAAGTCGTTCGATTGATTCTTCTAATCCAAAAATCTGATCGCTGAAAAAATGATACACCTTTTGACCATTTTTTTCTGAAATGCCAGCATCTTTGATCATGTTGTATACTCTTGAATGCGCAGACTGGGCAACAAATGGCCGATCTCGTAAAATATCAAGGTATTCAGCGAAGGTACCTTCCCAGGCTAAACGCTGTTCTTCTTCACGATGCAGTTGGATTCTTGATAAAATATCCATGAGTACCTCCTTGATTGTATTGGCTCCATCAAGTGTTAATCTACTCTATGCGGGGATGTCCGTAATCATTCTGTTTGTATAGCGATTTTTATTTAAAAAAGTTGGAATCCCCATTTGCATAGTCATGGTAAAATATGTTTATCCTTATGTTTTGAAACGGAGAAAGCCTTATGAATCAAAAGCTTGGCCTTGTTACAGTGCTACTATTGCTCAGTATCGTGTTCTTTTCATTTATGGGTTTAAGAAATGAACACGAAAACTATATTCCTTTTCAAAAAGCGATTTCTTCACTTGCTCAAGTGGAGAATATGAAACTAGCTGAAAACAGTCGCCTCCTCGATCGAAACGGTGATTTTCTTTATGAGTTCAAGAGTAATGAGAGCCGCATTTATCTTGATTACAACAAAATTCCTGCACCTGTGCGCCAAGCTTTCATCGCAACGGAAGACCAGGATTTTATACAACATCATGGAATCGATGGAAAAGCGATAGCCCGAGCTTTTATTACGAATTCTACAGCAGGATCTGTTCAGCAGGGCGGTAGTACGATCACACAGCAGCTCTCACGCAATCTATTCCTAACACACGAACGTACATATGACCGAAAATTAAAAGAGCTTTTAATCTCCTACAGAATCGAACAACAATTATCGAAAGAGAGAATCTTAGAGCTTTATATCAACTCGATCTATTTTCAAAATGGCGTATATGGTATTGAAAAGGCTAGTCGATATTACTTCAGTAAGCCAGTGGGTTCACTTTCCGTAGCGGAAACAGCACTGCTTGCAGCCATTCCAAACAATCCAAAATTGTATAATCCTTTAACAAACTTTGAGAACACATTGAAACGGCAAAAGTGGATTTTATTGAAGATGAAGGAGCAAGGATACATAACAGAAGCAACTTATGAAGCATCACTTAAACAACACATTAAATTAAACGTTTCACAGTCTGTCGTTCCTTATCCTGAAATTGTAGGGTACGTAAAAGAAGAACTTCTAAGTTTATTAGCGGCCGCTCCTGCTAATAAAGGGCTGACAGCAGATGAGCTTCTGGTAAAACGAGATCAGCTATTAACAAGCGGTGTTATCGTTGAGACTGCATTAGATCCTAAGCTGCAAAAAGTAGCAGTGCGTGCTGTGAATAGCAGGTTGCCCTATAACGATGTAGAAGGATCTGTCGTGATTATCGATCATGTTTCAAAACAGATCGTCTCTATAGTTGGCGGAAAAAATGTTGCGTTGGAAGAATTTAACCGAGCTCATCAAGCGAAAAGACAGCCGGGTTCTTCCATAAAACCACTTCTCGTCTACGCCCCCTATGTTGAAGTATTCGGCGCAAAATCACACTCGCCCATTTCTGCTGCAAGAATTTGTGAAGGCAACTATTGTCCTAACAACTATGGAAGGGCATCTTACGGTACAGTCTCCTTAAAAAAAGCGATGGCGAGTTCGATCAACACAGCGGCTGTCCGAGCACTAAGGAAAACTGGAGTAAATAAGGCGTTTTCTTATTTGCAACCATTTAACTTTTCGTCTTTAACGAGAGAAGATTATCAGCTCGCAAGTGCACTTGGCGGATTTTCAAAAGGCTTTTCGCCGCTAGAACTTACAAGTGCGTATACTGCTTTTAGTTCTGATGGGACTTATGTAAAACCTAGGTTGATCACTTCTGTAAAAGATAAGAACGGAAAGGTGTTATATGCTTGGAAAGAGCAACCTGTTTCTGTGTGGAGTGAAAAAACAAATAACGTGATGCGCGAGATGCTCCAAGCCGTAACGATTTCAGGAACTGCAAGAGATGCTCGATTCAAGGGTTCAACGTACATTGGCGGGAAGACAGGAACAACAAATAACGTGCGCGACCTTTGGTTTATCGGGCTGACAGATCGTTATACAGCAGGCGTTTGGGTTGGACGAGATACACCAAGCAGTCTTCGGTCTATTGAGAGTGCGTCTCCCGAAGTCATGATTTGGCGAGATATTATGATAAAAGCACATCAAAATTGAGATGAAGCATGCATTATAAATAAAAAATAGTTGGAGGAGTAGTTATGTGGGTAATATTTGGGATTATTGCAATAGTGGTAACTTTTATAAATCTTTATATGTATGCATCAGGTAAAGATTATAAGCTCGCTATGGCGTTAGGATTATCATTTACAGCATTAACACTTTGTGCAGATTACAGTTATGTATCTCGATGGGTAAAAGCGGAAGATTGGGCAGCTTTATCGGATGTAGTACCTGGTATGGCAAGGGCATTATGGTTTTTGACAATTGCTTCTATCTTACTAAATATGGCACCAATATTTTTAGAACGAAGACGTTAGAAATAAAGGTGTATTATCACAACAAACTGGAAGCGATTGTTGAATAATGAAATAAAGTAAAAAAGGCTTAAGAGAGAAAACTCTCTAAGCCTTTTTTGGTGCAGAAAATGTCGTGATTTTCATTGTGATTGCCCTGTGATTTGAATGTTTGCACCTCATAAGTAAAACCGTTACTACAATAGTGGCAGGGTTTTAGCTAGCACTTGTATACTGATAAAATGGTATTTAAAAGTAATCTAGCGTAATTCACCGAGATATCTTATTTATCCCGCTAGTTTTTGAGATAATTCCGCGAGACTACAATTTCCGAACTAGATAACCATTCAGGTAATTGCTGCCACGAACGCATTATACAAACGCATAACCGTATAAACAACAAGCAGCCCGAAACCTGTCCAAAAGAATAAGTGCAGAAATACCATTCCCATGATACCTATCGTTGATAAACTTGAACTGATCCGCAATAAGAATTGAAAAAAATACAAAAGAGATGAAACTATAAAAACGACACCTATCAGCAGCACGGAATGGTTCAGCGCGATCGCAAGCATACCACCAACAAAAAAGTACCAGCTTCCCCCTTTTCCTTGCTGAAGCAGTGTTCCTTCCGTATCTTTTGAAAAAAAGAACAGACTGAGGTGCGTTAACGTGTCAGACAGCAGCTTAAGAGCAGCAAATATCATAAAGAACAACAGAAACAAACAAAAGCCGATCGATAGGTGAATCACATGATCTTCAAATAATTCTTGCATCCCCTGGTACACACCAAAGTATGTAAGCTTATCGATAAAAAGTCTTTCAAAGTAAATGGCAAACCCCGAACTGAACAGAATAATAGAAAACAAGGGAAGATACCCTGTCATATATACGTTTTTCTTCATTTATACTTGCACGAATCCCCTCGAATTGTTAAATTTCAGCAGAAATACATTCCCATGAAAACCGTTTTCATTTATAATGAGGAAAGATACTGGAAAGAATAATACTACTTTCAAAGGAGGAGTTCAAATGGATTTTATCCTCATCCTACTCGTGATGCTCGCCTTCCTGACTGCCATCTTTACAGCAGGCTATAACGATCGTCCTGGAAAAAACTAATCCATGTACATATGGAAGTAAAAACGTCCCTTTTTCATCAGGACGTTTTTTTATTTTCTCTCAAAGGTAAGACATCATTGACAAGTTGATTGGAGTGTAAGGTGGGAGACTCCTCGAAAATTGAACTTCAAATTTTCTTCGTGCGATGTGTCGCTGCCGTAGCCTTCCTTGTCCTGTGGGACAGGCGGGCAGTGCGAAAAGTGGAAGTGGCTCGTTCAGCCCCGACAAGCAAAAGGTGAATGAGCAAGGAAGGCGCACTTTGCCTTCTGGATCATTTAGCTTTTGACCTCGAGGGGCTAGCCGCTGCAACTAGAAAGGTGAGACACTTATAAGTGAAACTTGCGAATGTGGCTCACCGCCTGCCCCACGGAAAGCGAGCACCTGAAACGGAAATCAACCGCTCACAGTAAGCTTATTTCAACTCTCCAAAACTTTGTTGACGCAGCGCTTCATAGATTAAGATCGCAGCCGTATTCGATAGGTTCAATGAACGAATGTGTTCATTCATCGGAATACGCAGACACCTTTCCATGTTCGCATCAATCACTTCACGCGGAAGTCCCTTCGTTTCTTTTCCAAAAACAAAGAAAACATCCTTCTCTGAATCAGAGTAATCGAAATTTGAGTACGTCTGTTCACCGAATTTGGTGATATAGTAAAACTCCCCGTCTGGGTATTCATTATAAAAAGCATCCAATGAATCATGATGAGACAATTTTACATGCTCCCAATAATCAAGGCCAGCACGCTTTAAGTATTTGTCTTCTAAAGAAAACCCAAGTGGATGAATGAGATGCAGATGTGCACCAGTTCCTGCACACGTACGTGCGATGTTTCCTGTGTTTGCAGGAATTAACGGTTCGAATAAAACAACATGTATAGCCAAAAAGCTCACCTCAAAAACAATATTCCAACAAGTACTTATTATAGCACTTTTTTTGGAATATCACTCTCTGAAGGCAAGCTTCTTCTTAAAGAATATGAAAAAATTTATATTGAATGCGTTTTGTGTACGCCGTTGAATCTTCATAGCCCCAATATCTCATTCTGCTATTTGTTGTATGAGCATTTACGAGTGGTTCTCCAGAAGGATCCTTTGCGACCACAATCGTCGTATGTTGATAATGGCCATCTCCATCAAAGTCATAACAGATTACGTCTCCCGGCAATAGAAGATGCGCTGCAGATTTCTCTTGTGCTTGAAGACTAGATTTTGAGCCGCTCAAATACCATCTCATCGCATTGGCTACTGACCAGCTATAGCTCCAAGAATTATTTCGCATCCACCAGCCCTTCGATTTAATAGATTGAGAAGTCATCGGTATGCCACCTGCATGAAGACTTTGAGAAATATAGTTCGTGCAATCATTCTCAAAAGATTTATAAGCCGGATTAAACGTATTCCACCATCTCTCTGCATAACGTACAGCAGCAAGTCTATCATAACCGCCCTTCGTTGGTGCGATCGATTCGTTCTCCCGCTCGATCTTCGGAAGCTCTCTGTAGTTTCCTTCCACATTGACAGGTTCATCGCTTTTCATATCACCATCTTGAAAAGTAGCACGTCGCTCTTGAGAGATCTCTTCCACATAGAAATCAAACCCGTGTTTGATTAAGAAACTATAATGCACCAAATAATCTACCTGAACCTTATCTTCGGACTCCGTCGTTCGTAAGACACTTCCGTTCGTTTGATTGTTTACAATAAACGCATTTCTATCGGTATACATTTGTTTTTTTCGAATGAAGCTCTCTTGTTCTTCTCGTAAAAAGTAACCTCGTCCGTCTGCATCTGCATGTATCATCCATTGAGATTGGTTTTGGATATAAGCTTTAAGTGTTTCCATCCACATCAGACATCCCTCCTGCTTCTACTAACATATGAGTGGGATATCAAAAAAAAGAACCCTTTAAGGGCTCTCTAGGATGTCTTCTTGCAGCTATTCTGTTCGATCGATAACAATATTTCTTTTTTATCTAATCCCCCACCATAGCCTACAAGTGCTCCATTACTTCCAATCACTCGGTGACATGGAATAAAAACAGGTACGGGATTCTGGTTGTTCGCGCTGCCTACAGCTCGAACAGCCTTAGGTGCACCAATGCCTTGAGCCACTTCCTTATACGAACAAGTTACGCCATAAGGAATACTCGTAAGCTGGTTCCATACCTTTTTTTGAAAAGCGGTACCAAATAAATCATAGTTCACGCTAAACTCATGCAGGTTGCCTGCAAAGTAAGCGTGCAGTTGTTGAACGGCATCATCCAATCGTTCTGGAGAGTGTATAAGTTCTCCCTTAATAAAATGTTTCGCCATCCATGAACGTAAAGTTGGAAGGTTATCCTCCATTGAACCAAAATCGAGACGGCAGATTCCGTTCTCTGTTGCAATGATTGTTAACGGTCCGATTACGCTTTCCATTTCTTCGTAATAGAGTAACGTTTTAATCTGACACATAATTATCCCTTCTTTTCATTACTTGACCTTACTATATCGGACACTTCAAACATATGCGATTACGAAATTTCTTGATTTCGGACCATTTTCAGTCCCTTTTCAATCTCTAACGTGACCAAATCGTCTTTTTCACGCTCTTTTGCAGATAATAGTTCCAATTCCGCATCTTTCCCGCTAATCTTACCAATGGCCCATGCTGCAGTTCCTCTTATTACTGGTCGAGGATCAGTATGGAGCAACGTAACTAAATCTGGAATTGCACTTTCATCTTTAAAATGAGCTAAAGCGATAATCGCATTTCGCTGAATAGGCTTTTTCCCTCTCCAGCTACCCGAAATATGGCCGAATTTTTCTTTGAACTCTCTATTGCTCATCGACAACAATGGCTTTAAAAGAGGTTTTGCAATCTCTGGGTCAGGTTCCATTTCCACATGATGATGAAAATCTTTTCCCTTATTTTCAGGGCAAACTGTCTGACACGTATCGCATCCATATAAACGGTTACCGAGCTTATCTCTATACTGATCAGGCAGGAATCCTTTCGTTTGCGTCAAAAAGGCAATACATTTAGACGAATCAAGCTGTCCTCCCTGTACAAGAGCATTAGTCGGACATGCATCGACACATTTGTTACACGAACCACACTGATCTTCCATTGGAGTGTCTGCAGGAAACGAGATGTTTGTAATCATTTCTCCGAGATACATATAAGAACCAAACTCCGGAGACATGATCGCACAGTTTTTGGCACTCCATCCGATCCCCGCCCTTTCAGCTACAGCACGATCAGACAGTTCTCCTGTATCTACCATCGATTTCACAGTGGCACCTGGAATTTTTTCTATAATAAAAGCTTCTAGTAATGAGAGCTTTTCTCTTAATATATGGTGGTAATCTTTACCCCATGATGCTCTGCAAAAAATTCCTCTCCGCTCTCCTCGAACACTTCTGGGAGCATCTTTCATCTTGGAGGGATATGCAAGAGCGATCGAAATAATACTGGAAGCTCCCGACAAAAGCCGATCAGGCTCTGTTCTTTTTTCTATATCACTTTCTTCGAATCCTGATTGATAGTTAAGGTCTTGCTGTAATCGGAGACGTTCTTTGAGCTCAGCAAATACATCAGCATGTGCAAAACCAATTTTGTCGATTCCGATTTCTTTACTATATGCAACAATCTCTTCCTTCAACTGGGCACTTGTCACGCATATCCCTCCTTTACATTTATTTTCCACAATTATGATAAACTACAATTACATAAATAAGAAACGGGGTTACATGATGATCACAATTAATCCTAAACTAAACGAACTTGTCCCGAATTTTAAAATAGGCACAATTACATACCATAATATCGCGATTAGCGAATCACCGCAAATGATTAAAGGCAGGTTCCAGCTATTTACAGAATCCTTGCGACTTGAAGAAAAAAATGCTGCCGATTACCCTGGTGTCGCAGAATATCGAAAAGTGTTCAAGTCATTAGGAATTGATCCTTCCCGATATCGTCCCGCTTCAGAAGCATTGTTGCGACGGGTGTTAAGCGGCAAGGACCTACCCCCGATCAACTCTGGCGTCGATGTAAACAACTTCTTCTCTATTCGATTTTGTATACCGATCGGTCTTTATAACCTAGATAAGATTCAAGGTGACGTGCAGATTGATCTTGGTGACGCTGAAGATACCTATGAAGGATTAAACGGACGTGAGATGAATATGGAAGGTAAGTTACTGTCTAAAGACGAGGTTGGTGCCTTTGGAAGCCCAATCGTTGATTCTAAACGCACGATGGTGGATGAGAGTGTTAAGAATGCACTGCATATCGTGTACCTGCAGCCATCTATGGATAAGAGTGAAGCTCAAGAACTCTTGGAATCTATGGCCAAGATGTTCACTCAAGTGAATGGTGGGAATGCTGAGATTCAGGTGATTTAAACAGTTGTTTAAATACAAAAAGCTCATTTGGCTACAATTTATTATTAAATACAGCTGATGTCGAATGATGTAGACTCGTCGATATAGCATACAAACTCGTCAATATAATGGGGAAATTGGTGAATATATCGTGTAAAAGTTTCAATAAAATAGGCAAACTTCTCAATATATAATAATTGCGCTTTATAAAACAAAAAAATGCAGGGCTTCATTGGATCAACGAAGCCCTGCATTAAAACCTACAACTAACTTGTTCTATATATAAGCAACAAGTAGGACATTTATGACAAGTTCTTTTAACTTTCTTTAAAAAATTCACCTGCCTAAATATTTTTATTACTCTACTAACGTATATCTCACGGACAATGTTGCTTCAATCTCGTCCCCTTCATCCAATTCAAACACATATTCAGGCAGAAACAGGTCATCCCCTCTTCCTAAGATGATATTGACTTTACTTCCCCCGTTCACAAAGTAATTTCCAAACCCATTCACTGGTTCTACTTTATATCTCCCTGGAGCTATGTCTTTACCCACTATAAAAACGCCGGCTACTAATGTTCGTGGCTCCTTCTTCTTAATTAGAATGCCTTTATTTAATGTATCAAGTTCATTTTGTTTATTTGCGATCTCCCCGCTAAGTTTTTTCAATTCATCTTTCTTTGCATTTACTTGAGTACCTAACTCATCCACTTCTTTTTGAATCGCTTCTTTTTGGCCTACCATCTCATTAACTTCATCAAACCGTATTTGAAGCCCCTCCAAATCAGCTTGTTTACTGCTTTCCTCTTCTTCCATCGCTTCAACGTTTTCTTCTATACTTTCTAACTCTTTCTTCCATTCTTTGATCTCACCATCAATTTCACCTGCTACAACTTTTTTATCTTTGAGAAGAACAGAAGCTTTGTTGTAACCTATTGCGTGTGCTGAAAAAGCGGTAATTGCTACTAAAACCAGCGCCATTAAGCTAAAGTAGACCCACTTCTTCTTGAACATCGATAATTCCCACTTCATAAAATCTCCCCCTTATGATGAGATATGTATGGCTTTGGAACTATTTTATTTTCTTGAAAAAACAATATGCTTTTTCATAAAAATAAAAACCCCTTAAAAAAGGGGAATATTATCCTATCTATAAATATCGAAATAATACAAGTATAGAAAATACAAAAAGGATGATCATGACCACTAACAAGCGAAAAGATTCAAAAAGCCTAATCATCAGCCCATTAATCATATGCATGTAGTGAAAAATATCAGCCGTAATAAAGAGGATTGAAACGAAGGAGACGGTAATTAAAATCAGGCAGACTGTGGCACGCCGGTCTCTATACATCAGAGAAATAACCTCCTTTACACCTACATATTCAGTGTACAAGAAGAAGATTCAAAAAAAAGTTCCCGGCAAAGTGTGCCAGGAACTTTTTATTACACTATGAAATGATTATCAGCCAGCTAAATCTAGATTTTTCGGTTGGTTTTTTGTTTTTGAAAACATATAGACTGCGATCGACAATAAACTAAAACTTAATAGATAGATGAACAACACACCCACATTTGAAAAAGCAGAACTTGTGCTATCTAATGAGATCAATGCTTTAAACCCTGCTATTGAATACGTGAACGGCAAGAATTCACTTAATGCACGCAGGTTCTCTGGCAGCATATCGATCGGCAAGTTAGCACCCGTCGTTGAAAGCTGTAAGATCACTAAAGCGAACGCAATAAAACGTCCGATGTTTCCTAACGACGCAAACAATAAGACAATTCCTGTGAATACTAAACTTACAAAAACCGCAAAAGTTATAAAGCCCAGTGGGTTTCCAGTCTTCACATTTAAGACAAGTAAAACGACTGTCGAAAGAAGTAATGCCTGTACAACAGCAAGTGCACCTAGGTTCATGAATTTAGCACCAAACCAAGAGAATGCTGAAATTCCTTCAGGCTTCTTAAAGTTGATGAACATAGACATGATTAAGATGCCCACAAACAATGCTAATGAAAGAACATAAGGAGCTGTTGAATCACGATAGAGTGGATATTTATTAACCGTTTCACTCTTCAATTCAACAGGAGAAGAAAACATGCTCAAATTCTTATCATTTGCCGCTTTAATCGCTCCTGTTTTTTCGGCACCATCCTTAAGGCCAGATGATAGCTCGTTACTACCATCATTTAATTTCCCTGCACCATCATTTAATTTTGTAACACCTTCCGTTAAGTCGCCCCAGCCTTTTTCAACTGTTGCATTTCCATCACTTACTTGTGACATACCAGCGTTAATCTTTGTTGCACCGGATGTCAGATCACGCCAACCTTTTTCAACAGAAGAGTTACCAGCTGATACTTGAGTTGCACCATCATTAAGCTGTGATGCTCCATTCGTAAGAGATGTCCAACCTGTGTTGACCGATTGGTTTCCTGCTGCAATCTGCGAAGTTCCTGCGTGCAGCTCTCCTACCTTACCTACCATCGTGTTCCAGCCACTCTCGATAGACGCTGTCCCTTGTTGAAGCAGAGGCACCTTTTGACTTAATGTCGCAACCCCGTTATCCACTGACGTTTGGCCGGCCACTAGCTGATTTACCCCATCAGCCACAGACTTTGGATTAGGTTCAGCATTTGTCGTGAAGGCTCCTGCTATTTTTGCAGCTCCTTGACTTAGCACCTGGAGTTTTTGTGCTTTTGCAGGATCAGTAGCAGCTGCCGTAATAGCCTGACTCTTACCATAGATTGTCATGAAAGCTGAATCATTTGCAAGTTCAGGGTGTTGCTCTAAGTATGCCTTTAGATCACTTGATAATCCTTGCAGCCCCGCACCTAGCTTTGCAGATTCATCTGCCACTTGAGCCACACCTTGTGAGATCTGTTGTGTTCCGGGAGCGATTTCATTCTTTATCGCTGTTTGAACACCTTTTAGCCCTGTTAAGATTCCCGTGGTTCCTGCTTTTAGTTGCGGTATGCTGTCTCCAAGTTGTCGCGCACCTGCCGCTAAGTCTTCAACTCCTGATTGTTTATCTTTTAAATTTTGTAATAAAAGTCCTGTTCCTTCATTTGCTGCAGCTGAACCTGCCGCGAGCTTCGAAATATCACCCGACTTAGATTGAAGGGACGAAAGCAGTTCTTTCGTACCAGCACTTAGTTGCGATGAACCGTTAGCTAGTTTACTAATATCCGGCTGTTTCGCTGAAAGAGAACTTGCCATTTGTCCGACACCATTTTGAAGTTCTTTTGCTCCACTTGCTAGCTTTGAAATGTCAGCAGCTTTATTTGTAAGCGATTGCAAAAGTGTGTTCGTTCCATCACGAAGATCTGTCATCCCCGTATTTAATTTTGCAGATCCATCTGCAGCTGATTGAAATCCTTCAGATACATCACCGAGACTGGCAAACATATTGTTCGCATACTTTTCTGTAATTTTATCCCCTAGTTTTTCTCTTAGCTTTTCAGTAGCACTTCTTGTCACTTGTGCTGCCATGAAGTTTAACCCTTCGTTTTGGATATACGTAAGTTGAAGCTTTTCTGGATTATCGCTTAAAACGGTTGTTACTCTTTGTGAGAAATCCTCAGGAATCTCGATAACCATATAATATTCCAGACTATCAAGACCTTCTTTAGCCTCCTCAGCACTTACAAATTCCCACCCGAGATCTTTTCCTTTCTTTAAATCTGCTACTAGATCCTTCCCTACATTGATCGGTTCATCGTCCGATAATGCACCCTTGTCCTTGTTGACTACCGCAACAGGTAAGTTCGACAAGTTGTCATACGGTCCCCATTTTGGTGACAGAAGTATACCACCATAGACGACCGGTACAAGCAACGCGGCAATGACTGAGATCAGCAGACCCTTTTTACCTGCCAACTTCGCCATTTCTGCCATAAACAAACGAAAAGCGTTCATCCCTTTACCCCCGTTCTCCCCAAAAATAAATACATTCTGTAAAAATGAACAGGTATTCACTTCTACTAGAATGTATTATTCGAAAGAGACAAGAATAAATCCTTCTTATTTATCAGAAAATTGTAAAATATTAAATAATATTAAGGTAGTAAGTCCTGTTATAATGTAAGGTTAGATAAAAAAATGTATATTAAGTGTGAATCAACGGCTCTAATAGTCCCATATCTAAACAGGTGCTGATTGATAATTTCTTTTCTTTGGATTGAAAGGTTAACGTCACGAATTCTTCACTGAGCTCAGTTATTTCTCCAGGTCCAAATACACGGTGAGTAATGGTGAGACCAACTTGTAATTCTTCCTTCTTTTTAATACTATTCGGATTGTAAGGAACTCCATTTATCTTTTTCACTTGCTTTTTTATGGGTTCAGATTTCATCAATCTTGTCGGATCTAATATGTTTTTTACATCCGTAACAAACACAGACTCTTCAACTTTTTTCCCATCTCGATATGGATACGTAACTAAGGTTAATTGTTTCTTGGCACGAGTCATCCCTACGTAAAATAACCGAGCTGCTTCTTCTAACAATAGATGGTCCGTGCGATCTTCTTTAGATGGTATGATTCCATCCACTACATCAATCATATACACTTTCTCAAATTCGAGCCCTTTAGCACTATGAAAAGTAGAAAGTGTTATGGCTTCATGTCCCTTCTTCTTTTTTGCTGTCTTCAAAACAACTTCGAGGTGTTTTAAGCGTTCAGCAAAATCCTGAAGGCTCTCAAGATCTGTTGCAATTTCTTCTAGTGTGTTTAAGATGCCCACTAAATAATCCATTCGAAAGCCAAGGCTCTTACTGATCTTTTCAATTGCCTTATCGTAACCTAAACCATCTCTGATCACCCGTATAGCTCCAAGAGGCTTCATATCTTTCATTTCTTTAAACGTTTCTTTACTTGTCTTCAGAAGTTTAACTTGATACTCCTGCAATTTCACATGATTTAGCAGATTATCAAATACAGAATCGTTATTGTTCAATTGCTTTAAAGCTAGCATCTGTTGCTTGGTTATATAACCATTAAACTTCAAATGAATTTTTTCTAAAATGTCTGGCCGCTTATCGGTAAAGGCCATACGCATAAAATTCAATATATCCTGAACCACCCAATGTGAAAAGAAACGATTATCGGCATCTTTCATATAAAAAGGAATTCCTGCACGATCAAAATCATTCATCAAACCAATGGATGACGAATTATTTCGATATAAGATGGCGATTTCTTTTAGATGAACATCGTCATTAAGTTCCTGGACCAAGTATTTTGATTGTTCCTTAAAATTCACGAGATGTTTCACTTCAATCGGTTGCTGCGAAGGATTTTGAGTGAACATATTTTTTTCATATCTATTTTTATTTCTTTTAATGAACGAATTAGCAACGTTAACGATATCCTCAGATGAGCGATAGTTCTGCTCCATAAACAAAATAGAAGCATCACTGTACTTTTCCTTAAATTTAAGTAAATAGGAAGGCTCAGCACCTCTCCAGCTATAGATGGATTGGTCATCATCGGCCACAACACATAAATTTCTATGAGTAGAAACCATTTTTTCTATAATGGAATGCTGCACAAGCGACGTATCCTGGCTTTCATCGGTTAAGAAATAGTCGTATCTGTTTTGATAATGACTTAGCAAGTTCTTATCCTTTTCTAATATGTCGTTACTCATCGTGAGCATATCATCAAAGTCTAACAATACATGATGCGGATCAGAACGCTTGAGTTCTTCATATTGTTTAAATATCTCTTCAGCCTGCGAAACATCACAAGAAACCTCTGACCACCGTTCGATAGGTATCACCTTATTTTTAATGTAACTGATATAGGTAGTCAGCTCATCCATTTGATCCTCGGTTATGTTCTCCCCTACAACAGACTTAAATAAATGCCTCAGCATAAGTTTTTTGTTGTATTGAAAGTTTCCTCTCGATCCTGCTTTTTCATCTGAATCGTGATCACCCTCTATAATTGTAAAAGGGATACCCAACTTTCTATAATGATTCCTGACTACCTCAAAAGCAAAGCTATGAATGGTCGAAAAGTCCACAGAAGGGAGATCAGGATAAAATTTTGCGAAACGCTCTTTCATATCATTGGCTGACGCCTTACTGAACGTAACAGCCTTTATACGAGAAGGATGTATTCCTTTTTCCATAATTAAATAACCGATTCTCATAATGACTGTGGTTGTTTTTCCAGAACCAGGTGAAGCAAGTAATAGAAGGGGTCCTTCTGTCTTCATAACAGCATTCTTTTGAACATCATTTAAAATAATGCCTAGATCATTTTTCATTTTATTGAAGGAATCTCTCATTGATCAGTACCCTTTCGTAACTTGAATATATTCATCGTTAATTGAAGTATAAAATTTAAAAGCAAATAAAAAAACTCCCCACAAAGGTGAGAAGTCTTAAGTTTAAATGTTAAGTTAAGTAAAATGGTACCGGTGGTCGGGGTCGAACCGACACTCCAGAAGGAACACGATTTTGAGTCGTGCGCGTCTGCCAATTCCGCCACACCGGCATTTGAATCTTTTTGAATTGGAATTATGGAGGCGGCACCCGGATTCGAACCGGGGGATAAGGGTTTTGCAGACCCGTGCCTTACCACTTGGCTATGCCGCCAGAAAACAAAAATGGAGCGGAAGACGGGATTCGAACCCGCGACCCCAACCTTGGCAAGGTTGTATTCTACCACTGAACTACTTCCGCAAACATTTAATTAACTTATAATATGTTGTTAAAATCATCTTATGTTATAAAAATAAAAATGGCTGGGCTAGCTGGATTCGAACCAACGCATGTCGCAGTCAAAGTGCGATGCCTTACCGCTTGGCTATAGCCCAAAATTTAAATGGGGCGGACGAGGGGAATCGAACCCCCGAATGTCGGAACCACAATCCGATGCGTTAACCACTTCGCCACGACCGCCACAGTATTAAAATTGGCAGGGGCAGTAGGAATCGAACCCACACCAAAGGTTTTGGAGACCTTCGTTCTACCTTTAAACTATGCCCCTATATAAGGAATAAAAGATGGTGGAGGGGGACGGATTCGAACCGCCGAACCCGGAGGGAGCGGATTTACAGTCCGCCGCGTTTAGCCACTTCGCTACCCCTCCACGAATGAAGACAGGTTTTATTATAAAACATAATCACCCTGTTTTTCAATAAGTTTTTTGTTCCAATTCAGGAAGAAAAAACTGGTGCCGGCTAGAGGACTTGAACCCCCAACCTACTGATTACAAGTCAGTTGCTCTACCAATTGAGCTAAACCGGCAAAAAAAAATGGTGGCTCGAGACGGAATCGAACCGCCGACACGAGGATTTTCAGTCCTCTGCTCTACCGACTGAGCTATCGAGCCAAGAAAAAATTCTTGGTGTTGTAAAGCCACCGTTTAAATAAAAATGGCGGACCCGACCGGGGTCGAACCGGCGATCTCCTGCGTGACAGGCAGGCATGTTAACCACTACACCACGAGTCCATTACATGAAATAAAATTGGTTGCACCTTATGGGCGCTACTGATATTTCATGGTCAAGAAGTAATCTCGACTTTGATCATGAAATAAAATTGGTTGCGGGGACAGGATTTGAACCTGCGACCTTCGGGTTATGAGCCCGACGAGCTACCAGACTGCTCCACCCCGCGATGATATAAATATGATATAAAAGTTTATGGTGGAGGATGACGGGTTCGAACCGCCGACCCCCTGCTTGTAAGGCAGGTGCTCTCCCAGCTGAGCTAATCCTCCATATTTAAAATCGTTATGTATAAGTGGTGACCCGTACGGGATTCGAACCCGTGTTACCGCCGTGAAAGGGCGGTGTCTTAACCGCTTGACCAACGGGCCAGATTTTTGAGCTAGAGAGTATGTATCTGGCGGAGAGCAAGGGATTCGAACCCTTGATACGGGGTTGACCGTATACACGATTTCCAATCGTGCTCCTTCGACCTCTCGGACAGCTCTCCAATATGGCTCCACAGGTAGGACTCGAACCTACGACCGATCGGTTAACAGCCGATAGCTCTACCACTGAGCTACTGTGGAATATGTATTGGCTCAGCGACGTCCTACTCTAACAGGGGGAAACCCCCAACTACCATCGGCGCTAAAGAGCTTAACTTCCGTGTTCGGTATGGGAACGGGTGTGACCTCTTTGCCATCATCACTGAACCAAATTATATTGAGAGATGTTCTCTCAAAACTAGATACGACGTTTCCAAACGTTATGC